>PHBZ01000009.1 GCA_002840755.1 Chloroflexi bacterium HGW-Chloroflexi-10 | reverse complement strand
CCTGGGCACATCCAGCCAGTAACAGGCCAGCCATCACAAGGACGGCGAACATTGCCAGCAATTTGATTGTCTTTTTTGTCATAAAACTCTCCTCTAAAAAATTTTATTCATTTATGGGTGAATAGCATGGGTATCTTTATAAAAAAGCAAGTCCCTCCCTTCATTAAAATACTATGAGAATAGACTCAAATTATATCAATCCGGTCAAATTAATACAATATTAATTTCCCACAATATATATCCTATATACTAACAATATTTTTAATATTGTATAAAATAAAATGACAAAGATAATTATCAGGTACGAGGATGAATAATTGCGACATATATAGGATAGCGCGATGCGGGGGTTAAACACAAAAAACAGTTTGTCATCCAAAGCAATATTTTGAATGCCCGGCAACGGGGCCAGAAACAGCAAAAATTTCTTTCCCTGATGATTCTTTCTGGTCCGCAAAAGACTTACCCTTGTCCATATTTTCTTGCACCTATTCGTAAATTTGATGCGTTCGTGCTAAAATTTCAGGCATTATGAAAATAGGTATTCTTTCCGATACGCATAATCACCTGCACAACCTGCAAAAGGCCATGGGCGTGTTTGAAAGAGAGCATGTGGACTTATTGGTTCACTGTGGGGATTTTACCCAAGTGGAGACATTACAATGGTTGTGTGAGTATCGCCTGGTATGCGCTTTTGGCAATGGCGATTTTGCATACGGGGAATTACTGGGGATGCTTAAGGGTTTTCAACCGCAAAATATGGGCGGTTTTGGCTGTTATTTTGAATTGGGGGGAAAACGAATGGGCGTTACCCATGGACATATCCCGAGAATTTTGGATGAAATGTTACATAGTGACCTGGATTATGTTTTCACCGGGCATACCCACCGCAGGCAGAACCAGCGCATTGGCCATACACGGGTGATTAACCCAGGCGCCCTGGGTGGTACCCATTACCAATCGCGCAGCGTCTGTATTCTGGACCTTGAAACTGAGGTCCCGATTTTTGAGGAGATTCAAGAAAAATAATACCCCCAGGTAATTTTGCCTGGGGGTATTTGTCCGGGTGAAGCATAATTTGTTAAAAATTGGACAGAAAGGGTAAGCTCAACCCGGAAAAGACTATGCGGATGGCGGAAGCGCTGATGGCATACAGTACAAACCCGACGATGGCAGTGATGATGGCTTTATCCGTGTCGAATTCCATAGCCTCGCGTATGGCAATGACGCCGGCGATCAGGCTGAAAATGGCTCCGATCAGCACAATGATCCAACCGACACAGGGGATGAAGCCAAAGAGGCCGAGCAGGCGCGGTGCATTGGCGAAGCCAATGGCGCGCAGCATTTCATTGATACTGCTCTTTCCATCAAAAAATGCTGTTCCGACAAAGTAAGCCACCAATGACCAGAGCAGCCAGCCAAAGATCAGATTGTTGAACAGATCCATGATGAAGGCGGTCAGAGGACGGCTTGAACCAGCCAGGCTGCCGATACCGGAAACAACGGCAACAATGATGACTATGATAACGCTTTCGCTGAGTAAGTTTTCACTTTTGGCAACTTCGCGATAGAGGGTGGGATCCAGTTTAATGGCACGTAAGATTCTGTCAAACATGACGGGTCTCCTTATTATTCCTGGTTTAAGTTTAGTGTTCGCCCTGGCTGCGCAGTTTGCCTAATCCACTGATGTCCTGACGTACGCTGGGTTGACCATAGTATTCGATATTGCCGCTTCCGGATATTCCGGCATCCAGTTCATCGGTTACCCAGACATTTGCGCTGCCCAGCCCACCGATGCGGATGCGTGCTTCGCGGCTTTCCACATCTTCAGCTTCGTATTTACCTGAACCACTGATCTCAATTTCCTGGAAATCGATTTGACCTTCATCTACAAAGATGGAACCTAAACCACTGATGTTGACGTTCAGTTCATCGGCAGTCAAACCGTCCAGTTCGATATCACCAGCGCCGGATACATTGAGATCCAGGCGTGCGGTAGTGAGGGCGGGGGCTTCAATATTGCCCAACCCGGAAACACTCAGTTCTTCCAATTCCTGCGTGACAACCAGCAGGTAGTTGATTTTTTCAGTGGGGCTGATGTTGATATCATCCTGAGTTCCCAGGATCAGTTCGCCGTTGCGTACTTCGCTGGTAATGTAGGGCAGCAGGTTATCTTCGGCATCGATGACAAGTTTTTCTTCGTCACCATATTCGATCCTGAGGTTGCCGATACCAGTAAGCGAAACGGCAGTAACACCGCTGACTTCACGGGTTTCACTTTCCAGGTTACCGGAACCGCGCACGGATTCATTATTGAAGTTGACGTTTATCCCACTGACACTGCAGGCCAGTGAGGTTAAGGCTAATATGCCTAAAATGACAAAGATGAGAAAACGGTTTTTCATTTAAAACTCTCCTATATTTTGAAATTCATATTCATATACGCAGGGATATGGAGAAAGGTTGCAAATGAAATTTGAAATAGGCGACAGATGATACACGTTCTCTACACTTCGCTGTCCAACAATACTTGACAGGTTGTTAATATGGTATATACTGACAAAAACGGCGGGTAAATGGAGCGCCTCGTGTTGTTATTTAAAGGGAAGGGAAGTCTATGAAAGACACAATTTGGAATTTCTTAACGGTGATGACACTGTTAGTAACACTGTTACTAGGAATTGTGTTTTTGCAGATTTTCTACAATCCCAATTCCGCCTTAAATCCGTTTGCTCCTCCTCCACTACCTGAGTTGATTGTTTTGCCAAGCCCTACTGCTACCCTGCGTTCATTACCCCAGGTGTGGACCAATACCCCATCAGGTGGGGTTGTGCTGCCTGATGAGGCTACCGCGACGCTGCGGCCTTCTTCTACGCCATTGTCATCTCCAACCAGTTTCATTCTGTCCACATGGACTCCGACACCGACCAACACGGCCACCCCCACCAATACCTTTACTCCCACTTTAACACCAACTCAGACACTTACCTCAACAGTAACAATGACACCGACGGAGACACTGACCCCAATGAGTACGTCTACGCCAACTGTGACATTAGACCCAAATGTGGCTCCCACGGAAACATTTACACCTGTTGCGGATTCATAGACGTTTCGGTGCAAAATTTTATACCTGGCAGTAAATTCTGATTTTTCAGCCGAGAACCGGTTTCTACCCTTCAGCCCGGGCCGATGTTGTTGGTTAGGGTGACAAGATGCGGGGAATATTCTATAATTGGGAGCGATACTATATCCTTTTAAATAGGAAGTGCCCATGAGTGATGAAATTACCGTCGAAGTGTTTAACCACCTCGTTACATTAGCTGCGTTGGAATTGGATAAAACCCAGGCAACGTACTTACGCCATGAACTTAACCAGCAGTTGAAGGCTATTCATGAGTTGGAAGCGATCCCGTTGGAGGTTGATATGCCAATCACCGCACACGGTGTGCCCTACCCACTGGAACGCAGCCCACAATTGCGCGCGGATGAATGGCGTCCTTTCTCCAATCCGGATGAAATATTAGCCCAGGCACCCGAGGTAGCCGACCACCTGATTGTGGTGCCGGATATTCCCCACGAGAAACTGGATTAACCATGGAACTTTGCGATCTCTCTGCTCATGAAATAAATTTATTGCTGCGCCAAAAAAAGGTTTCGGCGCTAGAGGTTACCAATGCCTGTCTGGCACGTGTAGACGCGGTGGACGGACGCCCCGGTGCCCTTAATAATGGTGAACTGACCGGTGCGGACCAGGAAACAGTGCATGCCTTTATTACGCTGACAGCCGACCGCGCACGCGCACAGGCTGCCGCTGTAGACGCCAAATTAGCCAACGGCGAAGAGACCGGCTTGCTGGCAGGGGTGCCTTTTACCACCAAGGATATTTTCTGCGTCAAGGATACCCCATCTACGGCCGCTTCCAAAATTCTGGCGAATTTTAAAGCGCCTTATAGCGCCACGGCGGTGGAAAGAATGGAAGCCCATGGCGCGGTGATGCTGGGCAAGGTTAATCTGGACGAGTTTACCTATGGCTCTTCCAACGAATCCTCGGCTTTTCAGCCCAGCACACGCAATCCCTGGGACACAAGCCGGGTACCGGGTGGTTCTTCGGGGGGCAGCGCTGCCTCGGTGGCTGCCGGTGAAGCGGCGCTTTCGCTGGGAACCGATACGGCTGGATCGATCCGCCAGCCGGCTGCTTTCTGCGGCGTAGTCGGGGTTAAGCCGACTTATGGGCGTGTCTCACGCTATGGGCTAATTGCTTTTGCCTCGTCGCTGGACTGCCCAGGCCCGGTAGCGCGCAATGTGACCGATGCGGCCATGATGCTGCAGGCTATTGCCGGCGCCGACCGGCGGGATAGCACGGCGGCTGCCATTGCGGTTCCGGATTATCTGGCTGCCCTGGATGAAGGCGTTAAAGGTTTGCGGATTGGGCTTTCTCCTGATTACTTCCGCATCACCTATATGGATGCCGAGAGCGGCGAAATGGAACAACGTCCATTGAGCGCAGAGGTAAGTGAACCTGTCTATCAGGCTGCCGAGATACTGCGTTCTCTGGGCGCCGAAATCATTGAAAATGTGCCTATGCCGAATACACGTTATGGTATCCCGGCCTATTTTGTGATCAGCCGGGTTGAAGCTGCTTCCAACTTGCACCGTTACGACGGCGTCAAGTACGGTTACCGGACTGCCCAACCCCAGAATGATCTGCGCGCACTGTATCGTAAAACGCGCAATGAAGGTTTTGGCTTGCAACCTAAACTACGTATTCTTATGGGAATGTACGTCAGCGCTGCTCAGTATTCAGAACAATATTACAACCGAGCGCTCAAGGTACGCAGTATGATTCGCCGCGATTTCGACCAGGTTTTTGACCCGAATGGCAAGTACCGTTTGGATGCACTGCTCACACCTACTACACCCACTACGGCTTTTCCGATGGGTGATATTTACGGCGATTCGGTATTAATGCAGTATGCTGATCAGTTTACCGTCCCGGCTAACCACGCAGGTATCCCGGGTATATCAATACCTGGCGGTATCGCTGCGGATGGTTTACCTTTGGGTGTACAGTTACTGGGTCCGGATTTCTCAGAGCATATCCTTTTCCGGATTGGCAAGAGTTTCGAAGATGGTACAAAATCTGAAGCCTGGCGTGCTGCCAGGCCCAAAGTGCTGGCCTGATCTGACAATTATGTATTCTGTAACTCAAACCGACCGCAATCTGGCAGCTTTGGCGCATGCCGCTATCCTTATCCCCAGCGTTGGTTTTATCGTGCCGGTGCTGATATGGACGGCGCAGCGCAGCCGGTCGGCTTATGCTGCTCAGCAAGCCTTGCAGGCGCTGGTTTACCAGATGCTGCTGGTGGTCTTTGTACAGGTAGTGCTGCTGCTGGAAGGATTATTGCTGATCCCGGTAATTGGTTTGATTAATAGAAACGGCTCTGCACCGCGAGCTGTACTGGCAGCGGTGGGTATTGCTCTGGTGATTTTACTGCTGTGTTACCTGCTTTACCTGTTGCTGGCGGTAGCCGCGGCTGTGTTCAATCTGCTGGGGCGGGATTGGAATTACCCATGGATTGGCCGTCCATTGCGGCGTTATCTACTGCAAGAAGGCGTATTGGTAACAGAGCATGAAGAGCGTGTGGCGGCCAGTATGGCACACTGTGCTTTTTTCTACCCGACCACTGGATTGCTGGTGCCGGTAGGTGTGTGGGCACTGTTGAAAAATAGCTCCACGTGGCTGCGTTACCAGGTTGTCCAGGCGGCAACCTTGCAGGCAGGCTGGTTGATCGTCAGCACGCTGCTTACCCTGGGTGAAGTAGCGCTCAGCCTCCCGTTGCTGGTGCCGCTGTTTACTTCACCAGATGCATTACTCAATCTGCGCGACCCGCGTGTTCTGGTCACTGCCGTGGCCGGGGGAATGGGCCTGATCAGTGTAATCCTCTTTCTGGTGGGTCCGCTGCTGGCCGTGTTTGCCACCATTGCTGCCATTCGCATGCTGCAAGGGCAGGATTATGATTACCCGATATTGGGTAAGAAGATTCGCAATCGTTTGTTAATTTCTTAAGAGAAGGATCAGGAGGATTGGATGACTGAATATGAAGCTGTTATAGGCCTGGAAACCCACATCCAGTTAAATACCAAAACCAAGATTTTTTGTTCCTGTAAAGCCGATTCCTGGGAGGATGAAGCCAATACCAATATCTGCCCGGTGTGCACCGGTTTACCCGGTGTGCTGCCGGTACTGAACAGGGCTGTGGTGGAAAAAGGTGTTTTACTGGCGCATGCCATGCATTCCGAGATTCGGCGGGTATCATTTTTTGACCGCAAAAATTATTTTTACCCTGATTTACCCAAAGGTTATCAGATTTCGCAATATGATATGTCACTGGGTAACGGCGGCTACCTGGATCTGCCCATGCCGGGTGGTGTTGTATGCCGTGTATCAATTACCAAATTGCATCTTGAAGAGGATGCCGGCAAGACCAAGAACGCCGGCAATGACCGCTTTATCGACTTTAACCGCTGCGGTGTCCCCCTGATTGAGATGGTTACCGGACCGGACCTGCACAGCGCTGATGAAGCCGCACAATATTTGATCCGACTACGCCAGATGCTGCGCTGGTTGGGTATTTCTGAAGCGGATATGGAAAAAGGACACCTGCGCTGCGACGCGAATGTTTCCATTCGCCCCAAAGGCGCCGACTACCTGAACACCAAAACCGAGATCAAAAATGTTAACTCGATCGACAATGTGCGTAACGCAATTGAGCATGAGATCGTCCGCCAGATCCGTGAGGTGGAAGCAGGAAACCGTATTTCTGCCTGGACGCTGGATTGGGATGATGAGAAAAGCGAATTGCGTAAAATGCGTTCCAAAGAAACCGAAGCCGATTACCGCTATTTCCGAGAACCGGATTTGTTACCGGTGCGTCTGGATGATGCCTGGCTGGAGAGTATCCTGGCGGATTTCCCGGAACTCCCGCTGGAGCGTAAACAGCGCTTTTTGGAAGAATACAAGCTGCCGGAATATGATGCCGAAATTCTGACCAGTGAACGCAATCTTTCGGATTACTTTGAAACCGCGGTAAAAGCCTACGGCAGCGACCCGAAGAAGGTTTCCAATTATCTGATGAATGATGTTTTACGCATGTTGAATGACAGTGGAAAGACCGCAGAGCAGCTTAAGCTGACCCCGTTATACCTGGCGGATATCCTGAAACTGGTGGATACAGGCAAGATCAACACCTCTACCGGTAAAAGCCTGTTGGGTAAGGTGGAGGAAAGCGGTAAAGCACCGAGCGCCATCGTGGAGGCCGAAGGACTGGGCCTGGTAAGCGATGATTCTTCCATCCGGAGCGTGGCAGAGAAGATTGTGGCTAATAACTCCAAAGAGGTCGAAGCCTACCGTTCCGGTAAGGTGAGCCTGATGGGTTGGTTTACGGGACAGGTGATGCGCGAAATGCGCGGCAAGGCTGACCCGGCCCTGGCACAACAGATTTTAAAGGAATTATTGGACGTGGTATAGCGAAGGTATATAAAGAAACACGATTGTATATACAGCCTGATTAAAAAAATATTCCGACAGAAAACGTGAATCTGCTATACTCATAGTGATGTTTGAGATTCGTAAAGCCACAACCAGTGATGTTTTTGCTATCCGGCGTCTCATCTGGGAGGTAGGAATCAATCCATTGGGTTTGGATTGGCGTCGTTTTTTGCTGGCGGTTGACCAACACGGGAAAATGGTTGGATGCGCACAGATCAAACCACATCGCGACGGCTCACTTGAACTGGCTTCGGTGGCAGTTGTTTCAGATTACCGCCATCAGGGCGTGGCTGGCGCATTGATTCATCACCTGCTGCACGGGCAGCCCGGGCCGGTTTACCTTACCTGCCGGGCAGAGTTGAGCGCTTTTTATAACCGTTTCGGTTTTGAAGAGGTGCAAGATACTCCGGATATGCCGGCTTATTTTCGGCGGCTCCAGCGTATATTTCAATTTCTGGTCAAAATTGGGCTGCGTGGAAGCCGGCTTGCAGTAATGAAATGTGAACGTTGCGCAATATTGCAGAAATGAAGACGACGATTAAAGTCTCTTAGTCCAGGCAGCTTTTAAACGCTGATAACTCTCCTGCAGGTCTTCAGGCAATACCCGAGTTAGTGCGGTAACCGACATAAAATTGCTATCGCCGCGCCAACGTGGCACCAGGTGAAAATGTACATGGGGGGCAATTCCGGCGCCAGCATCTTCCCCAATATTGACGCCTATATTAAACCCATGCGGATGGTATATTTCGCGCAGGACTGTGGTGGACAGGTTGATGGTTTCCATGATTTCGGCACGGGTTTCCGGATTCAGATCTTCATAACTCGCCTGATGTTCATACGGCAGTATCATCAGGTGTCCACTGGTATAGGGAAAGCGGTTTAAAATGACAAAACAATGTTTGGCCCGGTGCAGGATGAGATATTGTGCATCATCCGTTTGGCGAACAGCATAACAGAATACACATTCAATCCCCTGCTCTTTGTTCTGGATATATTGCATACGCCATGGAGACCAGAGATAGTCCATCAGACACCACCAATTGATTAAGTTGATAGTATTGTATCAGAGAAAGAAAATGCAAAGTTGAGAATTGGTGTCACTCTCCACTCATATTCCACTAATGTGGATGGATAAAATTCATTGACACCCCCCGTGTTGTTGGGTATGCTAAGCTCATGTTTGAACAGCCTGATTTATTTGGTCCAAAGGTGTTAACTGTTTCCGGAGTAACGCAATATTTGCGCGCCCTGCTGGAAAGCGATGAAATTCTGCGGGATGTTTGGATTGCCGGTGAAATTTCCACCCTTTCCACGCCCAGTTCAGGTCATGTATATTTTACGGTAAAAGATTCCGGTGCTTCCATGCGTTGCGTTATCTGGCGTACCCAGGCAGCCCGGCTGCGGATGAAGTTGCAAAGTGGTATGGCCGTGGAGGTGCATGGATATGTAAGTCTCTACGAAGCCGGCGGGCAATACCAACTTTATGTGGATGCGGTACGCCTGGCTGGTGAGGGCTTTCTCTATCAGGAGTTTATGCGTTTGAAAGCGCGACTGGAAGCCGAAGGTCTCTTTGATATGGATCGCAAACGCCCGCTGCCGGCATATCCAAACCGGATCGGCATTGTTACTTCACCCACGGGTGCAGCCTTGCAGGATATGCTTAACACCTTGAGGATGCGTTACCCATTGGCTGAAGTGATTTTGGCACCTTCTCCGGTGCAGGGCGAAGAAGCACCGGCGGCGATTGTTAAAGCGCTGCAGGTTTTGGCGCGCCAGGAGCGAGTGGACGTGATCCTGTTGGCGCGCGGTGGTGGTTCCATGGAGGATTTGTGGGCTTTCAATGATGAACGGGTGGTGCGGGCAGTGGCCACTTCACCCATGCCTGTGGTGACCGGCATAGGGCATGAAACCGATTTTACCCTGGCTGATTTTGCCGCAGATGTACGCGCACCCACACCGACTGGCGCAGCTGTTACGGCAACGCCTGATGCTGCTGATTTGAAGCGCGGCCTGATCGGGTTGAGTGAAGCACTGGAAGAGTCGTTTAAGAATCGCTTGTGGGTGTGGCAGCGGTCCCTCGATCAACAACGCAGCCGGCTGAGTTATGTATCGCCTTTGCACCGTGTGCAAAACAACGCCCAACGGCTGGATGAACTGGCCCAACGATTGGACCGTTCCGTGAAACATCATTTTTCCCTGCGCGCAGCAGCATTGCATGGTATGCATAATCGTCTGGAAACGTTAAATCCAATGCAGGTGCTTAAACGAGGCTTCGCGGTGGTGCGGGATGAAAATGGACACATTGTGAAATCGGTGCGAAGCTTGCAACATGATCATAAGGTGAATGTGCGCTTGAGTGATGGTGAATTCACAGCACAGATTGAAATGATTTCACCCTTAAATAGTGATTGAGCGTTTATAATTCAAGTTCTAATTTTTTTGGGAGAGAGCTATGCCAAAACCAACCCCCGTTAGCGAGATGACTTATGAACAGGCACTCACAGCGTTGGAAGCGATTGTAGAGCAATTGGAAAACGAAACTCAGAATCTTGAAGAATCGCTGGCCCTGTATGAACGCGGGCAGACTTTGTCTCAACATTGTTCGGCGTTGTTACAGAGGGCCGAACTGCGTTTGCGCCAGGTAGGGCAAGAAGCATCCCAGACAAAAGAAGCAGAAGATTAATCGTATGTTGATGGATTTAATACAAAATCAGGTTTGGGTTGCCGGTATGTTGGGTTGGTTCCTGGGGCAGTTCTTGAAAGTTCCGGTTGAATATTTATTTAACCGCCGGATGAACTGGAGTTTATGGTTCAGCAGCGGTGGTATGCCGAGTTCCCATTCTTCTTTAATGACATCGGTGACCTTATCGATTGCCCTGAATTATGGTTTTGGTTCACCGATTTTTGCTTTGGCTTTTGCAATTTCCATGATCGTTGTTTATGACGCCACCGGGGTGCGACGTCAGGCAGGAATTCATGCACAGAAAATCAATTTATTATTTGAAGAAATACTGCAAGGTAAACCCATCGAGGTGGAAAAACTAAAGGAAGTATTGGGGCATACCCCACTGCAGGTAGTGGGTGGTGTATTGCTTGGAGTCGCTATTGCCATTATCCTCTGGTACGTCTGGTAGCGGATAATGATCCTTTACCTTTGATTTTTACTTTACACTGCAGCGTAGGTTTATTTTTACGTTGATTTTATAGATGTTTCAGCGATTGTATTCTACAATTAAAAAATAATCATCCTGCTGACTGCAAATTGCAGTGTAGGTTTTTCTCAGGTACAAACCAATCGTATCATTGGGATGGTATGGTTTTTTTAAGACCGGAAATTGATTGTTGTCTCAAATATCCCTGAGGATATCTTGGTGAGAACAACTTGAAATTACAATCTGTGCGGGTTATTATAAAAAACAAAAACCGTTTTTTTAGTATTTTCGTGTGTGCAACAACCATTTGGGTAAAAAGCCAGAAAAAGTATTGTTGGGATTGTGGATTGATACTTCTTTTGAAGGTAAATGAGGTGTGGCGTTGGTTTTTCGTAAGTTAATAAAGAGAATACCTTCCCACGGGTTTTCAATGCAATCTGTATTTTTGATTCCTATCCTTCTTCTGGTTTTTTTCGTATCCGGGTTTGTGGGAGCAATCTCCTATTGGAATGGGCAGAATGCAATCAATAAAGTTGCCAGCCAGTTACGCAGTGAAATCACTGCCCGGATTCAGGATCAGGTCAACCAATTTCTGGAAAAACCCCACCAGATTAACCAGACAACCGCATTTATGATGCGTAAGTTTAGTCCGGTTACGCATACAACTATGGATCTAGAGGAATTTTTCTGGAATCAGGTTCAAATTTATCCCAATGTTACCAGTATTTATTTTGGCAGCCGTGATGGCGGCATTGCCGGCAGCGGACGCGAAACCACCGGAGGTTTTTTGTATACTTACCAAACCGAGAACCTACTCCCCGGAACGTTTGAAAAATATTCCGCCGATGAATTTGCCTTTCATAAAGTGTTATTAACCAGCATCCCGGATTTCGATGTCAGAAAGCGCCCGTGGTATTTGGATGCAATTATCAAAGCCGATCCCACCTGGAGCGGTATTTATTCCCCGATTACCGGCCAGGATATGGCCATTGCTGCAACCTTACCGGTTTATGATGATGAAGGTAGTTTACTGGGCGTCGCTTCGGTGGATATTTTTTTGGGGCAAGTGGAGCAATTTTTAAAGGAATTGCAAATCGATTTCTCCGGACAAAGCTTTATTATCGAACGTTCAGGATTATTGGTGGCTACCTCAGTCGGAGAACCGCTTCTAAAAGACCCTGAAGGCGGCGGCAGTTCAAAACGTCTATCCGCTTTGGAGAGTGAGAACCCGTTTACGCGGCAGGCTGCGGACGCATTGATACGCCACTTTGGTGATTTTTATGCTGTTTCCGGGGAATACCAATTGGAATTCATGCTAGGCGGGGAACGTCAATTTTTGCAGGTGCTGCCTCTTCAGGACCCCCATGGAATCGATTGGCTGATTGTTGTTGTCATTCCGGAAGCAGTATTTATGGAACAAATTCAACAAAATAACCGGGTAACCATTTCACTGATTTTTCTTTCAATAGTAGTAGTGATCATTTTTATAGTTTTTATTGTGCGGAGGATGACAAATCCGATTCTAAAATTTCATGAGGCAGCTCAATCGATCAGCGCAGGGAATTGGGAGCATGCCATTCCAATTGACAGCTCGATTACCGAAATCAGAGAGCTAGGCCAATCTTTTTCTGAGATGAGCCAAAAACTGCAACTGAGTATGAGCGATTTAAATATTGAAATAAAAGAGCGTATGGCGGTGGAAGAAACTTTAAGAGAGAGTGAAGATCGTTACCGCACTTTGATGGAAAACGTTCCTGCTGCTGTATTTCGCAGTACACCGCAAGGGAAAATCCTCACCTGTAATTCCACTTTTTTGCGCATGTTTGGCTATTCAGAAGCAGAACTGTTGGATAAGTTTAAAACCGAACTGTTGTATGCGCAATCGGATGACCGGCAAGCCTATCTTAAGAAACTGACCGAGGATGGCGGGGTAACCAATTTTGAAGTGTTATTCCGGCGAAAAAATGGTTCTTTGTTTTGGGGATTGGAAACCAGTATTTGTTTAACTGATGAGAGCGGCAAAATTATCCATCTGGACGGTACGATCGTTGATATTACCGATCGAAAAATGGCAGAAGATACCATGCGCTTTATGGCA
Source organism: Chloroflexi bacterium HGW-Chloroflexi-10 (assembly GCA_002840755.1). GTDB lineage: Bacteria > Chloroflexota > Anaerolineae > Anaerolineales > Anaerolineaceae > UBA6170. The sequence continues at coordinate 314,418 of PHBZ01000009.1, read as the reverse complement.
ACCCATGATATGCTCACTAAACTGCCTAATCGTTCTTTGTTTGATGACCGGCTTGAACATGCCATCGAAATGGCCCAACGCAAAAAAGAGCTTCTGGCCGTCTTATTTATTGATCTGGATAATTTTAAAACCGTCAACGATGCGCTGGGACACAAAAGTGGAGATTGGTTATTACAGCTGGTTGCCCAACGCCTGACCGGGTGTGTGCGCACCAGCGATACCGTTTCTCGTTTGAGCGGAGATGAATTTGGTATTATTTTGGAAGGCTTCTCCAAGGCGGATTATATATTGCCGGTGATCGATAAAATATTGCGAGCAACAGAGGAACCGTTTATCATAAATTCCTCTGAGATGTTTATAACCTCCAGTATTGGTGTGAGCGTCTACCCTGAGGATGGAATCACCAGTGATGTATTGGTTCAAAACGCGGACCAGGCGATGTATTGGGCCAAAGAAAACGGGCGTAACAATTATCATTTTTACTCAATTGAAATGAAAACCCAGGTACTTGAGCGCCTGGAACTAAAAACCCAATTGCGGCACGTCATTAAAAAACAGGAATTGGTATTACATTACCAACCGATCGTTGATTTATGTGATGGTTCCATACTGGGCGCCGAAGTTTTGATGCGCTGGCAGCATCCTGAGTTGGGGCTGTTACCCCCTGCAAGATTTATTGGATTGGCTGAAGAGACCGGTTTTATTACCAGTATGGGTGAATGGATGCTGCGCGAGGTATGTAACCAGATTCAGGCCTGGCAGGCTGCCGGTTTGAAAGCAGTACGTGTATCCATTAATCTTTCCCAACGCGAACTAAAGCAGCCAAATTTACTGGAAACCATTCAAAACGTGCTGCAAGAAACCGGTGTAAACCCGGCCTTTTTGCAAATGGAATTATCTGAAAACATTTTATCCAAAGATTTTATGAAAGATATTGGGATTCTGTTGGAAATTAAAAAACTGGGTATCAGCCTGGCATTGGATGATTTCGGCAGCGGTTATTCATCCTTAAGCCGGTTGGCATTATTTCCTTTTGATACCATTAAGCTTGACCGTCAGTTTATCAGCAACGTGGATATGGTAAAGGATGCCGCGATAGCCACCGGAATCATGACAATTAGTAACCACCTGAACATGGAAATTGTTGCAGAAGGCGTTGAAACCCGGGAACAGCTTTCATTTTTTGGTGATTTGGGCTGTAACCGGATTCAAGGTTGGTATTTCAGTAAGGCATTACCTGTAGAAGAACTAAACGGATTGCTCGAACAAAGCAATCCGTTTGCAGACCGGTCTATACCGTTGAAATAACCAGGAGGGGTTATCCTTTTTACCGGACAACCCCCGATTGTTTGCGTGTTACCGATTAAGGTGTAACAAAATCGTATTGTGGGAATTTATCTCCACTGCCAAGGTTGGCGATTGATGTGCTGGCCAGACCGATTGTGCCCATGCGTAATTGTGGTTCCGGGAGGCCCTGATAAATAAAGAGATACCGGTCAGCAGAGATCCAATTGACGCCGGTTGCCGGGCTGACGTCCAGTGCAAGAGAACCAACACTGCCAACTTCTCCTGTGGAAATGGAAGCAGAACTGAGATCGATAAAGGCAAAATGGTTTGAATCGGTAGACCAACTTTCAAATGCGAAGCTGCCACGGGTGAACTCCGCACTACCGCTACCGTCAAAATTAGCGAAATTAAGGCTATAGAGGTTGTCTGCGGGGTCGCCGACTTGTTGAACATACGCTATGCGGTTCAGATTGGGGGAAAAATCACCGTAGCGCAATGGCGCTGTTGGCAAATTGCCCAGTAAACTGGCAGGGCTGCCATCGATGGGGATCTGGTAGATTTGCGTTGTAGCACCTGGGTCTCCCAGGAAATCTTGCGGCGGAATCAAGACACGCAAGAAACTACCATCCGGCGACCAGAGCGGTTCGGCGTAGTAGGCATATTCACTGTAAGTTGAGACAGGGGAGTACATCAGTACACTGTTACGCCGGTTGCTGCCGTCACTGTTAATCAGGCTGATCTCGGTAGGTGTTACCAGGACTATCTGACTGCTATCCGGACTGTAATAGAAGTTGCCAGCTTGCCCGGGCGCTAACAGAGGCCTGCGCGCACCGCTGATTACATCCACCAGCCATAGGTCATTGTTGATAAATAACCCAGGTCCTTCAAATTGCGGGCTGGTATTAAAAGCTAAAGTGTACGTTCCGGGCACGAATTTCGTGAAATAAGGTGATAAACCGACTACGGAATCTGCGCTGATATCCGGATGCAGCGGCATACTCATGAAATCGGCATGGCTGATGAGGAGATGTTCCTCTGAGCCGTTAAAACGAATAGCCCAGAGGCTGGTTTCGATATAATCGGCGGATATACGTTCAAACACCACCCATTCTCCATCCGGAGAGAGCTGTACAGTATTGATATCACCAGTGTTGACAATGAGCGCAGGACTACCGCCTTCTGCCCAGGTCCACAAGTTGCCGTTTTTATCAATGAAAGACACGCGCAACTCAGCTGGGGTCAACGGACCGGGTTCTTCGGTCATGATCGGGTCGGGAATACTGGTGGGTTCCGGTACGGTGGGAGTGGGAGCTTCTATGGTCACATCCCCGTGTGGGTCTGGCGCCATGGCTGTGAGTGTGGCGGCAGCGGCAGTTGCCACCATGTCGTCAATATTTTCGGGTGTAGGGCTGTTATCGTCATTCAGGGGTAACGTGCAGGCCAGCACACTCAGGGATAGGATACAAACGGCCAGGCATATTTTTAGTAATCGACGCATTTTTCATTTCTCCTCTTTGATACAATTTTATGCGGATAATCCCAATTGTAACGAAGAAAGAAGAGAAGGCAACCATGAGGAGAATGTACGAATAGTATCTTTTGGATGTGCCCGGAAATCAGTGTAACAAGTACCTGATGGGTTGTACGAAACTTGAGATGTAGATATACTGAATGTAACCTCAGGAGTAAAAAATTATGCAAATTGTAACAGATACTGGCGCAGATATTTTTCTGCCGCCCGAACACATGCCGGAAGTGGATATTCACGTTGTACGCCATACCATTACATTGGACGGTAAAACTTATGTCAGTGGTAAAGATATTACAGCGGAGGAATTGCAAAAATTATTGATGGGAACAAAGAGTTTTCCGATTACTTCCCAACCTTCATCAGGTGATTTTGCCGCGACTTACAAACAGTTGGCAGCAACAGACCCGGACATTCTTTCGATTCATATGTCTTCCGGGTTGAGCGGTGTGGTGAACGCAGCTAGAGCCGGGGCAGAGATGACGCCCGAGGCCAATGTGACCATTGTGGATACCAAGATTCTGTGCGCCGTTCTTGGCTGGCAGGTGGCAGCAGCGGCTCGGGCCCTCAAGGCTGGCTGGCCGAAAGACAAGATCATCGCGTTGATCAAGCGCATTGGGGATGCCAGCGAAAGTGTATATACACTGGCTGAGCTGAAGTACCTGATTCACGGCGGACGTATCAGCCACATGAAAGGGTTAATTGCTTCTCTGCTGCATATATGCCCGATGATCGGTGTTGAAAAAGTGGGCGGGACGTATGCTCAATTGGGTATGGCGCGGACATTTGACCAGGCACTCAATGGTTTGGTCAAACAGATGACAAAAAAACATGCGCCTGGCACAGCACTGCGTGTTCAGGTATTACATTCATTTAATCCCAAAGCAGCAGCAGCTTTGCATGAAAAGATCGAACCGCTCTTTAAATGTGACTGGATGCCGATTAACTTCATGTCGCCAGTGCTGGCCGCTCATACCGGCCCCAGTATGGCGGGGATTGCCTTTGCGCCTTTAGAAACATTCAGCGATATCCCGTAGGAAACAATAAAAGACGATTAGGGATGTGGCTTTGCGCCAGGATAGCAGTGTGGAGAAGGTGTAATCAGTTTAACATTGATGAAATCGATGATGAGCAGGATTACTTAATGGTTTTTCGGTTTCAATCATTTTTTAACTGAGATAGTACATAGCGAACCCGAAGGACTAAATCCCCTGGTTTAAGCACAGTGATGCCTGCCATTCCGGGTTGGAAATGACGGAGGTTGTAGGTGGTCAGATATTCGCAGTTTTCGCGCGCGGCTGCAACCAGAATAGGTAAATCTTTTGGATTCGCAGCATAAGCTACGTCAGATATTTCTTCTGGGGATGGGTCGGGTTTTATTTGTAAACAACGGCTCATTAATAACTGAAAAGCTGGTAAAGCTTTAGGTAGTTTCTCGTGCAGATTTCTTTCAACCTCAATAATTACCTGTTCACAGGTAATTGCTTCAATGAGCGTGATTTCTGCCATGCGTAAAACAACCTGGCTGGCACTATGTTCATTTGGTGAAGCTGCGCCAGCAAAAAGGACATCAGCATCTATGAAAATCTTTGGTTTATGCGGCTGCGTCATCGCCGTGTTTTTCCTGGTAATATCTCTCACGTTGTTCGCGTAACCCAAGCAATAATTCCTCGATACTTAATCCGGCTTCCAGTCGGATTTTTTCGATTTCATTAGCCAGTTCAGGAACCATAGGTACCATTGGGGTTAATACAAAAACGCCTTCCAGATCGACCAGGCGGAAAATATCTCCATTATCTATGCCATATTTTTCCCGCAAATCTGCGGGCAGAGTAATTACGCCCCGATCGCGGACTTGAATAGTTGTTGTATTCATGATTTCTCCTTTTATTCTGCTGTTGCAGAAATTCAGTAAAGACAGTATAGCAGATATGTTGTCTTTGTTCAATACAACTATTTTTTATGCTACGACTTTACCAAAAAAAGGGCAACATACCTAGCGTGCCAAAATCCTGTTTTTTCGAGAAGAAACCTAAAACCCAAGCTCGTTCAACAACTGATCGGTTGATTTTTTCTCGATACCGCCAGATTTGCCGAGCAGCTCTTCCCAGAAGCGCTGGTCGTAGCGTCGGGAGCGCAATGGGATGGGCATGGGGACGCCCCAACCGAGCATGAGCACTTCTTCCTTGGGCTGCAGGCGTGAGAGCATACCGCGCAGGGAATCGCGGGCGGCCAGGCCGCTGAGCACGGCTGAGATATCGGCGTCGTCGCCCAGCCAGCCGCTGATGCGGGTACCGAGCTGCGACATGACCTCGTCGTAGATCTGTGAGGGGCGCTGATCAATAATGAGCAGGGTGACATAGTATTTGCGCATCTCACGGGCGATAGTGCTGAAGGTGGTTTGGGCGGCCATCTCACGGTTGAGCAGCTTGTGGGCTTCTTCAACGACGATCACCAGCGGGCGCGGCTCGGGAGCATCCTTGCCGCCGCGGTGGGCGTTAGTCTTCTCTTCCCAGGCGGAGCGGATATGGCGGGTGAGCACATTGGTCACCAACAGGTAGTCTAGGTCGCGCTCGTGATTGCCAAAGGAGAGGATGATGTGTTTTCCGCTCTCCAGATGGAGGACGATGTCATTCAGGGGGTGCCCGGGCGGGTTCTCACTGACATAAGAAAGGTTAAAAACGCGGCCCAATTTGCTGTGCAGCCCTTCGGCGGCAAAGACATTGACACCGTTCTGATTAGCCCAGGCAGCCACGCTATCCGGTGCGGGGAATTTCTTACCGTTATCATCTTCCATGACCGCGCCGTTTTTAAGCTGCTTGAATTCGTGGAACCAGTGCTCGCGCCCAAAATTCTGCACCAATGCATCCAGGGTGGCGGCGCTGGTCTCGCGCAGGTTGAGCTCACGGCTGAGCATGAGAATATCCTCGGGGGTGATGTCGCGTTCGGCGAGCTGCAGGTTGAAATCGGCGCTGCTGCCGCGGATTTTGCTGCCGGCGCCCAGGCCGACAACACGCACCTTGCCGGGGAATTTGGTACGTAAGCCGACCACTTTCTGGTTGGTGTCTGAGGCAGTATCGTCAAAACCGTACTCGTTGTGCATGTCAAAGACCAGCAGCGAAGCCTGGTTGTGATGGATCAGCCCGGCGAGGATGATGCGCGTCAGGAAGGACTTGCCGGTGCCGGTTGCGCCAAAGATTCCGGAGGAGCGCTGCACAAATTTATCCAGGTTAAGGCAGACCGGGTGGCGTTCTTCGCGGGTACTGCCGACGACAAAGTTACCTTTTTTATCGGGGGTACCAAAGATTTCGGCGACATCGCCGGCGTGCGCGGCGCGGGCCTGTGCGTGGTGGGCTGGCACGGTTTTGACCGGCAGCGGGTGGGCCTGATCTTCTGGGTGGTCGCTGCGCCATTGATCGTATGCGGGTGAGGCGGGGTCGGGACCGCGGTCGAGCATCAGCACCGGCATCACCTCCAGGTTGGTATAGAGGGTCTGGCCGTGGAGCAGGTTGGCCAGGTGGGCGGGCAGGCGCAGCTCGCTCTGCTCATCGGCGAAACGCGGGTCGGTGCTGCCCAATAAGAGATCGGTGACCAGCCCGTAGAACTGGTACGTGCCCGATTCGATGACGACAAAACCGCCTTCCTGCACGCTGTGTGCCGGGCGGGTAAGACGCACGTTGAGGTTATTCTTGAGACCACCGCCAACCACATAACCAATTACGGAATCATTAGGATTGTCCATTTTAGTTCTCCTCGCCGGTCAGACGGGCATCCGCCAGCGCGCCTAATACATTCATCAGCGCTGGGTAATCATCACGCAAGAGGGTGATCAACTCCTGGGTGGCGGCGTTGCTCCAGGCGGGGTTGCCAAAATTACGATGGGCCGCAGCGGCCTGGTGCAGGTGGCTGGCGAGCAGCTCGGATACCGGAAAGTCCGTGCCGCGCAGGATGTGGCGGAAGTAACCAAAGCGCCCGCGGCGGGTGAATTCACACACCTGCTGATCGTCACAGGCAAAGACCTCATCGAGGGTCAATGGGGGGCGCGGCGGCAGCAAGTGAAAGGTTTCAGCGTTGAATTGATATCCGCAAAAGACGATACTGATTTCCACCGGTACGGTGCGGTGGATGCGGTTATCCTCGATCACTTCGGGTTTGATATTCTCGGCGGTGACCAACTGACGCACCAGGCCGTCATCATCAATATGAATGTCGTAGATCAGCCCGTAAATTTGCAGGCCGTCACTTTGGGGGATGCGAACGAGCGCGCCTAATTGCGGCTGCACCAGGGCAGATACGCGGCAGCCGGCCACGCAGCCGCTGGTGCCGGCACGCAGTAAGTAACCAATCTGATTCTCTTTCATTTACCGTACCTCGTCTTTCCGGGTTGGTCTTTGTGGTGCTGCTTGCTGGACGTTTCGCCGGGCTCTACGCCGCGGTTGAGCAGTTCGATCTGGATCATGTTCATCAGCCGGTCGCGTTCTTCGTAACTGACCAGGGCGGTTTCGTGCGCGCGGTGCAGGATGTACGGATAGGCTTTGACACCCATCTGGTAACACTGGTCGAGGATGTGCTGCTGGACGAGATCCACCTGCGCGGCGTTTTGCGCCACCCAACCTGGAATCTCGACGCGGGCAATCTGGGGATGCTGGTCGCGCCCGGTGTTGAGATAAAAGCAATGGATCGCCAGCCGCCCGCTGAAGCGTTTGCTGCTGCGGGATTGCAAGACGATCACGGCTGAGCGCTGACCGGGTTGGAGAAGTTCGGCGAAGAGTTCGGCATCGGTGATACCGCCCAGGGGACGGATTTGACCGGCGTTGTTGAGTTGTTCCGGAGTGAGCAGCGCCAGTTCCAGGAAACGGATTAACAGGTCGGCGCGGGGTTTATCCACATAGCCGGCGGTGAGCACATTGGCGTCGGCCATCTGGCTGAGGATACCGAGGTAGTTTTCCAGCAATACCTGGTACTCGCGCGATTCTTTGCCTTCGCGGTAGAGTTCCAGCGGCCCGTCGGTTAGGGTAAGCACCGGGGCGGGGTCTTGCAGGGCAGCATCCAACAGGTGGGTGCGTTCCTTATAGTCACGGCGCAGGGCAATGATTTCTTCACCGACGAGGTAACCCTGCGGGGTGTAAATATCATCAGCGTAGAGCAACTCGCTCTCGATCTCCTGGCGGGGGATTGCGCCGCTTGCGAGGCGGATCAGCCCGACATTGATGACGCCGAACTGGACGGCCAGGTGTTGGTTAGGGATGATCTGGGAGCCATCCGCACCCCATAATACGGCCTGGGGCAGCGGCGTGGCGGGCAGATGGGCCAGATTCAGCAATTCCCGGGTGGGCAATCCGCAGCGGAAATCCGGGTTGCGTTCCAGAGCCGTCTGTGCTTTTTGGATGAGGGGCTGCGGGTCCGGAGCGAACTGCACCAGCAGGGCTAAGGCCTGCTCGCGCTTATCGCGCAGTTCCTGGTCTCGCAGCGGCGCCAGGCTGCCCGCTTTTTGGATGGCATCTCGAATTTGCTGGTAATTGACCGGCATGCAGCTGCCCCTTTCATTTGAGATAGAACATATTTGTTATTATAGCAGGGAGGGGGAAAAATAGTAATGAGTGCTGTGTAGGAAAACAGGAATTTGGAATTGGGAAAATAGTAATGAGTGCTGAGTAATGAGTAAGGGCAGGGAAGGGGATTGGCAGGATGGTGAGCTGGCCGGCAATAGCAGCCCACCGTTGTTTGGCAAGGGGCGAGGCATTGGGTGTTGAACAGGCGGTGAAAATTCTTCCAGCCTCGCCCGAACAGGCTACGTGCAGAGATTGAGGTGTATTAAAAGCAGGTGTGGATTGTAAATCGGGGACTTCTGGAAAATTACCTTGTGAAAATTCTATTTAACCGCTATCATTGTGCGGTTTATTCCGTTTTTCAGAGGTATCTTTTGGACATTTTAACGGTGTTTTTGGTGGCGATTGGGCTGGCGATGGATTCGTTTGCCGTTTCTTTAGGGATTGGTACGTCGCAGCGCAGCCTGACCGCGCGCACGTTGGGGCGGATGGCGTTCCATATGGCGTTTTTTCAGGGTGGGATTACCTTTTTGGGTTGGCTGGCCGGGAGCACGGTGGCGAACTTTATTTCCGCTTTTGACCACTGGATCGCGTTGATTTTACTGGCTTTTGTGGGGGGACGGATGATTAAGGAAGGTTTCAGCAACGACGTAGAAAGCAAATCGGGTGACCCGACGCACGGCGGTTTGATGCTGGTGGTGTGCATTGCAACCAGTATTGACGCCTTTGCTGTGGGGTTAAGTATGGCGATGATCGATGTTGATATCCTGTTTGCCAGTGTCACCGTTGGGCTGGTTACATTGGCTTTGTCTTTAATCGGCATGCTGACCGGCAGCCGTCTGGGTGTGCGGGTTGGGAAACGTATGGAAATTCTGGGCGGGTTGATTCTGCTCTTCATTGGAATCCGTGTGGTGGTATCACACCTTTTAGTTGTTTGATTCTTTCGTTTTGTACTATATATCAGACTACGAATGATTTAAGTTACAAAGTTGTTAAGTAAAACAGACAATTTTTACCTTAGAATGAATTTTGGTGAATGATGCGGCTCTCTTCTAATTTAAATTCCGGAAACACGGATGATGGCCCGGCATGCATGGGCTGAGGAAGATCCCATTTATCATTCCCTTTTTATCGGAGGTAAATGATGATACGAAAAATAATCTTTTTGGTTTTACTAACCGGGCTGGTTTCCGGTTACAGCTTTTATACTCCCGCAGCGGATCTGGTTTCACAACCGGTGGCTGCGGGTCATCAGGAGCTGCTATTCAAGCAGCCAAAACTGACGCCTACCAGTATACCGACTGAAACAGCAGGAACGACTGTTGTTTCCACACAGAGCACAGCAGTGATTGGGCCAGAGACCTACCCGGCCGGGGTTAACCCTTTAACCGGTTTGGCGGTTGAAAACCCGGAAAACCTACTGGTACCACCGGCGTTGGTTTCGATCACCAATTTTCCGGCCAGTGCGCGCCCACAGGCGGGTCTTTCTTTTGCGCCCTTTGTCTTTGAATTGTATATCGGTGAAGGGATGACGCGCTACCTGGCTTTGTTTTATGGTGATTTTCCCAAACTGCCGGAAGAATCGGCAGATGCTTCCGGGACTGCTATAACGGGGGCTGTTTCTGATAATGCCATGGTAGGGCCAATTCGTTCCGGACGATTGCCTTACGAGAGCCTACGCAAGTTGTTTAATGGCTTTCTGGTAATGGCCTCCGGATCTTCAGCGGTGGTGCCCAGCCTGAATGAGTATACCAATGTGTTTGGCAGCGACGCGGGCAGCATTAACAGCGCCATGATCGATGTGACAAAACTGGAGAAAATCGCGCAGAACAATCAAAAAAGATTGGGCGAGCTTTCATTACCAGGTTTGCAATTCAGTTCAACGCCACCGAAGGGTGGCGTACCCGGACAGCGCATCTGGCTGAAGTATGCTTACCTCAATCAGGTGGATTGGAAATACGACACTGCCAGCGGCGCCTATCACCGCTACCAGGACCATGCCGATGCCACCAATTTTGAACTGATCACCGACCGGATTAATGGTGAGGCTTTAACCTTTGAGAATGTGGTGGTACTGTTTGCGCCACATGAAGTGGTGACCTCCACCATTATTGATGTTAATTTGCTGTATATGAAGAAGATGCCGGCATTATTATTCCGTGACGGACAGATGTACGAAATATTCTGGACCACATTGAGCGGTGAATACGAGAAAGAAACCGGCAAACTGCGTCCAATCCGGTTTATGGACGCCAATGGCGAGCCTATTTCACTCAAACCCGGGCAGACCTGGGTGGAGGTGGTTCAGCAATTCACACGTTATAACGAAGCTCCGGACAGCGCCGTGTTGTACGATCTGGCCAACAAAAAAGAACCCGGTTCCGGGGTTTGGGCAATCCACTGGTACCCACCGGAAGGGGCCAGATAAAAAGCTGCACTTTACACTAAAACTAAGAAACACAAAAAGCCCTCCAGAAGGAGGGCTTTTTGTGTTTCGTTTTCGATAAGCGGAATCGGCTTGACAGGTTGCCTTGGTTTTTGTTACTATGATGGTAACGACCGTGAACGATAACGGAAATAATCGTCAGTCACCCTGAAGGCAGAATTTCACCCTATAGCAAAATAAAACAGCACCTGACCCTATTCACTTTTTGCTGTAAAGGTTGTTTTGATATCCATTTTTGAAAGGTATTGAATCCGTCACAAATAGTTTTTTGACCAATTCCGCAGTGTTCATTGCTGAGATTGTTTGGGAGCGCGACCAAATTTTGGAATAAGAGAGCCAACTATGCCGTATAAAGTTTTTTTTGTAGAAGATGAAGTTCTGACCCGTGAAGGCATCCGCGACAATGTTAATTGGCAGGCGTATGGGTTTGAGTTTTGCGGCGAGGCCGGTGATGGTGAAATGGCGCTGCCTTTAATCAAAATGGCAAAACCGGACGTATTAATCACGGATATCAAAATGCCCTTTATGGATGGTTTGCAGCTGTGTAAAATTGTACGGGAGCGACTGCCGTGGATTAAGGTGATTATTCTCAGCGGGCATGATGAATTCGAATACGCCCAGGAAGCGATTAAGCTGGGGGTGACGGAATACCTGTTAAAACCGGTCACCGAGCAGGATTTACACCAGGTGCTGCAAAGGATGGCTGTGCAGCTTGCTGAGGAAAAACGGGAACAGGAGACTCTGCATAAATTACAGACGGAAATCGAAGAAAACCGCGCCACTCTGCGCGAACGTTTCCTTTTGAAATTGATGATGGGCGGAGTTTCTTCCGGTGATGCCGTGGAACAGGGACAATCCCTGGGGCTGGATTTGATTGCGCGCTGTTACCGGGTGGCGATCCTGAAAACGGAACTGGGTGACCGTTCCGAGCAATTTGATTATGATGAGTACCGCCAGGTGCAAAATTTTGTTGCCAATCTGGTGGTTAATAATCCGGATATATTTCTGGTGAAAAAAGATTGGGGCGAGCTTGTTCTGATGATGAAAGGCAACGCCCCTGAATTTATAGAAGATGAGTTTCAGGTTTTGCTGGAGCATGTGCGCCAGGTAGTGAATACCACGCGGTATCATCTGGTGGTAGGGGCCGGAGCTCCGGTGCGGCGCATTGGCGAGCTGTACCAATCTTTTGTGGAGGCCCTGGTTCGTTTACAGGGGAACACGCCTGAGGACCGCAATCGCAGCAATCCGGCGGTTGCCAGGGAAGAATTGCTAAAACTGGACAAAACTGCCGTGGAGCGTTTTTTGCGTCTGGGCTCCAAAGATGGCCTGGAGGAATTTTTTAATGGCTATCTTGACCCGATCAGCGCAACTGCTCTTCAATCGGATTTGATCAAGAATTATATTTTTTGCGATTTTGTTCAAGCGGCGGCCAAGTTAGTTAACGAATTGGGCGGCGATCTCAACCAGGTTATTCCGGAATTGAATTCACTGGAATCTATCCTGGGAGAGATGAAAACCATCGCACAGTTGAAGGAGCAAGCGCAGCAGATATTAATCAGCGCACTGGCTTACCGGGACAGCCAGACCGGCAGCCAATACACCGGCTTGATTCACCAGGCCAAGGAATATATGGAACGCCATTACATGGCCCCCGATTTTACGCTGAATCAGGTTGCTGAACTGGTCAACCTTAGCCCCAGTCATTTCAGTGTGGTTTTTAGCCGGCAGGTTGGTGAAACTTTTAAAGAATATCTCACCGATATCCGCATCAAAAAAGCCAAAGAACTGTTACGTACCACGTCTTTGCGTTCCACGGATATCGCGTTTATGGTGGGTTATAACGACCCGCATTATTTCAGCACAGTTTTTAAGAAAAACACCGGGCATTCCCCTTCCCTATTTCGATTACAATCGCAGCCGTAAAGGAAAACTACCGGCAAATCCACGCAGTTGATGCTGCCTGGATCAGGAGGACACACCGTGAAAAAGATTCGCGTATTGAATAGCCACCCTTTTCTGAACCGTATCCGTTCGAACGCCAACACCACCACCAAAGTATCGAGGCGGTTTCTGGGGCAATTTGCGGATGCGATTGGCAGTATAAATCTCTCGATCCGCGCAAAAATATTGATTTCCCTGAGTATTGTTATTCTGATCATGGGGTCTACCAACGGATTACTGGTAGGCCAGGTGTTAAATTACAGCCGCCAGTATGACGCGATCATCACCAATATCACCACAGCCAACAGCATCAGCGGCAGTGTTAAGCCGGATATAGATACGGAAATGTGGAAGATTGTGGCCGGAAAAGTGGATTTTGATGCAGGGGAACAATACAATATTATTAACGGGGTCAATCTGAAACTGGAATGGATGATGGCCAACACTGATTCACCCAAGGCAAAAATTAAATTGGAGGGAATCCGGCGGACGATGTTGACCCTGACAGAAACTGTTGATCAGATGGGGGTGCAGATGGAAAACCACAGCACCGCCGCCGAGAATGAAGAACTGCTGGAGAATATCTGGTTTGTAACCGCGGTGGTGGAAGATGTGGTGCAGGACTATGCCCTGTTTGAAGTACACCGCACCGAAAGCCAATACGAAGTGATGCGGGCCGGGTTCGCCCGCTGGGAGTCACTTTCCGTGGCGCTGATGGGCCTGGCGATCGCTTTTTCCGTGCTGGCCGCCTGGAGCCTCTCACGCAGTATTTACAAACCGATCAAAAAATTACATGATGTGACTGCCACCATTACCCGCAACGATTTGCAGGCGTTGGTAAACCGTGACAATGTGGATGAAATCACCGAGTTGGGACTGAGTTTTAATATCATGATCGGGAAAATCCGTGATTTGTTGGATTCAAAAATCAAGGAGCAGGAGAATCTCAAAAAAGCAGAACTGCGCGCCCTGCAAGCACAGATTAACCCACACTTTTTGTACAACACACTGGATACGATTATCTGGATGGCCAAGGCAAAAAAGACCGAGCAGGTGATCGAGATTGTCACCGCCTTATCCACCTTTTTCAGAATCAGCCTGAGCAAAGGCAAGGATTGGATTACGATTGAAGAGGAAGTGGAACGGACGCGTAGCTACCTGACCATCCAAAAGATGCGCTACAACGATATTATGGATTTTAAAATTGAACTGGATGAAGCTGTGGCACAAAACACCGTATTGAAACTGACTTTGCAACCATTGGTGGAAAACGCCTTATATCATGGGATCAAGAATAAAAGACAGGGAGGCACCATCCATGTGCGCGCCAGGCGCAAAGGGCTGCACGAAGTTTTGTTTGAAGTGGAAGACAATGGCATTGGATTCACCCCTGAGAAACTGGCACAGTTGGAAGTGGAACTAGCCGATGATTCCGGGGATATCCGCATGGAAACCGGAGTGGGGATTGGCAATGTCAACAAACGCATCCGTTTGTATTATGGCAAACAATACGGAATTTCGATCAGAAGTGAATATAACGCCGGCACGCTGGTTACCCTGGTAATTCCGGCCAAGGTGGATGAAGACGGACAGGCGGTATTCGCCCCTAATGCCGGCCTGAATTATCAGGCGGATGCATCCCGGGAGAGTGTGGTATGAAATTACGGCGAATGGTATATGCAACACTGTTATTGTTCGCGCTGATCTGGGAAACTGCCTGCACCCCGGAATATGTTGAAGCACCTGGGCAAACGCCCGCAGCGCAGGCTGACCCACCAAAAAAGACTTATGCAGATGTGATTATCGGTTTTGCGCAACTGGGCGCAGAAAGCGAATGGCGGGTAGCCAATACCGCATCGATAAAAGAAACTGCTGAGGAACTGGGAATTGAACTGCGTTTTTCGGATGCCCAGCAAAACCAGGAAAATCAGATATTGGCGATGCGCTCCCTGATAGTACAGCGGGTGGACGTGATTGGCATCTCCCCGATTGTGGAAACCGGCTGGAATGAGGTTTTTCAGGAGGCGAAAGATGCCGGCATTCCCATTATCCTGCTGGACCGGCGAGCAGACGTCTCGGAGGATTTATATGTTACTTACCTGGGTTCAGATTTCCTGGAAGAAGGCCGCAAAGCTGGCCGGGTAATGGCGCAAATTACCAATGGTCAGGCTAAAATTGTTGAGTTAACCGGGACTCCCGGTTCGGCGCCGGCCATTGACCGATATAAAGGCTTTCGCCAGATTTTATTGGATTATCCGGAGATGCGCATTGTTGATTCTCAGACGGGGGATTTTACCCGCGCACGCGGCCGGGAAGTGATGGAAGGATTTTTGAATACCTACGGGAAGGCGATTACGGCTGTGTATGCCCATAATGATGATATGGCTCTGGGCGCTATCACGGCAATTGAAGAGTATGGCTTAAAACCGGGCGTGGATATTAAAATTGTCTCGGTAGACGCCGCCGCCGTAGCTTTTGAAGCCATGATTGCCGGAAAAATGAACGCAACCATCGAATGCAATCCCTTGCTGGGACCTCAATTTTTTGAATTGGCACTGAAAGTGATTAATGGCGAGGATGTTCCCAAGTGGGTTCCCTCGGAAGAAAGTGTTTTTATGGCTGTGGATGCGGCTGAGATTTTACCCACCCGAAAATATTAACAGGGGTTCACAGCCCATTTCGTTAAAACCTTAACCGTTTTCCAATAAATCTGCACCATTTTTGGAGGTGCAGATTTATTATGGGGGGAGTACATGAAAAAACCAACCATGTTCCAATCAGAGTGCATGGATTAAACCTGTGATCCGACGTACCTTATTTATAGGCTAATGCAGCATTTTTTCCCGGAATGTGCGCATCTGGCTATCTCACCCACATTAACTGATAAAAGAATAAGTGTATAGGAGAAAACAGATGAAACTCGCTAAGATTCTATTTGGTTCCCTGATGGTATTGGTCTTTCTGACCGCGTTAGTTGGTTGTACACCGGCTGCCACACCCGCACCTGCCGAACCGGCTGCTGCTACCGAAGTGCCCGCTGCTGTAAAATATGAATACAAAGACATGACTGTTGGATTTATTCAGACCGGTTCCGAGGGTGGTTGGCGTGCCGCCAATACAGCTTCCTTCAAGGAAACGGCTGAACAATTAGGGATTAACCTTAAGTTCTATGATGCGCAAAACAAACTGGAAAATCAGATTTCGGCTTTCCGAAATTTCATTCAGGATAAAGAAGTCAATGTTATTATCCTGGCTGCATTAGAAACCTCCGGGTGGGATGATGTACTCAAGGAAGCCAAAGCTGCCGGGAAAGTTGTAGTTTTGGAAGATCGCCGTATTGATGCTTCAGAAGATCTTTATGCCACTTATATTGGCTCCGACTTCGCTGAAGAAGGCCGCAAAGCTGCGTTGGAAATGTGCAAACTGCTGGAAGATTCTGAAGCCAAAAATGTAGTTGAACTGGTTGGTAACGTTGGTTCTTCTGCCGCTATTGACCGTGGTTTGGGTTTCCGCGAAAAAATGGGCGAATGCGGGATCACCATTACCCAATCACAGACCGCCAACTGGGATTCCACCCAGGGCAAGACTGTTATGGAAGCCTTCCTGAAACAGAGCACCGATATTCAGGGTGTCTTTGCTCAGAATGACGAAATGGGCCTGGGCGCTGCTCTGGCCATCGAAGAAGCCGGCCTCGTTGCGGGCACAGATATCAAAATTCTGACCGTGGATGCCACTGCCGGCGCTTTCAAAGGTATGATCGAAGGCGATATCAACACTGTTGTTGAATGTAACCCACTGCTGGCTCCCCAGGTATACGAAGCTGCGCTGAAAGCCCTCAATGGCGAATCTTTACCCAAATGGGTACCTTCACAGGAAGGTGTATTCTATCAGGCTGATGCAGAAAGTATTTTGCCGACACGTAAGTACTAAACACTGAAAATGAGATTGTGACTGGCCGGGATGTCATTTATCGAGAAGGTTGAACAGTACGAAAAGGAAAAGCGGCCAATTGGCCGCTTTTCCCCGCTATTACGAACCGGTTGGCAGCTAGCGAAAGACTGAGGAAGCTTATGCTGAATTCTGAAAATGCACTTATAACGATGAAAGGCATTCATAAATCTTTCCCAGGCGTACAGGCTTTGGAAGATGTGGACTTTAATCTCAGACGAGAAGAGATTCATGCATTGGTGGGGGAAAACGGCGCTGGAAAATCCACCTTGATTAAGGTGCTGACCGGCGTGGAAAAACCAGACAAGGGAATGATCACCCTAGATGGTAAGGAAATTCAGATCAAATCCACACAGCACGCACAGGAGATAGGGATCAGTACCGTATATCAGGAAGTGAACCTGTGTCCCAATTTGACAGTAGCAGAAAACATCTTTATTGGAAGAGAACCGCACAAACTCGGGTGTGTGGATTGGAAAACCATGAACCAGAATGCCGGGCAGATTATGAAAAGCCTGGATGTGGATATTGATGTGACCCGAGCTTTGGGCTCATTTTCGGTGGCTATTCAACAGATGACAGCCATTGCCCGCGCGTTGATCATTTCCTCTGCGCGGATATTGATTTTAGATGAACCGACCTCCAGCCTGGATGCGCATGAAACCAGCCAGCTATTTGCAGTGATGCGCAAGTTAAAGAAAGATGGCATGTCGATCATCTTTATCACCCACTTTTTGGATCAGGTGTACGAAGTCACCGACCGCATTACCGTGCTGCGTAATGGCAAACTGGTGGGTACGTATGAAACCGCCACACTGCCGCGTCTGGACCTGATTACCAAAATGATTGGGCGCAGTCTGACCGAATTTGAAGATATGACCAAGACCAAACTGGAAAGCAGCAAACATATTCGAGGCGATGCCTTGTTAAAAGCCAGGGATCTGGGCCAGATGGGCGCCATTGAGCCGTTTGACCTGGAGTTACATGCCGGAGAAGTGGTAGGCCTGGCCGGCCTGTTGGGTTCCGGGCGCTCTGAGCTTGCCGCGCTTCTGTTTGGCACAGAAAAACCGGATTTTGGGACATTAACCATTTCCGAAAAAGCAGTCACCGATTTTTCCCCGCTGGCTTCAATCAACCGCGGTATCGGGTTATGCCCGGAAGACCGCAAAGCCGAGGGGATTGTGGATGACCTTTCCATTCGTGAGAATATTATTCTGGCAATGCAGGCCAGCCGCGGCTGGCTGCGCTATTTGCCGGTTCAAAAACAATACGAAATTGCCGAGCATTTTATTAAGTTGCTGAATATCGTAACACCGTCAGCGGATCAACTGGTGAAAAATCTGAGCGGCGGCAATCAGCAAAAAGTGATTCTGGCACGCTGGCTGGCAATCAATCCGCAGGTATTGATCCTTGACGAACCGACCCGCGGAATTGATGTGGGCGCCAAGGCTGAAATTCAGAAACTGGTGCTTTCCCTGGCTGAGGATGGTAAAGCGTGTGTGTTTATCTCCTCCGAATTGGACGAAGTTCTGCGCACCAGTCACCGGATTGTGGTGCTGCGCGAACGTGAAAAAATCAACGAGTTTTCCGGAGAAGTGGAAGAGCATAAAATTATGCAAGCGATGGCAGGGAGTGAAGTATGAGAAAGCTAACCAATATTATTCAATGGCGAAGGATCAGCGAAAGCCGGCTTTTCTTTCCTATTCTTGCCCTAGCGTTCATCCTGCTCTTTGACCTGATCTTTATCCCCGGATTTTTTAAACTGGAGATGAAAGGCGGCCATCTGTACGGCAGCCTGGTGGATATTTTGCGTAACAGCACCACCGTCATTGTGCTGGCGATGGGAATGACACTGGTGATCGCCACCGGCGGCGTGGACCTTTCGGTGGGGGCAGTAATGGCGATTGCCGCTTCGGTGGCGGCGATTATGATGAACCCGGTGATTATCGGTGTGAAGCTGCCGCCCGACCTGATGAGTTTTATTAATGATCCCAATTTCACCTACGCACCGTTGTGGCAGGTGATTCTGGCAACTCTGCTGGTGTCCACCTTGTGTGGGGTGTGGAATGGGATACTGGTGGCTTATGTAAAGATCCAACCGATGGTGGCTACCCTGATTCTGATGATTTCCGGCCGCGGTATTGCCCAATTAATCACCAATGGGGTGCGCATCCAGATTTTTTACGAACCGTTTGCATTTATCGGAAATGGCTGGTTAATTTTGCCATTTTCACTGTATATCGCGGCGTTTGTGTATGCATTAACCTGGCTGCTGACCCGTAAAACAGCGATCGGGATGTTTCTGGAATCGGTGGGTATTAATGCCCGTTCAAGTTATTTAAGTGGAATTGATGAGAAAAAGATCAAACTGCTAGCGTATACCATTTGCGGTTTGTGCGCCGGAATTGCCGGGTTAATCGCCAGTTCCAATATTCGTACTTCGGACGCCAATAATATTGGGCTGAACTACGAACTGGACGCCATTCTGGCGGTGGTGATTGGCGGCACGGTGATGGGCTCCGGCGGGCGCTTCTCTTTATTAGCCAGCGCGATTGGCGGGTTGGTGATCCAAGCCACAACCATTTCGATGTATGCGCTTCAGGTTTCGGCCAGCTCGGTGATCGCGATCAAAGCACTGGTGGTGATCTTTGTGATCCTCCTGTATTCCAAGCAGGTGCAGGGCTTTGTGCGCAGACTTAGCGGTCCGAAGGGGGCAACGTCATGAAACGGACTCTGAGCCTGTTCTTTACCAATAACCGAAAGTTTTTACCGCTTTCGGCCACGATATTGCTG
The DNA here is from genome assembly GCA_002840755.1 of Chloroflexi bacterium HGW-Chloroflexi-10. GTDB lineage: Bacteria > Chloroflexota > Anaerolineae > Anaerolineales > Anaerolineaceae > UBA6170. Next base: position 294,926 of record PHBZ01000009.1, on the reverse strand, counting down.
TTTTTTCTGGTCTATGCAATTGGTGCGGGTGTTTACTCCGGCATGCGTGACCCGCAAATTTTCCTCAACCTGTTTATTTCCAGCCCGTTTTTATTGATCAGCGCGATTGGGATGACGATGGTGGTTATTTCCGGCGGGATCGACCTTTCGGTGAGCGGTATGGTGGCCCTGACCACTGTGGCATCCGCCGCCTTGCTGCGCGCCGGTTGGGATCCCTGGCTGGTGATATTGACCATGCTGGCGATGGGGATGGTGTTTGGCGCTATCATGGGCAGCCTGATCACCTTTATGAAAGTGCAGCCGTTTATTGCCACCCTGGCCGGTATGTGGTTTGCGCGCGGGATGTGTTTTTTCATCAGTGATGATGCGATCAAGATTACCGACCGGACCTTTAAAATTATTGGACAGACCAAGATCCTGATTCCGGGAATGAGTGATGTAACGACCCGGACCGGAAATTACATTTCTCCCATGGTTGTAGTGATGATGCTGGTCTTTGTGATCGCTATTTTTGTGATGCATTTTACCCGTTTTGGACGCACCCTGTATGCGATGGGCGGCAACAACGGCGCCAACGAGAATTCGGCACGTCTGATGGGCCTGCCAGTGGACCGCACCAAGGTGCTGGTTTATACGGTCAATGGTTTTTGTTCGGCGCTGGCGGGCATTGCCCTGAGTATCTACGTGGGATCCGGACACGGCCTGTACGCACCGGGTTTTGAAATGACGGTGATCGCTGCGGTTGTAGTTGGCGGAATCATGCTGACCGGCGGCGAAGGCTATGTATTTGGGACTCTGTTTGGAGTATTGATCACCGGTGTGATCCAGACGTTGATCCAGTTCAATGGCCGGCTCAGTTCCTGGTGGACCAATATTGTGGTTGGTTTGTTAACCCTATTCTTTATTGGGGCACAGAGTTTGCTGTTTGCCCGCAAGAAGAGCCAGATGGCTACCCAAAAGCAACTCAGTCAGGCCAAGCGCGTAAAGCGGACTGCTCCAGGAGTGGTTTTCTATAAGCGACGTTCCTTCTGGTATCTGAGCGGAGCGGCGAGTGTTATCGTTGTTCTGGCTGTGGTTGTGCTGGGTAATTTGCAACGCACGTCCGCGGATGAGGCGTCGGGTAATTCCACCCCGGTGCAGGCGGCCTGCCAATTGCAGGCTTACCGGCGTGAACTGGCGGAGAGCTTCATTCAGCAAGGCGCCATTCTGGCGTATGAGCGTAATGGTGGGGCTCAATGTATTGATGAAGTCTATGCTATTTTCCCTGATGGAAGAATTGCCGGGGATAACGGCAGCGAGCAAATTGAAAAACAGGTCAGTACGGCCGATGTAGAAAAGTTGGTTGAAGCCATCACCACCCGCGGCTGGTTCACCAATGAAATGTACGATACCTGGCATACCCCGTGTGGGCAGTGTTTTGGCTATTATCTCACCGTACAATATGATGGACAGACAAAGACGATTAAAGCTGTTGATGGCGGTACAGATGCGCCTTCCAATTACTGGCAGGTGGTAGCGCTGATCAACAGTATTACACCTAAGTTCAATAGCGTTCCGTAGAAACGTGAATCGGAAAAGAGGCTTTATGAAGACTGAAAAGCATAAGCGATTACCCCGCAAAGCATTGATTCCCTTGCTAATTCTGATGCTGCTGTTGAACGGCGCCTGTGCGTATATTGTTTTACCGGATGAAGTGGTGCCAGTTGCGAATATCGATTCGCAGGGTTGGAGCGCGGCGGTGACGAATGTAACGGCTGCGGATGGCGGCGGATTACATATTGACCTGGCTATTCGCAATGATACCCTGGACTGGAGCGCCATGCAGGCCATTTCTAACAAACCGGCAGTGCTTACCAACGGCGATGGCAAAAGCAGCAATTGCGCTACGGTATTTGTGGGCAGCGGCGGACACCGGTTAGCACCAGGATTCCAAATGCGAGGCTATACCGCCGGCACCAAAAAGGAGCCTGTGATTCAGATGATTTACGTGGAATGTGCCGGGGCGCAAGCAGGGGAAGGTGCCAAACTGAGCCTGGATTACAGTTATGTCACCGGTGAGTTAAACTACTATGACCAGGAAGCCAACAAGGTTTTTGCCAACCTGAATGTTAACCTGGATGAGGTACAAACCGACTTACAGTATCCGGTGGGGACGGCCATGGAAGGTTTGATCCATGATGTGGAAACACCGATCATTGCGATTAATGATATTGAACTTCTGTTGACGTCCGTCACCCGGACGGAAGGTGGTTTGCAGCTGAACTGGCAGACGTACAATAAAGGCGAGTATCCCGGCTATGTGCATATTGGCACCCCACCGGTGATTGGCACAGATGGTATTTTGTACGGCTATTACGAGATTATGGATCTGGTTTCGGTGCCAGTAACACCAGGCGGCGGAAGAGCTGAGTGGACCACCGAGGTGATTGCCCCGGTGGAAGCCGGCGACCTGACCCTTCTGTTAAGCGTTGAATCCAAAAAACAGCGCTGGTATATTAATTACGCGGTGGATATGGCGGGTTATTAAACCGGGAGCATTCACCCGTAAGCAAACCCTCCCTGTCTTGGGTTTTGGCAGGGAGGGTTTATTTATACTAGCGCTGAATCAATGGCAGAAAAACCGGAATACCATTGACAAAGGTATGCGCCTGTTTGTTGAAGGGTGAATGAAGACCATCATCGATGGTGGTGGTGCTGATGATCAGCGTGGGCTGGGTAATGCCCGGGTTCACGACTGCCTGGTACTGGATGGTGATGGTCTGATTATCTGCGATGTCACCGGACCAGGTGACAGCACCACCGCTGAAGTTGGCTGCGCCACTGGAAGCCGACAACCCGTTGCTATACGTCAGGTTAGCCGGTATGGGGTTGTTGATACTGACACCCTCGAAACCCGGTCCGAGATTTTTTAATTGGATGGTATAGGTAAGCGTTTGCCCCGGGCTGCTGATAGGGGCGTTGGTGTAGAAATTGGATTTGCTCAGGTCACCGGTGATGGGTGAAGCGGAACGTTGGAAATTACCGCGCCCGGTTGCCCACAGGATGCGCGCATTGGCGGTATTGGGCAGATCATAGGCCAGGAAACCGGAATGAGCGCTGGTGAGCACCACTTCCAGGTCCGCATCGACATCGATATTGGCCAGGGTGGGGGAAGCCAGCACGCCGTTCCAACCGGTATAACCAAAACCAAGCGGCAATGTGATTTGGTGCAGCGGATTACCCATTGAGTCCAGAATGTGCAGCTTGCCGGTTTGGGAGGTGTCTTTTTGCACCCATGAGGCAAAGATGACTTCGGCCTGGCCATTGTTATCCAGGTCGGCAACTAGCGGAGCAGAGGCGAAACGTAAAAACCCTTCTCCATTTTGAGTGACCGCGAAGGGCCAGCTACCGTGTTCCGTCTTATCCAGCCAGTACACGTGCATGCGCCCATCATAGGAAGGATAGAGAATTTCCTTGTTGCCATCACCATCCAGATCGGCAGTGACTGGGTTGGGATGGTTACTCTCGATCACATTGTAGTTTTCACTGCGGGGCGCAGCGGCTCCGTCCGGGGTGGGGATAACCGTCCAGTTATAGGTGCTGTTGCTCCAGCGAGTGCGGTCTTTATTAAATAGGAAGGGCATCTCGTAGAGATCGGTGTAAGGACTTGTGCCACAGTTGTAAACATTGCCAACAATAACCGCTTCCAGCGTACCGTTGCCGTCCAGGTCACTTAGGGTGGGCGCGGAATGGGCAAAGTTGGGGCGGTGTTCCGTGCCACAATTGGCATAGCCACGCAGATCCACGGCATGGTCCACATGCATCCCTACCCGGCTCCAGGGTTTGGCTACTCCGCCTGGCAGGGTACCGTAGAGGGTATTGGCCGGCATCTGGCTGCCATTTGGGAAGAAAGCGGCGGTGTAGTGAGTATCGTTGGTGCCGATGATCTCGGCCATACCGTCACCGTCCATATCCCCGGCGGCGATATTTTGGTTAAAACAACCGGCGGTGTAACCGTTGGTGTCCGAATCGGGACTATGCTGCGGCCAATCGCCGCTGCGCAGGGTGCCGTCGTGTTCGTAGACATACCACTGATCTTCAGCACGGGTGGAAGCCACAAGAATTTCCATGTCGCCGTTATTGTCCAGGTCGTAGACGGCCAGGGAACGCAGCTCGTTGGTGGCGATTGGTTGGCGCGACCAGACTACAGTAAGCGTGTGATCCAAAACGTATACATAGCGACCATTCGTGGTGATCACTTCCAAGTCGCCGTTGTTGTCCACGTCGGCCACGGCTACGTCACTCCAAACGCGGGATCCACTCAATTCCACCCGTTTGATTTGTGTTCCCGTGGCACCGTCCAGCATAAAGAGGGAATACAACCCGCCAATAATTTCCACGTCGCCGTCCTTATCCAGGTCGATGACAGCCGGTGAGCTGTACCAACCGGTTTCACACCAGGAACTGTAGCAGCCAGCTCGCTGCCACTTGAGCACAGGGGCGCTGACTGTCAATTGAGGTTGAAAGGACGGCAGCAAGAGCGCGCCGGCTATCCAGAATTGGAAAAATTTCTTAGTCCACTGCATGATTTCTCCCGTTTTTTATCAATGGCAGTCCATGCCGTGTGGTCAGTCCTTTAATTGTGATATACATAGCATACCTGATATTACCTCTTCCATCAAATTGACCTGACGAAATTGAAAAGCGAATGGTTAGGTCGCACAAAGCCTGTGCAAACCTGACCAAAAGGATTCAAATATCGTTAGAATCTCTCTATCTATGCATTTTGGGAGAGATCCATGCAGCAAAGCGACATCGTATCCTTGATGAAGGAACAGACCAGTTTTTTCCGTTCGGGAAAGACGTTAGAAATTGATTTTAGAAAAGAGATGCTGCGGCGGTTGCTGGAGCGTATACGCGAATTTACACCCCAGCTTTTGCAAGCGCTTAAGGATGACCTGGCCAAATCGGAAACAGAAGCCTACGGCGGTGAAATCGGTTTTGTGATTGAGGAGATTGAATATACGCTGCGCCATTTACCGGGTTGGACAAGCCCACAGCGCATTCGCACGCCGCTTTTACATTTTTGGGGGTCCAGCCGCATCTACAGCGAACCTTACGGGCGGGTGTTGATTATCGCCCCGTGGAATTATCCATTTCAATTATTGTTTTCACCGCTGGTAGGCGCCCTGGCCGCCGGGAATTGCATCATTCTGAAGCCTTCGGAATTAGCACCGCATACCGCTGCTGTCATGGAAGAATTGGTGAATGCCTGGTTTGACCCCGGATTGGTATGTGTGGTGAATGGCGGGGCGGAAACAGCCAAGGCATTACTGGCTGAAGCATTCGATAAAATATTTTTCACCGGCAGCCCACGGGTTGGAAAATTGGTGATGCAAGCCGCTGCGGAACACCTTACCCCGGTAACATTGGAATTGGGCGGCAAAAGCCCGGCCATTGTGGAAGCCAGCGCCGACCTGCCTGTGGCTGCCCGGCGCATACTCTGGGGAAAATTTTTTAACGCCGGGCAGACCTGTGTTGCACCGGATTACGTACTGGTGCAGAATTCCGTGAAGGGGCGCTTTTTGGCACTGATGCAGGAAACACTGCGCTTATTCTATGGGGATAACCCACAATCTAGCCCGGATTATGCGCGCATGATTAATGATATCCATTTTCAGCGCCTGGTGGGTTTGATTGACCCGGATAAGGTATATTACGGCGGACAAGCCGATGCGGCAGAACGCTATATTGCCCCAACTTTGCTTGAGAATGTTACGCTGGAAGATGCGGTGATGGGGGAAGAAATATTTGGCCCGATTCTACCGGTGTTGGGGTTTGATACACTGGAAGAAGCTATGGCAATTATTGCTCAGCGTCCCAATCCATTGGCGTTGTATTTGTTTACCCGCGACCAGCAGGTGGAAAAACGGGTTTTGCGTGAAGTACCCTTTGGCGGCGGCTGCATCAATGATACGCTCAGCCAGGTATTTAATGAAGAAATGCCATTTGGGGGGCGCGGCTCCAGCGGAATGGGGGCTTATCATGGGCACTATTCGTTTGAAGCTTTTTCACATGCCAAAGGGGTGGTCCGGCGCGCCAATTGGCCGGATATACCTATCCGATACGCGCCTTACCGCATTTCATTACCCTGGTTAAAACGACTGTTGAAATACAGCAGCCGCCTGTGGTAAGGCATAGACCTGATTAAGCGGAACGTCACCAATTTTTTTGTACATAATCAGTTTGTTTTCGGTTATTATTTTGAGTATAATCATAATGCCGAAGATTGTTAATTGGTTTCGTAACCGCTGCCAATTAGTGGTGTTATCAAAATAAAAAGTGTTCTGCTTGCCCCAGGACTTCAATTTTGCCCAAACAGTACCCATAGCATGATTGCCCATGCCCCGCTTAATGCATGTGTCGGGGTCTATTTTTTGCTTGCCTTGAGGAGGTATTGTGACCAAAAGCATTTCATTTCATGATGTAACCTTACGTGACGGCCAACAAAGCCTGGCTGCCACACGGATGACCAGTAAGCAGGCTTTACGGGTGTTACCTTTAATTGAACAGGCCGGTTTTGAATCGATTGAACTCTGGGGTGGCGCTACCCTGGATGCCTGTGTACGTTTCCTGGATGAAGATCCCTGGGAGCGTTTGGAAAACTTTGCGGCTGCGTTAAAACAACCCTCCAAAATTCAGGCTTTGCTGCGCGGACAAAACCTCTTCGCTTACCAACCTTTTCCGGACGACCTGGTAGTTTCGTTTACCAAACAGGCGATCCAGTCCGGGGTGGGAACCATGCGTATTTTTGACGCTCTGAACGACCGCCGTAATTTGCAAACCGCCATTCTGGCCACGCGCGCATACGGCGGCAAAGCCGAAGCTGCGATTTCCTACACGACAAGCCCGGTGCACACGCCTGAATATTTTGTACAGTATGCCAGGGATCTGGTGGAAGACGGGGCCGACCGGATTTGCATTAAGGATATGGCTGGTTTGCTGCATCCCAGTGTGGCGGTATCACTCCTGCCGGCGCTGCGTTCCGCTGTGCCAATCCCGATTACCTTGCATACCCACAGCACCACTGGCGTCAGCATCCTGAATGCGTTAATTGCCATGCGCAGCGGGATCGATTCTATAGATACTGCGATTACACCTTTTTCCTGTGGTTGTTCCCTACCGCCGGTAGAGATATTGATGGTGTTCGCGGAGTTAATGGGTATGGAACACGGGCTGGATGCGCAACTACTGCAGGCGGTTCAGCGAGAACTGTTTGGAATTGCACGCGAATTGGCGGCGTTTAACCCGTATATCCAACAATACTACCGGCCGATCACCTGCGCGGATGTGGATCAGCGGCTGGCCGGCCAGGTATTGGAATGGCTGGAAATTGGTTCGGAGACAGCGTTGGAGCAAGCTTTGGCAGGCTGCCGCCAGATAACAGCAGCATTGAATTTTCCTCCGTTCGATGACCGGATTTTTGTGGCACAAATCCCCGGCGGGATGCTGACTAATTTGCAATCACAGCTCAGGGATATGGGCGCACCGGATGCAATGGATGCGGTGATGAAGGAAATTCCGTTGGTTCGTGCTGATGTAGGTTATGTGCCGTTGGTGACCCCCACCAGCCAGATTGTTGGCTCGCAGGCGGCATTTAATGTGATCGGCGGCAGCCGTTACAACCTGGTATCCAATGAATTTCGGATGCTGCTGCGCGGTGAGTTTGGGCGAACTCCCGGGTGTCCCAACCCGGATGTGGTGCAAACTGTCTTGGGTGGTACTGATCAGCCGCTGCGTTACCGTCCGGCTTTCTATCTGAAACCGCTGCTGGAAGATTCCTATCATCTGGCGTATGTGCAATCTCATAAAGATTTGCTGTTGCATCTGATGTTGGGTCAATCCGCAGATGATTACCTTAAACGTCACCGTCCGGCTCGCACTATAGCGGCGCCCATTGCAGTGGTGGATGAAGATGAACTGATGTATGTGGCGGCGTAGGGAGGGCAGTAAAGCGCAGTAAAGAGTAATCAGTCGATGAGTAATGAGGAAGGGGGCGGTTCTTCAAGCTCGGAACACAGTTCCTTGCCTAGCAGAAGAGGGGCGGTTCCTCGCCGTTTCTAAAAATGTTTGGAGGGCTAAAGCTGTGGTATAGTTGGTTTTTGACAGGCGGAAATGATGGCATCTGAGCAGACCCTTACACAGCAATCCTCCCTTCCAAAAACAACGGCGCCTTTGTGGCGTTTGTTATGGCGCGTGTATACGTATCTGCGCCCTTATTGGAAACACACTGCGGCCACGTACCTTTCTTTGTTTTTCGTTCTGGCAATCACCACGCTGATTCCGCAGTTTATCCGCTGGATGATTGATACCGGGATTGAAGGTAACCAGCCGAAGGTGTTAACCTGGTCGGTGCTGGCTTTGCTTGGGCTGACTTTGGTTAAGGGTGTTTTAAATTATTTCCTGGGGACTTTAAGCGAAGTTGCCTCGCAAAACGTGGCTTTTGACCTACGCAATGAAATTCAGAAAAAACTGACCCAGCTTTCCTTCTCTTTTCATGACCAGAGTGAGACCGGCGAACTGCTCTCGCGCGCTGTGCAGGATGTAGAACGGCTGCGCTTTCTGACTGGCCGGGCCACGCTGCGGATTCTGGAAGGCGTTTTAATGCTGGTGATCACGGCGATTATACTGCTGGTGATGGATTACCGCCTGGGGCTGGTGGTTCTGGCGACCATGCCTGTATTGGTTTACCAGGCATTGCATTTTGGGGTGCGTTTTCGCCCACTCTCGCTGGTGGTTCAAAAGCAGCTGGCCGTTTTAACCACGGCGGTGGAGCAAAATTTACGCGGCAGCCGGGTAGTGAAGGCCTACGCCCAGGAAGAAGCTGAAATTGAGCGCTTTGAGAGCGAGAATAACCAATGGTTCAAATTATCGGTTCGCTCGGCGCAGATGCAAGCCATCCAGATTCCCTTGCTTTTTTTGATAGCCAATATTGGCATTGTAGCGATTATTTTATTTGGCGGATTCAGGGTGATTCATGGACAGATCAGCCTGGGCGCGTTGATTGCATTTATCACGTATGTGGGGCAACTGATTGAACCGGTGCGCCGGCTGGGGATGATCATCCCTGCCGTGGCTATTGCCGGCTCCTCTGCCGAACGCGTTTTTGATATCCTCGATACGGTTTCTGAAGTGAGCGACGAACCCGACGCGGAACCATTGGGTAAACTTAATGGTCATGTGCGTTTTGAACATGTGCTTTTCAATTATGGAAAACGGAAAGTATTGGATGATGTTGATTTCGAGGTACAGCCAGGGCAGATTGTAGCGCTATTAGGGCCGACCGGATCGGGAAAATCCACCATTATCAGCCTTATTCCGCGCTTTTATGACCCGACAGGCGGAAGAGTTTTGATTGACGGTTATGATATCCGCAAGGCGACGCTCAACTCTTTACGGCAGCAAATTGGAATCGTTTTACAAGAGACGACACTGTTTGCGGCGACAATCCGCGAAAATATTGCTTTTGGCTGTGTGGGTGCGACGGAAGATCAGATTATCCAGGCGGCACAGGCCGCACAGGCGCATGACTTTATTGTGCAAAGCCCGAAGGGATATGATACCCGTGTTGGTGAACGCGGTGTGACACTTTCCGGGGGCCAGAAACAGCGGTTGGCGATTGCGCGGGCGCTGCTGATGAATCCGCGGCTGCTTATTCTGGATGACGCCACCGCTGCGGTGGATACCGAGACCGAACACCTGATCCAACTGGCTTTTGAACACCTGGTTCAGGGGCGCACCACCTTTGTGATTGCGCACCGCTTGAGTACCGTGCGGCGGGCGGATATGATTTTGGTAGTGGAAAAGGGGCGCATTGCTGCGCAAAGCACGCATGAATCCCTGCTGCAAACCTCAGCACAGTATCTGGAGATTTACAATCATCAACTCAAACATCAGGAGGAGCAGCCATGAGTTTTTCAATTGGATCAGCATCCTCTGGTATGGGACCGCGTTCCGCGATGGAGCAATTTGGCAGCAATCAGCGCGAGGGAGCGCTGTTTAACAGGCAGGTGGTCAGGCGTATGCTGGCTTATCTGTATCCCCATCGCTGGAAAATGCTGGCTGCCTTCCTGCTGACCATTGGCGAATCAGGATTGGCCTTGTTATCGCCCTATTTACTCAAGGTGGCGATTGACCAGTACATTATCCCCGGGGATATGAACGGGTTGCTGCGGATTGCGATTTGGATTGGACTATCTTTTATTGGTGTGTTCGTGGTCAGTGCTGTGCAGCGTTACCTGCTTTCCTGGGTGGGCCAGCGGGTTCTGGCAACCCTGCGCAGCGATCTTTTTCGGAAATTGCAGCGTTTACAGCAAGGCTATCACGACAACCACATTGTTGGGGTGACCGTTTCACGCGTAATTAATGATGTTGCGGAGATTAATGAACTGCTCTCCCAGGGAGTGATCACCCTGTTTGGCGACCTGCTGGTTTTGATCGGGATCATTGTGGTGATGCTCTCGATGAGCCCGCGCCTGGCGCTGCTGACCTTTATCGTGCTGCCGCTGATGTTTCTGGCTACGTGGTTGTTTTCACGCCAGGCACGCACGGCTTTTCGCGAGACGCGCTCCAAAGTGGCTGCGGTGGTGGGCGACCTGGCCGAAGATATCAGCGGGATGCGCGCCATCCAGGCGTTTACCCAGGAGGAAGCCGCTCAGGCGCGTTTCAAACGGATCAATGTGGAGAACCGCGACGCTTACATCAATGCGATGTCGCTTTCGTTTATCTTTTTGCCGACAATCGAGTTTCTTGGCATGCTGGCAACCGGAATTGTGCTGCTTTTTGGCGGTAACTTTGTCATTCGGGGTGAGGTGACGCTGGGGGTGATGGTAGCATTCCTTTCTTATGTTACCCGATTCTTCAACCCAATCCAGGAATTAAGCCGTATGTATACCACCTTTCAATCGGCGATGGCCGGTGGTGAGCAGGTGCTGAAATTGTTGGATACACCGCTGGAGGTGGAGGACGCGGCTGACGCGGTTGAGCTGCCACCGGTTTACGGGAAGATTGAATTAAAACAGGTCACTTTCCAGTACCGTAAAGACAGCCCGGTCGTACTGCATGAGATTGACCTGAACATCCAGCCCGGAAAAACCGTGGCGCTGGTAGGGCCAACCGGTGCGGGCAAGACCTCGATTGCTAACCTGATCGCTCGCTTTTACGAAGTCAGTGAGGGTAGTATTCTGATTGACGGAATGGATATCCGCGGGGTGATGCAGAAATCCCTGCACCAGCAGGTGCGCGTGGTCTCACAGGACGCCTTCCTGTTTTCGCGCACGATTGCCGAGAATATCCGCTACGGCTGCCCGGAAGCAACTGATGAAGCCGTAGAAGCGGCAGCGCGCCAGGCCAATGCGCATACATTTATTGCCGCACTACCGGACGGTTACCAGACCCGGGTACTGGAAGGCGGGGTAAACCTCTCGGTGGGCCAGCGCCAGTTGATCAGCATTGCGCGCGCCATCCTGACCGATCCGCGCATTTTGATTCTGGATGAGGCTACCGCCAACATTGATACGGTCACAGAGGTGCTTATTCAGCAGGCGTTGGAACGGCTGTTACGCGGGCGGACAGCGGTGGTGATTGCGCATCGCCTGAGCACCGTACGCAGCGCGGATTGGATCTGCGTGCTGGATGATGGGCGCATTCGTGAGCAGGGGACGCACAGTGATTTACTGGCGCAAGAAGGATTATATTACAAGCTGCACGAGCGCCAGTTTGTGGAGTAGGGAAGAAGGGGAAAGTAATGAGTGATGAGTAATGAGTGATGAGGCAAATTTCACGAGGCACTCATCAATTCTCACCGATTCCTGCTATCCATTCTTCCATAAAGGCTTGCCTTTTTACAGGGTCAAATTCCCGGAAGGTATAGACAGCGGCTTGTTTTAGCTGGTAGGGATCGTGGCTGAAGAATCTCTGGATGTCTTCCAGTGAGGGTGCGCGGGCAATGATCAAGCCGCCGGTTTTGGGGTTTTTGGGTCCGGACATGAGCAGCCAGCCTTTGTCGTAGCCGGTTTGCAGGAAGGCGCGATGTTCGCCGACGATCTCGTTGATGCGTTCGAGCGGGACGCTGTATTCGATATCGATAAGGAAGTGTTTCATGAGGGAATGCTCCTTTTTGTTATTGTAACCTTAACCACGAAGAACACGAAGAAAAAGCGTGACTGTTTTATTGAGATGATGGTAAATTCATGGTGATTACCCATAAGTGGTTTTACCCCCTACAGGTTCCGGTTTTCGCCTTTCAATTTCCGGCACAGATGGCGGTAAAACAGAAATGTGGGTAATAAACAGGGATATGGGGGCGTATGAAAACCAGATTATAACGCACTGGCTTTATTTGCTGATGGTGATTCGTTAGGGAAATCGTGGTGGAATTTTTATTTTATCCGCGGTTTTTAAAGAGATACAAAGTGCGTTTCGTATCAGCAATTGGGAATTTACTGATCAATTCAAAGTGTATATCAAAAGCCAGTTCAAATCCGTCTTGGGTATAGGTATCAAAAATATCTTTTCTGGTAGACAAAAGCCGTTGGACCTGAGAATCTTCTTTGGGAACAAATTCCACAATGGCCCAGCGGCCCAGTTTTGCGAAGAGCGCGGCAACCATTTCGAGGGGGACGTTGTTGGAGATGCACAGATGGTGGATGAGGGCCAGGGCCATCACCAGATCCACCGGGGAACGCTGGACCAGTGAATCGCGTTCGGCATTCTGCCAGCCGATTGCCGGGCTGGGGTTGGTGAGATCGACAACGAGCGGCAGTAAATTTTTGGTGTTGGAATCTTTAATTGAGCGGTAATTTTTTTCAACGGCGGCTTCATCGATGTCGCTGGCGATGGTGAAGATGCCCTGTTCGGAGGCCAGGCGGCTGAAAAGCCCGTTGTTTGCACCCAGGTCCCAGACGGTTGCCGGCTGGACCCGTGCGATCATTTCCTTGATGAGGGTTTGTTTGGCAGTAAATGCCTGTTTGGAATAATTGGTATCCTGGTAATAATTACCCCACTCGGTATTCTTGGACTCCCATGTGAGTTTTTCTACAGTTTGCATCAGTCTATCATATATATTCAATAACATTTGCCGGGTGATCTGTACGGCACTTTCGGAAGATTGCCCCTGACCCGCAAAGGAGTTCTGCATTCCGGCATGGATATGGATATGCGTGCCCAGGCCATTAAAATCCAGCCTGGTTTTAAACGGTAACAGTTTGCTGGCAAAATCCAAAGGGATGCCATCGATAAATAATTTCAATGATTGGATAAAACGAATATCAACGTGCGCGGCAAGCGCTAATGGGGCCAGAAAATGCTGGCAGAACTGGCGGTAGCCGTCCCAGGGTTTGCCTTCCTGGTAAATATCAAAGGAAAGGGTATCGATAAAGACCGGCTTTCCATGGATGAACTGGATATTGTAAGCGCTGGCGTCCTTGAGGACCATGTTTTTGGCTAAAGCTGCTTTTGCAATTTTCAGGGTAAGCAATGCCGCGTCTTTTAATTGAGAAAAGCACCATTCATAGGGGTAAGAAATGAAGGGCAGCATTTCAGGTTGGATAATTTTATAAGCCGAAGGACTTTTCGCCGGTATAAAATCAACCTCCTTGTGGGGGATGAGATATTCCCGCTCAACCAGGTTTTGATACAAACCGGAGGAGATCAAAAAATCGTATTGGTCCCGGTAGGTAAGATTTATTTGTCGAAAAACAGATTGCTTGTGTATGAAAATATAACCACTTGGATCACGGAAGGAAGATGGGTGAGATTGAATCTCTTCCATCATTCATCTTCATCCATAATCGATGGGGTGTTTTCTTCTTCTACATTGTTCTTTCTGGTAAATATGGCTTTTATGCGACGCCAATAAATCTTAATGATCAGACCAATACTTCCCAATAGACCCGCAGCCAATAATTGAGCAAATAAGCTGCCTGTACCAGGATCGAGGTAAAGTAACAGACTTTTTGTGAAGATATAGTGCATAAGTTTCCTTTTTGTTTTTTATTATAGCTATTTTTTTATTATTCTATGTATTGTAAACAACTTTGGAGATTAAAAAATTTCTTTTCAGAATTGTCAACTGTGAAATATTGGTCTGTGAATGTGTTAAAATGTTATCACATATTTTTGTGGGGTTGATTGTTTTTTTTATAAACTATATATCTGCATCTGAAAAGCACACGCCGGTATTTGATTTTTCAAAATGAATTGTATGAATAAGAAAGGTCTTTTGTTTAATGAAGTTTTTTACCAATCTTATTAAAGAAAACGTCCTTATCGTTTTATTCCTCCCCCTTCTCGTTCCAGGTTTTATTTTTGTCAGAAATTCTTATGATACACCCTTGGGTGTCTTTTTTCGATCCGCGTTCATTTCTATTGCAGTCTTCGTCATTCTTTTGGCGTTTACTCGCATTGTTTTTCGCGATTCCAGGAAAATCATTTTATTTGCCAGTGTAACTTACCTGTTTCTATACCTGTATGGAGGGTTCTATGATGAATTGGTAGAAGCAGATAGTGTGTTCGGACATCATAAAGAATTGGTTCTGATCTATCTCGTTTTGGTGAGCCTTCTGGCGTTTTTGATTTACAAGATAAAAATTTCTTCGAATGTCATCCTGGCAATAAAGTTTATTTCCGTTATTTTTATTATTTTGCAGTTTGTCCAGTTTATTCCAAAAGCAATCAACATGAATAATGAAAACAAATTGGCGCCTGAAAATTCTTCTGAAGTGGATAATCAAATTGAAGTGGGCATTGAGGCGGTTAAAATTACGGCTGAACTGGGCACCCCCGACGTCTATTATATTATTCTGGATTTATATGCACGAAACGATTTGATTGAAAAAGATTTTTCTTTTGATAACAGTGATTTTACCAATTCGCTCACAGCGCTGGGATTTTACGTGGCAGATTGCAGCCGCAGCAACTATACCCTTACCAGAAGTTCCCTGGCTTCCAGCTTAAATATGGCTTACTTGCAGGGGATTATCGATGAATCGGCATCAACGGACGATAATGAAAATTTTCTTAAAGGCATGATCAAAAATTCCACAGTATTCCAACTCTTTGAGTTGTTAGAATACCAGACCTTTACTTTTGAAACTGGCTATGAGTTCACAGAAATAACCAACGTTGACCGGTATCTGGCACCATCCAAACCGGTTGCCTTTCTTGGCAGCATCCATCCATATGAAATTCTCCTGTTAAAAAATTCGGTGTTTAAGATTTTATATGACACTGATATTCCTTTGGTTAATGTACTCTTTGACAGGGTTACATTTCCTTACACCGATCATGTGAATCTTCAAAACTTTATTTTTGACGAATTAGTGAATATCTCTACCAACCCACAACCTACGTTTACTTTTGCGCATATCACAGTGCCCCATACTCCATTTGTTTTCCGAGCAGATGGGAGTTTCACAACCGACCGCCGATATTTCAGTGGGATATACGATACCCCGGTCAGTAATGATTTGTTTATTGAAGGCTATATAAACCAGTTGGAATTTATCAATCAAAAAATCCTGGATATCGTCCAGGAAATATTATTGAATTCGAGTACTCCGCCAATTATTATCCTTCAGGGTGATCATGGCGTTATTCTGGAAGACCGCCTGCCAATTTTGAATGCTTATTATTTTCCAGGCATGCATGATTCTGAGCTGTATGCTGCTGTATCGCCCGTAAATTCTTTCCGGCTTCTTTTCAATGAATATTTTAGTTCGGATTATCCTTTATTGGAGGACCTTAGTTATGATGCATCTTATGATAAGCCATATCAATGGAGCCTTGAGCCGGAGAAAATGCAACGTTGTAACCCTGCATTGATTGGCAAAGAAGATTGATAAAAAATTGCTCTATACGGTATCAGAGCTGCCTAGTACGCTATAAAAACCATAGAAGACCTACAATGCCAGAATTGGCTTGGTTTTTTCGGATTAAATACAGTAAAATGATTTATTGATAAACAGAATTTATGCTGGGCTATGATTTTACAAAATGATCAAATTGTTGATTGTGGATGACTATCCAGTGGTTTTGAGCGGTCTGGTGGCCATGTTCAAAAATCACGACGACATCGAGGTGGTGGGTGTAGCCAATAACGGTGAACGCGCTACTGAGTTGGCCATTTCCTTGCGCCCGAATGTGGTTATGATGAATCTGGTCATGCCGGGGGTGGATGGTATTGAGGCTACCCGTCTGATTAAAAAAAGCGCTCCTGAGGTGAATATCATCATCTTTTCGGGCATTAATACGCAGAGCAGTGTTATCCCGGCACTGAATGCCGGAGCAATTGGCTACATCCTCAAGGATGCCAGCGAACCTGAACTGGTACAGGCAGTGCACCAGGCGGCGCGCGGAGAGGTTTGCCTGCACCCTATGGTGGTGCAGCACCTGGTGCGGCAGATGCACGAACCTGAAGAACAAGAGGGGTTAATCAAAAAACTCACCGAGCGCGAATTAAGTGTTTTGAAATTGATGGCACAGGGTTACACGAACCAGGAGATCGCCCGCTTAATGGTGGTCAGCGCTGCCACGGTGCATTCCCATGTGGGGCGCATTCTTTCCAAACTGGAAGTCTCCAGCCGGACCCAGGCGGTTATCTACGCCATGCGCGCCGGCATTGTTGATTTGCCTGACGATTAATTGCCGCCCGGATAAAACCCGCTATTAATAATTGTCCGGGGAATGCTTTTCCTTCACGGGAAGCATAAATTTGTTCATTTTATTAACCGCCTTCATCATTAATAATGAGGGCGGTTTGCGTAATTCGGGTTAATGCTCCTCACCTTCTATCACGAGGAGAATTTAGCTTGTTTTACGAACACCCATTTCATCGCTTCTGGCGATGATTTATTAAAACACCACCGATATACTTTGACAAAATGTGACAGAAAGCAGGAGAGAGCATCCTCTGCTTTCCCGGAAACCAGATAGCGAGGTGAATGAGCATGAATAACGGAACTGTAAAAAACTGGATGACTTCTCCTGTCATCACTGTATCGCCAGAAACAAAACTGACTGAAGCGCGCCGCATCCTGGACGATCATAAGATCCGGGCGCTGCCGGTGATAAAGGATGATGAACTGGTAGGAATCGTCACCCGACGCGGCTTGTTACGGCTGGACCTTTCACAACTCGATTTGCACGCCTGGCAGAACATGGTGACCCTGGACGAAGCTATAGTCAACGAAATCATGAGCACCAAACCGCTGACAGTTGTCCCTGCTTCCAGAGTGCCTAAAGCCGCACGGGTTATGCTTGAAAACAAAATTACTGCCTTGCCAGTACTGGAGAATAAGAAACTGGTTGGCATTCTCACCAATTCGGACTTGATGCGGGTTATTGTCGAGGAATTTCCCACCCTTAAACGCAAGGTTATTGTGGAACATCTTATGACCGAAGAGGTCGTGAGTATTGATGAAGATACCAGCCTATTGGAGGCGCACCGCCTGATGGGCACCATGCGCATCCGCTCACTGCCGGTGATGCGTGAAAATCAAATGGTGGGATTGGTAACCCGGACCGACCTGATGAGCAGCGACATCTCGCGTCTGGCAGCCCGCAACAACCAGGAAGTCTCGCTGAAAATTCTGACCCAGTCAGTTGAGCAAATAATGACCCGCGACCTTATCACCATTCGCGCGGATGCGTTGGTTACCGATGCCGCCCAATTGATGATTAACTATAAGATACACTGTCTGCCGGTAGTGGATGCCGAAGGAAAATTGGCCGGGATCATCACCGAAAGCGACTTATTTTTATTGATTGTGCAAAAATTTTTTTAGTAAATACAACGTATTCCAATTTTTATGGTAGGAAATGATGAAATCTTTTTATCGGACTATGTTAATGCTCTTGATACTGGCAGTGGCTGGCCTGAGTGCCTGCTCCGGCAGCGCTAACCCTCAAGAATTTCCGGCGGCGAGTGCAGATCCGGCGGCATCATTGGAAAGGTGGGCGCTGTATGCCCCGGCTTCGAGTTCCTCCATCCCGGTTATTCTGGCTGCCGAGGAACTGGGTAATGTTGATCTGACCCTCTACACCAACCAGGACCAGGCAAATACCCTCTTTGCTCGCGGTGAGGTGGATATGGTTGTCACCGGTTTATCGGTGGGGGTAGATCTCTATCGCAACGAGGTACCCCTGCAGATAGTGAATACCTACGTCAGCGGACTGTCTTATCTGGTGACCAATGGCGAAGCGCTGGCCAATTTTGCGGATTTGAAAGGACGTGAGGTGACTGTGCCTTTTGCCGGTTCGCCGATTGAGGAAGTGTGCCGGTACCTGGCCGCCCAAGAAGGCCTCGAGTGGGGGCAGGATATTACGCCAGTGTACGCGCCATTTGAATCTTCCATAGCGCTGCTTAAACAGGGACAGGCGGGGGCGGTGATCCTACCCGAGCCGAGCGTCTCGCTGCTGCAGGGCCAGCCCGGGATCAGTGTTTCGTTTAGCCTGTATGACCTGTGGAATCAGTACAACCCTGGAGGCAACGGGTATCCGCAGGTTGGCACATTTGCCAACCGCGATTGGGCGGAGAGCCACGCTGCTGAAATCGATGCTTTCAATGCCGCCCTGTCAAAGGCTATCGCAGCCGCGCAGTCCGATCCGCAGGCGGCTGTGGAGACAGCAGCAGGTTCTTTCAAGCTGCCTGGCGGCGTTTTAGAAAACGCGCTTTCTCACACCCACTACCAACTCTATAGCGGTGGAGAGATGCAGTCGCACATACAGAATTATTTCCAGGTAATTGGAAAGCCACTTGATGAAAAATACACTCAGTTTTATTTCATTGCTGAGAAATGAGGTAATCGGCGCCGGACTGATCCTTTTGGTATGGAGTCTCTCAGCCATGGCTTATCCCGCTTACATTATTCCTTCTCCGGTTGAAGTGTTGAAGGCCGCCGCAGCCGGACTGCCACAGGGTTTTGGGCAGCATGTCCTGATCACTCTTTACCGCGTCATGGCTGGATTTGCCTTTTCACTGATAGCGGGAACGCTGCTGGGCAGCCTGGCTTTTGTGCAAAAATGGGGTGGGCAGCTCAATGCACTGATGATGGCATTGCAGGTACTGCCCGGGACGGTATTGGGAGTCATTTTTCTGCTGGTGTGCGGGTTAGGAAGCGCTACCCCTATTCTGTTGATTACCCTCATGGTGCTGCCAACCCTGGCGCTCAACACCTTCAACGGACTGTATGCCAAAAACCTCCTGCTTGAAGAATACCTGGTGACGATCAAGAGCAAAAAAAGGTTGCTGCTCAGCACGATATACCTGCCGGCGCTCGTCCCGGTTTTACAGAGCAACCTCAGCCTGGGTGTAAGCCTGGCGGTTAAGGTGGTGGTGCTGGGTGAGTTTATCGGTTCACAGGACGGGCTGGGGTACCTGTTGAACAATGCCCGTATTTTTCTCAACATGAAAGAAGTGTTCTTTTATTTGCTGGTCTTGATGATCTTCACGCTTATTTTTCAGGCTGTGCAATGGCTCTTCTTTTCGGTATTTTATCGTAAATATTTTTATGCCGGGTAAATCCATGTATGACGAAATCTTACTTGAGATTAAAAATTTAGAGAAAAGTTTTGCTGCCCAGGCGGTGATCCGTGACCTTTCGCTGACCATCCGCCATGGTGAACGGGTTGCCCTGTGCGCGCCATCCGGGGCGGGGAAGACTACCCTGATTCGTATCCTTGCCGGGCTTGAAAAAGCTGACGCAGGACGGGTGATGCTGAAAGAACAACCGCCCGTAACTATTTTTCAGGAGCCGCGCCTTTTCCCTTTTATGACGGTGGAAGAAAACATCTACCTGCCCTTTAAAGCTCAGGAAAAGGCAATTGACCCGCAGGTTCGCCGGGAATGCCTGGAATGGCTGGAGGTGTGCGAACTGGCAGCTTATAAGAAGCATTACCCCTTCCAGTTATCCGGCGGGATGAAGCAGAAAGTATCCCTGGTGCGTGCCTTGCTGGGCAGGCCGCGTTTTGTGCTGATGGATGAACCTTTCCAATCCATTGGCTCCGAATCCAAACTGGGCATTATTCGCCATTTTTTACAAACCAACCCACAGGTGAGCCTGCTATTCATTACCCACATCCGTGAGGAAGTACCCCTGTTAGCCCATCGGGTCGTTTATTTTCAGCAGCCGTGTTTGAGCCAGGCGCTTCAAATGCCGGCGGCTTGTTATTAATGATATTTGCCAAAAAGGAGATTTAGAACAATGAATCCTGAAATTTCTCCCTGTGGAGAAAACCACAATAAACAATTTATTGAATTAGGCTGCTATATCGATGCCCTGAAAATAGACCCCAAAAGTCCACGGCGCAAAGATACATTGATCATGACCCTGCACCGCGCCCAACAGATTTTTGGCTTTTTGCCCGAAGAGGTACAGGTATATATTGCTCGGAAGTACAACGTATCACACGCTGATGTTTCCGGCGTGATCAGTTTCTATAACTTTTTCACAACCACGCCCAAGGGCAAGACCCAGATCAGTGTGTGCATGGGTACTGCCTGTTATGTCAATGGCGCTGAAAATGTTTTGAATGAATTTGAGCGCATCCTGGGCATCCGTGCCGGCGAGGTAACAGATGACGGAAAGTTTTCGATTGACAGCCTGCGTTGTGTGGGCGCCTGCGGCCTTGCACCGGTGGTGACGATCAACCAGCGCGTCTTCGGCAAGGTCAAGGCCGGAGAAGTACGGGATATTATTGAACAATTCCTGATTGAAGAAAATGTGAATGTAACGGTGGCCGCCAATGCTTGAGATAAAAAACAAACAACAATTGATTGAGTCTTACGACCAGTATAAATCCCTCCTGAACACGCGTATGGGTATTGCCGCTGATGACGGCGCCCAGATGATCCTGGTTTGCGGCGGAACGGGATGCCATGCCTCGCAGAGTGAGAAGATCGTGTCCGATTTTCAGCGCATAATTGACCAGCATGATCTCGCGGGCCGCGTTCAGGTTTCGATTGCCGGCTGTTTTGGTTTTTGTGAAAAAGGACCGATTGTCGAAATCTTTCCGGAAGGCATTTTTTATGTACAGGTTAAGCCCGAGGATGTGCCTGAACTGTTTGAACAACACATCCTTAAGGGTAAGAAAGTGGAACGCCTGTTATATGAAGACCCGGCTGTGAAGCAGAAGATTGAAAATGCTGATGATATCAATTTTTACCGTTTTCAGAAACGGGTTGCTCTACGAAATTGCGGCTTGATCAATCCGGAAAAGGTTGAAGAATACATTGCCAATGGCGGTTACCAGGCACTGGCAAAAGTTCTGACGGAAATGTCACCCACCGAAGTGATTGATGAAATGAAAAAATCAGGTTTGCGCGGCCGTGGTGGCGCTGGGTTTTCGACCGGTAAAAAATGGGAGTTTGCCCGCCAGTACGAAAATCCTGAAAAATTCATCATCTGTAATGCCGATGAGGGAGATCCGGGTGCATTCATGGACCGGTCCATCATGGAGGGTGATTCTCACAGTGTCATCGAAGGCATGGCAATCACTGCCTATGCTATCGGGGCTCACCAGGGTTTCGTCTATATCCGTGCTGAATATCCCCTGGCAGTTAATCGCCTGCAAATTGCCCTGGAACAGGCACGTGCTTGTGGTATGCTGGGCAAAAACATCCTGGAGAGCGGGTTCGATTTCGACATTGATATTCGCCTTGGTGCTGGGGCTTTCGTCTGCGGTGAAGAGACCGCTTTGATCCACTCTCTGGAAGGACGACGTGGTGAACCGGGCACCAAACCACCCTTCCCGGCAGAAAGCGGCCTGTGGGCGCGCCCCACTATTGTCAATAATGTAGAGACACTAGCAAACATCCCAGTGGTTTTCCAACGCGGCGCGGACTGGTTCAGCGAAATCGGTACGCAGACATCCAAGGGTACCAAGGTGTTTGCCCTGGCGGGCAAGGTAAACAATGTTGGGCTGGTTGAAGTGCCGATGGGGACAACACTGCGCGAGATTATCTATGAGATTGGCGGGGGCATCAAAAACGGGGCGGCATTCAAGGCTGCCCAGACCGGCGGACCTTCCGGCGGCTGCATCCCGGCTGAATATCTGGATACACCCATTGACTACGAATCACTGGCTTCCATT
This sequence comes from Chloroflexi bacterium HGW-Chloroflexi-10, assembly GCA_002840755.1. Taxonomy (GTDB): domain Bacteria; phylum Chloroflexota; class Anaerolineae; order Anaerolineales; family Anaerolineaceae; genus UBA6170. The sequence goes on along the minus strand of PHBZ01000009.1, from coordinate 272,798 downwards.
GGTTCAATGATGGGATCGGGGGGCATGATTATTATGAGCGACCAGGACTGTATGGTCAACCTCGCTCGTTTTTATATGGATTTCATCGTTGAAGAATCCTGTGGACGCTGCGCCCCCTGCCGCATAGGCAACAAACGCATGCTGGAGATTCTGACAGAGATCACCGAAGGGCGCGGTACTGAGGAATATCTTGAAGAAATGCGACTGCTTTCCAACACGATTATGGATACCTCGCTGTGCGGTCTGGGGCAGACTGCCCCTAACCCGGTGTTATCGACGATGAAATATTTTATGGATGAGTATGAAGCACATATCATCGATAAACGCTGTCCGGCAGGTGTGTGCCAGAAATTGTTGAAATATGAGATTTTGCCTGAGAAATGCATTGGCTGTACATCCTGTATGCGCGGTTGCCCGGTCAACTGTATCAGCGGCTCGGTCAAAAAGCCACACATCATTGATCAGAGCAAGTGTATCAAGTGTGGTATGTGCATGACCCGCTGTAAATTCTCAGCTATTGTGCGGAATTAAGGAGAGAGAACATGATTAACTTAACCATTGACGGACAACGAGTGAGTGTTCCCGAAAAAACCACCATCCTGGAGGCGGCGCGCACATTGCACCTGGATATCCCGACCCTGTGTTACCTGAAACTGGAGAAATCCTGTTTTGTCAACCAGGTGGCATCCTGCCGCATCTGCGTGGTGGAAGTGGACGGGCGCCGCAATCTGGCGCCAGCCTGCGCTACCCCGGTGAGCGAGGGCATGCAGATCACCACCAATTCCAAGCGTGTTTTGCTTTCACGACGCATGAATCTGGAATTGATCATTTCCAACCATCCTTTCGATTGCCTGGTGTGTGCCAAATCGACCGATTGTGAATTGCAGAAGTTGGTCTGGGCGTTTGGCATCAATACTCAACGCTATAAAGGTGAAAAATCGACCTTTGAAATTGATAAATCCAGTGGGGCGTTGAAACGCGACCCCAACAAGTGCATTATGTGCCGCCGTTGTGAAACGATGTGCAACGAGGTGCAGACCGTGGGCGCGTTGACTGCTTTTGGGCGTGGGTTTAATACCGTGGTCGCCCCGGCTGAAATGAAGCCGATCGCCGAATCGAACTGCACCTACTGCGGACAATGTGTGAGTGTGTGCCCGACCGCTGCGCTGACCGGGGTGGGCTACATCATGGAGACTTGGGAAGCGATTTTCAACCCCAATAAGAAGGTGGTTGTACAAATTGCGCCGGCGGTGCGGGTTGCCATTGGCGAAGAATTTGGTCTTTCCGCCAGCCAGGCGGTAACCGGCAAGCTGGTTGCCGGATTGCGGCGCATCGGTTTTGACGCCGTTTTTGATACCACCTTTGGCGCTGACCTGACTGTGGTGGAAGAAGGCAAAGAGGTTATGGAGCGCCTGGAAAAGAACGAGAACCTGCCGATTCTGACATCATGCTGCCCGGGTTGGATCAACTTCCTCACCTATCATTTTCCGAAATTGAGTTACATGGCTTCGACCTGCAAGTCACCGCAGCAAATGACCGGAGCGGTGGCGAAAACCTATTATGCCAAAAAGATGGGACTGAACCCTGAAGATATCGTAATGGTTTCGGTTATGCCCTGTATTGCCAAGAAATATGAAGCTACCCAGCCCGAGGCAACAACCTACAATCTGCAGGATGTTGACCTGGTGTTGACCACCCGCGAACTTGCCAAGATGTTCAAAGAAGGTTCGGTAGACCTGCGCCATATGCCGGAAGAGGAATTTGACAGCCCGCTGGGTGAGACGAGCGGAGCAGGCGTTATTTTTGGCGCAACAGGCGGTGTGCTCGAGGCGGTGCTGCGCACGGTGTATGAAAAGAGCACCGGGCGCGAACTGACAGACGTTAACTTCATGGCGCTGCGCGGTCAGGACGCCATCCGCACAGCCGAGGTGGAGATGAACGGACGCATCGTCCGAGTAGCGGCGGTATCCGGCTTGGGTAACACCCGCAAAGTTCTCGAAAAGATTGAAAGCGGCGAGGAGCACTTCGATGTTATCGAAATCATGGCATGCCCAAGCGGCTGTGTAAACGGAGGCGGGCAGCCTTATGCCGAGAACCGCGATGAGATTATTGAACAGCGTATCCGCGGCTTGTATCACCTTGATCGCAATGCGGCGATCCGCGTTGCTCACCATAATCCCGCCATCCAGACCATTTACCAGGAATTCCTGGGTGAGGCTGGCAGCTCCATTGCCCATGAGATCCTGCATAAAGAAAAATTGACGGAAGGAGTGTAGACAGGCTGCCTTTATAACGGAGACTCCGGTAAAATCAGTGCGCCTTTAAAGAAATTGCACCCTTGACAAACCCGGGAATCCGCTTAAAATAAGCAACGATGTACACGTTGTTTACATGTCTGAACAAGTTCAAGGCAGAGGTCGCACCACTGCGGCACCCGGTTCCATTTCATTTTTCGTTCTCTCAGCCGTCCATTGATTGGGCGGCTTTTTTTTGTGTGCTGCCTGAAACACGAGGTGCTGCATGATCCACCTACCGGGGTTGATTGATGCGCACGTGCATGTGCGTGAGCCGGGTGCGACGCACAAGGAAGATTGGGAAAGTGCGACGCGCGCTGCACTGGCCGGTGGTTTTACGCAGATTCTGGCGATGCCGAATACGCAGCCGCCGGTGTGTGACGCTGCCACACTACAAAGGTCACTGGCACAGGCACAGTCTAAAGCCAGTGTGGATTATGGGCAATACCTGGGTGCCGGAGCGGGCAATAGCACAGAGGCGGCGTCGCTGGCCCCTTGGGCAGCCGGATTAAAACTATACCTGGATCAGACCTACGGGCCGCTGCGCCTGACGGATGAAGGGGACTGGGCTGCGCATCTGCGCGCCTGGCCGGATAACAGACCCCTTTTGGTACACGCCGAGGGCGAGACGCTGGCGCGTTTTCTGGCATTGTTGGAAAGCTTGCCACGCATGGCGCATATCTGCCATGTGGCCACCCGTGAAGATATTCTGGCGCTGCGGCAGGCGATAGAAGCCGGGCTGCCGGTTACCTGTGAGGTTAGCGCGCACCACCTTTTTCTGTGTGAGGATGATTTGCAGCATTTGCCGCAGGGAATGCGTGAGGTGCGTCCGCGATTGGCCACAAAAGCAGACCAACAAGCACTGTGGGACAACCTGGATGTTGTTGATTGTTTTGCCAGTGATCATGCGCCGCACACGCTGGCTGAGAAAATGGATGGAAATCCGCCGCCGGGCTTCCCGGGGTTGGAAACCAGTTTGCCGCTGTTTTTGACCGCCGTACAGCAAGAACGCCTGACTCTGGAGGACATTATTTCGCGCTGTTATGAGAATCCCAGGCGCATATTTGGGCTAACCGCCCAAGCGGAGACCTGGCTGGAGATTGATCCGCAGGCGCGTTGGGAGATTCGCGCGCAGGACTTTTATACGCGCTGCGGTTGGACGCCCTTCGAGGGCATGCCGGTGCAGGGCAAAATCACCCGGGTGGTCTTACGCGGCAAAACGGTTTTTGCCGAAGGGCGACTATTGGCCGTTCCGGGCAGCGGGCGGGGTATCTTCCCTTCAATGCCCGTTTTGCCGGAGAATAAACAATGAAAAAGACGATTTTCTTTTTGGAGAATCGTCTTTTTTTTCGTAAATTTAAAATTTTTGCAAGCAATGAAAGGAAAGAGAAAACCATGAGCATCCATACCCCCCCGATCCGCATCGATACCCCTTACCTGCCATTTGGCGACATGAAAAACGCCCCGCTGTACCAGAAGGATATACTTTCGGTTAATCAGTTTCACCGTAGAGAACTGGAAGCTATTTTCGCGGTGGCGCATGAAATGGAAGAGATGGTGCGGCGTATTGGCACTTTTGACTTGTTGAAGGGCAAGATCCTGGCGAATCTTTTCTACGAACCCTCCACGCGAACCTCGGCCTCTTTTACAGCGGCCATGGAACGATTGGGTGGGTCGGTTATCCCGATTAATGAGGTGCGCTATTCCTCGGTCTCCAAGGGTGAATCACTGCCGGACACGGTACGTACGCTGGAGGCCTACGCCGATGTGATCGTACTGCGCCATCCCGAAGTAGGCTCAGCAGCGCTGGCAGCCCAATATGCCAGCAAACCGGTGATCAACGCCGGGGATGGGGTTGGTGAGCATCCCACCCAGGCGCTGCTGGATTTGCACACTATTCGCGAAGAACTCAAACAGGTGGACGGGTTAACGATTACGATGGTAGGTGATTTAAAATACGGGCGGACTGTGCATTCCCTGGCACGCCTGCTCTCGCGTTTCGATGTGCGTCTGAATTATGTCTCACCGGACATTCTGCCTTTTCCTGAGGAGATCATGGCGGAAGTGGCCGCCAAGGGGATTCCCCAGACGCAATACACCAATCTGGAAGCGGTGATTGGCGAGACGGATGTGTTGTATGTAACCCGTGTGCAAAAAGAACGCTTTGAAGACCCGCAGGCATATGAGCGTGTGAAAAACGCCTTTGTGATCACTCCGGAAACGATGCAGCAGGCTAAGGAAGAGATGATTTTAATGCATCCACTGCCGCGGGTAGGTGAGATTAGCATGGAAGTTGATAGTGACCCACGGGCGGCGTATTTCCGCCAGGTGGAATATGGTTTGTATGTGCGCATGGCTTTGCTGGCGATGGTGTTGGGCAAAGCATAAAGAAAGGCTGTAAAGATGAACAATCCCCAAAAACCATCCGAGAATGAAAAATTACCGCTGGCTTTTATGCAGCGATTGGAGGCGCGTGCGCGTCGGATCGATTCGTTGTTATGCGTTGGGCTGGATCCGCATGAAGCCGATTTGCCGGTGTACAGCGCCAGGGCGGCCCGCGATTTTTGTCTGCGGTTGATTGAGGCCACGCATGATCTGGCGCTGGCGTACAAACCGAATGTGGCTTTTTTTGAAGTGTTCGGGGCAGAGGGCTGGCAGGCGCTAAAGGATGTTATCGCAGCCGTACCGCAGGATATACCGGTGGTGTTGGATGCCAAACGTGGTGATATCAGCAGCACGGCGCAGGCTTATGCTAAAGCGGTATTTGAGGGGTTGGGCGCAGACGCGGTAACGCTTAATCCTTACCTGGGGGAAGACAGCCTGACGCCTTTTCTGATAGACGCGCAGTATGGTGCTTTTGCGTTGTGTAAAACTTCCAATCCGGGTGCTGGCGATTTTCAGGACCTGCTATTGGCGAACGGTGGGTTGCTGTATGAGCAGGTAGCATTGAAAGCGGCAGAATGGAACCGTCTGGATAACCTGGGCCTGGTGGTGGGTGCTACCCATCCCGAAGCGCTGGCCAGAGTACGCTCCGCAGCACCTCTGTTATGGTTCCTCACGCCGGGTGTTGGCGCGCAGGGCGGTGAATTGGCTGCCGCTTTGCAGGCCGGTCTGCGTGAAGATGGGCTGGGCATGTTGGTGCCGGTCTCACGGGCTATCTCGCGGGCTGAAAATCCTCGCAAGGCAGCTGAAGTATTGGTGAATGAGATGCGCACTATTCGCAGCGGGCTAATGGTAGAGAAATCTGCGTACGCAGACCGGCGCGGCAGGTTTGCCAAAAAATTGTTTGAGAGTGGTTGTGTGCGCTTTGGCAGTTTTACGCTCAAATCCGGGTTGGTTTCGCCAATCTATATCGATCTGCGTCAGTTGGCCGGTTATCCGCAGCTTTTGCGGGATGCGGCTGGGTTATACACGCAGATACTGCGTGATTTGCCGTTCGATTGCCTGGCGGGGATCCCTTATGCCGGGTTGCCGCTGGTGACTGCGGTGAGTTTGCAGGGCGGTTGGCGCTTTATCTACCCGCGTAAAGAGGTTAAGGCGTATGGCACACAGGCAGCGGTGGAGGGCGTGTTTGCCCCTGGCGAGCGCATCGTCGTGATTGATGATCTGGCGACGACCGGGGAGAGCAAGTTTGAGGCGTTTATTACACTGAAAGCGCAGGGGTTGCTGGTAAAGGATGTGGTGGTGTTGATTGACCGCGGTTCTGGCGCGGTAGAGGCATTAGCGGCCCAGGGTTACCGCCTGCATGCGCTGTTTACCTTGCCAGAATTGCTGGAAATCTGGCTGGGACTAGGGTTGATCACTGACGAGCAGTTCCAGGCTGTGCGTGAGTTCTTAGCGCTGCCCATATAACCTGAAATAATTTGTGTTTTTGGAGTTGTATATGAATTTATATCCGGTTATCAAACCTTTACTTTTTCAGTTACAACCTGAACAGGCGCATGGCGCCACTGTAGCAGCACTGCGCCTGGCCGGGTGCAGCCGTTTGACATGCTGGTGTTTGCAACGCTGCTTTGCTCCGCGGGTAGTTCCGCGACCGGTGCATGCCTTTGGATTGACGTTTCCAAACGCAATCGGGTTGGCGGCTGGCTATGACAAAAACGCCGAAGTAGTGCCTGGATTGGCTGGGCTGGGTTTCGGTCATATCGAAGTGGGTACGGTTACCCCTTTGGCTCAACCAGGTAATCCACAGCCGCGGCTATTCCGCCTGGTGGAAGATCGGGCAGTGATCAACCGCATGGGTTTTAATAATCCGGGTGGTGCGCTGGTGGCGGAAAACCTGGTTCGCATGAAGCGTGGACGGGTGGTGATTGGGGTAAATATTGGGAAAAATAAATTAACGCCGAATGAACGTGCCGCGGAGGATTATGTGACATTGGTGCGCCAGATGGCTCCGTTGGCAGACTACCTGGTGATCAATGTCAGTTCGCCCAATACACCGGGGCTGCGTGCTTTACAGTCTGAGACAGTGCTTCGTGAAATTTTGATCGCCGCGGTGGCAGAACGTAATGACCGGGCGCATGATTTGCAAAAGATGCTTCCGATTCTGGTGAAACTCTCACCCGATATGCCTGCTGAGGGTCTGGCGGGTGCTTTGCAGGCAGCAGTGGATGGTAAGGTGGATGGAGTGATCGTGACGAATACCACATTAGCGCGTGAAGGAATTACTTCACGTTACCAGGAGGAAAGCGGGGGGCTGAGCGGCGCACCGCTGCGGGAGCGCTCCCTGGCTGTATTAAAGGAAGCGGTGACCATACTCAACGGGGAATTGCCGGTGGTAGCATCCGGCGGGGTGATGACGGCTGAGGATGCGCGCGCACGCCTGGATGCCGGGGCGGTGCTGGTGCAGTTATATACCGGGCTGGTCTTTCTGGGCCCAGGGCTGGTTAGGGAATGTGTGGAGAGGACGGCGAGGGAGGACTTATACTGAGCGGTTTACAATTTCTAAAAAATATATATAGTAAATATAGCGAGTTAATCAAAGATTAACACTTTGCCATTTGATCATCGAAATTTCACTCCAGGCAAACTTAGTTTTTCCATCTATTTACCAGGAGGAGCAAAGGTGAAAAACAGATTGTTTAAGTTGTCGTCTGCTGCCATGATTTTGGCGCTGATCCTAGTATTGCTGCCTGCAAATATGCAGTCTGCGTACGCGGCAGGACCGGTCGTATTCATTAATGAAATCCATTATGACAATACCGGTACGGATACGGGCGAGGCTGTTGAAATTGCCGGCCCGGCGGGTACCGATTTAAGCGGCTGGAGCGTGGTTCTATACAATGGCAATAACGGCGCGGTGTACGATACCGATGCACTCAGTGGCACAATTCCGGATTTGGGCGGAGGCCATGGAGTGGTGGTGCTGACATACCCGTCTAACGGGTTGCAGAATGGCGCACCGGATGGAATCGCTCTGGTGCAGGGCAGCACGGTAGTGCAGTTTTTGAGTTATGAAGGCAGTTTTACCGCTGTCGGAGGACCTGCTGACGGTATGCTCAGTGTGGATATCGGCGTCAGCCAATCCGGATCGGGGGCAGTGGGTAACTCGCTGCAACTGACAGGTACCGGCACTGGTTATGATGATTTTTCCTGGGTTGGCGAAGCAGCCAATACCTTTGGCACATTCAACACCGGGCAAACGTTTGGCGTAGTCAGCCCGATAGTGGTCATTAATGAAATCGATTATGACCAGCCGAGCACGGATATGGCAGAATTCATTGAATTGAAGAATACCGGTTCCGTTCCGGCGGATCTTTCTTTGTTTCACCTGGACCTGGTGAACGGTTCCGGCGGGACTGTTTACTTGAGTATCCCTCTGCCGGCCGTTGAATTAGCGGTGGGTGGATATTTTGTGATCTGTGCTAGTTCGGCCACAACCGCGTTGTGTGATTTGGACATCTCGCCGGACAGCAACCTGATCCAAAATGGCGCCCCGGATGCAGTTGCTTTATATTACGACGGCATGTTGATCGATGCGGTCAGCTACGAAGGCGATACGGCCGCACCTTTTACCGAGGGTTCCGGTGCAGGACTGGTGGATGATGGCGCATCCGCGACTGGGGGTATCTCACGTTGTGAGGACGGTGTGGATACCAATCAGAACAATGTCGATTTTGTGGCGGCAGAGATTACTCCGGGGGCAGTTAATGCCTGTGCTCCTCCGCCGCCGGTGGAAATGTGCGTCCTGCCGGATACACCGATTTATGCAGTTCAAGGCAGCGGCCCTGTAGCAGCGATCAGCGGTGTGGTGACAGTGCAGGGTGTTGTCGTTGGAGATTTTGAAGGCCCTTCACCCCAGCTGCGCGGGTTTTATCTGCAGGAAATTACCGGTGATGGCGACCCGGCAACTTCGGATGGTATTTTTGTTTTCAATGGCGGCAGCGAGCAGGTCAACCTGGGCGAAGTGGTCCAGGTGACCGGTACAGCCATGGAATTCCAGGATCAGACACAAATTGGTAGTGTAAGCTCTGTGGAAATTTGTGACGCCACAGCGAGTGTGGAAGCTGTTGAGGTAACACTGCCTGTACCGTCTTTGGATTACCTGGAGCAATTCGAGGGCATGTTGGTGCACTTTCCGCAGACCCTGTATGTAACCGAGCATTTCCAGCTCGGCCGTTTCGGCCAGGTGGTGCTTTCGGCGGACGATCGTTTGAAGCAGCCGACCAATATTGTTTTGCCGGGAGCGGATGCGCTGGCTATGCAGGCAGCCAATAACCTCAATCGTATCATTCTGGACGACTCTACCAATAACCAGAACCCCGATCCGATTATATTTGGTGATAACGGCATGCCGCTGAGCGCCAGTAACACCCTGCGCGGCGGAGACAGCGCAACCGGAATCACCGGTGTGCTTACCTATACCTGGGCCGGTAATGCTGCCAGCGGGAATGCGTATCGCATTCGCCCGTTAAATGCGATGGACGGGTATGTCTGGTTTGATATCAATAACCCGCGGCCAGAGGCTGCGCCGGAACGCAGCGGCAGATTGCGCGTGACCAGCATGAATTTGCTGAATTTCTTTAACACCTTCAATGACGGCAATGCCGGCACACCGGGTTGTTTCCCCAGCGGCTTGGATAGTGACTGCCGCGGCGCAGAGAGTGAATTTGAGTTTGAACGTCAATGGGCGAAAACGGTACAGGCTATGTTAGACAGCCAGGCGGATGTGATTGGCGTGGTCGAAATTGAAAATGATGGCTATGGTCCGGATTCTGCGCTGCAATTCCTGGTGGACCGCTTGAATGATGCAGCCGGCGCCGGTACGTTTGCCTTTATTGATGTGGACACTGCTACCGGTCAGATGAATGCCCTGGGCACGGATGCCATCAAAGTAGGCATGCTATACCGCCCGGCAATGGTGACGCCGGTGGGCAATACGGCTGTGTTGAATACTGTAGAATTTGTCAACGGTGGTGATGCTGATCCGCGAAACCGTCCGGCGTTGGCGCAGGCCTTTGAAGAGGTTGGGACCGGCGCTCAGTTTGTGGTCAGTGTAAACCACTTAAAGAGTAAAGGAAGCGCCTGTGAAACAGCGGATGCTTTGGATGGTCAGGGTAATTGCAATATTGTGCGCCTGAATGCGGCCAATGCGCTTACCGCCTGGCTGGCAGCTGACCCAACCGGAACAGGCCAACCGGACGCGCTGATCATGGGTGATTTAAACTCTTATGCGCTGGAAGATCCGATTCGTGCTATTGAGGATGCCGGTTATACCAATTTACTGGCCGCCTATCACGGCGATGAGGCGTATTCTTATGTGTTCGATGGACAATGGGGATACCTGGATCATGCGTTGGCAACTGCCGGAATGACCGCCCAGGTGGTAGCGGTAAACGAGTGGCATATCAACGCGGATGAACCTTCGGTGCTGGACTATAACACCAATTTCAAGAGTGAGGCTCAGATTACCAGTTTGTATGCGCCGGATCAGTTCCGTATTTCTGATCATGACGCGATTCTGGTTGATATTGATCCGGATTTCATGGCACCTGATATAGAAATCGTACTTTCGCACCGGCAGTTATGGCCGCCCAATCATCAGTATGTAACGGTTACCGCCGATGTAATTGTCAACGACAACCTCGACCCGAATCCATTGATTGAGTTGGTGGAGGTGCTTTCCAGTGAACCGGATGACGGTCTTGGAGATGGGGATACCCCCAATGATATTGTCATCCTGGATGATTTTACTTTTGACCTCAGGGCGGAACGTTCCGCACAGGGTCCGGGCCGCTGGTATAAGATTAAATACCGGGTTACCGATTTTGCAGGGAACGTTTCCTACCACACAGCAGCGGTATTTGTACCGAAAAATCAGAAGAAGTAATAACTGAATCCCACCCGGAAGAAGAACCCTTCTTCCGGGTGGAAAACATGATTCCTGGCAGAGAAAACGGGGCGATTTGTACTCTTTTTAACAATCCATTAACATCAAGCGATGTATAATATGGATAATGTCTACTATATATGACATTAAAAAGGGAAAAAGTTTAACATGTCGAATAAAATGATTGTTCCTCATCATAACTACCTGACGAAGTTTCGGATTGTGGTTAGTTTGTACCTTCTGATTATCACCGGTTTCATGCTGATTTTTGCCTGGCCGATGGCCGCAGAAGGCGCAGGTGTGGCTGCCCTGATCTATTCGCTGGTATGCCTGGGGTTGTGTGTTTTCGGAATCGTGCTGACCCTGTTTTTAAGCGCTGCCTATTACAACAGCCTGAAATATGAGATTCTTGAAGATGAGGTCATTGTGCGCGCCGGCATTGTTACCAAATCGGTTAAGCATGTCCCTTACCGCACAGTGACCAACCTGGTGGTGAAACGTGGGATTATGGACCGCATGTTTGGACTGGGTTCCCTGCATATACAGACCGCTGGCATGAGCGCAAACACCAATGCGGCGGAAGAAAGCCTGGTTGGTTTGGAAAATGTGCAGGAAGTCTACGATATGGTGGCCGCTGAATTACGCCGTTTCCGCGGCGGGATGACACCCACCCAGGCAGAGAGTGAGCCGCTGCATCCACAGATTACTCAAAATGGCGATTTGCATGCCATGTTGGAAGAATTGAAGGCCATTCGCGTTTTGCTTGAAAAGAAATAAGCTGTACAATTAAAGATAGTGTTGGCTTAAAGCCGCTGCCGCACCGGATAATCCGGTGCGGCAGGAATTTTTAACCGACAGTTTACGCAGGAAGCCATAAACCAGGCATAGTTTCATGTATTTTTTATATACATTTTAAATACTTTTCGTTACAATTTAGTATAAGCATGTCGTAACTTTTCTACTGGAAAGGTAAATTTGATGGCACAACTCCCGCGACCATTGATTGAACAATTAAAAAATGAGTTTGCACCCCGTACGCTCTCTGTGATGTTGACCGGCAGTTTTGCCCGCGGCGAAGCCACTGCATACAGCGATGTTGACCTTATCCGTTACATGGTTGAAACACCCAAAACTGAGCGTGAGCGGTATACATTGACGGTTCGTCAGGGGTATTTAATCAGCCTTACTCAGGTGACGATTGAGGAACAGGAAACGGATATGCAAAAACCGGAAAAAGCAATTATGGTGGTGCCTTCTTTAAGGCAGGGCCAGGTATTGTATGATCCGCGCAGTCATTTGCATTATTTGCGTAAGAAAGCTTTTGATTTTGAATGGGAACCCCTGCAGAAAGCAGCCAATGAGTATGTGGCTGAAGAATTGATGGGCTTCGCAGAAGAAGCGCACAAAATAATCAGTGCTATTCTCACCAAAAACGAATCGGCGGCGGTATACGGCAGTATGAGCCTGGTATTGGCCATGCCGCGTTTGTTTGCCGTTCAGCAAGGGATGATGATTCGCTCGGAGAACAGTCTGTTCAGCCAGGTGCAGGAAGCTGTAGGGGATGAATCCAACTGGACCAAATACCATCGTAAGGCCATAGGCATGGATGCGGTGGCTGAGGATGGCGCAGTGTTTGAACGTGGACGCGCAGCGCTCTCACTATACCGGGAAACTGTCGCTTTTATGGGAAAGTTCCTGCAGCCCAAGCAAACCGAAGTAGTGCAAAATGCATTAAACGCGATTAAGAATTACGGCGGATAAATCGATAATATTGGAAACCCGGTAAAACGCTCAATTTTAAATTTCTACTCTCTTTCCGCCTTGTGTTAGAATCACCTGCATGAATACATATGCATGGATATTAGCTTCCAATTCGCCGCGCAGACGGGAATTATTAACCTTGTTTGGCCACGCTTTCTCTGTTCAACCGGCGGATGTGGATGAAAGTCAATTGCCTGAAGAGGATCCGGGTGTATATGTTTCCCGCCTGGCACACACCAAAGCCTGCACAGTGGCAGCACGACAAGAACAACCGGGTTTGGTTCTGGCTGCAGATACGACTGTGGCAGATGGTGATACTATTTTAGGTAAACCTCAGGATGCCGAGGAAGCTTGCAGCATGCTGCGCCAATTACGCGGACGCAGCCACCAGGTTTATACCGCCGTTGCCATGGCATTACCCGGATGTGAAACTATTGCGCTGGAATTGTGCCAATCGCAGGTGCCCATGCGCGCTTATAGTGATGCTGAACTGGAAGCTTATGTTTCCAGTGGTGATCCACTGGATAAAGCCGGCGCTTATGCTATTCAACATGCTGGTTTTCACCCGGTTGAACATTTTTCGGGTTGTTTTGCCAGTGTGATGGGTTTGCCGCTCTGTCACGTGGCGCGCTCCCTGCCTTCCTTGAATGTATTGGTGGAGGTGGATATTGCCAGGGCTTGTCAGGCATACCTTGGTTACTCCTGCAGCATAGCCCGGGACGTACAAAATGGAAAAAACGTGGGATAATTAAAATTAGAGTTGCACTGGCGAGTTTTATCGCCTGGAGGACTGCATGAAACGATTTACAAGTATAGTCTTTTTATTAATTTTACTAATCAGCGCCTGCACATCTCCAACCCCTGTGCAGACTGAAACGGCGGTTGTGGAAACCCCTACGCTGCCCGGTCCGCAAATTGGGATTACACCTGCACCGGATGCGAAAAAAGCAGCTTCAGAATTTTTGGAAGCCTGGAAAAACGAGGATTATGAAAGCATGTATGCCATGTTGAGCACTCTCAGCCAGGACGCCTTTGTTAAGGAAGATTTTATCGCGCGTTATCAGGATACAGCTAACGCCATGACACTGATTGAGTTAAATAGTGAAATTGTTTCCGCATTGACCAATCCGAGTAATGCCCAGATAGGGTATGCCGTCAATTACCAGACTGCATTGGTGGGGAGTTTCTCACGTGAAATGGTAATGAACCTGGTTTTGGAAAACGGCGCCTGGAAGGTGCAGTGGGAAGACGGCATGATTATGCCGGAGTTGAAGGGCGGAAATTACCTGGCAATGGATATCAGTGCGCCGTCGCGTGGAAATATTTATGATCGTGAGGGCAGGGCTCTGGTGGCGCAATCGGATGTTGTGGCACTGGGTATTACCCCGGGTGATATAGAAGACGGACAACATGGCGCAGTGATATCCTATCTCAGCCGCCTGACCGGATTGAATTCGGACTATATTTCCTCATTATATGAAAATGCCGGGGCTGATTGGTATGTCGCCGTAGGAGAAACTTCCAAGGATAATGTGGATCGTTATTATGATACGCTGGCTTCTTTGGGTGGATTCAATATGAGCTTTTATAATTCCCGATATTATTTTGGGGGTGGCGGCGCTGCCCACATTACCGGTTATGTACAATCCATTTTTCCGGAAGAAGTGGAAGAATACATGCGTAAAGGGTATCGCGGTGATGAAAAAGTAGGCCGTACCGGGCTGGAAGCCTGGGGTGAAGACGTGTTGATTGGACAAAGAGGTGCTTCCTTGTATGTTATCAAACCTGACGGGACCACCGAAACGCGCATTGGCTACGCAGATTCCGTTCCTTCACAGTCCATTTATACAACTGTCGATAGGGACTTTCAATTGGACGTTGCAGAAGCAATCAATGGTTTTAAAGGCGCGGCTGTGGTGATGGAACGCGATACCGGCCGGGTTTTGGCGATGGCATCCTCCCAAACCTATGATCCCAATTTGTTTGATGGCAATAATATCAACAGCGCCTGGATGTTAGGTGACATGCTGGATGCCCAAGAAGGGCGTTTATTTAACCGCGCAGCACAAAGTGCATTTCCACTTGGTTCGGTGTTTAAGATTATTACCATGGCTGCCGCTTTGGAATCGGGTGCTTTTAAACCAGAGGACACCTATAATTGCGGCCATACTTTTACGGAATTGGAAGGCGTTACCCTGTACGACTGGACATATGCACATGAAGTTTCTCCCAGCGGGGAACTGACTCTACCGGAAGGTTTAATGCGTTCCTGTAATCCCTGGTTCTATCATATGGGTTTGACCATGTATGATATGGGGTTGGATAAAGATGTTTCAGAAATGGCGCGCGGATTTGGCCTGGGAAGCGTCACCGGAATTGGTGAAATTGAAGAAATTGCCGGCAGTATGCCGGATCCCCAAAATCGGGGAGATGCAGTTCAACTGGCTATTGGTCAGGGTGCCATGCTGGCTACGCCTTTACAGGTGGTGCGTTTTATTGCAGCCATCGGTAATGGGGGAACACTCTACCAACCACAGTTGGTTGAGAAAATTGCACCTTTGGATGGTGAACCCAGTTTCGTTTTCGAACCAAATGCACAGGGCCAACTGCCGGTTTCCGAAGAAAATTTGGAGATCATTCGTCAGGCCATGCGCAGCGTGGTGAACGATAAACGGGGCACTGCCTATTACGCTTTGCTTGGTTTACAGATCCCTGTTTATGGGAAAACCGGTACAGCCCAAAATGAACCACTGTCACCGCATGCCTGGTTTGCCGGTTATACCGAAAACGGCAACCCGGACCGGCCGGATATTGCCATTGTCGTAGTAGCTGAAAACGCCGGTGAGGGTTCCGAAATTGCGGCTCCCATTTTTCGCCGTATCGTAGAACTGTATTTCTTTGGGAAAGAACAGAAATTGTATCCCTGGGAATCAACTTATAATGTAACCCGAACGCCTACCCCGGAAGGTGGGGAGACACCAGAACCCTAAAAGGAACGCTGTTATTGAAAAATGAGATCATTGCCCGAGTCATGAGCTTGCGCTCCGGTTTTTACCAGGTACGTCTGGATGACGGCCGTGAGATTACCTGTACGCCACGCGGGCGGCTAAAGCAGCGCCGTCCCGATACCATTCGAGGTGATATTATCGCGATGGGGGACATGGTTCGGGTAAGTATACAATCGGAAGAGTCAGGCGCTATTGAAGCTGTGCTGCCGCGCAGCCGCGAATTGATCCGCATGGCGCCCAGCGCACGTGGTGAGTACAAGCAAGTCTTACTGGCTAATCCGGACCAAGTCGTTTTGGTGTTTGCCTGTGCACAGCCTGAGCCGCATTTACGCATGCTGGATCGTTTTTTGGTGATCTGTGAGCGTCAGGGTATTCCGGCGATTATTGCAGCGAATAAAGTGGATTTGGTAGGGATGTCTGTGGCGCGTAAGATGTTTGCCATATATGAAAAGCTGGGTTACACGGTGATTTATACCACCGCAGCGGAAGGCCTGGGTGTGGATGCTTTACGTGAGCATCTGACAGGAAAACTTTCCGGGTTGGTGGGCCCTTCCGGCGTGGGAAAATCAAGCCTGTTAAACTCCGTACAGCCGGCACTGGGTCTGGCTGTCAGCCATGTTAGTGAATCCACTTCCAAAGGGCGTCACACCACAGTAACCCGCAGTCTGTTCCCTTTGAATGGGGGCGGTTTTGTTGCCGATCTTCCGGGAATCCGGATGCTTGCCTTGTGGGATATTGAGCCGGAAGAACTGGATGCCTATTTTCCGGAACTGCGTGAGCGTGTAGCAGATTGCCAGTTTAGCAATTGCACCCATTCCAGTGAGCCGGATTGCGCCGTTAAGGCGGCTGTTGCTGCCGGCGAGGTGGACCAGGTTCGCTATGATTCTTATTTGAAGATGCGTTTTGGGGAAGAAGAAGATTGGGGCGTGGTGCTGGAAGAATAACAGGTTTTTCAGCATGGTGAATGATGCTGGTTTATTTTTAGTCTGGTATACAATTGGTATGAGTAAATAATTCAGCTGTTGGAGGGCGTTATGCCATCGAACCCGAAGTTAACCTGGGAACCGATACGATTGCAGTTACGCACACCATTTCGGATTGCGCATGGTGTGGATGAAACACGGATAGCTCACTGGATCCGTCTGAAGGATGATAGTGGCTGGGGGGAAGGGACCATTCCGCCTTATTATGGAATCTCCAGTGAAGAAATGGCAGCGGTCTGGCGCAAAGCTGCGCAATCCGTGATGCCGTTTCCGGAACGGGTGGAGGATATCCTTGCCTGGGTGGGGGAGGACGGCCCGGCTCCGGCGCGCTGCGCATTGGAACTGGCTCTGCTGGACCGCTTGGGTAAACAAAATGCTTTTCCTTTATACCGGTTGCTGCATTTGCCGGAACCGAAGGCATCGGTTACTTCGTTTACGATTGGCATAGACACCCCTGAATCTATGGCCGAACAGGCACGCAAGGTGCCACAGTACCCGGTTATCAAAGTGAAATTAGGCAGTGAAGATGATGAAGCACGAATCTCTGCCATCCGTAAAGCACGCCCGGATGCCTGCCTGCGTGTGGATGCCAACGCCGGATGGTCTTTGCCGCAGGCGCTGGATATGGTGAAGCGTTTGGCGGTATACGATCTGGAGATGATTGAACAGCCCCTGCCGCGGGAGCAGATTGCCGAAATGGGGGAGGTTCAGGCGGCTACCAGCATTCCGGTGGTTGCCGATGAATCGGTGCAAACCATGGCAGATGTACATGCCCTGGGGAAAGCCGGTGTTCAGGGTATCAATCTGAAATTAATGAAAGTTGGCGGCATTCTAAAAGGGTTGGAAATGGTGCGGGCTTCCCAAATTTACGGGATGCGCTTAATGTTGGGGTGTATGGTAGAGACATCTTTGGGCGTTACTGCCATGGCGCATCTTTCCGGTCTAGCAGAATGGGTGGATCTGGATCCGCCACTGCTGGTATCCAATGACCCATTTGATGGTATTTTTTATGATTCCGGTTTAAAGATTGGTATTCCGCTGCGTAATGGTATCGGTGTTACTTTGCGCGATTAAAATTCAAGAGCATTGGATCTGAGGAGGAAGAATGTACGACCAGTTACCCGAACTTCTTAAAGAATTTTCACGCCAGTTTAGTGACAGCCGCGAACATATTTTTGATGTGACCTTTGAAATTGCGGATGACGGTCAACCGGTATTTCATGGGCGAGTGATGGATATACAAGTTCAACAGGCATTAGAGGCGGCTGTCTATGGGGTCTATCCGGCTGCGAAAGCGGATTTCAGCGGAGTACAGATTTTGTGTAACGCTTCCAACCGTCATTTATATGTCAGCACCAACCTGACCAGTCTGCATGCCGGAACCTCCTTCTTAAAAGAGATGGTTTCGCAGATGTTATATGGTGCGCAGATGGAAGTATTGGCAGAAGAAGGAAATTGGGGTTTTGTGCGCCAGGCAGATGGTTATTTAGGCTGGACGTACCTGCCTTATTTAACAGCAACCCCTCCGTTGGAAACCACTCACCTGGTATGTATACCGGTTCAGCCATTATTTGTCAAAGCCAGTTCGGATTCTGAGCGGCTCACGCGCGTAATGGCAGGAATGTCCGTAACCCTTTTGGAAGTTGCGGGTGATTGGGCACTGATTCAGGCTAACGAGCGTGGTTGGGTGCCGTTCAAAACGTTGAGAGCCATAGATGCACTGCCAAAATCCAATGAAGAGCGCTGCAAAACAATATTATCCGATGCGTTTAAAATGACCGGCACACCCTATTTGTGGGGTGGCTGCACAGCCAATGGGATCGATTGTTCCGGGTTAGCTCAATTGACTCACCGCCTCGCCGGAGTTGCTTTGCGCCGCGATGCCGATATGCAATATGCGGGTGGCCGCAAAGTGGAAGCGCCATTCCGGCCGTGTGATCTGGTCTTTTTTGGTGATCAGGAAGATGGAGAACAACGTATTACCCATGTGGGAATTAGTTTGGGCGGTTGGGAGATGATTCATTCTTCGCGCTCTCGAAATGGAGTCTATACCGATGATATTCAGGCGGTACCACATTTGCGGGATAGTTTCTTGTTTGGCTGTACCTATCTGGATGAACCCCGAGAATGACGGAATATCGCATGCAGGGCCCGGTAGGCGCCAGGACGCTCATTAATGACCGGGAATGTGATTATTTTTCCGGAACCGGGTATTTGGGATTACAAAATCATCCCCAGGTTCTGGCAGCAGCAGCACAATGTTTAAACCGCTATGGACTGAGTACGGCAACTTCCCGGGGTGGGTATGGTGAACACCCGGTGTTCGATCAATTAACCCGAGAGGTTTGCGGTTTTTTTGGCCGGGATGGTTTGCTTTCTTTTCCTTCCGGTTATATGGGAATGTCTGTTTTGGCACAGGGCTTGAAACTGGATTATGACCAGATATTTGTGGATGACGAATCGCATTTCAGTATTCTGGATGCCGCACGGTTGAGTGGAAAACCCGTACAGCTCTTCCGCCATCTGGATGCCGGAGCGCTGCGGGAATGCATGTATGCATCGATAAAAGCCAGGGAGCGGGCTTTAATCCTCAGTGATGGGGTTTTTCCTATTTCAGGCGAAATTTGCCCCTTGCTGGACTATTTAAAGGTGTTGGATGAGTTCGCAGGCGTAATTGCCCTGGATGATGCTCATGCGGTGGGCGTTCTGGGTGAAAACGGCAGGGGGGTGCAGGATTTTTGGAAAGTAAATGATGAACGGGTCTGGTCCAGTGCTACATTGAGCAAAGCGCTGGGTGGTTATGGCGGCGTGATCTGCGAGACAAAACAACGGACAGCGCATGTGGCAGCATTTACCAAGGTTCTTAGTGGCGCCAGCCCAATTTCTTTGCCGGTGGCGGCTGCTTCTGCCCAGGCACTGCGTTTGGCGCGCACACAAACGCAGTTACGTGAACGCTTGTGGGAAAATGTTCGTTTTATGCGTGCCGGTTTACGTAATCTGGGTTGGACGATGGTTGATTCACCGATTCCGATTCTATGCCTGCCCTGGCGCGATGGTCTGGACCTGGCAATTATCCAGGAAAGTTTGTTTCAGCAGAATATTTGTGTGGCACATGTGCGCAATTACAGCAGTACACCACCTGGCGGCGCTATCCGGATTGCTGTATTCAGCACCCATAGCCAACCTCAAATGGAACGTCTTTTGGGTGCACTGGCTGCTTTTAGCTAAAGCAAATTGCCTTTCCAAAAACTTTGAATGTACATCATTTTAGAAAGATTTCTCCCACCTTGCCAAAAATATCAAACAAGGCTGGTTCGTCTTTTACATTTTCGGTGAGCAGGAACACTTTTGTTTTTTGGGTATAACCCCAATCGTGCAAAACGCCTTCAATCGACCCGCTCTTATGACAAAAGACCAGAGTATCCCGGGGAATATTGCGCTTGAGAAGAGCATCATCCTGGTTGACAGCCAGCATAGAGTCTACCCAATCACGTTCTGCGGAACTCAGGCGTTCCCGGATTTGATAAAACTGGATGCACTCTTCGGCTGAGATGATGTTATCCAGCCCGCGTGCTTTGGCGGCATAATCCATTAATTTGCGCTGTACTTTTGTCTTTCGCAGGTCCAGATCCTGTTCAAATACTTTTGCAAGGCGCTCGAGGCCAATTTCTTTCAGGATCAGGTTAGTGCAAAGATTGTCCGACAGGGCGATCATCATTAATAAGACATCCTGATAGGGTATTTGACGGGCATGCAGTAACCAGGAAAACCCGGCTCCCTGCACTTGAGGCTCTGAATCCAGATCACAAAGTGTATGCCGGTTCACCAAACCCTGGCGTTCCAGTATTATCCAGGCAAATAGAATGGGGACTTTTATAATGGATGCGGAAGAAAACAGGTCCGTATTGGCCTGCCACAACGCAGCTTGCTCTTCGGTTTTGGCAAAGAGAGCGTACTTCAATTGGTGTTGTTGGGCATAAAGATTAAGTTTCTGATGGATTTCCATGGATTAATTATAGATTTATTCGTTCAAAATGGGGAAAAATATCACCTTGATTGTCATAAAACATCATGATGATTTGACACCGTCTAAAAATCACGTTATACTAACTTTGGTTCTAAGTCATCGCTGGCAGTATTAACTGCAAAATATTTCCCAAGAAAACTTTATATATAGAGGGCAGAAGTGCATGGCCGAATTATTGAATGTGCAGGGCCTCGAGACGCAGTTTCGTACTCGTGAAGGTATCGTGCATGCGGTAAACGGAGTTTCATTTACATTAAAAGAAGGTGAAACTCTAGGTATTGTAGGCGAGAGTGGTTGTGGTAAAAGCGTGACAGTAATGTCTATGTTGCGTTTGATACCCTCCCCACCCGGCAAGGTTGTCGCGGGTCAGGCAGTTTATCAGGGAAAAGATCTGGTAAAAATGACTGATGAGGAAATCCGCCATATTCGTGGATCGCAAATCAGTATGATTTTCCAGGACCCGATGACATCTTTTAACCCAGTATTGACCATTGGCCGCCAGGTGGCAGAACCATTGGAAATACACCAGAACATGTCGCTCAAGCAAGCGTATGTGCGGGTTGCTGAGATGCTTCAATTGGTAGGCATTCCCAAAGCAAAAGACCGCCTAAATGATTACCCACACCAATTCTCCGGCGGTATGCGCCAACGCGTAATGATCGCCATGTCATTGGTGTGTAACCCGTCCATTTTAATTGCTGATGAACCTACCACCGCGTTGGATGTTACCATTCAGGCTCAAATTGTTGAATTGGTGAAAGAACTACGCGACAAATTGGGAATGGCCATTATCTGGATTACTCATGATTTGGGTGTTATCGCCGGGTTAGCAGATCGTATGGCGGTTATGTACGGGGGTTATATTATTGAAACTGCACCGGTAAAAAGCCTGTATGCCAAACCTTCACACCCCTATACCCTGGGTTTGTTAAATAGTCTGCCGCGTATGGATGAAGATGCCTACCGGCGTTTGGAATCGATTGAAGGATTACCGCCGACTCTGATGCAAAAACCAACCTACTGCCCATTTGCACCGCGTTGTTCTTACGTAATAGAACGCTGTTATCACGAAAACCCCACCCTGCTGGAAGTAGCACCGGATCATTACGCTGCGTGTTGGATAGACCCCAAAACCGGGAAGGAACGTGGATGAAAACAGAGAAACATGAAATCCTTTTGCGTGTTGAAAATCTGGTAAAACATTTCCCCATCCAGCGCGGAATCATCTTTATGAAAACGGTGGGTGTGGTGCATGCGGTGGATGATGTCAGTTTTAATATTCACCGAGGTGAAACTTTAGGTTTGGTAGGAGAATCCGGCTGCGGTAAATCTACTACCGGACGAGCTATTTTGCAATTACACCGCCCTACATCCGGTCATGTTTATTATGACAATAAAGACCTGGTGGCTATGAAGGGCGAAGAACTGCGCAAAATGCGCCGTAAAATGCAAATGATTTTTCAGGATCCCTATGCCAGTCTAAACCCGCGTATGACAGTGGGAGAGATTGTTGGTGAACCTTTAGCGGTGCATAAATTAGCAGATAGGAAGCAGATCCGCGAGCGCTCGGAACATCTCCTGGAACTGGTGGGTTTGAATCCTAAGTTTACCAACCGCTTTCCGCATGAGTTCTCCGGTGGTCAGCGCCAACGCATTGGGGTAGCGCGCGCATTGGCATTGCAGCCAGATTTGATTGTTTGTGATGAGCCAATCTCCGCGCTGGATGTATCCATTCAGGCGCAGGTTGTAAACCTTTTGGAAGACCTGCAAAAAGAATTTGGTCTGACATATTTGTTTATTGCCCACGATCTTTCGATGGTGCGGCATATCAGTGACCGGATAGCGGTCATGTATCTGGGAAACGTTGTGGAATTGACTGAACGTAACACACTTTACAGTAATCCACTACACCCTTACACCCAGGCGTTATTATCGGCTGTGCCGATCCCTGATCCTTTTATCGAAGAGAAACGCCAACGGATTGTTTTGCAGGGGGATGTACCTTCACCGGTAAATCCTCCGTCAGGATGTCGTTTCCGGACACGCTGCCCAATGGCAGCAGATATCTGCAAAGAAAAAAAACCGGAATTTCGCGAGGTGAATCCAGGCCATTTTGTAGCCTGTCACCTGGTTTAAGCTTTATTTTGGGAGTTACAGGAAGGAGGTGAGGCTTCGTTTCGAGTGAATATTCGATAAAAAATGAAACCGAATCTCTACATCTTGTTAAGCACTGTAATCCACTAACATTCCTTATAGGAGGAGGAAGAATATGCGTTCAAAATTTTTAGTACTTGCGGGTCTGCTGATAGTAGCCAGTATGATCCTCGGTGCGTGCCAACCGGCCCCGGTTGCACCAACACCGGAAACCATTATCCAAACCGTGATTGTTGAGGGTGAGGTAGTGGAAGTTGTTGTTACCGCCACACCATCCGCCGAAGAGATGGCAGAACCGGAAAAAGATGCTCTGCTGCGTGTCAATCTGGGTAGTTATCCCGATACGATCGATCCTCAGAAATCATCCTTCGTAAATGAAATTGCGCACCTTAAATTGATGTACGAAGGTTTGACCCGTCAGGACAACGATCTGGTGACCGTTCCTGCTGCTGCAGAATCCTGGGAATATAACGAGGATGCCACTGTATTGACCTTCAAAATTCGTGAAGGACTGACCTACAGTGACGGTTCCCTGTTAAACGCCAAACGCTTTGAATATTCTCTGATGCGCAATATCGACCCGGCCACCGCTGGCGAATATGCTGCGATCACCGACGATATCTTAGGCGCAGGTGCCTGGCGTTATACGGATACAAGTGAATTGAGTGAAGAAGAAGTAGCCGCTCTGCGCGATGGTGTTGCAGTGCATGCTAAGGATGCCGCTGGCAATGCCTGTGTAGATTATGAACAGACCGATTGTCTGTTCCTGGAAATTGGTTTGGAACGTTCTGCTCCTTATTTCCACACGGTTGCTTCCCTGTGGGTAACCTTCCCGGCTAAAGAAGAATTAATTGCCGAGGGCGGCGATATCTGGTGGAATTCTTCCAAATTCCAAATTGGTAACGGTCCATTCGTTCTGCAAAATCTGGAACCCTATGTGCGCGCGTATTTCGTTCCCAACCAGAACTACTGGCGCAATGTTGCTGCGTATGATCTTGAATATCGCTATATCACCGATACCGCGGTAGCCTTTGAAGCTTACAAGAATAATGAATTCGATATCGTCCCGATTGGCGCCGAAGATCTGGCCACCATTCAGAATGATGCGACTTTGAACGCCGAAGCCAATATTTATCCTGGTTCCTGCACCTTCGCCGTCATGTTCCATCAGTTGAAAGCCCCCTTCACCGATCAAAAAGTGCGCGAAGCCTTCGCTTATGCACTGGATCGTGAAGCCTGGGTAACCGATGTGCTGAATAATCTTGGCTCTCCCACGCTCACCTGGATTCCCAAGGGCTAT
The DNA here is from genome assembly GCA_002840755.1 of Chloroflexi bacterium HGW-Chloroflexi-10. Taxonomy (GTDB): domain Bacteria; phylum Chloroflexota; class Anaerolineae; order Anaerolineales; family Anaerolineaceae; genus UBA6170. Next base: position 248,942 of record PHBZ01000009.1, on the reverse strand, counting down.
CCCGGTTATGATGCCGATGAAAGCCGCTGGGGTTTTGATCCCGAAAAAGCCGTTCAGTCATTGGCTGATGGCGGATACACTGTTGAAGGCGGTCAATTAATTGGACCTGATGGCGTTGCCATTGAAATTACTGATACCTTCAGTGACACACCGCGTAACCGTACCCGCAATGAGTGGCTGGTTTCCAAGTGGAAAGAAGTTCTGGGAATCGATATCAAACTCAACCCGGTTGAATCCACCACCTACACCGCTTTGACCAAAGATGTAAATACTGCCCCGCAGATGTTCATCCTGGGTTGGTGTGCAGATTACCCCGATCCGCAGAACTGGTTATCCGTTTACTGGAAGACCGGCGCCTTTGGCGAGCGAATTGGCTATAGCAACCTGGAATTGGATGATTTATTGCAACAGGCCGATTCCACCATCGATCCGGAACCGCGTATGCAATTGTACGCTGATGCACAGCGTATGCTGACAGACAGCGCTCCGGTTGCCTTCATGTGGAACAACGTCAATGCTTATCTGGTAAAACCGTGGGTGAAGGGCGTTGTCCAGACCCCGCAGGATTCCGGCTGGGTGGGCGATAACGATCCGACCACCATCACCGTTGACACATCGATGATGCCTTAATTTCGTAGTAATGTAGTGTCATAAAGCATCTGGCAGGTTTCCTGCCCATAAACATGTGAAACCTGCCAGATGTCCAACCTGAATCAAATTGATTCAAATCTTGTTTCTTAGGAAAGAACTATGGGAAAATTCCTAATTCGGCGTTTTTTGTGGCTTATACCGGTTATTCTGGTTGTTTCCGGAATCACATTTATTTTGATGCACAGTGCACCGGGTGGCCCCTGGGATCGGGATTTGAGTGCCCGTCAGGTTGACCCAAGTACACAGCGGATGTTAGACGAGTACTTTGGACTCGATAAACCGCTCTGGCGACAATTTGTCGCTTATATTATTGGTGATATTGATAAAGAAAGTAAGTTTGACTGTGGAATAATTTGTGGTGATCTTGGACCTTCCTACCGTCAACGTGGGATGACGATCCAACAAATTCTGTTCATGCCTCCTGAAGGCAAAAATTTTCTTTACAGCCGCTTTGGCTATTCCATGCGGTTAGGTTTCTATGCAATCATCTTTGCAATAGTTCTGGGTATCCCCGCAGGCATCATCTCTGCCTTAAAACAAAACACGTTAATAGACTATGTCAGTTTGTTTTTCGTTACTGTGGGCATTTCAATACCCAATTTTGTTATGGCAATCTTCTTGATCATTATCTTCGCGTCGACACTGCATTGGGTAAATATTGTGCCGCGATCCTGGGATCAAGTTAATGTATGGATTCTGCCGGCAGTTATTCTGGGTTTTAATACGATGGCCCGAACGGCACGTCTGACCCGCAGTTCCATGTTGGAAGTGATGCGCCAGGATTATATCCGCACAGCGCGTTCGAAGGGCCTTGCGGAAGGACTGGTAATATTCCGGCATATGTTGAAAAATTCCATGATCCCAGTCGTCACCATGTTGGGGCCCTCCCTGGCTTTCTTGGTTACCGGGTCCTTTATTATCGAAACGATGTTTGGTTTCCCGGGTATGGGACGGGCATTCGTTACCGCTATTACGCAGCGTGATTATTCCATGATCATGGGCACCACCATTATTTATGCGGTACTCGTGGCCATTGCCAATGTGAGCGTAGATGTAATCTATGTGTTCCTGGATCCACGGATTAAACTGGATTAGAGGTAATTATGATAAAAACAATTGATGGAAAACCCGTCGTACCGGTCAAACCTGAGCATAAAATTGCCGACCTGACCACACTTTCGGTTAAACCAACCAGTTTATGGAAGGACGCATGGTTCCGCCTGGTGCGCAATAAAGCCTCGGTGATCGGCATGATTGTCATCTTCATCTTCACTGTGGTTGCCCTGTTTGCCAACGTGGTCGCGCCGCATAATCCTTTACTCATCGTTTCCGGTCAGAAATTCCTGCCTCCGGTGTGGATCGCGGAAGGCCCCAATGGCGCACTACCCAACTCGGATTATTTGTTGGGAACGGATACGCTGGGACGTGACGTGTTGAGCCGGGTTATTTATGGCGCCCGAACTTCCATGATGGTAGGTTTGCTGCCAACCCTGATGATTGTATTCATCGGTGTATTTGTTGGGCTATTAGCTGGTTATCATGGCGGCCGAATTGATAATCTGTTAATGCGTTTTACCGATGTGGTGTACGCCTTTCCGGATTTGCTTTTCTTCATTATTGTGATGGTAACATTACGCCAGACCTTTGTAGGCCAGTTAATGAATGGTTTGTTCATGTTATTTGGCGCGTTAGCCATTGTTAACTGGGTTGGTTTTGCCCGAATTGTGCGTGGGCAGGTATTGTCGCTGAAAGAGAAAGAATTTATTGAGGCAGCCCGTTGTATTGGCGCATCCGATACCCGCATCATGTATAAACACTTATTACCCAACAGTCTGGGTCCGGTGATCATTCTGATTGCCATGGCCGTTCCGGGTATGATCATTACAGAAGCGATTCTGGGTTATTTAGGACTGGGGTTAATCCCTTCCACCGATCCGGCAGACTTTTTCATTACAAGTTGGGGTGCATTGATGCTGGAGGGCCAGACAGCCATTAACGCACAACCCTGGTTGTTGCTTTCTCCGGCAATCTGCGTTTCGATGATTGTATTGGCGTTTACTTTCCTGGGTGATGGATTGCGTGATGCATTGGATCCAAAATTACAAGGTACGCAATAGGCATTGTAAACATCGTTGCTGCTTAGAACCTGCTATGGCGGAGGAAAATACACCTCCGCCATAGTATTTAAACAGGTATACGATCTAATACGCCGATTTGATTTGCTTCAGCGGGGGGGCATGGTTATAATGGGGGATGTTTCAAACCTAAAAAGAAATCATGACTTTCTGAAGGAGGTCTGTTTGAAGAAAACGGTCACCAAAATATTTGGAATGGTTTTGGCAGGTGCGTTGGTTTTATCGGCCTGTCAATCACCACAGACGACTCCGGAAACCCAATTAACCGAGGCGGTTCCAACAAGCGTTCAGCCGAGCGTTACGGCAACTCCGGAGCCACCCAAGAGCCTGGTTATTTGTGTGGGAGATGAACCACAGTCTTTATACTTATATGGAAACAACAGCAGGGGCATGTGGTCCATCCTGGAAGCCATATATGACGGCCCGGTAGATATGGTAAATTTTGAACCTCAACCGGTTATTCTAGATGATATCCCCAGCATCACGAATGGTGCTGCCCTGATAGCGACAGTGCCGGTATTGTTAGGTGACCTGGTTCAGGATAGCAGCGGAACGGTAACCCCATTATTGAAAGATACAACTGTATTCCCGGCTGGTTGTCGGGATCAGTCTTGTGCAATCACCTGGGATGGAGAGAGCGAACTGCAAATGGAACAGCTCAGTTTGCAGTATCAATTAAAAGAAGGCATTCAATGGTCTGATGGTACACCGCTGACCATGGCAGATTCAGTTTATTCTTATCAGCTTGCCGGCGACCCGAATACACCGGTGAACCGCTATTATGTAGAGCGTACCGCAGCTTACACTGCCCAGGATGAATTATCGCTTACCTGGACAGGAATTCCAGGTTATACCACAGCCCATTTTGAAGACTTGTTTTGGTCCCCGCTCCCCCAGCATGCCTGGCAGAGTTTGTCGGCAGTAGATTTATTGACGGCTCCGATGGCCAACCAGACACCCCTGGGATGGGGACCATACCAGATTGAAAATTGGGTGGCAGGCAGCCATATTGAACTGACCCGTAATCCCAATTATTTTCGTGCGGCAGAAGGATTGCCAAAATTTGAAAAACTGGTCTACCGATTTCTGGGTGCACATGCAGACAGTAATTTGAAAGCACTCGAAATTCAGGAATGTGATCTGATTGATTCAAATGTGTATCTGGATGAGCAATTGGTGGAAGTTGTTGAATCGAGCAACCTGGGTTTGTATCGCGCTTATTTTGCCCAGGGACCGGAATGGGAACATTTGGATTTTGGGATTGCCCCGGCAAGTTATGATGATGGCTTTCAACCGGAAACTGATCGCCCTGATTTATTTTCGGATGTGCGCATGCGCCAGGCTTTTGCCTATTGCAGTGACCGTGAGAGTATTGCCAATAAGTATTTTGTCAATCGTTCAATTGTTCCAGCCACTTTTTACCCGCCGACACACCCCGATTTTGATGCTACATTGACCAGCTTACCCTTTGATCCACTTCAGGGCGCGGTTCTCCTGGCTGAAATGGGTTGGATTGATGATGATGATAATCCAGCTACGGCGCGGGTGGCTCAGGGTGTGCCGGGTGTGCCGGATGGCACGTTTTTAATTCTGGATTACGTAACCACCCAGGCCGAATTGCGTGTGGCTGTTTCCATGGATTTGGCAACATCCCTGTCACAATGCGGTATAGAGGTGGTTGTTCGCAATGTAAACCCGACGGAATTGTACGCAGCCGGTCCGGATGGCGTCATGTTTGGGCGTAATTTTGATCTGGCGCAGTTTACCTGGCAAAGTGGAAGGGATAACCCCTGTTTTCTTTATTCCGGCCAGCAAATCCCAACGGCAGCCAATCTGTGGGTAGGCGCGAATATCACCGGATACCAATCGGATGAATATGATGCGGCTTGCCGGGTTCTCCGGACTGGGATTTCTGAGGATGATCCAGCTTCCCCGGAAGCCAGCCTTGAAGTTCAGCGTATATTTAATGAGGAACTACCGGTTTTACCCTTGTATTACCAGTTAAAAATCGCGGCAAGCCGAAGTGACTTTTGCGGATTGGAAACGCTGGATGTGAGTTCCCGCAGTATTTTGTGGTCAATTGAAAATTTTGGATATGCTGAATGGTGTTCCGTACCATAAACTGTAAAAAGAAAGTGAAATTATCCACTATTTTCGTCATGATTAATTCAAAATTTGTTTATGACAAATTTCCTGTTTGGATGTGATAGTACAACTGTCGCTTGACAGTGGATTTTCAATGTGCTATATTGCGAATACAACCCTGCCAGAGGGGTTGTATTCTGTCGTTGGAAGATTGTCAGTGGATATTTTGTGCTGCAATCTTTCATTAAAATCTTCATTCCCATAAATTCCCTTAAGGAGGAGAAGGAAATGAAACGTAATACCCTAATGTTGATTGTGGGTTTGGTTATCGTGGCCAGCATGGTGCTGTCCGCTTGCCAACCCGCCGCTGTTCCTACGGAAGCACCTGTAGAACAGCCTGTTGAACCGACTGCCGAGCAACCGACTGCTGAAATGCCTGCCGAAGCAACTGAAGTTGCTGCCCCAACCGAAGAACCCACCCCAGAAGTGGTTCAAACCACCCGCAAGGGCGGTTGGTTGGACGAGATCGTTTTCTCTGTGGTCAGTGCTGATTCTGTTGTTACACAACTCGAAGCTGGCGCTATTGACATTTATGCCAATGGTCTGTCTTCAAAAGATCTGCCCGCCATTAAAGATTCTGGATTGAGCTACTCCACTGCAAGTGGCTTGTACTACGATCTGCTCTTCAACCCGGCTGGCCCCGAATTTGTGGATGGTAGATTCAATCCATTCTCAAACCGCAAAATCCGCGAAGCGATGAACTGGCTGATGGATCGTGATTACCTCAACCAGGAAATTTACGAAGGCGGCGGTTTAGCCAAATTCTTCCCCATTACAACCCAATTCCCGGACTATGCTGATCTGGCCGATGTAGCCCGTAAACTGGAATCCTATTATGCCTATGACCTGGAAAAAGCCCGAGAAATCATCACTGCTGAAATGGAAAGCATGGATGCGACTCTGGTAGATGGAAAATGGACATATAAAGATGAACCCGTCACCCTGATTTTCGTTATCCGTAACGACTCGGATGGCACCCGTATCCCGTTGGGTGATTACGCTGCCGCACAAATGGAAGAGATTGGTTTCACCGTAGATCGCCAATACAAGACCGGTGGTGAAGCCTCCCCGATTTGGATCGGCTCCGACCCGAAAGATGGCCTCTGGCACATGTATACTGCTGCATGGAGCGCCACTGTTTTGGATCGCGACCAGAGCAACATCTTCCAGGAAATGTACCTGGATTCCAGCGCTCAGGGTATCCCGGCATTCTTACAGAATGTCTCCGATCCTGAATTCAAGGAATTAGGCGACAAACTGGCAACTGCTCAATTTGCAAACATGGAAGAACGCCATGATATGATGGCACGCGCCCTCGAACTCTCACTTCAGGACTCCTTACAGGTTTTCCTGATTGATGGTAAAAACTATATCCCGTATGCCAACAACGTCATTGCAACCTCTGATCTGGCTGCCGGCGTTGAAGGCGCCCAGATTTGGCCATTCACCTTGCGCTTCAAAGACGAAGAAGGCGGCACACTCCGTTGGGCTACCCAGGAAATGTTTGGCGACCCATGGAACCCGATTGCCGGCTCTAACTGGGCCTTCGATCAGGGCGCTATCCGTGCTACCAATAGTGGTAGTGGTGAGGTCATTTACGATCCTTACACCGGTTTGGTATGGCCAATGCGAATGGAACGCGCTGAAGTCGTCGTTCAGGAAGGTCTGCCTGTTACAAGTACTCTGGATTGGGTTACCCTCGAATTTGCTCCTGAAATCGTAGTCCCTGCTGACGCTTGGGCTGATTGGGACGCTGTTTCCCAGACATTTATCCCGGCTGGTGAAGGCGTGACCGCTTTACGCAAGACCACTGTCTATTATCCGGCAGACATCTTCGAGACCGTAAAATGGCATGATGGCAGCAATCTGTCCATCGCTGACTTCGTGATGAATATGATCATGACCTTTGATCGTGCCAAAACAGACAGCGCCATTTATGATCCGCAAGCGGAACCGGCTTACCTGCCCTTTATGGAAAACTTCAAGGGCTTCCAGATCGTTTCCACCGAACCGCTCGTAATCGACTATTACAGTGATACCTATTCACTGGATGCCGAATTGAATCTCACTAACCCGCTCCTCGGCTTTTACCCCACCTATGCGTATGGTGAAGGTGCATGGTCGATGATCGCTGTCAGCAATTTAGCTGAAGCTGCTGGCGAAGTCGCTTACTCGGTTGATAAAGCTGGTGAAGCTGAAATCGAACAGACCAGTTGGATTGGCGGCCCGAGCCTTGAGATCCTGGCGACCTATTTGGATCAGGCAATTGCTGATTCCTATATTCCATACGCCCCGACCATGAGTGAATTCCTGACCGCAGAAGAAGCTGTCGCCCGCTATGAATCTACCAAAGCCTGGTACGCAGAGCACAATCACTTCTGGCTTGGAACTGGTCCTTACTATGTGGACAAAGCTTTCTTAACCGAGAAGAGCCTGACCCTCAAACAATTTGCTGATTATCCTGATCTTTCCGATCGCTGGTCTAACTACGGCACGCCGAAACTTGCTGTGGTTGAACTTGATGGCCCCGGCCAGGTTAAGATTGGTGAAGAAGCTACGTTTGATGTATATGTGACCTTTGAAGATGCAGCTTACCCGGCTGACGAAATCAAATTGGTGAAGTTCTTATTGTACAACGCCAAAAACGAAATCGTTGTAGTGGGTGAAGCAGTGGCTGTTGAAGATGGTTTATACAGCGTAGTGCTGGATGCCGAAATGACAGGCAAACTCGAAGCTGGTTCCAATAAGCTCGAAATTGCTGTGGTTCCTTTAACTGTCAGCCAACCGACTTTCACAAACGTTGAATTCGTTACCGCTCCATAAGCCGGAACTTTTAAGTCTGAATAAGTAACTATGATGATAGGGGCGAGTGTTGAACTTGCCCCTATCTATTCTAAATATGAGGGTAGAACATGACATCAGAGCCTCAGTCGGGTACTCCTGATTTAAAAAAGAAATCATCCTCTTCCGCGTTTGCGCGGGTGGTACGTTTTATGTCTTTACGGGTGCTCATGTTGTTTATCACCATCGTGATTGGTGTATATACCACCATCATGATCGCTAACATGGGCGGTTATGTAGATGACATCATGCGCAACAATATCCGCGAAACAGTGAATATGCGTGTGGCAGCCATGACGGCTAATTCGCAAATCTCGCCGGAGGCGCGTAGAACCATGGCAGATGAGATGGTTGCGCTCGAAGAACATCGATTAGGCCTGGATACACCCTTTATGGTCCGTTCTTTCCGGTATCTTTCCAATGCGTTACGGCTTGATTTGGGGCGTGCATTGAATATGATTAGCGACAATGGTTCGAGAGAGGTTAATAACATCATTCTGGAACGCTTACCGGCAACATTGTTGTTGATGGGCTCCTCTCAACTGTTTTTGTTCTTCTTCAGTGTCTTTATTGCACTTACATTATCCCGCTCCTACGGAAGTTTTTGGGATAAGTTAGTGATTACTTTATCGCCAACCTCCGCAGCGCCTGCCTGGTTTTACGGTATCTTCTTTATTTTAATCTTTGCGGCAGTGTTTAAAGTTTTGCCGTTTGGCGGGATGGTGGATTCACCTCCACCTGAAAACACCCTGGATTACATCTTAAGTGTGCTAAAACACTTAATTTTACCGGGCGGTTCCCTGGTTATCAGTGCTTTATTTATTAGTATTTATAATTGGCGTACATTCTTTTTGATTTATTCCAGCGAAGACTATGTGGATATGGCCAAGGCAAAAGGCCTGCCATCCCGTGATATTGAGCGACGCTATATCTTACGGCCTACGCTGCCAACGATTATCACCAATTTTGCCTTGCTGGTGATTGGTCTTTGGACTGGCGCTACTATTACTGAGACAATATTCCTTTGGCCTGGCTTGGGTAGAACTTTATTCAGAGCCATTGGTTTTTATGATACACCCGTGATTGTCGGTTCAACAATCATTTATGCTTACATGCTGGCGTTAACCGTATTCCTGCTCGATTTTATCTATGTACTGGTTGACCCACGCGTAAAAGTGGGGGGTGGAAAATAATTATGAAAAAGACAAAGAAGAATCCATTTGCAGAGCTATTTCGTTATCCTTCCGCTGTTTTTGGACTTGTGATTATCCTAGGATTGGTTGTCCTGGCAATTTATGCAATGGCCAAAATTCCTTACGCTGAGGCTATTCGCTTATGGCGCGGTGGTGAGGAAGTCTGGTATCAGAACCCGAAAAATGTGCCGCCAATCTGGTATAACTGGTTCAGCAAAGAAAAAATGTCCGAATCTTTCGCTGTTAAAGTGAGTGAGGATGGTATTACCAAAACAGTTACTCCTGGAGAACAGAATACGTCTACAATTGAGTTTACCTATTCATTTGATTATGACTATGATGATTTTCCCCAGGAATTGTTTTTGTACTTTAAAACCAAGTATTCTGAAAAACAACCTTTTGTTTCCGTTTACCTCATTACCCCGGACAACCGTGAAATTCGCGTCAGCGATTTTGGCGTAAGCCAGACTCAAACCTTCCGCTTTTCACAGGATGAGAAATTGGTCCGGCGCTTGAAAGGCTTGGAGGTAATGAAAGGCTTGTTCGTCATTCCGGATTCTGATCCGATGGCACCGCTCAAAGGTACCTACCAGTTGTTAATCAAAGGACTTACCTTTGAACAGGATTCGGATATTGATGTTGAGTTTGTTTTGCATGGGCAGACGTATGGTCTTGCCGGAACCGATCACGCCCGCCGCGACCTGATGGTGCCATTATTATGGGGCGCACCCATAGCGATTGCATTTGGTTTGCTGGCTGCTATGGGTACTTCGGTCCTGTCTATGGCCATTGCTGCCATTGGCGCCTGGTTTGGAGGTTGGTTGGATGAATTAATCCAACGCATTACCGAAATCAACCTGGTACTGCCATTTCTGGCAATTCTTATTATGATCGGTACTTTTTATTCACGCAGTATCTGGGTCATATTGGGGGTAACGATTTTACTGAGTATCTTTACAGGGGCCATTAAAACCAATCGGGCAATATTTTTGCAGGTAAAAGAATCGACCTACATAGAAGCCGCGCGGGCATACGGCGCAAGCAGTATGCGCATTATCTTCCGTTACTTGATACCCCGCATGATCCCTTTGTTAATTCCTGCATTGGTATCTGCCGTTCCTGCATATGTATTCCTGGAAGCTTCACTGGCCGTTCTGGGTCTTGGGGATCCGGTACTGCCCACCTGGGGAAAGATGATCAATGATGCCCAGGTGAATGGTGCGCTCTATAAGGGGTATTATTATTGGATCCTGGAACCTGCCGTATTGCTCATGATTACTGGTCTGGGTTTTGCTATGTTGGGCTTTGCTCTTGACCGCGTCTTTAATCCAAGATTGAGAGGTATATAGTCCTATGGCAGAAAAAAACCTGTTAAACGTTGATAACCTGAAGCTGCATTTCAAAACGATGCGTGGCGTGGTGCAGGCCGTTGATGGTGTTAATTTGATAGTGGAACACAACCAGGCCATAGTGGTTGTGGGTGAATCGGGTTGTGGAAAGAGCTCGCTGGCAAAAGCAATTTTGCGCCTGCTGCCCCGCAATGTGCATGAGTATTCCGGAAATGTGTCTCTTAATGGAAATGAGTTGATGGGATTGACCGAAGAGGAATTTCGCCAGCAAATCCGCTGGGTCAAGATGTCCCTGGTTCCTCAGGCAGCTATGAATGCACTTAACCCGGTCTTAAGAGTGGGTGAACAGGTTGCAGAACCGTTAATGGTTCACTTTGGCGCTAAAAAAGAAGATGCGCTGTCCCAGGCCTTAAAGATGTTCCAGCATGTAGGTGTGCCTGCAGATTTCCTCAACCGTTATGCCTTTGAGTTGAGCGGTGGTATGCGCCAACGGGTAGCTCTGGCCATGGCCCTGGCTACCTCCCCGGACTTGATCATTTTGGATGAGCCTACCTCTGCTCTGGATGTATTAACTCAGGCGAACATTTTTAACCTGCTTAAGAATATTAAACAACATACAGCCGCCAGTTTTATCCTGATCACTCATGATATAGCCACTTCGAGTGAATTAGCAGACCGGGTTGCGGTAATGTATGCCGGACAAATCGTGGAATTGAGTGATGCAAGTGTGTTCTTCAGTGAACCGCATCATCCGTATTCGGCCAAGTTGATGGCCAGTGTACCCAAGCTGCGCAGCAATGTTGAACCTGATTTCATAACAGGACAGCCCCCCAGTTTGATTTCACCGCCCACTGGCTGCCGGTTTGCAGAACGTTGCACAAAACGTTTTGCGCGTTGCTCTGAAGAGCCGCCAACAATCCAGATTGGAAAAAATCTGGTTAAATGCTGGTTATATGCGTGAGATGCGGGAATAATATGATGAGCGAACAACAAAAATTAAAAGAAATTCAAGTTAGTAGAGCAGGTGATGCCAACAAAGGCAAGTCTCTGCTTTCCGTACGAGATCTCAGAGTCTGGTTTGAATTGCGCCGATTTGGTTTTGGACATGCTGGTTTCGTGCGGGCTGTGGATGGAGTCAACTTTGAGTTGGACCATGGAGAATCCATTGCCATCGTTGGTGAGAGCGGATGCGGAAAATCCAGTTTGATGAAGACCATTCTGGCGTTACATAGAGCGACGAAGGGTGAGGTTATTTTTGATGGCATCAACCTGAATGATCTTAAAGGAAAAACATTAAGAGAATATCGCGCCAGAGTGGGTTTTGTACAACAGGATCCCTATGGTGCTTTACCGCCCTTTATGAATGTTCAAACCATTTTGGAAGAACCATTAATCATTAATGGGGTAAAAGATAAGGAAAAGCGGCTGGAGCGCATCAGCAAAGTTTTGGAAGAAGTAAAGATGACTCCGGTGAATGAGTTCTTATCAAAATACCCGCATATGCTCAGTGGTGGGCAGCAGCAGCGTATTGTTATTGCCCGGGCAATGATTTTGGAACCAAAATTGCTGGTTGCCGATGAACCGGTTTCAATGCTGGATGCTTCGGTGCGTGTGGAAATTCTGAAACTCCTGCGTGGTTTACAGGTAGAGCATAACCTGGCGGTTATTTATGTAACTCACGATCTTTCTACCGTGCGCTATTTCTCAGAGCGAATTTTCGTGATGTATGCCGGACAGATCGTGGAAAAAGGGAAAGTAGACCTGTTGGTTAACAATCCTTTGCATCCATACACCTACGCACTCCTGGAAGCGACTTCAGACCCGGATGCGCATAATGCCACGGTAATGAAAGAAGTACCCCCGGGAGAGCCCCCCAGTCTGGTCAATCCACCTTCCGGATGCCGTTTTCACCCGCGCTGCCCGCGTATGATCAAAGGGGTGTGCGAGGTGAAAGAACCGGTAGAATTCGAGCCGGAACCACATCATTTTGTTTCTTGCTGGTTGTACGAATGAGATTTTTTACACCTGTACGCATGATCATATTAGGCCTGTTGATGGTCATAGCCGGGGTTGTTTTACCTATGCTCATGGTGGTTAAGGTGCTTGAATCGACTTTCTTTTTGAATTTCTTTTCCTACTTTCTATCAATGGCTGGAACTTTTTTGGGTATCATAGGCTCAGCCATGTATGTTCGTTTTCACCGTGGAAAATAATTAGTCGCCTTTTCATAAAAATATTAATCTGTACAAAAGCCTGCCTGAATTTCAGGCAGGCTTTTTAAATTCCTGCTGGCACGGGTTCTGCTATAATAGGTTTACTTCAAGATAGTAAACCCGAAAGGAGTTCCTGGATATGGCGTCAAAGCGAATACTGATTGTGGATGATAGTTATGATCTCACACGTGTCTTAAAAGCGGCTATTCAGACCCTGGATAAAAAAATTGATGTAAAGGTGGTCCCTTCCGCCGAAGAAGCAATGCTGGAAATTACCCGGGGAAATCTGGATCTGATCATCTCTGATGTTCGTTTGCCAGGCATATCCGGTATGGAATTACTTCCTAAAATCCGGGCGAAAGACCCATCCGTGCATATCATCATGATTACAGGTCTTACCGATCGGGATCTGGAGGAAAAAGCGCGTAATGCTGGCGCAAACTTCTTTTTACGCAAACCGATGGATATTCCCTTGTTTCTGGATGCGGTTGGTTCGTTTTTAGGGATTGAGGTTACCGTCGAAAAGGAAAAGATGGTCGGCCTTATCCCTGAGGCCCCATTTGAAGTTAAGGAAGAAGAAGATATTCCCATCGGAAATCTTTCGGAAACGCTGGCAGCTTTGCGGCAGGAAGTGGCCGCACAAATGGTGGCAATTTTGGACGAAAATGGGCATTTGATGGCGCAGGTGGGGGAAAACCCGTTTCCCGATTTTGAGCGGCGTTTGGTGCCCACTATTTTGCCTGTTCTGACAGCATCAGAAAAATTTATTCAGGTAATGCAGGAAAAGCCGCATTCGCAGGCGACAATTACTTTTCGTTTCGTTAATCGGGACGTGATCGTTGCAGCGGTTGGTGATTATGCCCTGGTTGTCCTTCTTTCCAAGGGACGCGGCCAAATGCGTTTATTGCTGGCTCTGGATACAGTGATCGCTTATCAGGAAGAACTGTATGCTATTCTCAACCAAATGGGGGTTCTGCTGACAACCGGCCTATCCATCGAACCACAGGAAGCGGATACTGCTGCCGAACCGGAAACTCTGGAAGACACGACAGAAGACGATGAAGAAGTTTTGGATGATTTTGCCGCTTTATTCGAAAGCAGAGAAAACCTGTTTATTGGCCCGGTGGACGAGTTCTGGGAAAAAGCTGGCGATGACTCCACCGTGGATTTACAAAACCCGGATGTGATCAGCTATGAACAGGCTGCTAAATTGGGTTTAGCGCCTGAAGAAGAGTAACAAATACGGGTTTGTGTCACATATTGTTATGCGTTTGTAAGGTACGTAAGTACTTATTGACTTTATAATTTACTTAATAATGATGTTTGATTCATCTCAATAAGACATGGTTGCCAGAAAACTGGTACTGCATAAAATTCCAGAAAAGTAAGTAATCTGGAGGATTACCCCGTATTTGGTGTCACATTAAAGCCTATTATCATACATTACTATATATTTTTGAGATGATATAAACGATCAGATAACAATAATCATTATTAAGTTTTAGCGGTTTGAAAAAAAATAATATTGGTAATTATCTTTTTAGAATTAATCTGCTTTGTCTGAAATTTCATAAAAATTTGGATGTTCAACCAGGATGATTAATCTCTCTTGGTTGTTTTTTGTATTCACAAAAAAACTTCTAAAAGCTAAAATTTCGGATGGATACCATTCAGACCCACGTGAATTTTCGTAGAAAAAGAAAAATAAAAAAATGCCAATGATGGCAATTGGTAAAAAGAGGTTATTTTTAATGTACGCTGGAGTGAGAATAAACATGATTAATCTACGTTGTGGCATCTCTATTTTTCCGGAGCAGGATAAAGCGTTTGATCAAATTTTGACCGATTTGTTAGAAAAGGCGCCGGCTCGATTTATTCTTTTGACAGATGTATCCGGACAGATTATCTCGGCCCGCGGTGAACGTGGCAAAGCAGATATCGTCGCCCTGGGTTCACTGGTTGCCGGAGACCTGGCGGCCAGCCAGGAAATTGCACGTGTTTCCGGTGATTACCAAAAAAACCAGATGATTATGCGGGAGGGGTCTAAGTTTCATACCCTGATTTTTGAAGCGGGTCCTTACCTTGTTTTGTTGATGCAAATCTCCAGTGAAGTTCCAATTGGTTGGGTCCGTTTCCTGGGAAAACTATCGGCAGAAAAGATAAGCCGGGTGATCGAGTCTGATCCGGGAAATGTAGATGATGTAATGCATGAATTTCAATCCGGCGACATGGAATTGATGATGAATGACTTGTTAGATGATGTCTGGAAAGAATAGTCGTTATGATGATAAATTGGCAGGCTCGCCAGTTGAACTTGAAGGTGGTGTATTACGGGCCGGCGTTAAGTGGCAAAACTACCAACCTGGAGCAAATTCATCAAAGAGTGGACCCAGGCAGGCGAAGTGAATTGCTGTCCCTTAAAACCAACGAAGACCGAACGCTTTTTTTTGATTTTTTTCAACTTGAACTGGGAAAGATTTGTGGGTTAACACCCAATATTGCTTTATATACAGTTCCCGGACAAAGTTATTATGAAGCCAGCCGCCGATTGGTTTTGCGGGGCACCGATGGCGTTGTTTTTGTCGCGGACTCGAATTCTGCCAGAATGGATGATAACTTACTGGCCTGGCTAAATATGTTTCAACATCTCCATGATTTGAGCCTTCCAATAGAGAATATGCCGGTTGTTGTTCAGTATAACAAGCGGGATTGTGAAAATGCTTTACCGGTTTCTGACATTAAAAATGTTCTGGGATCTTCCAAATACCCGGGATTTGAGGCCACCGCCCTGGAGGGTAAAGGTGTCTTTGATACTTTCAAGACCATTATTAACGGTGTTTTGCTCCAGGTTCAAAAAAACCTGCGCTAATTTCGAATATAAAGAGGATTTATGTCAACGGCTTTAAAAAATGATTCGAGTGTGTTTTCAAAAATATTAACAACGATGAATGAAGAAGGCGGTTTTTTGGTTTCGTTGTTAACGGATATGGAAGGCTTCCCCATCGCTTCGGCTGCAAAATTGGATTACGATACCGAAAGACAGGCTGCTGTGGTTGCTCTCGTCCAACGGACTGCCAACAATGTGCATGAGCAACTGGGGCTGGGATTAACGGATGAGATTTCCCTGTTTGATACCCAGGGGCAGCGCCTGGTTTGCCGGATGTTTTCAGCCAACAATCATCAGATGATTTTGGCAGTATCCATGAAAGATAAATCACAGACTTACCGTCGTCTGACGAATGTTGCCATCCAATCTATCCGTCAGAATTGGAATTTCTAGCTGTATTGTATTAGAGGTATGGTATGGGTTTACAAGGTAGTTTGCACGATATGGCAGTCGCTGATCTGGTTCAACATGTTTGTCAGGACCAGAAAGCAGCGGCATTGTCAATATCTCATTCCGGAGAAACAGCTGTCCTTTATTTCAAAGGGGGACAAATGGTTCATGCTGTTTTGGGGAACCTGGAAGGTGAGGAAGTTGTCTATCAGACTTTGGCCTGGATTGAAGGGACTTTTATTGTTGAAACCGGCACTAAAGCACCCGCAGTTACCATTCATCGCGCCTGGATGGACCTGCTTTTGGAAGGTGCGAAACGTTTGGATGAAGACGATTCTGAACTTAATTTAATTGAGTCAGATTTATTTTTGAATATGGAGAATGTTTCTATGGCACAAAAAATTGAAGATATTTTAAAAGAGTTAAGTACTGAAGTGAATGGTTACGAGGCCAGTATGGTGGTCGGTATGGATGGTATTCATGTCGCTTTCCATTCACGGACCAAACTTGATCCTGAGTTGGTTGGAACCCAAATGACGCTCTTGTTGAAATTGGTGGATACATCTATTACGAAAATGAATGCAGGAGAAGTATCTGATAACCTGGTATCGACAGAGAATTCTTATCTGATGATGAAGTATCTTTCTGATAAGCAATATTATGTGGTTGTGATAGCTGACCGCAAACTGGCGAATATAGGTAATTTGCGCCTGGTCGTAAAACTGTACACCGACCGGATTGCCCACGTCTTAAAAAAATAAAGAATTACCGAGAACAGGGAGTAAAAAATGCAAAAATTAGATCAACTTTTTCAAGAGATTCGAATGGAATTAGGCACTGATTTCATTGCTATGGATGTTATTGGTATGGATGGCCTGGCAATTGCCAGTATGTCTGCAATCCCCACACGAGATGATGCTGCTGGCGCCGCCCGTACCGTGATGGTAATGAAACTGGCCGAAAAGGTAAGCGACAAACTTGGATTGGGAGCTATGGATGATAACCTGGTTACCACCGACAAAGTATATATACTTTCCCGTTTTGTTGGCGACCATTCGTATATATGGGGTCTGACTATTCGACGAGATGCTATTCTTGGCTCTGCCCGGATGATCATGAAAGAATATGAACCGCGGATTTGGGATGCTATCCTTCATTAATTCAGAAGAATTTATTTTCTGAGCTACACAACATAAACATGGATTGAGGAGTTTTATAATATGGGTACAGATTTAGAAAAAGCGCAAAATAGCGCTAACATGTGGGCGATAACTGCATTAAGTATGACGATTGGAATTTGGGATATGGTAGAAGATTCTGCTACTTCTCTATCTCCAATGATTGGTGAACAGATTCTGGTTATGGCAGAGCAAATGTTTCAACTTAAACTGGCCGGCGAGGGCCCCGAAAAGATTATGATTGACCTGGGACGCATTTTTGTGAATGAGTTTGGCCTTTGCGGCGCGGTCAGTGTTGAAATGAAGGACAATGCAGTTGTAACCTTGTTAAAAGATTCTATTGGTATCAATGAGATGAAAGCTTTGCAGGCCCGTGGAATAACGAAGTTTTTTGCCCATCCATTTCTTTGCGCTGGTTTGGCTGCATTGGCTCGTACAGGAATAAAAACTCGCGCTAACCTTGAAATTGGTGCAAATAACAAAGATACTACAATAACTTTCGAGTATATTTAAATTAAATTTACGAATAATGAAAGGCAAGACTATTCTGTCTTGCCTTTTTTATTGGATAGCCTCTAAATGCGTTGGTGGAACGGAGCGGGGAAAAGTGATGAATGATACGGTGAAGGTTGCCCCAGTGGAGTAGAAAAAGACAACTCTGGCGGTTTTTTGTGACATGTGATAAAATATGCGGGCCTTAAGAGCACTGGGGCGTGGTGCAATCGGCAGCACACCAGACTTTGGATCTGTGGATCCTGGTTCGAGCCCGGGCGCCCCAGCCTTTTTTGAAAGATTTGTATGCGTTCGACGCGTAAAAAACGGAAAACGAAAAGAATACAAATAACGTGGATGGGCTTTTTGCACAATCTTTGTGATTGGCATAAGGCTCATTTGGTTTTAATCTCATCGTCTTCAGAGTATAATCATACTTAGATACGAACCACATGGGATCAGGAGAATTGCAGATGAAAGTTTCTTCCATAATCTTGGCAGCCGGGAAGGGTACCCGCATGAAATCAGCTTATCCTAAGGTGTTGCACAAGATCTGTGGACGACCATTATTACAGTATGCGGTTGATGCAGTAACAGCGCTGGGCGTTGAACAGCCAGTTGTTGTCGTTGGTCACGGTGCGGATGTGGTGCGTTCCACTTTAGGTGATCAGGTGTTGTATGCGGAACAGGAGCAGCAATTAGGAACAGGCCATGCTGTGTTATCCGCCCAAATTGCCATTCCTGAGGATGCTGATCTGGTGTTGGTCACCAGCGGCGATATGCCATTATTTACCCCGGAAACACTGAAAGCCTTATTGGAAACTCAGATCCGCAATAGTGGCCCGATGACTATTTTGACAGTGGTTGCTATTGATCCACGCGGATTCGGGCGTATTGTCCGGGGTGTGGACGGTAGTGTACAGGCGATTGTAGAGGAAGCACAGGCTTCTCCGGAGATTTTGGCAATCCGGGAATTGAATGTAGGGGCCTATTGTTTTCAGGCGCGTTGGTTATGGGATGCCTTACGGCGGATTCCACTTTCTCCCAAAGGAGAGTACTATCTGACGGATGTGGTGGGGTTGGCCGTAGCTGATGGTCAGCGGGTTGAAGCGATTGCGGTGCAGGATGAACGTGAGACGATGGGAATTAATACCCGTATTCACCTGGCCGAAGCCGAAGCAGTAATGCGCCGGCGCATTATGGAAAAATTAATGTTGGATGGCGTCACTGTTATCAACCCGGACAGCACATATGTAGAGATTGGTGTTCAAATTGGACAGGATACGATCCTGCAGCCCAATACATTTATTTATGGAAAAACCTTGATTGGTGAAAATTGTATTATTGGACCCAACACAATTATTACGGATTGCCAGGTAGGTAATGATTGTGTAATTCTGGCAGCGGTAATGGAAAAAGCGGTTGTGGAAGATGGTGTTGATATGGGGCCCTTTGCCAGATTGCGTAAGGGAGCTCACCTTGGCCCGCACGTACACATGGGAAATTTTGGCGAGGTTAAAGATTCTTACCTGGGCGCCGGCACCAAAATGGGTCATTTTTCTTATATTGGGAATGCTACCATTGGTAAGGATGTTAATATCGGCGCAGGAACCATTACCTGTAATTATGACGGGGAACATAAACACCCCACCGTGATTGGCGACGAAGTCTTCATTGGCAGTGATACGATGCTGGTGGCGCCGTTGAACCTGGGGGATAAAGCACGCACCGGAGCCGGTGCGGTGGTAACACACGATGTAAAACCTGGAGAAGTGGTTGTTGGCGTTCCTGCCCGACCGATTAGAAAGAAAGAAAACGTTGAGTAGCGCAAATTGGATTTTTTTGATTGTCACATTTTCGTTGGACATGTTGTTTTCAGCAGTCCGGTCCAGCCTGTTAAATACCCGGCCGGTATTGTTAATTGGCCTGAGTGAACACGACCCGGTGGGAGTGGAACGGGCATTAACCATTCTGGAGAAAAAACGACTACGGGTTTCTTTACGTCTCAGCCTGATACTTATGCATTTTTTGGTATGCTCGGCTGTCGGTTGGAGCCTTGTCAGTTTAGTGCCTCAGCCGCCATTCTGGCTGATTTTACTGATCGTCATTCTGGCGGCGGTCATTGTCTTGCTGGCGGAATTTACTATGGAAGGATTGGTCTTGCATGCCCCGGAAAAATGGGCGATTCGCCTTGCTCCGGTTGGAAATGCAATGGCTATCTTGTTTGCGCCTTTAGCTGCGTTGATGATGGCTTTATTGGGCTCTCCGGAGGTTCTGCAGCAGCGTTTGGGGCCGGTGACTGAGGAAGAAATTAAAAATTGGGTGGAAATGGGCCAGGTTCAGGGCAGCCTTGAAAAAGAAGAACGCGAGATGATTTATTCCATCTTTCAGTTTGGTGAAACCCTCAGCCGTGAAATTATGGTCCCCCGGATTGATATCACCGCGTTCGATGTTACCACCACAGTGCATGAAGCTATTCAGGTATTTACCGAATCGGGTCATTCACGAGTTCCGGTGTATGAAGAGAGTATTGACGATATTATCGGGTTATTATATGCCAAAGACTTACTGCGCAGTGAATCGCGGGACATATCCATCAAAGATATTCGTCCCTTACTGCGTAAGGCTTACTTTATCCCCGAATCGAAAAATGTGGATGAATTGCTCCGTGAAATGCAGGCGCAGGGTATTCATATGGCGGTAGTTGTGGATGAGTACGGTGGTACGGCTGGATTGGTAACGCTGGAAGATATTGTCGAAGAAATTGTTGGTGAGATCCGCGATGAGTATGATCAGGGTGAAGAATTAGCTTTCCAGGAAATTTCTCCCAATGAATTTATCTTTTCGGGGTTGATTAACCTGGATGATGTCGATGATTATTTGGGTGTGGACCTGACCAACGATATGGCAGATACCTTGGGTGGCTATATTTATGGACAGATCGGCCGGGTGCCGCTTGGCGGCGAGCAAATTAAAGTAAATGGCTGGATCCTAACCGTAGAACAGGTAAGCGGACGCCGGATTCGGAAGGTGCATGCTAACCGGATTATGGGTGATGTGGAATTGGAGGAAAAAGATGAAGCTAAGCTCTGAGCAGCAACAATTGTTGATTGAAGCAGCCATTGCTGTGCGCCATTGGGCTTATGTTCCTTATTCACATTATGCGGTTGGTGCTGCGGTCTTAACCAGTTCCGGGAAGGTGTATGACGGAGTCAATGTAGAGAGTGCTGCTTACCCCACCACCATGTGTGCTGAGCGAGTGGCTATTTTTAAAGCGATTTCAGAAGGTGAACGCAGTTTTGATGCGATTGCCGTGGTGACAGAAAATGCCGGTTCTCCGTGTGGTTCTTGCCGTCAGATTATGGCGGAGTTTGGTCCGGATGCCATTGTGTTGATCGCGGATGTACACGGTGTCATAAAAAAAGAGACCACTGTGGCCGAACTGCTGCCCCAGGCCTTTACCCTGAAAGATTTACCGCAACACTAGACGGAGGAAAAATGCCCGAACGCGAGCGAACCCGGCGTGTGGATGCTGTGATCATCCGTCACCAACGGTGGGGGGAAGCCGACCGGCTGCTCACCATATATGCACGCGAATTGGGTAAAGTGCGCGCAATCGCCAAGGGAGTGCGAAAAACCCGGTCACGTAAAGCCGGGCACCTGGAACCGTTTATGCGTTCAGCTTTAATGCTGGCCCAGGGCCGGGATTTATGGATTGTTTCTCAGGCGGATACGATTGATGCGTTTTTGCCGCTGCGGGATGACCTGCAAAAAACCGGTTATGCGGCTTACGTTCTGGAACTGCTTGATCGTTTTACGTACGATGATGGACCCAATCCGACCCTGTACCGCTTGTTAGTTGAGACATTAGAGCGCCTGGCAAAAGATGAGCCAGTCTTTGTCGTTTTACATTTTTATGAATTCCGCCTGTTGGATTTGATGGGTTTTCGTCCCCAATTGTTTGATTGTATCAGTTGTGGAGAGACCATCAAAGCTGAAGATCAATATTTTTCGGCTTTGCAGGGCGGTGTTCTCTGCCCGCGTTGTGGACATCGCGTTGAAGATTCGCGTAGGATTAGCATGGATGCGTTAAAGTTTCTGCGTCATTTTCAACGCAGCTCGTATGCCCAGGCTCTGGCTGCCCGCCCTGTTGCCAGGGTGGAACAGGAAGTAGAAACGATTATGCAATGGTATCTGACGTTTCTATTGGAACGGAATATCAATTCTCAGGCATTTATCCGTGAGGTGCGCAAAGGTTACACAGCAACGAATCCGGATAAACCAGCTGGCTCAGAAGAAATTCACTGATTTTCCTGGGGATAAACATTTTATATCCGGATAAATATTCTCTACATAAATCGTATAATCAGCAAAACTTCATATTAAGTGATTATTGAGAGCGGATTTATAGTATGAGAGCGTTAAAAGCGATGATTTTTGCGATAGCTGTAGCAGCGGTTGCCTTATGGGGTGTTTTTCAATGGGGTGAAACCCTTCAGGCGCCTTTTTCTATCAAAGGTGTTTGGGAAGTTTCTCTTGAAAAGCCGCTGGATATCAATTCCTCCTGTTGGCCTTTTGAATCGGGAAAATTGAATATTATTCAATCTGGCACCCATCTTGTGATCAGTGATGAAATGCGGCCTGATCAAAATTTTATAGGGACACTCACAGGAAATGATATCAGCATTACCTGGGGAAAAACATCCATAAGCGCATCGATGGAGGGTGGGTCGGTTATTGACCGGATGGACGGCGAGATTTCCGGTTTAGATTGCGACACACTGAGATTTTCAGCGGAACGTGTTTCTCAAGAAAACCCAATCCATGGGGGTTACTGATGAGCCATATACCAATTTTGTTGGTTCAACTGGTTGTTATTTTGCTGGCAGCGCGCCTGATAGGGAAGCTGTTCCGCAAGATACACCAACCGCAAGTGATTGGCGAAATGGTGGCTGGCATCATTCTTGGCCCATCATTGATGGGTACGCTGTTTCCGGAATTCTCTGCCTGGCTTTTTCCCATTGAAAGTCTCGGTGCGCTGTCTGCAATCAGTCAATTAGGCCTGATTTTATTTATGTTCCTGGTTGGCCTGGAATTGGATCCACGCTCCTTGAAAGAGCGTGGCAGCACAGCTTTGCTGGTCAGCCATTTCAGTATTATTTTTCCGTTTTTCTTGGGATCATTGTTGGCGCTGATTCTGTACCCGCGGCTTTCGGACAACAGTGTTTCCTTTATTCATTTTTCCATTTTTCTGGGCGTGGCGATGAGTATTACAGCTTTTCCCGTTTTGGCGCGTATTCTCATTGAGCGAAAATTATTAAATACTCCTCTGGGGGCTATTTCAATTACCAGCGCTGCAATAAACGATGTTACCGGCTGGCTTTTACTGGCTGTTGTGGTTTTGCTGGTGCGTTCTTCTGAATCCGGGCTGCCGTTGTGGTTAACAGTTGCGGGACTGCTTGTATTTTTGAGTATCATGTTGTTTCTGGTGCGCCCATTTTTTGAAAAATGGGGAAAAAGATTACAGCATACCAATTCGGTTTCACACGATTCACTGGCTTTGATTTTGCTGCTGGTGATTATCTCCAGTTGGTTTACCGAACTGCTGGGTGTGCATGAATTATTTGGCGCGTTTATTGCCGGCGTCGTATTACCAAAAGAGCATGGTTTTGTGCAAACCATTACTGACAAACTTAACGACCTGACGGTGGTTTTGCTTTTACCCATTTTCTTTGCGCTAACCGGTTTGCGCACCAGTATTAATTTACTGAATGAACCTGGTTTATGGTTATTTGCCGGGCTGATTATTTTGGTTGCTATTACCGGCAAGTTTGGCGGGGCGGCAGCCGCGGCACGCTACAGCGGGTTGAGCTGGCGTGAATCCGGAGCGGTGGGGGTATTGATGAACACACGCGGTTTGATGGAGCTGGTACTGTTGAATATTGGTCTGGAGATAGGCGTTATTTCACCGGCATTGTTCGCTATGCTGGTTCTCATGGCCATCACAACCACATTCATGACAGCCCCTTTATTGGAGTGGATCTATTATGTGCGAGTGGTGCCAGGCAAGTATGCGGTTCCTGTACGAATCAGCGATTCGCAGTCTACGGCAGAAGATGTGGCAGCCTCAGTAACTTTGGAATGAAACAAACCGGCAAGCGGGTGTTCGCCAGTAAAATCCCGTATCAATAAATTGATTGGTATAATTGCTGAACATTTATTTTGCTTTCATTAATAGGTTTTATCTTAGGAATTAAAAAGATTCGGAGACGGTCCGAATTGTGGAGGAACGATGGGCAACGCTTTAGATTTTCAGTCGATTATTTTGAAATTGCAGCAATATTGGAATGAACAGGGGTGTCTGATCTGGCAGCCCTATTATACGCAGGTAGGTGCGGGCACGATGAACCCGGCCACGGTATTACGTGTATTGGGTCCTGAACCGTGGAATGTGGCATACGTAGAACCCTCTGTTCGCCCGGATGACGGGCGCTATGGTGAAAATCCCAACCGGTTGCAGATGCATACTCAGTTTCAGGTGATTCTGAAACCTGACCCGGGCAATCCGCAAGAAATCTATCTGAAATCATTGGAAGCGCTGGGCATAAATCCGGCTGAACACGATATCCGCTTTGTGGAAGATAATTGGGAATCCCCGGCCCTGGGCGCCTGGGGGTTGGGATGGGAAGTCTGGCTGGATGGTCAGGAAATTACCCAGTTCACCTATTTCCAGCAAGCCGGCGGAATGCCGATGAACCCGGTTTCTGTGGAAATTACCTATGGTCTGGAACGGATCGCCATGGCATTGCAAAATGTACGCAATTTCCGGGATATTCAATGGAGCCCCAGCCGCACTTATGGCGACGTGCACCTGAAGGGTGAGCAGGAACACAGCAAATATTATTTTGAAACAGCCAATGTGGAACGCTTGCGCCAGATGTATGATCTGTTTGAAGCCGAAGCTGAAGAGGCGTTAAATCAGGGATTGGTTTTGCCGGCGCATGATTATGTATTAAAATGTTCGCACACATTTAATGTCCTGGATACCCGCGGCGCAGTGGGTGTGACAGAACGACAGGCGCTATTCTCGCGAATGCGTGAGCTTTCGCGGCGAGTGTCCGAGGCGTATTATAACCAGCGTCAGGAAATGGAATTTCCCTGGGAGGTGCCGGCCATCGCTACCGAACCGGTTCCCACGGCTCAAGCGGACATATCCACATCCGTCTCCGCTGGTCCTGCTGATTTCCTGTTTGAAATAGGCACCGAAGAATTGCCGGTTGCAGATCTTAAATCGGCCATTGCTCAACTGAAAGAACGTTTTTCCGCTATGTTGGCAGACCTGCGGCTGGACCATGCTGGCGAAGTCCGCGTATTGGGTACCCCGCGCCGTCTGGTGGTTGCGGTAGCCGGTTTGGCCGGACGTCAGATCGATCTGGTACAGGTGGTGAAAGGCCCTCCGGCTGAACGCGCGTTTAACCCGGATGGAACACCCACTAAAGCCGGCGAGGGCTTTGCCCGCGGTAAGGGGGTGGACGTCAGTGCGTTGCAGGTGAGTGAAATCGACGGCGGCCGTTACGTGACCGTGGAGATACATCAGACCGGCCGGCCGGCTGTACAGGTGCTTTCCGAGGCTTTGCCGGGGATTATCGCTGCCCTGAAATTTGACAAACCAATGCGCTGGAATGAAAGCGGCGTGGCTTTTTCAAGGCCAATCCGCTGGCTGCTGGCCTTGTTTGGTGAACAATTGCTGCCCTTTAGCTATGCTGGTTTGAACGCCGCCGGTTTTACACGTGGTTTGCGTTTCCAGGCTGAGGAAACAATCGCAGTATCCCATCCGGCGGATTATTTTGCGGCTTTAAAAACCCAGAGTATCATATTAGATGTAGAAGAACGCAAAGCGCTGATTGCCAACCAGGTAAAAACAGCCATGCTTTCTGCCGGAGCGGATATCAACCGCTTTGATGAGGATTTATTGGATGAAGTGACCATGCTGGTGGAAGCACCCACGGCGTTTATCGGATCATTTGAACCGGATCACTTAAAATTACCGGCGGAAGTGCTGGTTTCCGTAATGAAAAAACATCAGCGTTACTTCCCGATCTATGATCAGGCCGGTAATCTGATGCCCTTCTTTGTGGGCGTGCGCAACGGGGATGATCAGCACCTGGAAACCGTTACCGATGGAAATGAGCAAGTAGTGCGTGCCCGTTTTGCGGATGCTGCTTTCTTTATTAAGGAAGACCTTAAACAAAACCTGGCAGAAGTACGCTCCCGGCTTTCTACGCTGACCTTTCAGGTAAAACTGGGTTCAATGCTGGATAAAACCGAGCGTATTGAGAAACAGGTAAATGGATTGATTGCCCTGTTTAATGTGAATGAAAATGAAGCACGCACAACCCGCCGCGCTGCTTTCCTGTGCAAGGCAGATCTGATGACCCACATGGTGGTGGAAATGACCGCGCTGCAGGGAATTATGGGACGGTATTATGCGCTGGCTTCCGGCGAATCGGATGCTGTCGCCAAGACCATCTTTGAACATTACCTGCCGCGTTTTCCCGGTGACCAGATGCCGTCCGGTAAACCGGGTATGTTGGTTGGCCTGGCAGATCGCCTGGATACCATTACCGGTTTATTTGCTGCCGGCTTGGCGCCAACCGGAACCAAAGACCCCTTTGCGCAGCGCCGCGCTGCCATGGGATTGGTGCAATTGCTGGTCGCCTGGGATCAGGACTTTGATTTGCGCAGCGGCTTAAAATTAGCTGCCGAGACCATGCCGCTGCCCGTTTCTGAAGAGAGTCAACAGGCCTGTCTTGAGTTTATCGTTGGCCGTTTACAAAACTGGCTTTTAGAAAAAGGTTACCGGCATGATATTGTTGGCGCGGTTCTGGCTGCCCAGGGATATAGCCCGGCTGCTGCTTTCCGAGCGGTAAAGGCCTTAACCGATTGGACCAATCGTTCCGATTGGGCAAAAATTTTACCCACGTATTCCCGTTGTGTGCGCATTACCCGTGATCTGAAAGAGGCTTATACTATCGACCCCTCCAAATTGCAGGAAGATTCCGAACGGGAATTGTATGCCGGGATCAATTCCGTGGTCAATGTGGATCGTCGTTCAGGCTCGGTCGCTGATTTCTTCCATGTGTTTATGCCGCTGATGCCGGTGATTAACCAGTTTTTCAATGATGTATTGGTCATGGCTGATGATCCGGGTGTGCGTTCAAACCGCCTGGGGATGCTCCAGAAGGTAGCTGCGCTAACCAATGGGGTGGCGGATTTCTCCCAACTGGAAGGTTTTTAGAACTGGAACAAGACCCGCGCAAGCGGGTTTTTTTGACATTTTGTTTTCGTCACTAAAATGACATTTGCGGGTTAAACCTGTTACAATGCGGGTCCTCAAACACCGCGGGAAACTTGATTCTGGTATAGAATCAATATGAGGCTTGGATGACGGTTGTTGATGAGATCAAAAATCGCATAGATATTCTCGATATAGTTTCTGAATCGGTGAAACTGCGCCGGTCCGGTAAAAGCTATTCGGGTTTTTGTCCCTTCCATGATAACAAACGCACACCGGCTTTTGTGGTCTTTCCTGATTCGGGCACCTGGCGTTGTTTTGGTCAGTGTAATGAGGGGGGCGATATTTTTAAGTTCATTATGAAGAAGGAAGGCTGGGATTTTAACGAAACACTGCGCTACCTGGCAGATCGCACCGGTGTAGAGTTGCAGCCGCAGACTGAAGGCCAAAAAGAGGCCGATGAACAATATGACCGTTTGCGCCAATTACTGGAAGAGGCGGTTACTTTCTTCCGTCATCACCTTATGCAAACTCCACAGGGAAAAACGGCGCTGGATTATCTGATCAAACGCGGGGTAACCCGGGAAACTATGGAAAGTTTCGGATTGGGGTATGCCCCGGCTTCCTGGGAAGCTGCTGTTCAACATTTTTCCGCAAAGGGGTTCAGCGAGAAGGATTTGCTGGACGTTGGTTTGGTGAGCCAGCGGGATAATGGGGGCATTTATGACCGTTTCCGCAACCGGCTGATGTTCGCCATTCGCGACCCCAACGGCCGCATGGCCGGTTTTGGCGCCCGTATTCTGGATCCCGATGATGTGCCCAAGTATTTAAATTCTCCGCAAACTCCCTTGTTCGATAAAGGACGCCTCCTGTATGGTCTGGATCTGGCGCGCAAAGCCATCCGCAGCGAAGATCAGGTGGTCATTGTGGAAGGCTACATGGATGTGATCGTGCCGCACCAGGCTGGTTTTGCGAACACGGTTTCCCCGATGGGTACCGCGCTTACCGAGGATCACCTGCGCTTGCTCAAACGCTATTCCCGCCGCATTATTCTGGCATTGGATGCCGATGCCGCCGGTGAAAAAGCCACGCTGCGTGGTTTGGAAGTAGCCCGCCAGGCGATGGATCACAGCGATGAGATCAGTTTCGATCCGCGCGGCCTGATCCGTCATGAGGCTCGTCTGGAAGCCGACGTGCGCGTAACCACGATCCCGGATGGAATGGACCCGGATGAAGTGGTGCTGCGGGACCCGGAAGAATGGCGGCGTATTCTTGCCGCGGCTAAACCGGTCGTGGTGCATGTGATGGAAACACTGGCAGCCCAAAAAGATCTGGATGATCCAAAGGTCAAACGCGAAATTGTGGATCAAATTCTGCCGTTGATTGAAGATGTGCCCAATGCCGTGGAACGGGATGCCTACCGCCAGCGTTTGGCGCGCATGATCAAAGTGGATGAACGTACCCTGGTAGGCAGCGGCGCAGGAAAAACAACCGCCCGCCGGAAACCCAAAAATATTCAACAGGGTGTCGCCCCTCATAAAACGGAAGCGATTTCTGCGAATCAATTGGCGTTTTCTTTGGAAAGACACACCATTCATGTCCTGGTACAGGAACCGGAATGGCTGCATATTCTGGATCGGGGGTTGCAAAAGCTGCATCTTTCCCGTCTGGACGTGAGCGATTTTGAGCAGGCCGATTTTCAGATCCTGGCCCGCTCGGTGATGCAATCTTTGGAACAGGATGAGGTGGAACCGGAACCATATTTACAGGCCCATATCCCCGAGAATTTACAACCCCTTTATCAGTCATTGATCAAGGAGCCAGTCTCGCAAGAAAAGTTGCAGCAACGCCTTCAGGAGGATTTAATTCGGTCGATAATGAAGTTAAGATTAGTGCGGGTTAACGCCGGTTTACAGCAAATGCGTTTTCTCCTGGAGGATATGCAGGAGCAAGGCGAAAGCGGTATAAACCCCTACCAGGACTTAATATTGCAATACACCCTTTTGCGTGGTCGTTTGGACAATGCATTAGGACGTCCGATTCAACTTGATTAATTTTAAATTATGGTATATTTATCTTATGCCCGAGAAGAAGAAAAAAATAACAAAAACCACACCCCAAATTAATCCGGACTCACAGGAATCTTTAAATGAGAACCTGGAGTTTGACCCCTCGCTTAAGCAGGTTGTAGAAGAAGATCCTCAACTTGCTAAAGTGGCCAAACGTGTTGTCCGAAATGGCAAACGTACTTCCAAAAAGCCGATCAATCCACCCCAATGGAAGGATGAGGACGGTGTCGCAGATGAGGATATCGCTGCGGAGGAGGAAGAGGAAGTCGCCGAAGACCCGATTGAATTACTCGAAGCAGCTGTTTCGGGGGATTTATCTGAGGATCCGGTACGTTTATATTTAAAAGAAATAGGCCGCATTGACCTGTTGGATGCCGATAGTGAGTTTCGCCTGGCAGCTCGGATCGAAGCCGAACGGCTGGTGGAGCATTTAAGTACACAATCAAAGTTCAAAAAAGGTTCTACCGGTTTTTATATTGCCTTGTTTAATTCCATCATTGATGAGCTATACGAATCCTGGAAAAACCTGATGGATAACACGGAGTCTATGGCCCAGGGTGATCCCATGGATGTGGACCTGGTCCTCCTGGAAGCGCAAATGCTGCGGAACCGCTGGCAGATTGATGAACCTTCTTACCTGCGCTCTTACCTGGATAACGGTATGTGGGGTAAAGACGGTTTATGGGATCAATTGGCCCAACACGCCTTTAAATCATTCCTGTGTTTATACCTCATTCCCGACTATACAGCCGGTAAACTGATTCCTTATTTGCAGCAGAAAAAATTACTGCCGCGCCGCTCTTCCTTCGACAAATTCATGCCGGATGAAGATGTGCTCGGTCAGGAACTGGATATGATCCGTTGGCGTTCGGAAGAAGCCAACCAGAATCTGATTCGCGCGAATTTGCGTTTAGTAGTCAGTATCGCCAAACGTTATTTGGGCCGGGGTATTTCTTTCCTTGATCTCATCCAGGAGGGCAACCTTGGTTTGCTGCGCGCCGTCGCGAAATTTGACCCTACCCGTGGATTTAAATTCAGTACATACGCCACCTGGTGGATCCGCCAATCGATTAGCCGCTATATAGCCGAACAGGCACGCACCATCCGCATTCCGGTACATTTGTTTGAAGCGATTACCCGTTTGCTGCGCGTACAGCGCGGGTTAGTCCAACAACTGGGACGCGAACCAACCCATGAAGAATTAGCCCTGGAAGGTGATTTCCTGTCCCACGAGGATATCCGTGAAATTCGCCGTTGCAAGGAAATGGAAGTGGACCTGAATTCGGATTTACAGGCGCGCTGGTCGGCAGCTACTGCCAAAGTGCAGCGCATTCTGCAATCGGCTGAAGAGCCAGTCTCCCTGGAGCGTCCGGTGGGTGATGAAGACAGCAGTCAGCTTGGTGATTTTATTGAGGATGATGACGCGCTTGAACCAATGGATGCCGCTGCCCGGGAAATGCTGCGCGAACAGGTTCAAAATGCACTGGGCGCGCTTTCGGAACGGGAACGCCAGGTTTTGGAACTGCGTTTTGGCTTGATTGATGGCAAGGATCATACCCTGGAAGAAGTGAGCCGCTATTTTAATGTGACCCGCGAACGAATCCGGCAGATTGAGGCGAAAGCCCTGCGAAAATTGCGTCACCCTACCCGCAGCCGGCATTTACGTGAATACCTGTCCTGACCCATATCGAAAAAGTGAGATCAGATGACGTTACGTGTATTAATCGTACAGACGGATATCCAAACCGCTCGTACGCTTGCACGTCTGGTTAAAAACCGCGATACCGAAGTTTGGGAAGCCTGGCAATTTGGGCAGGCTCAGGCGTTGTTACAACAGGTAAAACCGGATGTGGTCTTCCTGGATTTGCATTTCCCCGGTGAGGAGTGGCAGGGTTTTATTCGCCACGTGACCCAAACAAATCCGGAAGTCAATATCATCATGACCAACAAATACCCGGATTTAAAACGGGAAATGCAGGCCAGGGAATTAGGCGCGGACACTTTTTTGCGCCAGCCGTTCACGCGGCGCTGGGTGGAAACTGCAATTTTGCGGTCGAAAGAACCCGACGAATTAGTAAAACCGCAATCCGCCACCGCTGCCTCAGCGGCAGCAGAACCCATCGCCATGCCGCGGGTGAGAATCCCGGTTCGCTTAAAAATTACCCTGCCGTATCTGATCCTGGCTGTTTTATTTGCATTGTCTGCGGCCTATGTGGTTAGCCAGATTGTTTTTGATTCTGTCCAGGACCGCTATTTCAACCAGTTGGTTGCCACCGGTAAACAGAGCAGTGATTGGATGGTTCGTGAAGAAGACCGTCTGCTCAGTACTTTGCGCCTGGTGTCCAACACACAGGGTGTCGCGGAGGCTGTCCAATCGGCAAATGCTGAAGAACTGCGCAATTTGGTGCTGCCATTGGCGGTGAATGCCAATGAAGAGGATATAGAGATATTGGATATGGGTGGGGTCAGTCTGCTTTCGCTGCGTTTACTGAACGATGCCGCTCCGGGCCAATATCAATTTGAAAAGGGCGATTTGTTCTTTCAGAATTCCGGCTTTGTTCGCCAGGTGCTGACCGGCCTGGTGGATGAACAGGGTGATAAGTTTGGCGGATTAGCATTGGCACCCTGGGGAAATTATTTTTATGTGGCCGGCCCCATTTTTGCCGCGGATAATTCGCAGGTGGGTGTGGTGCTGGTAGGAAAATCGCTGAATACCATGGCAAGAGAAATTCGCGCCGAAACTCTGGCCTACATCACTTTTTATGATCTGACCGGAAAAATTCTAAATTCAACCCTGTTTAGCGGCTTTGACGACCTTCCGCTGCCGGATGATCAGACCGCCCAGGTACTCACCACCCAGGAACAATCCAGTATTACGCGTGATTTAAGCCTGACCACCATTGATTACACCGAATTATTGGGCGTCTGGGAGGCTCGTTCGGGACAGGTGGATATGGGTATTCTGGGTGTCAGCCTGCCGCAGGCCTTTCTGGTGCAGACCAGCCAGGTGACGCGGGTGCAGGTCTTTGTGCTGGCGTTGGCCGGGATTATGCTGGTTGTTATTCTCGGTATCTGGCTGTCCAATCTGATCACCCGTCCTTTGGTGCGTCTGGTGGGCGCTTCCACACTGGTCGCTCATGGCAATTTGGATGTAAAAGTAGATTCAAGTGGAAATGATGAAGTGGCAGTTCTGGCGCATTCATTCAATTCAATGATTGCCGGTTTACAGGAAGGCTCTATTTATCGCGACCTGTTGGGGCGCACGGTTTCACCGGAAGTGCGTGAACAACTGCGTCAAACCTTTTCCAGCGGCACCCTGCGTCTGGAAGGGCAGGAAGCCGTTGCTACAGTCTTGTTCGCGGATGTGCGCAGTTTTACTACACTCTCTGAAAAATCTGATCCGGCTACCATTTTTGAATGGTTGAACGAGTATTTTGGTGAACTGCTCCCCATCATTGCCGAACATGGCGGTGTAGTCAACAAATTGGACGGAGATGCCGTTCTGGCATTTTTTGGAATTCTGCCGCGTATGCTTAACCCCAAGAAGAGCGCGATGGCCGGATGTGAAGCCGCTATCAGTATGTATAATGCCGTAGAATCGTTAAACCGCAAACGGAAACGCCGCGGTGATCCACCCCTGTCGACCGGGATTGGAGTGCATACCGGGGTAGTAATGGCCGGCGGGCTGGGAACCCGGGACCGTATTCATTACACAGTGATTGGGGATACGGTAAATACCTCCCAAAGGATTGAAGGCCTTACCCGTGAAGTATTCGAGGAAAGTGGTATTTTAGTCAGCCAGGCCACCTATGTGGCGCTGGGGGAGAATAAAGACCGCCTCAACCTGGAACCGGTAGGGCTGTATTCGGTGAAGGGGAAAGAGGAGCGGCTGATGGTTTATCGTTTATGGGCGCATACGTCAGCGCCTAAACTGGAAGTTTCGCTCTAGGAGCGCAAGCTGTGAAGCACCAAAAAATTCCCCCGATGGTTCTGCTCGGTTTTGGCATTGTGTTTTTATCCGCCATGCTCTTATGGTGGCTGGACCCGGTGCGCAGTTTTGGCGGCTCCCAGGTGCTGGCTATTTCGCTGCGTTCTCCATTGTTTGCGGATTACAGCGCTGATTTGCGTTCAATACTGCGATTGCCGCCATTGGCATTGCGCATTATTGAAGATTCCATCCGGGACCGGCAAACTAC
Organism: Chloroflexi bacterium HGW-Chloroflexi-10; assembly: GCA_002840755.1. Lineage (GTDB taxonomy): Bacteria > Chloroflexota > Anaerolineae > Anaerolineales > Anaerolineaceae > UBA6170. Next base: position 215,908 of record PHBZ01000009.1, on the reverse strand, counting down.
CCAGGACTCGCAGGAGATTTTACGGCAGCTGCTCACCCCGGTGCCCACTGTCACACCCGGGTTAGGTACCCCCGGCGGAATTCCCCCAACGCTGGTAGTCTTTACGCGTACCGCCACAGCCTCCGGGCCTACCCAACCGGGTGAAACTGCTGTATTTACCCCAACAGCAACACAATCGCCTACATCAACAGTTTCATTGGCTAATACCGTGGTTGTGCTCCCTTCCCGCACACAGCCCGGGCCAACCGAAACCAGGCGCCCGCCAATAGAAACTGCCGTACCGCCCACAGCGGTTCCACCCACGGCAGTGCCGCCCACCGCCGTACCACCGACCCCGGTGCCGCCCACCCCAGTGCCGCCGACTGAGGTACCCTACCAACCGCCACCGACCAGCGTACCTCCCGGAGAAACGCCATATCCGTAGAGAATCGCGGTAAGCAAGGGTTCATCATTGTCAGCCGGATAAGGGAAAACCGTGATTTTAGGGTTGCCAGGGGCTGAAGTTCTGCGGCTGCACAGCAGCACCGGATAACCTCGGTATGAAAAAGCAGAGGTGATTTTTTTGGATTGAATTAATTTAATTGGCTATACTTAATCCATGAGTGCGGGACAGCATGATGCCTTCATCGATTTCAACATTCCTCTCACGATAGATGGATGGGTGATTGAGTAACGCGCTTATCCTGTTGGAAATAATGTTATAAACGTAGACACATTTTATCCCGAGGAGTTGAAATGAGCCCGCATACTTATCGCCAAGTAATTCCAACTCGTGAACTAAAATCATATGAACATCATTTACTAAAGCATTTGCTTTCTTTAGATTTTCCCGCTGTTGCTAATTTGAGGAAGCAAGTGAATTTACTTCACGTAAACGAAGAATGTGAAGATTGTTCAAGTATTGGATTTGCCATTGAACACTCAAAAGCCGAAGCAGCTCAGGTTATCAAAACAGTTCCGGTTGAGGCTGAAGGATATGACCTTGATAGTATAAAAATACATTTTTTGCTTATCGTAGTCGATGGTTTTATCGATGAATTAGAAATCTTTCGGGAGGATCTTCTTCAAGTAAAAAAACTACCACCTGTTGAGACCCTTGAGATTCTAGTTCTTGACGAATAGGAAAGCAGTTGTTGTCTCACAGATCATGCTTTGAGTTTATCGCTCTGCAACGGTACTCTTGGGCGCTACCTGGAAAGTTCATCCAGGACAGGCAGGTCGCACTCCTGCGTTGCCCTTCCCTCCAGATCTCACCCGGATTGCAACACGCCTGCAGCGGTAGGATAACGGGTGTCCAGGATTATAATTGTAATTTGCAGGAATGGAGGGCAAAGTGATGATGATATTGAATAGTAATCAAAAGATGTTCTCACTAATATTTTTTTGTTTGAGTTTGCTGGTATCTTGTCAGTTATCTTCAAGCCAAACTGGGCGAAGTATATCTTCTTCACTTCCGACATTATTACCTACATCAACAGAATCGACAATAATTAGAAAAGACATTAAATATGAATTGACATATTTTTCCGATTGTGGAACTGATATTCAATGCATGTATGCAATAGAAATTGGTTGCTTGGAAACTGAAAATCCATGCATTGGTGAAACACAATTATTGTTCAAAATAGAAAAAGATGGCGAAGGTCCAAATTATTTTGTTTCGTCTGGCAGTTGGTCACCTGACGGCCAGCAAGTTGTTGTTTCAGCTACTGGAAACAATGGAAGAGGGGATATCTTTTTAGGGGATTGGGCTGGAAAGAAATGGACAAATCTTACAAATAGCCCAAATAACGAATGGGAACCTGTTTGGTCACTTGATGGTCAATCTATTATCTATATAGCGAAACCTGATGATTCTTCCGGAGCATTTAAGATCATCTCGATATCTCCGGATGGCAAAAATAAATCACAATTATTCCAAGAAGCTGCATCATCCTTTACTAATATTTTATATCCTTTTTGGTCATCCGATAACAAACAAATCACCTTTACTCATTCAGACGAAAATGGGTATGACCAGATATTTATTGCAAATCTAGATGGAACGGATATCAAGCAAATAACTAACCAGCTTGAAGATCATATTGATCCCCATTATTCTCAAGATGGCCAATGGATTGTGTTTAGAAAAGAACTACAAAAAAATAATAACACAAGTGATTTATATATGATACGACCAGATGGCACCGGAGAGAAAGCAATTACCCGGGGTAATAACTTTTGGAAGGGGGAACAAACCTGGTCCCCGACTGAAAATTGGATTGCGTATGTAGAAATTGCTGATGATAATTTTGATATTTATCTTATTCGCTCGGATGGAGAAAAATTGATTAAGGTTACTAAAAATAATATAGAAAAGATTTCTTTAGCTTGGCGTTCCAGTCTACCTTGATAAATAGACCATGATTATTGTGAAAGATTAGCATGTCGTTAATAAGTTTGTTTGGTGCAAGATATGGTAGTGATTTGAAAATGTCGCGTGATCTCCGAGCAGGCGTCTCGATCGTGCTGGTGGTGGATGCGAGCGGCAACAAGGTGTCTGAGACGCGCTATTACCCGCTTGGCGAGGTGCTATATACGGGCGGGAATTCCCCAACGGATAAGACTTACTTCACCTCATTGCTGCGCTCAGGGGACTTCGCTGGGCAAAGAAGCGAGGACTTTGGGTTGATGGATTACAATGCGAGATATTACTCTGACCAATTATTAGCAAGCGGAGAGTTTCAATGAAAGATAGTGACTCATTCTTTATCTTTTCGGATAATACAATTTATTCTAGGAGGTTTACATGGGCAACGAGCATAATTCCTCGTTCAGAAATGGTCAATCAGCGATGTAGTGATTGTAACGCCGCTGAAAATTATCCCTCTGGTGATTTTGATGTTGTTCTTGAAAAAGGTTCTGAATTCCCCGATGTGTTAGGTTGTGGAGCATACCCGTTTCTCATTTTTTCCGAAAGGGTTATTTCGACTCTTGTAGCTGAAAGGATTTCTGCTTTCCATACTTTCAACATTGGGATTTCAGAAATAAGATCGAAATCAAAAACACTGATGGAAAAGAGTTCTCCTAAATATTACCGAGTTGAAATTGATGGGACTTGTCAAATAGATTTGAAAGTTAATGGCTTAGAGGTGGTTCGGTGTTGCCCAAAGTGCCACCACTTGGTAACAAAACCAAGAGTACCTATTGGTTTACAAATCATTCCAGGAAGCTGGGATAAATCAGACATATTTAGAGATTTTCAACTTTACCCAAGGATAAATTTTTGTAATGAAGTTCTTCCTAGAATCGTAAACCGTTATAAATTTACGAACTTCCGTTTTGAATATATGATAGGCCCATGAAATCCATCTAATAGTGGTCTTAACATCATGAAGTCGTTCAACAAGCTGTAGTATTTCCGATTGTTGTTGATGAACCTTTAAATTTCAATGAGTTTATCGCTTTTCAGCCAAAAGCCAGGACAGAAAGCAAAGAGCAGAGACCCATGCGAAATGTACCGCATTCTTCCGAATGTAAATCCCTCTGCCCTGGCTTTGGCACTCGTGGGCGCTTGGGTTGTACTCCTGCGTTGCCCCACCCTCTTGATCTCACCCACATTTTAGAACGCCAGCAGCGGTAGGATTACCCGGAGAAAAAAACTATGAGATTTCTTCCTCTTTTGGTCAGCCAATTGGATACAACATCGCGTGTTTTTCGTTACATTTTTTTTGGACCATTTTTGGGTAAGCATCCGTGGCGATTAATGGAAGTGGTTGCAATATCATGTGTCATGGCACTATCCTTTAGGGGAAGAGAGGAGCAAAAAAATGAGAATAAAGTGCTTTTTTGGCCTGTTTTTTCTTGTTTTCCTGATCGGGTGTGATTTTGAGGTAAGCCCTTCAATTTCTTCCGTAACTGTTCAGGTTGGTTCTCAAATTACTCCATTAATAACGCAGACAGCTGCTCTTGCAGAAACACCTGCACACTTATTCACCGGAATTCAGGAGTCAATAACTAAACCCCAAGTAGCGCATTGGTTGATCAATAGCCAGTCAGATGGACAGATCGTGTATGTTTTGGGGGATGATCTAAAACTTATTAATCAATTTCCCGATTTTATTTTGGATGGTTTTTTGGACCCTGAGAGTTGCCTCATTGTTGATATCACCCATCACTACGGAAAAAATGATGATCTTAATCAATCAGAAGGTTTTAATATTGAATGGAAAAATTTGAGAGGAGAGTCTGTAGATTCCAAAGGTGTTGTTTTTCCTCATTCTTCGGATGATACTTATAATATACGTATTTCACCAAACATGGATTGGATAGCTTATAAACAGGCCAAGGAATGGGAAAATCTATATGGGATTGCGGATAGTCAAAAACAAGATGTTTTCATTTTACCTGTAGAATTTGATAAGGAAGTAGAAGCTGTTAAATTAACCAAAAATAGCGGCGCATGGTTTGCCGAGATAGCTTGGTCTCCAGATGGACAATATCTGGCGTATACTGATTTTGACGTTGATGGAAATCAGCAAATTTTTCTATATGATCCGATTGCAGGTGTAAAAGAAGTAATAACCGATTTGGGTCACACTGGATCGCAGATGTATGTATTTGATTTTGAATGGTCTAAAGACTCAAAAAATATTGTTTTTCTATCTGGTCAGGCGATAAACAATGATAATCAATTTTTCGGTACAACCAGGGCATTGGGGGTGCTGGGTTTGGAATCAAAGGAGATAAAATGGATTTATCAAGAAACACAGGAATTGGAAGTAGAAATAATGGGAATAGGTAATACCGGCTTAGTGGTCCTGAAAGAAGCGGGCAATATGATTGTTTGGTATGACATTAAAACCGGTGAGAAGAAATCTCAATATCCTTTGGATAGCGGTTTGTACCCCATATTATTTAATGATACCGCAGCTATTATGGTCAGTGATGGCTACCCGGGAATTCGCATATATGACAGTAGTATTGGTGAAATGAAGAATTCCCAATTTGATAAAAAATTGGGGCTGTTTCATGTAATTAATACGAAAAATAACGGCGATTATTTTAGTTGCCCGGTTCCATAGAATTGGTTTTTTGTGATTCGTTTATCCATTCATTCTTTTCATAATTACCGGTAGTATGAATTCAATAATCGTATGGTCTATTCCTTTTTCGTAGGGACAAATCATGCTCCTGGCTGCGTTGAGAATCCCACCCGCACAAAAAAATGTTCAAGACATTGCGGTTAGCCAGTGGAACTTCGCCCATTGCAAAGTTGTGTTCAGGGTTTCATAATCCCGGTTTGAGAAAGCAGGGGTGATTTTTTGGATTGAATTAATTTAATTGGCTATACTTAACCCATGCGTGTGGGAATGGATGTTGGTATCGATCTTTTCGCTGAAGGCTGAGACTGTAATATCAGCCTGGCATTAATGCTGTTTGAATTCATGTTCTTATTGAAAGGGTATGGTTGCTATGTATGCGAAGAGTTCTGATACGGCGCACAAGAATTTTGGTTCGATGGATTACAATGAGAGATATTACTGGTCTTAAATTATGAAATGGGGTAGGTTCCTCAAAAAATTACTTCTATTATTGCTTTTAACTATTTACTGCGTAGGCTGCAATTCTTGGTCGGTATTACAACAGAAAACACAAGAAAGTAATACAAGTCCAACCATCTCCTCAATAGCTTATACGAAACAGCCGTTTGAAACTACATCTCCTTCCATTACTTCTCAACCAACACTAACTCCGACCTCAACAAAATTACCTCATACATTTACACCTACCTCTATTCCAACGCTGAATAATACAGAACGGGGGGTGGTTATAGAAGAGCTTATAAGAACCACCAATGCTGATTGTAAACTCCCGTGTGTCTGGGGATTTACACCAGGAGAATCCATATGGACAGATGCTACCCGATTCTTTATAAGAATGGGAGCAATATTCGATAATAAATCAAAGGCGGTAATAAATTATACTCTTTCATTCGACGCCAGTGCCAGGGGTGCATCAGTTGAACATATTTACAACTTCTTTACATTTTCAACCCAAGATCAAGATGTAATTGATTTGATAGACGTAGAAGGTATGGGTGGAGAAATCCCAGTTGAGTTCCCCCGTCTTTGGGAAGGCTATTCTCCTGAAAGAATAATTTCTGATTATGAAAAACCTTCTCGTATATTCCTTAGTAGTACACCTTACGATGTAAGAAATACTGGGTATGTAGGATATTTCTTATGGTTATTTTATGATAACCAAGGCTTTATGATACGCTATGATGGGGTTATTAAATTTACCCCAACTTATCATATCTGTCCCAGAATACAGCATGAAGGTGAAATTACAAACATTCATTTGGTTTCAGTTGGACCGGGTAGCACATTGGCTCTGGAAACACAGGATGAAATCTTTGGATCAGACTATCATAAGGTTATTGCACTCGAAGAAGCAACAGGAATAACTATTGATATGTTTACTCAACTTTTTAAACATAACCAGATTTCCTCTTGTTTTGAGTCACCGCTCGATGTTTGGAAATAGAAAGATTTGCAGGTGGAGTTACAGTAGCAACTGTGGTAGTTGCCGCCATTGGAACGTCAGCGTTGGGAGTGGCGACAGGCACTGCTTGTATGGTTGGGGAATGTAGAAATGAAGCAGCTGCTGTTGGGAATCGATGACGCTGGCGGCCAAAATAAGTATAATAGTACGGATTGCCCAGGCGTTAATGCATATTTCACCGTTAATTATCTTGAAGGATATATAGAATGAAAATGAAACCGAAACTCTTGATGCTTGTTCTTGGATTTCTGGTTCTTTCTTTCTCATCCTGTGACAGTACGCGTATTATGCCAACGCAAACGATAGCCGAACCCATTCATCCGGTTGTTTCGACTGATGAAATAAAACAAACCCATACGCTTACTCCTACGTATCATCCAGTAGTATCGACTATTGATATAAAAGAAACTCCTTCGCCTACTATTACATACAGCCCGGCGATTATTTTAACCATTGATTCCATCAAAAAAGGTAAAGAAAAAGTGTATGTAGTTGTAGATGCTGTTGAAAAATATTATGATGATTTTGGACATTATCCGGGTACTATAAATGATCTGATCCCTGATTATCTTCCTGAATTACCGTACACGAGTGAAGGTTATGAAATTATATATGAGCTGAGTGATTACTATATTTATGCCGTTGGATATTATCCAGAAAGAAGATATTGTGCTTTTACGAAACATAAAGAATTATGGGAATGTGGATTCTATTCAGAACATTGATGGGTTTTTCTGAAAAAACCCTGTGTATGACATTCTATCTTTTCAAAAAAACTGCACCCTCTCAAACCCGATACAACAGCCGCCTTCGACCCGGAGATTTATCTCCGGGCTCTCATAAATTCTGCTATATTTAACCCATGAGTGCGGGACGCCATAATGCCTTCATCGATTTCAACCTTCCTCAAACCGGCTCCCTCGGACCCGTGACCGCCATGAGCCAGGAAGGTGAATACTTCACGTCCCCTTATCGCGGCCTTTTATGCCGCTCAGAGGCGGTTCGCGTGATCTCCGAGCAGGCGTCTCGATCGTGCTGGTGGTGGATGCGGATGGCAACAAGGTGTCTGAGACCAGGAATTGTCCGTTTGGTGAAATTCGCTATACCGGCGGCAGATCTCACACCAAGCAGCCACAACAATAAATACTGGATTGAATGTAGTGTTTCGATATGTTGAAAATGGTGTGGTGAAATATTACGGGATAACAAACGATTTCGATCGTAGGGCCGCAGAGCATATCAATGTCAAAGGTTGGACTATAGAAAAAATCCCTGGCTTGATTGATTAAGTCGGTATGATGCAAGAGCTGTTGAACAAGTTTTAATTCAAAATTCGGGATTGCCAAACTTATATAATAAAATCAACAGCATCGCTCCATCGAATGAGTTGTATGTCCAAGCAGTCCAACGAGGTACCTACATCCTGCAACAGATAGGATTGATACCGAAATAAGGAGAATAGGTGATGATAAAAATTGGAGATCTTTTCGAAATAACGCTTTCTGATCACAGAACGGCTATTGGTCATTATGTTTATAGGGATAATAAGAATGGTCCATTCATTCAGGTATTTGATTATATTGAAAATAAACAAAAAATGAATGTTGAAGATGCTGTGAAAAAGGGTTATATGTTTCCACCAGTCATAACCGGCTTGAAAGCTGCTATCCGGAAGGGCCTATGGATTGTGATCGGGAAAAGACCCGTGACTGATTTTATTTACCCAAAGTTCATCAGTGCACATTGGGATGATAAAACTGGTGAGGTTAAAAGTTGGTTTTTATATAACGGAAGCAATTTCATTAAAATAGGATCTTTTTTGGATGAACAATACAAAACACTTGAGTATCTTGTTGTTTGGAGTCCCATTGATATCATATCTCGTGTCGAAACTGGTATTATTCCCTTTCCATATGGTGAGATGATCAGAAACAATAAATTTATCCCCCCATCCTCTAGTATTTAAAATGGCTTCTGTGGATACAAGGAATACACTCAATTATGATCATATAAAAGGGTTTTATATAATCGCTTCGTCCATGCTGACACCATTATATCAAATCCAGGTGATCCACGAAGCTGGGATAAGTTTGCTTACGTCCGGAAAAATCCGATAAATCGAGTCGATCCGAAGGGGCATATGGATTCATGCGGAACAAATGAGGATGGAAATGATTGTCTTGTGTATCGGAAACAAACTCTATTCCTTCGGTCACTTGAGGCTATAAATGCCAAATTCAAACGAACAAACGATGTAAAAGCCATGGTCCAAACCATTGAGGCAGCAGTGCGTTACTATAATGGAAATAATGATGCTATGATGATGACACTGAACGATGTTTTTCTGGGTACTCCAACTTTAGGCCCTTCCAGTATGTGGGACGCCCATAAATATGGAGAGGATACTGGTTATGAAGATGGAGGCTTTGATAATTATTCCGTGGATAATTCAAACCAAGTACGTCACTTTTGGGCAGCGTTAGCAAATTCAACATTTCGGACGAATTTTTTGGAAGAAAATGCTCAATATGGAATTTATTCTATTGTGTTAGTGGTTTTATATACGCAAGGTGCTGCTGCACATGAAATTCAACCATTTTTTGATAGCGACCCAGAGACAATAGGTAGTTATAAGGATTTCTATCTTTCGGCTATAGGGAATGAAATTGGGATGAGGATCAGTATAGGGGTAATCCAACCGAATGACCTTGCAAATATAATTAATGTTGCGATTAGCCCCAATCCCATCTTTATTTACAGTTACTCTATAAAACTAGGTTATTGAGACATAAGGATAAATATTTATGAATAAGAAAAAAACACTATTTATTGTTTTTATAATTCTCACTATTTGTTGTGTAGCGTTTTTAGTGATACCAAAGTTTCAACAAAAAAAAGAACCTCCCTGGTATAGTTTAACGTCCCCTCTAGAACAAAGTGTTGTAAATGATCTATGTGAGAAGTTGGATATAAGGGTGGGTGAACGAAAATCTCTATGCAGTGGTGAAGAAATCTATGCAGATGAATTTTTGGGAGCTATTAGAAGAACATTTCCAAAAGGTAGTAGTTACGAAATGGTGCAAGATAAGTTGTCTGATTATCAATCAAGGATTGTTAAACAAGAAGGTGGGTATAATCTTAATGTCTTTTATGATTTTAGAGGAGACGAAGTGATTGAAATTAGCATTAACTTTCAATATAATGAATTGTTTCGAGTAGGTTCCACACAAAACTATGATGATTGGTTTCCAGGGCAAATAAAATATTTAACCGAGGAGGCTCAAAAGAACAATTGATTGATGCGTGAATCACTCTAATCATAATAAGTTGTCCGAGTTTGCCGCACTTACTCATTTGACAGGGCAAAGAAAAAAGAGCAGAGAACAGCCCGTACTCTCTGCTCTGTCAACGGGAGACTAGGCGCTCTCTGGAAAATGCATCCAGGACAGGCAGGTCGCACTCCTGTTTTATCTTTCTGAGTTCCAAAATAGCAGATAACTCTCCTATTCGTATCAATCCCTACAAAAGTATCCAACTTCTAGGTTGGGTGCATTCGGCGGGGAGGGCTACCTATTCCTTTCCCATTCCCCGGCCTTTCGTATTACAATAGCCGCATGATCCTTTCCTATTCCCCGGCGGAACAATTGATGCTGCTGGCTGCGGCGGCGCTGGTGTTATTGCTTCCCGGCGCAGTCTGGGAACTGTGGCTGCCCAGGACGGGGACGGTGCTGCGCGATTTTATCGAAGGTATTGCCGATGCGATTGGGCTGTCAGTGGCATTGACCGCCATTGCCGGGATGATTTTCTTTTTCACCGGCGGGCAGTTTTCCGGCCTCCTTGTTTTTATTCTTTTTAGTGTTTCGTTCGTTGCGGTGGCCGCGGCGCTGCTGTTAGGGCGAGGCGAACTGCCGCGCTTTGGGCTGTGGGGCTTGCTGCTGTTTTTCCTGGTTCTGGGTGGAGCGTTGGCCTGGCGTTTTTACCAGGCGCGCACGCTGATGCTCCCGGCCTGGGTCGATTCGGTGCACCATGTATTGGTGACACAGAAGATTATCGATGCGGCTGGAATTCCAGCCACGCTGGCGCCTGAGTTGGATGTGCGCATGGTCTATCACTACGGTTTTCACATCCTGGCGGCGATGTTTGCCGCCATTACGCGTATCCCGGCGGTGCAGGCAGTTTTATGGCTCGGGCAGGTACTCAGCGCCTTGATCGGGCTGGGTGTTTACCGCCTGGTGCGCAGTATCTGGCGGGATGCGCGCGCCGCGCTGTTGGCCGCTCTGCTGGTAACCTTTGCCTTTCAAATGCCGGCCTATTACCTCACCTGGGGGCGCTATACCCTGATCACCGGTCTGCTGGTGCTGCTGCCGGCTATGGCGGCGGTGGTGGAGTTGTTATACCATCCGCCAAGCTGGCAGGCAGCGCTGCGTTTGCTGGTGTTAACCGCCGGTCTGGCCCTGGTGCATTACATGGCGCTCTTGTTTTTGGGGTTATGGTGCGCGCTGCTGCTGCTGGAACGTTTTGTCGCATTTTTGCGTCAGAAAGATGCCTTATTAAAGAAGGAACTCTGGCGCGCCTGCTGCTGGACAGCGGCTGCGGCGTTGGGCGGGATTCTGTTTAGCCTGCCCTGGCTTTTACGCATGCTGTCCGTGAACCCCGGTTCGGCGGCTGTTCGCCTGAATGTGCCGGACTGGCAGGCGTTTCAGGATTCGCTGCGCTATATCCTTTATCTGGTCGGACCCAAATATAACCATATCCTCTTTGGCATTGCGGCGGCGGCGCTCGTGCCGGCGCTCATTGTGCGCCGTACGCGCGGATTTGCGCTGTGGGCATTGTTGATGGCCGTTCTGTCTGTTCCCTGGGGGCTACGCCTGGGGCCATTTCGCCCGGATCACATGGCGATTGTGTTATTTATTCCGGCATCGGTTTTATTGGGTGGGGGGCTGGTCTGGCTGGCAGATTGGGTAAGTGCACATACACGCCAGTGGGTCGGAATCGTGCTGTTTGTGCTGCTGGGTGTGGGTGCGCTGGCGTGGGGCGGCTGGCAGACACGCGATATTCTCAACCCGGTCACGGTGCTGGCGGATGCTGCCGATGCCCAGGCATTGGATTGGATCACGCAGTATATCCCGGAAGATGCGCGCTTTTTTGCCAACACCACTGTCTGGCAATATAATGTTTACCGCGGTGTGGATGGCGCTTACTGGATCACACCCATCACGCGGCGCTTTTCTCTGGCAATGCCGGGTTTGTATGGCTACGCTGAGCGTGAAACGACCCGGCAATGGCAGGGTTGGATGGAAAGAGCCAGCCGGGTTAAGAGCTGTGATGCTGATTTTTGGGCGTTGGTGGAGGACGCCGGTCTGGATCATCTGTATCTGCACCAGGGACGCGGCACACTCCAGCCAGACGCACTGAGCGGCTGCACCGGTTTGGATTTACTCTACCAGGTGGATGGCGTGGAGATTTACAGGATCCTCCGCTAAATGCAGGATTCCTGATTCCATATCCTTATCAACTCGGGGGGATCGGACAATGACGGATCATGTTTCTCCCTTAACCAGACCCGCCTTACCCAAACCCCAATTCCGACAATTGATTCCGGTTTTTACTTGTAAGACAATCTTGAATGTTGTACACTATAGTTCAAGTTCTCTGGTACTGGTATTTTATTATTGGCATGTATTTTTTATTGGAAAAAACCACCTAATTCTTTACTCAAAACTCTTGAAGCCTGTATAATGGTGGATAGGGGTTTGAAGTTTTTCTTTTAAATTCCCCATTTATATTTCATTGCTGCGAGGTGCTCAGGAAAAATTTTTGTCCAGCTTTGTGAAAATTGCCACCAAGCGACTCGTATGTTATACTTCAAAAACTACAAATAAGACCTTCGTTGTAAGGAATGCCTATGTTAATGAAATATCTTCCCCTGTTGATAATATTATTAATGGCCATTTTGATTGGTTCCATAGCGATTACATTGGGTGTTATTTTTGGCCCGCGCAGACCGGGTCAAAGAAAAAACGCCCCTTATGAATCCGGTATGGTGCCGTATGGCCCGGGTAAACGCCGCGTTTCGGTGCGTTATTATTTGATAGCGGTTTTGTTCATTCTGTTTGATATTGAAGTCGTTTTTCTGGTACCCTGGGCGGTTGTCATCCGGGAAATCGGGATGACCGGAGTCGCCTTTATGATCATTTTTGTGCTGGTATTAGAGGTAGCGCATATTTACGCCTGGAAGAAAGGAGCACTTGAATGGGAGTAGAGCAAAAAATGGGGAATATGGGCGTGGTTACCACCACGCTTGAAAGTGTAGTTAACTGGTCGCGCACAGGATCAATGTGGCCGGTGTTGTTTGGTTTGGCTTGCTGCGCCATCGAGATGATGGGTGCCCAGGCTGCCAACTACGATATGAGCCGTTTTGGGATGGAGTTGAACCGTGCCAGCCCACGTCAGGCTGATTTAATGTTTGTCGCCGGGCGTGTTTCGCGTAAGATGGCGCCCGTGGTTCGCCGTTTATATGATCAGATGCCTGCCCCGAAATGGGTGGTTGCCATCGGAGATTGTGCTTCCTGCGGCGGTGTATTTAACAACTACGCCATTCTGCAGGGTGTGGATGAGCTGTTACCGGTAGATGTGTATATAGCCGGCTGCCCGCCGCGCCCGGAAGCCGTCATCCATGGCGTGTTAACCCTGCATGAAAAAGTGAAACGTGATCGTTTAAAGGATTGGGCATAATATGAGCGAGTCTATACAAACAGCAGTAAAAGCCATTCAAGAGCGCTTTGCAGCAAAATTGGAAGAATTCCGCGGGGAATTTTCTGTGTTTGTCGACCCCGAACAGATTATCCCCGTCCTGACACAATTAAGGGATGAATTTGGATATAACATGCTGATGGATATCACCGCTGTGGATTATTATCCACAGGAGACTCCCCGTTTTCATGTGGTCTACCAGCTATATTCCATGCCGCACAATGTGCGTGTTCAGGTGCGTGTTCCTTTAAATGGAAATGCGCCCGCGCTCGCTTCGGTCGAGAAAGTTTTTGCGACCGCTAACTGGAAAGAACGCGAAGTGTATGACCTCTTTGGCATAACATTCAATAATCATTCCGATCCGCGCCGGATTGTGATGCCGCAGGATTGGGTTGGGCATCCTTTACGGAAAGACTATCCCCTGGGATATGAAGAAGTTCAGTTTACCTTCAACTTTGATGAAATTATGGCCAACAAGCCGCATCCTAAAGATTAACCCGGTGGATAGGGAGAAACAGTTATGACGGATATTCGTGAAGTCTCTGTAGATGAACTAAAGCACTTGGTTTCAGATCGGGCTATGAGCGGCGAAACCATGTTGCTGAATATGGGGCCGCAGCATCCCAGTACACACGGCGTGTTGCGCTTATTGTTGGAACTGGATGGTGAAATCATCGTCAATATGGTGCCGGATATTGGTTTTTTGCATACCGGTGTTGAAAAATCCTGTGAATCGAAAAACTATGCCCAGTCCGAGGTCCTGACCGACCGTTTGGATTACCTTAACCCAATGGGCAATAACCTGACGTACTGTCTGGCGGTAGAGAAACTGACCGAACTGGATGTGCCGCCGCGCGCGCAGGGAATTCGGGTGATTCTGGCGGAATTACAACGGATTTCTTCTCACCTTTTATGGTTGGGAACACACGCCTTAGATCTGGGCGCTATGTCCACATTCTTGTATTGTATGCGCGAACGTGAAATCATTCTGGATATCTTTGAACTGGTTTCCGGTCAGCGTATGATGACGACTTACATTCGCCCTGGTGGGATCTGGCGGGATGTCCCGGTGGAATTTGAAAAAACAGTGCGGGATTTCCTCGCCATTATGCCCAAACGGATTCAGATGTATGAGGACTTACTGCTCTCCAATGAATTGTTTGTGGATCGCACCAAAGGTATCGGAATTATCTCTGCCGAAGAATGTATGCAGTATGGTCTTACCGGCCCGGTTATTCGCGGTAGTGGTATTGCCCACGACCTTCGAAAAAAACAACCTTACATGGGTTATGAACAGTATGATTTTGACATTCCGGTGCATAGTGGATGTGATGTTTTTTCCCGTTACCGGGTGCGCGTGGAAGAAATGACCCAGTCCTTACGCATTATTGAGCAGGCGCTCAATAAACTGCCGTTTGGTCCGGTGCGCAGTAATAACCGCAAATACGTTCCTCCGCCGCGTTCGGAATTGGGTAAGAGTATGGAAGCGCTCATCCATCACTTCAAGTTGTGGACCGAAGGTTTTCGCCCGCCAGCGGGGCATGTCTATGCCGTTACCGAATCACCGCGTGGTGAATTGGGCTGTTATATGGAAAGTGATGGCGGGCCGAACCCTTATCGGGTACACCTGGTAACGCCTTCATTTGCCAATTTACAGGCTTTGCCACTCATGTCACGCGGTTTGTTTATCGCCGATGTGGTGGGTGTCGTTGGTTCGATTGATATTGTTCTGGGAGATGCGGACCGGTGAACGAATTATACAAAAAATACGAACAAGAAATAACGACAATCCTGAGCCGTTATCCTGCCGACCAGAAACGCTCAGCGATTATGCCTCTGCTCTTCCTGGCGCAGCGAGACAGCGCTTATGTTCCCCGGGAAGCACTGACTCACATTGCCGAGATCACTGGTGCTTCTGAAACAGATATCGCTGCGGTGCTCGGTTTTTATACCCTGTTCCACGAGGAACCTGGTGGGCGTTACCGCATCCAGGTTTGCACCGATTTGCCATGTGCTTTGCGTGGTTCTGAGGCTTATATGCAGGAATTGTGCGCCCAGCTGGGCGTTTCGGACGGTCAAACCACCCCTGACGGTCTGTTTACTGTGGAGGCTGTCAAATGTTTGGCAGCCTGTCACCGTGCGCCCATGTTCCAGTTACAGGGAGATGGCGAAATTAAGTATTACGAAAACCAGAGCGTGGAATTGACCATGCAAATTATTGAAGGATTACGCCAGAAAGCATCCACCAAAGAGGAGGCGAACCATGGATAAGTATATCCTCCTGCGCCACCGTGATGTGCCTCAGATTGATCAGTTGGAGGTATACCGCGCTCACGATGGTTTTGTGGCTTTTGAAAAAGCGCTCAACACCATGAAACCGGCCGATGTGATGGCTGAGGTGAAGGCGTCGGGCTTGCGCGGCCGTGGCGGCGCCGGTTTCCCTACCGGTATTAAGTGGGGCTTTTTACCCAGCAACAGTTGGCCGCATTACGTGGTGGCCAATGCCGACGAATCCGAGCCGGGCACTTTTAAAGACCGCGAGATTATGGAAAGCAATCCCTTCCAATTCCTGGAAGGGCTGATGTTGGCCTCTTTTGCCGTTCAGGCGAATTGCGCTTATGTGTATCTGCGCGGCGAATTCTGGCAGGTGGCTGAACTGCTCAATGAGAAGATAAAAGATCTGGAAACTGCCGGCCTTTTGGGTGAGAAAATTCTGGGGAGTGAGTATTCTCTGCACATTTACACCCACCTGGGCGCCGGTGCCTATATCTGTGGCGAAGAGACGGCTCTGCTTGAATCTCTTGAAGGTAAGATGGGCCAGCCGCGTTTGCGTCCGCCCTTCCCGGCCGTCGAAGGATTGTATGGCAAACCCACTCTGGTGAACAATGTGGAAACGCTTACCAATGTGCCGCCCATCATCCAGCACGGCGCGGATTGGTACCGTGGTTTTGGCACCGAACAAAGCCCTGGCGTGAAAATTTTCAGCCTTTCTGGCTGTGTGAAAAACCCTGGCAATTACGAGTTACCCCTGGGTGTTACCTACCAGGATTTGGTGTATAAATACGGCGGCGGCATTGCCGGTGACCGAAAGATAAAAGCGGTTATGTCTGCCGGCGCTTCGTCGGATGTGGTCATTGCCGATGAGCACACCATGACGACACCATTGGCATATGAAACCTGCTCAGAACGCCTGAATGCTCCCTTAGGCTCGGCTTCCGTTATTGTTTTGGATGAAAGTGTCGATATGGCCTGGCTGGTGGATAAGACCATCAATTTCTTTAAACACGAATCCTGCGGAAAATGCACCCCCTGCCGGGAAGGCACGTATTGGATGAATAACCTGACCCGCCGTATTGTGAAAAATGAAGCGGAATTTTCTGATATTGATTTATTGCGCAATGTAGCCATACAAATGCAGGGAAAATGCCTGTGCGCACTGGGTGAATTCGCCACAATAGCAGTGGTAACGGCCGTGGATCGTTTCCATGCCGATTTTGAACAGCATGTGAGGAGTTGATCGTATGGCAGAACAGATAACTTTGACGATCGATAACCAGATGGTCAGCGTACCCGCCGGCACCTTGATTGTGGACGCCGCCAAACTGGCAGGCGTAGATGTGCCGGTCTTTTGCTACCATCCTAAGATGGAGCCCGTGGGCATGTGCCGTATGTGCCTGGTAGAAGTGGGCCGCCCTCTGCGTAATCGGACCACTGGCGAACTGGAAAAGAACGAAGACGGTACACCGAAGATTAGTATGTCTCCCAAGCTGGAAACAGCCTGTACCACGCCGGTAACGCCCGGGATGGTGGTCCTCACTGATACGGCCGCTGCCAAATTAGGTCGCAAAGAGATTTTGGAATTCTTGCTCACTTCCCATCCGCTGGATTGCCCGGTGTGTGATAAAGGTGGTGAATGTGCGCTGCAGAATCTCACCATGGAACACGGCCCCGGTCAGAGTCGTTTCATCGTAGATGAGAAAAAACATCTCGCCAAGCAGGTTCCTTTAGGCGAATTGATTTTCCTTGACCGTGAACGTTGTATCCAATGCGCACGCTGTGTGCGCTTTGAACATGATGTCGTGGATGACCCGGTGATTCATTTCTTCAACCGCGGCCGTTCTCTTGAAATTCGCACCTATTCCGACCCGGGTTTTGATTCGATCTTCTCTGGAAACACGACCGATATCTGCCCGGTAGGTGCCTTAACCACTTCTGACTTTCGCTTTGGTGCGCGTCCCTGGGAAATGACCCCGGTAGCCTCGATCTGCACGCATTGTGCTGTCGGCTGCAATATGACCTATAACGTGCGCCGTGAGGCCATGAGTGGTGGTAAAACCGTGATCAAGCGCGCTATGCCGCGGCAGAACGAACAGGTTAATGAGATCTGGTTATGTGATAAAGGCCGTCTCGGTTACCATTTTGTCGAATCCGCGGAACGGCTGCATACTCCCCTGATGCGCAAAGATGGAAAATTGGTTCCGGTCAGTTGGGAAGAGGCGTACCAGAGAGTGGAAGACCAGCTGCGTGCCGAACAGGCCCGCCTGGT
Organism: Chloroflexi bacterium HGW-Chloroflexi-10; assembly: GCA_002840755.1. GTDB lineage: Bacteria > Chloroflexota > Anaerolineae > Anaerolineales > Anaerolineaceae > UBA6170. The sequence goes on along the minus strand of PHBZ01000009.1, from coordinate 198,063 downwards.
AACCCTGGCTGGTGGACGCCTTTCAAATGAAGATTTGTTTAATCTGGCGCAGTTTACGCAGTCTCAGAACGGTAAGGCTGTACTCTATAGCCAGATGTTTGGTGGTGATCTGACGGCACAGGTGGGGCTGGGTGTTGGTTCCGATTTTGGCCAGATGGGCGTCGGGACGGTTATCCTGGTGGTCGCCTGTGACCTGCATCAGGAAGCGCCCTTATGGTGGCTGCGCGTAAAACAGGCAGTTGAACGCGGCGCCACTTTGATTGTTGTCAATGGGCGTCCCACCCGGTTGGATAAATTTGCCAGCCACGTGGTGCGTTATGCATATGGTGAAGAAGCGGCAGCCCTGGCCGCATTTATGCCGGCGTCGGGCTTCGGCACACCTGCTTCGGAAGCCGCTGCCGCTTTGGCTGCCGCGCAAAATGGTGTGGTCATTTATGGCAGCGATGGTTTGGGCCTGGTGGGTAGCGAACACGTTGCCAAGGCCTGTGCCAAACTGGTGATGGAACGCGGTTTCTATGGCAAACCCAATAACGGTTTACTGGCGGCCTGGGATAAAGCCAATACTCAGGGCGCCTGGGAGTTGGGTTTCCACCCGGATCGCAATTTGAAAGGCACCCTGCGTGAAGCGGATGTGCTGCTGGTGGCGGGAGCAGACCCGGCCGGCGACCATCCGGTATTGGCAGATGCCCTGCGCGAGACCGATTTTGTGGTGGTCTATGAATTGTTTATGACGGCTACCGCTGAATTAGCTGATGTTGTTTTCCCTGTGTTAGCCCAGCCTGAACGCGAAGGCAGTTTTACCTCCGCAGAACGCCGCGCACAGCGTTATGGGGTTGTGGTGACCCCCTTGGAAGGCGCCCGTCCGGATTATAGCATTACTGCCCAGTTGGCGCGTCAGTTGGGTCTGGTGTTGGAAGAAAAATCCCCCGTCCTGGTAATGAAACGAATTGCCGAGAAGACCCCGGCTTATCATGGCGTTTCCTATACTACGATGGCGCAAACAGCGCCGCAGTGGCCATTAATGGGCCGTAATGATCTTTATTATGCCGGGACCGGTTATGACAATAATGATGGTCTTGGGGTGCAGTTACCCAGTGCCGCAGACCGCGGCGAGCAGCTTGTGTTGGGCGCGCTGATTTTGGCGGATGGACCGCAAGCGGTGAACACTGGATTAAAGGTAGTCCCGGTGACCAGGTTGTATGACCGCGGCCGCATGCTCATGGACAGCCATATTTTGGATCAGCGCCGCGCTGCGCAGGTGCTGCAGATGCATCCCAAATTGGCCGATAAATTTGCGTTGAAAGATGGTGATCGGGTGAAACTTTCCGGCGCCGGTTGGGAAATGGAAAGTGGTGTTCAATTGGATGAAAGCCTGTCCGAAGATGCGGCCCTGGTGGCGCGCAGCAACGGTATTCCGGTTGCTTCACCGGTTTATATTCAAATTCAGCGACTGGTTCTGGCACCGGAAGCTTAAGGAAGAGGTTGATTCATGATAGATGCTGCCTTAATTTGGGAATGGATCATCAAATCCTTGATCTTAATCTTGTTTTTAACGGTCGGTTTTGCTTATGTAACCTGGTATGAGCGCCGCCTGTTGGCGCGTATTCAAAACCGGATTGGCCCGAACCGGGTTGGAAAATTTGGTTTGTTGCAGCCGGTGGCAGATGCGGTTAAACTGATCTTTAAAGAAGAGTTAATTCCGGCGAATGCGGATAAATTGATCTTCGTTATTGCCCCGATTATCACCGTTACACCTGCATTGGTCGTCCTGGCGGTAGTTCCATGGGGCGAATCATTGCAGTTGTTTGGCCGTACCATTGATCTGTTTATTACGGATATCAACGTTGGTATTGTCTATATCATGGCGGTCACCTCCATTTCCGTCTATGGGATCACCCTGGCCGGCTGGTCATCCAATAATAAGTACTCCTTGTTGGGTGGTTTACGCGCCACAGCCCAAATGATCAGTTATGAGCTCGCCCTGGGACTTTCATTTGTGGGGCCGGTTATTCTGGCTGGTTCATTGAGCCTGGTGGATATCGTCCGTACACAGCAAAATGGCCTCTGGTTTGTTATTCCGCAGATAGCCGCATTCATTATTTATTTCTTCGCCAGTATCGCCGAAATTAACCGTGCACCCTTCGACATGCCCGAAGCGGAGCAGGAACTGACGGCTGGTTTTCTTTCGGAATATTCCGGAATGAAGTTTGCTGTGTTCTTTATGGCTGAATATATCAAAATGATTGCCATCTCGGCCATTGGAGTAACCCTGTTTTTGGGTGGTTTCGATGGACCCTTTGTGGGGCAGTTGCCCTGGCTCGGCCCAATCTACTTCCTTGGAAAAATTATCATTTGGTTGGGCATTTTGATCTGGGTGCGCGCCACCTGGCCGCGGATTCGTTATGACCGTTTAATGGCCCTGGGTTGGAAAATTCTTTTCCCGGCGGCTTTATTAAACGTCATGGTGACAGCAATTGTTGTTGCGGTGATCGGAAAGTAGGAGGTTTACAAAAAATGCTTAAAGGTTTATGGACCACTTTCAAGGCTGCGTTCGAAACTCCGGTCACCATTCAGTATCCGGAACAAAAGCGTCCGGTGCGTACCCGTTTCAAGGGGCGTCATACCCTCAAACGCTATGAAAATGGCCTGGAGAAATGCATTGGCTGCGCTTTGTGTGCGGCAGCCTGCCCCTCAGATGCCATTTTTGTGGAAGCTTCGGCAAACACCGATGATGTACGTTTTTCACCCGGTGAACGCTATGCATCCACCTATGAAATTAATATGCTGCGCTGCATCTTCTGCGGTTATTGCGAAGATGCCTGTCCAACTGAAGCGATTGTGTTGGGTGATCAATACGAGATGTCGTATACCGACCGGGCCTCCTCGATTTACACCAAAGATTTACTATTGGAACCCGTAACGGGTGACGCACAACTCACCCCGCAAAAAACGGAACCGGGCGAATTTGACCGCTCGGTGCCGCTCATGCAGGACCCCACGGATTAGGAAGGGAGAGATTATGCCGGTTATAGGAATTATTTTTTACGCTTTCCTGGCAGTGGTTGCTGTGACAACAGCGGTTGGTATGCTGGTGAATCGCAATGCGATCTATGCGGCGTTGATGTTGGTGCTGAATTTCGCCACGGTGGCCATTTTGTACCTGGCTTTGGGCGCGCCTTTCCTGGCGCTAACCCAGATTACGGTATATGCCGGGGCGATCATGGTTTTGTTCTTGTTTGTGATCACCTTACTGGGCGCAGAAATGCTGCCTGGAAAAGAACCGCTCAAAGGACATCGTACAGCTGCCATGATCATGGCCCTGATCTTTGTGGTGGAGGTTGTTTTGTTCCTCGTATTCCGCAACCAGGTGGTGGGGCCAATAGCGGAGGTATCTCTGGAATTTGGAAGTCCTCATAATATTGGTGTGACGATGTTCACCCAGTATTTGCTTCCATTGGAGATTATTGGGATTATTTTGCTTTCGGCTACGGTTGGTGCAATTATTTTGACCAAACCGGAAAAGAAAGTTGCCAATTATTTGCCGCAGGGCAAGGAATAAAGGGAGGTTGTATGCCACTCAGTTATTTTCTGGCATTATCTGCTGTTCTGTTTACCCTGGGGGTTTTGGGGGTATTGACACGCCGTAATGCCCTGGTGATCTTTATGTCTCTGGAACTGATGTTTAATGCAGCCAACCTGGCTTTTGTTTCATTTGCCAGTTATTATGAGCTGCTCACCGGCCAGATTTTCGTGTTTTTTGTCATGGCAGTTGCCGCTGCCGAAGTTGCTGTGGGTTTGGCATTGATGGTTGCGATTTTCCGCAGCAAACACAGCATCGATATTGATCAGATGAGCAGTTTAAAGGGGTAGGGCCTATGATGTTAAGCGAAATTATCACAGACCCCACTTTCCGGTTGGTACCCTGGGTGGTTTTCCTGCCGCTGGTTGGCATTTTGCTCAATTGGCTGCTGGGAAAATATCTGGGTGAAAAAGGAATTGGCGCTGTAGCCAGCCTGGCTGCCGGCGGCTCATTTGTTGTTTCGGCGCTGCTCATGCTGGCCCTGGGACGCGACCACGAAGCCGTAGTGGTACCCCTTTTCAATTGGATTTCGGTGGGTAGTTTAAACCTGGATTGGGCTTTCCGTGTCGATACCCTCTCAGTGACGATGATGCTGGTGGTCAGTGGTGTTGGTACCCTGATCCATATCTATTCAATCGGGTACATGCATGAAGATGTGCGTCATCAGGGTGACCCCAAGCGCTTCCGGCGTTTCTTTATCTTCCTTAACCTGTTTATTGCCGCGATGATGATCCTGGTCTCGGCGGATAACTTCTTAATGCTGTTTGTAGGCTGGGAAGGGGTTGGCCTTTGTTCTTATTTGTTAATTGGCTTCTGGTTTGAAAAAGGCGAAGGCGGCCTGGGCAATGCCCGCGCAGCCAAGAAAGCCTTTACTGTCAACCGGGTGGGTGATTTTGGTCTGCTAATTGCCATTTTCCTTATCTTCTGGCAGTTTGGCACACTCAATTTCATCGAAGTCTTTGAGCAGGTACCTGCGATGGCCGCTGCCCAACCGGGTGTGCTGCTGGCGATTACCCTCTTCATGCTGTTGGGTGTAGCCGGTAAATCGGCGCAGATTCCTTTGTATATCTGGCTTCCGGATGCCATGGCCGGCCCCACGCCGGTTTCGGCGCTGATCCATGCGGCCACAATGGTGACAGCCGGCGTTTACCTGATGACCCGTTCCCAGGCCTTATATGCCGCCGCGCCTGCCGCGCAAAGTGTGGTTGCCTGGGTGGGTGCACTTACGGCAATATTTGCCGCGCTGATAGCCGTAGCGCAGTTTGATATCAAAAAAGTATTGGCCTATTCCACCATCAGTCAGTTGGGATTTATGGTGGCCGCAGTTGGGCTTGGCGCTGAAGTGGCGGCCATGTTCCATCTGGTAACCCACGCGTTCTTTAAGGCGCTGCTGTTCCTCTCTGCCGGTTCGGTTATTCTGGGCATGGAACATGGCCTGGAGAACGGACACAAAAGCAAGAATGGTCACCATGAAGATCCCCAGGACATGCGCAACATGGGCGCGCTGCGTAAAAAGATGCCGGTGACCTTTGTCGTTTATCTGATCGGCGCACTGGCTTTAGCTGGGATTGCTCCGCTGGCCGGTTTCTTCTCGAAGGATGAGATTCTCGTTGCGGCCAGCCAGAACAATTTACCCATCTTCATTATCCTGCTCTCGGCGGCCTTTCTAACAGCCTTTTATATGGGACGTCAGGTATTGATGGTCTTCTTTGGCGAAGCGCGTACCGATGCCGCCAAACATGCCAAAGAAAGCAGCCTGCTGGTAACTATTCCGCTGATGATCCTGGCAGCGCTGGCAGCTTTAGGCGGCGGCTTGAATTTCCCTGGCTTGCACACACTGGAACACTGGCTGGAGCACACGCTGGAAATCCAACACCCGGCCGAATTCCTGCCGCTGGTGGCCGGCGGTTCCCTGTTGGTAGCGCTGGTGGGAATTGCGATTGCCTATGTCCTGTATGGTCGCACCCCATTGGCCAATGCCAAAACAGCCGACCCGTTGTCGAAAACATTGGGTAGTCTTTTCCGCATCATGAATCAAAAATTCCGTGTGGATGAGTTCTACAACTGGTTGATCATTGCGCCTTATACCCGTCTGGCAGATTTCTTTGCCAATCCGGTGGATCAGGGTGTGATTGATGGCTCTATCAATGGTATGGCGTCCCTGGTGAACAATGGTGCCACCTGGTTACGCCGGTTGCAGAACGGCTTTACCCGTTCTTACGCCCTGGTCATTGTGGCGGGTGTGGTCTTAATCCTGGCTTATTTATTAATTAATTAATCCGGGCCTGATTGTGTCGTTTACACCAATACTGGTGATTGGGTATCCGAAACGAAATGAATGATTGAGGATAGGTTATGGAATTTGGGATCAATCCCCTGGTGCTGATGACCTTTTTCCCGCTGGTTGGCGTGTTGGTTCTCATACTGCTCAACGCTCAGCAAAAAAACGCTATTCGCTGGACAGCCCTGGTGACTTCTTTGATAACCTTTGGGCTGTCCCTGTGGGTACTGGCGCAGTTTGACCCAACCCGGGCCACCCAGATGGCGGTTCAACTACCCTGGCTGAAACTGGCCGGTGTCACCATCCAATTCTATATGGGTGTGGATGGGTTGAGCATTTTGATGGTGCTTTTAACTACTTTTCTGACGCCAATCTCTATTCTTTCTACCTGGAAAGCCGTAGAGGAGCAGGTAAAAGGTTTTATGCTCTTCTTCCTCTTATTGGAAGTGGGTATGCTGGGTGTCTTTTTAGCGCTCGACCTGGTATTGTTTTACATCTTCTGGGAATTCACGCTCATCCCCATGTACTTCCTGATTGGCGTGTGGGGTGGAAAAAAGCGCGTTTATGCTGCTGTTAAATTCTTCCTCTTCACCATGGCAGGTTCCGTGTTGATGCTCCTGGCGATCCTTTACCTGGGGTTACAGGCCGGCAGTTTCTCCCAACCAGAGTTGATGGCCAATCGCGGTGCCTATGCCGGGGCGCAGATGCTGCTTTTCCTGGCGTTTGCGCTGGCTTTTGCCATCAAAGTGCCGGTCTTCCCGCTGCATACCTGGCTGCCGGATGCGCACGTAGAAGCGCCAACTGCTGGCTCTATTATCCTGGCCGGTGTGCTGTTGAAAATGGGCGCTTACGGTTTCCTGCGTTTTAATTTGCCGCTCTTCCCCGAGTCCAGCCTCAAGGCCGCGCCATACATGGCGGTTCTGGCTGTCATCGGCATTCTATACGGTGGAGCGGTGGCCTTTGCGCAAAAAGACGCTAAGAAACTGGTGGCTTACTCTTCGGTGGCGCATCTGGGCTTTGTTATGCTGGGTATTTTTGCACTCAATGCGCAGGGTCTCTCGGGTGGTATCTTGCAGATGGTTAACCACGGTCTGTCTACAGGCGCGCTCTTTCTTCTGGTTGGCTTCATTTACGAACGCCGCCATACCCGCGAACTGGATCAGTTTGGCGGTTTGTGGAAGGTGATGCCGGTTTATGCCGGTTTAGCCCTGGTGGTCACCCTTTCTTCAATGGGGCTGCCCGGCCTGAATGGTTTTGTAGGTGAGTTCACTATCCTGGTAGGTGCTTTTGGTTCTGAGGCTTTGCTTACACCCTGGTTTGCCGGTTTGGCAACACTGGGCGTGATTTTAGCGGCAGTCTATCTTTTGAAGATGTTTGAAAAGATGTTTTTGGGACCGGTGACACACGAGGAAAACCGCAAGTTGGCAGATTTAAGCCTGCGTGAACTGGTAGCCCTGGTGCCGTTGGTGGCAATGATTTTCTGGATTGGGATTTATCCCAAACCTTTCTTCGACCTGATCAACCCGGCAGTGGAACAACTGGTACAGTTGGTGCAAACGGCTGCGATGGTAATTCACTAGTGGAGCGTGTTTATGATCCAAATGAATGATATCCTTTCCATCTTACCTGTTCTGATTGTCGTTGGCTGGGGCGTGCTCCTGCTGCTGATTGATTTGTGGGTCCCACGCGAGCGCAAAGGCATCACGGCTCTGCTGGCTGTAGTTGGGCTGGCAGCCGCAATGGGTACCAACCTGGCTTTGAATGGAGCCTATACCACAGGCTTCAACGATATGGTTGTGCACGATGGGTTTGCTACTTTTCTGCAGGTACTTTTCCTGGCCTGCGGCATTGCTGCCGTGGCTCTCGCGTATGATTACCTGAAACGCATGAAAATTGAGCGGGGTGATCTCATTGGAATTGCTCTCTATTCCCCTCTATATTCTCGTCGGTTTTGCCCGTCCCCGCCTCGATTCGGAAGAAGCCGCGCTCAAGTATTTCCTGCTGGGAACATTTGCCTCCGGTTTCGTATTGTACGGTATTGCTCTGATCTTTGGCGCTACCGGGCATATTGATTTCAGCGGAATTGTAGGCGCCCTGAATGGTGGTATGGCTAACCCGGTTCTGTTTGTGGTTGGCGCAGCCTTGCTCCTGGTGGGTTTTGGCTTCAAGGTGGCTGCGGTGCCTTTCCAGATGTGGACACCGGATGTCTACCAGGGCGCGCCCACCCCTATCACAGCCTTTATGTCGGTGGCGGTCAAAGCGGCTGGTTTTGCTGCATTGCTGCGTGTTTTCCTGGTGCTCTTCCCCACGCTGGGAGATAAATTTTCCCCGGTTTTATGGGTTCTGGCGGCATTAACCATGCTGGTAGGGAATGTGGTTGCCCTGGCGCAGAACAATCTCAAACGCCTTCTGGCGTATTCATCTATTGCCCATGCCGGTTACTTGCTGATGGCCTTTGTTGCTTACGGCAATGGTGAAGTGGTCAGTAATACGGTCGCCGCTACACTGTTTTATCTGGTGGCGTATGGTCTCGCCAGTTTTGGCGCCTGGGCATTGGTCATTGCCGTGGAAAAAGAAAATGCAAAAGGGCTGCTTCTGGAAGATCTGGCCGGTTTGGGGAAATCTCATCCCTGGCTGGGTGCTGCCATGCTGGTCTTTATGCTATCTTTTGCCGGTGTTCCGCTGACAATGGGATTCTGGGGTAAGTTCTACCTTTTCCGCAACGCCGTGGACGCCGGATATGTCTCCCTGGCCATCATCGGTTTGCTCACTTCGGTGGTCTCAGCTTATTACTATTTACGTGTTATCGTGTATATGTTCATGAAACCAGGTGAGAATAAGGTAACTCCCAATATCTGGGTTAGCCTGGTGATTGGTGTAACCGCGCTGGCCGTGGTTTTGCTCAGCCTTGTGCCTGGCGCCTTATTGGAACTCGCTTCTCAAGCGGTTTTGTTGTTGCAATAATTCCATTCTGTATTGTTCACCAAAGGCGGCCATTTATAGGCCGCCTTTTTAATTCGTCCTGTTTAAAAACATTACCGCCGTTTACCGGCGGTAATGTTTTTAAAAATTTGGTACTCAGAAGGAGAGAAGATGATTGCAGAGGGCAGGCTTAGAACAGCCTGCCCGGATACCACTAATCTACCAATAAACGTTTGGGCTTGCTATTCCAGCGGCAAGAGTACGCTGTCAATCACATGGATGACACCATTGTAGGTTTCGATGTCGGTGATAATGACCTGTGCTTCATTGATATACACTTTGCCATCCATGACTTTGATCGTTACATCCTGCCCAAAAACGGTGCCGGCGCTGGTGAGTGTGACGACATCAGCGGCCATCACTTTTCCTGATACGACATGATAGAGCAGAATATTGGTCAGTTGTTCCAGATTTTCCGGTTGGAGCAATGTTTCCACGGTGCCTGCCGGTAATTTTTTGAAGGCATCGTCGGTCGGAGCGAATACTGTGAAGGGGCCTTCTCCCTGTAATGTTTCAACCAGATCAGCGGCTTGCAGCGCTGCCACCAGGGTGGTGAAGCGGCCATCGGCGACGGCTGTTTCGACAATATCATTTTGCGGCAGGATCACGCTGTCAATCACATGAATGACACCATTGGAAGTCAGGATATCGGTGATGACGATTTCGGCATTATCCAGCATGGCTTTACCCATGTCCACGGTTACTGAAGCGGATTTACCTTGCAGTGTTTCTATTTTTTCACTGGCAACCACATCGGCTGCCATCAAACGGCCATCAGCAACATGGTAAAGCAGGATATTGGCTAAGGCTTCCGGGTCGGCCAATAAGGCGTCAACGGTTCCTGCGGGCAACTTTGCAAAAGCCTCATCGGTTGGGGCAAATACAGTTAAGGGGCCTTCACCTTTCAACGCATCTGCCAGGCCGGCTGCCTGAACAGCGGCAACGAGTGTGGTGAAGCGGCCATCAGCAATCGCTGTATCCACAATATCAGCCGGGGGCAGGATGACAGTATCAATCACATGGATAACACCATTCGCGGTTTTGATATCGGTGAGGATCACTTCGGCGTTATTGACAAAGACTTTACCGTCTTTCACCAGCACATCAATTGGAGCGCCCTGAGCGGAAAGGGCATATTCTACCTCGGCAACATCGGCTGCCATCACTTTACCCGCGACGACATGGTAGAGCAATACATTTGCCAGGGCTTCTGGGTCTGCCAGGAGTGCATCGATTGTGCCGGCAGGCAGTTTAGCGAAAGCCTCATCGGTGGGGGCAAAAACGGTGAAGGGACCTTCGCCCTTGAGCGTCTCAACCAGGCCGGCTGCCTGTACAGCGGTGACCAAAGTGGTGAAGCGGCCATCGGCAATCGCTGTATCCACAATGTCTGCCGGGGGCAGGATCACGGTATCGATCACATGAATGACACCATTGCTGGCTTCGATATCGGTAATAATGACTTCAGCTTCGTTGATAAAAACTTTGCCATCCATCACTTTGATATCAACCGGTAAACCATTTACGGTGTCGGCGCTGGTTAGTTCCACCACATCGGCAGCCATAACCGTGCCTGAAACCACGTGATACAGCAGGATACTGGTTAGGGTATCAACGTCTGCCAGTAAGGCTTCTACGGTGCCCGCGGGTAATTTTGCGAAGGCGTCATCGGTAGGGGCAAAAACGGTAAACGGACCTTCGCCGCTGAGTGTTGTTGCTAAGTCAGCTGCCTGAACAGCGGCCACAAGCGTGGTAAAGCGGCCATCGGCTGCGGCGATATCTACGATGGTTTGCGGCGCCTCGGTAGGCACTGCGGTGGATTCAGGTTTTGGTGTAGGTGTTTCATTTCCGGTTACCGGCATAACGGCTGGTGTTGCCGGAGCACAGGCTGCCAGGAGTAGAGCAAATACCACTAAAAGGGAGAATACAGATAAGTGTTTCATTTTTTCCTCACAAAGTTTGTATATAGTTTTGTACGATGTTTGTACTATACCGGTTTGTCAGGAGATTTTCAAATGACTTATCAGGAATGTATAATGTTTTGTATATAGATAAATAATATCCGAATAAGTATCAGCGGTCTGAAAGCCATGATTTTTTGATAATCTTCAAAAAACATTCAATCATTGACTCGATATGACAAAAGTATTAAAAGTTAGTATTTGGTTATAAAAGGTCGAATTTGGGTTGACTCTGCGTAAAAAATACGTTAAGATTAAAAACATAGGGAGAAATTTCTCTACTGGTCAGACCGTAAAGGTCAGACTGAACACCCATTTAGTACAACTGATATAGGGGCATGCGGCGAAGAAACAATATGCGCGCGTATGCAGGGGTATAAGTCTATTGGCTTATTCTTCTGCTGCGTAACGTGGGCACCAAGTATATTGTGGAGCCAGTGGTGCAACCGGCTGTAAATTTATTTGCTGTCGGTTTATTTTTTTAATTTCAAGAATCGGATTTAAATGAAATTAACCAAAGGAGGTCTTACGGAAATGGTTTGTTTTTGTTACTGGTTCGATCGATCAGGGATGATCTTTCGATGAGGTCAATATCTGTTGACTTATTGGAAAAATAAATAATTTGAAGACTTATGGGGACTCGAAAGCAATGAAGAAAAAATTCTTTTCAAAAGCAATTTATCTATTATTAGCGATTTTAATCGCTGGTGGTTTATTTGCAATTCCCAACGGTACTGTGAATGCTGCAACAATTACCGTTTGTGCAAGTGGTTGTGATTACACCACCATTCAGGCAGCAATCACAGCTGCCGCTCCTGGGGATACCATTAATGTAGCCGCAGGGACATATACTGAAGATGTGGTTATCAATAAAACTAATCTCTCCTTAATCGGTGCTGGCAGAGATATAACCTTCATAGTTGGGCCAAAAACCGGCAGTTCTAATACCCTTGTCATTGGTGCGAACGGCGTGATTGTTGAAGGCTTTACCATTTCCCGCGATGGTAATAACTTGACTGATTGGAATTCCACTGTAAAAAGTCAGGGTGTTATTTTTAGCCAGGGTATTACGGGGGCAGTGCTCCAAAATTGTACCGTTACCCACAATCGTAATGGTGTGTATATCAATAATGCGCAGGGAAACTCTATCCTGAATAACATTATTTCAGATAATCGCACCGGAATTCAGTTTGCTAATAATATTGCCAATACAATTGTTCAGAATAATGAAATCACTGATAACTGGACATTGGGTGTTTTATTTAACTTTAATAGCATTACACCTACACCACTAAATACGGGTATAAAAATTAACAACAATACCATTAGCGGAAATTGGTACGGTGATGTTCAAAACCGTTGGAATTCAATTTCTGTCATTGATTTAACCAAAAACTATTTTGGCACACAAACACTGGTTGTGAACTCCACTAATTCTGCCGAACCTGGCTACGCTGATTTGATCCCTGTTGAATTTGGTGGTACGTCAGTTAACCCTGGCACCGCAGCAAATATTGGAGGGACGGCGTCTCAATATATTGATTATTCACCCTGGCTCGGTTTCAGTTCTTCCACCATCCCGATGACCTACTATACCAATAGCTCAATTCAAGAAGCTATTGATTTGGCCGCCGCTGGAGATACCGTTTTTGTTAAAGATGGCTCCTATAGTGAAACCCTTCTTATCAACAAACCACTTACTTTACAGGGAGAGAGCCGAGAAGGTGTAGTGATAGATGCCGGCGCCAGTGCAACCTATGGCATTTATGTCACGTCTGATGATGTGACCCTCGATACATTTACCCTGAAAAATGGTACTACCTATGGAATCAAACCCAGCGGGGTAGATAATTTCACTCTTCAGAATGTCACGGTTCAGAATACCGGCCGTTCAGGTATTGATCTGAATGGTGTTAACGGTGGTGTGATTAACAATGTGATTTCGAGTGGGACTCCCTATGGCGTAGGTATCGCGCTGACCGATTCAAACAACATTGCCGTTAGCAACGTAACCACCAGCGGTAATGCATGGGGTGGTATGGCGATCTATACATATGGACGCTATCATCCCGGTGGATCAGATAATATCGTCTTGAGTGGAACCAACTCTTTTAGTGAGATCAATCAACTATATATCGAATTGGATCAATATCCTTCTGGCGATGCGTATCCGGCTACCAACCTGACTTTAGGGGGAATGGCCTATAAGGTATATAATAGCGCTGCTCCTGACGTAACCTGGTATTCGCAAACTTTTTCCGGTGCCAAAGCGATAACCCCATTTACTCCACATCCAACTACACCTATGCCGACAAAAGCGGCTATTCAATCACTGGATACCGGTGAGTTTATTGTGGAACCTGGTCTTACCATTCAGGCAGCCATTGATGCAGCTCAGCAGGGTGATTCTATCAAAGTGTATCCAGGCGACTACAATGAGTTCGCTGTAGATCGCTATATTCAAAAACCTACTGGCCCATCCGGTCCATATCAGTTTGGTTTATTTATCGGTCAGGATAAGGCTGGAATTACCATTGAAGGTGTTGATGCCGCCGGGAATGTTATTACCGATTATGATGAAGTTTTAGCGAATGTAAAACTTAATTCAACGGCTAATTTTGGCCCGAGTGGCATGTTTGTCGAAGGTGATAATGTTACCGTTCAGGGTTTGAAGCTTTGGCAGAACGTTGATCTGGGTCAGAATAAAACCATTGAGGTTATTGGTGATAATTTCGCTTTAGAATATTGTCATGTAGATGCGCTGGATTCTTCCGCTGTCTACTTGAATGATTGGGCGTTTGATGAAGTTACCGATACTTCACATTTGCAGAGTTATAAACTTAACGCCAACTGGATCGATACTGGTAGCATTGATATTAATTCCGGCGCTGGTTATTCTGGGCCGGTCAGTGACCGCCTGATCACCAACAACAAAATCACTGATAATGGTGAATATGCCGCGATCAGTTTCACAGGCTCCGGATCGGGTGTTCCCTGGTTTATTAATGGCGTCGGTGGTGCAACCATCACCGGAAATGAATTTGCCAATAATGATCAGCATATTCGTGCCCGTGGTATTTACGATAACAGCCAGTTTAATTGGATGGCTTATTGGAACGAAAACACATTTGATAAAGCTGTTATTGTTGGTGCAAATCCACCCAATGATATCCGTGAATACTCTTATGTAACATCGTATGGAACAATGCCTGATGTACGCCGAATTAGTGGTGTAATTCAGGGTGAAATTGACAATGGGCTTCCTGGTGATACAGTATTAATTCAGGACGGCACCTATGTGGAAGTATTAACGATCGCAAAGGATCTGACCCTGATTGGTGAGAGCAGCAATGTTATTGTGCAGGCTCCCGCTGTGGTTCCAACCTGCTTTACCACTTCCTATAATGCCCATTCAGTCATCTGTATTAAAGATGCTGAAGTAACTTTGGATACATTGACTGTTGATGGCGCTGGAAAAGGGAATGCAAATAATCGATTTATGGGTGTTGCTTTCCGCAACGCTGGTGGTGCGATCCAAAATGCGAAAATCCTTAATGTAGAAGATACTCCTTTTAGTGGTACACAACATGGTGTAGCACTATTTGCTTACAATAATGATACTGTAGCCCGTTCTCTTACGGTGGATAATGTCTATATTAAAGATTTCCAGAAAAACGCTATGGCGATTAATGCTTCAGCTGATACACCATTAACTGTTGATATTAAGAACAATGATGTGATTGGCCAAGGCCCAACGGCTATTACTGCCCAGAATGGTATTCAGGTTTCCGGAGATCTAATTACCGGGACAATTGAAAACAATACCATTACCGGAATTGGGTACGATAATACCAGCGCTGCAATAAAATATGTTGCAACCAGCATTCTCAATTTCTATGCAGATGTAGATGTGATTGGGAATACAGTCACCGAAGCGCAAATGGGTCTTTATAATATCGATGGCGGTGGACGCTTTGCTGATAATACCTTTGAAATCAATATGGTGGGTGTTTCTGGTTATGGCATGATCTTAACCGACCCCCCGACTGCTGTTCCTGCACCATTTGAAGCAGCTGCAACTTCCATAGCTGCTGGTATGAATTCTTTGGTAAAAAGTGCTACTGAAAACCTGGTTGTTGTTGAAAATAATACAGTTGTTTTCGAGGGCGCTGACAATACCGGCACAATTGGCATTGATGCCGAATCTGGCTATGATGTTAAAGATATGCATGTCACCCTTACTGCAAACACCGTTATGGGTTTTGACTATGGTGTTGCTTTCTTCCAATGTGTTGGTAGTGATTGTTCAGATGCTGTTTTCACAAATATTTCGGCAAACTTCAATCGGATCGTGAATAACAATTTTGGTTTGTATTCTGATGTTGCAGCAGTTACGGTCGATGCAGAAAATAACTGGTGGGGTTGTAACGCCGGACCAGGTGCAGCAGGTTGTAACCCGATTGACGGAACAGGTACCATTGATGCCGCTCCGTGGTTGGTACTTACCGTTATCCCGGATGCCAGTGAATTGGAACCAGGCCTGGCAACAGATATTGAAGCCGGTTTATATTTCAATTCCGTTGGTCTTTCTACCGTAACAGACGGCTTTTTACCGGATGATATATTGGTGACCTTTACCACACCCTTGGGTGGTATTGTGCTCCCGAGCAGCGGTTTGACCGTAAATGCCGTTGTAAACACCACCTTTACCCCGCCGGTTATGCATGCTGATTACCAGGTGTGTGCCGCAGTGGATAACGAACTGGTGTGCCCGGAAGTGACTGTAGTTGCTCCGGATGCGGTGAATGACCAGTATCAAACAACCGAAGACGTTACTTTGGTAGTGGCAGCCCCCGGCGTTATGTCGAATGATACCGGTATTACCACTATTAACAAAGCTGTAGCGTTGTTGGTTGCACCGTTACATGGTAAATTAACCCTGAACGCGAATGGTTCTTTTACCTATATCCCTGATGCAGATTTTGTGGGTGTAGATACCTTTGAATACCAATTGATAACCTATCCTGCTGATGGTAATGCCAAGAGTACCTGGGCGGATGAAGCAATAGTTACCATAACCGTTCTCCCCGGTATTCCGGTGACTGGTGGAACTGTCCTTTACCTCCCCATTATTTTCAACTAATACCGTACTTCTCAGATTAACAGGAAACCGCGCGTTCGCTCAAACGCGCGGTTTCCATTAGGGGGGAGGGGCATACGAAAAAACTGGGATAATTGCTAATCGAGCGGGGTGGCGATGACAAATAAGCGGCCCCAGGAAGCCTGGCCATCCTGTGCAATGCAGGTCTGGAAGGTGACGTGATGTTCGCCGGTGTATACCTGGTAGAACAGATCCGTGGCGGAAAGTTCTGCGTTGTTTTCCAGGTCAATGAAATCACTGTAAGGGTCGGTTGGCTGCAGAGCCTGGAAGCGGCGGATGCTTTCTACCTGGTATATTTTGGTTTCACCATTGCCCATTACCACCACAACTTCATCTCCGATGCTCAGGTCGAAAAATTTGATCCCTGCATGGGTGTTGTGCGCCAGTAAACCGGTAGTGCCAAAACTGCTTGCAGCGCTGAATTGTGTGATCGTGTTGTTCACGGAACTGATCCAGCCGGCGTTATTGGCAGGCTGCTGGACCACTGGCATGGACAGGGTATTTTCCACATAAGCGCCCACTACCTGGCTGGCAACGCCGTTGCTTACCGTGCTGATAAATGTGCTGAGCGCGTCACCGCCGGTCGGTTCTTCCTCGGGTTCCTCTATAGCAATAGATCCGGAGGTGACGGACGGCAGAAAGATTTTCGTCCCGGTCTCGCTATGGATGCGGGAGGTAACGGTAATACCCTGGTTAGGTTGCAGTTTGCCATCAGCCAGAACTGGCTGTGCAATTGCCATCAAAGCGATGGCGATAAAAATTATGCTGGTGAGTGAGAAGATCAGTTTTTTCATCGTAATATGCCCTTTTTTGTCCTTGAACGCTAAGGGCATGCGCATAGATGAAACCAACTGTTCGTAAACAGCAAGCGATAAGGTTTCGGTAACCTGGCAATCCTGGCCTTCTTGAGCGCGAAGGCTGTAGATCCATGGCTTTGCGTCGCCGGTTTTCACCGGGTTTGCCCTTGTCGTTCCTATAAAGATTTGAATGTGCCGTGCAAGTCGCACGGCCGCGGACGATCGGTAATCAAAAAGGACCTGGTATTGTTACAATACCCAGGTCCCGCCTGTTGCAATAGTGTTTGCTGAACCATCATCCTTGATGGAAAATCAGCGCGATCGTGTTTCGGCGGCCTGGCGGTCGTAGCCTTCCTGAGCGGGAAGACGGTAGACCCATAGCTTTGCGTCGCCGGTTTTCACCGGGTTTGCCTTTGTCGTACAGTTGTTAAGGTGCGTCCTTGCTTGCTATTAATATAACATAGCTGAACCCTAACTGCTCAAACGTTTATGCAAGGTAACGTAAAGGAAGCGTAAAGAGAACTTGCATCCGTGAAAGGTGCAGTAAATAGAAGAATGCCAAAAAACAAATTAAGCTCCTTCACCCTGTTCGGGATATGCGGTATAATACGCCTACTTATGCCCTCGTAGCTCAATGGATAGAGTAACTGACTTCGAATCAGCAGGTTGGGGGTTCGAGTCCCTCCGGGGGCACACTACAGGTGGCGGTCAAACGACCGCCATTTTTATTGTTACCCTTCGAATCAGCAGGTTGGGGGTTCTCGCAGACTCCGACGCCGTCAGGCGGAAGGAGGTAGTCCCCGCTTGCGGGGGGCACACTACAGGTGGCGGTCGTTTGACCGCCATTTTTTGTTGCTGCCTTTCGAAATCAGCAGGTTGTGGGGGTTCTCGCAGATACCTTAAAATCATCCATAATTTGCCAAAAAGAGCGCATTTTATTTTCAGATTCACATTTTTTTGTAAATATTCTTCGCCATTGATTCATCAGGACCCCATATTGTAAACAATCTTTACGCTATTTTTACGGGGATATATGGATGCTTCTGTAGTATCATTCAGGATGATACAGGGGGTATTCATACCGCCTGGCTTAACCTATAAATCGGGTGAAATTATTCCCAATAGTAATTGGTAGAGAATAGTCATACGGTTTGTCATTCAATAATTTTGTGTCTCCAAAATTATGTTTACGAAACAAAAAGGATTTTGTTTTATATTGCAACAAGGATGCTACTAATATTGGTAAAAACGGATAAAAAATTATTTGCTCTAACAAATGCCTTACACAAAACGGCCATTGCTCTTTCTTCTACGTTGGATTTTGACCAGCTTTTGGATCTGATACTTCAGCAGATCAGCACAGTCATATCTTTTGATAGTGCCAGTATCTCGTTGCGTGAAGGCGATCTGTTCCGGCTGGTAGCTCTGCGCGATTTTAAACATCCGGATAAATTACTCGGAGTGACTTTCCCAATCCGGATTTCAAGCGAAATTGTTTCGCCGAACATAACGGCTATTGAAACTGGTAAATCAATCCGGATTGGCGAAATCCCGCTTGAATATCCACACTTTTTCCAGCCTCTGGAAGAAACCATTCTGTCCTGGATGTGCATCCCATTATTTGCAAAAAATATTGGTATCGGCTCTCTCAATCTTGATAGCCACAAAAAAAATCATTTTACAGAAGAAGATGAATGGATTGGTGAACTGTTTGCTTCACAGGTTGCCATTGCTTTAGAAAATACCCGGCTCTATACCGAATTGAAAAGAAAGGCAACAGAACAATCTTTCTTAAATGAGCTTTTAAAGATAGAGACTTCACATGACGATGTAGCCATCATGCTGAATTCCGTTGATAAAAAAATATCCGAATTTTTTCAATCTTCAATTTGTGTGGTTTGTCTTATTGACCCAAATCACACTACATGGAAAACTTTCTATCTATCGGATTCATATAAACATCTTGTTGGCAACAGTTATCCTTACCAGGAGGGTATTCCGGGCTTGATTATTCAAGGTAAAAAAAGTTGCTATCTTAAAAATTCAGATGCCTTTCTTTCATTGGCTGCTGAATCCGGCAGAGACTTTTTTGGCATCATACCAACCTCATTGATAGGCACTCCTTTGGTTAGCCCAAATGAGGCAATTGGCGCATTGCTCATAGCCCGGCTTGATCAGGAGAAAGCTTTTACTGAAGATGAGTTTTCTTTGTTTATGTTAATGGGTGATCAAATTTCGGTTACGCTGCAAAATGCTCTGTTGTATCAAAAAATAAAACATACAGCCATTTTCGATGAATTATCCGGGCTGTATAACCGGCATCATTTTTTTAATGAAGCCAACCAGGAGTTTCATCGCGCAAAAACGGAAGCTGGTATTTTTTCAGTCATTATGTTGGATTTGGATTATTTTAAATCTGTCAATGATACCTATGGGCACATAATGGGTGATAAGCTGTTGCAAAAAACAGCACAGCTTTTTCAAAAGAACATTCGGCGATTGGATACCGCAGCAAGATATGGCGGAGAAGAATTTATTGCGCTCTTACCCAACACCCCCATTGCGGAAGCTGCTTTGGTGGCCAAACGCATTTGCACCGCGATCGCAGAAAAGGATTTTGTATTTTCGGATCAAACCATAAAGATCACAGCGAGTTTAGGCGTCTCGACGTATTCCCCGGGTGATACTTTAAAAAACACATGTGAACGCGCAGATCAGGCGCTGTTGATTGCCAAACAATCCGGACGCAATCAGGTTGTTATTGGAGAGAATTGATTATCAGGGCAGCGTCTCCTACAATTCTTTCCACCGGTCATTAAAAAGACAGTGGGTCACCTTCGTGCCCACTGTCTGACATAAATTAATTAGCGAACCTGCAAGCGAGGAACTTGTATCCGTTCCAGGTTACTTGCCGCGCCGGAAGAAGCGAAAGATGGCGATAACGATAAATGCGCCAACCAACGCCGTGATGATGCTGGTGAGGTTTAATCCGCTCATCAGGTCAACGCCAAATAACAGGCTGGATAACCAACCGCCTATAACGCCTCCGACAATGCCTAAAATCATGTCAACCAGCATACCTGTCTTGGCCTTCATCAGCCAGGAAGCCAGCAAACCGGCGATTAAACCCACTATAATTGTTGAAAAAAATCCCATGATTCTTTCTCCTTGTTTCTTTCGTATGCCATGCCTGAAGTGTATTGATGATGGAAACGCTGCTCCCTGACCTCAGGCCAACTCAGGTGGAGTCTCATTCTTTATGTACGCTCTAAGGCTTGGGGCTAAAGACTTTCAACCAGTTTTCTGAGCAAATGCATTGTCTTCTTAACGCGCATTGCGTCTTTTGGATTGCCGCCGGCCACAAAGTTACCCAAAATACCGCCCCCCATCAGTGTATCCAGGGTGTACTCTACCTTGCATTCATCATCCTTCAATCCAAAGAATCCGCCGCTCGGTTTTAGCTTGAAAACATGGCTGTCCTTATCGTCGCCCATTTGGGTCAGGATCTCCAGATATTTCATCGGTTCCATCTTCACTATGGTAGCGGAACCCGTTTGACCTGTACTGGTCCATTCAACGATGCTGCCCACACTGGCCGATGTTGCGTTTGAAACACCCTCCACACCGGGGAACCACTGCGACCAATGATTTGGATCTGTTATTACCTTCCAAACTTTTTCAACTGGAGCATCAATTTCTATTTCGCGTTCAAATTTTGGCATTTTCCTTTTCACCTCCTCGAATTAAAATTGGAACCTCTTGATCAATACAAACAGCATGATCGGGTTTAAACCCTTTTTAACGATGACGCATCGGTGAGAATAAGATAAACCCCCATTACCGGTAAATATTGCGAATGATTAATAGACTAAAAATATTGTAACTCTGACAGGAGTGAAAGTCAAATTTCTGCCATTTTGAACAGCCTACTCGGTTCGCTTTTTGTGGCAAGGTATTGAATGTAGGCTTGTGCTGCTAACCTTTTTGATTGTACAATGCATATATAACCGCCTGCCAAAACAGTGTTCTTAATAAAAGGGAAAAATTCCAAAAACCAGGCGCGTTTGCCAGAGCAGCTTAATTCGCTTTGCTGCCTGTCCTTAAACCATGGAGCGATTGCCAATGAAAACAAAGAAAAATATAGCAAGAGACTTCCCCATCGTTTGCGTAGGGGGTTCGGCTGGTGGATTAGACGCATATATCCGCTTACTCAGTAACCTGCCGGATGATATGGGTGTGGCTATCGTTATTGTCAATCACCTTAGAACCGTAGCCACCTACCTCCACGAAATTCTCCCTCGGTTCACCAGGATGCCGGTTGAGTTGATTACAGAAAAACTGGATATCCAACCCAATCGTGTATTCATCATCCCGGAAAAACATGATTTACACGTTCAGGATGGTGAGTTCCGTCTGAAGCCGATCTCCAAACCGAGAGGATGGCCCAATGTCATTACAGTATTCTTGCAATCGATGGCGGAGAATTGGGATGGCAAACTGATCGCTGTCATCGTCTCCGGATTTGATGGTGATGGCTCAGAAGCGCTGCAGGATATTAAAGAAGTCGGGGGCACTACCATCGCGCAAAAGCTTGATACGGCCAAAGAGCCGGATATGCCAGAAACTGCCATTGAAAGCGGTTTTATTGATTTCATCCTTTCGCCTGAGGATATCGCTAAACAAATCATAAAGATTGCCCAGGCATCTGAATAGGGTGCTGGGCAATCTCTAACCTTACTTTTTTACAATCGGAATCCATATTTCACTGTGATAATTTGGCTTATTGAATTTGTTTTATCTTATTTGTCAGGAAAACCCTTTTCAGAGGGTTAACCTATCTTTTTTGTTAAGATAATTATCTAATAGATTGATCCTGGATACTCAATCAGTGCTATACTGATCATATTGCAATTGTTCTGTAAAGGTGGATAACCATGCAGAACTCTAAATGAATAATTTCCAAAAGATCATAAAAAATAGAATAGTAGATTGACTGAACCTCCTATTTTAATATATTTGGTGGTTAATTTTCAGGAGATATCATATGAATAAGTCCAATGGGTTGTTCAAATTGGTTGTTTCATTAAGTATGTTGGCGGTCTTTTTGGCAACATTGCAGCCAATTCCACGCGTGCAGGCAGAGATCGGGCAGAGCCTGGCTGATGATGCACTGAAATCCGCTTCGATAGATTCGGGAAAGAATATCGACAATCAACATCCGGAAATCGCCCCTGGAGTAGTGCTGATTGCCCTCAAACCTGAAGCCAAATTACAAATGAACCGGCAAGATCTTCAGATTGGCGATAATTCGCTCGCAAGTCTGTTCTCAGGTCTGGGTGTGCAGGGCATCGAGCCGGTCTTTCAGGAATCGGAAAGATCTTTATCAGTTTCCTCTGCGAATACCGTTTTGGATATCAGCAATATTTACCGTTTGCAATTAGCGCCAAGTGTCGATGTTTTCCATGCTGTGCGGGAACTGAGTGCTAATCCGGTAGTGGCATTTGCCGAACCGGATTATCTGGCAGAAATCATCGCCATTCCGGATGATCTGCATTTCTCGGAGCAGTGGGGGCTGACGCAGATCAATGCGCCGGCCGCCTGGGATGTGGTTACAGGCTCAGAAGATGTGGTGATCGCTGTCGTTGATTCGGGCAGCGATGCCAGCCATGCAGATTTGGCGAGTCAGTATTGGACAAACCCGGGCGAAATCATTAGTAACGGTTTGGATGATGACAACAACGGATATATAGACGATATCCAGGGTTGGAATTTCGTAGATAATGATGCCGATTTGAGCGATAATACCGGCCATGGAACTCAGGTCGCTGGTGTAATCGCAGCATCAACCAACAACGGTGTGGGTGTGGCGGGTGTATGCTGGGATTGCAAGTTGATGATTATCAAAGTTGTTCAATCCGGTGGAGTAGCCAACTATTCGGATATTGCCTCCGGAGTGTTGTATGCCGCGCAAAAGGGAGCGGATGTGATCAACCTGAGCCTGGGTGGTTACAGTGACTCGGCCACGCTCAAAGCGGCCATCGCCGCCGCTTCACAGACAGCTGTTGTCGTAGGTGGGGCGGGTAATGATACCAGCAGCAATGCGTTTTATCCCGCCGCGTATGATGATTATGTTTTAGCTGTGGCCGGTACTACCAGTTTGGATAAAAAAGTCGACACATCTAATTTTGGAACCTGGGTGGATGTTTCCGCGCCGGGAGAATTGATAAGTACAACATTCAATGGCGGAAGCTATGGTTCAGCATCCGGTACTTCCATGGCTGCGCCGTTTGTTGCGGGGTTGGCTGGTCTGCTGCGCAGCCAGCATCAGGATTGGCTGCCCAATCAGGTGCGAGCTCACATAATTCACACCACCGATTCCATTGAAGGACTGAATCCCGATTATGCTGGGAGCCTGGGTAGCGGCCGGATCAATGCCGGGCAGGCGGTAACGATGCCGGCTCAACCGGAGTTGAGCATTTCCGGCTACACTGTAAATGGTATAACCGCTGGTACGACAGCCCCCGGGAGCGCTGTTAACCTGATGGTTACATTGCGGAATAATTGGGGCACAGCTACCAATGTTAGCGCTACACTGAGCAGTGTGGATCCGTATGTTACTATTGACAACAATACCGCCGCTTTTGATACTATTAATGCCTATGCTGTGCAGCAGAATCCGGCAGCATTTGTTTTTTCAGTGTCGGATACTGCTCCATACGCGTACACGATGCAGTTTTTGCTCACCATCGTGGCAGATGGTGGTTTTCAGGTGGTATTACCTTTGGATATCAATACCCAAAGCGGCACAATGGATGTAGGCGGCCCGATAGGCAGCAATACTACCTGGACAAATGATAAGACTTACCATGTGATCGACAATATATTGGTAGGCGAGGGTATAACCCTGACCATCGCTCCAGGTACCGTTGTCAGGTTCGCGGCTGGTAAATCCCTGCTAATAAGTGGAACGTTAATTGCCGATGCTCTGGGCGGAGAAGAAATTATCTTCACTTCAGATCAACAGAATCCATTGCCGGGTAGCTGGAAACTGATTAAATTCGCGGAGACGGCGGTTGATGCGACCCTGGATCTGGATAACGAATATCTGTCTGGCTCCATAATTCGCAATGCCCGCATTGAGTATGGTGAAGGGGTCGCATTGATGGTCGCCATGCCGTATATTTCCAATGTTACATTCTTTCGGAATAAAGGCAATAACGAAGGAGAGACTTCCTTCCCCAAAAGCGCATTATGGCGGAGAGCATGGTTAAATTCCCGCAGCGGCACTTTGGTGGTGCGTGATTCGCTTTTTCTGGAAAATGAAGGTGCAGGTTTCGCGATGTACCAGCAGGCTGCCAACACCATTGTTACCGGCAGCAAATTTATCGATAATGGCAGCTATAGCTTTTACTTTGCTATTGACAACTCACCTGTGGAGATTACCGCCAACCATATCTCAGGAAATGGCGCTGGATTGTTTCTCGAAACAGTGACGAGTTCCACTGGAGATATTTTGATTCAGGATAATATTTTCCTGGGAAAAAATGGCCCTGATCACTCGGGTAATGGCATCTGGCTGGATACTGCCAGCCCAACGATAAATCACAACTTGTTCGCTTACCATAATTTCGACGTAGGATCTTGTGATGAGTCTTGTGCGGTGATTTATGCCCACGACCAAGCCGCGCCAACAGTGACCAGAAACACATTCGTTTACAACAATAGTAACTCGTTGATATGTTTTAATTGCACGGGTGATTATGGTTTGGCAGGACCGATGGGTGTCTACCAAAACAATAACTGGGTAAATAATACGCTTAGTTATGTATTTGTGCGTCGGGTAAGCAGCGCTAGCGATATTACTGCCACCAATAACTATTGGGGTACAACCAATCCGGTGCACATAAACCAGCTTATTTTCGATTATTTTGACGATGCAAATCCGGGTGTGGTGTTTTATCAACCATTCTTAACCTCCCCAGAACCCACCGCGCCGGCATATCTTTCAAATGCAGTCATCACACCGAGCCCGGTAGGTATCGAGCAAGTGACTTTTGAATTCACCTTCAGCGCACCGATGGATCAGTCAATTAATCCAACGGTCACGTTTGGCACTGTTTCACCGTTCACTTCTTATATCGTTTCCGATAATGCACAGTGGCTTACCGAATTTGTTTGGCAGGCTACTTTTGATATCACATCCCTGGTACCGGTGGGAACCTATACGGTCAGTGTTGGGGATGCGAAAGGTGCAGATGGAATGACAGTCCCTATTGATACACTTTTCGGATTCACTGTTGGTTACGGTGGAACAATCACCGACCAGACGCCACCCCCGGCTCCCCGTGTTTGGGCTTCAGGCATTACAGGCGTCCCTTCAAGCGTTGAAGCCACATGGCATACAAACGATCCGGATTCGGAAATTACCGGATATCGCTACGCCATTGGGTCAGCACCCGGCGCTGCCGACATAGTAAACTGGACCTCAACAACCAGCACAACTTTAATGAAAAGCAGCCTGGGACTGGTAGAAGGACGCCAGTACTGGGTAATCGTTCAGGCGCGCAATGTAGGTGGGTTGTGGAGTGCCAGCGGCTACGGTGGTTTTGTCGCCGGTGAGGAAACATCATACACAATTTTCCTGCCATTGTTATTGAAATAATAGCAGGCGCAATACACAAACATCAGTTTATGCCAAAGCCCACTCTAATTCGGAGTGGGCTTTTCAATTTTATTTAATACAATAGAAAAATCATCACCTTACTTTTTTACAACCGGAATCCATATTTCACTGCGATAATTTGGCAGGGTAGTGTCTTTACTCTCATTCCAAAGAATTTCCGGTCCCTGGGCAAGCTCATATCCTGATGTAGCAAACCATTCGGAATAGATTCTTCCCCAAATATTTTGCAGTGTTTCCGGGAAAGAGCCAATCGCAGTAAACACCGCCCAGGTAGTTGCCGGTACAGCAAGCACTTCCCATTCACCGGAATGCGTTGCTTTGGTTGCCACGCCAATATATTGGTCCAGTTTTCCGCCTTCTTCTCTGCCTTCCGTGAAATTCACAGAGGCGCTTATAAGCCCCAATGGTTCCACGCTGGATAACTGTTTTAACGTTCTGATATCCGCTTCCGTAAGGCTTGCCCACATCGCAGCAATCTCCGGGTTGACTCCATTATAGAGTAACGAAACACTTTTCTTAATCCCAACAATACTAAATGCTTCTTTTTCCACGATTCGATAATCCATTTCAAAACCTCCTTGAATGGTTAATTGGAAAGTCATTGGTGGAACGGCTTTAAGGGCCGTACCTCTTTTTCTTGCTTCAGTTGGTGTGACGCCATGCAACCCATGAAATGCTCTTGAAAAAGAATCCGGCGAATCATACCCATACTGTATCGCCAGATCAATTACTTTAATATCACTGTTTTGCAATTCCAGAGCAGCCTGCGCCAAACGCCTGCGGCGAATATATTCACCAAGCGGTAGCCCGCTGAGAAATGAAAACATGCGCCTGAAATGATATTCCGAACATCCGGCCAGCCTGGATATTTGTTCAAAGTCAATTTCTCCTGCCAGATTGTCTTCAATATAGCTCATTGCCAAATTTAATTGCTTTAACGGTTCCAAATCTGCAACCTCCTTTCTGCTGTATCATATCAGAATCATAATATCACCACCCGATAGTACCTATATGGATTTTGTAGGTTTTGCATGTGTCTGCCAGCCCAATCACCCACTCGCGGGGCAATATTTTGATCCCTTCAAGGTTGTATTTCGCGCTTACATCCATGGAAAATAGACACCCTTGGCAAAAATCCCCATCTCGAATTAGCTTTTTATCTTCTTTTGCCTCGTTGTATGATTCAATCAGTATCGCTCTTTTTACAGCCAATCCTCGGGTTTGCAATGGGTTTTGATCTCTTCCAGCAGTCTGGCCCGGCCCCGATGCAGCCGGATTTTGACTACATCCACACTCAGGCCCAGAATATCGGCCATTTCTTTGGCAGTAAAGTCTTCCAGTTGGCTGAGGGCTACGACCAGCCTGTAATTCTCAGGCAGCTTTTCGATAAAATCACAATAACACTCAAAGCGTTGTTTGCGATGAAGGCGCTGCTCGACCGATTGGGGTGGTTCACCGGTCCAGATATCCTGATCCAACACCTGCTCGCCCGAGTCCGGATCATCTGGCAGGGCGACCAGTGCCGCACGCCGGTAAGTGGGTTGGCGCAGCCGGTCGAAAGCAGCGTTGGTTGCGATGCGATAAATCCAGGTCGAGAGGCGCGACTCGTACCGGAAGGTGGGAAGAGCCTGGCTGACCCGAATAAAAACTTCCTGTGTCAGGTCCTCGGCCTCAAACTCGCCCACTAAGCCCGCCAGGAAGCGCAGAATCCGCGAACGAAAATCCGCATAGATTTTCAGGAAGTTATGTTCGTCATCAACCACTGTTGAGCCTCTTACATAATTATACAACTGGCGCATTACCCTGGCTGTTCCGGATTTGAACGGTGTAGCAGCGGCGTCAGCCAGATGTTCAGCCCAACCACCAACAGTATCAGCCCAAATGATAACCCGGCGGGCATACCCAACATCAGCCGAACCTGGTCCAGCGCGCCCCACAATATCAAGGTGATGCCGATGTCCGTGGTGGAGTTAACCGGCTTAATGCCTTTCAATACCCTGGCGGTGTTGATACACACCATAATCAGCCCGGTTCCCAGGGCGCCCATCCCCAGTGTGATCGGGTCGATCATTACAACTACACTCCACCAAACAAACAAAGCGCCCCACCCAAAGATCGATAAATTGTGGCTTTGAATTTTTTTTATTTTCATTTGACCCTCCGAAAAGTGTATTTGATATTAATGACGAAATTTGAACAGGAAAAGATACGCCTGCCTCTTGCTTCTTGTGAAATTAATTGGGGGTAAGAAATTAATTCGGTAATAAGTTCACATAACACAATACGGTAAGGGCGGGTCTGCTGTGGTGGAAATGAATCACCCACAGCTCTCTTTTTCCACGTTTTCTGACTTGCGTTAGATTCCTCTTTGATTGTACAATTCATCTATAATTGCCTTCAAAAACAGAAATTTAAAGGATTGGCGCAAATTTTAAACAATCGGGTTGGTTACCAAAGCCGGCCTGGTTTATGATGCTGGTTAAACTTGGAACGATGGAGTAATTGTCAATCAGTTCGATTTCAATAGTTTTTTCAGGGAGGAGGTACCCGCTTTAATCAACAAAACTTTTTTGACCTGGCTGAAAAGCTAAAATGATGCAAATAGGTAATCTCAATAATCATTTGATTCATAAAGGAGAAGAAATGAAAGATTTATTCAAAGTCACTACAAGAACCATTGTTGCCACCGGGCTGGGAGCCGCAATCTTCACATTATTGTTCATGTATGTCAAAGTGCCTTCACCAATCCCTGAGACGAGCTTCCAGACAGCCTATGGTTTAAGCGCTTTCTTCGCCGCCCTGTTTGGGCCTATAGCCGGCGCTTTGATCGCATTCATTGGACACGCCCTGAGCGACGCCATCCAGTATGGCTCTCCCTGGTGGAGTTGGGTCATTGCCAGCGGTATTTCCGGGTTGGTCTTTGGTTTCAGCTACAAGCGTACCAAAGTGGAAGAAGGCGAATTCAAAGCCAAAGACATCCTCACCTTCAATGTGATCCAGATTATCGGCAATATCATCGCCTGGGTAATTGTAGCCCCGGTACTGGATATCCTCATCTATCAGGAACCCGCCAACCTGGTCTTCACCCAGGGAATCACCGCCGCCATTATGAATTCCGTCAGCGCGGGTGTCATTGGCACCCTGCTTCTGATCGCTTATGCCGCGACACGCACCAAGAAAGGCAGCCTGAGCAAACAGTAGAAGCGCTGTTTCCCATTCAATCGCTTTATAAAAATCCCAGGCTGTTTACTAAACAGCCTGGGATTTGAAAAACGCACTCAACCGGAAAACCATCAACCAATGCAAGGGCTGTACTGAAATATCCACCGGATTTAACCCCTCACCAGCAAGGCCGCCGGCAAAGCGCCGGGTCATTCTATTGTTATTGAACGGATTTGGTAATTAATGCATAAACAAGCCATCATAGAATTTCAAAATTTTTCTTTTCAATATTACAGTCAGGCCGAACCCACACTGTATGATATCAACCTGAAGATATACCCCGGCGAAAAAATATTGATCGTCGGGCCCAGCGGCAGCGGCAAAAGCACCCTCGGACATTGCCTGAACGGTTTGATTCCATTTTCATACAAAGGCGAAATCAAGGGCAGCCTGAAAATAAACGGCCTGGAAACAAAAGAACAGAATATTTTCAACCTGTCAAAGATGATCGGCACGGTCTTACAGGATTCTGACGGGCAATTTGTCGGGCTGACCGCCGGTGAGGATATCGCTTTTGCGCTGGAGAATGACAATATTCCCCATACCGAGATGCACGCGCGCGTTAATAAAGTGGCTCAGATGGTGGATATGCAAAACTGGCTCACTTCTTCCCCCTTTGAGCTGTCTGGCGGGCAGAAACAACGCACCTCGCTCGCCGGCGTCCTGATCGATGATGTCGATATCCTGCTCTTTGACGAGCCGCTTGCCAATCTGGACCCCGCTACAGGTAAGACGGCCATCGAGATTATTGACGATATTCATGGGAATTCAAATAAGACAATTGTCATTATCGAACATCGTTTGGAAGACGTCCTTCACAGAAGCATAGACAGGGTCATTGTCCTCAATGAGGGTAGAATCATTGCGGATATGAACGCCCATGAACTGGTCTCTTCTACAGTCCTGACGGATAACGGTATTCGCGAACCCCTGTATGTTACAGCGTTGAAGTACGCCGGTGTTAAGGTGACCAGTGAAATGCTGCCGGGGCATATCACCACCCTGAATCCGGAATTTTCCAGGGATGCGTTGAATATCTGGCATAACGCCATCCTGGGTCGGGACCAGCAGAATAGCAACCCATCCATTCTGAAGTTGGAAAATGTATCCTTTTCCTACGATGGTGTTCGTCAAATCTTGGATGATATCAGCTTTGACATCCGTGAGGCGGAGATGATTTCCATCGTTGGTAAAAATGGCGCGGGCAAGTCCACCCTGTCTAAATTGCTCTGCGGATTTGAAAAAGAAGACCGTGGGACCATTTACTATCAAGGCGTGGATATCAAAGACAAAACCATCAAGGAACGCGCGGAAATCATCGGGTTAGTCATGCAAAACCCCAATCAGATGATCTCCAAACCCATGATCTATGACGAGGTGGCCCTGGGACTGCGCCTGAGAAATATCCCTGAGGATCAAATTTCCGAACGCGTGGAAAAAGTGCTCAAGGTCTGTGGGCTAACCCCGTTCAGGCAGTGGCCTATCTCTGCGTTAAGCTACGGCCAGAAAAAACGCGTGACCATTGCGGCTATCCTGGTGCTCAATCCCAAAATTCTCATTCTGGACGAACCCACAGCCGGCCAGGATTTTCGTCACTACACCGAGATCATGGAGTTTCTGGTGGAAATCAACAAACTCGGTGTAACCATTATCCTCATCACCCACGACATGCACCTGATGCTCGAATATACCCCCCGCGCCATTGTACTGGCTGGCGGCAGAAAAATAGCCGATACCGCAGCATCCGTCGTCCTGACAGATCCCGGGGTCATCGCGGAGGCGAACTTGAAGGAAACTTCACTCTTCAACCTGGCCCACATGGCCGGCATCCCGGATGGCACCCATTTTGTGCAGGGGTTTATTGATTACGAAAGGGGGTTGAAAAACCGATGAACATGAAGACCAGGCTTTTTTCGTACAACTCCCTGGATACCCCCATCCACAGGCTTTCCGGTCTCACAAAACTGGTCTGCTTTTTACTGCTGACCTTTGCCGTCATGTTCTCTTATGATATTCGCGTCATCCTGGCGGTGATGGTTTTTTCCCTCGTCGTCCTCAGGCTTTCGCGCATCAAGTTTTCTCAGATTCGCCTGATGGTCATCTATGTCCTCATCTTCCTGGTCACCAATGCCGTCATTTCCTTTTTCTTCTCCCCGGAACAGGGCGTAACGATTTACGGCACGCGCCACGAGATCACCGGCCTGTATGCCGGGCTCAGCCTGACCTGGGAGCAGATTTTCTACCAGGTTACCAAGTTCTTCAAATATGCGTCGGTCATTCCCTTCGGAATCATCTTTCTGCTTACCACCAACCCCAGCGAATTCGCCTCCTCCCTGAACGGGATTGGGGTGAACTACAAGGCTGCTTTTGCCGTCGCGCTGACCCTGCGCTACTTCCCGGATGTTCAGCGCGATTATCGTGATATCAGCCTGGCCCAGCAGGCCCGCGGATTGGATCTGTCTCACAAGGCAAAATTTTCCGACCGCTTTAAAAATGCCCTGCTGATCGTCATCCCCCTCATATTTTCTTCCCTCGACAGAATTGAACTCATCAGCAACGCCATGGATTTGCGCGGTTTTGCCAAGAGCAAAAGGCGCACCTGGTACACCTCCAAAAAACTGACAAAACAGGATTACACGGCGCTTGCAATTTCGGCGCTGATCTTCATCGGCACCATTTTGGTATCGGCTTTCGTCAACCACAGCCGTTTTTACAATCCGTTCATTTAGGAGAAACACAAAAAATGAAACCAATATTAGTATTTCAAACCGATTTTACCTACAAGGAAGGCGCCGTCTGCGCCATGTATGGTGTGGTTAAGAGTGTCGATCGCCAACTGGAAATTTTCGACGGTACCCACGAGATCCCCCAATATGATATCTGGAGCGCATCCTACCGCTTGTTCCAATCCATGTCCTTCTGGCCTGAAGGAACCATCTTTGTCTCAGTCGTCGATCCCGGCGTCGGCACACCCCGCAAGGCTTGTATCGCAAAAACAGCAGACGGCTACTACGTCGTCACCCCGGATAACGGCACCCTCACCCATCTTGTGCATTGGGTCGGTATTACCGAGATCAGGGAAATCGATCAGGCAGTCAACCGCTTAAGAGGAAAAAATACCGAAGAAGTCAGTGTATTTCATGGCAGGGACCTTTTTGGCTACTGCGCCGCGAAACTGGCGAGTGGAATCATCACCTACGAACAGGTCGGCCCCGCCTACTCTGTGGACGAGATTGTCACCCTCCCTATTCAAGAACCAATCGTAGAGAACAGCAAAATCAAAGGGATTTTCGAAATTGGTGATCCGAACTTTGGCAACCTGTGGACCAACATTCCCCTCTCCCTGTTTACCCGGGCGGGCTTCGTCTACGGCGATCACCTGAACCTGACCATTCGCCGCGCTGGCCAGGTCGTCTTTTCAGAAAAAGTTCTCTTTCACAAATCCTTTGGCTATGCCCAAAAAGGCGAAGTCATCATCTACAACAACGAACTCATGAAAGTCTCCGTCGCCATCAGCCAGGGCAGTTTCAGCGACCACTACCACCTGGATTTCGGCCCCGAATGGGAAGTTGAATTCACCAAATAGGAGAGATGCACTTTCTAGCCCGGCAACTTTCCCCTCTGGCAAACGCTGCCGGCAAACAATCCGGCGGTAAGCCAAGGAAGTGCGTTTCTCCTGTTAGAATCGCCAGTAGGAGAGATGCACTTTCACGCCTAACAACCTTTCCTTCTGGCAAGCCCTGCCTGCAAACAATCCGGCGGTAAGCCGAAAAAGTGCGTTTCTCCTGATCAGACCCGCCCGGTTTGCCAAATCCCGTTTCTCCTGATCAGACCCGCCCCGTTTGCCAAAGTGCGTTTCTCCTGTTTGCAAGTTCCCCGTTTCCCAAATCCCGTTTCTCCTGATTAGCCCACCCCCCACACCTTCCCGAAAGGCCACCCATGCCCGTCCCACGCCCAGACTACATCTCCGGCCAGTACTACCACATCTACAATCGCGGCGCCCATCAAAAACCCATCTTCCAGGAACCCGAAAATTACCTGTTCGTCCTGCGTAAAATCAAACACTACAGCAGCCAGTTCAACCTGACCCTCATTGCCTACTGCCTCATGCCCTCCCATTTCCATTTCCTCATTCGTCAGGATGACGAACATCCAGCCGGATTGCTGCCCCAACGTGTTTTCAACAGCTACACCAAAGCCTACAACAAACTCTACCAACATTCCGACACATTATTCCAGAGCGCCTACCGCGTTAAAACCGTCCAAACCACCGCCCACCTGCTGCACCTCTGCCGCTACATTCACGGCAACCCCGTCATCCATGGATACGTCACCGGCCCGGCCGATTGGCCCTACTCCAACTACCTTGAATTTATCGGTGAGCGCCAGGGCACACTCTACGACCCGCAATTTGTCATCGATATTTTCGGCAGCGCCGCCGCCTATCGTACTTTCATATATGAAGATTTACTATCCCGCAACCTGCCCGAAGAGATACGGAAATATCTGGAAGAGTAGGAGAGATGCACTTTCACGCCTAACAACTTTCTCGTCTGGCAAACGCTGCCGACAAACAAACCGGCGGTAAGCCGAAAAAGTGAGTTTCTCCTGATCAGACCCACCCCATTTGCCAACCCGCGTTTCTCCTGATAGAGTCGCCAGTAGGAGAGATGCACTTTCTAGCCCGGCAACCTTCACCTCTGGCAAACAATTCCGGCAAACAATCCGGCGGTACGCCAAGGAAGTGCGTTTCTCCTGTTTAGACCCACCCCCATCTCACATTTCCACAGAAAAGAGAAAACCTTGAACATCCAATACACCAAACTAATCCAACCCACCTCCGAAATTGCCGCAGCCTTCACCCGCTGGGAAAATGACCCTGACCTCATTCCAAAGACCCGCCCCAACCGCAATCAAGCCGATCTTGATAAACGTCAGCCTGTCACAATAGAACACCTGGTGCAGCGCCTTCGCTATGATCAAATCTACCTCATCTACCTGGATGGACAACTAATCGGCGAAATCAACTACCAGGTTGATCCCATTCACCTGATCAAAAAAGAACCGGGCACAGTCTGGATCGGCATCTCCATCGGCGAAGCCGCCGGGCGTGGCAAAGGCATCGGCTATCAAGCCATGCAATATCTCGAAGAACAGATCAAATCGCAGGGACTCACACGCATAGAACTTGGCGTATTTGAATTCAACACCAACGCCATCAAGTTGTATCTCAAGTTGGGCTATGTCGAAATCGCCAGAATAAACGACTTCACCTACTGGCAGGGGAGAATGTGGCAGGATATCAGGATGGAGAAGTATATCTAAATCAAGATACTTCCGAATAAGTAATTGATTTGTGTTATCACCATATCCATTCAATGGTTTCTGCGCTTTTTTGACAACCGCTGGAAAATGCTCTCCGATTTTGGAATGGAGGAACACGCCTACGGGCAGCTGCACAGCGTGCAAATAGGTGGCAGAGAAATAAAAGTCTTGCCGCTTGCTCACCCCAGACAAATAGCCAGACTCGGGCAATCCTCACCGCTCTGGTATAACCGGCACCAGCGCTGGGTCAGGCAAACCGCAACCACAATTTCTCTGTAAAACTTTTTCCCTATTGACAAATTAGAACAATTATTCTAAAATAGAACTGTCGCAAACTTCATCGGGGTGGAATGCGTCCATCCTTCATGATCTACAAAAAAAGACAGTTCGAACCTGAAAAACAAATATTTGTTTTTTGAAACAAATACAGCACTTTAACAACCATATATGCCGGTACAACCATAATTATTTTCGTATATACCGGTTTTTCGCTTCAAAAGATATTTGTTTCGATTGAATTTTTTTATCGAAAAATGAATGCTCCCTGCTCTTCAAGCGTAGTCCCGCCGCATAACCAGCGATTGTGAGGTCACGCAGGCTCCACACCAGAATGTACTACCAATCCAAACCGGAAGCGGCACTCTTCCTCAAACCACATCGGGAAGTTGGTGCCCCACACGTTGTTGTACAGGTTAAAGTGCATCCCACCCCTCAAATCCGGTTGTACACCGCTAAAGTTTAACAGGCTGGGTTCCCCCGGAGCCGCCAGCGGGCTGTCCAACGGCAGGATGCGCAATCCGGCCACCTTGTCGTCGCAGCTTACCTGGCTGCCAACCGCGTGCAGATGGCGTCCACCCTTCGCCGCCACATCCAATGGGGAGATAGACCTTCCCAGTTTCTCCATAGTCCACCGGGCTTGCGGGGAAACCAGCGGCTGGAATTGCAGCCACACGGCTTCCGTTTTCCACGCTTTCCGCTTCACCTCTTAGATGAAAAAGTACCTGTATATCCGCATCCGACTGCCGCCGGTACTG
Source organism: Chloroflexi bacterium HGW-Chloroflexi-10 (assembly GCA_002840755.1). GTDB lineage: Bacteria > Chloroflexota > Anaerolineae > Anaerolineales > Anaerolineaceae > UBA6170. The sequence continues at coordinate 163,040 of PHBZ01000009.1, read as the reverse complement.
CGCCGTCACCTGCGGCTGCCACAACCGGCTGAGGGCGTTACTGTTCTCCAGACCCGGTTTGGTGAAGTCCTCACGGCTCCAGTCATTGTGCTGCTCTTCCGGGAGGATGTACTGCCGGAAGAAGCGCTCGTAATCCGCAGCGGAGAAAGTCTGGTAACGCAGCCGGCCCAATGAGTGCTCCTGATCAGCCCACTCCCGCTGATCAGGCAGGGAGACCAAAGAAACCAGCGCTGCGCAGCGCGGGTCAAATTGTACGCTGAAATGCGCGCTGGTCAGCGTCAGATCGCCAGGTTCGGCTGACTGCCATGTGCTCAAATCCGGCTGGGCAGGGCGGATGGCGGCCAGGCGCTCATGGGCAGTATGTGCCATTTGGGAAACTCCCAGGGCATCCACCGCGGCCTGAATGTAAGCCCGCTTTTCCTTCCACGAGGCTTCAAAGGTACGGAAGTTCTCCCGGTTCCTGGCGGTGTTGAAAGCCGCTTTACTGTAGTTTTCATGGTCGGCCAGGAAGGTTTTCTCATCCATGCCCCAGGTGTGCTCAGCGACCATCAGCAGTTTTTGCTCGAAGCGCTGATACTGCGGGTCATCGCTCAGTCTGGGATTCTCTTGCAGCCATGTCGTCCGCAGCCGCAGCAGCTCGCGCAGCTGGCTCACCTTGATCGGGTCACTGCCTACGCCGTGGATCCACGTGTCGCCAATTTCCTGGGTCACCACCGGCAGTGATGCGCGCACCGGCGCTAGCGCAGCGGCGAAGGCATCCAGCGTGGAGGCAAACACCTGCGCGTCAGGATGCGCGTTTTGCGCTTCCTGGTAGGCTTGCACAACCTGCTCGCTGGTTTGCGGGCCGAGGTTGTCCGAGGTGTGGCTGAAGGCCAGCGAATCGTCAATGCCCGCTACCGTAAATGTGCTGCCGTAACCGGATTCCAACATCACCATAATTTCCGCTCCGCTGTCGCTGATGTCCTGCCAGCGGAAGAGGGGCGGCAGCTGCGGCAGGGTAGAGGATCCATTCACGCCCAGGTGCAAAAACTGGACGCCGGCTTCGGCCAGCAGCGGCACGATCCCGCGTGTATGCCCGGGCACATCCGTCAGCTTGGCGGCGATGGTGCGTTTGCCAAAGCGCCGGTCGAGCTGCTGCGAAAGCGACAATCCGCGGCGGAAAAGATCGGCATCCATTAGCTCCGTATGCGTGGTGAAGGGCAGCGCATGCCAGGCAAGATCCCCGGCCACAATCGCTTCTTCCATCTGCTTGCGCGGCTCGGGAGCAGCCTCTTCCAGGAATTTCCAGATCAGCCAGGAGCCGGTCGTCCAGATGAAGCGCTCCGGCCGTCCGGATTCACGCAGTTCCCTGGCCACCCGCATCGCCGCTGGAATATAGTTGGTAAAGTAATTCTGCACGACGGCTGCGGCGTAATTGGTAAAGCCAACATCCAGATGTGTTTTAAAGATCAGATGAATTTTTTGAGGCATACGGGAAATCCTTTCCAGGGAATAATTGCATCCTCAATTTTAACCCGAATCAGTATCAAGTGATGGAAACTATTTTTTTCACACCTTTCCCACCTGGATCGTATGAGACAAGGGTGGGTCCGTATAGGAAATCACCATTTTCACCCTTAACCAGACCCACCTATTCTCCCCGTATCACTTTTCTTCCCCATCCCGCATTGTTATTTTCTTGTTAAGGTCTAATTAAATGACCAGTTTTTGCAAGGCTGAATCGCCAGGCTGATATATAATGAACGTACGAATTTACGTAATTCCTTGATTGTAAGTACCTTTTTTTTCACTACCCATGGAGGATATCAAAACATGAAGGAACCCAGGTTCAAGTCGTTCAATTACGCCGTCGGTATGTTTGGTACATCCATCCCGATCAATATGTTCAAGACCTATGCCGCCATCTACTATGTGGACCGTCTCGGGCTGACCACCGTTCAGCTATCCATCATTCTGTTTGTCTATACCTTTATCGATGCCATCGATAACCCGGTGTATGGCTTTTTATCGGACCGTACCCGTTCCCGCTGGGGACGCAGACGTCCGTGGCTGGTAATTGGTACCCCGCTGCTGATTCTGTGTTTTATTGCGTTTTACAGCACCCCGGCTTTTCTGGCGGGGAATACCTTGTTTGCCTACGCCATGTTGTTTTATATTCTCACCGGTACGCTCGACTCGGTCATCAATGCCAATTACGGCGCGCTCTTCCCGGAACTCTTCCGCACCGATGCCAGCCGCGCCAAAACCAACGCCATGCGCCAGGCTTTTCAACTCGTCGCCATGATCATCAGCATCGCGCTCACCCCGCTGGTGACCGGCGCCATCGGCTACGCCTGGACGGCCATTCTCTACGGTTTACTCGGTGGTGGTGTCATCCTGTATATGGCCTTTACCTCAAGAGAAGTTGAGATTCGTGATGAAGAGGAAAAACCCAAATTCTGGGACAGCCTTAAAAACCTGGCCGCCAATCGCAAGTTCTGGCTGGCAGGTTTCACCAATGCCTTTTATAGCGCGGCGATGTCGCTCGTATTGGCCTCCCTCCCATTTTTCGTCAAATATACGCTGCAAATTCCCGATGGTCAGTCAACCATTTTGTTTGCCTCAGTGTTGATCATTGCGATCGCCTGTGTTTCCGTCTGGGCGTTTTGGGTGCGCAAATATTCGTTAATCCCGGTCTGGCGCGCCGCTCTGGCAACCCTGGCAGTCGCCTTTATTCCGCTGTACTTTGCCAACTCCCTGGTCACGGCCGCCGTCGGCAGCGCCCTGGTTGGGTTTGGCTTTGCCGGCGTGATCACCACCATGGATCTGATCGGGGCCAGGATTATGGATGAGGATACCCGCAAGCATAATCTGCGCCGCGAGGGGATCATCTCCAATGCCTTAGGTTTCATGAACCGTCTGAATGGGCTGTTCACCAGTTTAGCCTTCTATCTGATTTTTGTGATCTTTGGTTTTGAAAGCGGTTTGAACCCCGGAACGGACCCGGCCAATGCTTCCCGCTTTTTGCTGACGGTTTTCCCACTGGTTTTGATGGTTATCAGCTTTGGGTTCTCGTTCCTGGTCAATTTTGGAATAGATGAAGCCGCCCCCGCAATTCCTGCGGTTGAATAGAGAGGAGTCAGATTATGGCATTGATTCACCTGGACCATGTTCCTGTGACGGTGAAAGTTAACCTCCCGCTGAATATCATCCTGCCCGATCCGGGCCGGATGAATGGGGTGCCTGTGCGTGAGCGCAAAGTATTGTATCTGCTGCACGGCCTGAGCGACGACGCTTCGGCCTGGCAGCGCTACTCTTCTATCGAAACCTACGCCAACGCCTACGGGCTGGTGGTGGTGATGCCTTCGGTGGGGCGCAGTTTCTATGTTGATCAGCCCAATGGACAGGCTTATTTTGCCTATATTACCGAAGAACTGCCGCGCTATCTTGCGGATGTATTTGGCCTGCTGCCGCGGCGCGAAGATACCCTGATTGCCGGTATCTCGATGGGCGGCTATGGTGCTTTTAAGGCCGCCTTCCTGCATCCCGAGTTGTACCATGCCGCCGCTAGTTTGTCCGGGGTGCTTTCTATGCGTATCCTGACCGATATCCCGGATGATAAGCGCCACGCCGAATTTGCTTTGCTCTTTGGCGATCTGAGTAAATTGGCTGGCAGCGCACACGACCCGGAACTCTGGCTGAAAAATGCCGCCCAAAATTCCGCGGCGCTTCCAAAACTTTATATGGCCTGCGGGCGTCAGGAAGATCTGTACCCTTTGAATGTGTATTACCATAAATTGTGCCAGTCATTGGGTGTGGATATTAATTATCATGAGGCGGACGGCAAGCACGATTGGCTTTTCTGGGATATTCAGATTCGCCGCTTTTTAGCAGAGGTTTTGGGACCAATTCCCGCATAGGAGTGATATGCAGCTTCCAGGTAAAGCCGGTTATATTTTTGAGGAACACATTCCCCCTGAAAAACAGGGAACCTATTTTACAATTCCGTTCACGGTGGAAGAACATGTGGAGTTGATCTATATTTCTTATACGTATGAACGGTATCGAATGGATGATGATGAACAGCTCGGGCTGATTTTTCATTCCCGGGAGGAGGTCAATATCATCGATATCGGGTTGATCGGTCCGGATGGTGAGCAGGTTGGGGCGTCCGGTTCGGATAAAAGTGAGTTTTTTGTCAGTGAGACGGATGCCACGCCCGGGTATAAGCCTTGCCGGATTGTCCCCGGCACCTGGCAGATTCTGGTGGGAGCCTACAAAGTAGAACCCGATGGCGTCGAGGTATCCTATAGGGTCGGCCTGATCTACAAACAGCCGGGCTGGCTGAAGGGTGATCTGCACGCGCATACCCTGGCGTCGGATGGGGTGCATACTGCCGAGGAACTGGCCTGGAAAGCCAAACGCAGTGGGCTGAATTTTGTGGCCATTACCGATCACAATCAGATGATCTCCGCTGTGGCGCTCCCGCGTGTGGAGGGTGTTACCCTGATTCCTGGTATGGAATGGACGCACTATCAGGGGCACGCCAATTTTCTGGGTGTGGATAAGCCCTTCGATGGCTGCTTTGCCACCAACACCCTCGAAGAGGCTTTGTCCCGTTTTGAGTCTGCCCGCCAACGCGGTGCGCTGATTACCATCAACCATCCCTTCGAAGAAGGCTGCGGCTTTGCCTATGACCTGAACACGCTGCCGTTTGACTGCCTGGAAATCTGGAATGGTCCGATGCGCGAATCCAACCTGAAGGCGTTGGGTTTGTGGCAGAACCTGCTGGTTTCAGGAAAGAAAGTGCCCATTTGCGGTGGCAGTGATTACCACCGGGATACGCCCTTTATTTTCCTGGGCGGCCCAACCACCTGTGTGTATGCCCAATCAGCCGGAGCCAGCGATATTCTGGACGCACTGAGAAATGGGCACGCCTACCTGGTCTTTGCCCCCAACGGCCCCACCCTGGAAATGTCAGCCGGCGACGATGCGGTGATGGGCGATACTGTTCATTGGACGGAGGCGAAGGAACTTTGGCTTACAGTAAACAACCTGCTGGCCGGGGATGTGGTGCGTGTGGTCACCGCCACGGATGCCCAGGTGGTATGGAAGGCCCCAACCAATGGCGACTTTGAAATGGAATACATTATGCCCGCTCCCGGATTCGCCCGCGTTGAAGTGCTGCGCGCCTTCCTGCCCGGTCTGCCGCTGCTGCCGGCGCTGCTCTCCAACCCGATTTATTTTGAGGGAGAGAAGACAGTAGATTAGGAAATAGGAAATCGTGGCAAACCTGATTTCTGGTTACTATATAGCCCACTCATTACTTTTCTAGGAAATTTTGTAAAAACAGGGCTTGCTTTCCAGGCAAATAAGGTTGTATAATCAAAACAGACTGGTCAGACTAGTCTGTTTTGGAGGTGTAAAATGAACAATATCTGGCAATTGCAGGATGCAAAAAGCAAATTCAGTGAGGTGGTTGAACGTGCATTGGCGCAAGGGGCTCAAATTGTAACGCGGCGCGGTAAAAACGCAGTAGTGATATTGCCGTTTGAAGAATATGAACGCTTGACCCGTCCGGATGACAGCCTTACAAATTTTTTACAGACATCTCCATTGGCTGGTTCGGAATTGTTCATTGAACGGGATCGCAGTTTGCCCAGGGATATTGGGTTGGATTGATGAATTACTTATTGGATACCTGTGTTCTTTCCGAATTTACCCGTCGTAAACCAGAAGAAAAAATTCTGCAGTGGGTTGCCAGTATTGATGAGGAGCGATTATTTCTCTCAGCAGTAACGATTGGTGAAATTCAACGCGGTATTGAGCGCTTGCCGGATTCAAACCGGAAAACGGAATTGCAGGTTTGGTGGAATAATGGGCTGCTCGATCGTTTTCATGATCGGGTTCTTCCGTTAGATGCGCAAACAATGTTGTTGTGGGGTTCGTTAACGGCGCGCATGGAAAATAATGGACAACCGATGAGCGTGATGGATGCGCTGATAGCTGCGACGGCATTTCAACACAACCTGATTGTTGTAACTCGTAATCAATCCGATTTTCTGCTTTGTGGAGTGCAGTTGATTAATCCCTGGATACAGTAAAAGAATCAACGATTGGCTTAAGAATAAAGTTGAAGAAAAAATTTGTAACTTCTAGCTGTACCTGCCCCTCCTTATTGTGACGATCCAAAATTTGTGTTATGTTTGTATCAATTAACATTTACAAATGTGGAGCTAAACTTGAGTATCGAAGATGAGTATACGGATGTGCTGCAAAATATTGAAGCGGTGGTTGCCGGTTGTTACAGGGAATACCCGGCATTGATCGATTATGATGTGGAGAAGGCCTATCAGGCGTTGTTTCAAACGTTTCGCAATGAACCGATCGGCAAAGACGCGGTCAAACCCAAGGGTGATCTGGCGAATATAGTGTATCAGCGGGTGATGTCAATTTGTGAATGGCGTTTAGGCCGCTCACCCATGCAGCAGAAAGACGGCATAGACTTTCCGTCTCCGCAGCTGGTAACCGTGGAAATATTGGCCCGCTGCATCAGACGATTACAAAAATCTCTTGCGCGCAGAGCCAATGAAGGCGGCCTACAAGGCTACCTGAAATTTATTTCCCAGTTTGTGTAAACAAAATAAATTGAGTGAACAATTGGATTGAGACCAATGAGAGAAGAGGAATCAGGGATTCAGTGTCCCCAATTCCTCTTGCATACATTTCTCATTTTATCTGAATTGTCTTATGGAGCATTTCTGATCAGTAACGGGAGAAATACATTGTTATCGTCATCATCTACAATGGTTAGCGTTGCAGCTGCATTCCCGAGTGTGGCATTTTCCGGGTCTGAAATGCTCACCTGGATAGTTTCATCGGTTTCGTCCATAAAATCACCAATAACTGTAGTCGTTATCGTTTTAACCATTGCCTGGCGTTCCAGGGGAGAAAAGCTTACCAGACCGGTAGAGGAGAGGTAATCGAGATTAGCCGTTGCTGTTCCATCCTGGGTTGTTAATGTAAACTGGATGTTCTTTTCACTTTGCGCCGAGAGAGTAATTGTGTAAATCAGATCGGTTGTCCCGATATTACCTTCAATGACCTCCCCTGCCACAACCGAGATTACCGGAGGAGCATCGTCATCCACAATAATACAGGTTCCGGAAGCATCTCCAAGATAGGCATTAACCGGATCGCTGAGCTGAAGGTAGAATTCCTCGTCAATCTCATCAATCAGATCCGAATATATCGGAATGCTGACTGTTTTACTGAGTGTTTCAGTTGGAATGGTCAGTATGCCTGATTGATCATCGAAGTCAGTGTTTCCCGCGCTGCCAATATTGGTTTGGTAATCCACCTGAGTATCGCTAGAAATTCTATAACCCAGGGTAATAGTGAAAGTGGCATTTGAGGTGCCGGTGTTGCCCTCGGTTACGCTAATATCTGAGACTGAAACCGCAGGTAAGTTATATTCGTCTGCGCCTAAGTCCGGCTGGGCCTCGCGGGTTTCACCGTCCAGGTCAGTGGTTACGCTGGTGACGCTGGCCAACCCGATGGCAGGTGAAGCAGCTGTCAGGTGGTAGCCGTCTGTTGCGAAGGCTGGGTTGCCACTGTGTGGATTAGTGCTGGTAATCGTTCCTGTTGCGCCGGTGTTGATGGCATTGTTGTACCACAAGGTTTTATCCAGTTCTGTTGCACTAATGGCATCGGTAGAGACACCGGTTCCATCAGGAATGTTAGAAATGATGGAGTTGTAAACATTGACATCCGTGGAATTGGCAATCCGGATACCACTGGGATCGCGCTCGGCCTCAGGCGCTGAGTCGCTTACGCCATTGATCGTGATGTGGTTTAAATTGACAGTGCGGTTAAGCATATTCTCGATATCAATGGCTGCGCTTTTATAGCCGATGGTATTTGAAATGGCTACATTTTCCAGGGTCGCTCCGAAAGATTTGATATCCAATGCCGCTCCGGAGGGAGTTCCGATGGTGGTCCCATCAAACAAAGTGGCGAAAATCGAGATATTTGTATGAGCGCCACCGGCTATCAAAGCGCCACCCTCGTTTACCGCGTGGTTTTGCAGGAAGATGCTGTTGCGAATGGTAGACGTGTCGGATATATAGGCGCCGCCGCCGTAACCGCTCGAATTGCTTTTGAATGTGGTGTTTTCAATCTCGGCTAAATCGGCAAATAATCCGCCGCCGCTCCAGGCATAATTATCCTCGAAGTAACTATCATGGACGGAGATCAATCCAGCAGAGTTGGCCTCGGCATAAACTCCGCCGCCGCTCATATTTCCACATCCGCTGCATTGTGCTTCATTCCCCGTAAAAGTGCTGCCGGTGATAGTGAGAGAGTTTCCCGGGGTTTCAGCGAAAAAATAGAGGCCGCCGCCGGAAGTGTTGGTTGTATTGTTTGAGTCGACGATATTATCAATGAAATCGCTGGTAGTAATGGTTGTTTCAGCGCCTTTTTCCATATTCAGGCCGCCACCGTGCAACACTGCCGTATTGGAGTCGAAGGTTGTGCCGGTAAGATTGACCAGTACGCCGTCTGTATCGTTCCATTGATTCACACCACCACCCTTTTCGCCAGCTGTATTTTCAAAGATGTTTGATCCAGCGATGGTGATACTGTTGTTAATGTTGATACCGCCGCCGTTTCCATTAGTGGCAATATTTCCACTGATCACGCCACTGGTTATCAGGGCGTCACCCGAGTCAACATGTGCTCCGCCGCCATGCCAGCTGGCGGTATTATTAGTCAGGTCGCTTGAAATCAATGTGAAATCGCCGCGGACGTATATTCCGCCGCCATGATTTACAGCGGAGTTCCCAGCGATGACACTATTTTCGATAGTGACCCATCCGTCTGTTCCTTCCTGGAATATACCTCCGCCATAGGCTGCCGAATTATTGATGATTTTACAACCATCCACTTCCAGACTGCCGCCAGCGAGGTAAACCCCGCCGCCGGCATCACTAATTTGAGCGCCGCTAACCTGAAGATTTTCCAGGCGTAAATCGTATCCGCTAGCCACCGTAATGACCCGCTCCCCGACCTCTGCCGGTTGGAGAATGGTGTTGGTGTTGGATGATCCGCGCAGGGTAATGTTCTTACTTATCTCCAGACTTTCATTATAAGTGTCGGCTGGGATGTTCACTATACCGCCAACAGGTGCTGCATCAATCAGCGCTTGAATGGAAATGGCAGCAGAGACATTGCTTATGGGCTGCCAGGCGAGGGCAGTGATGAATATTGTAATGCTACATATACAGAAAATTCGAGTGCCTGTGTTTGCAATTTTGCACATTCTGGTTTCCCTTTTCTTTTGTGATTTATTATGTACATTTTTTATATTCTATACAAAAGATTATACATGTTTTTCAAGGGATAAAAGAACCAAAAACAGAGAAAGATCAGATCACCTGTATTGAAGTGTTCCAGGATTTATCGCCACAGTCTCTCCCAGGTTTTCTTCCCGACGACGCCGTCCACGGTCAATCCCTGGTCTTCCTGAAAATCGCGTACGACCTGATCGGTTTTAGGACCAAAGATACCGTCCGCTTTGCCCAATTCACTGTAACCCAGTTCCAACAAACGTTTTTGGAGCGTCATTACATCCTCACCCAGCATTCTTGGTGTGGTCAGGGACAGGTTGCGGCTTAAGGTAGGAATCTGTACTTCCTCAGCCTCAGCAACGATTTGAACCCAGAAGGAATCACTGCCCTGGCCGCCAATGCCAAAGGTTGTGCCATCCGGTGCGCGTAATTTGTACAGACCTTTATAGGTACCCGGGCTGGCAGGTGCCGTCAGGTTGATACTGATATCCACTGTTGCACCCGGATCTACAGCGCCGTTGGTAAATGCAGCCGATTGCGGACCACTCATTCCATCCCCTGAAACATAAATGATCTGGTAGCCGGAGGTCCAGGAACAGGAGCCAATGTTCTTCAAACGCCAGGTTTTGGTGAATGCGCTGCCTGTGGTGAAAGTCTCGTTATCCGATACGGTAACATCGGCCACAAATTGTGCCAGGTTGCAGGGAACCGGCGTATTGGTCACTGTGGGTGATGGAACTGCGGTTGGCGCCTCGGTGGGCGCGGATGTTGAGGTTGGGATATCCGTGTTGGTTGGCGTCGGTGGCAAGGCGGTTTCTGTTGGTATTTGTGCGACCGTTTCCGTGTTACCTTGTGTTGCTTCCTGGGTGGTTGGTGTTGGCGTTGGAACGTTAGCTTGCAGGTTGCAAGCCAGAATACAGAATAATAATATCGTACTGGCTGAGAATATGGCGGTTTTTTTGGGCATGATGCCCTCCTATGAGTTTTTAGTCAATGTTGAATAAATAAACTTTTAATCGTTTGTTTTGATGTTACCTATTTAAGCAATAGGGGAAGAAATAATTTAAAATTGTCATCATTAATAATTGTACAAACTCCTGAGGAATCACCGAGACTGGCATTGACCGGATTACTGATTTGCAGATAGAAGATCTCATCATTTTCATGTACCAGGTCGGTGTAAACCGGAATGGAAACGTTACGGCTAAGGGCTTTGGCTGGAATGGTCAGTGTGTCGGCTTTGTCATCGAAATCTGTATTTCCCGCGCTGCCAACAATGGTTTGGTAATCCACCTGGGTGCTGGTGAAACTGATATCATCCAGCGAGATGGTGAATATGGCAAAGTTTTCACCGGAGTTGCCTTCAGTTACCGTCACATCTGAAACAGAAATTTTAGGGGCGTGATATTCATAAGCGCCAATGTCACAGGCAGCCACACCGTCGTTGTTGCCATCCTTTGGCCGGCCAATTCCGCGTTCGTCTGTTGTTGGGCAGCCCTGATTATCACCAGCATCGATGGCCGGGCTGCCAGTCAACAATGCGTGGGTATCAAATTCTGCTCCACCGTATTCCAGAGGCCCCAGAAGCGGGTTGGTGTTTTGCAGATCACCGGTTTCGGTAAACCCGCAGGTCGACCCGGTATCAATATTATGCCCCAAAGAAGTGATCGGACCGTTACAATTGTTAGTGTTGATCGTGTTCTTGATGTTGAGAAAACCATCGCCTGAACCATCGAAGGCAACCCCACCACCCCCATTAACCGCTGTGTTCTCGCTTAGGGTCGAGTTGAGCAGGGTAAGTCTGGCATATTTGTCAGCGAAAATTCCGCCACCTTGATTTCCGGCTGTGTTGCCGCTGAAAGTAACATTGGTGATACCGGTGGTATTGTATGCATAGATACCACCGCCACTGCCTGTGGATGCAGAACTGTTTTTTATGGTGACATTGGCAATGGAAATGGTGCTGCTGCCAAAAATTGCACCACCATTTGCCGCTGAACAGGAACTCAAATGGGCATTCTGGATAGTGAAATTTCCACCAGCATTCCAGATACAGCCCCCAATACCACTTGCAGTTCCCAACGTCATTCCAATCTGGTCGAGAGTCAGGTTTCCATAATTGGCAATAGTTCCTCCATTTTCTGCTGAATTGTTGGCAAAACCCACAGTGCTGATCGTTGCAGTTCCCGAGGAGGTGTTATAAATAGCCCCGCCTATTGTGTTGGCGGAATTCGCAACCATAATCATTGTGTCCATGGTAAGTGTTCCGGCGTTATAAATACCGCCGCCGCCCCAACCTTGATCTTCTCGGCCACTATAGATTCCAAATTCAGACATGTTGACCACGACGCCTTCATTGATCTGAAATATCCGGATGGCGGGAACAATATTTTGCTTGACAATCGTACATTTTTCACCGGGAGTAGCACAAACCCTGCCTGCTCCGGTTATGGTTAAATCGTCGAGAATATCCATATCTCCGGAAAACTGGTTGTCACCATTTCCAGCAGGAATAGTCAGCATAAAAGTACCGGCAGGCAAAATGATATGATCGTTGCCGATACCGGATGTACATTCCCCTGCCACAGCAGTAAAACCACGGTTTGCGTTTGCAGTAATAATTGCCTCACGTAAGGTGCAGAGTCCATCCGTATAATTGATTACATCTAATATTGAGTTAACCGTGATTGTTGTTCCCGCCTTTAATACAGAACCTGTATCTATCGGAGTATATTGGGCGGAAACAGGATGATATGTCTGTGGTAGGAGCAGACTTGAAATAAACACGGTTAATAATAAAATTCGCAAAAAGCCAGCATGAGATCGAAGAAATTGCATTGAAGTACTCCTTGTTTTCGGGTTGACCGGATTAAAATTCTTTGGAGACGATGGAAAATAAAAGACGCTTTCTCAGAAACTTAATCCACTGAAATAGCATCTAAAAGCCTAGCATAGATTTTATAAAAAGACCGTCCAAAAAGCGTCCAAAATCTGGAGAAAGGTTTAAAAAATGTTTACCTCTTCCTTGTTGCTCTAAGGGGAGGAATTCTAAATTTTCCATCCCAAGAAATTTTTCAAGAATGTTTGGATGCTGAGCGCGGTACATTGCTGAGCAAAGAAATATATGGAACATAACGAAATTATGGTGAAATAAAAAACCTGCAGTTTGCGCAGGTTTTTTTGCCAAGTATAAGAATGTTCAGATCGTGAGATTACGAACTAAATCGTTGTGACACGGGTAATGGATGAGGTATTTATCTCTACTATTTTCTTCATCGCCTCTTCAAAAACCGCCTGAACCAACTCATCCAACCGAGCTGCCACTACCGGTGTGAGTTCCACACCCACTGCCAACGATTCCGGCTGGATGCCGAGGACGACCACCTGCTGCGGGTAGAGGTCACGCAGTTTGGCGGTGGCCAGCAGGTCCGGCAAGCCGATATCATGCGGTGATATTTTTAAGGAAAGATAGGCGGGTACCTGGTCACCGGTCAGGCGGATGAGGGTGCCTGGTTCGGCACGGTTATTAACGGCATCGACGATGATCAGGCGGCTGATACCTTCCAGATATTGGAGCAGATCCAGGCCGCAGGTACCGCCATCCACGACCTGGATTTCAGCAGGGAGTTGGTGCAGCGTCAGCATGCGTTCAATGGCATGCACGCTGACGCCATCATCTGAGAGCAGATAATTGCCAACCCCTAAAATGAGGGTTTTAGGTATCAAGGGTTAGTCCATCACAATTACGCTGGTGATTTCGTTACCCTGGGCGTCCAGCACGTGTACGGCGCAGGCCATGCAGGGATCGAAGGAATGCACAGTACGTAGGATCTCGACAGGCATGTTCGGGTCGGCAACCGGAGTGCCAATCAGCGCAGCCTCATATGCGCCTGGTAAACCATTGGCATCGCGCGGGGAGCCGTTCCAGGTGGAGGGGACAATTGCCTGGTAATTAGCGATCTTGCCGTCTTTGATGTGGATCCAGTGACCCAACGCGCCGCGTGGAGCCTCCGTCCAACCCCAGCCCATACATTCGGCCGGCCAGGTAGAGGGATCCCAATGCGCCTGTTCGTGAATGGCCAGGTCGCCCTTGGCGATATTCGCGGCCAGTTCCAGCGTCCAGGTTTCCAGGTTTTCTGCCAGCAGCACGGTTTCGATGCAGCGCGCGGCTACGCGGCCAAGAGTGGAGAACAGGGCGGTGGCCGGGGCGTCCAGTTTTGTGAGGACGGCGTTAACCAGTTCCACAACGCGTTCCTGCCCGGAAGCGTAGCCAATCAGCATCCGTGCCAATGGGCCAACTTCCATGGATTTTTCATCATAACGCGGAGCCTTGAGCCAGGAGTATTTATTTTCGGTGTCCAGGAATTCGTAGGGTGGTTTGGGACCGGTATAGTTGGCTACCGTAGTTCCCACCGATGGATGCAGACCTTGTTTCTCGTCCTCATACGTGTACCAGGAGTGAGTAACGTATTCGTTAATCTTTTCCGGGTCGAGTGGGTGCACCGTACTCAGGTCGCGGTCCAAAATAATGCCGCGCGGGAAGAACATATCTCCGGGTTTGTTCGGGTCGAAGTTATCCACCAGCGGGATATCACCATAGGACATGAAGTTGCCCAGGCCTTCGCCAATACCGGCCCAATCCAGGTAGAAAGGTGCCACAGCCAGGACATCCGGCAGGTAAACGCGGTTAACAAAGTCTTTAGCTTTGGCGAACAATTGCAATAACTGGGCGATCTTATCCGCGTTTATGGCTACTTCGCTGTTCGGGTCGACCGGAATGGACATGCCGCCTACCAGGTAGGTTTGCAGGTGTGGATTCTTTGCACCCAAGATGGCGTGCGCTTTGATGACTTCACGCTGCCAATCCAGGGCCTCCAGGTAATGCGCTACGGCCATCAGGTTGGCTTCGGGGGGTAGTTTGTAAGCCGGGTGACCCCAATAGGCGTTGGCAAAGATACCCAACTGCCCGCTGGCCACAAATTTTTTCACCTTATCCTGCACTGCTTGAAAATAAGTTGGGCTGGAGTTGGGCCAATCGGAGATAGATTGCGCCAGGTCGGCAGTTGCCTGTGGGTCGGCTTCCAACGCGTTGACAATATCCACCCAGTCGAGGGCATGCAGATGGTAGAAATGGACCACATGGTCCTGTACAAATTGAATGGCATCAATAATATTGCGGATGATCCGCGCATTGGTTGGTACCTGAATTTTCAGAGCATCTTCTACAGCTCGCACGGAGCTGACTGCGTGTACCGTCGTTCAAACACCGCAAATACGCTGAGTGATCGTCCAGGCTCCACGCGGGTCGCGGCCTTTGAGGATTTCTTCAATACCGCGGAACATGGTGCTGCTGCTCCAGGCTTTGGTGACTTTGCCGCCATCCACTTCCACTTCAATGCGCAGGTGACCTTCAATCCGGGTAATGGGATCAATAACAATTTTTGCCATATTCATTCTCCTTATTTGCGTGGATACTAAATTTGTTTAATAGCTGTTTGTTCTTTTTTCGGTTCTTTATACATAGGTAAAAAGCGAATAGCCGCATCAAACATGATGATCCCTAAACAGGTCAGCCCAATGGATACGGCGATTTCTGCCGCACTGGGAAAGTAAAAATCACCATTCAGAAACACCAGGCTGGTGTTAAATCGGTTCAGAATTAAGCCGCCCATGGTCAGAAAGGCTGCCCAGACAATACCGCTCTGACTGTTGCGTACGCGCCGGTCGGCGAACAAGAGAATTGGGATCAAGATGCCACCCATCATTTCGATCAAGAAGAAAAAAGTCGGCCAGGGATCCTGTACCAGGTAAACATATTTTCCGGTAACAAATAACTCAATGATGCGGATGACAAAGTAAACCCCCAACACATAGGGAATCCATTTGGTGAGTGTGGAGACAATGCCCAATTCAAATTTTTGCTGATAGGTACGGGCGGAATGGTAACTCTCGAAAACAGTCATGGCTAATCCGGCAGCAATTGCCGTTATAAAGAAATACAGCGGCAGGAGTGGTGAATACCACAGCGGGTGAATACGGTAAGGTAAGGCGGTGAGCATTGTTCCCAGGGTGGATTGGTGCAGTGTGGAAAGCATGATCCCCAGAATAACCAATGGAATGGTAACGCGGCGGATAAATTGCAGCGGCACCTTCCAGCCCAATGCTTCAAACAGGATCGGGCTGAATTCCAGCGCCAGAACCGTCGTATAAGCCATGACACACCAGCCGATCTCAAAGAGCGGTGAGTGGATATTCCAATAAATGATCAAATGCCAGATACGATCCGGTAAACCCAGGTCGACCAGCAGGGTTAATGCAGCCAGAATGTAGCTGATAAAGCCGGTCAGAATGGTCGGGCGCACAATTGGGTACAGTTTTTTAAGGTTAAACACATACACAATCGCTGCAACCGAAAAAGCACCGGCTGCTAACCCGATTCCGCTCATCATATCAAAACTGATCCAGATGCCCCATGGCCGGCCGTCGCTCATGTTGGTAATATGTAACCCAACAATCCAACGGTAGACCGCCACACCCAGTCCAACCGCACCGGTAAGCCAGATGAGGATCATTCCCACGCCCACCGGGTAGCGCCGAAGTCTGATTTCTCCTAAACCGGTAGCCATGTTATACCTCCTCAGATTTCTTATTGCGGTGGGTAATGGCATAAATGCCGGCCATAATGGCACCCATACCGAAGAATACAAATGGTACAGCCTTCATGTATGGCCAGGTGATCTCAGGAATCGGGTCTTCGCCCAACTCCGGGAAACCCAATTTATCATAGGCAACATGTGTAAGGTAGAGCATGGATGTGCCGCCAACTTCATGTTCCCCATAAATGTGTTTGGTGTAACTATCCGGTTTATCCTGGATACGTTTACGAGCGATTTCCAGCATATTACCGCGCCGGCCTGAGATTAATGCACCGGTTGGGCAGGCTGCACCGCAGGCAGGCTCCAATCCTTCGGCCAGACGATCCGCACAGAAATCACATTTCTGAATAAATGGTTTTACTTGATCCCATTCATATTTTGGGATATCAAAAGGACAGGCTGTCATACAGTAGCGGCAGCCAATACATTTGTAGGCATGGTATATAACGGGGCCTTCCGGGGTCTTTTCGAGAGCCTGCACCGGGCAAACTGAGGCGCAAGCCGGCTCGATGCAGTGCATACACTGCTTTTTAATGAAAGACCAATCTTCATTACCGTCATACAGTTTGATCAGGGTCCAGGTGTCGGCGGTCAGTTCAGTTGGCATTTCATACATATGCTGAGCATCGGTCTCGTAGGGCAGCCCGGCACGATTTTTACAGGCGGTCTGGCAAGCCCGGCAGCCCACACATAGAGTGGTGTCATATAGCATTGAGGATGACTCTTCAGCATTATTAGTCGCGCTGGCATCGATTGGTGAGGGGATTGGCAACATAAAACCACCGAGTCCGGCACCGGCCATTTTTAGGAAGTCTCTACGGTTTATCTCCATATTGGCGCTCCTTCCGCTAATGCTGCTCGGTAAAGTGTTCTTCTGGTTCGCTTTCATCCACATCCGGCCCGATTCCTTTTGATCGCCTGGTGATCGAGTTATAGGCAAAGGCACCCGCAGCGCCGGTGATTGCCCCTATGGCGGTACCACTAATGGCGATGGCAGCCGGCGAAATCTGGCGCTCCGGGTTTTCAACCGTTGGAAAAGTAATCGGAGGGGTTATTTCATTGAGATAGACCGGTTTGTATACTTCCCAGTTCCAGAATCCGGGTTCAGAGCAGCCGATACAGGGGTGTCCGGCTGCAATAGGCCAACTGGTGCCGTCGTTATAACGGATACTTGGGCAATTATGGTAGGAAGCTGGCCCCTTACATCCCATCTTATACAGGCACCATCCGGCACGGTGGCCTTCATCTCCCCACTCCATCACAAATTCACCCGCATCAAAATGACCGCGCCGCTCACAATTATCGTGAATACGACGGCCAAATGCAAATAGTGGGCGGTTAAATTGGTCCATTTCAGGCAGCGCTCCAAAGGTCAGGTAATGGACAACAGTGGCGGTAAGGTTGGCGGGGTTCATTGGACAGCCGGCAATATTAATAACCGGTTTGTTTTTGATGATATCCCAAACTCCTACCGCTCCGGTCGGATTCGGATTGGCAGCCGGAATACCACCAAAAGTGGCGCAATTGCCAACCGCAATGATCGCAACGGCGTTTTCGGCAGCTTCTTCCAGAATAGCCTTGGAGGATTTCCCCGCGATGCAGCAATATTCACCGCTACCGGATACCGAAATAGAACCTTCTACAACAAGAATATATCCGCCGGCAGCAAGCGCATCGTCTTTAGATTTTTCTGCTTGAAATCCTGAAGCAGCCATAATGGTTTCATGATAGTCTACGGAAAGTACATCCAAAACCAACTCTGCCGCGGTTGGGCTGGTAGAACGCAGGAAGGCTTCACTGCAGCCGGCGCAATCCTGCAGTTCCAGCCAGACGACCGGCAACCGTCTGGGGGATTCCAATGCGCGGGCAATTTGGTCAGCGGCGCTTTTTGGCAGCGTCAAAGCGCCGGCCATCAGCCCACAGAACTTTAAGAAATCGCGGCGCGACAATCCTTCTCTCTGAAGGACCTCCTGGATGCTTTCTCCAAAATGAAACATAAATAACATCTCCTTTCCCGATAATAGAAAAGACAAATTAAACGAAAAGGCATTCTTGAAGCTGGAACGCAAGAATTCTTTTAATTAAGTACCGTTAAATAAATTGTGTTGGGATGGGGTGTGTTGAAAAACCTGTAAAAATGGAATTCAACCAATGAATATTAACATAGTAGCATATTAAATATACTTATTCAAGTAGTAAACGGATAAAAACTCGTAATAATACCAAATTAGGTATAATTGTGAAAAACTGAACAAACAAAGCGATAAAAATCGAAACCGATTTCTCCAAGAAAATGTTTAACAACACCTCTTGGCAGGGCCCTCGAAATTTAAAGGTAGGTTACTGAACGAATTTGATAAAAAGGGTTTCTGAAGCGTTTGTGTATCATCAAATATAAAGCGAAACCTATGAATTTAACGATTGTGCCGCGCGGCGTTGGACGTGCGCCAGAATGGCTGCCATCCCATTCAAGCGCTGTGGGGTAAGCACATCTTGCAGGCCCATACTAAGGTAAAAATCGGATGGGATACGCAGAATCTCTTCAGCATTACAACCATTGATGCCATTCATCATCAACGTAGCAAACCCGCGTACTGTCGGTGATTCAGGCGGAATATCAAAGTAGAAAAAAAGTTTGCCTTCTTTTTCTTCAGATGCCATGTGGACAGGGGTCATGCATTCAGGCACCTCTTCCATACCGAAATTTGAGTGTAATTGATCCGGAAAATCCGGAAAGCTCCGGGCAAAATCCAGGAGCAGTTCCAGCTTTTCGCGTCCTTCACACAATTCAAAATCGCCCACAATTTCTTCCAGGTTGAGTGGCAGTACCTTTTCTGAACTCATGCCCCTGGTCCTTTTTCGACAGGCGCGCCGACCAGATTACCCCATTCGGTCCACGAGCCGTCGTAGTTCTTTACACTGGGGTATCCAAGCAGAAATTGCAACACAAACCAGGAATGGGAACTACGCTCCCCGATACGACAATAAGCGATAATGTCTTTTTCCGGGTAGATGCCTTGCGCGCGGTACAAATCATGCAGTTCATCAGCCGATTTAAAGGTGCCATCTTCACGAACAGTCTGCGCCCATGGAATGTTTACCGCGCCGGGGATATGACCACCGCGTTGTGCGCCTTCCTGAGGATATCCGGGCATGTGCAGCAGTTCACCACTGAATTCCTTTGGTGAGCGTACATCCACCAGCGGCAATTTCCGTTCCAGGTGACGGAAGACATCATCCCGAAAAGCGCGTATGGTGTTGTTGGGAGTCAGTGCCCGGTATTGGGTTGGTTCATGCGATGTGGTTTCGTTGGTCAGTGGGCGTCCTTCGGCAACCCATTTGGCTCGCCCGCCATTCATCACGCGCAGATTCTCATGCCCGAAATAGAGGAACAACCAGAAAGCATACACTGCAAACCAATTGCTTTTGTCTCCATAAAAGACAACCACTGTATCATTGGCAATGCCTAGCGTCGAACATAATTTCTCAAAATCACTTCTTGAGAGGAAATCACGCCGGGTGGGATGCTGTAATACGGTGAACCAATCAATCTTGGCTGCACCGGGGATATGACCGGTTTCGTACAAAAGCGCATCTTCATTTGATTCCACCAGGCGCATCTGGGTATCATTGAGATGTTGCTGTACCCAATCCGTTTCAACCAGAACTTCAGGATGCATGTAATCAGACATTTTAGCCTCCTTATTAATGTTATATTTATCATATATATCATGATATAACGCAAAATAAAAATCCTTGTATGGGAGAATTTTTACAAGGATGAGAGGGGAGTAATTTAATTCTTATTTTCGGGCTACAAGGTTGATGATGATTTGGAAGTTTTTTTATCGCGGCCAATAATTACCCGGATGGAAACAGGCTTACTCAAGCGGCTCTTTAGGAATGACGAAGTCACAACTTGGGTCGCCAGCGGAAATCGAACTAATCTGACGGATCTGAAATTGCCCTCCCTGTGCGATAAAGCTGGCAGCTTCCTGTAGAAATCCCAGGGTAATATGGCAGTCCGGCGCGGTTACAGTGCGTCCCAGCACACTGGACAGCGATTGTTGATATACAGATAATGATTACCAGCGTCTTTTACTTCCACCAGCCGGTCGCTGGTCTCATTGTAATTGCGTGCGATCCATTTCAGGAAGAGCGGCAGCTTGATGCTTAACGGCACTAGTTTGCCGGTGGCTTCCAGGCTTGCGCCATATTGTTGTATAAATCCCTGGATGCCATTCAAAAAACCAGCGCGCCCAGCGCGAATCATGAAAACTTTAGCGCCGCGTGGGCCGTAGGTATCGGTAACGCCAGTGCAAACAGCGGCATAATCAGCGAAATCAAAAACTTTTTCCATATTATCCGGAGGGATAAGTTGTTGATATTCCGGAAGACCGGCGCGATGCAAAGCTGCGTTCAGACCATGTTCTCCCATCAGATCACTCAGGGTAACCAACATTACCCGTGCAATACGGTTTGGAAGGTAAAGTCCACTTTTTTCTACCATTAATTTACTGTTTTCCTTTATTCTGATGAGATTACTGGAGTTCCGACTGCCAGGTAATTATAGAGCAAATGCTGGTTCGTATCATGTAAAAAGCAGATAAATATTACGATTTAAATCATTAATTACCGGGTTATTCCATTGGTCTCGGTTTTTACCTGCGTATAATGGAAATGCAATTTTAAACCACTGTATGCGCTAGTTTTTTGAAAGAGATGTACTTAAATGCTGAAATCCGGTTTTTTACACAAACAAACATTGGGTTGGCTGTTGGTGTTTTTGTGTGCTGCTGTAGTTCGTTTATATTCTGCATGGTTTCTCTGTGTTTAATTGTATAGAGGTTTTCTCTAAAGGGAATTAAAAGAGAGTAAATAATCCTATACAGCATGGAATAAATGCGGGGCTATAATAATGTGAAAACAGAATTGATTGTGAAGGGAGAGCAGCCCGATGCCGGAAACGGAATTTTTGATTTTTGAAGTACTTAACTATCTCTTATTTGCAGGATGTGTATGGCATGCCCACCGGCAAGGGAAAACCCGTTTGTTGGAGTTGTTGGTCAGTGTGCTGTATGGGGTCTTTTTGGAATGGATGACGATTCAGCAGTTGGAAGCTTATCAATACGGGCATTTTCTGGTGATGGTTGATGGTGCTCCATTGTGTATTGGATTGGGATGGGCTGTTATTATTTACAGTGGTATGGAGTTCGTGCGCCTGCTGGAAATGCCTGATTTTGCACGTCCATTTTTGGTGGGTTTTATGGCCTTGAATCTCGATTTGGCCATGGATGTCGTGGCGATTCGTCTGGGCTTTTGGAACTGGGTTATCCCAATGGATGCCGAATGGTTTGGTGTACCCTGGGGAAACTTTTGGGCATGGTATATCGTGGTGGTTTCTTATAGTGGTTTGCTTTACTGGCTGCGTGCCCTTGGCTGGCATTTGCCCCGGCAAACCTGGCGGCAATGGGTGTACGCACCACTGGCAATGGCAGGTTCGGTCGTCATTCTGGCGTTGGCCAACGCCATCTTTGCGAATGTGTTCGCCAAAACTGAAATTGTCAGCGCGATGAGTATGCTGTTGTTGTTATTGGTAGGAATGGTGGTTGTGTACGTGGCGCGCCCGCGTTTCTCAGTGCCCGCCCGGTTAGATTGGCCTGTGTTTGCAGTTCCATTGGTTTTTCACCTTTATTTTAATTTTATTGGTTTTTGGAACGGCTATTATCTGCAATTACCGGTATTGGCCGTGGTTGGTATGTTGATGCTGGCATTGGGAATCGGAATCCATTTTGGGTGCTGGTACTTCCCTATGAAGGAACAAAAAAATAAACTGCAAACAGTCTGATTTAATCAGTAGAGTATTTATTATTAAGTGGTGCCAACGCATTTTTTTGAAACTGCCGTTTATGTTACACGTTCTGATAGGCATTTCGGTTGAGGTGGCTTAACCTCAGACAACCGCAGGGATAGCTGTGATGAAGGCCTCTACCACGCGTGGGTCAAATTGGGTGCCGCTGTTATTACGGATTTCTTCCAGCGCTTCGTGTGGTTTTAATGCCTTTCGGTACGCACGCTGGTCAATCATGCTGCCGTATGCTTCTGCCACAGCCAGAATTCGTGCGCCAATCGGTATTTCACGTTCTTTCAGATTGTCCGGATAACCGCTCCCGTCGAAGCGTTCATGGAAACTACGGATGATATTGCCTACTGGCCGGTAGCGCTGCAACGGCCGGATGATCTTTTCGCCCTCAGTGGGCGCTTTCTGCACAATATTCCATTCCTCTTTAGATAGGGGACCGGGTTTGTGGATTACCTGGTCTGGAATCTCGGATTTACCGATATCATGCAGCATGGCTGCCCAGCGGATATCACGGATTTCTTCCTCGGAGCAGCCCAGGTGTCGGGCGGTTGTTTCGGCCCAATTGGCAATCCGCATGGATATTCCGGAGATACTGGTTTCGCGGGTTTCCATGGCATCAGCCAGAACCAGCGCCAGTTCCAGGTATCCTTTTTCGAGTTCTTCATACATCCAGGCATTCTGTAAGGTTAGTACCGCACTGCGGGCAAAAATCATCATCATTTCCTGTTCGTATTCCGGCCAGGTTTGTGGGTCTTCATATAGTGCAATGACCATTCCAATGGTTTGCTCCTGGTACATAAATGGTAGGGCTTTGATACTGCAAATATCTTCAGCCAGCAGATATTTTCCCAACAAACGCGGGAAGGTATTCTCCATAATATTTTGGATCAAAAATGGATAGGGACAGCACAGGAAGATATTTTCTAACTCGTTACCTTCGGTTTCTATGATTTGTTGTAACGTCCAATCCGGAATTGCATAAGAAAAGGCATTGACCAATGTTTTTTGAGGGGAGCGTAACAAGATAAAAGCATGATCGGGCTGCATTATTTCCACAGCGGCATTGCCAACCACTTGTACTGCCTCAGCATAAGATAGGATATGACTAAATTTCAGGCTGATGTTGTTTAGGCGCCAGGTAAGATTGGCACGCTGCTGATTTTCCACAAAAGTTTTTACCCGTCGCGCTTCCATCCCCAGATGTTTGGCTGCAATCTCAACCAGGGCAACATCATCGTCCTTCCATTCGCAGCACTGTGAGGAAGCTACCAGAAAATATCCCAGGCGGGTATCTTCAATCATGACTGGCGCCAGGACAAATGCTTGAATGTCAGTTTCTTGAAAGGCTTCCAAGATAATGGGATGTAATTGAGCGGCTTGTTCCATGCTAAAAATTACTACAGGGGCACTGCGCCAGGCTTGACTTCCGTTTAAAATTAAAGAAAGGTCTTCTTCAAATTTTCCTGGCAATCCACGGATGACAACATGCTCCTCCAACAATACAATTGCCATGCGGGTTTTCAATACGGGTAGACAATAATCCAGGACAGTGTTGATTAAGTCCGGAACACCGGATACAAAATGGCTGGTTTCAAGAATATGATTTAGAGTTTTGCGATATTCGATTAATGAACTAATTCGTTCAGTTAACAGTGTTTGGTCCACCAGCATTCCAAACCAGGCGGCCATTTGCTGCATAACGCGTGCTTCTAATCGGCGAAAGCGTTTGTTGGATTCTTTACGCATTGCCTGAAGTACATAAACAGTCTTACCTTTACGGATAATGGGTTCTACAAGAACAGCCTGAAATGGATTGAATTGATCGTAGATCTCCTCTCGTGCTTTGAATGTTGAATAATCCGCAATTTCAATCACTCGGCCATGATCTGCACACATACCCGCGGCCCCTTGGCGATAATCCAAATATAATTTTTCATATCCGGGAGGAGCAGAATATTGATTAACTACCCATAATTTGCGGTGATGTGGGTCGGTTTTAAATATTAAGACATGCTCAGCCTGCAATGCTCCCGCCAGATAAGCGGCAAAACGTTCACACAGAGTAAAAAAGTCAAATTTACCTTCCAGATCGCGGGCAAAGGCCAGCACATGGTCCAATTGGCGCTCGCGATAACGGATATCAAAATGTTGGGTGTTCATAGCGGCCAAGTCAGCCACCTGGCAGGCAAACTGAATCTCATCATTAATCCAGATGCGCCGGGAACGAGTCTGGTCCACTTGTAATAAGCCACTCAGCGCACCACCGCTGCGTAAAGGGATCAGCAAAGTGGATTTTACGCCAGTCATGTGATCTGTAGTTTCAACTAACTCCTTTACGCGTTCATCCTGTGACAGATTAAAAATATCCAGGTAACGGCTTGTGCGAATGACATGAAAAAAATCAGGCAGGTTGCGCAGATTTAGTTGCGGCAGCTTGCTATGTTTCCCCGTGGTGCGGCTGTAACTATTCTCAGATTCCAAATAGAGTTGCTCACTTTGCAGGCTCCAGAGACACACTCTTTCCGCATCGAGAGTGCTGGCCAGGACCTCCATCAGTGTGCGGTTCATACTATCACCTTCTGATGAATTCAGCCTGGGTTCGGTGGCTAATTGAACCAGAATGTTGTTATAAATCTGGTGAGTTTCACTTTTCATCTTGCTCCTCCTGCGGCTTGATAGAAATATTAAGACAACAAATCTCCTCAATAAGGAGATTGGGATGGATACCGGGTTTTTAGAAAGAGCCGGGGCTCAATGCCGGCTGGGAGCTATTTTCAATTGTTGGTGAACTTTCACACCCATCACAGATAAAAGGAGGTATGATAACCCGGGTCGCACCCTGCTTGAATAATTTCATTATAGAAAATATACAAAAATTGTCAATAATATATTCTTAATCAAAACTATTTTCTTGTTGCAGGTAGACACACATCATCTACGGAAATAATTTAGGACTACGTAATAAGAAAAATTTCCGCAATCAAATTTGAATTTCCTGAGACAATAATTGTAAAAATATTGAAAGTTCAGAAATTGAGACTAACCCTACAAATTGATACCGTGGAATAGCGTTATCTGACAAAAGGTGCGGAGAATCTATTTTTCTATTGCTCAAAAACTAAATGATTTCAGTTTTTTCTATAGAAACCAATACTTCAAGGGGTTGTTTAACACCGGCGCTTTCATGAAAATTATTGACTCTTTCAAGAACGGAAAGCGTAACTTCCTGTCCTTTACTTACAAGAAAGATATCATTCTGCGAATAAACATCTTTATTTATGATCATACCAATTTGTAATTGTTTCACCAGGATTAATCTTTTTTCCCAATTAGCCCATACCAGGATTCCATCTCCAAGTGCAGCAACAAAACGCGGATTATAGACTCCAGCTTTCTTTATCATTATTGTTTGCGCATCTTCTGCCTTTGTTCCTTTTTGAATGAACTCATCAAAATCCAGAGCAGTCTTTAATAACTGCCCACCTATGGTAACTTCATTTTCAGCTGTTTCTTTTTGCATAAAAATACTAAATGGCTCATTCTGTAAGGCAATCATTTGTGAAATGGCTTCAAGCCTGGGAATTTTTTCCAACAATCTTTGTGCAACCTGTGGGTGACGAAGCAACATTTCAGTTTCTTTAGAGCTTAAATCTTCACCTTGAGCATATTTATCTCCAATATCTGAAGGTAAGGTTACGAAACCAATTTGAGATAAAGCGGCAGCCAGTTCGTATTGCCAACCATTTGTTAAATTGAGTTTTGCTACCATGTGCCGAATATGTTTTTTGATGCGCGTAGCTTTACTAAAAGCTGCCGGGTTTACCAAACTCAGAATTTCGGCCAGTAAAGATAATGATCCGTTTAAAGTTTTTTCTAATAATTGTCGTTCGGCTTCTTCCAGGTGATATTGACGTAATGCTTCTGCTAAAGTGAATTGCATTGCTTCTTTTGAAATTGGTTTGGTTAAAAATCGAAAAATATGACCGGCATTAACCGCATTGATTGCAATGGTCAAATCTGCATAACCCGTCAGTAATATACGTATAACCTGTGGTTCAATTTGCTTTACTTTGGTGAGAAATAGAACACCGTCCATAATTGGCATGGCAAAATCTGAAATAACAACAGCAATCTGCGGGTCATTTTTGATCTGGGTTAATCCCTCTTCTGGTCCGTTTGCTATTACAATATCGTAGGTTTTGTAAAATTGGCGGGCAAAAGATCGAAGTAATTCGGGATCGTCATCTACAATCAAAATTTTTGCTTCCAAAATTTTCTCCTTAATTACTGTTTTCTAAAACAGAGGCGAGTTTTACGGGTAAGCCAAATGATTTTAGAATATCTTCTATCTCTGAAGTTGTTATCTTTATTTCCGGCTGAACCTCATGTAAGCCTTCCCAAAAATTTGTACAGGCAAGTACTCGTGCTAGAATAGGTGAATTTTGTACAAATTCTCGATCTTGATGGTGAAGAACGACTGCCTGAACAATATCATCCGGAAAATTCCATAAGCCCAATAAATAAGAACCTGCCTGCGCGTGATCCGCATAAAAGTAATGTTTTTCGAGAACATGTAAAGGCTGCTTATTAAGTTTCGATTGCCAGATAATTTTGTAGTAATTTTGAGGAAGATTTGTGGCGTAGACCAGTTTTCCAATATCGTGCATTAAACCGGCAATAAATGCGTTGTCTTTTTTTCGTGAGTTTGGTTCCAGTGTTTGCATTATTTTTCCAGCCAATACTCCCACACGAACACTATGATCGTAGACATTTTCTAATTCAAGTTTCTTTAAAATATTATTGTCAAATTGTGAGAAAATACCAGCACTTAAAAACAGAGAAGATACTGTGTCTAAACCCAACAAGACAACAGCGTGTATTGGACTTTCTATATGTCTTGGCAATCCAAAGAAAGCTGAGTTAATTAATTGTAAGACCTTTGCGGAAATACCAACATCTTGTTCAATCCAGGCAGCGATCTGGTTGAGAGAAGGTTCCGGTTTTCGTACTTCATCCATAATCCGGTTGTATAAATCCGGTTTTCCAGGCAAAGAACGCATTTTGGATATTGTTTTTTTAACACTTACGTCGGTTAACAGGTCATTTAGTTTCAAGGCGGATATTAGCACTTGTTTGAAAGAAGTTGCTTCAATCGGTTTGGATAAAAATTGGTGGATTGGGCCGATAGCATGTAAGCTGGTTTCATAATCTGATTGCCCAGATAGGGCAATGCGAATTGTTTCAGGAGAAATGTTTCTGGTATGTTCAAGTAAAGTAACCCCATCCATATTTGGCATACGAATATCCGAAATTAGCACATCGTAATAATTTCTTTTAATTTTTTCTAAAGCTTCCTCCCCTGAAGCTGCAAACTCCATTTCCCAAATACTTCGCATAGGATAAAGCATGCGACGGATTGAATTTAATATTTCCGGGTTATCATCAACAAATAATAATTTTTCCATTGTTTTACTCTACATTTTCTAAATACTGATTGAAAATAGAATTTACCTGTTTACGAATACCAATTAGTACTTTGACCAGATAAGGATCAAAGTGATATCCTGCTTCGGCTTTAATAATACGGATTACTTCTTCTTCTGGATAGGCTTCTTTATAAGGACGTTTGGAACGCATTACATCATAAGCATCTGTCAGTGCAGTAATGCGGCCTTCTATAGGAATTTGTTCCCGCTCTAAACCCAGCGGGTATCCTTTTCCATCCCAGTGTTCGTGATGGGTATAGGCTATTTTAGAAGCCGTTTCCAAAAAACGATTTGGCACCTCGGTGACCTGATTTAATAAAGATAAGTCTGGCAGTTCTTTCCAAAATGAATCCAAATGTGGAAAATTGTTAGATAAGATTTCTTTGCCAAATTTACAGTGTTGTTTAACAACAGTCCATTCTTTCTGAGTGAGTTTGCCAGGTTTTTGTAATATTGCCGCAGGAACTCCTATTTTTCCTACGTCATGCATTGGGCTGGTAAGGTAAATGGTTTCAATGAAATTTTTATCGAATCCGCAGGCGGTAGCCAGCGCTTTTGATAATGAAGCCATACGTAAAACATGGTTACCTGTTTCATGATCATGGTATTCAGCCATGATCGCCAGCCGCATAATCATTTCTCTTTGGGTAAATTCCAGGTTGATCGTTTGCAGCGTGACTTCATGTTCCAAAAGGATATTCTGGTATCTTCAGGGTAATTACATTTTGCAGACGGGCGATCAACTCAGAAGAATTAATTGGCTTATTCAGAAAATCGGTGACTCCTAAATTCAGAACACGTTGTTTAAGTCTTGTGTCGCCCAATCCTGAAAAAACAACAATAGGTATACTTGTGTCAATGGCTTCATTTCTCATAAATGAAATTAATGAAAATCCATCTTGTTCAGGCATTTGAATATCTGTCAAAACCACATCATATTTTTTGGTAGATAATTTTTCTTTTGCCAGAGACACAGAATCAACGAAATCCAGATCCCAAATCCCTCTTTTATTAAATAAAATCCGCTTGATGGAATTTAATAACTCAATATCATCGTCTACAACTAGAATTCTCTTCAGGTCTTCCAAATAATTACTCCTTACATATCGGGCAGGGAATTTGTAGGTAAAAAGTTGTACCCACTGAGGTTTCCGAAACAAACCAAATCTTCCCATTCAATTTATTAACAATTACATCATATGCGATTGATAGCCCCTGTCCAGTACCTTTTCCAACTCTTTTTGTTGTAAAAAATGGATCGAATATTTTGTCCTGAATATTTAGGGGAATACCATATCCATTATCTCGGATTGAAATAATGATGCTTTCGTTTTTTGACTCTGTACTAACGGTTATTTTTCCTTTGAGTGTTGGAACATTTTTTTTGTGTTCCTCAATAGCGTGTGCTGCATTCACTATCAAATTCAAAACAACCTGATTAAATTCGCCCGGTAAACACAATATTTGTGGAAGATTTTCTTGTTTATTGAATTCCAGATCTGCAATATATTTCCATTCGTTCCTGGATACAATGATTGTATTTTCAATATTGTGGTTAATATCCATCAAGACCATTTCAACGGTGCCCGGGTGCGAGAATTCTTTCATTGCGGAAACAATATTGGTAATACGTTGCAGTCCTTGAATAGAACCTTCAATTGCTGCTGGAATTTCCGATTTCAAAAAATCCAGATCTGTATTTCTCACCAACTCGGCGAAAGCTATTTCATTACTTACCACTGTTTCACTCTTAAGTACATCAAGGTAAGACAAAATTTTTGATATGTCCTCAAATGCTTCTTGCAGGAAAGCGGTGTTGTTATATACATATTGGGTAGGAGTATTGATTTCGTGCGCAATTCCGGCTGCTAATTGTCCGATAGCTTCCAGTTTTTGTGCTTGATGAAGTCTTAGTTCCATTTTTTGAATATTTGATACATCACGCATCACCAATACTATGTCACGAATAGTGCCATCCTTTTCTTCAATAGGTGCTGCAGTAACGCTATGTTCTAGAACATGTTTGTCGTCCGATTGGAACGCAAAATGACCTTCCCAGATACTCTTGTTACGCGTTTGATGAATCATATCAACAAAGGATTGTTGATCATCGGTGCGATACAGAAGTGAGTCAAATGAAGTTTGTAGAACTGTCTCTTTATCAAAACCAATCACTTTGGAGAATTCCTGATTAAGATACTCAATAGAACCTGATAGAGAAATCATTACAATCGCTTCACCAGCAAATTCGACAGCTGTCACCAACCTGGACAACTCTTTCGTTACCTGTTTAAGAGGAGTAATATCGGATAAAATTCCGACAATTCCAGCGACTTCACCGTTGGTATTCTGATATGTCTGTTTGTTATACAAATAATCCCGTTCAACACCGTCAGCACAATGTACATGGGCTTCAAAAACTTGAATTCCAGGGTTATCAAACAACTCCTTATCCTTTTGGGTGTACAGAATCGCTAATTCCGGATTTAATACATCCGTAAACTCAAACACTTCTTTTCCGATCACTTCTTTTTTATCAACGCCGAACATTTGACTGGCATATAATTTGTTGCAACCCAGATATATGCCATCCGTCGTTTTATAAAAAACAGGATTTGGTATAGTATCAATCAGAACTTGCATAAATTCCAGATTGTCTTCGAGTTTTTTCTTGGTTAGCCGGTTCTCGATCAATACAAACAATTGTTCAACAACCGTTTGCATGAACCTCTGGTCTGTTTCCTGATCTTTTTCAGACTTTTGTTGGGGAAAATCATATTTTAGTTGCAGGACAATTCTTGATTTGTTCATTAATTGTCTTTGTACTTCAATATCGCTTTGTTCAAAACTTCTTTCCTTTGAACAATAATGATGTGTCATGTATTGCAAATTGACGGTCGCATCATTGGTTAATGATATTACTTCGGCAATAAGTTTCGTACTTATCTTTAGAACCATTTCAACTGGAAAGTTTGATTCTGTAACCAGCTTATTCAGCCAATCAAAATAATTGAGTTCTCTTACCAAACGCTCGAGGGCAAATTTTTGATTCCCTAGCAATTGTGCAGTTAATTCCTTATCCTTAATTTGGCGGTGGAGTTCATTATTAAGAGCACTTAGTTCTTTTGTGCGTATCTCGATGCTATTCTCCATGCTGGAAATAATCAGGTTCTTGGAAATTGAGAGACCTAATTGTTCTAATAGTTGGTAAATAAGCATATTTCTTGCTTCTAAATTTGAATTTTCCTCAGAAAAAATCAAATAGAAATTACCTAATCTTTCTTTATTAGAAACAATTTGAAATGCAGCCAGGGTGTAATTTTGTTCACTTTGAATATCCTCCTTTAATAAGCAGCGTGTTGTTTCCTGCTGCTCCTCCAATTGCAAGGCGGTTTGTTTAATAATCGGGTGGTTGAGAGTAAGAATGGATTTACCAAATGTATAACAAAAATTGGTTTTTTGAATAAATACAATTATTTGCTCTGTTCCTAATAAGTTTTGAATGATTTCACCGTTTATGGAAAAAAGCTCATCAATTGTATTAACGGAGTTCGCAATAATGGATAGTGTGTTTAATGATTCAAATTCAGTGATTTTTCTTTCTAATTTCTTTTTGGCATTGACTTCATTGGTGATATCCCGAATACAGATGGAATGGTATTTTTCCGAAATTTCATCCATATGAGATTGAATATCAACGAAATAATAGTGTTGCTGGTCATGGGACTCGTATATATTTGGTTGCTCATTTCCATCAATCAGGTCAAAATTAACAGGAATTTTATCAAGGATCTTTGATGAGACACTTGAACCAAAT
Organism: Chloroflexi bacterium HGW-Chloroflexi-10; assembly: GCA_002840755.1. Lineage (GTDB taxonomy): Bacteria > Chloroflexota > Anaerolineae > Anaerolineales > Anaerolineaceae > UBA6170. The sequence continues at coordinate 131,892 of PHBZ01000009.1, read as the reverse complement.
TCTTTTTCACCGATTCCAAACATTTCTCGCGCCCGAGTGTTTGCATTCAGCAATTGTTTTTTTGAATTGAGGCGAAGAATCGCTTCATCCAGGCTGTCAAAAATTTGCTCATAACGTGTATTTAGGTTGAAGATCAAAACAGTTAGAATGATCAACCACCCGGAAATGCTGGATAACAAAAGCTCTGCCACGCAAATATTCATGTCAAATGGAAAAAATATCAATAAAACATAGGTCGATAGAATAAAAAACGTCGAAGCCGCGGCATTCCACCAGGTTAGTAATGTATTCCGTTTTAGAAGGAAAGTTAATTTTCTAAGTTTAAAGAGATTAAGACAGAGGAAAGCAAGAATAATTAAAAAAGATAGTTGTAATAAACGATGGTTTTCAACAAAAAAATTGTATGGATTATAGGAATGCCAGGATGAATAATTGATTAGATTGTAAACAACGATCAAAAAAAGAAGTCCGACAATACTCAATAATAAAGAATGGATTTTTCCTTTATAAATTGGGGATCTTGTGTGTGTTAGTTTCCAAACGATCTCAACCCAAATTATTGGGAAAATAAATATGGAGCCTATTACCATGAAAACACTTAAGAAAACCAAGCCGGTACCTGATTGGTGAATCGTAAATAAAAGATTACCAATGGCATGAAAAACAAGTGTTATCTGGAGAAAAAGTATTGTCCAGAAAAATGGTTTAATGAATTTCCTGGGAAGAAAAACAATTAAAATACCATTTACAAAAACAAGAAATAGTTCGAATAAATTAAGATATGGATTATTGGCCATTATTTACTCCGAAACAGGGTCCCCAATTACCTGATAAATTTTCTAAGAAGTTGAATGAAAACAAATCCGGCAATTCTTCATCAATAAATTTGTGAATTAGATTTAATTAAATACAGGTTGCGTGGAACCTAGAAAATAGTAATTGAAAAAATTCCATTCAACATGAAAACTTTAAATGAATAATTAACTAAGTATGGCACGATTAATGACGTTTGAATATAAAATTCAAGTTAATACGAGCAAAAATGAATTCTAAAAACATCAATTTTTGGGCAAGTAGGGTGTGTGGAAAGAACTTGAACAGATATTTGGGTATTTTATATCCTTTTTTTACAGCGCTTTTACGGCAGAATATATAATCCTTTTTATAATAAAGATCATGGAAAGCCAAAATATCAACCCACTAATGCAATTTATGAACTATGGAATTCAACCTGCCACACTGGAAACCTATCGTAACCGGGATGTGCAGCAGGAATTTCAACAAATAATGTCAGCTATGATGTTCAGCCAAATCTTTAACCCACTGGGTGATTCTACCGGCGGCGAAAGTTTATCAGGCAGCGACAATATTATGTCCCCGTTAATGATGATGTTAATGGGTAGTTTGAATACTAACCTGAGCAGCGGAATGAGCACATTGGGTAGTTTGAGCAATGAATTGACACTGCAACAGGCTCAAACAATACATATTAACCAGTTTGATGCTGAGAACCAAGTTGGAGGCGATGGCGCTAATGCCAATTGTGGTCCCACAGCGTTGGCAATGGCTTTGCATGGAGTAGGTCTGGCAGTTGCCGGCGAATCTTCTGGTAGCCTGCCAGGTGAAGTAGTGGATATGGCTCGTCGCAGTATGATAGCTGACAGTTATCGCGATGGTGTGTTTGCGAATGGGCAGCGTGCAGAAGCTGAACATAATTCTTATACTAACTTTAGTGATGTGATGCGCGGTGTTCAGGCGGCTGGTGCGAGTGGACAGTTACTGGCAGGTAATTCCGAGGCGATCCGTTCAGCTTTGCTTGGCGGCGCTAAAGTAGTGGTTAGCGGCACATTTGCTGGAAAATCCCCTTTGCCCTGGACAGGTGACCGTGGAGTGGATAATCAGATAGCTCCCGGTGGTGCTACGGCTCATTTTGTGACCGTCAGCAGTTATGATCAACAACGCGATCTGTTTACAATAAATGATCCAGCCCGGCGCACTCCCTTGGTGGTGACCGGAAGTACTTTAGAATATTTTATGCGGGGGAATGGTGGAGCACTGGCAGTGCAACGTTCCTGATTGGCTTATTGACGTGGTTTTCTCCTCACGATGCGTAAAGGCGGGTGCCCAACCCGCCTTTACGGTTTAATGTTCAAATTCTCAAATTTGTAAAAGCACGGATCAATTTGAATGATCTGAGTTGCCAAAAAACTCTCCAGATGAGAATATTCTTTTGAATCAGTATTTGTAGATGATCACATCTCCGGATTCAAAGACTCGCTCCAGGTACGTATCAAACTTGGCCTGGTTTACAGTACCGTACCAGTTAGTTTCCCATTGAGTAACAATTACGTATTGCACCTTGTATTTATCCAGCAAAGTCTGGGTAATGCTCCAGTCATGTTCCGTGTAGATGGTGCGGATTTCATTCTCGCGCATGTCAACCTCCCTAAAGCCTTCGCCGCGCCATTGGCCTTCGTGGTTTGCCCAGCCCATCAGGGTTGGCAAACCGGTAGCCATGGAAAAACGTGAAGAAGGACCATCAACCCAGTAAGCGCCGAATGAGCCTTCTAAAATCACGACTGGTTCGGTTACATTGGTTTGCAGCCATTCAATGGCAGCCCAATCATTGGGGTGGTAAATATTAAAGAAGCGCATCCCATCCAGCGTAGGGTCAATTGCCTGGCCAGCATTTGGAAATATCCGGCCCAGATTACCGATTGGGTAAACCAGACCGGGCAGCAAAGTGACTGCAACCAGTACTGACCAGACCACAAGACGAACTCCCTGGAGACGGGTAAAAAGTCGCCAGAGGATATAGGTGGTTGCCAGGCTCCACAGGACCCAGATCTGGTAATAGAATTTAAATACGGTGTTCATACGGTAGCCAAAATTGTCGCGTAAGTAAACAAATTCCGGGCCAGCCAACAACAATGCACCGGTTAGAATCAAAGCAAAGAGGAAGCGTGGTGTTGAATCGCTTTCGCGTCGCCCGCCCCAGATTAGCCCTGCTGAAACACTGATCAAAAGCACTGCCAACAAAGCAGTGCCACTTTCCACAAGACGGCGTTGCAGGACCAGGCTTATACCCAGGTTGACGCCAAATGGAGCGAAGTATTGTGCTACGATGCCAGCTCTCTCCGGGTTTAACAATATGACCAGGGACAAGGTAATCACCACCAGCAGAATACTACCCAGGAAAATGAGCGCAATGCGCCAGGCAATTTTTTGATCAAAACGCATTTCTGGCCGGCGAATCGACCAGATCACAAAGGCCACTACAGGGAGTAGAAAGGGCCAGAATGCCACAATGATTTGACGCAATCGGGTGGAGTAAACCAGATTAGGCAGAATTCCACCAGCCTGGGACTGCAGAGAGAGAATAAAGGGTAGGTAGAAAATGACCGCTCCCAGTAATACCATACCAACTGTGCGGATAAAGGATTTGAAATCCGGTAATGCTTGTGGTGGTTCGCGGCGCCCATACAGACCGATCAAACCGGCCAGAATAAATAAAAAGGCATAAATTGGAAAATCCCAGGTATTCAGGAAGATGAGGCTGCCCAGGATCAGAGCGGAAAACAGGATGCGCAGCCAGTAATCCGATTTTTCTTCTTTAAGATTATCCTGAGTATAAAATAGCCATTCCAGGCACAAAAGGATCACAATCGTTACAAAAGGTAGAGCGAGGACATGCGGGTGCAGGTCGGCCAGAAGGAAGGAAAAGGCCGGAAACTCATCAATTACTTCTGTATAGTCATTTCCTGCCAGGTTGCGATCGTGTACGGTACGTGAAGCAAACCACCAGAAAGGCTGGTCTAAATTTTCAATCGGGCGTGGTTCCCCCTGGGGTCTGTCCAAAAGTTTTAGATCCATCCAGGTCCAAAAGTCGATCAGGCCACTTCGAATCCCGGGTTGTCCTTTGATTACCGCATCCTGATTAATTGGATCAGCAGCATGGAACCAGACAGCCGGCACCTGAAAGTCCTTTAATTGATTGTGGTTGTGTAAAACATCCAGAAAACCATAAAAATTACCCATCACCAGGATGAGTAATGGCGCCAGGAGGGCAGGCCCAATGGCACTGAACAGCGGCCCCTCCGTTTTTTCATGCTTCTTTTGGTGAGTGATCAGGTTGTAGGTTACCCCAAATGCACCGATTGCGGTCAGGGCAAAGACCAGTGCGATCGCCAGGTTAAAGGCAATGGCTGGGTGGGTTTGGGTGAGCATGGTGATCAGAGCCACCATCACGTAACCGAAATAATAGTAACTAATGCCGTAACCGGTTAGCCAGGCATCCTGCGGAGGAAAGGTATCACTTCGCAGGATGGAGTTGATGAACATAAATTCCATTGGCTTTTCGGTACCGGAGATATCCGGCATCTGTGCGCGAACTAGAGCCATGCCAATAAAAGCCAACAGAAAGAGAAGCTCGGCGCTGAGGATCAGCTTCCAATTGGATTTTAACCAGGTTTTGATCCCGGCAGACTGTTTAGAGAAAACCCAGAACGAGGCAGCTGTGACGGCAAAAACAGCAATGAGAATCCCTCCGATGGTATTGTGTGAGAGACCCAATGAACACAACAACCAGTGCAGGTAACTGATCACCAACAAGCCGAAGCCTTTGATTACCGTAACGCCCCGGTCGGGGATGGAGCGAAAGAGTGTAAATGTGAGTGGAAAAACCAGTAAGCCAAACAGGCCAATCAATACATACCAGGAAATGAAGATCGCGATTTCATTGTTCATAGGTTTATTATATTGAATTTTTAGATTTCTGGTGTTTGGATTTGCTTTAAAAATGTGTCCCGGTCTTTGGGAGAAAGACCGGGACATGCTACCAATAAATCAGGATGATATGTTTCAGGTTATTCGAAGCATATCTTTCTGGCTGGGTAATTAATCAAATCGAAAACCTTCCACTAAAGTTAGCAGGCTAGTTGCCATTTTATTTAATGCGTGTGCAGATTGAGCTACTTCTTCCACTTGGGCGTTAAGCTCCTCGGTGGAAGCACTAACCTCTTCTACTGAGGCAGAATTCTCTTCACTGATGCTGGCAATATTTTCAATAGATTGGGTTAATTCGCCTGCATTTGCAGCCATTTCTTCGGTAGCGGCAGTGTTTTCTTCAACTACGGCCGAAACTGAATCCATCGCATTAACCATTTCATCTGAGGCGTTGCTCATACTCTTGGCAGCTAGGGCAATATTTTCAACTTGTTTGCGTACCTGTTCTGCCGAGTCTAGAATTTCGTTTAACGCTTTCCCGGATTGGTTAGCACCCTGGACGCCTTTTTCTACTTCGCTTGCACTGGAATTCATTGCTTCTACTGCGTCTGTGACGGTGGATTGGATACCTTTAATGAGCGAGCCAATCTCACGGGTAGCAGAAGCTGATTTTTCTGCCAACTTGCGCACTTCATCGGCCACAACGGCGAAGCCCTTTCCGTGTTCGCCGGCACGTGCTGCCTCAATGGCAGCATTGAGTGCAAGCAGGTTCGTTTGTGAGGCAATATCATCAATCGTTTCAACGATAGCCCCAATTTGTTGGGAGCGGTCTCCCATTTCTTTGACTTTGCTGGCTGATTGGTCAACTTTTGTTTTTATTGTTTCCATGGCGCGCAAGTTTTCTTCTACAGTTCCAGACCCTTTGCGGGCTGTTTCAGCCGCTGTGGCAGCCTCTTTGGCTCCTGCTTCCGCGTTTAATGTAACCTGTTGTACCATTGTGGCGATACGTCCGGTGAGTTGAGCGGTACGATCAACTGCCTTGGCTTGTTCCTGGGCACCTTTGGCAACCCCGTTTACTGTCCTTGCCATTTGTTCTACTGATTTGGCTGTATTTGTTATGTGCGTCGTTTGCTGCTGGGTGCCGTGGGCAACCTGCTGGATGGTTGCGGAAATTTGATTGGTAGCCAGACCAGATTGAGTGGATGCAACTGCTAATTGATCGCTGGCGCTGCCTATTTCGCTGCTAATACCGGTTACATTCTGGCAAACATTATAAATATCCTGTAAGACCATAATGTATTCCACAGCGCCAATAACATTGTCCTGAGCATCAAGAATGGCGTTGGAACAATATTGGATAGGTGTCTGCTGATTCCCGGCGTGACTGATGGTACGGCCCGTATGGATTTTCCTTGTGTCCATAGCCTGGCGGGTACGGCAGGCACTGCTTTGGCAATGATTGGTCTGGAAAATGTCGTAACAATTTTTACCCAGACATTCTTCTGTTTTTTTTCTAACCAAATCTGCTCCAGCAGGATTAATATATGTGATTTTATAGTTTGTATCAACTGCGATTATAGGAGCACCTACAGCCGTTAGAAGTTGCGATTGCGCTGTAAGCGAAATCAGGTTTTTTTTGGGGATAAATGCCATTCCTATACCTCTCCTAAATCCTGGTGGCGAATGAATTATTTGTTATATACTTTTTTATTTTGGCAATTGTAAAGTATTGAGATTATGTTTGCCATAAAAATAAAATAAAAAGGTCATAAATACATTTATTGTTGTTAATTGGTTGGTCAGATTTCTTTGATTGGGTGGGTGGTTTTTGGCTATTCTTTTTGAAAGTTGTAATGAACAAAATTTTTTTTACCGTAAGTTTTGGCTTATGTTTTATAAAATTGTTATCATACCTTATATAGGATTAGGAAAGAAATTATGCTATTCTTTGAGCTTACCAGATATGGTGATGTATTCACTTGAGAAATTTTCGTGGGCAATGATGATCCTGGTCAGGTTGAATCTTTTGATATAATCGTCCTATTACACCCAAGGAAAATCAAATGAGTGTTTCAATCGAACAACCTACTCCCGCTAGAAGCCGGCTGAGTTTCTTTACTCAGGCATTGCCGGTTGTAATGGGTTATATTCCCATCGGATTTGCTTATGGGGTATTGGCGGTAAACGCCGGTTTGACCCTGTTTCAGACGGTATTAATGTCTTTCATCGTTTATGCCGGGTCTTCCCAATTCATCGCTGTGGGTATGTTTGCCCAAGCGGCATTGCCAGGCTCGATCATCATGACCACCTTAATTGTCAATTTGCGTCATATGTTGATGTCGGCGGCACTGGCGCCGCATTTGAGCCGTTGGAAAAACAGTCAGGTGGCAGCTTTTTGCTATGAATTAACCGATGAAACTTTCGGAGTGCACAGCTTGCGATTTGAACGCGGCGAAAACCAACCCGGCACCACCCTGTTAATCAATCTGACCTGCCAGCTTTCCTGGGTATTGGGTAGTTTTCTGGGCGGGGCTGCCGGTAATTTGATTCAGGATGTACGCCCTCTGGCTTTGGATTATGCGCTGCCGGCCATGTTCATTGCATTGTTATTGCTGCAAATTCGCAAACCACTGCAGGTGGGAATTGCTATCTTCAGCGGTTTGTTTTCGATGATATTGTGGGTGATTGGTTTTACCGATTGGAATGTGATAGTGGCAACTGTAATTGGCGCAGCAATTGGCGCAGGAGTTGAAACATGGCTGAAAAAACAATCCTAATGACGATGGTAGGGATGTTGGTGGTCACATTTGTACCGCGTTTGCTGCCGGCATGGTTTCTGCGCGGGAAAAAGCTGCATCCATTTTTAGAAGCCTGGCTGCGCTATGTGCCGGTGGCGGTTCTGGCGGCCCTTTTACTGCCTTCTCTGTTGGTGCAGGATGGTGCCGTCCAATGGCGTTGGGATAATCTGTATTTGTGGGGCGCGATCCCGGCTGGTGTGGTGGCCTGGAAGAAGAAAAGCCTGTTTGGTACGGTGATTGCAGGCATGCTGGTGGTAGCACTAGCGCGCTGGCTGTTATTCTGATTTTTTTGGAAGGTTGGGCACGGTGATTCATTCTATTAAAATGGGTATTGTCCAGGTATTTGTTGTTCCCTGTACGGGTGGTTACCTGTTGGTGGATAGCGGTTATCCAGGCAGTTTATCGGTGATTAAACGAAGGTTATCGACTTTGGGAATTGGTATGACAGACGTGCGCTATTTACTATTGACCCATAATCATATCGATCATTGTGGTAGCTCGGCCGAAATCCGTGAGGCTAGTGGTGCACGTTTGATTGTGCATAAGAACCTGGTGCCTTTTATTGCTGCCGGCGATGGCGGTTTGGATGGCGCTCAGCCGGTTTCAGTAGGAATGAGGGGAATGATGGGTTTGCTCAGGAGGCTTTCTACTGCTTCGGACCGTTTCCCTGCTTTGATCATACGTGAGGGAGATTTGATTGTCGATGAAACACCATCAGATCTGCTGCGGGGGTTGGGTATTCCAGCGCAGCTTTTGTTTACGCCCGGACATACCAATAATTCATTAACTATGGTGTTTGATGATGGCGATGTAATCTGTGGTGATATCGTATTTAATTCGCCGTTGTTCCAGTTACTGGGCAGTCGTTACCGGCCGATTCTAATTCAGGATGAAAAACTGGTAAAAGAAAGCTGGCAAAAAATCCGGGCAGCCGGCGGAAAACGACTTTACCCCAGCCACGGAGCCATGCTGCCGGTTGAGAAATTGAAAATATAATCCGTAATAAAACTAAAATCTGAATCCTAATTCAATTTACCTGTCCCTTTCGCTTGACATTCTTGCGGCATTGTCCATAAAATAACACTAAATCCCATTAGGAGGGATTGATTTTTAAAGGAGTGAAAATGAAACAAGGACAGATTTATGTTTGCGGTTGTACAGGGGATCAGAAATGTGATTGTATGGTGGAGTTTATTGCCAATTGTGATACCTGTGTAACAACTCCATTATGCTGTGATGTACCCATGGTTCTGCTGGAAGCCAAAACGGCAGATCAGGGAAAAGAAAAGCATGTACCGGTTCTGGAAAAAATGGATGGCGGCTACCTGGTGAAGGTGGGCGATGTACCCCATCCGATGCTAGAGAAACATTGGATTTCCTTCATTGAATTGCGCACCACTACCGCAGTGTACCGCAAGTTCTTAAAGCCCGAAGAGACGCCGCAAACTTTCTTTGCCACGGATGAGAATGTAGTGGAAGTGCTGGCGTTCTGTAATATCCACGGATTGTGGAAAGGATAGTCTTTCGCATCCTGTTTGTATCCTTAGGAGAGGCTGCCCTTTTTGGGGCAGCTTTTTTAATCCAACCAAAGTTGGATGGCAAATGTTACGGGTAATGCTATGATCAAGAGGAACTTAAAAATGGAGGTTGTTTTAGATGAAAATTCGCAGCAAGAGGCAAAGAATCCGCTGGATCATATTGATGTCAACGATGCTGCTGTTCCCGGCATTGCTCAATTACCTTTCTCCATATGTCATCATCATGGGGGCCTCGGAAGGAGTGGTCAATGGAAGTATGCTGCTGTTTGGCGGTTTGTTCCTTTCAGCGTTGGCGTTGGGACGAGGCTGGTGTGCCTGGGTTTGCCCGGCTGCCGGGATTGGTGAAATGTGTGCCATAGCACAACCCAAAACAGTGGGGCGTAAGCCGCGCTGGATCAAATGGGGCGTTTGGGTAATATGGCTGGGTGTGATTACGGCTTTTGTGCTGGCAGCTGGTGGTTACCAAAGGGTAGATCCGCTCTTTCTGACGGAGGAGTTTGTTTCGGTTACCCATCCGCAGCAGTATATCATTTATTATTCCGTATTGATATCTATCGTGGTGCTATCCCTTACGGTTGGAAAACGTGGTTTTTGCCATACCGTGTGTTGGATGGCACCATTCATGATCCTGGGTCGCAAGCTGAGCAATGTATTACGCTCACCTGCATTACGCCTGTGGGCTGATTCGCAGGTGTGTACAGATTGTGAGGTTTGTACGCGTAACTGCCCAATGAGTCTGGATGTGCATACAATGGTCAAATTGGAAAACATGGAGCATATGGATTGCATTCTGTGTGGGCATTGTGTGGATGGTTGCACAAAAAATGTAATCCGTTATACCTTTGCCAAACCGCAGCAATAGTTTTTAATATTGATTAAAATACGGGAGGATAAGGTAAGTAACAGGATTTTTATGAGAAGGAATCAGAATCTTCTTCGAGCAGTTCAAAGAATGCCGCGACGATTTTAGGGTCAAATTTTTTTCCAGAGAGTCCCTGAATATAAGAAAGCACTTTTTCCGGTTCCCAGGCATCTCGGTATGGACGCTTATGGTTTAGTGCATCCCACACATCGATGATGGCGAAAACCCTGGCAGCCAGTGGGATTTGTTCACCACTGAGATTGTTGGGGTAACCACTGCCGTCCCACCATTCATGGTGATAATAAGGAATATCGGTGCAGGGGCGCAAAAAGGCAATTGGCTCCAGAATGCGGCGCGCAAAATTGGGGTGTTCGCGCATTTTGTTCCATTCTTCTTCATTCAGTGGTCCGGATTTATTTACAATAGATAATCCCACACCAATTTTGCCAATATCATGCAGAAGAACACCACGGCGAATATGGATAAGTTCTTCATTTCTTACTTTCATTTTTTGCGCCAGACGCACAGTCAGGTCGATCACTCGTTCGGAATGACCATGGGTTTCGAAATCGAAGATTTCCAGGGTCCTTGCCCAACCATTCAAGGTATTGTCGTAGGCGGCGCGCAATTCTTCATTGATTCGGTTTTGCTCTTCCCATAAAGTGGCAGTTTCAATTGCCATGGCGCCCTGGGTGGTAAGATCTTTAATAAATTCTTCCCATTCGGCGGTGATGTTTAACGCTGAACGATGAAAGATTTCTAGCACGCCTTTAATTTCACCTTTTGCGATCATGGGTATTCCGTAATATGCGATGAAGTTTTCTTGTGGAAAATTATGCACATTGCGAAAGGGATTGGTTTTATCGTTCAGGTCACGAATATAAAGTGGGCCGCGTTCCAGTGCGGCGCGCCCGGCAAAACCTTCACCAATGCGCAGGCGGGTGTTTTGCAATGCTCCGGTGAGAAATCCAATACTGGTAACATATTGAAGTGAGTTAAGTTGTGGGTTAAATTGCAGAATATTGACGGCATCTACCTTGAGTTGACGGCGGATCTGCGTTAGTAAGATGTTTAATGTGCTGCGTAGGTCCAGGTGAGAGGCTATAGCCATATCGATCTGGCGTAAAGCAGAGAGATGCTCTACTTGTTCTTGAATGCGCAGCGAATTTCGCTTTTGTTCGGTGATATCCATCATACTCATGAGCGCTATGATCGGGCGATGATCGCTATTGGGAATATGCATACGCATTAGTGCCTGTAACCTTTTTTCCGCCAGGTTTTGCAGAGTGATTTCTGATTCAAAGGAGAAATTACCCCTGAATAGAGTGATCAATTCTTCTTTAAATATAGGCAACATTTCCGGAGTATAGATTTTTTCCATGGAGCCCAGAATATCCTGCTTATGAGACGCACCAAAAAAATTGGCTGCCATTTGATTTACATCAAGAATCAAGACTGATGAGATTAATTTCTTCACCATATCTGGGTTTTCGTTGAGGAAAGTACGGATATTGGTAACTCCGCTCTTTTTCAGGTCATCCAGAATATCCATTGCACCTGTAAAATCTTCTTCCATTAAAGCAACGGATGCGGTTTCGAAAATGGAATGGTAACGATTTTCGCTTTTTTTGAGTTCATTTTGAGTGATGGATAAATTGTAAAGGTTGTTCTCAAGACCACCAACCAGTTCTTCAATCCGGTTAGACATTTGATTGAATGTGGTGCCCAAAATAAATAATTCATCACTCATTCCTTCGGTTTTAACGATGGTATTCAACTGACCATCGGCAATTTGCCTGGCAGCGGTGGTTAATGTGCGCACAGGGAGTCCAACAACAAACCAGATGATAAAACCAGCTAACAAAGACATGAATGCCAGACTTAATCCTAATTGCATGAGAGAGTTTGTTTCAAATTTTCTGGCTGCAGAAAAAAGTAGTGGGTCCGAGTTAGCGGAAACGATAATTTGACCGAAGGTAGGAACAGGTGTGAAAGAGTACAGGATACCTTTTCTTGCATCCCAATAAGAACCATTAATTTGTTCTTTGATGATTATCAACAGTTCAGCACCATATACCTGGTCGATAGTCCGGTTGACCAGATGCACATTGGAATGGTAGGTGATATCACCCTGTAAATCAATCAGAAAATAAGCAATACTGGGAGAACTGGAGACTAATAAAAGCTCCTGGAAGTTGGATTCGGTTGGCAACTGGCTCAGTGCAAGCGCAAGTTCTTTTGCATGTTTTTGCTGCAAATCCAATTGCATTGCCTTCATTTCGGTGACCATATTAGTGCGGATATAACCCAATGCCGCAAACAGGGGGATGACTGAAAATAAAAGAAACCAGACTGTTAGCCGCGTGGCTAAAGCGATGGGTCTTTTGAATAGGAAGGATTTTAACGATTGGAGGAATTTCATACTGAGAATAAGTTGCAAATGGATTTTCTTGGAAAAAAAGACCTTGGGATTTGGAGCAGTATAACCCTAATTACTGGTTCGCCACGCTAAATTGAGAAGACCCTTTGAATTTATTGTAGTAAATCTTCCCCAATAGGACAAGAGAATTACAAAATTCTCTTTTGGAATCAAACAGTGGCCTGATGATTAACAATATATTCGTGTAACAAAAGGTATTGACAAACCAATAGTTACCTGATATATTATTACATGTAATTCAATTACAAATAATTACGAAACAGAAAGAGGATCTATTGATGAACGAAGAAATCAATCAAACGAATATTCCGGAAGCAGAGGATGCTGTCCATCCATCCGGCTCCGAAACTCAGGATTCCAAAGCAAACACCACCCCAAAAACTGCTGAAACAAATATCAAAAGCGCATGGAAACAGGTCGAAAATATTGGACAGGCATTGGGTGATGCGTTACAAGGACGGGGCAATGTTGTTATGGTAAGGGTTAATGATGAAGCATTGGGGCATCTGGATATGCTAGTGGAAGCAGAAGTTGTTAAAAGCCGCTCTGAAGCTGCAGCATTGTTAATTAATGAAGGCATTCAGGCCAACCGCGAGATGTTTGAAAAAATTAGTGCAGTTACCCAACAGATTACCGCTTTACGAGATAAATTAAAGGAAACCGTAAAAGTTTCCAATTTCAATCAAGATTAATCAATTATTTGGAGAGAACCATGAGTACAGAAAATAAACCCCAATCCACTTCGTGGGAGCAGATCAAACGTGAATCGCTGAAATTACTGGAATCATTAGGTAAAGCGATCGACCAGACAGCCAGTGAGTTATCCAAATTGTCTGTGGTTTCCCTGGAAAACGAAGATCGTAAGAGTATGGATCAATTGGTTAGTGCCGGAGTTGTGGAAAACCGCAGTCAGGCAGTACGTTTCTTAATTCGTGAAGGCACTAATGCCAAGCGTGACTTATATGCACAAATTGAAAAAACCAATGCGGAGATTCAATTATTGCGCCAACAATTAGGAACTCCCTTCGCTGGAAAACAGCCAGAATAGTCTATATCCTTGTCGCATCCAAAGGAACGCCCCAACTTGGGGCGTTCCGCAATTAAAGCCAAATTTATTGGTTTGTCACTGAAATAAGCGTTTTTTCTGACAGGGTGGAAATATTTAGGTAATTTTAGCGACATTTTTATGCTGGTTTTACGGTTTGTTGATCCTGGTGTTCTAAAATAGAACCAGGGTCACAGTATTAAATTGTTTTTACTTACCCTGGATAATTTTGAGTGTTCTAAATTCGGACTATGATCATTGGGTTAGTGATTGCCCTGATATTAATTGATAAGTGATGCGCTTTATGATAAAAGATGATGTTTTATCTGAAAATTCAGTTGATTATGCTGTTTTCCAATTGTTGGAAAGTGGGTTATTGCTTCCTATTAATTCGCTTGCGGAAATAATGGTGGCCGCTCGGATTGAACATTATGAAAATGGGATAGAGCTGCGCTCATTTCAGGAGACATTCCTTCATTCAAACAATACCGAGAATTCTTATTGGAAGGATTCTTCTGGCGATCATCCCAAGTTTTGGAAACCTATTTGGGCAAATTTACCGGATGGGTGTGGATTGAGCCAAAAATATTTGTTTTTAATCAATTTGAGTGTTCATGAACATTTTTTAAATCAGAGCTTTGTGGAACGTGAAGAAGCGCGTTATCGATTTTTGTTTGATAACGTTCCGGTATCATTATGGGAAGAGGATTTTTCGTCCTTTCGAAAGTATCTGGGAGATTTGCGGGAGCAGGGCGTATCCGATCTGGAATCCTATTTTCGTAACAATCCGCAGGCATTGAACAAATTTTACGAATTGGTAAGAATTTTAGATGTTAATCGCAATGGGATTGAACTGAATGGCGGTAAGGATCGGGATTCATTGATTGGTCCTCTTGGAAAGGTATTTCAGAATCAATCAAATGAGATGCTTTTGGAAGAGGTGCTGGCTCTGGTGCGAGGTGAGAACTGGTTTGATGGCGAGACCAGCCGGGTTAACCTGGATGGGCGAAAATTGGATATGCGAGTGCAATTCTCTATTCCGGATGCTTACCAAAATAGCTGGGAAAAAGTTTTGGTTTCCACGCAGGATATCACCCATAGTAAGCAAAATGAAAGAGCCTTGCGGGAAGCAGCTGCGCAAAACAAGCAATTAATGAAAGCCATCACCTCCATTTTGATTTGTGTGGATGTCCAGGGACAGATCTTGCATTGGAATGAACGCGCCGAGCATGTACTGGGTTTGTCAGCAGCAACGATGGTGCAACGCACCATACAAACCTGCCCTATTCCCTGGGATCAAAATCGTGTGTTGGATGCCATTCAAACCTGTCAATTTGCATTACAGCAAATCCGGCTGGACGATCTGTTGTTTCAACGACCATCCGGTGGAGAGGGCTTTTTAGGTTTGACGCTTAATCCCATGTTGGATGAAACTGATCATATCTATTTGGGTTGCTTGATTCTGGGCGCAGATATTACCGAAAGAAAACATCTGGAGACTCAGTTATTACAGGCGCAAAAAATGGAATCAATCGGTCAGTTGGCTGCAGGTATTGCGCATGAAATAAATACCCCTACCCAATATTTGGGTGATAATATTCGTTTTTTGCAGGAAAGTTTTACGGATATTCGTACTACATACGAATCTATTGTTGCCTTATTGCAACTGGCGAAACAGGGTACGCTGGGAGTAGAAGAGGCTTTAGCCGTTGAACAAGCTTTTGCAAAAACCGATGTTACTTATCTTTTGGAAGAAATTCCTTTGGCGATCCAACAATCTCTGGAAGGAGTGGAAAGGGTTTCGACAATTGTGAAAGCTATGAAAGAATTTTCACACCCCGGTTCCACCGAAAAAACACCAATCGATATAAACCATGCCATTGAAAACACACTGACGGTGGCACGCAATGAATGGAAGTATGTGGCGGATGTTCAGCGGGAATATGCAACTGATTTACCGTTAGTGCCCGTTTTACCAGGTGAGTTCAATCAGGTAATACTGAATCTTATCACCAATGCAGCCCATGCCATTTCTGCCAAACAAAGCGAGAATCCAGTTGAGAGAGGTGTGATTAAAGTTAAAACATTTCGCGTTGGTAATTTCGTTGAAATTCAAGTCGCGGATACGGGCACTGGTATTCCGGAACGCATTCGCAACAAAGTCTTTGATCCTTTTTTTACCACGAAAGAAGTAGGCCGAGGTACCGGTCAGGGTTTGACGATTGCCTATGATGTGGTTGTTGAAAAACATAATGGTGAACTGAGTTTTGAAAGCGAAGAAGGTCAGGGAACGACGTTTATTATCCGCTTACCGTTGCAGGTGAATATCTTATGACAGCCGTTTTATTTGTGGATGATGATGCAAATATTCTCAATGGATTGCGGCGGATGCTGCGTTCCATGCGTAATGAGTGTGATGTGCTTTTTGCTGATTCGGGTGCGGCAGCGCTTAAAATATTTTCGGAAAGCACCATTGATGTGCTTATAACCGATTTACGTATGCCGGCAATGGATGGCGTAAAATTATTGGAAGAAGTGAGTCGTAAATACCCTGGCACAGTTCGCATTATTCTATCCGGATACGCTGACCGAGAGATCAGCCTGCGCACGATTGGTTTGGCTCACCAATTTTTATCCAAACCGTGTGATGATGCGTTCTTGAAAAACGCACTGCGCCGTGCGATCACTCAGCATCACCTTGCTTCTGCTCCGGATTTGCAGAAAGTGGTATCGCAGTTACATACCTTACCCAGTTTGCCGGATTTATATTATCAAATTGTGTCTGAATTAAACAACCCGAATGCATCTAGCCGTAGGGTAGGAGAGATTGTTTCCCGAGATATGAGTATGACAGCGCGGGTGCTGCAATTGGTGAATTCATCTTTTTTTGGTATACCCACTCGGGTGGTTGATCCTGTGCAGGCTACTACGATGTTGGGATTGGAAACGGTGCGTGATCTGGCACTTTCACTGCATATTTTTTCCCAGTTTAATGAAACGCTATTAGCGGAAATGCAGTTGGATACACTCTGGGAGCATGTGTTACGGGTAGGCGCGGTGACCAAAATGATCTTGAAAGATTTGAACATGCCCCCAAAACGCCGCGAGGCTGGTTTTATTCTTGGATTACTGCACGACCTGGGAAAATTGATTCTGGCACAAAATATGTCCGGTCCATATCAAAGGGTTTTGGAGAAATCGCGCAGTGAAGGGATCCCATTACATATCTTGGAAAAAGATGTTTTTGGCGCATCTCATTCCGATATTGGTGCGTACTTGTTTGGAATTTGGGGTTTAGATGAAGTCGTGATGATCGCTACCGCATATCATCACGAACCGCGTTTCTATGTAGGTGATTATCAATATGAACTGGCAGCTGTGCATATTGCCAACAGTCTGGTGACAGAGTTTGAAAGGGATAAGGGTGTTGCAGCTGTTGATCTTCCGGTCGATATGGATTATTTAACGAATTTGGGATTAGCTGTCCAATTTGAAACGTGGCGGCAATCTGCCTGGAAACTCTTGAAGGAGGGTGTTAAGTATGCCTGATAAAGTATTGTTTGTTGATGATGAAATGAATGTCTTATCCGCATTTCGCCGCCATCTGCGCCATGATTATGAAGTGGAAACCGCTACCAGTGGGGCTGAGGCTTTAGAATTGTGTGAAACAAAAGGACCTTTTGCCGTTGTGGTCGCGGATATGAATATGCCGGGAATGGATGGAGTCAGTTTATTAAGTGAGATTAAACAGAAATACCCTGATACGATCCGCATTATGCTGACAGGTAATGCAACCCAGAAAGTAGCCATCGATGCGGTGAACGAAGGCAGCATCTTTCGATTTTTAACCAAACCATGCCCTCCGGAAATCCTTCAACAAGTATTGGAAGCTGGTACTCGTCAGTATCAGTTGGTAACAGCCGAAAAAGAATTATTGGAAAAGACCTTATCCGGTAGTATTCGCATGCTGACTGATATGCTCAGTCTGACCAATCCTCTGGCATTCAGCTTAAGTGCACGTTTACGTCTGATTGTGCAACATGTTGTGAAAGAGCTAAAACTTGAGAATCCCTGGCAATTTGAATTGGCGGCAATGCTTTCCCAAGTGGGGACGGTGATGATTCCACAGGAAATCATCGTTAAAAAAATGAAAGGCGCACAGCTTTCTAATGAAGACGAACGACAATTTGAACAACACCCGCTCATTGCTCGAAAATTTTTGGAACGAATCCCCCGCCTGGAACTGGTGGCCCGCATGGTGGGCGCTCAACAAGTGGCTTTACAACGTTTTCATCCGGATCATAACCAGGGAGAAGAATATGTTGTGGCGATAGGCGCGCATATATTGTTTGCATCAATAGTTTTTGATTCACATTTGACCATGGGTTTATCAACCAAAGATATTGTACATACAATGCGCGCCAATCCGGCCGAATTCATGCCAAGTGTTTTAAAAGCATTGAGTACAATTGAATACCAAAATAAAAAACGTCTGAGTGTGGATAAACTGCAGGAGGGCATGATTCTGGCAGAAGATGTTTGTTTGGCCAATGGCGAGAAAGTATTACCAAATGGTCTGCAGTTAAGCTATCCGATATTATTACAAATGTATAAGCTCAATGAAAAGCCGGGTACACTGAAAGAACCAATCCTGGTCATTCTGCCATAAATGGAAAATGAAGTTTTTTAAAAGCTGCCCTCTACGGCAGCTTTTTTGTTATGGCAATAGAGCGGATTAATCGGCTCTAAACAGGTTCTTAATAAGTTCTTCACAACTTCGAAATATGATGAGAAGGTAATTATTCGTGAGCGTTGGATATTAGATTGAGTAGTTATAAAAAGATCATTGGAGTATGTTGTATGAAGAAAAAAAAGGCGTTATGGGTTATTGTTTTTATTGTTTTGGTGTTGATGATCGGCGGAGGTGGTTATTTTATCTGGCAAAGTCAAAAAACACCGGTTGCGAGTGAACAAGAAACACTGAATACGACCCGGGTTCGGAGTAGCGATATTGTGCTTTCAGCTTCAGGTGGTGGTTCAGTGGTTACGCTTTCAGACCTTTCGATTGGTTTCAGTACATCCGGGGTACTTGAAGAAATCTATGTAAAGGTGGGTGATGAGATTAAGGCGGGCGACCCTTTGGCAAAACTAGAGGATGACCCGGATTTAAAACTTTCAGTAGCTTCCAATAAAATAGCGGTCATCACCGAGGAGGCAGCTTTGGATAGTATCTACGCTAACCTTGAAACTGAATTGGCAAATGCAACCATTTCTTACCTGACAGCCAAATCCGAGTTGGAAGATTTGAAAGTGGATCGGATTGCATTGAATTACAAACGCTGTGTGGATACCACGATTGAAAATCTGGAAGCGGATTATTATGAAGCCAAAGATTCCTATGAGCGGCTGGTGGATCAATATGAGGCATTTTTTAAGATGCGGGATCCGGAAAATCTTGAAAAGCAACAATTGGAAGCAAAAATAGCCACTCTTAAAGTGGCGTTTGATACTGCCAATGCCAACTGGCAATATTGTCTTACTAAACCTTCGCAGGAGGAAATTGATGTAGCTGAAGCCAATATTCTGGTCAAAGAAGCTGAAATGAATTCATGGAAAGCGGAAATGGATGTGCTGGTCCAAGGGGTTGATCCTGATGATGTGGCCTTACAGGAAGCCAAATTAACCCAGGCACAGGCACAATTGGAAATTTCTCAGAACAATCTGAATGGTCTGATTTTAACCGCGCCGATTGATGGCACAATTATGGAGATTAATGGGATTATCGGGCAAACCATCAGCGGTTCTTCATTTATACGAATTGCTGATTTGAGCGCCCCCATCGTGGATTTGTATCTGGATGAAACCGATTTGGATAGTATTGCTGTTGGTTATGAGGTGGAAGTAACCTTTGATGCGTTTGAAGATCAGGTATTTACCGGCAAGGTTATTACCGTATCACCGGAATTGCTTGCAAACATGAATACCAATTATGTCTATGCCCAGTTGCAGTTGGATCCAGATTCATACGGTAAGCCATTTGATTTACCCCTGGGTTTAAATGCGACTGTGGAAGTTATTGGCGGGCGAGCTGAAGGCGTATTGGTAGTGCCGGTAGAGGCATTAAAAGAAATCGGTGATAACGAATATACGCTCTTTGTAATGGAGAATGGAAAACCAAGATTGCGCGTTGTAGAAGTTGGATTGATGGACTTTACCTACGCGGAGATTAAATCTGGTGTGAGTTTGGGTGAAGAGGTCACAACCGGTATGGTGGAGACAGTTCAATGACGCAGCCGTTAATTATTAAGACTGAACATTTGAAGAAAGTTTATCAAATGGGCGATATTTTGGTGCCGGCATTGAATGATGTTTCAGTGGAAATCCGCCAGGGAGAATTTGTGGCTATCATGGGTCCGTCCGGTTCCGGTAAGAGTACTTTGATGAATATTTTGGGATGTTTGGATACCCCCACGGAAGGCAAATATTTTTTGGATGATCAGGATATCAGCTCGATGGACCGGGCACAATTAGCTCGAATCCGTAATCAGAAATTGGGGTTCATATTTCAATCTTATAATCTGCTGCCGCGCATGACCGCACTGGAAAATGTGATGCTACCGTTAATGTACAATCATCAAGTGCAGTGGACTTCGCTCCAGATGGGAAAACGTGGCAGTGAATTGCTCGAACTGGTAGGGCTGGGAGATCGGAAGAGTCATCAGCCGCGGGAATTATCCGGTGGCCAGCAGCAACGTGTGGCGATTGCACGTTCATTGATTAATGATCCTGTGCTGATCCTGGCTGATGAACCAACCGGCAATCTGGATACCAGGTCCAGTTATGAAATTATGGATATTCTCCATAATTTGCATGGACAAGGGCGCACCATTGTAATGGTGACGCACGAGTCAGATATTGCCGATCAGACCGAACGGATTATTGCGGTTCGTGACGGTTTGGTGGATGTGGATAGGAAAAATGGTCATCATCGCCGAGGTACGGCATGAAATTATTTGATGTATTAAAAGTAGCCTGGAAATCACTTGCTTCAAATAAGCTGCGCTCCTTATTGACTATGCTGGGTGTAATTATTGGTGTGGCAGCTGTGATTATTATGGTGGCGGTCAGTGCTGGTACGGAAGCAGCCATAGCTAATCAGATCAATGGCCTGGGTGCAAATCTGGTTTTTGTAATGAGCAGTTTCAGCCAGGGCGGCGCCAGAGGTATGATGGGAGCTCCCAGCGGTGGCCTGGTATATGATGATGTAGCTGCCATTGCCGAAAGCATTCCGCATGTGGCAGGTGTATCAGTAGAACAAACAACTTCGCAAACATTGAAATTTAATGATGTGGTGCTGGATGATGTCACCGTTTTAGGGACAACACCGGATTTTCCGACGGTGCGTGAGATAGAGGTGGATGAAGGCCGCTTCGTTACCGCGCTGGAATTGGATCGCAGTTCCAAAGTGGTTATTCTGGGTTCTACGATTGCCGAAGAAATGTTTGGCGAAACGGACCCAATCGGTCAAAAACTGACGGTCGGTACCCAGAAACTTACCGTAGTGGGTATTATGGAGGAAAAGGGCCTGGTTTCCGGTGTGGATTACGATGCGCGAGTGTATGTGCCAATTACACTGGTATTTGATAAATATGAAAGTCAAGGGCCGTTTGCGCGTGTTTCGGGAGATCAGGTGCGTCAGATTTATGTAACCGCGGAAAGCAAAGACTACATTGATGACGTTATTCTCCAGATCAAATTGTTGTTAGCTAAGCGCCATGATGTCACACTGGATGAGCCTGATTTTCAGATTAGTACACAGGAAGACATCATTGAAACACAGCAATCCACCACTGCTTCGTTCCGAGTTTTGTTAGGCTGGGTGGCTGGTGTATCCCTGATTGTGGGTGGCATAGGCATTATGAACATTATGCTGGTGAGTGTTACGGAACGTACCCGCGAGATCGGTATCCGCCAGGCGGTGGGTGCGACTCCCCATGATGTGCGCATGCAATTCCTGACCGAAGCGTTGATCCTCTCGTTGATTGGCGGTATTCTGGGGGTTTTGTTTGGAATTGTGGGTTCCTGGTTGTTTGGAAGATTTGGCGACATGCCCACAGTTGTTTCACCTGCTTCTACTATATTGGCTTTTTGTTCCTCTGCAGCGGTTGGTATTTTGTTTGGTTTCTTACCGGCAAATAAGGCCGCACAACTGGACCCGATTGTTGCTTTACGGCACGAATAAAGGTCAAAATGATTATCCATTTTTGAGACGCTTATAAAAGTTGGAGTATCTTAAGATATTTGGAAAAAAATCGAGGTAAAAATGATTAAAAATATTGGCTTACTAAGTGTTATCTTATTGATTATGATGGTTATTCTTTCCGCTTGCAGTTCAGGGTTATCTCAGATAGAGACTCAGGAAGCAGTTCAGGCTGATGGAACAACCATAGCCAATGAAATGCAGTTAACCATACAAACCCGCTTGGTTTTAGGTACATTTTCTTTGGAAGATACGGAAAATAAGGTTACCAGTGAGCAGGCGCAGGAATTGCTGCCGATGTGGAAAACCCTGAAAGTTTTATTGGAAAGTGACTCGGCTGCCGACTTGGAAATTGAGGCCCTGGAAGAACAAATACAAGAAACGATGACTTCTGCACAAAACCAAACTATGAATGCACTGTCTTTCACGCGTGAATCCTATATGGAATTTATGTCCGAGTATTTACCGGATATACAGATGGGCGGGGCAGCAATGCGGCAAGATGGAACAGGAAATACAAGTGGCAGACAGATGCAGGCAGGCGGAATGGAAGCTGGCGGTGGTGGGATGCCAGCCGGTGGGGGAGGAATGCCAGCTGGAGGTATGCCAGCTGGGGGTGGGGGTATGGAAGGCGAGACGGGAGGAGCTCTGCCTCAATCTGACGGTCAGATTACTAATGCTGGTATGGCTGGTGGTATGAATACCCTGTTGATCGACGCATTGATTGAATTATTGGAATCTAAATAATGCTAAAAATCTAAACACGATCTGAAAAGAATCTTAACAACTTCTAAATAAGAATTTTGTATCCTGAACTTAGCGCTGAAATCAGCACTGGAAGGTTATAAAATCAGAAAAGGAGTAAAAATGATCAAAAAAAATATTATTGGCGCATTGATGGTCGGGCTGCTGTTAGTTGGGGGGACAGGCGCTGTTTTTGCACATTCAGGTGACGGCCTAATTTGTTCATCAGAAACGAGTGTACTTGAACTTTTGGATATGACTGCTCAGGAACTACGGGAAGCTAATGCAGCCGGAAAAACAATAGAAACATTGTTTGAAGAAAGTAGTTTGGATTTTGATAGTTATGTAGAAGAGTGGGCAACGACTAAACTTGCCTGTATCGAACAGGCCTTGATTGATGGTGAGATAACGGAAGACCAGGCTGCCAGATTGAAGGATAGTGTGGAAGAGCGTGCTGCAGAAGGAAAGCCTTACCTGATGCTCAAAGGTTTACACAGAAACGGGCAAATTAACAAATTCCGCTTTACCTCCTTTGAAAACATGGCTGAAGTGCTGAGTATGGATGCCGTGAGCTTGAAAGCGGCATTCGAAGATGGCATGACTTTGGCGGAAATTGCTGAAGAACAAGGTGTTGATCTGGATGCAGCCTACGCTGATTGGGTAGCCGCACAAATTGCAGATATAGAACAGGTGGTTACTGATGGAAAGCTTACGGAAGAGCAGGCAGAGAATCTGATTACGCGTCTGGAAGAAAAATTGGCAGAAGGTTTTGATGCCGGAGATTGGAATCCGAATGGTCGTGATAAACCTTTACGTGATCGTGTAATTATTCAATCTGCCAAAGATTTGGCAGGTGAAGTACTGGATGCGCTGGGCATGACCCGTTTGGAAATAAGAGAAGCGCTTCAAGCCGGACAGACCATTGAGGATCTAGCCGCAGAAAAAGATGTAGACTTGAATGCAATCTACTCTTCCTGGTTGGAGATCCAAAAAGAAGTAGTCAATCAGGCTTTTGAGGATGGAAAAATCACGCAGGAGCAAGCGGATAGCATACTGGAGCGTTTACAGACACAAATGGAAAATGGTTTTCCGGAAAATTGGCTGGAAAAAGTGCTTGAATTGAAATCCAACCGTATGCCCAATCGGGATCCGAATCGTGGAAATCTACCTATGGGTGATGAAGATTAAACGAATTTGTATTATAGCTTCCCCTCTCTCCCGCCCGGTTATCCGGGCGGTTTTTCCTGATTTGTTGTTGCTGTTGTTCGGGATCGGAGATTAACTGATGTATACTAAAATAAAATTATGAGAGTCTTAATTGTCGATGATGAAAAACGCATTGTAGAGGGTGTACGTAAATATTTTGAGCAGGCCGGTTTTGATGTATCCGCGGTTTATGACGGCGACTCGGCGCTAAAAAGCGCTATAAAGGATCAACCCGATCTGATTGTGCTGGATTGGATGCTGCCTGGAATGAGTGGCTTGGATGTTTGCCGGGAAATTCGACGGGAATCCAATGTGCCCATTATTATGTTAACTGCGCGAGTGGAAGAGACCGATAAATTGATTGGATTGGAACTGGGCGCAGATGATTACGTAACCAAACCTTTCAGCCCGCGCGAGTTGGTGGCCAGAGCGCGTGCTGTATTGCGTCGGACACAGGTAGAGCCTGCCAAGACGCAAATGGTATATGAATTTGGCCAGGTAGCCCTTGATACTAAAGCGCGTGAATGTCGCTTAAATGACGTGCCGATCTCCTTGACTCCTACCGAATACGATCTGCTTTTGTACCTGGTATGCCATCCAAACCAGGTTTGCTCGCGTTCAAAATTGCTTTCCGCGACTGATTTGGGCGCGTATGAGGGGATGGAGCGGACTGTGGATGTACATATTCACAACTTGAGAAAGAAAATAGAACCGGATCCGGCTGTTCCAAGGTTTATTTTAACCGTCTTTGGTGTTGGCTATCGTTTTGTGTTTTCGGAAGGATAAATGAGACTTTCAATTACCACCCGGATGGTTTTGAGCTTTTTGATCATCATATTGGTGACAACTGCCCTGTTTATGTTACTGACCAATCGGGTAATCGCTTCCCGTTTTGCTGATCTGGTTGCACGTTCAGGGCAGGTCTTTGCCCGTCGAGCGGT
Organism: Chloroflexi bacterium HGW-Chloroflexi-10; assembly: GCA_002840755.1. Taxonomy (GTDB): domain Bacteria; phylum Chloroflexota; class Anaerolineae; order Anaerolineales; family Anaerolineaceae; genus UBA6170. The sequence goes on along the minus strand of PHBZ01000009.1, from coordinate 107,333 downwards.
TCCATTATTGGAACGTTATTATCGGGTGAACGGTAGTTGGGATGGGGTTGCAGATATCGTGGATAACCTGGTGACATTCCGTGAAGGTGAGTGGGATCAACCGCGTCAACCCTTTCCAAATGTCGATATCCCTAATCTTTTTCTGGTTGGTAAAGATGAACGTATGATTTTATTGGCGGATTCTGAAGTGGTTTTTGATACCAATCCGGATGGTCCAAATATTGCTAATGTCGATACGCTGCGTAAATATGGGGTGGCGGTGGAAGTTGACGGTGTTCAGGTGGGAACTGTTCTGGTTGGTTCCACCCTGGGTTTCTATACCGAAAGTCAGGAAAGGTTTTTACGCGAGGTAAATCGAACACTGTTTGCTGCTTCTATACTGGCGATTTTCGTTGTGTTGGTTGTAGCCGTGGTTCAATCTCAATCCATTATTCGGCCGGTAAGACAGTTAGCCGGCGCTGCCAGCCTGGTGGCGAAGGGTGATTATTCGCAGCGGATAGCAGTAAACCGCAAAGATGAATTGGGAGAAATGGCTGTTGCATTTAACGAAATGGCAGGGGAATTGGCGCAACAACAGGGATTACGTCGTCAGGCGATGGCGGATATTGCTCATGAATTACGCACACCATTGAGCGTTTTGCAAATAGACCTGGAAAGCCTGGAAGACGGCCTGTTGGAGTTTACCTCTGAGAATTTGCATGTTTTACAAAACGAAGTCGCTCATTTGAACAATCTGGTGGAAGACTTACGTATGTTGGCCCTGGTGGATGCTGATGATTTGCGTATCGAAAAAAATAAGGTGGAAATCGGTGTGGTGATTCGGGAAATGGTGGAACGCCATTATAGTTCAGCTCGTGAAGCGGGTGTTGATTTACGCTGTGTTTTACCACCTGAAGAGATATTTGTAACCGGAGATGCGCAACGAATAGCGCAGATCTTAATCAACCTGATCTCAAATGCCCTAAGGCATACCCCGGCTGGTGGCAGCGTGATCGTGGAACTCCTCAAACAACAACAGCAGGCGATTGTGTCCGTGATTGATACCGGTGAGGGTATTTCGGCCGAAGATCAACTGCATGTGTTTGACCGGTTTTATCGGGTGGAAAAATCGCGCAGCCGCGATCAGGGCGGAAGTGGCTTGGGCTTATCCATTGCGCGTAGTTTGGTGGAAACCCAAGGTGGCAGGATTTGGGTAGAAAGCGAAGAAGGCAAAGGTGCTGCCTTTAAATTCTGGTTGCCTGCTGTAACTCAATAGTAATTACGCCGGGGTTGACGCCGGTAAATTAAAAAATAAACCAGAACCATGAACAATGCGCCGACTAGTGAGAATAAAGTGCTTTGCCAACGGAAATCAATGTGCAGGCCGCCTGGAGGATAAAACACATTTGTTAATAAGCCTCCGGTTAATCCGCCGGCCAATCCGGCAAGAAGGCGTTCGTATTGAATTGATTTCAAGGGGGATTTGTTGATTTGGTTGGAAAACCAACCGATAAGCATACCAATTATTGTCCAGGAGAGTAAACCCATAATTGCCAATCTCTTTCCATTTCAATTTTGAAGGCGTTTCTGTAAAAGTACACCCGTTCTTCTGTAAATATTATAGGCAATAATCGGTGCAACTTTCCTGATAATTTTGTAAGGTGGACATTTTTGTTTATATTCAAGACATAATGCATTAATAGAAATGATGCAATATTAGATCTGTCATTTACCTGTTACTATTCAATAAATGAGTATATAATTTATGAATAGCAGATTACTTGTCATTAAGCATTGTACCCGGTTCTATGAGTAAGCCGTCCGTTTAAAATATCAAATTCGGAAAAGGAAAAAGAAAGATGAATCCTGTGAGAAAATTTTTAGTTTTATTGACATTGTTGGCCGTTATTTTTGTAGCGGCTTGTGTACCTGCGCCAGCTACGCCTGCTGAGATAATTGCTGAACCGGCGAATACCGAATCGGTTTCAGAGGTTGTTGAAAATACGATTGCACCTGACCTCAGTTCACTAAGTTTTGTGGATGGTACTGGAAAACAGGTGAATTTACCGGGTATTCCCCAACGTATTGTAGTAGCAGGAAAAGCGACCCCATATGTATTGGATACATTGTATATGTTTCCGGAAATTGCTTCCAAACTGATTGCTCTGGAAGTTCGTGGTTTTGATACCCAGGCTTTTTTGGAGTTGGTAGACCCGAAGGTGCAGGTGAAAACGTTTCTGGATCTTGATTCAGGTCCGGAGCAGATTGCCCCGCATAATCCCGATTTGGTTATTCTAAAGAATATATCATTGGGAAAATTAGGCGCAACATTGGAAGAAATCAATATCCCCGTAATGGGATTAAATCTGGAGACTCCGGAAGCATTTTATGCAGATTTACAGGCTTTAGGGATTGTATTGGGCAATCAGCCACGGGCAGATGAATTGGTCGCATTTTATCAGTCGCAGCAAGATATGGTTGCTAAAATGGTTGCAGGGTTAAGTGCGGAGGAAAAACCATCTGTGTTGGTGTTGCAATATACTGAAGATGGTAGTGATGTTACCTTTACCGTACCGCCGGCTGCTTATCTGCAAACCACCATGATCCAAAATGCCGGAGCTAATCCGGTTTGGTTGGATGCGGATGGTGGTGCGGATGGTTGGATTCAGGTGAGTTTGGAGCAAATTGCTGCCTGGGATCCGGAGATGGTCTTTGTGGTGCACTATGGTGGTGATTCCAACACAGTAGCGCAAACGCTTATGGAAAGCCCTTTGTGGCAGGATCTGCAAGCTGCTAAGACAGGACAAATTTATGGTTACCCGGCTGATTTTGCCAGTTGGGATCTGATTGATCCGCGTTGGATATTGGGTGAGCAATGGCTTGTAAAAATCATCCAACCGGAACGTGCTAAAGAATTGGATTTAATTGCTCAGGTTAAGGATTTCTATCGGGTGGCATTTGGTTTGTCTGATCAGGCAATTGAAGAGTCTGTGCTGCCAAAACTGGATGAATTGAAGTAAATTTCGCGGTAAAATATCCAAGCCGGTTGATTGATCAATGTCAACCGGCTTTGTTTTCGGGAATCAATTTCTGGAACGGTTCTCCAATTTCTATAGCAGGTGATAAGATAGTGTCATGGAAACAATGAATGGTTTGTGGCGTCAACGGCGTAAGACTTTATGGTTTTTACTGGCATTGCTCATTGCAATTGTAGCAATATCTATTTTTGTGGGACGTTACCCCAAACCATTTTTTATGCCATTGCAGCTGTTATGGGAAGATACTTTAGCGCAGCGCCTGGTATGGTCTTTGCGTATGCCGCGTATTTTAACCGCCGCTTTGTTGGGCGCTACTCTGGCAGCCTGTGGGACGGTGCTGCAAATGATTTTTCGCAATCCAATTGTGGAGCCGGGATTTTTGGGGGTTTCTCAGGGCGCAGCTTTCGGTGCAGCAGTGGCTATTCTTTGGTTTGGCGCTTCTCCTCTGGCAGTGGAATTATCCGCTTCTTTTTTTGCTTTATTTGGTTTGGGGATATCTTTTCTACTGGCTAAATCTTTACGTTTCGGCGGATGGGTTTTGCGCTTGATTCTTTCGGGAATTGTTGTCTCGGCATTATTTTCTTCGGGGTTGGGAGTCCTTAAATATCTGGCTGATCCGCTAACTCAATTGCAGGAAATTACATTCTGGCTGCTGGGTGGGTTATGGAGTGTTACCTGGCGGGATGTGTTGTATTATTTGCCGGTGGTTGTTCCCGGTCTGTTGGTGGTTTACTTGATGCGCTGGCGTTTGAACGTGCTTTCATTGGGAGAAGATACTTCCTTTTCTTTGGGTGCTGAGACCAATCGAGAAAGGCTTCTATTGCTTGTTTCAGCAGTTTCAGCAACTGCGGTACTGACGGCTGTTTCAGGAATTATTGGCTGGGTTGGTTTGATCATTCCACTGGCCGCCCGCCACATATTCGGACCGAATGGACAATTTGCCTTACCAGGATCCATGTTGTTAGGCGCTGTCTTTGCAGTAATATGTGATAATCTGGCACGCACTTTACTGGCTGGTGAGATTCCTTTGGGGATTTTAACTTCATTCATTGGCGCACTCCTTTTTGTTTTGGTGATGAATCGCTCCAGGATAAAGTTAAGATGAAAACAGACTTCATGTTGGCATTACATCATGTGCGCTTCGGTTATGACCCTGGAAAGATCATCCTGAATGATCTTTCTTTGAATATTGCAAGAGGCAGCATTACGGCTATATTAGGCCCTAATGGGACCGGTAAGACTACATTGCTACATACCATCCTCGGGTTGCTTAGCCCTGAAAGCGGTGAAATCTTTATCGCAGGGAAAAACCAGACGATATATACACGGCGGGAATTATCCCAGGTAGTCGCCCTGGTACCTCAATCGGAAGTTGTACCGTTTAATTTCTCGGTTTTAGAATATGTTTTATTGGGACGTACGCCGCAATTAGGCTTTCTGGATATGCCGCAAACAGAGGATGTGGAACTGGTCCGCACAGTATTAGTCCAATTGCAATTAACCGAGTTGCAAGATCGTGCGGTAAATGAATTGAGCGGGGGTGAACAACAATTGGTTGTTTTGGCAAGGGCATTGGTGCAAAAACCACAACTCTTGTTACTGGATGAACCTACTTCACATCTTGACCTCAGTAATAAAGGACGTTTGTTGTTGGTTTTGCGGCAACTTGCCCAACAAGGGGTAACCATAGTTTTTAGCACCCACGATCCTGATGCAGCTGCAATGATTGCTGATCACCTGATTTTGATTCGGTCGGGTGCAGTTTTGGATGCAGGTACATTGCGGGATGTATTTACCAGTGAAAAATTGAGTGCAACTTACCAGACAAATGTAGAAGTTGTATTGGTTCAGGACCATCTGGTTACCTTGTTGCGTTCAATGAATTAAATGTGAGTTTGGACGACTGTGAGGCAAAAAATGCGCGAATTACTTTCTACACTAAATCAATGGTTTTCGGAAGGTAAAAAAGTTGCACTGGCAACCGTGGTAAAAGTTTATGGTTCGGCTCCCCGCGGGCTGGGTGCAAAAATGGCGGTAAATCAGGATGGAATGATGATCGGCTCGGTGAGCGGTGGTTGTGTGGAAAGTGCTGTGGTTGCCGAAGCTTTGCAAATAATTAATAACGGCCAGGCGAAATTATTAACTTATGGCATCAGTCAGGATCAGGCTTTCAGTATCGGTCTGGCGTGCGGAGGTACGATAGAGGTCTTAGTGACACCTCTGGCTGCCGAAGACTATTACCGCTTGGAACAAGATTTAGGAGCGGAGCGTCTGACTTGTATTGTTTCGGTTATTACCGGGCCAATGTGCGGAGAGCATTTGCAAGCCTATCCGGGTGGCCGCCTCGTAGGTGATTTTTCCTCAACAGAAATACAAAATACCATGCTGGCAACGTTGCCGGAGGTTCTCTCCAACCAGCAAAGTCTGCGTCAGAAAGTGTTCTCTACCGGGGAGGAAAATGAGTTATTCTATGATGTGTTTCCACCGTCACTGCGGTTGATTGTGGTGGGGGCTGTGCATATAGCCATTCCTTTGATCCAATTTGCAAATACTTTAGGTTTTCATACTATTTTGGTTGATCCGCGCAAGGGATTTAGCAATCGGGAGCGCTTCCCACATGTGGTTGAATTAGTGCAGGATTGGCCAGAGGAAGCTTTACAGCGGTTGGGATTAAATGAGGGTACGTTCCTGGTGGTCATTTCACATGATGATAAGCTGGACGTTCCTGCCCTGGCGGCTGGTTGTGCCAGTCCGGTACGCTATATTGGCGCATTGGGCTCCCGTAAGACTTTTGAAAATCATCTGCGTGATTTGAGGGAAATGGGAGTGCCCGAAGAATCCCTCCAGCGGATTCATTCACCGGTTGGATTGGATATAGGCGCACGTGGTGCAGAGGAAATCGCTTTGGCGATCATCGCAGAAATCATTGCCGTGAAAAACGGAACAAAATAGAACTTGTGTTCTTGTTGCGGATATGGTATTATCCAAACAGGAACACAGGATGATCAAAGAAATTCAAGCCAAACAACTGCTTTCACATAGCAAGGGACCGGATCCCTGGTTTGGTATTCAGTACACCATGAATCTGTATCGGGGCTGCCCACACCAGTGCATATACTGTGATTCGCGCAGCGAGTGTTATCAAATCGAGAATTTCGCTGATGTACTGGTGAAAACCAACGCGTTGGAATTGTTGCCCAAAGAATTGGCCGGAAAACGGACAAAGGGTACGATTGGCACGGGTTCGATGAATGATCCATATTCTCCCGTTGAAAAGAAATACAATCTTTTGGGGCGGGCATTGAAGATTATTTCTCAATTCGGTTTCCCTGTGCATGTGCTTACCAAAAGCGATCTTGTAGTGCGGGATATGGAAATTTTGCAGGAAATTGACCAAAAAACTCAGGCGCTGGTCACATTTACCATTACCACGCATGATGATAATCTAGGGAAAAAAGTAGAACCAGGTGCTCCGCTGGTTTCATCCCGCTACGCTGCTATGGAAAAATTCGCCCGGCGCGGTCTCAGAACAGGTATTTCTTTAATGCCGGTTCTTCCGTTTATAGAAGATAACTGGGATAATATTCGCGAAATTGTTTATCGCGCCAGAGATGCAGGTGCGAGCTACATCATTGCCAGTTTTGGGATGACGCAACGCAAAGGCCAACAGGAATATTATTACCGTAAGTTGGATGAATTGTTTCCCGGAGTCCGCCAACAACATCATAATCGTTTTCGCAATGATTACATTTGCCCGGCGAATCAAGCGAACCAGTTATGTGAGCAATATGAAAAACTCTGCCAACAGGTGGGCATCGCCATTAAGGTACCCATTTATCATGCCTTGCCACCAGCAAAACAATTAAGTTTTTTTGATTCGATTCAACATGAAGCGAATCAGGGAGAGGGTTGATCCTGCTGGTTGAATTTGGTGATGGCGTCGTACCTTGTTTTTAATTCGCGAATAATTTCGGACTGTCGCAAAGAAATAAAATTCGATAGGATAATTTTTGATTGTTCATCATTAAACAACCTCACACCAATACGATAAAGGTTAGAGGATAATGATGGACGTACATTTACAATTTGACCGCGAATCTGAAGATTGAAGGGCGCTATTTTTAGACCAGAAGTTGTTTTTGGTCGGTTGTCGTCCCGGTTTTGCACCACCTGGGATACACGTATCTGTTCACGGCTGAAACGGGCCATTGGATCTGATCCACTATCCAGCGTGGCTGAGTTTTTTTTCTCAGAGAAATTACCTTCAGGGAGTTTAAAAGAAATTGTGATTTCAGAACCAATGCGCAAGTGACGTGGTGAAAAAGAATTTCGGTCAATAAAGAACCCGACTCCGTTTTGAGAAATATCTGCAAGGTTTCCCTGGATGGTTGACATGGCATCCTTGACCTGTACTATGCCTAAAATTGGCTCATCGGGTTCAACCCGTACCTGGGTACGGTCGCCAATCCCACTCGGTATGGATTCAAAACCATATAAAATAGCACGGGTATGCTGAGGATCTACTTTGTAGATACGCGCCTTAATAGTTTGATCCAGGTGGTGACTCTGGATAAATGTTTCGCGGTCCAAAAACAGACAAACAGTTTGGTATCGGTCTGTTTCCACCTCAATATAAGTGCTTTCGATCTTGACGATCGTAGCTTCATTATTGATCGGTAATCCTTTGTAGATGTTTAATAAGCGAATATATTGGTTGTTTTGAGCGATTTTACGAAATTGCCGGATGATTTCTTCTTGGGTGACCAATATTAATTACTCCCATCTTACCAGGTTGCCTCTCCATAGTATAGCGCATTCTTGAAGAAATGGATGGAAATTAGAACGGATTTATCTGATTTTTATTTATAAAAACAGGCTGCTTTAATCAACCTTTCCTTTATCCCCAGATGAAATATATATTGTTAAACTAAAAATGAAATGCTGGTTATACCGGGATCGTCACCGACCATGTGGTTCCTCCTCTGAGATGCTCAGGGTATGGGATTATAGTATTTTTGAGAAAAGTATCGATAACCTGGATTATCCTATCATGCAGAAAAAATACACAATGTACAATACAGTATTGTATTTATTATTATAATTTTAGTATTAATATCTACGAAGCTGACATTCAAAATTTGCAGTTTGAGAATAATGGTTTATAGTAAAGTTGGAGGAAGAATCAGGTTTACTTATAATTTGTATAGTTAGCCAGAGAATGTTTATCCAAACTTTACGGTATTTTCAGAGTGCTTTTACGGCAAAAAAATGCGAAATCGCTTAAATTTATATGTGCACCTCGTGTATGATGTTCCTGAAGAAAGAAGTAATTGGCGAATCAATGAAAGAAATGACGCTATCGCAAAGCACTGATATAAAAGTACGCAAAATTATGGCACGCTCACATATGAATGCCAATCGCTTGGAAGAAGCGGTGGATGCTTATGCTGAAATTTTGCGTGATTACCCGGATGATGAGGAAGTATTACTTGTCCTGGGAAATTTATATTTAGCCAGTGGTGATAGTAAGACAGCTGAGAAACTTTACCGGCATGCGTTGGAATTGGATCCGGAGAATAAGGAAATCGAACAACAGGTTTTGCTGGCTCAATCAGAAGATACTGAAGTGCAGCCCGAACCGGTGCCTACCGATCCGGAAGCATTAGCGCGTTTGTTAATGCGATTAACTGGTCGAAAAGTCCCCATTACTGAAAAAGAAATGGTACGCGCCGCCTCCCTGTTACAAGATATTTTGCAGAGTACCAGCCCGGCACAAATGGTGGCTGAGCATCTGGATGATATTGATAATCTGTTGCCAGCATTGATCGAGATTAATATTCGCCAGGCACGCGCAGATGGGCGTGGTGATCTGGCTAAAGCCTTACAGAATTTGCAGATAAATATAGCAATACAGTTAGAGAGCCAAAAATCACAAGCCGTTGCTCAGGCGAAAAGCCCGGAAAATCTAGAGCCAGTGGTAAAACCGGAAGTACCGGCAGAGACACAAATCCGATTTACCGGACGTGTATTGGTTCTGGTACCTGATATGTATGAAATTCCGGCAAGAATAGCCATGCTGGTAACCGGTTTGAAGCAGTTGGGCTGTAAAGTAAAGATCTCCAATCAATTTAAACCGGAAGCTGACGCAGTTGCCGATGTTATGATCGCCAGTAACCCTCACCTCAATCCCCAAATGATGGAAAATCTAGCGGCAGCCCATGCAGCTGGAGTTCCAGTGATTCTTGACTTGGATGATGATTTTGAAGAAATGCCGGTTACACACCCGGAATATAACCAGAAAGGCCTGGGTGACCCCAAGCGGGGCCGCGCTTATGCAACCGCCTTGTTATTGGCAAAAGCGATAACGGTACCTTCACGGCATATGGGTGAGATGTTAAAAGCAGCCGGGCATCGGGTATTCTACCTGCCGGAGGGATGGTCGCGCATCAACCGCTTATGGTCAAAACCATCCGGGCCGCGTCAGGCCGTTAATCTGGGCTGGTTAGGCGCAAGTGGACAATTGGAAGACCTTTTTGAAATTCGGCGTGTGATTTTACGGGTTATGCGCGAGTTTCCTGAAACACAAATGGTGGTTATTGGCAACCCACAGGCTTATCGATTGTTCGATGCCTTACCGGCAAATCGGCGCATGTATTTGCCGATGGTAGGCAGCGATGAATATCCCTATTTGCTGGGCCAATTGGATATATTGTTGGCCCCTAATCGAAAAATTCCTTACAATAACAAATTATCGGATCGGGTATTGGTAGAAGCTGGAGTGAAAGGGTTACCCTGGATCGCCTCTGATATTCCCGCTTATGAAGAATGGAATAAAGGTGGCTTGATTGCACGGTCACCCACAGAGTGGCATACGTATTTACGCCAATTAATTATGGATCATGAGATACGTGTTCATATGGGGCAGGAAGGGCAAGTAAAAGCTCAAACACGTGAGTACCAATACCTGGCCATGGGTTGGCAGCAAATTATTGAAAAAGTTTTAGTCCAACAAACATCACAGTCAACTCAAACAGTATCAATTCGAAAGACAAGTTCGTTATTTCCCATGGAAGGGGTCAGCGCTTGAAAGTTGTTTATGTAAGTTTGATGAATTCGGATGACCAAATCGGTGCAGCCTGGCGGATTGATACCCCATTGAAGGCCATAATACGCACTGGGTTGCATCAGGCTGCAAAACTTTCTCTGGAAGAATTCGTGCATAATACTGCCAATGCGCAGGAGACTTGCATGGACGCTGATGTCATAGTTATCCACCGGCGTCTGGTTGGCCCGGTTCTAACCGCGATACAACGTTGGAAAGCGTATGATAAAAAAATATTTTTGGATATGGATTTATCCCTTTCCCATTTGACTCCGGAGATGGACTCATATGATTTTTGGAATAGAGGGGTAATGAATGCTGATTCGTTGGAATGCCTGTTTGGTGGTCAACCCATAATGCCACTCCCTACAGAGCAATTGGAGTGGGGATTAAGAATGTTAACCGGGGTCTCCACATCATCACGGCGACTGGCGGATGACCTGTCTAATTACACTCAATCCTTTTATTTGCCAAGTTTTGTGGAATTGGATCAATTTCGAAATCAGACTCCAATGGCACACGAAGGCATTTTGATTGGTTTAGGTACTGATGGTAATCACCTGCCCGGTATTTTGGAAAGTGGTGTTCTGGATGCTTTGTCAATGGTTTGCAGAAAGCGCCCACAGGTTAGAGTGGTCATTACCGGAGGAGACCAACGGATTTATGATCATCTGGCGGTGCCTGCCTCGCAAAAATTATTGTGGCCATGGGTAAAACAAGAAGATTGGCCGCGCTATTTGTCCCGGGTAGATATTGGTTTGGCTCCCCTGGCAGGTGAGTTTGACCAGCGCAGGGGGTGGGAACGTGTGATGGAATACCTGGTGATGAAAATTCCCTGGGTGGCTTCAGAAGGTTCCCCGTACCGCGTTGTTGGCCGTTATGGTAGGCTGGTGAATAATCAGCCGGATTCTTGGGAAAAGAATTTATTGGAAATTGTGGATCACTTGGATGAGTATCGAGCTGATGCAGCCGGTGAACCCTATTTATTTGCATTAAGCCAGGACATTGATGAAAATATTAACAAGATTTTAATGGCTTATCAGACTTTGGATTCGGTACAATAAAAATATGCCATCTACAACGATTTTACCTAATTTTGAACAACCCGGCGGTTTACGTAAATTATCCAAGCGTGGAAAAGTAAGCCTGCCTGAAATGGTGCGCATTCCTGCTGGAAACTTTATTATGGGCACCAGTGATGACAGCATTCAACACCTGTATATTAAAGAAGACTGGGTGATGGATTGGTTTGATGCTGATTTATTTATGAGCGAGCAGCCGCAGCATGAAGTTGGTCTGTCAGCTTATATGATTGGTAAATTTCCGGTGACGAATGAAGAGTATCACCAGTTTATTTGGGATACAGCTCATCGCTTACCCCGTGGATGGTCTGGTTTTAGTTTTCCGGAAGGAAAAGAAAGACATCCGGTTGTGGGGATTTCACTGGATGATGTCATGGCTTATTGTAAATGGTTGAGTGAAACCGCAAAAATTGAATTCCGTCTACCCTCAGAAGCTGAATGGGAACGTGCCGCGCGATGGGTGGATGGCAGGATGTATCCCTGGGGAAATGTGTTTGATCCTTGGCGATGTAATACTCTGGAAAGTGGTTTTAACAACACGACCCCGGTAGGGATTTATTCAACCAGTGGTGATAGCCGTGATGAATGTGCGGATATGATTGGTAATGTTTGGGAATGGACAGCATCGCAACATTTACCATATCCGTATAAACCAAATGCCGGACGCGAAGAATTATCTAAAGACCACAAATTCGTGGTTCGCGGTGGAGCCTGGTACTATAGCCGCAAAATGGCGCGTTGCACTGCCCGGGAAGGTGTCGCGCCCAATTATATGTCTCCGGCTTTGGGCTTTCGTTTGGCTCGTACAATCGAACAAAACCCATAAATACAAGACTACTTCTAAAATAAAAGAAGAAGTAGATATACCTCTTCTTTTTGATTCGTTATGGAAAAGCGTTATTTTTTAGTCTTTGAAATTTGGTGAAGCGGGCAGTATGATCGTAAACTTTGTACCCTTGTTTAATTTGCTCTCAGCAGTAATTGTGCCGCCATGTTGTTTGATGATCCGGTGACAGACGGAAAGGCCCAAACCGGTGCCACGCCCAGCTGCTTTGGTAGTGTAAAAAGGTTCAAAAATTCGCGGTAATTTTTCGGGGGAAATGCCTTTACCATTATCAGTAACCAGGATGCGGAATTCATTATCCTGGTAGAGTGTTGTGATAGCAATTTCACCGGCTTCTTTATCGTTTGCATCAATGGCATTCATGATCAAATTGATCCACACCCCTTGTAGATGATCTTTGCTTGCCGTAGCACGGGGTAGATTATTATCCAGGTCTAACTTTATTGTAATCGGATGAGAATTAACTTCATGCTGAACCAGGGATAATGCGTTATAGATCGTCTCATTTAGATCGATATGGCCAAAGTCAAATTGTTCCTTGCGGGCAAAACCTAAAAGATTTTTTACAACCTGGGAAGCACGAGTTCCGGCAATTTCAATCATCCGCAATGACTCGATTGTGTCGGTATCTTCCTTTGGTATTTCGCGCAGAAGTAGTTGGGCATTGGCAATCACGGCGGCCAATGGATTGTTAATTTCATGTGCAACACCGGCAGCCAGTTGACCAACAGCGGCCAACTTTTCAGATTGTATGAGATTAGCCTCCAGGTGGCGTTTTTCAGTTACGTCCTGTTCGAGCAGGATTACCTGTACAGGATAATTTTCATCATTTTGTATTGGGTAGGTGGTGATTTCCCATTCGATAAATTGTTCATCATCAATCCATTGGCGGTTGATTCGCGTGGTAATACGTGTATTGTTAAATGTCTCCATTGCACGGCAACCAGGGCACGGATCGGCGCGATTATAGAGTTTTTCATAACAACGCCGTCCAACCAATTTGTTGGGCGGATTCTTTGCCCGATCAGAGCGGCTCATGTTAATGGCCAATAAATTATATTTACGGTCAATGATGTAAATGGAAGCCGGAATACTATCAAATAATGCGCGCAGAGTATTACGTGAGTGGAGCAGTTCCCAGCGGCTGGCCTCCAGATCAGCATTGGATACTTTTAACTCATGGAACATATTCATATTGAACATGGAGTTTGCCAATGCAGCCGTCATGGCTTGTAACAGGTCAACCTGATCCGGGTATAGTGGATAAGGCGGCTGATTTAGTAAGGTCAGGGCGCCAAGTATCTGTCCATTGACTTGTAAAGGTATACACAGAATCGATTGAACTGAAACACCTAATACACCATCAAATTCGGGGTTAAATAATGGATTAGTGCTGACATCCAGAATTTCCACATGTTTTTTAGTGAAAACACTTTGCCAAATCAATCCTTCTTCCAGTTTTAAACTAACCTGGGAAAGCCAATCATTCCGCGGCCCTAATCTTTTTTTTATGGCCAGATTGGGGTTGTCCTTATCCAGAACAATTAATAACTCTTCTTCGGCGCCAAATATATTTCTTATACTTTTGCAAATAGAAAGTTGTATGTCATTGATATCCAATGCTGCGTTTTGCGAACGAGCTACATACTTCAGTACTGTATTCTCACGCTCTTTTTCTTGGAGAGAGGCTTCTAATTGCAAAGCATTGAAACGCTGTCCTAAATGAAAGAGCGCTTTCCCCCAAAACTTTATTAGATCCGGCACCAAGGGTTTGCCCAGGACGACCAGCGCTCCGATTGTTTTGCGATGAAAAATTATTGGGAATGCAGCGGCAACTATTTCAGGGAGTGGTTCTGCAATAACATTTTTATTTACAATATCCTGGGCAAGGTGATACAGTTCACCTTTATGATTGACCAATGAATCTTCATGCTCCGCAGGAATATTGTGATACACCCAATGATGTTGTGGCGAAATGGATCTAAGCGGCAGGTATAAATACCCGCCGGTGCGCTGCATCTCCTTTAAAATAGCACCAAGCAGTCCTTCCATGTCGTGAGCAAAGTTGGGACCGATACTGATATCGTTACTTGTTTGGATTACGAGTTCCCAAATTTGTTCGCCTTGTTGCAAATAATTCATCATTGGGTTGTTTTTTACCTAGTTGTATGTTTCAAAGTCTTCAGGTTGGATGGTATAACCGTAACCTGCAACCGTCTTAATAAAGAGTGGGTTGCGCGGATCATCTTCAATTCGTTCGCGCAGGTTTTTGATATGTACACGTACCAGGTCAGGGCTGCCGGCATCGGAAGGATAATCCCAAACTTCGTCTAAAAGGCGGGCGGGTGAGAAAATTTCACCGGGGTGGCTCATTAAATGGTAGAGCAGATCATACTGTACCGGGGTCAGGCGAATTCTCCCTTGCGTTTCCGAAGTGAATTCGTATGAGCGCGTGTTTAAGGTGAATTTTCCAATTTTGATAATATGGGTGGGTGAAGTGGTTGGTTCTTCGCTGGCGGGAACAACAGTTTTGGCATAGGTTGAAACTGTATTGATGCTTTGTTCTTTGCGAGTGCGCCTTAAAATTGCACGGATGCGTAAGAGTAGTTCATCAATATTGAATGGTTTGCCCAAATAATCATCTGCACCGGCTTTGAAGCCAACAATACGATCCTCATCCTTGGCCTTGGCTGTGAGAAATAAGATGGGTACCTCTTCCAGTAATGGGTCCGCACGCATTTCACGGCAAACTGTATAACCGTCCATACCGGGCATGATGACATCCAGTATAACCAGTCGAGGTACATTACGCCGGGCTAATTGCAAGCCCTCTACACCACTGTTGGCAACAGAGACTTTAAATTCATCGCCTCTCAATACTCTTTCAATCGTTTTGGCGACGATTTCGTCATCTTCAACTACGAGAATGTTAATTGGTTCCATACGCCTCAACCTCCCCTGGAAAATTGATTTCGAATATCGTTATTCCCTGATTTATTTTAGCAGATATTTTCCCTTGGTGTTGTCGAACAATTTCCCGACATACACTTAATTCTATACCCGTTCCACGCCCAAGACCAGTTGGAATGAGTTTAGGTTCGAAAATTGTATCCATATCTTCCTCATTCACTGGAATTCCATCATCACTGATTTCTATTTGTACATCCTTTCCATTGGTAGCAAGTGTTGTGCTAACTTTTACCGTATGTGGTAGTTCATCAGCAGTAGCTGCCCGGGCTAATAAGAGCAAAGTTACCCATAAGTCTTCCAGTTGCTGAATGTTCCCGCGGATAGTTGGCAGATCCTTACTCAACTTTACAATCAATTGGGTGCTGCCGCTGGCTTGAATGTGCGCTCCTGCAAGGAAGATCGCTTTTTCGATCGTTTCATTGATGTCCAGCAATTCTTTGCTGCTTTTTGGTCTTTCAGAAAATTTCAACAATTCCTGAATGACATGTTGAGCACGCCAACCGGCCTTGATGATCGCTTCTGCAGACTCAATTCCACTATTATTAGCAGGGATTGCGTGGGTCAATAATTGAGCTTCTGCAATAATTGTAGTTAACGGATTGCTGATTTGGTGAGCTACACTGGAAGCCAGTTCGCCAATGGCAGCCATGCGGGAATTCTGGGTTAAGTGGGTTTGGGCAATTTGCAATTGGGCTTCAATTAACTTGCGGTCAGAAATATCCCGCCCCACTCCCTGATACTCCAGTATCTCATTGTTTTCATTGTATATGGCCCGGATGGTCCATTCTTGCCAGCGAATTTTGGATTGTTTATATACCCGGCATTCAAACCGCGTCACAGGTGATTGCGGGCTGCATTTTTGAATGGATGTATTAACTTCCTGATAGTCTTCCGGATGGATAAGTGTTTTACAATTCAAACCTATTAAGGATTCCCGGCTGCGAAGGTAATATTGGGTGAAGGTTTCATTAACAAAACTCAGGTCTAAATAGGCATTTACACGGCAAATCAATTCGGTTTGGTGTTCCTCTACAATAGCACGATACCGCGCTTCACTGGTGCGGAGTGCTTCTTCAGACCATTTCTGAACCAATGCATTGACGACCATTTCGCCAAATGTTTGCAGCATATTGGTGTGGTCGTTCACCCAATCATGTTCGTGGTGGGTCATCATCAAAGACAGTGCGCCTACTAGTTCGTTGTTATATACCAATGGAATGGCGATTAGTGCTTTGATGGCACGTTCATTAAAAAAGAGTTTTTCACGGAATGCTTCGTTGGGTAGTTCATCCAAACGCGCAATTTGAATATTCTCCTGTTTCTTTAAACGTTCCATCAACCAGGGAATTTGATTTGTATAAATAAAATTGGCTTTTTGCTGGATACGTTTACTGTCTGCTACTGATTTTTCAAATCCGCAATAGTATTCTAAGGTATCGGTTTCTTTCAATAAATAAATTGTCCCAAAATCCGGTCGAATATAATTTCCGATCAGGAGCAGTGATTTTTCCACACCCACATCAGTATTTTGTGCGCTCAGGTTGATGAAGAAATTCGAGATTGAAGACAGTAGTTTTTCCATGACCAGGCGTTGCTGTAATTGATTTTCGACAGCTTTTTTAATGCTGATGTCCTGGGCTATTCCTATAATCTCGAGTGGAACACCTTGATCGGTATGGGAGAATATTGATTCATGGCTGGAAAACCAATGCCATTTACCCGTCTTTTCCCGCATACGAAACTCCATAGATTCCATCCGGTTTATTTTTAATTCTGTTATATGTTTAAAATGAGCAAGAATAAGGGGTAAATCTTCAGGATGGGCCAGATCTATCAATACCTGGTCACCTTTGTTGTAGATTTGGTCGGCAGTATAACCCAAAAGTTTTTCCATTTTAGGGTTAACGAAAGTCATCCGGTATGTTTGCAGATTATAAATATAGATCAAATCAGGGCTGCTGGTTATAATCTGTTCCAGAAAATGCCGTGTTTCGTTGAGTGCTTGCTGCTCCAATTTGCGGGCGGTTATATCGCGGGCAACATCCATATAACCGATCAGTTGATTTCCGTTTTTTTGGTCAAATAACGGGGTAATCCGGGAACTGATCCATATGGTTTCATTATTTACTCCCTGATATTGTCTTTCAGTTTCGGTTGCCTCCACGTTTTTTGGGTCGGGTTGTTCAATGGGGGGGGTAAACCCATTGAAATAATTTTCATAAACAGAGGTATTGATCCGTGCACTATATTGAACACCAAAAAGCTTTTCAGCTGAATAATTCCAATAAGTAATATTGCCTTCCAGCCCCCATACAACTACCGCATCGCGCATATTATTTAGAAGCATGGATTGGTATTGAATTTGATGCAAATATCGCTGTACTTCATTTTGCATACTGCGCAACCGCACTGCTTTTTGAACCAGGCTGGGTAATATATTGAGTGGATAATGCCCTTTGACCAAATAATCGAAGGCGCCAGACTGAATGGCTTTTGCGGCTATTTGTTCATTGCCTTCTCCGGTCATCATAACAACTGGGATCAAATTTTGTTTGGCTGCTAGTTTTTCCAGGATATCCAGACCGGTTGTATTCGGAAGCCTGTAATCCAGAAAGATGATGTCAAATTCTTTTTGGGATAACATTTCCCAAAAATCATTTTCAGTATGAGTCATTTCTACCTGACTATTTGCGGAAATGTTCAGATAGTCTGCCATCATTTCAGCCAGGGGCTGGTCATCATCCAGAATCAGGATTTGGTGGGTGATTTCATTCATGTTGGGTGCTGTCTTCTTGCATAAATAATTGCGCTGCCGGATTTCTGAGGCAGGCATTTAACATTTCTATTGTATAGCGGCGGTGTCCCCCGGGAGTGCGCAATGCCACTAATTCACCACGAGTTTCCATACGGAATAACGTGGATAAACTGACGCGCAAATAACGTGCGGCCTCTTTTGCATTTAAATATTGAGTGTTTGTTTGCTGTTGATCCATACTATTCTTTTTTATTCCTGGAGGTGTTCAAACCATGTCACCGAATGTCAAAACATACCAACATAGTACATAAGATTTACATTAAAGGCAATAAATTTCGCGTAAACAAGTCAAAAAAATTTAGGTAATCTTAATACCGCTTTCACAGATAGTTTACTTCCTAACAGAGCTGCGTATGTTAAAGTTGTGCAGTGAGAAAAGTTCCATTGTTCTGAAATAAGGCTGAAAGGAAAATAATTTGATACTGGTCACTCGCTTGGATGGTTCAAAATATTACGTCAATCCGGATGAGATTTTATTTTTGGAAAGTACACCGGATACAGTTATCATCACTTTGAAAACCAACTTGAAGTTTGTTGTCAAAGATAAAGTAGAAAACCTTTTGGAGCAATTTATCCAATATCAACAAAAAATTCATGCGCCTTTTACGGAAAGATTGAACAAATAACGGTAGCATTGAGAAAAGTATAAGTCAGGAGAGACCCTTATGGATTTAACAACAATTGGTGGATTAGTAGTAACAATCATTATTATCGTTGCTGTTATGATTATGGATGGTGGAACACCTGGGGAATTGTTTGTACATCCTTCAGCAATTTTGTTAACGATGTTTGGCGCTATTGCAGCTTCCATTGTAACTTCCCCAATGAAATTGGTGGTTGCCTTACCAAAAATTATCAGTAAAGCTTTTATAACAGAAAAATTTAATATTGAAGAATCAATTGATTCATTGGTACGTATGGCAGATAAAGCCCGAAGGGACGGGCTGCTGGCGTTGGAAGAAGAAAGTAAGAATATAGTCGATCCATTCTTAAAGAAGGGTGTCATGATGGTAGTGGATGGGGTGGACCCTAACCAGGTGCGCGCCATTTTGGATACACAGATTGAGCATGCACATTCCCGCCATCGTGCCGGCGCCGGATTTTTTGCAGCCGCAGGTGGTTTCTCGCCTACTTTTGGTATTATCGGCACCGTTATGGGCCTGATTTCTGTTTTGAAACAATTGAGTGATCCCGCTGCTTTGGCAGAATCGATTGCTGCAGCATTTTTGGCAACCCTTTGGGGTCTATTAAGTGCCAACCTGGTATTCTTACCGATTGCCGGAAAACTAAAGACCCGGGGCGATGAAGAAGTATTGGTGCGGTACATGCAATTGGAAGGCATTATGGCCATCCAGGCTGGCGAAAACCCGCGTGTTGTCCGTGATAAACTAAACGCTTTCCTTTCACCTAAGGAAGCCGTAACAGAAGAAAAATCTAAAGCCAATGAAGCCAAAAAACAGGCTGCTGCTTAAGGGTTGAGGAAAAGGAAGGTCTAAACAATGAGTTCACATGGTGGCGGCGGAGATGATGGCGGCGGAGAGCGCTGGTTAGTCAGTTATGCGGATTTTATTACGTTGCTGATGGTGTTGTTTGTGGTGTTATATTCCATGGGTCAAACCGATGTGGAAAAATATAAACGCCTGGCAGATAGCATGAAAGCCGCTTTTACTCTGGGTGGGGCCTCACAAATGGTTGATCCAGGTTTGAACAGTTCTGGGGGCACGATGGAAGATGGTTCACCGAAACCAATTGTAGTTCCGGGTATTCCGGAAGCACCTCCTAAGTCGGAAGAAGTTGCCGGGCAATTAACCGAAATGTTAACCTCACAGAATCTGGGAAGCCAGGTAAGTGTACAAACCAACATTGAAGGAGTGTTGATTTCCTTAAGCGAGAAATTGGTTTTTGAACCGGGGACCACTAATTTGTCACCGGATGCGTATCCAGTTCTGGATACCATCGCAGGAATGATCATCACTATCGATAATGATATTCGTCTGGTAGGTCATACAGATGATACACCACCGGCTGACCCAAAATATACCAATAGTTTTGAGCTTTCTGTGGCACGTGCCATGATAGTTGCAGATTATTTGATGACCAAAGGTATTTCACCAGATCGAATGTCCATTGCCGGGCGTGGACAATATGAACCGGTATTTCCAAATGATTCTCCTGAACACAGAGCTATGAATGGGCGGGTGGATATCACCGTGATTTACCAGGTGGAGAACAAAACGATTGGGGAAAATGTTATCGACATCAGTGCAACGATCGATAACAATATAGTGCCTGATCTGAGTGATATCGTGTCTGAAGAATTGGAAACCTCAACAGGAGGTAATTAGTAATATGAAAAAAGTTGGCAAAATTCTAAATGTAATCGTGAAGATCTTAACGATCATTGTATTGGGTGCCACCGCCGTTTTGAGTTTGACAATGGCCTATATTATGTTTGCACCGGATACCTTTCCTAAACCGTTTCATCTGGCATACGCCGGAATAGGAGCGACAGGTGAGGGTAATGCAACAGAACAACAAGTCAATAATGCTGGTTTTCTTCCACCACCTACACCTGAACCAACACCTGTTCCCCCGCCCACACTCCATCCCGGAGAAGGTATTATGGCCGAAATGAGTACAAAAATTGTCAATTTGGCTGATCCTGCTGGACGTAAATATATTCGTGTTACTTTGGTATTGGAGTTTTATCCCAATAATCTGGATTATTTCACGATGGAGGAAGAAGCTCGTCATGAATGGTTAAGTGAATTCGATGCAGAGATTCAGGCGCGAATGCCCCTGATGGATGATATTGTTATTTCTCTGCTATCTGTCAAATCTTATGAAGAGTTGTATACGGCAGACGGAAAAGAATTTTTGCGCTCTCAGATTATGGATCAGATCAATGAGCGCTTACCGGAATTCTATGTCATGTCGGTATATTTTACAGAGTTTGTTGTACAGTGATCGAGGTCGTGTATGTTATCACAATCAGAAATTGATGCCTTATTAGCCGGAGCAATTGAAATTGAACAGAATGATGGGGATGCCAATATTAACCTGGCTAACCTCATCGATCAGGCTGCTGAAGCGGTTGAGAGAACCCCTCATGCCCGTCGAAAAATTCAGGCTTATAATTTTTGGTCCCCGGATCGCTTTTCCAAAGAGCAGATGCGCGCAGTAGAACTGGTACATGAAGATTTAACCGAAAGGTTGATGACATCTTTGCCGACATTTTTACGCACCAATGTGAGACCGCGCCTGGTGCATACCGAACAGGGGCGTTTTCATGATTTTCTCAAAGATTTTGCCGAAAATACCCTTTTTCACATGATTATGCTGGCACCGCTCCCCGGGCAAACTGTAATGACTTTTAGCCCCAATATCAGCGTAATGATCCTGGAACAACGCCTGGGAGGCCGAATTGAAGGCGCTTCCCCTGAAAGACCCTTAACCGATATCGATCAGGCATTATTACGCGGAATGGTGGAGCATATGCTCACCGATATCAAAGAATCCTGGGGTAAGGTTGTGGTGGTGGAACCGGCTTTAGAAGATAGTACAACCAACCAGCATTGGGTACAGATGATCCTGGGAAATGAAAAGGTGATGTTATTGACCTTTGAAATCAGCCTTTCCAACATCACTGGAACAATGAGCTTGTTTATTCCCTTCAGTATGTTGAAACCTATTGCGAATGTTCTAAACCCCCATATCTGGATTACCGGGAGAAAAGAACCACTTAAAGATCCGGAAATGCGTAAACAAGCTATGCGTAATTTGCATAATGTACGTTTGCCCATCCGGGTGGTACTGGGCAATGCTCAAATTTCTTTGAACGAAGTGATGGACCTACAGGAAGGTGATGTGATCCGCTTGGATTCTACAATCCGTGATCATCTTGTCATCCAGGTAGCGGATAATGACCGTTTTACCGGTCAGGTAGGTAGAGTGAATAACCATATGGCGGTACAAATTACAGGTGTGATCCGTGATGGCGAAAAAATCATTGGATAAAGAGGAGAATTCCTATGTCTGATTATGAAACAATGAATGATAAAAATGAGATACTCGATGACGATTTGCTCTTGCAATTAAATCGTCAGGCAAAACAAGCCAGCAATACTGACCAGGATTATATGGATGAATCATCCATGGGTGGTGGTTCACAGCGTCCCAATATGATGGATATGGGCGGTCAGGCATCCGGTCACAGTTTCCAGCCTTCTGGCAAGCGCAGTGGACCGAGTGGTGGTAATGAATCCCCTAATATTGATATGCTGATGGATATCAGTCTCAATGTTACTGTGGAACTTGGCCGCAGTAAAATGATGTTGCGCGAGGTATTGGAATTAGCACATGGTTCCGTAGTGGAATTGGACCGCTTGGCTGGAGATCCTGTGGATGTTTTTGTCAATAATCGACTCATCGCCCGCGGTGAAGTAGTCGTGGTAGATGATAAATTTGGTGTCCGCATCATTGAGTTGGCTAATAAAAATGGCAAACTAACAGGAACGCTCTAATGTTTTCCTCATGGCAAACAGCATTTCAACAATGGTTAAAAGCAGACCGGCGTCGGATAACCTGGGTATTAATTCTAATCGTCGTATCCATTGCAGGTATGGGGTTGCTTTTTTCGTGGGCTAATAACAATAATCCAGCTCAAATGATGGTGGATGGCAGCGCTGATCAGTTCAGTTCACCTTTTTATTATGTTGGTGTTTTCTTTAAATTATTCGGTATCATCCTTTTACTGGTAGGACTGGCATATTTTGCCAAACGCTGGAAAGGAAAAGAATCTTTTATTTCACCAGCTGCGAAACGACAGATGGTCTTAATGGAAAGTTTGCGGATATCTCCTCGTCAGGCGCTTCACCTTGTGCGGGTTGGTGAGCAAATTTTGGTGGTTGGTGCCACCGATACATCTTTATCACTTATTTCAGCGGTTGAAGCCACACCGGAATTATTGGCCAAAACAACCACATCTGGAACCGGCAACATACTGGATTTTGGTCAGTTGTTGTCTAATCAAATGAAGCAGACAGATCGCAAGGATGCAGCCTCTGTTCCTTCCGCTGACGAAAAGTAATAATCTCAGCGGTTGATTTGTCTCCGTTATACGCTAGGATGTGTTGGCGGAGACACCACTTTACCAATAAGAGGCGAATATGCGTAAAAATAAATGGTTAATCATCATACTTTTCAGTCTGGTTGTTTTCTCCCTGACTGGTTGTGCTGCATTACCTGAATCAACTGCACCCGGGGTTACCCTGAGTGTTCAACCGGATGGACAACCAGGCGAAGTGACCAGTGGTGTACAACTACTGGTATTGATGACTATTTTGTCTTTAGCACCGGCTATTATGGTTTTGGCTACCTCATTTACCCGGATCGTGATAGTAATTTCGATGGTACGCAGCGCAATTGGCACACCGACCATTCCGCCAAATCAGGTGGTGATAGGCTTATCCCTGTTACTAACCTTTTTCATCATGGCGCCGGTGTATAACCAGATTGACCAGCAGGCCCTGCAGCCATATATTAACGAAGAAATCGACCAGGAAACCGCATTTACCCTGGCTATGGATCCCATTCGGGAGTTTATGTTTAAACAGACTCGTGAAAAGGATGTAGAGTTATTTCTTGGACTGGCAAATGAGCCGCGACCGGATACCCTGGCAGATATTCCAACCATGACTCTGCTGCCGGCTTTTGTAATTAGTGAATTGCGTACTGCTTTTACGATGGGATTTGTGCTGTATGTACCTTTTTTGGTGGTTGATCTGGTTGTTTCCAGTATTCTTCTTTCCATGGGAATGATGATGTTGCCGCCTTCATTGGTTTCATTGCCATTCAAGCTTCTCTTATTCATTATGGTGGACGGCTGGTATTTGTTGGCGCGCAGTTTGGCAATGAGTTTCATGGGATAACGGGAGGATGTCATGACAGAGGCATATGTACTTACACTGGCACAAAATGCGATTACAATTATGGTGATTTTGGCTGGCCCGGCATTAATTGTTAGTTTGGTAATTGGTAGTTTGATCTCCCTGGTGCAGGCGGCGACACAGATTAACGAAGTGACCATGACATTTGTGCCAAAAATTATTGGAATAGGATTAATTTTGATTTTGTTGGGTTCGTGGATGATGCAACAAATGTTGGTGTTTACTTCAAATTTGTTTAACAGTCTGCCAGCCCTGGTGGTACCATAACCGGGAAAAATTGAACCGTTGAAATTTATCTGGATTTAACTATATAATCTGAACAAAGTAGTTTGAATACTGAAACCAGGCAAAAAGGACATCTATGCTGCCAAAACGAGTTGATACCATTTTACAGACTGTTGATCAATTAAGACCAATGCCATCGAATGTAACTCGATTGCTGCGAGAACTGGAAAACCCTGGTGTTACCGCTGGAGTAATTTCTGATCACATTGGTTTGGATCAGGCTTTGGCTGCTTTGATCATGCAAATGGCAAACTCAGCTTTATTGGGTTATGGACGCACTTGTACCTCAATCAATGATGCGGTTGTTCGACTCGGTTTTAAACGGATCAAATCTATTGTAATGGCATCCGCAGCAACCGGTTCAATGAATGGTTCTTTGCGCGGTTACCGTTTGGGAGCGGGTCAGTTGTGGAATCATTCGTTAGCTGTTGCAGTTTCGGCTGAGTGGGTGGCACAGGTTGTGCGTTATCCCAACCCTGAAGAAGCTTATGTGGTTGGTTTGCTGCATGACATGGGAAAGTTATTGCTGGACCAGTATGTGCTATCTGACTATACCAAGATAGTGGATTATATGCATCGTTACCAGATTAGCTTGTGGCAGGTGGAAGAAAAATTGATTGGAATTGATCATGCTACAGTGGGTGGTCTGATGGCAGAAAGGTGGCAATTTCCAATGACAATGATCGATGGAATTCGTTACCACCACAATCCTTCAGGTGCACGTAACAATCCGTCACTGGCTGCGGTAGTCAATATGGCAAATGCGTTTGCTACCAGGCATAATATGGGGATACCCGATTTGCATGTAAAATCCATTCATCCACACTCCATCCAAATTTTGAGAGTTGATCCGGACAAATTGGATCTTTATCAAAAACATGTTGACCAAATGTTAGAAGCTAGTAGTTAATAGATTGTGGGTTGGCCATGACAGGTCCAAAGATACTGATTATTGAACCGGATGTGTTGCAGCGTGATTTGATGCAATTAGCCCTACAACGTAAAGGGTATGAGGTCATTTGTGGTGACGTTTCTGATATTCGTCATTTGTTGAAAACACATCGTCCGCTGGTTTTGGCGTTAGATATTTTCTTGCCCCGGATGAATGGATTGGAAGTGATCAAACAATTACGGGCCGAAAGCCTGTTGATTGGTGTAAAAGTGCTGGCTATTTCTTCCATGGCATTTAAAGAAATTGTTCAACAGGCTGCCCAGCTTGGAGTGGATGATTTTTTAATGAAGCCCTTTGATGTCGATGAGATGATAAATCATTTCCAACGAATACTTAATGATAAAATGTAAGTGGTCAGGGAAATTATTTTTCTGGATTATCTGGTCAACCTTTGAAGGCCAATCGTTTAGTGACATTCTCTGTTGAATGCAGCGATTTGTGGGGGCCATTTATAGGCTGCACTTCCAAATGTAATCCATTTTTAGTTCGGCATTTTACCGAAAAAAATTAACTTGATCTATCAATGAACAACAAGAAGGATACAATGATGCACAAAAAAATATTGGTTTTACTCGTAATAGTTTTAATGGTTGTAGGATTCGCCGGTTGTGGAAATGAAAACGAATTAGGTTATGATGAGCCGGAGTATTCGGAAGGATCAAGCGAAGTTAATTCTTCTGAGAATTTAGAAGATGAGAGTGTTACAAATGAACCGGGATCACCGTCTTCACCAGGCGCAAGTGCGGGTGATACCTGGCTGGTAATGATTTATCAGGATGCTGATGATGAAATCCTGGAGCAGGATATTTTCATTGACCTGAATGAAGCAGAAATTATTGGTTCCGGTGAGAATGTCACCATTGTTTCACAGTTGGACCGCTATGATGAAGGTTTTGATGGCGATGGCGATTGGGCCTCCACCAAGCGTTTTCTGGTGCTTCAGGATGATGATTTAGATAGCATTGCTTCTGAAGAAATTGAAGATCTTGGTGAAGCCGATATGGGAGATTGGAATACCCTGGTGGATTTTGGTGCCTGGGCTATAGAAAACTACCCTGCCGACAAATATGTCTTGATTCTATCCGATCATGGTGCTGGTTGGTTAGGCGGCTGGAATGATGATATGCCCAATGAAGGCAGTCAACTTTCCTTAAAAAATATAGATGAAGCGCTTGGTTCTATTATTGATCAAACTGGCATTGATAGTTTTGAATTTATCGGTTTCGATGCCTGCTTGATGGGTCAATTGGAAGTTTTCAGTACTATCGCTCCCCACTCGCGCTACGCCGTTGCGTCGGAAGAAACGGAACCTTCTTTGGGTTGGGCTTATGCCGAGTTTCTTAGGACTATTTCAGAAAATCCACAGGTCACTGGTAAAGAATTAGCCGCGTCTATTGTTGATAGTTATATCACCCAGGATTTTCGCATCATTGACGACGCTGCTCGTCGGGTATTTGTCGCTGAGAATTTTGGTACAGAAGAAGAATATGACGCAGAAGCAGTTGCCATAGAAATGAGCCAGGATATTACCCTGACAGCTGTAGATTTATCCGGAATGCTTGCATTGAATGAAGCTGTAAATCAATTGGCTTTGGTTTTACAGGAAAGCGATCAGACGGTTGTCGCAGAAGCGCGCGTATATGCGCAATCTTATGAATCAGTCTTTGGGGATGATGTTCAGCCTTCGTACATCGATTTGGGTCACTTTGCCAACCTGTTAATTGAGGAAACAGATGATGAGGCTGTTCAGGAAGCCGCGCAGAGTGTACTCTATATCATTGAGGATACGATCATTGCTGAAAAACATGGTGAGCAACGTTCTGGATCCACGGGTTATTCAATTTATTTCCCTAATTCGGAATTATTCGAAACAACCAGTGGAGATGTAGACTATGCCTATACCGATTATGCCAATCGTTTTGCTGCTGCTTCTCTC
This sequence comes from Chloroflexi bacterium HGW-Chloroflexi-10, assembly GCA_002840755.1. GTDB lineage: Bacteria > Chloroflexota > Anaerolineae > Anaerolineales > Anaerolineaceae > UBA6170. The sequence goes on along the minus strand of PHBZ01000009.1, from coordinate 80,382 downwards.
TGGGATGATTTTCTGACGTATCATTACACAGGTGAAGGTTTTTCCCAGGATGATGCAGACCTGGATGTTTTAGGGCAGCCACAAGCCACAATGGCAGACCTGGATGCCAGTGCGCAAAGTTCCGTGGTTTCCAGTGGTGCTGAGATTGAATCGCCTGCGCGTGGCGGCATCAGCCTTTCGTCGATCAGTTTAAGCGCTGAGGTAATTGACATCGAAGAAAGTGTTACGATGTCTGTTGATGTAACTGGTAATAATATTGGTTACATATATTATTATGTAGCCTGGTATGAAGAAGAAAGTGATTCATGGCTTACAGCCGATATGGGTTATGTCGGTTCGGATGAGATCAAAGAAAGTGCCGGTATTTATTATCCGGATTGGGGAGAGGAACCTTCCTTTAACGTTTCAATGGATTGGGAACCAACCCTGTACTATATCAGCAACGGTTACGAAGATGAGGATCAATTTGCATTTTTTGAACCGGAAGTTTTTGGGGCGACACCTGAAACAGACGTATATTCAGTTTATGGTACTTATACATTTGCAAAAAGTGGAAAACAATATGATGCCGTCATAAGATTTGATGGTAATGGGGATATGAAAGCGATTTATGGCTTTACCGGAAAAGATGGACAGGGTGCCCTTAGTCAGATCACCCCATCTGAGAATGATGAGTTTACTGTAACGGAAGAATGGTTGGAATTTACCGAAGATGAAAACGGTGAGCTTGTCAATTATGAAGGTGGAACAATTACTTTTAGAGATCAGAACCTGACCATGCAGCCATATTATGGCTATGCAGGAGATTATGTTTTAGGTATTATAGTTGAAGACTTGGATGGTAATCGAACCGAAGAATATGCTTATTTGACGGTAATGGAATAAAACAATTATGCTGATGGAGCTCATCTGCAACTTATTGATGAGCTCCATCAATGATGAAAATAGAATCGGAGATTAAGATGAGCGCATTTTTAACTTTTTCACACCTTGGTAACACATTAACATTATCCAATCTGACAACATTGCCAGCAGTTCCTGGAAAAGGTAGTGTTGTTTTTAAAGAACTGAAACTTTCAACACAAAATTTGAACCAGCAAGATGAATTGACCATTACCGCCTCTATCCACGGTGAAAAAATAGCTCATATTTTTGTCGAAGCATTCCTGCAAGACCAGGATCAGCTCTTCGGACCAGTATATCGGGAATTTTTAATAGCTCCCAACACCAAGGATGTCAAAGGTGTTGTTTACCCACAATGGGAAAATGAGGTGGATATTTCTCACATCTTTAAATTGAATTTACCGGTTTTGACCAATGGTAAACAATATTCATTTGGTTTTGCAACCCCGGAAAAATATTGTATTCCTGAGGATGAGAAAACCTATCGGCTGACAGGCGGATACACTTTTGCGGGGAAGGAAGAAACAATTCAGGCGCGGGTACGCTTTGATGCACAGGGTAATTCGTTGGGAATTACCGCAGTCCCAGAGAAAAAGGGTGTCAGTTTTCCTAAGAACATTACTCCAAAAGAAGGAGATACATTTACCCCATTGGTAAAAAGGTTTCAGACGGCAGGGACAAGTGTCAGTGAAATGGGTGATGGTTTCGTTTTGGCAGGTGAACTGCAAATGACCGCTCCTTTAAAACGCCTTTTACAGATTCCATTAGCAGGAAAATATTATGTTGGCATTCTGGTAGAAGACCTAGACGGCAATCATTACCGCCAATATGCTGTAGTTGAAGTTAAATGATTGGTTACAGATCGTTGTTTCTAATCCCTACCATCAAAAAACCTTAACCACATACGCTCACAATCAGACTAAGGCTATTATAAAGAGATACTTTTTTATAGAATTAATTTTTTCTAACAATTCAGTAGGCAATTTAAAACCCTGTAAACATACAATGTTTTGATGCCGGTTTGAAAATTCTTTATTCAGACCGGCATTATAAGCAGCATTATCGACCATTAATGATTAAACTTTAGTTAATTTACAAAAATTTACGTTATCTTTACAGCGGCTTCATCCATACTTTACGGACAATTTTGACACCATGGGGTATTCTTTAGTCTAGAACCGTAATGAGGTATGGTGTACCAAAATGATTATTTCGATTATCCAGGCGCAAATTTTTTTTCTGGCTTTTACCCGAGTAATGGCGGTGATTATTCACATTCCCATGCTGGGTGGTAATGCCATTCCCAACCAGGTGCGCATCGCTTTAGGTTTTATTTTGACCATGGTGTTAATCCCCTGGCAACCGTTACCTCCGGAAACAGTGGAATTGGGTTTATTTGCATTTCTGGCGGCAATTTTAAGAGAAATTATTATAGGCACCCTGGCAGGTTTTGCTGCAAATCTTACTTTTGGAGCTATACAGATTGCAGGTGAGGCAATGGGTTTGGGTAGTGGTTTCGGTTCTAGTAGAATTTTCAACCCTTCAATGGAAACATCAGTTTCTGCGTATGACCAGATGTTTATTATGGTGGCAACGCTAATTTTTTTGGTTGTGAATGGACATCATTTTGCCATTATTGCCCTACAACGTACATTTGAAGCAATCCCAGTGAATTCTGCCATTGAGATTGGTTCTGTAAATACACTGATAACCATGTTTTCCCAACTGGTTGCAGCGGGCATTCAAATGGCATTGCCGGTTATGGCAGCATTATTGTTAACCGATATTACTTTAGGTTTGTTGGCGCGTGTAGCTCCCCAGATACAGGTGTTTTTCCTGGGCTTGCCACTAAAAGTGGCAGTTAGTCTGGTGGCGCTCGGTTTGTTGTTTTCCGTTATTTTTCCTTCGTTGAGCAATCTTTTCCAACAGATGGGCCCACGAATGGTTGCATTGATTCAACGGTAGGTAAAGGATGTCGGATCGTACCGAAAAACCAACTCCCCAAAAGTTAAGAGAAGCGCGCAATGAAGGGCGTGTTCCTCGCAGTATTGAGGTTAACTCAGCTGTATTGATGTTGGTCAGTGTCTTCCTTTTACAAGGCCCCGGCAGAACTATGGTTACCAATTTGAAATGGATTATGACTGATACGATTGCCAGTTTGCCGACGGTTGAGTTGAATATAGCTTATCTGCAAAGATTGGCGTTGGATACCATCCTGGCGGTAACTCCCAGTATGTTAATTATGGCACTTGGAATTATGATCTCCGGAATAACGGTGACAGTAGCCCAAACAGGTTTTATGTGGGCCAGTAAAAACATAGGTTTTAAATTTGATCGGGTTAATCCGATCAATGGTTTTAAAAGAATTTTCTCGAGCAGAGGCGTTATAGAACTGCTCAGGGCTTTGATCAAATTACTGGTTGTAAGCTACGTGACATATAGTTTCTTTAAAGTACGAGCTTTTGAAGTTGAAAATTTGTTGTTAACCGATTTGACAACAGCTGTTGGCAACTTTGTTGCCATAGCAGTTGATCTGACCATGCGTATTGGAACTGCTTATGGGGTCTTAGCCGCTGCTGATTATGCTTACCAACGCTGGGATTTTATGAAAAATTTGCGCATGACCAAACAGGAAATTAAGGAAGAATACAAACGATCAGAAGGCGACCCTATATATAAAGGCCGCATTCGCCAAATGCAACGTCAGATGGCGCGAAACAGGATGATGTCTAATGTGCCCAAAGCCACAGTGGTGGTAACCAATCCAACCCATTTGGCTGTGGCAATCGAATATCAATCCGGAATGAGTGCGCCCAGAGTAGTGGCCAAAGGTGCTAATAAGGTTGCTGAAAAAATCAAAGAAATCGCAGCTGCCAATAATGTCCCGGTGATCGAGAACAAACCATTAGCACGTTCTTTATATAAAACAGTAGAAATTGACCAGGAAATTGCGCCAGAATTTTATTTGGCAGTTGCTGAATTACTTACTTATGTTTACCGTATCCAGGGCCGGGTTCCCCGGCCTGCTGCAGCTTAGAAAAACCATACAAGGATAGTTTATGACGACGCTTTCCAGAAATCCATTCCTCCATACATTACAGACGATGTTCCGCTCTAAAGACATTGCCATGATTATCAGTTTAGTGGTTATTGTTGGTTTGCTGCTGATACCACTGCCGACTTTTTTGGTGGATGTGATGCTGGCTTTCAGTATTGCTCTTTCCATAGGGATCCTTTTGATGACTACTTTCATTAGTGAACCGATGGAATTCTCGGTCTTTCCAACGGTCCTTTTGTTGATCACCTTACTGCGATTGGGTATCAATATTGCCATCATGCGTTCGATTTTGTTGAATGCGGATGCCGGAAAAATTGTGGAAACATTTGGTAATTTGATCATTGGTGGCGATTATATTGTTGGTGTGGTTTTATTCCTTATTTTGATGATTATCCAATTTGTTGTTATTAATAGTGGTGCCGGTCGTGTAGCCGAAGTTGCAGCCCGTTTTACATTGGATGCCATGCCCGGTAAACAAATGGCCATTGACGCAGACATGAATGCCGGTTTGATCGATGAACACCAGGCGCGCAAACGCCGCCGTGCTGTAGAATCTGAAGCGGATTTTTATGGTGCCATGGACGGTGCCAGTAAATTTGTAAAAGGCGACTCGGTAGCTGCGATCATTATTATTGTGGTCAATATTCTGGGTGGTGTCGCCACTGGTGTTGTCTCCCATGGCATGGATGCCATGACAGCCTTGCAAAGTTATGCATTGTTGACCATCGGTGCTGGTTTGGCTGTTCAGATCCCGGCTTTGTTAGTTTCTGCCGCCGCCGGTTTAATTGTTACCCGATCCACTTCCGAATCTTCATTGGGTACAGAGTTATTTAGTCAGCTTTCCAACACCAGGGTACTGGCTGCGTCCTCGGCAGTGATAGGCTTGATGATCCTGATTCCCGGATTGCCAAAAATCCCCTTTATTCTAATTTCGGGCGGCTTAGGTGCGGCAGCGTATTTTGTCAATAAAACAGCCTCAACTGAACTGGCTGCTCAAACAGATACCCTTGAAATGCTCGATCAGCAGCGTCCCATGGCTGGTGAACCGGAAAGCCCGGAAGATATGCTCGAAATGGTAGTTGTGGATCCAATTGAACTCGAAATTGGTTACAGTTTGATTCCGATGATTGATGATGATGCGCAGGACAACTTGTTGCGCCGTATCACCAGTATTCGCCGGCAACTGATGAGCGAGATGGGTTTGATTTTACCGGTGGTGCGTATTCGCGACAATCTACGTTTACAACCGCAGGCATACCGCATAAAAATCCGCGGGCAGGAAATGTCTAATGGGGAATTGTTGATGGATCGGTTGTTAGCCATTCCCGGACCGGAAGTGGATGATACCATCCCTGGCGTTCAAACGACTGAACCTGCCTTCGGCTTACCAGCAATCTGGATTTATGAATCCGAGCAGGGTCAGGCTGAATTGAAGGGATATACCGTGGTCAATCCTTTCTCAGTTCTCAGTACCCATATTACAGAAGTTGTCCGCAACCATGCTCCGGATTTGTTAAGCCGTCAACTGGTTCAGGAAATGCTCAACCAAATTCGTAAGAAATCACCAGCTTCTGTAGATGGTGTGGTTCCTGAAATGATCACATTGGGTGAATTGCAGGCTATTTTGAGAAACTTGCTTCGTGAACGTTTACCTGTCCGTGACCTAGTAGGTATTCTGGAAGTGGTTGCTAATAATGCGGCAGTAACCCGCGATCCTAATATTCTTGCCGAAGCTGTACGTCAAACAATGGCGAATACGTTATCTTCCACATACCGTGATGAAAGCAATATGTTACATGTCTTTACATTCGCTCCTCAATTGGAAGGCCGTTTACGTAATTCCTTAGCACCAGCTGAAAACGGCCCTGGCTTTCAAATTGACGCCATGTTGGCTCAACAGGTAGTAGCAAAAACCGGCGAACAGATGGAAAACTTGGCGAAACAGGGATATTTCCCGATTTTATTGTGCCCGCGAGAGCTACGTTTAGCATTTCGTCGCTTAGTGGAACAGGCATTGCCAAACCTGGTAGTTTTGGCTTTCTCCGAAGTTAGTCCCGGTACCCGTGTTAAAGCACATGGTATGGTTGCAGTTGAGTAGAGGTTGAGATGCCGACGAAAAAATATCAAGCCGATACAATGATGGAAGCTCTGGAACAAGTCCAAAAAGACTTGGGACCGGAGGCAATTGTGCTTTCTTCCCGGGAAGTCCTCTTAGGCCCTCCCTGGCAGGTATGGCGCAAACCAGGCATTGAAGTCGTGGCCATGACACCTGAGAAAAAACAACCAACACCGATGGGGCAAAAACCTTCTGCAGTAATAAAACCAGGTCAAAACAATGCTGTGGATTGGGTGGAGGACCGTAGTCAAATTGAGTGGGTTCAGGAAGAAGTAAAAACACAACGCCAGCCATTAAATCGTCCTGTAGTTTCCAACCCTAATGGATTTAATTCAACAGTAAAACCAATGCGTGAAGAACCTCAGAAAACGGCTGCCGGCTTTCCCACCGAATATTTGAGCCGTGAGCAGGCAACCGTAAAGACTCCTTCTTTTCCGAAGACACAAAACGAAGTGATCCCTACAGATAAATCAGCCGTAAACACCCTGCCTTCAAAGCGGCTTGTTGTTCCGGAAGCCAACACAGTAAATCGAGATGATTTTGGAGCCAACCTGCCTGAAGTGATGGCACAAATTCGTATGCGTTTGGTTGCTCAGGGTGTAGATAGTGGTTTGGTAGATCGTTTGATTCGCAACCAGATGGGCGCTTTCAGTCCTAGCATGTTGGCGGATGAAGCGCGTTGTCAAATGCTGCTGAAACGCCAGTTGGAAGCCGGTTTAAAGGTTGAAACCAATTTCCTGATGACATCACCCAGCAAAGTGATATGCCTGGTAGGGGCAAGTGGCAGTGGCAAGACCACCACGGTTTCTAAATTGGCAGTGCATTTCACCAAAGTATTAAATAAAAGAGTGGTGTGGATTTGTGCCGATACAGTGCGTGCTGGAGCAATTGCCGAGACTCGTGCGTATGCTGATGCAATTGGCGTTGCCTTGCGATTGGTTTATACCCCACAGGATCTCAAAGAAGCAATGATGATTGATCAGAACGCTGATATCCTGTTGGTCGATACTCCAGGTTACAACCCCTGTGATGAACAGCAAATGGTTGAACTGGGCGCGATGTTAACCCAGGTCCCGGAACGTTCCACGTATCTGGTAGCGCCAGCCACAACCAAGGAGCCCGACTTGTTACAAGCGGTGGCCTCCCTGGGGTTGTTTAAAATCCGCGGTCTGATCATTACTAAATTGGATGAGACCTATTCTTTTGGCAGTGTCTACAACTTTGTTTATCAAAGTCAACTGCCTTTGGCGTTGTTTTCCACTGGAAAGCAAGTGCTGGGCGACTTAAGACAGGCAGAAGCCAGTAAATTGGTTGCAGCATTATTTGGGAAAGGATGGGAATAAATTATGGCAAAAGATAATGAAAATTTAACGCTGCCAGATGAAAATGAAGATTTGGAAGAAGAAAAATCTAAAAAAAATAAAATTAAAAAAGAGCAGCCCAGACTTCCGATTATGCTGGAATTGGTTTATAGCTTTTCATTGGTTTTTACTATTTTGTCCGGTTTGGTGGTGGCTGTGGTTTCTTTTTCAGCGGGATGTACCTGGATAGATATTTTTCTGCGAACTGTAGTTTCTATTTTGTCAGTGGGATTATTAATGTGGTTGTTTAGTGTAATCATTTCCAATGGAGCGCTTCGTACAATGAAAGTTTTGCATGAAGAAGCAGAGTTGGAGTTGCTTGGTAAAGTAAATGGAAAGTCGATGGATGCGGCTTTTGCACAGAATGGCAAGGAAGCGTAACAGGCGAAGGGTAGTGTAGTATGGTATTAGAAATCACTGAAACCGATTTATGGAAAAAATTCCTTGAAACCCATTCCCCGGAATTGCGGGAAGAATTGGTATTGCGTTCTGTTGCTCTGGTTCATTATTTGTTAGGGCGCCTGGGCATTTCTCAGGATATGGGTACGGAGTATGAAGATCTGGCTCATCAGGGTCTGCTGGGGTTGATAGAAGCAGTTGATCGTTATAATCCATCCTATGGAACAAAATTTTCCACTTATGCCAGTGTGCGTATTCGCGGCAAGGTATTGGATTATCTTCGCTCTTCCGATTGGATGTCACGCGGCGCCCGACAGCGAGTGCGCACCCTCCAAAATGCAATAACTTCCTTATGGGAGAAAAATCAAAGAGAACCTAACGAAGACGAAATAGCCCAGCATCTCGGTATTCAGGTGGGGGTGGTTCAGCAGGCATTGATGGATGCTAATCGGGTGGTTCTCTCATTAGATTCACTAATGGTCAATGACAAAGAAGGTGATCTTTCTTTGTATGAAGTTATACCGGACGATGGACAACCTGATCCTTTGGAACTCTTTTCAAATGCTGAAATGCGGGACCGCCTGGCGGATGCTATTCGGCTTTTATCGGAACGGGAACAATTAGTACTCTCGTTATATTACATGGAAGAGTTAACCCTGAAGGAAATTGGTAAAGTCTTGGAGATATCGGAATCCAGAGTATCACAAATTCATGCGAAAGCGATTTTGAATTTGAAGGCGGTGTTAAAGGATGGCTAGTATATCTTCTGTTTCCCTGAATGATACATATCGCTTGGTCCAATTAGCGCGTGAAACTGCGTTGGTCCAGGGCCGAACCGAGCAAGCCAAACGGCTGACCCCGGTAGTAGAGGAAATGCGTGAACTGGTAAAGACCAAACCACAGGTAGCCACTGTGGCTGTTGGTGGCATGATGCAACAATCTGGTTTTCAGAAACTACTCGAAGTCAGTCAGGCCAGTAAACCAGGTTCCAATGAAGTGTCGGTGCAAACCAGTGTCAATACGGTTATGGAACGAAACCGCATGGTAATGGCTATGTCTTCGGCGGATATGAATGATGTGGATATTGCTCGTCAGATGGGCATGACCCGTGATGAGGTGCGCATGATCGTTAGTGTTAACCGTTTTGCTTATAGTAATTATGCGAAAGGAGCCGGTATATGATAAAAGGATTTTATTCAGCTGTCACAGCCATGGTGACAAATTCAAATTTGCAGGAATTATTGGCGCATAATGCAGCCAATATAGATACTCCCGGTTTTAAACAGGTTTTGGGAACGGTTGAACAATTCTGGCAAACCCCCGTGGTATTTCCACCCGGCAACCTGCAAAACCTCTCTCAAATGACCTATAACGGGTTGTTGGGATTGGGGTCCCAAAGCGCTCCACAGGTAACCGATTTTACGCAAGGTGCCATGCAGTTGACCGGAAATATGTTTGATGTTGGCATTGAAGGAGAAGGCTACTTCCGTATTGAAACGCCGGATGGTGAGCGATATACACGGGACGGGCGTTTTTTGCGTGATGCTGAAGGTTTGTTGGTAACTGTGGATGGCCATTATGTATTAGATGAAAATGGTAATCAAATTACCATGCCCAATGGCGATATTACCATCGATCAGAATGGTAATGTAATGGCTGATGGAGCTGCGCTTGCTACTATAGATTTGGTTTTCTTTGAAGACCCGCAGGCAGCGCTAACACCAGATCAAGGCAATTTATTCACCACCGAAGAAACTCCGATCGCTGACGGAACGGTGCGTATGTTACAGGGTTATTTGGAAATGTCCAATGTAAACCCGACCCAGTTGATGACTCAATTGGTGGAAGTGGCTCGATCTTATGAAGCTGCTCAAAAGATGGTGCAAAACCAGGATGAATTATTAGGCAAAGCGATTTCCACACTTGGCAGGATTGGTTAGGAGTAAGAAAATGACTTCTTTATTTCATACGTTAAATGTTTCAAAACAGGATATGCTCAGCCGTTTGTTGGATCTGGATGTAGTCAGCAATAATCTGGCGAATGTAAACACAATTGGGTATAAAGCAACCCGCGGCAATTTTCAGGAGTTACTGGCTGCAGCATCCCAAAAGAATGGTGCTATTCTTTCTTCCACGCAGGCACTGATGCAGCAAGGCTCTTTGTCAACAACTGGGAATTTTATGGATTGGGCCATACAGGGTGAAGGTTTTTTTGCTGTCCGCCTGGAGGATGGTACCACGGCCTATACTCGTGATGGACATTTTATGCTGGATGCCAATAACACGCTGGTGAATGGCAGTGGACAGCCACTGGTTTGGAATGGAACCTTGCCAACCGGGACAACCGCCGTATCCGTAGATTCGGGTGGTGGTGTGGTAGCCCTGGTGAATGATGAATGGCAAAATGTTGGCACAATGCAGTTAACCCGTTTTGCCAACCCCACCGGTTTATCCGCTTTTGGCCAAAATCTCTGGCTTCCCAATGAATCCTCCGGGGCAGCTCAGGCAGGTACGCCGGGACAAAATGGATACGGAATTGTGCGCTCCCAGACATTGGAACAATCCAATGTGGACCTTTCACAGGAGATGACCCGTTTGATGACTTTGCAGCGTGCATTTCAAATGTCCACAAAAGTGTTTCAACAAACAGATACAATGATTAATCAGGCCATCAATTTACGAAAGTACTAAAGTTTTTTGCAGAGTGGTCGATAAATAGACTATCAAATAATATTAACCACCCGCCAAACTGGAGGTACGTATCATGAAAATCGAAAATAATTCAATCAACCCCCTCTCTTCAAAAAAGACCGAAGAAACCCGTTCGGTAGAACAGACCCATTCTCGCCCAGATGCCAAGCGGGTAGATCGTTCACGTGATAAGATGGAAATTTCGGAAAGCGCCCGTTTATTAGCGAAAGCCCGGGTAGCACTTAGTGAAATGTCGGAAACAGAAACTGCAAAATTGGATGAATTACAACGCAGTATTAAAAGTGGAAATTATAGTGTGCCGGTAGAAGAACTGGCTCAAAAAATGATGCGGTTCTTTAAACCGTAACAAATAGCACTCAGGAGAGTTTTTCATGACACAAGAAAATATTCCTTCAACCTTGGCGGGTTTGGAAAACTTATTGGTAAAACAATTTCGTACATTACAGGACCTGATTCTTGTAACCAAAAAAGAGCGCGAGATATTACCAAATAATGATATGGACGCGCTAATGTGCATTGTAGAAGAAAAAGAATCATTGTTAGACCATTTGGGTTTACTTGATGATGCCCGCCGTAAGGCAATCCAGGATCTGGAAATGGAACTGGGTATCAAAAGTGAGACTTCTAATCTGGATGAAATTTTGCCGCATTTGGATAAAGGTCAGGCATTGCGTCTGTCTCGTCTACGCGATGGGATTACCACATTGGTAGCCCAGGCGCGAGATTTGAATTATGGCAATCAGGCATTAGCAACATCAATGGCCGATTGGCTGCGTGCCGCACAAAATTTCTTAATTGGTTTAGCACAACCAGATATCGGCTATCGCCAGGCTGTCCGCGTACCTGTTTTAGAGGGTGGCGGTAGTTGGGGTGTAGACCACAGAGCCTAAGGGAATTATAAAATGCCTAGTTTATCCGGAATTAACCTTTCACTCAATGCTCTATTGGCTCACTCGCAAGCAATGGAAGTTATTGAACATAATGTGGCTAATGCCAATACTGCTGGTTATCATCGGCAGGAAGCGGTATTACGCACCACCACTCCAGCCAACTTATCCGCCATGGACAATTGGATTGGTGGAGGAATGCGGGGAACCGGTGTAGAAGTAGCCTCGATTAAACGCTTTAGCCTTGAATTCTTCGATACCCGCTTTCGCTCTATAACATCAGAAACTGCGGAATCCAATACCAAAAGTGGTGTGTTGGGACAGTTGGAAATTTCTCTTGCGGAAACAGGTGCCGATGGTTTATTAGTAAAAATGGACGCCTTTTGGAGTAGTTGGCAGCAACTCAGTGCCGATCCCTCCAATACCAGCCTGCGTGCCAAATTAATAGATGAATCCAGCGCGTTGGTTCAATCGTTCAATCGTCGTGCTAACCAAATGATGGTGTTGCGTACGGATCAGAATTTAATGGTTTCACAGCGCGTAGAAGAAATCAATAGCGCCTCGCAGCGTATTGCAGGATTAAATGCAGAGATATCCCGTGTTATTTCCGTAGGTGAACAACCCAATGATTTGTTGGATGAACGTGACCGGTTGTTGGACAGGCTTTCGGAAATTGCCGGAGCCACCTCTCATATTCAGGATAATGGAGAAGTGATTGTTTCGATTAGTGGGCATATGCTGGTAACCGGGCATAACGCGTTGAAGTTGCAGACAGTGGCAGACCCAGCCAATGATAATTTGCTGCGTGTTGAGTGGCAGGTATCAGGGCAATCTTTTCAGGCAAACCACGGTGAATTGGCCGGTTTACTGGATGTGCGTGACAAAATTATCCCGGCACAACAACAAGGATTGGATGACCTGGCAGCAGAATTGATGGGTCAGGTTAATTCAGTTCACAGTACAGGTTTTGGACTTGATGGAACCACCGCATTGAACTTCTTTACCGGAACAGATGCTCTGAGTATGAGATTGAATTCTGCGTTGACTCTTGAAAACATTGCCGCTTCTTCTATCGCCAATGCTCCCGGACAGGGAGATCTGGCCATGCAAATTTCAGAGTTGCAACATAGTAAAGTGATGAATGGCGGTACGGTAACACTAAATGGTTTTTATAATAAACAAATTACCCAATTAGGGTTGGAAGTCCAGCGGTCACAGATCGATGCCCATAACAAAGGACTGGTTCAGAGTGCTATGGGTCAGCAAAGAGAATCAACTGCTGGTGTAAATCTGGATGAAGAAGCAGCAAATTTGGCCAAATACCAACGCGCTTATCAGGCTGCTGCCCGAGTAATGACCGTATATGATGAAATGTTGGAACGGATAATTAATGGCTTGGGCGTTGGTGGCCGTTAGGAATTGAAAAGGCAGGTAATAAGATGCGTATAACCACAAAAATGACTACAGATAATGCAGTTCGGCATATGTCGGAAAATCAGTCCACATTGCATAAATTACAGGAAAAAACAGCCAGTGGAAAGAATTTTCAATATGCATCCGAAAGCCCTTCTGCTGCTTCATTGAGTTTAACATTGCGCTCTACAATTCAAACCAGCCAGACATATTTGGATACAGCCAACCTCACCAATGATTGGATGGCAGCCAGTGAGTTTGCTTTTCAACAAATGGATGACCTGGGACTGCGGGCTAAAAATCTGGTGCTGTCCGGATTAAACGATACCTTGGGAGCAGAAGAGAGACAAACTGCTCTGGCGTCAGAAATCAACGGAATTTTAGAGAATGCAATGCAGATTGCAAATACATCCCATAAAGGGCAGTATATATTCTCGGGTTTTCAAATTAATACCAAACCATTCTCCCCTATTTTTGATTTAGTTGAGCTGGATAAAATTATTGGGATTGATTACGATGGTGATAATGGAGTAATGCAGCGTTCTTTGGGTCCCGCGCAGACGGTGACGATGAACATCAATGCGGATACTGCTTTTCGACCCTTTATGGAATCATTAATTCAAATTCGTGATGCATTAAATGCGAATGACACAACTGTTTTGCGCACAGCCCTAAATGGGTTAGAATCATCAGTAAATCAGCTTGATCAATTTCGCACCTCCTTGGGAACCAGGATGCGCCAGGTGGCCTCTACCTCAGATTACCTGGAAAAAACTCAGATCGAACTGAAAAGTCTGCTCTCTCAAAATGAAGATGCAAACATGGCGGAAGCCATTTCTCTGATGCGTAATCAGGAAATCACTTATCAGGCTGTATTGGAAGTTGGTAGTCGCGCAATTTCGGCTTTGAATTTATTCGAATATTTGCGATAAACAAAAATACATCCCTTGTAATCCGCCAGGAATTTTGAATTGTGCAGTACAATACATTAACCTGGAGTGTGATTCATGTTGGTATTAACCCGGAGAATAGACGAAAGTATTGCAATTGGCGACCAGATAATCATTACTGTATTGGCCGTTGAAGGTGACCGCGTAAAAATAGGTATCAATGCACCACGTGAAGTGATTATTTTACGGCAGGAGATTTTTCAGGCTGTGCAGGAACAAAACAAGATTCAAGAAAAATTGATTGAAAATCCGGAAAGTAAGGGAATAGAAGAATTACGCAAATTTCTGGCGGGGGAATCGGATCAACCTGACCAGAATGTCAAAGAAAAATGAAATGATCAGACCCTGTTGCAAGACAGGGTTTCTTTTTTACTTAAACAGTAATGGCAAATACAAGCGCGGAAAAATTAGATCAGCCATGATCCAAAATAATTGAGTGTTTGGGAAAATACCTTGTGCTTGTTCAGCACCTGAACCCAGAGCAGTCAGCGGAATATCAGCGGCGGTATGCCCATTAGTGTCCCAGGTTACGTAAAAAGGAATCCCCTGTGGTGTAAAAAATGGACCATCCTCGTCAGGTCCCCCTGTGGTTGAAAGGTGCACCTTCATACCGCCGGTTTCATGATCCGCAGTGACAATTAACAGTGTGTTTTCAACTGTGGTTTGAAAGCTTCGTCCAATCTGAACAGCAGCATCCAGATCAATGGTCTCCTGAATGGCATTGGCGGCATCATTAGCATGGCAGAACCAATCAATTTGTCCACCTTCCACCATTAGAAAAAAGCCATCTGGATCGAGTGAGAGAATATCGATGGCTGTTTGCGTCATTGTTGCCAGCGTAGGGGTTATTGGATGGAGCATTTCTTCATCACCAAATAAACCAAGCAAATGGGTTGTTTCGGCGATATTTACCAGTGCCAGGTCCTCGGACGTGCAGACATAAGTGTAACCGGCGGCTTGTGCTTCCTGTATTAAATTACGTTCATCATCACGTTCACCAGGCTGAGTGAAACACCCGTTATCCGTTATTGGTAAAAACTCATCTTCTCCGCCACCCAGTATTACATTTATTTTGTGTTCCAATAATTGCTGGGCGATATCAGTCATCTGGCCCCGGTTGATAACATGCGATCCGAAACTCGCTGGTGTGGCATGACTGATTTGAACGGTTGTAACCAGGCCGGTTGCCATGCCGCGTTCTTGCGCATATTCGAGTATGGTTTTTAGGTTGGCAAACTCTGGTGAGATGGCGATCATGCCATTGTTGGTGGGATAACCGGTAGCAATCGCTGTAGCACCGGCTGCGGAATCGGTAATCAAGTTATCAGCTGATGCAGTTTGTGACCAGCCTGAATAGGGTAGTTGATCCATAATTAATGGCTCATCCAATCCCTTACTCGACCATTGCGCCGCTTTTCGTTGTTCTAACCCCATTCCATCACCGATAAAGAGGAGGATTTTTGGAGCCATAGATTGGTTTATTTGTTGTTGAGGATCTGATAATAATCGATCTACCGGTTTGGCTGCAACCGGTGAGTTGAAAACCAGAAAATTTAAAACAATCAGAGTTAACAGTACCGGTAAGATTTTTTTCATATAGACTCGCTAAAATTATTTTATACCCATTATAAGTGAACTACATACCTTGCTCTACTTTTTGCGAATTAATGACGACCTGATTCGCTCCCGAAAAATTTATAGCAGTGCTATTATTATATGGTTCCTTGTGATTTTATTTCAATCTGCAAATATTTATTTTATGTAAAGGTGCATTTATGATTCAAATTAAGCCGTTTGTTTTTGATAATCGGAAAGAGTTAAAGACTTTTATAGAAATCCCTTTTCAGTTGTATTCAAATGTGCCCCAATGGGTGCCACCAGTACGCATGGATGTGCGTACGATGTTGAATAAAAAAAAGCATCCATTTTATGAGCATTCAGATGCACAGGCGTTTCTGGCGTATCGAG
The DNA here is from genome assembly GCA_002840755.1 of Chloroflexi bacterium HGW-Chloroflexi-10. Classification (GTDB taxonomy): domain Bacteria; phylum Chloroflexota; class Anaerolineae; order Anaerolineales; family Anaerolineaceae; genus UBA6170. The sequence goes on along the minus strand of PHBZ01000009.1, from coordinate 64,615 downwards.
ATGGAAAAGCCGTTGGGCGCATTGCGGTTATGGAAAACCGCCTTTTTAATCAGGTTCAGCATAAAAATGTTGCCAGTTTTACACTTTTGGATTGCGAGGAGAACCTGCAAACTTTACAGGCCCTAGTGAATGCAGCCAAAGACTGGGCTAAAGCTCGTGGCCTGGATATGTTGGTTGGACCAAAACCATTTGGATTAGGCGAAGGTTATGGCATTCTGGTGGAAGGATTTGAATTACGTCAGATGATGACGATGATGAATTACAATTTGCCGTATTTGCCGCCATTGCTGGAAAAAATTGGTTTTACTAAAGAAGTGGATTTTGTATCTTGCCAGATCGAAACTGAAAAATTTTCCTTACCGGAAAAAGTACGAAAAGTAGCCGAACGGGTTTTAGAAAAAGGGACCATCACTGTGCGTGGTTTTCACACCCGGGCGGACATACGCGAATTAGGAAAGCAAATCGGGCATGTGTACAACGAGGTTTTTGTGAATAACTGGGAATATTATCCCTATACCCAACGAGAGATTGATGTTGCTGTAGAAAACGTCATTCTTTTTGCCGACCCGGGATTAATTAAGGTGTTGATGGATGGCGATCGTGCAATTGGTTTTTTGTTTGCATTCCCGGATATTTCACCGGCGTTGAAACGCCACCAGGGTCGATTGAATCCACTCAGCATTGTGGATCTAATGCGCGAGATGAAAAAAGCCGATATGGTATCAGTTAATGGAATGGGCGTGCTCTCCGAATATCATGGCCGAGGTGGTAATGCGTTGCTTTACTATGAAATGGAGAAAACCGTTAAATCACGCGGTTTCAAATTTGCTGAATTTACGCAGGTGGCAGAAAGTGCCGAGCAAATGCGCAAAGATCTGATTACCCTGGGTGGGGCAGAGGTTAAAAATCATCGGGTATATCGTTTACAAATCGAGTAACCGTTTGGAATCTTGTGTACTAAGAAGCGGCTCAGCATGTTATCTGAGCCGCTTTTACGAAACAATTGTTTATGGCGCAATACATTGGATAGTGAAAGTTTTCTCTCCAAATGTTTGATGGTTTGGGGAGTCGATATAAATACTGACCTTTCCGCTCCAGACGAATCCTGGTCCAACACCCATTGCCATAGAATAGTCCGGAACGCTTTTTTCACCGGCTGAGTCGAAAGTAATTTTAAAAGGAGGTGAAACAAAGCCATCTTCTCTGCGGAAGGTGTACGTAATCTCGCCGGGACCATTAGCAGTGATTTTTCCTCTCAGTGTAATGGGGAATGGACATACACCGTTATAAGCTGCGGGAATCATTTCCAAAGTTGCGCTGGTTACCGCCAAAGGCTGGCTGGTTGGATTCGCTACTTTAATTTGGACCCAAAAAGGTTTATTGTCATCTCCTAAACCAAAGATAACCCCGGAACTGTTTCTTAATTTCCAGTTTCCTTTATACGTTTCTGGTGAATCCGGCGCTTTCAAGGGTACGGATATATCAATTGTCTGACCCGGTGCGACATTGCCCGTTAAAGCAACCGAAGCTGGTCCGCCCATACTGTCACCGTTTTCAAACACGATAGCATAACTGGTCGTCCAGGTGCAGGTACCTTCGTTTTTAATTCGCCAGGTTTTTGTAAAGGATGTGCCGGGTAGAAACGCAGTATCGTCCGGTACGGTAACATCATCTACAAATTTGCCAACATCACACTTATTACTGGTGGGAGAGGCGCTGGGAGAAATTATAGTGGGTTGAATTGCAGCTGGCGTATTAGTGCTAACCGGAACCTGCGTGGTTTGTTCGGGAACGATAGCGGTAGGTATCTGAGGTACCGGGGTGTTTTCCTCTAATTTGGCCTGTACGGTTAATGCTGCGGCAGTAAATACGGCATCAGGATTTTGGGTAGGTTCCTGATTCTTTTGAGGTAAATTGCAGGCCGACAGGGTCATGCAATACAGCAAAATTATTATCCAAACGGGGTTTTTGTTCTTCATTTTTCTCTTCTCCTGAGTGCTTTTGGTTGCTTTAATAGAACAATGAATAGAGTAATTGAATTTTAACAACTTTGCCCTCTAAAATTATAGCAGGGTTACTACATTTCATTTCCTCAATTAGTGAACGTACAAAAAGTTTACCCAATGGACTCCTTGCAACTTCCATTCCAGTGTTTTTGTGACAACATGACATTATCAATCTGAAAACAAGGTCGTGTCTCAGGTATTGGGATGGGTATTATTTTGTATGGTAACTGCAAATTAGGATGTAGACTTAAATGAGATACTATAATCAATGTGTCAAGTATAAAATAGTATTGGATCAATTTGTAAATAACTCTTAAAGACTGGATAGTTCTATGGAAGGAACAGGATAAATGCGCAAAGTTCAATACATTACTAGTTTGGTGCTAATCTGTGTTGTATGGCTTTCGGCCTGTCAGGCGGGTCAGGTAGTAGAGCGGCCGGAGATAGAAGAAACGGTTACTGTCACTTATTACCGGCGTGGGTATGTGGATGGGGGTACAGATGTGGCCAGTGTATCCACTCGCCAGGCGATTGACAAATTTATGCTGAATAACCCTCAGATCAAGGTGGAGATGGTGGGCATTCCCTGGACCGATGAGGGCACAGCTAAACTGGAAGCCGCATTAATTACTCAGCAGGATGTGAATTTGATTGCCATCGCCGGCCCCAGTTTGCCGGGTTATGTAAAACGTGGCCTGATTTCTCCTGCACAAGATTTTATGAGCGCAGAAGACAAACAAGATTTTTATCCGGGTGCATTACAGGCATCCAGTGTTGATGGTAAAGTTTATGCTTGGCCGTTATGGGTTACTGCAGTTGCTGTATATGCCAATACCGAAATTTTTGCAGAACGCGGTGTGACGCTTCCCACACTTGAAGATCCCTGGACGTATGATGAATTTATTGTTGCAGCTCAGCAATTGACCTTCCAAAGGGAGGATGGTACTAAGGTATTTGCTTTTTCTACACCTTCCATTCCCGGAATGTTTGGATTCTTGCCCATGCTTTATATGGATGGTGGAAGAGTACTGAGTGAAGATGGCAAAAAGTTTATTCAGAATCAACCGGATGCGGTTTCCGCTTTACAAAAAATTGCCGATCTTTCGTTGGTTTACAAAGTAACCCCACCCGATTATGGTGCAGTTGATCAAAAAACGGTAGTAGATCAGTTCATGCAGCGCCGTTCTGTGGCTATGATTATGGAGACTCCGGCTACGTTAGCAACTCTGGAAGCTGCTGATTTCCCGCTGGCAGTTTTACCGCCACCGGTTGGAAAATTGGGAACTCCAGTAACAACTGGCGCGTTTGGTATGTTTGCGGTTATTGATGTTAAAGATGATGTTCAGGAGCAAGCCGCGCATTTATTAGCCCAATACCTTACCAGCACTCAGGTCAGCAAGGATGTAGCAGACTGGCAACGGGCGCCCGGAATTCGTAAAAGTAATGATACCTATGCCACCACGCCTGGACGCGAAATCATTGTTCAATTGGTAGCCTTTGGAATCTATGAAGTGCCGGTAGCTATTCCTGGCGAGGTGGATAGCCTGTATGGTGCAGCTTTACAAGAGATTCTGCTGGGAGAAAAAACCGCTCAGGAGGCAATGGATGATATTCAACCGGTCTATCAGGCTGCCCTGGATGATCCACAGTAGGAATGCGCAAAGTTAAAAAGGTGGAAACTCGCAATCGTAGCATTCCGAGATGGAAGCTGTCTCGTTATGTCTGGATTTACACCTTTTTACTACCGGTTTGTACCAGTCTTGTTTTGTTTCGTTTATATCCTTTAGCGCGAACCATTTGGCTCGCATTTTTTCGTTGGGATATTCATGAACAGGGATGGGTTGGCCTGCAAAATTTCTTTACATTATTCCAGAGTACTTTATTTCAGAAGACAATTCTGCATACGTTTCAATATACCATCCTGGTTGTCATCGCCTGGTTATTTTCCTCGTTGTGGGTTGCAGTAGGCATACATCATTGGAGGAAAAGTGCCAAAGCCATCATTCGGTCAGCTTTTTACTTGCCCCATCTGGTTGGTGTTGTAGTGCTTACATTGGTTTGGGCTTGGGTATTTGAACCTCAAATTGGATTAGCCAACCAATTGCTCAATATAATCAATATAGGACCAGTTTTATGGCTGCAAAAACCACAAATTGCTCTGTGGAGTGTTATTCTGAGTAGTGTTCTGGTCGTTCCCGGAAGTGGGGTGGTAATCTACTCTGCTGCTTTAGCTGGGATTCCCAAAGTATATGCTGAAGTAGCAGATGTTGAAGGTGCCTCCGCATGGCAGAGATTTTTATATGTTACGTTGCCTTTGTTAAAACCTGCCAGCCTCTATCTTTTGGTGATTTATACTATTGCCGGTTTTCAGGTTTTTGAACGAGTCTATCTGCTAACGGGGGGTGGGCCGGTCAATGCTACTACAACAATTGTTCAAACGATTTATAAAACAGCTTTTCGAGATGCTAATTATGGGTTGGCTTCTGCACAATCGGTTGTGTTGCTGGTGCTTATTGGTCTGGTGACCTGGGCTTATTTTCGATGGCTGGGGCAAGATGTGCATTTTGATTAAGTTTTCAGGCAAATTGGCAGGATTGTTATGAGGTTTTCTGGTCAGCGGTGGATATGGAGTTCGGTCATCGGATTGACGGCATTAATCAGTCTTTTTCCATTGTACTGGCTATGGTTGGGTGCATTTAATCTGGAAAATACCCAGGCATTAATCCGCCCTATCTGGTTTTTTCAACCTTCTTTACAAAATATTCAAAATATCCTGGCAGCTAGCGGCAGGACACAATTTGTAATTCCTTTCCTGAACCAGGGTATTGAAATTGACCGTTTATGGTTATGGATGTTTAACTCCGCAGGATTGGCCATAGCTGCCACCTTATTACATCTCTTCTTTGATTCGATGGCTGCTTATATGTTTGCCCGGCACCAATTTCCTGGTAGGCGAATTTTGTTTGCGATTCTGATTGTATCTTTGATGTTACCCCAACAAATTACGCTGGTGCCTTTATATATTTTGCTGGTAAATTGGGGTTTGCAGAATAGCTTGATAGGGGTTCTATTACCCGGATTAGCTGATGGAATTGGGATATTTTTATTGCGCCAATTTATGCGTTCCTTACCTGGAAACATTGAAGATGCAGCCCGTCTGGATGGCGCAAGTGAGTGGGTCATTTATCGTCATGTGATCATACCTTTATCTATTCCTGGCCTGGCTGCCCTGGCTATTTTTGTTTTTCAATCTAGCTGGAATCAATTTGTTCTTCCATTGATTTTATTGCAAAAATCAGATACATTTACATTGCAAGTTGGTTTAGCCTATCTTTATCAGAGTGAGTTTGGAATTCATTATTCCTGGTTAATGGCTGGTTCATTTTTTTCAATAATTCCAATACTGATTGTTTTCTTTGGATTCCAAAAATATCTGGAAAAAGGGTTACAAATTATTTCTTATGAATAAGGGAGATTAAGATGGCTTTTTTCGATCTGTCGCTCGATCAACTTAATGCATATATGCCGGAGCGCAAAGAACCGCTGGATTTTGATTCATTCTGGGAATCCACATTGACGCTGGCACGTTTATTTCCCATGCATCCTGTATTTACAGCGGTGGATGAACCTTTGGAATGGATCGATGTATTTGATGTCACCTTTCCGGGTTATGGTGGACAACCCATCAAAGGCTGGTTGTTATTACCCAAAACGCGTTCAGCTCCTTTGCCTTGTGTGGTGGAATATATAGGTTATGGTGGTGGCCGCGGGCTGCCGATGGAATGGCTTTCCTGGGTGAGTGCCGGATTTGCACATTTTGTGATGGATACCCGTGGTCAGGGAAGTGCCTGGCGGCAGGGAGATACACCGGATCCGGAATTGGATGGTGGTAGCGTTCAGTACCCGGGTTTTATGACTCGGGGTATATTAAACCCGGACACATACTATTATCGGCGGGTATTTACCGATGCCGTCCGTGCGGTTGAAGCTGCGCGCTCACACCCGGCCATAGACGCTAACCGGATTGCAATTACCGGAGGCAGCCAGGGGGGGGGGATAGCATTGGCAACCGCTGGTCTGATGCCGGATTTGCCGGTAATTATGGCAGATGTTCCGTTTTTATGTCATTTTGAGCGGGCAACCCAATTGGTTAATTCATTTCCTTATCAGGAAATTGTGCATTTTTGTCAGGTGCACCGGGATAAAGTTGCCCGAGTCATGCAAACTCTTTCCTACTTTGATGGGGTAAATTTTGCACCACGCGCCAAAGCGACAGGTTTGTTTTCTACCGCATTAATGGATGAAACCTGCCCGCCTTCTACTGTTTTTGCAGCCTATAATCATTATGCTGGCAGCAAGCAAATTCGTGTTTATCCTTATAACCAGCATGATGGTGGCGGAATTCATCATCACTACGAAAAGACGAGATTTTTAAGAAAATTATGGATGGAATAACGGTAAAAAAACAGACGCTAAATTGGCGTCTGTTTTTTACCGGTCTTTTAAAAATCCTCCACAAAGAATTTTTCTTTTCCAAATGCAGGAACAAGGTCATCATACCAGATTGCTTCAGCATCATATTTTGCAAAGAAGGGTCTCATTACATTATCCGGGTTGCGATTCTGGAGAGCACGTAGAACATAAACTTTTTGATTCAGAACCTGGTCCACACCTAAAACCTGAACCTTGCCGGGATGGCAAGACATCACCGGACCACGCACAGTGCGTGCTAGACCGGAGACCTGCTGGTAAGCTGCGCGGAATATGTTCCAGGCTTTTTCCAAAGAAACACTGAAGTAGTGTTGTGCGCCGGTATCCCGGGCAATGAACATATAATATGGCACAGCTCCCAGTTCCACCTGCCTCTGCCACATGGCAGCCCACACATTAGGATCGTCATTAATATGCTTCATAACCGGAGATTGTGTTCGAATTTGTGTGCCAGTCTCTCGAATGCGACTGATAGCCATTTTTACGGCATCGGTTTCCAGTTCAACAAGATGGTTGAAATGGGCCATTAAAGAAAGATGCCGTCCGGAAGAAACCACTTTTTCAAATAGGGCTAACAAATCATCTGCGTCGTCATCTGTTAGAAAACGATAGGGCCAATAGGCTAGTGCTTTACTGCCGATACGAATACTTCGCAAATTGGGGATATCCGCATCCAAAAGCGCGTTAATATAACCAGCTAATAGCTTTGTTTTCATAAACAATGGATCGCCGCCGGTAAATAAAATATCGGTTATTCCGGGGTTTTGTTGGATATAGCGAATGACCGGTTCAATTTCGGACATCGCAAATTTGTGCTCTTTGTTGCCGGTAAATTGTGGCCAGCGAAAACAAAATGTGCAAAATGCATGGCAGCTCTGTCCCTGGCTGGGGAAAAACAGCATGGTTTCGCGGTATTTATGTTGAACACCTTTTAATATTTCACCATCCAGAGATGGTCTATTCTCACTCATTTGGCCAGCAGGATGGGGATCCAATTCTGCACGGATTTGGTTGGCAGCCAAATTGATTTCAAAATCATCAGCGCCATTTTTGACTAACTTTGCCATCTTTTCGTAATGCTGTGGCTTAAGCATTCCCTTTTGAGGGAAGTTTAAAATAAAAACTGGATCATTTGGAATATTATTCCAATCAATTAGTTCGTTTATAACATAATTGTTGGTCCGGAAGGGGAGTACGCGAGCCACAACCTCTATATCAAATATTTGCTCTTCGGTCAGCCTGTCTATTTGTGGAAAACCTTTGTAGTTTTTTAGGAAATAAGGCTTGTATTTTGGTGTAGAAAATTCGTTTTGTAAAGCTTCATTCTGACCTTTGAGTATCGTACTCTGAATTGTCATTGTATCCTCCTTTTGAGTAATAACTGTATGTTTTGTTGAATAAATTTGCTGCACCTGATTTTATGGATCGAATATATCAGTGCCGCCAGAAAATTTATTTTGGTGTAATCCTCCTTACAAGTGGGGTGATGTGATAGATATATGACGATCAAATTTTTGATCGTTTTGTGGAAGTGGTGTTAATAAAAAGACTTATTTTAAAGGTTATGGACGGTAAAATACTGTCCATATTCTGTGTTAAATACTACTAAATTATTTGTATCCACTTCTAATACTAATCAGTATACACTATTTAATGATGTTTTTTTAAAAATTTGGTTATCATTGGATTTTTTATCATAAAAATTCTTCCTGGTGATTTATCGGATCAATTCCAATGAAGAAAGTAAATGAAAATTAGGCATGGTTCAACTTTTATTGTAGTTGCAAGGGGAAAGAAAAAAATGCGAACATTTATAAATAGCAGGTTTAATAAATGTTTTTACCCAAAATAATAAAAAATTCATGTAATCTTTGGATTGTTTTTACGGAAGCTTTACAGAGCCAAAGCCTCACTTGTGCTATCTTTTATGAGAAGGCTTATTGATCGCTCTAAAGCTATGGATTTATTATTTTTTTGGAAACGAGGCATATCACATGGATCTGGTTTTTGACATCAGTCAGGATGAATTACCAATTTTTATGGCTGAAACGGAAGACCATCTTCAAGCACTGGATGAGATTCTTGTTCGTTTGGAACAGGAAGAAAATGATTCAGAATTATTGCAGACGGTTTTTCGCTCCGCTCATACTTTAAAAGGTATGGCCGGTATGATTGGGCATAAACGTATGGTGGCTTTGACGCATGCGTTGGAAACAGTCCTGGATGGCCTCCGTAAGGAAAAACTGACTGTATCTTCAACTTTAATAGATATTTGTCTTGATGCTGTGGATGGCTTGCGTTTGTTGAGTGAAGAAGTGATTAGTAACCAGTTGTGTGAAGTGAATGTTGATTTGATGACCGATAATTTTTCACGGTATATGCAATCAGCTCAGGCAGACAATTTATCTTTACACCTGGCTGAGAAAAAGAATTCCGAACCTGTTTTGCAAAAACTGGTCGAGCAAACTCCTCTGGCTTCTGATTCTTTGTCACCGGTTCAGAAGACCACCAAAATATATGCAAAAATCGCGGAGAATAGTGTGGCTTCCGCCGCTCGCGCATTCCAGATTTTTATGGTTCTGCAAGCCGCTGGGGATATAAAACGAATGAATCCTACCCAGGATATGATCGAAAACGCATCTCCGGTAAAACTTTTCGAAGCAGAACTGGAGTGTCATATTCCTTTAGAGACACTACAGAAACAATTGTATCAAATCTCCGAAATTGAACAAATTTCGGTTAGCGACCTGGATAATCATACTCCTGAACCGGTTGAAGAGAAAAAGCAGACAGAAGAACAAAACTATTCTGAACCGACCCAATTGGGTGAATTTTTGGTGAAGGAAGGCATGATTACCCACCAGCAATTGGATACTGCGTTGCAACGGCAGAAGTCAGCGGATGGAAGTAAATTATTGCTTGGCCAACTGCTGGTCCAAATGAATATGATTAATCAACAGAAACTGGACGCGACAGTAGTGCAGTTGATCAAACATCAACGCGAAGCTGCAGCACAATCAACCCGTAAACAGCGTCAGGAACAGCGTAGCGAAATGATGGTTCGTACCAGTGTGGAACGTCTGGATTCGCTGATGAACCTGGTAGGTGAGTTGATTACGGATCGCAATCATTTATTTCAGGTGCGCAATAAATTAGATTCAGGATCACATGGGAATGAATATATCAATCAATTGTCAGAAACCGTCGGGCATATCGGCAGAATCACTGACCAGTTGCAAGAAGAGGTGATGCGAATCCGCATGTTGCCAATTGGAAATGTGTTTTCCAAGTTTCCCCGTGTTGTTCGTGATCTTTCTCAAAACCTCGGCAAACAGGTGGATCTGGTAATTGAAGGTGAAGACACGGAATTAGATCGGTCTGTTATTGATGAAATTAATGATCCGCTTATCCATCTGATTCGAAATGCGTTGGACCATGGCCTTGAGCAACCGGAAGAACGTAAAGCAGCCGGCAAGCCAGTTAAGGGAACCTTGCGTCTGACTGCCCGTCATGAACAGGGACGAATCATTATTACCATCGAAGATGATGGACGTGGAATAAATGCTCAGAAAATTCGGGAGAGTGCGGTATCCAAAGGTTTGATGACAGAGGCTGATGCGGCCAATCTTTCAGATGAAAAAGCCATAGACATGATATTTCTGTCCGGTCTGTCTACGTCCAAAAAAGCAACCGATATTTCAGGGCGTGGTGTGGGAATGGATATCGTGCGCGCCAATATTCAACGTATAAATGGAACAATTCTGGTGGATACGAAACCAGGCCAGGGTACCCAGTTCCAGATCGTTTTACCGTTAACGCTGGCCATTGTGCCTACCTTATTGGTGCGTGTACATGAAACACCATTTGCCATACCGTTAGTAATGGTTGCCGAAACGTTACGTCTGGAGCTGAAAGATATTCAAACCATTCGCGGTCACCCGGTTACTCGATTACGTGATCAAGTGTTGCCGCTGTTGTACGTAAAAGATATTTTCAGGACATCAAAAAACAAGGATCAGGAAATATATTCTTATGTGGTCGTTGTTCATTCAGGAAAATCTCGGGTAGGACTGGTTGTAGATGCTTTATTGGGTGAAGAAGAGGTGGTTGTAAAATCCTTTGGATCACTGATTGGAGATGTGCCAGGAATTTCCAGTGCAGCAATTTTAGGAGATGGTCATGTTGCACTTATTGTAGATGTCATTGGTTTGTTTAAACTTTCCGGAATTCATTAGAGGAATAATACAATGGTTGAAGAAATAAATGGAACTCCTTTTGACGAAAAATTGATGGCTATGTTACAGGTCATTGCACGGGAAGGTATTACCAATGCAGCCCGTGGTTTTTCTGGCTTGTTAGGCGTGCAGCTTACAGTTCAAAATCCGGGAGCGCATCTAGTCGCTCTCAAGGATATTCCAAATTTGCTGGGCGGGCCAGAAATGGAAGCCATCGGGATATATTTGCGCGCTGAAGGCGGTTTATCTGGACAGATTATGTTAATCATTCCATACCAGAAAGCCATGGAATTGGTTGATTTGATGATGGAAAATGAACCGGGAACCACTCAAAGTATCGGATCATTGGAACGCTCCGCTCTGGCAGAAGTGGGAAATCAGGCAGGCACATTTTTTTTGAACACATTGGCAGCTATTACCGGCAGAGATATTCGTCCTACGCCACCAGCCGTAATGGTGGATATGATTGGCGCTATTTTGGATATTATTATTGCTACTATGGGCGGCATTTCGGAACATGTTTTGTTGCTTCAGGCTAATTTAGAAAATGGGGATCGTGAAGTAGAAACCAATTTTTGGGTAATCCCTGATCCTGAAACGCTGAAAATAATCCAAGCAGGGGTGTAACTGGTATGAGAGATCCCATTAGTGTAGGTTTAGGTGAAAGGGTTGTCAGTCGTGACCCACTCGACGTCTTGGTGGCGTATGGGTTGGGCTCCTGCCTGGGTATTGGGATGGTAGATCCCGTTAGGCGAATCTGTGGATTGATGCATGCTGTTTTGCCGGAAAAAAATAATGGAACCGACCCTCTAAACCCTAAATTTGTCGATAGCGGTATTCTGGGTTTGATCGAAGATATGATCAAAGCCGGTGCAGACAGCAATCGATTGGTGACACGGATGGCTGGTGGGGCGAATATGTTAACCGCACCTGGCCTTTCAAAAACTTTTGATATTGGCACGCGCAATATTACCGCCGCGCATGCCACATTCGCAAAACTTCGCATGAAGCTAGTAAGCGAAGATGTAGGTGGAACCCGAGGACGCACGGTGCGTTTTTATGTAGGTGATACGAAAATGACGGTGCGTGTCATTGGTGAAAAAGAAATCGATTTATGAACCGATTTAAAGGAGTAATATAGGATGTCAAAGATATTGATCGTAGATGATGCAGAATTCTTGCGAGTACGCATTTCCAAAATGCTTACTGGGGACGGCTTTGATGTGATTCAAGCTGAAAACGGAGCAAGAGCGGTAGAAATGTATAAGGCAAATCACCCCGACCTTGTATTAATGGATGTGACCATGCCGGAAATGGATGGTTTAACTGCCTTGCGTGAGATTCGCGGGTTTGATGCCAATGCCAAAGTTATTATGCTTACGGCACTTGGTCAGGAGTCGGTGGTGTTGGAAGCAATAAAATCCGGAGCAAAGGATTTTATTGTCAAACCATTTGAACACGACCGTGTCATTGGCGCAATTCGAAAGCTGATCTCGTAGGCTGATATGGAGCAGATTCACCTGGAAGGAGCTTCCAAATCCGACTCAATCAAGGTTCTTGTAGTGGATGATTCGGCGTTTATGCGCTATACCATCACCCAATATCTGAACAAACATCCGCAGATTCAAGTGGTCGGTTCCGCACAAAATGGGGAGGAAGCTTTATTAATGATTCCGCGTTTGCAGCCGGATGTGGTTACGCTGGATGTGGAAATGCCCAAGTTAGATGGGTTATCTACGCTGCGTGAAATCATGATGCGCTTTCCTCGGCCGGTCCTGATGTTAAGTAGCATGACGAAAGAGGGCGCGGTTGAAACCATACAGGCGCTCACCTTGGGTGCTGTAGATTTTATTACCAAACCGGAACAAAAGGCCAGTGTAAATTCTGTGATGGAAGACGTAGCTGCCAAAATTCTTCGGGTAGCTAAGGCGAAAGTAAGGACACCATTACTGAAACAACAACAAAGTACTGTGTCAATAGATAGTAAAAGAGAAGCCGGAGATAAAAAAATCCGAACCAGGCAGCGTAATGAACCTGTTGTAGTCATTGGTTCTTCAACGGGTGGGCCGCGGGCGCTGAATATGTTGATACCGGCCTTGCCAGCAGATTTGCCTGCACCGGTGATGGTAATTCAACACATGCCGGCAGGTTTTACCCGTTCCCTGGCAGAACGCCTGGATAGTCTTTCGCCACTGAAAGTAAAGGAAGCCGTGCCAGGTGATCAACTGTTGGTTGGTCAGGTTTTATTGGCGCCGGGAGGTTTTCATACGGTCTTTGATCGCAATGAGATAGCAACCATGAATCAAAATCCTCCTATTCATGGCGTTCGTCCGGCAGTGGATGTGACGATGAGTTCCATTGTCCAGATATACGGCAAGAACACTCTGGCAGTAATTCTCACCGGCATGGGACATGATGGAACTAATGGATGCGGCTTGGTTCGTAGTGCGGGTGGTCCTGTTATAGCGGAAGATGAATCCACTTGTGTGGTATGGGGCATGCCGCGCAGTGTCTATGAAGCTGGGTTTGCAGACCAGATTTGGCCGATCCATGAAATTGCTTCGGCAATTGTAAAAACAGTCTATAAAATGATGAGTGGTTTATAAAGGTCTAGGTGAGAACGATATGGAAATGGATGTCTACAATAATATTCAACACAATGTCAAAAAAATATTAAATATTGATCTCACTTATTATAAAGATGAGCAAATGCGCCGCCGCCTGGATTCCTGGTTGGTGCGCACCACACTTTCATCCTGGGATGAATATTTTAAACTGGTTACACATGATGAAACAGAATTAACCCGTTTTAGAAATTATCTTACGATCAATGTGACTGAGTTTTTCCGTGACCTGGATCGGTGGAATGCTTTAATAAAAGATGTTTTGCCGGGTTTGATTAAAGATGCGGCTGCCCGTAAAGCACCTCAGGACGGTTTGCGCGTATGGAGTGCTGGCTGCTCGGTTGGAGTGGAAGCATATACGTTGGCCATGGTTTTGGAAGAAATTATGCCAATGAAAAACCATACCATTCTGGCAACAGATTTAGACCGCGGTGCTTTAGCAAAAGCCAAAGCGGGTGGTCCATATCAGGCAGATGAAACCAAAAATCTGACGGATGTTCAGAAAAGAAAATACCTGGAGACAGGTGGTCCCCCTCATTTTATTCGCAAGACTCTTGCCAGTAAGATCACCTTTCGGGAACAAAATTTAATGACAGACCAATTTGATAATAATTTTGATCTAATTGTGTGCCGCAATGTGATTATTTATTTTACTAATGATGCCAAAGCGAAGTTATATCCCAAATTCCAACAGGCATTAAGACCGGGTGGTGTTTTATTTCTCGGTGGAACAGAAATTATTCCGCGTCCTGCCGAAATTGGCTTGAAAAATTACGGAATTTCCTTTTATATCAAAGCATAACAGGTGTAATTATGGTGATTACGGTTGAACAATTAATTAAACGAGCGGGAGATTTACCTCCTATTCCACAGACTGCTCAGAAAGCACTTTTGCTAATTCGCAACCCGGATACAAATGTGAGTGAAATTGCGAGTATTATGGCAGTAGATCAGGTGCTTACCAGCCTTGTTTTGCGATGGGCTAACTCAGCTTATTACGGTATCGGGAATCAGATCTCTACAGTGCAGCAGGCCGTGATGGTATTGGGGCTTAACACAGTGCAGAGTTTGATTTTGGCTTCTACTGTAGCAAGTTATCTGGATCGTCCCTTACCAGGATACGATTTGGAGCGTGGAGAAATGTGGAAACATGCAGTGGGTGTGGCAACCGGCGCCAGAACATTGGCTTCTCGTTTTGGCCGTCAAATTTCAGAAGAGGCGTATCATGCGGGACTGATATGTGATATAGGAAAATTAGCTTTTGAATTCTTGTTACGTGATGTTCGCGTTGATCGTCCTGAATGGGAAGACCTGACCTTTTTAGAATTGGAACATGCCAGGTTTGGTATTGATCATGCCACATTAGGGGCAGAAATGGCCCGCCGGTGGAACCTGCCTGAGAACCTGGTGTCAGCGATTGCATTTCATCATAACCCTTCTCAGGCTGGTGAACATGGGCGCATTGCAGCCGCTGTGCATGTAGCCGACGCAGCAATGATGGTTTTAGGTTATGGGATTGGGAAAGATGGCCTTCAATACAAATTGGATCCGGTAGCAATGAAAATTTTGGGTCTTAATGAAAATGGAATGCCGGAATTAATTGAGTGTATGACGACTCAAATTCAGGAAATAGAATCCTTCATCGGATTTGATTGGAAAAGTTAACAATATGATGATCATATGGCAATGGTTTGCTGCGAAGGAGGTCGCGTGGCAATGAATGTAAAATTTCTAAACCCGTTTGTTGAGGCAGCCGCGGAAGTGCTTGAAAAAGAAGTCGCGGTTACCGTAAAGCGTGGTAACCTGACGATGCAAGCAACAGCAATGACAACGGATGAAGTCACAGTATTGATTAATCTGGTTGGTCAGGTTCAAGGTGTTGTTTTGTATTGTATGCCGTTCTCCACAGGACTGAATATGGTGTCTCAAATGATGGGACAGAAATTCACCGAATTTGACACTTTAGCCCAAAGTGGTGTTTCTGAATTGGGAAATGTTATCACCGGTAGAGCAACAATCAAACTCTCAAGGGCTGGATATCAATCGAATATCTCGCCGCCTACGATGATAATCGGCCAGGGAATTCAAATTTCCACACTTGATTTCTCTCGGATTGTGGTGCCAATACAAACTGAACTTGGCAACATGACGGTTCATCTGGCGCTAAGGGAGACTCCTCCCGGTATGCATATTGGGAATAATGTCGAATTGACTAGTCCCAAAGATGCTCATCAGGTTGAGGGTTAAAGGGAGAAGTGCATGAATGTAAAATTTTTGAATCCATTTGTCGAAGCAGCCTTTGAGGTCATGCAAGCAGAGACCGGTGTTGCAATGCAGCGCGGTGACCTGAGTCTGGAGAAGAACGCCTATATCACTGATGATGTTACTGTAATCATAGCATTGGTAGGCATGGTAGATGGCACTGTTTTTTATAGTATGACCGAAGAAACTGCAGTTCGTTTTGCAACAAAGATGCTGGGCGAAAAATTTGAGAAATTTACCAGTTTGGCGCAAAGTGGGATCGCTGAATTGGGAAATGTGATCACCGGGCGTGCCAGTGTTAAGTTAGCCCAAACGGGTTATGAAGCTACTATTTCTCCGCCTACTGTTTTAATTGGCAAAGGGGCATCACTCTCCACATTGGATTATCCCCGAATTATTTTGCCGATGTCTTCTGAACTTGGGCGGGTGATGATCCACCTTTCATTACGTCAAGGGCGATCCAATATGGATTCAGCTCATATTCCGGTGCCAAATGCACCATTGACAACTTAAATAAATTATTCTAAGGAAGGAAGTACAAAATGGAAAGACAACTGGTTGTTTTTGAATTAGCAGACGAACATTATGGTTTGGATATCACAAGCGTCGAATCGATTATCAAGATGCAGGCAATTACCAAAATGCCGCATGCCCTTAGCTTTGTGGAAGGGATTACCAATCTGCGTGGCACAGTGGTTCCGGTTATGGACTTACGCCGGCGCTTTGGCGTCGAATCGAAAAAAGCAGACCGTGAAACCCGTATTGTAGTTACCAATATTAACCGTATGCAAGTGGGTATTATTGTGGATGCAGTCTCTCAGGTTTTGCGTATTCAGGATGAGGCTATTGAACCACCTCCACCTATGGCCACAACGGTTAATTCGGCTTTTATTCTGGGTATCGCCAAATTGGAAGGTCAATTGGTGATTTTATTAGACCTGGAGAAAATTTTATCTGTGGAAGAACAGGAAAGATTGGCATTTGCGACAGCATAGTTTTTATCCAATGATCAGTAACTCGAATAATTGCACGGTGCCTATAGAGGTTTGCATTGAAGAAAAAATTCACGGGTTTTGTTAACCAAAAAATCGGTACACAAATACTGGTCATGTTTTTGGGGCTTATAATTTTTAGCAGTGCTTTACTGGCAATCATTAGCCTTTTCCAGCTCTCCGGGATCACAAAAACGGCTTCTGTCAGCCAGGAACAGCATTTGCCTGTCCTCCGAAATGCGGTTGCTATAGATACTCATATTCTGCAGGCTGTAGATTATCAAAATAGTTATTTGATTACCGGTGATCCCCAGGATAAAGAAAAGGCTCTCCAGGCAATTAATAGTGCAGATATAGCTCTGTTAGCTCTGGAAGGTATTACCGAAAAATATGCCAATGTTGAAATTCAGCAGCAGTTGCCCAATATAGCCGCGGCAATTGAATCGTATCACCAGTCTTTCTTGCAGATTACGGCTTTAATGGAAGAAAATCAACAGCGGCAGGAGACGACTGCCCAATTAGAGTTATCTGAGAGCTTATCTGCTAATCATCAGATTCAGGTCAATATTGAGAATCTCTCAGAAACAGTCCAGGAAAATTCCTGGCTGGCAATGACAGACCAACAGCAGAGTATTGCTCAAAATGTCAGGCAGACTTTTCTGTGGATGTTGGCGGCATTTGGTGTAAGTTTGTTGGCCGGTTTTGGATTAGCGCGTATAGTATCTGCCTCATTCACCACATCGATTATTGGAATTACTGATGCTATGAAGCGAATTTCAAACGGGGATCTGTCGCGTGATTCTTCATCAGGCTTGAAAGAATCGACGAATCGGGCAGATGAAATTGGCGATTTGGCCAGTGAGCTGGAAAATTCACTTCAGTATCTGCAGAAATGGGCTGAAACAGTTAACACCTATGCTGCCGGTGATAGCGCTGTTGAATTTAAGCCAATCAATGACCGCGATGAATTGGGAAATTCTTTTCAGAAAATGATTATGGCGTTGCGTGGTTCAATGAAGGATGCAAAAGATAGGGTGTTATGCATAAATAATTTTGCGACAGATATCCAATGGAGCGTCACTCAAAGTAATCAGGCATCCTTACAAATTACCGAAACAATTCAACAGATTACACAGGATACATCAGAGCAGTTCACCGGTATAAATAAGGCTATGGAATTGAATAAGATTTCTCAAAAATCCATAGCGCAAATTGTCAGTGGAAGTGACAAACAGCAAATAGCTGTGGAACAAGGGGTTACTCTTTCTGCAACACTGGCAGAGGCTATTGGAAAGGCATCAATCAGTATTGCTCAGGTCGCCAATGAATCGGATGAGGCTGCACAATCGGCTCGTAGTGGTGCTGTCACCATTGGTGATACCCTGCGTACGATGGAAGCAATTCAACACCAGGTTTTTGCATTGCAGGAAAAAATGCAGGCCATGCAAAACCAAACCGGTCTAATTGGGAATATCGTGGAAACGATTGAAGAGATCGCTGCGCAAACCAATTTGTTGGCCATCAATGCTACCATTGAAGCAGCTCATGCCGAATCCGATTCCAGGGTTCTAACCGAAGGTATTTTAGAAAAATTTATGCTGGCTACGTGTGAAATGGTAGCTCGTATGTTGGAAATGTCCCCAACGGTTATTTTACAATCATATTGGGTAGAATTGGGCAGTTTGGCCGGCATGGATCAGATATTAATTACCGATGATGATGGCGTTATAGTAGAGGGAAATGAAGCTTCCCTGTTTGGGTTTCGTTTTCCCGAAGATGATCCACAAACCGCTGAATTTCGTACTTTAATCCACCAGCGCAATGGACGTGTGTGTCAGCCGGCGCAATTCAGAGCATTTGATAAACAGGTGTTTAAATATGCCGGCGTATCCCGGTTGGATAAATGTGGGATTGTTCAGGTCGGTTTCAATATGAAGTCATTAACGAAATTCAACCTGCAAATTGGCGGTTTTGCGGTGGTAGCCAAAGAGGTATACCATTTGGCGGATAGTTCTCGCCAGGCCACAAAGGAAATACGCTCTTTGCTGAATAATATTCAAAATGCCACAAATGAAGTAGCAGCAGCTATGCAGGAATGTTCTATTTCGGTGGAAGCTGGCCTCTCAGAAGCAGCATTAGCCGACCAGAAATTGGACCAGATTTTAGGCGCTTTCCAACAAGTGACCGGGCAGACACGAATGGTGGCCAATGCAACTCAACAAATGCAGCATCTTTCCGAAAAATTTCTTTCTACCATGCAGACCATTCAAATGGTTGCGGAAACCAACAGCCGTTTCACACAGGAAATAGTACAAAGAACCAGTGATATGTCTGCAGCGATCGACCGGATTACCAGTTTTGGTGATAAAAATAATACAGCAACAGCTGCGTTAGTCTCCTCCGTTGGAGAAATATGTTCTCAAGTGAATGAAGTTACCAAAACGACCAAACAACTCACTGAAATGGCTATCGGTTTAAACCAAATTGTGGCAAAATTCTCCTTGGAAGCATGATTCAATGGAAAAATATTTTAATAAACAACGCAGCCAACTTTACACGATCCACCGCCTCAACCAATATCAGCCAGGTGATCCTCATGTTAACCAATATTGGGGTCAATTCTTTTCGTTATTACCAGATGGAATGCTCGTTACGCGTCTGGATGGGGTAATTGAGCTTGCCAATCCGGCTATGGCTTCGCTGTTAGGGATTCCCAACGCTATGCTGATGTTTGGTAAACCAGTAGAACGCTACATTCCTGCAGATTTTAAAATGATATTTTCTTCATATCTTGAAATGGTTTCGGTTATCCCTGGGCGGCATGGACCGGTGGAATTGGAACTTTGGCACATGAATGGCAGCCGGGTGGTGGTAAAGGTCAGCTTTTCTCAATTCCCTTACCTGGGACGCCCGGCAATTCAGATGGTTATTCAGGATATTCAGGAAATAAAACTGATGGAAGAACAGATGGCACGGACCACATTTGAACTGGAACAGGCTTACCGTGCTACTCTTGAAGGCTGGGCAATGGCCCTGGATAAACGCGACCAGGAGACGGGTGCACATTCCAAACATGTCACTGATAAAACGGTAGAGATGGCATTGGCCATGGGTATTGGCCTGGAGAGTATTGTCCATATACGCCATGGTGCATTGCTGCACGATATTGGAAAAATGGCCATACCGGATAGTATCTTGACCAAGCCGGCACCTTTAACCGAAGATGAATGGGTAGAAATGCGTAAACATCCGGTGATTGCTCGGGATATGTTGTTGCCTATCGATTATTTACGCCCGGCGATTGAAATCCCTTATAATCACCATGAGCGTTGGAATGGTAGCGGGTATCCGCGGGGACTGAGAGAAGCAAGCATCCCCATTACCGCCAGAATTTTCGCGGTGGTGGATGTGTATGATGCCCTTTCGCATGATCGCTACTATCGCCGGGCTTGGGAACATAAAAAAGTATTGGATTATATTTCTGATAATGCCGGTGTACTATTCGATCCCCAGGTTGTGCAGACATTCCTGGATTATTTATAAGAGAATTTAACGGTTGGGGGTGATGCCGGCACAGGCTACCGCTTCTTTAGGGTACGTCACTTTTTCGTATTTCCATTCCTGACCATCCACCTCAATCAGGCAACTGATACTGCCGGTTTGTGCTGGATTCCCGGCGGTAAGGTAGATTTGAGAGCCGCCCGGAACGGTAAAATTTTTACGCCATGGTGTGGTAACAGTAATGGTACCCCCCGAATCGGATTTGCCGGCCTGGTACGTGATGATGGCATATCCACCTGCTGAAGCAGACACTTCCATGTGGATTGAATGAGAGATGGTAGTTCGGGTAAATAACCCCATCTGCAAAGCAACAAAGACCAGGCCAGCTAAAATGACAAGCAGAAGAACAAACTGCCATAGATTGACGTTGGATTCAGGTTTGGTGTTTTTTTGTGACATGAATATCTGCTTTCTCTGATCTTTTTTGATTTTAGCATATTGTGTTCAGGAAAAAATTAATTTGAGGCAATCCACAATTATGCTGAAGTGATGATCGTAAAAGTAGTTATTTCTTTATCGCCTGCAAAACAAACTTAAAAGTTCCACCATCTGTTTGTGCCATGCCAATTTTAAAATGAGCTTTATATAAATATCGAAAATCGCTCATTCGAGTATTTCCGACTTGTTTTATATACTCATCCTGATCCAGGTAAGTAAGGCTCTCCTTCATAATAACGCGTTTATGCGATGGATCCCCCCAAACCCAACGAGATGAAATATCCGGTACGGATGCAAAAAAAAGGCCGCCCGGCTTTAAGATACGCCAATACTCACTGAATTCGGCGAAGAAAAACTCATAATCACCTTGTTGAGCCAGGTGTTCCAGAACTTCATAAGCATGAATTTCATTAAATGTATGATCTTCAAATGGTAAAGGGTGATTTCTTAAATCCCAAACTACATCTGGGTGATGATCCGCATTATTGTCTAAAGATATTACATTAATAAATTCCTTTTTATTATCTAAAAATATATCTTTTACAATCCGAGATCCAGATCCAATTATTAATTCCTTATACCCTGTTGATTCTTCTACATTCATAAAACCTCGATTCTATTATTAGGAATGAATTTACCATTTCAAAAAACCGTATTTTGAGATTTTTACAATATTTTAATTCGTTTTTTTTCTCTTTAGTATATAACTAAAGTTAAGAATAGAATGATTTAAAGGCGGTTATGTGGCTGATGCTGATCAAAAAATCCTTATTCAACAGAATATTCAATCCCAATTACCTCAAGAGATTGCGGATGTTATTTATCCGAAATCGATATTCATTGGAGGTTGCGGTTCAAACGGTACAACATTATTGCGTTCTATGTTTGGGCACATAAAGATATTACATGTGGAGAGGAAATAGTGTTTTTTGATTTATTTATCTCAAATTTCGCAAATCGTGAAAATAAAAAAAGATGGGCAGAAAAATCTCCCAATAATGTTTTTTGTATTGAAGACATGTTGAGTTTTTTTCCGAATCAAAATTTGTCTATTATTGGCAAATGGAAAAACTTACAATTGAATTATAAATCAACTCGACTTTTTGACTTTATGTTTAAAGATAAGCTAATCAAATTAGGTTATGAACAATAAGGTGATTAAATGATGGATGAAAAAAAGGATTATTTGAGCTTGTGTTTGATTGTAAAAGATGAAGATGAGTTTTTACAGGAATGGTTAGATTACCATATTCTTTTAGGAGTCCAGCGTTTTTATATTTATGATAATGGTAGCGCGAATTCGATCAGACAGCTATTAAAAAAATATATTGAGAGTGGATGGGTGATTATTCATGAGATCAATGGAAAAGCTATGCAATTGGTTGCATACAATCATTGCCTAATGAATTATGGTAAGAATAGTAAGTGGATTGGATTTATTGATGCAGATGAATTTATTGTTTCTAATAGAAATATCGATTTTATAGATTTTCTTAGTCAATATGAAAATTTTGGTGCTTTGGCCATGAATTCTATTTTTTTTGGTACAGGGGGGCATAAGACCAAACCAATTGGTGGGCAAATAATTAATTATCGTTTACGTCCATCCGAAAAAATTGATGATGACAATTTGGTTAAGTGTATTGTTCAGCCTGAAAAAACATTGTTTCCAAACTCTCCCCATGAGTTTTCTTATAAAGAACCTTTTTATTGTGTAAATTCAAAAGGATTTCGCGTTGATGATCAACGATTTCCGATTAATGTTGAGGATATTCAAGTTAATCATTATTTTACACGTTCAGTTGAACATATCAATTTGAAGATAAATCGATTGGGCGGGGCTGGTAGAAAATTAGATATGACTCGGATTGATCGCGTTGATAAAACTAAACAAGAGCTTGACAATAGAGTTTTGATCTATCTAAGTAACAAGTTAAAAACACCAGTGGATAAAATTATGCAATATCCACAAGACGATAATACTTTTATTGAATTTCTACATAATTGCGCTTTGATTGTTTCTCCAAACGGAAACAAAATTAATGAAGGTGAATTAACGGTAGAAATATCTGTACACACTCCACCACACTTAAAACTATTTGATCAGGTTCAAAATGCGAAACGAAAACACGACTGGCCTGTAGTCAAAAATTTAATACTTAGTATTATCAGAGAATACCCAAACATGCCTATTATGTTCAGTGGCTATGCAAGTATTTGTCTTTTAACTCGTGATATAGATGAAGCAAAGAAGACCTTACAAATTGCTTTACGAAAATTTGGTAGATCATTTGAAAACTTAAGAGTTCTAAGTGATTATTTTGTAATAGTAGAACAATTTGATAAAGCCGAACAAACTTATAGAGAACTTCTGGATTTTGGCGAAAATGTTGACATATTAATTCGATTATTATTTACATTTATAAAACAACAAAAATTTGATGAAATCGAACCTGTATTGTTAAAAATTACCGATAATTATCTAGATTCTGAAATGGTTAATATGGATTTTTCCCATGGAGTTTTAGTAGATAGTATTAAAATCTTGGATAAAATATCGAAAAAAAAGTTGGCTAATGAAATTTTAAAAAAACTAAGAATTCAATTTCCATATCGCTCTGAATATCGAAATAAAATTTAATGACTTAAAATTCTTTTATGGAATATTTATGCGGTTTAGGACTAAAGTTTTTTCGAAAGTATTTCAAAATGGGGAAGGATCCCCTAATTATTTTCTCATACATGGAGGTATGAAATGGCAGAAGTAGATGTAACTCGAATTGCTGGTAACATAGGCGCGATGAATGCGCTGAATTCGTTGGGCAATATCAACAAACAATTATCAATTCACCAGACTCGTCTGGCGACTGGTAAACGGATCAACACGGCAGCGGATGATCCGGCTGGGTTGACCATTGCGACTAAAATGCTTTCACGTTCGGAAGGTTTGAAAGTAGCCCTCAATAACATTGGGGATGCCAAGAACTTATTGGCCGTTGCCGAATCCGGATTGGGACGCATCAATGACATTCTGGTGCAGATGCGCAATAAAGCAGAAGCTGGTGCTTCTGACACCATGGGAACTGAAGAGCGCACGGCTATCAAAACACAGTTATCAGCTTTCGCGGCTCAGGTGGATGATATTGTTGCACAAACCAAATGGAACAGCACCAATTTGTTAAATGGATCAGCCCCAGCGACCTTACGCTTCCAGACCGGTGCAGATTCAGATGATGCCACAGTAATGAACCGGATTGCTACAGTAGATGCTGAAACACTGGGTATTGCAGATGTGATTGCGACTTCAGATGTGGATGCTGCTGGATTAGATACCGCTGATGATAACTTGACTGCTGCTACTGGCAATAATGCTCGCTTCTTTGGTATCAATGAGTTGAACAGTGGAACATACACTTTCAATATCCATATTGGAACCGCAACCCAAACCACAACCGCAGTAGCAGATAGCTATATTCAATTACTGGATTCATCTGGCAACGCAATCACAGTGGATGCAGATGGTGCAGATGGTGGCGCAACCGACAATAAAGTTTCAATAGCATATGATAGTGTTGCCCAAACAGTCGATTTTGGTAATGGTTTGCAGGTAAGCCTGGCAGCCGGATTAACGGCAGGAGATTTACCATCCAGCGCGAATGGCAGTGTGCAATATCAGAAAGCTGGAGATTATGAAATCTCAGCGACCACAGCGCAGGATTTTGCAGATTACATGGAAACAGTCACGACTGCGATGAACACTGTGAATGCAGAAATGTCTAAAGTTGGTGCTTTGACCGGACGTTTATCCTTCAAAGAGGATCAGGTTTCAGCATCTCAGATCAATATCGAAGCGGCATACAACCGGATTATGAACGCCAATATGGCCGAAGAAATCTTACAGCAGACAGCGACCGCGATGTTAGCTCAGGCCAACGCCGCACCGCAATTCTTACTCTCGCTGTTCCGATAATCGGTCGTTTCCGTCCGCCGATGGTTCAATCGCGGAGGGCATCGCAGATGCCCTCCGCTCACCCATAACAGCGGACAAGCATTAAGCACCTAGAAAGGCACAGGATATTATGGCAACCAACGCAATCAGTAACTATAATCTTGATAGTTCTTATGTAGGCATCATTCAGAATTTGATGGTTATAGAACGTCAACCGATGGATCGTTTGGAAACTCAACGCGATAATATCGAAGTGCAAAATGCAATTTACAAAGATCTTAATGGAATGCTAACTTCGTTTCAGACTTCGGTTAAGAGCTTGTTGAGTA
The DNA here is from genome assembly GCA_002840755.1 of Chloroflexi bacterium HGW-Chloroflexi-10. Classification (GTDB taxonomy): domain Bacteria; phylum Chloroflexota; class Anaerolineae; order Anaerolineales; family Anaerolineaceae; genus UBA6170. The sequence goes on along the minus strand of PHBZ01000009.1, from coordinate 39,728 downwards.
CTGATCCGACCTATAGTTTTCAACCAGGTCGTAGCGCTTCTCTAAGCGGATTGGCAGAAGGAATTTCTTTTGGCTCAGTTAACGCCGGTAGTGCTGCTGTCCCTGCCAGCTACGAGCTTTCAGTAACCAACTTGGCGCGCGAACACCGGGTGCGTTCTAAACAAATGCAATATAGTACCCAATTTTTGGGAATGACAGGTAGCTTTACTCTGGGTGGGGCTCAGGCTAGCAGCGCTACTTTTACAAGTTCCAGCTCAGTAAACTCTTTTGCCACAACGGATGTTGCCGCTACCAAAACGGAATTGGGTAGTGGAAAATATTATGTAGAAACCCGGCAAAATGGTACCGATTGGCAATTTCGTTTAGTAGACACCGAAGGGAAGTCCATAAGCATTAAGAAAAACAGTACAACCAGTGATTACACTTCTGATTGGCAGAATATTCCTGAAGGTGGTGGTGTATATGATACCGGACGTGGTATCCGGGTTGATTTCACTGCCAGTGGTTATACAGCTGGAACCAGAGGTTTTGGCGCCGCTGAGTTGGAATATGCGGCCAAGGGACCTACTATTGAAGTGGAATCAACCGACAGTTTGGTTGATATCGCATCAGCGATCAATAATGCCAAATATGCCGATGGTAACGAGGTGATTGCCACTATTGTTAACAATCAATTGCTCCTTTCAGCTAAATATGGTGGTGAAAATCGTGTTATTCAGGCGCAGGATGTAACCGGCAGAATTTTGAATGATCTGGAAATTTATAACGGCAGCACCTTTACCCACGAAATGCAAACCGCGGTCAGTGCGAATTTTTCAGTCAATGGACTGGCAGTAAAACGCTCCTCAAACACTGGTCTGACCGATGTGATTAATGGCGTCACCCTGAACCTGGTGAAGGATTCTGAGGGTGAAACAGCAACACTCAATGTGGTCTCGACAACTGATGAAAATGAAAAGAAAATTGGATCTTTCGTTACTGAATACAACAAACTCTTAACCTATCTCGGAGCCAAAATCGCTACAACCAAAAACGCGGATGATACATACACCCGTGGCGCATTATCCGGTGATATGGTCTTTACTAACCTGCGTTTTGATTTATTACGCCTGTCTACGGCAGGGCAGGTTAATGGCGGTGCTTTTACCCGCTTGAGTGAACTTGGCATAACGATGGGTAACGACTTGAAACTTTCAGTGAGTGATAGCAGCAAGTTGAAAACAGCTTTAGCCAATGACCGTTCCAGTGTAGTTTCGTTGTTGGACGCGGTAACGAACCAGATGAATACCAAGTTGTCTCGTTTTCTGGGGACATCCGGATATTTAACTACGGCTTCGCAGGCGACGGAAAGGCAAATGAAAAATACAAAAAGCCAAATTACCAGTTTAGAAACGCGACTTTCCAAACGCGAAGAGTATCTATACCAACAATATGCTCAATTACAGTCACAAATTATGACGATGACGTATCAAAGTCAGCAATTTAACTCGGTATATAGCAAATCATATTAAGAATTCCAGGCTGTAAAGCCGGGAGGTAAGTATGTCTGATAATAGTGTCACCCCCATTTCAAGAGTTGAACCGGAAGCGGCGGCAAACCGCGCGGTTCAGGTCCAAAGCATGAAAACGGAAGCTGCACGCTCCTCGCAGGAAGCACAAGAGGTAAAGCAGGCCGCTGAAATGCAATCCAGGCATGCCAGTGAAAGCAAACCGGCGCTTGAAGCACCCAAAACTTCGGATATTGGTCTGAAGTTTACGGTGAATGAAGAAACCAAGCAGGTGACGGTCTATGTAATCGACCGTGCCACCAGCCGGGTGATTCGCAGTATTCCGCCGGATGAATTGAATAACCTGAAAGCCGGCGATCTGGTTGAGCTGTTAGCCTGATCTTTAGGGATTTTTTACGGCAAAACATTGCAGAACTTAAACAAACAGACGATATTAACTATAGTGCAATAAAAAAACCAAGTATTTAGGAGAATAGCCATGTATCCAGGAACAGCTTATCGCAATCAGGAATATCGAAATCAGGATGTTATGGGAGCCAGCCCAATCCGGTTGGTTGTTATGGCATACGATCTGGCCATTCGCGCCTGTGAAGCCCAGGACTTTGCCAAATCTACCAAAGCAATCAGTGTCCTGCGTGATGCATTGAATTTCGATTATCCCGAAGTATCTGTTGGTCTTTTCCGACTTTACCAGTGGTGTCTGGATAGTATTCGCAAAGGTGATTATGATGTTGCGCTTAAGACACTCTCAGAACTGCGCGATGCCTGGCGTGAAACCGAAAAAAGTATGATGCCCAAAGCCAATACAGCTTCCATTTCTTCCGCTTACGCGGGATCAGTAGCCCGGCCGGCATAAACAAAGAAAATAGCTGACCGGCAGGCTCAGAGGGCGGCCTGTCAGTCAGATTTACGCTAAAAAGGCCCTCTCACATATTTTTTTATCTGCATCGGGGGAAATAAAAGCCTTATTCAGGTTTTCTTCACGCCATTTTTATTCAAAGTTAACAGAAGCTTTACTGCGCCCTTAAGACCCTTATGTTATCCTCTTTACATACAAATGAGGAGTAAACTATGAGTTTTTGGGAAACAATGCGAATCGGAGCTTCCGGGTTACAGGCCCAACGTTTGCGGTTGGATGTGATCTCTAATAATATTGCCAATTCACAAACCACACGGACAGCTGCAGGCGGCGCTTACCAACGTCAGGATGTGATCTTTATGCCCCAGGGCAGCCGGCCGTTTTTGCCCACTTATGTGGCAGAACGACAGGGTCTTGATACCACTACTGGTGGGGTCAAGGTGCACCAGATCATTACCGATGAGACCGAAGGTTCGATGGTTTACGACCCAACTCATCCGGACGCCAATGAAGATGGCTATGTAGAGTATCCGAACGTTAACCCTGTGGTGGAGATGACCAATATGTTATCTGCCACACGTTCGTATGAGGCTAACCTGACAGTGGTTGATGCCGCCAAACGGATGGCTCTTAAAGCATTGGAAATAGGGAGATAGTTAAATGCAAATTCAGGGAATTTCACCAAATGTAATGTCTGGTATCCAGGGTTTGGGTGAGTTAACCAAAAGCCAATCCTCCTCTGCGCAGAAAAGTGCATTGGATGGGATAGGGCAAACATTTCAGGATGTCTTAAGCGGTTTAAATGAATCACAAATGCAGGCGGATGGTCTGGTGCAGCAAATGGCTGCCGGGGAAAATGTTGATCTGCATGATGTAATGATCGCTTTGGAAGAAAATGATATTAACTTCAAAGTGGCTATGGGTATCCGTGACAAATTGGTGGATGCCTATCGTGAAGTTATGCGCATGCAAGTCTAATTTTAGTAGATCAGAAAACCACGGGAAGAGAAAACCATGTTAGCACCTTTGCAACAGCAATTATCAACTTTTTGGCAAAAACAGACCAACCCCCAACGTATTACGATGTTGGCATTGGGATTATCGATTCTGATCCTGGTACCGGTATTGCTTGTTTGGGCCAATCGTCCAACATATGCAGTTGCCTACAGCGCGCTCAGTGAAGAAGACGCTGCGACAATTGTTGAACAAATGGACCTTGCCGGTGTCGATTATCAACTCAAGAACAGCGGCACTATTCTGGTTCCCAGTGATCAGGTATATGAAGTGCGTTTACAAATGGCCCGTGAAGGTCTGCCCAAAAGCAGCGCAGTGGGTTATGAGTTATTCAATGGCAACAGCCTGGGAATGACTGAGTTTACCCAAAAGGTGAATTATCAGCGGGCTCTGGAAGGTGAATTGGAACGTACGATCAGCAGCTTGGATGCTGTAGAGACAGTACGGGTACATGTGGTGCAGCCGGAAAAATCGTTGTTAAGTAATGATCAGGCCCTAACGACCGCTTCAATTACCATCCAGGAAAAAAGTGGAAAAACATTAACCTCCAGTAACGTAAAAGCGGTTGCTAATCTGGTAGCCAGTAGTGTGGAAGGTTTGAGCCCTGAGAATGTGGTTGTAATTGATACGGAAGGACGCATGCTCTCTACAGGTACAGATAGTCTGGAAAACATGACCTCCCAATCCGATTCTCACCGGGCCATCGAATTAGCTGCCGCCGCTGAGATCAAACGCAAAGTTGAAAATATGTTATCTGAGGTATTGGGTCCGGATAAAGCGGCTGTGCAGGCAAGTGTGGTGATGAGCTGGAACCAAAAAGAAATCACATCCAATACGTTCGACCCCACTCCGGCAGCCATCCGCAGTTCGCAGATTATCACCGAAAACTATACCAGCGATGGAACCACCGTTGGTGGAGTGCCCGGTGCGGAAAGCAATTTACCTGTTCCAGGCGAATTGGTTGGCGGTGGCGAAGGTGCTACCTCTTATGAGAAAAAAGAAGAAACCCTTAATTATGAAATTACTCAGGTGCAGGAAAAAGAAGTTGTAGCACCCGGACAAATCCAAAAGATTACTCTTTCTGTAATGCTGGATGGCATTACCGATCAATCACAGTTGGATGCCATTGAATCTGTTGTGGCCGCTGCTGCGGGTATTGATGAAGCTCGTGGAGATATGCTGGTGGTTGCGCCGATGGCTTTTGATCGCACATTCATCGAAGAGCAGGAAGCCGTCAATACACAGCAAGAGCAAATGGATCTTTATTTGCGAATAGGTATGATCGTTGGCGCAGTATTACTGTTGTTTTTGATGATCGGGTTTATTTCTCGCTTGATCCGTAATGTGCGCATGGCATCCGGTGAACAGTGGAAACCGATATTAAAACCGGTAGGTGAGATGGCTTTGGAAGGCGCCAATGGTATGGGCGGTGGGTTCTCAGGTTTTTCTCAGATGGAAGCCGCCTATAATTCTGCAGCCAACCATGGCCCCCGAGTTTCACAACCACCTCGCATGGAAGACTTACCCATGCCAGATGAAGAAGTAACCCTGAATCTGACCCCACAAAAAAGCCGGACTCGTCCTGAAGATGATCAACGTCAAAAAGCAATTTCTCTTCTGACAGAAGAGAACCCGGCCGCTGTCGCAGAAATTATCCAGCTCTGGTTAAGTGAGGATGAACGTAATGGCTGAGTTAGCCACAAAACTCCGTGGAATTGATAAAGCCTCCGCATTGCTATTAAGCCTGGGTGTGGAACTTTCTTCCAAGGTACTGCAATATTTGAGCGAAGGCGAAATAGAACGTGTCCTGCTCGAATTGGGTCAGGTTGGGCCGATTGATGCGGATATTCGTCACGTTGCATTGCAGGAAGCGTATGATTTTGCGATGGCAGATGCCAGCCTACGCGGTGGTGGTGCGGAATATAGCCGGCAGTTACTCTCTCGGGCAGTAGGTCCGCGCCGTGGTGCAGAGATTTTGGAGCGTATCTCGGTTCACCAACAGCTATCTTCTTTTGAAATGTTGCGGAATGCGAATGCTGAAGAAGTTGCCACTTTATTGCAGGATGAAATGCCGCAAACGATTGCCCTGGTGCTTTCTTACCTGGAAGCCAAAGTAGCTGCTGATATTATGACCAGCCTTCCCAAAGATTTGCAGATAGAAGTTACCCTGCGCTTGGCGGTGATGGATCGCGTTTCTCCCCAGGTCGTGCAGGTAGTGGAACGCAGTTTGAAGAACAAGCTGTCCAGTGTATTGAGTGAAGCCGATTTCCGCGCAACCGGTGGTGTTTCCTTCCTGGTAAAAATGTTAAACCAGGTCGATCGCGGTGTACAGAAAACCATTTTTGAAGCTATGGAAAAGAATAACCCCAAATTGGTCGAAGAAATTCGTGCCAATATGTTTACCTTTGACGATCTTACCAAGCTGGATGACCGCACTATTCAACGTGTTCTGCGGGATATCAGCAAAGCGGATCTGGCGATGGCTTTGAAAGCCGCTCCGGAGCGATTGAAAGAAAATATCTTCCGCAATCTTTCGGAACGCGCCCGGGATAATTTGATTGAAGAAATAGAAATTCTAGGCCCACAATTGGCCAAAAACGTTTATACCTCACAACGAAAAATTGTGGATGCTGTTCGTGTCCTGGAAGAATCCGGCGAAATTGTAATTGGCGGCGGTGGAGGTGAATATGAAATCATTGCATAATCCGTTGATCCACGGGAATACGCAGCATCGCGCAACCGCCTGGCAGCCGCAAGAGTTTTCTACTTCAGTTCCAAAAAACTCGGGTATGTCAGTTGAACAGGTCTTGGATTTATTCCTCAGTAATAAAAATCAGTCTGTTCGCCAGAACAAATTGGGCTCGGATAGGCAGCGTTCCCTCTTTTCAGAAGCTGAAACCAGTGATGTACAATCCTGGAATCCCGGTGAAATTCAGTTTTCCTCGCTTAAACCATTGCCGGGTAATGACGTACAGCCGAAAAGTGCTCAATCAGTTCGTTGGCAGGATTTTAATCGCAATGAAGCTCATCCATCTCAGGCGCATGGTCAGCATGGTCAGTCTGTTCAATCAGAGGAGGGTGGCCACGCTGTTAACCCCATTAAAAAAGCGGAAGAAGCGGCCCTGAGAATTATGGAAGAAGCCCGGGAAGAAGCCAGGTTGATTGTGGAACAGGCGCAATCCCAGGCGCAAGACATACTTTTACAAAATCAGGTTCAAGCCAGTGAAGCGTTTGAAGAAGCGCGGAAGATGGCTTATCAGGAATTTGAAGAAGAAAACCAAATGGTTCAGCAAGCGTTGAAGACTATATTGGAACAGGTTTCTGCCTGGAAGGAAGAAACCTTGCAGCAGAGCACACCGCTCATCATCGATGTGATTCGTGATATCACCAATAATTTGTTTGGTTCGGGTTTGGTGCTGGATACTGAAAAACTGCAGCACAATCTGAACCGCATTATGGATAATGCAAAAAACCTTGGCAATCTAAAAATTTATTTACATCCAGTCGATGCCGGCCACCTGGACCCTTATTGGCGGGAATTTACGGCAACGATGACTGGTAGTTTGGTGCAGATTATCCCCACCGAAGGCGTTACTCCTGGTGGTTGTTTTATTCACGGTGATACAGGTAACGTGGATGCGCGCATTGAAACCCAATTGCGTGCCGTGATGGAAACATTACACTCAGCCGAATCGAATGAGGAGAGCTTCTAAATGGTCGCGCAAATGCCGGATCTGAATCGTTTACGCAAGGCCATCCACCAGCTTAACCCGGTGCGTGTTTCCGGGCGAGTGGTGCAAGTGGTTGGTTTAACCCTGGAAGTGATCGGGCTAAATTGTCAGATCGGCGAAATATGCGATATCCAGACTCAGGATGAGAAATTTCTGAAGGCTGAAGTGATTGGTTTTCGTGAAAACCGTATGTTATTGATGCCCTTGGGTGATATGGAGGGGATTCAACAGGACAGCCCTGTTTACCCCGCCGAGCGTTCGTTTCAGGCACCGGTTGGTACCATCTTGTTGGGTCGTGTCTTGGATGGTCAGGGCTTTCCGATTGATGGTAAGCCTCTGGAAGTTACCGAATGGGCTTCCACCAATCGTCGGGCACCCCATCCTTTGCAGCGCCCAGCTATATTTGAACCGTTGGTGACGGGCGTGCGCGTAATTGATGGCATGTTGACCTGCGGTAAAGGCCAGCGTTTGGGTATCTTTGCCGGCAGCGGTGTGGGAAAATCCACTCTGCTCGGTTCAATCGCCCGTAACTCCCACTCGGATGTCAGTGTCATAGCCCTGATTGGTGAGCGTGGTCGTGAAGTGCGTGAGTTTTTGGAACGGGATTTGGGTCCTGAGGGTTTGGAACGGTCGGTTGTTGTGGTTTCCACATCAGACCAGCCGGCTCTAGTCCGCTTGAAAGCTGCCCTGGTGGCTATGACAATTGCTGAATATTTCCGCGAGTCTGGAATGGATGTTACCTTCCTGATGGACTCGGTTACCCGCTTTGCAATGGCACAGCGTGAGATAGGTCTCTCGATTGGTGAGCCGCCGGCCAGCAAGGGGTATACCCCCTCGGTATTTGCCATGCTGCCGCGTTTGTTGGAGCGCGCCGGAACAAGTGCGCGCGGTTCAATTACCGGTTTCTTTACGGTTTTGGTGGAAGGTGACGATTTTAACGAACCCATCAGTGATGCCGTTCGCGGTATTTTGGATGGGCATATTATTCTCTCGCGAGCCATGGCTGCCCGAAATCATTACCCCGCCATTGATGTACTGGGTAGTGTTAGCCGGGTTATGTCTGCCATAACCAGTAAGAACCAGCAAAAAATGGCAGCCACGACCCGAAAACATCTGGCAACTTATGAGAAAGCCCGTGATCTGGTCAATATTGGTGCGTACGTCCGTGGTTCCGATCCGGATATTGATGCCGCATTATCGGTTATGCCGAGTATTAACGGTTTCCTGCAGCAAGGTGTGGAAGAAGTCAGTGAGTTTGACGAAACCATAGCTTTTATGGAAGCCATTGAATCACACAAAGTATCCATGAAATCATAAGGATGAGGTGAGGAAATGACTCCAAAATTCAATTTACAAAATGTTTTGGACTTGCGCCATACGAAGGTAGAGGCATTGGAGACAGATTTAGGAAAACTAATGGCTGCTCGTCAGAATCTGGAAGATTTATTGATGGGATTGTACGAAAACCGTACCGGTCTTTTGGAGAAGCTTTTTTTGGAACAACAAGGTGAGATGGATTTGTTTAACCTTTCCATATTGCGCGCCAATATTGTGGCGACCGATGAACGCATCAACCAGACCATCCAGGCCATTAAAGTGATGGATGAGAAGGTTGATCGTAAACGCCAGGAGTTAATTGCCGCGAAGCAGGAAGAAGAGATGCTGGTGGTACTGAAGAAAAAACAAATTGAAGCTTTTCATCAGGACCAGAAAGAACGGGAAGCCAAACAGCAAGACGATATTTATATCGCATCAGCTTTCCGTCAGCGGCGCGAGGAGGCACGTAATGGATAACAGTATTTTCACGGGTCAGTTCAATCTGGAGATCTATAACCTGATGATGACCCTGATGCAGCGGATGCAAGGCGCCAATGCGCAAACCGCAGTTTCCCAAAACCCATACCTGGGAACCGGCGGCAGTTCATTGAATGGCGGAAGTTTTGAAAGCATTATCCAACAAACTTCCCAAAAATACGGAGTGGACCCCAGTCTGGTAAAGGCTGTGATTAAGAACGAGTCGAATTTTAACCAGGAAGCAGTGTCCGGGGCAGGTGCGATTGGATTGATGCAGCTGATGCCTGCTACTGCACAGTGGTTGGGCGTAAATCCCTACGACCCGGCTCAGAATATTGAAGGAGGTGTACGCTTTTTAAGTTCACTATTAGATCGTTATCAAGGTAATGTATCCCTGGCATTGGCAGCTTATAACGCCGGTCCCGGGGCAGTGGATAAGTATGATGGTATTCCGCCCTATCAGGAAACACAGAAATACGTCCAAAGGGTAATGAGTACTTATCAAACCAATTATGAATGGAAGGTGTAATGTATGGTCAATTCAATAGTAAATGATGATGCCATGCAAACAGCGCGTGCGGCGCTCAACGGTCTGTCACTACGGCAGCAGTTGATCAGTCGTAATATAGCCAATGTGGATACGCCAGGATACAAGGCTCAGCAGCTGGATTTTGAAAATGTGCTGCAAAAATCATTGAAAACAGGTAATGAACTACCAATGGCCGTTTCCCACAACGCCCATTTGGCTTCTCCTGTGCGAAATTTGATGGGCAATGAAGTTTCCTTACGGCCTGGTGGTAGTTTGCGCGCCGACCAGAACAATGTTGATATCGATACCGAATTATTGCAAATGTCGGAAGCTGGTATTCAATACCAGGCTGTCAGCCAATCAATTTCTAAAAAGCTGGCATTGTTACAAGCTATAGCTCAATCGAGGTAATAGATGGATTTTTTAATTGCCCCGACTCCGGTAAATACCCCAAAAATCAAAGCTGAAAAATCGCTGCAGCCCGCTGATACCGGCCCAGATGATCAGGACAGTTTTGGGAAGGTTTTACAGGATGAGGAAAAGAAAAATGCCATGGAAGCGGAAGCGTTGATGATGGCAATGTTACAGAAACCACAGACTACCCCCCTGAAGATGCCTGCCCTAAGTGGTGGTGAGGGTGGAAATGTCGGGCTGCCAGCAGCAGCGGCGACGCCGCAATTGGTGTTGCAGGTAATGCAATCAGTGGATCTGCAAACATTGGTAGCAAACGGCGCTCTGCTTGATCCTGGCGCTGTTGAAGGTGAAAATTCAATAGATTTTGTGTCGTTGTTGAGTGAAGCCGCTGAAGATTCAGCCGGTGAACCATTGAACCTGAGGGAATGGGCACAGCTCCAATCCAAAACACAGGTACAGGCCGGTGATATTGAAGGTGTGCAGGCGGATGCTGAGAAAACCCAGCGCATAAACCAGGTTACCAGAGCTTTTGTACAGGAAGCACAGGCAGTGCCAACCCAGGTACAGGCAGTGGAAACTGGAAAAGAATTTTTAACAAAAGGTGTCACTGTCCAGAGTGAAGAAAATCAAACAGTTGTGAAGCAGGAAAACCCTGTCCCTAACCCGGCCATGCTTGGTTTGGATGCCCTTACCCAATCGAAAATGAACAGTATAGAGCCGGCCCGCCTGGCGGAAGCTCAACCACGTCTGTTACTTAACCAGGTTTCAGAACAGGTTCAAGCAATGTGGCAGCAGGGTAACACATCACTGCATTTCCAACTGCACCCCGAAGATTTGGGAAAAATCGATATTCGTTTGACCCATACATCACAAGGGTTGGGCGTATCGGTGCAGACCGATCAAGCCAGCACAGGAAAGTTGCTGGAAGCGCATCTGGATCAATTGCGCCAATCCTTACAGTCTGCCGGTATCCAACTGGCAAATTTGCAGGTTGGTCACCACCAGCAGCAGGCACAGCGCCAGCCCTGGCAAACCGGCAAACCGAACCACCATGGATCGCGTAATGCTGAAGTTGGAAAAGAAGATTTGCCAGTAAATGTAAAGCAGATCCGGACGTTAAACGGGATTGATTACCGTGTATAAACCGCTGATTCAGCGGAGTTTTAAAGAAAGGAGATTAGTATGGTTGTAAATCCTTTATCGGATAGTTATGGTGTCAGTGATACCCAAAGCCCACAAACCAACACTAAGTCGTATGCGGATTTTGGTTCAGTGGAGTTCATGCAGCTCTTAATGGCTCAGTTACAAAACCAGAACCCATTGGAACCAATGAGTGACAGTGATATGATGAACCAGATTTCATCATTGAACTCCCTCGATGAATTGCGTTCCATCAAAATGATTATGAGCGAATCGGCTGTTTCCAACCAGTCTGCTTATGCTGCCAGTTTAATTGGCAAAAACGTGACTGCGGCTTTTGACGATGGCAGCACGCTGGAAGGACTTGTGTCCGGAACAATGGTTCAGGGCGGCATGATCTATTTACAGATCGGTGAGCAGTTTGCTCCATTAGGTAACGTGATTTCCATTCGACAGGAGTAGGGCAATGGTTGATCCAATTCAATTCGATCCGAACCAGCAAATTAGCCGTACGCAAAAGCTAAGTCAAAATTACGGACCAACCCGGCCTGTGGGTATAACTGGCAGCACAGCCGCCCCCAGTTTTGCCGATACGTTGGCTGAGACCCAGGGATTGCGATTTTCCAATCATGCGCAGCAGCGTCTGGAAAAACGGCAGTTGGAGTTGAGTGATGATGGGCTGAACCGTCTGACCCAGGCTGTGGACAAGGCTGATAAAAAAGGCGGCAAATCCTCACTGGTGTTGATGGATGATATGGCTTTTATTGTCAATGTACGCGAACGCATGGTAGTAACCGCAATGGATGCCAATGCGCATGGTGAAGGGGTATTTACCCAGATTGATACGGTTGTTTTTGCCGAAAAAACTGAAATCAACGGCCAGAAATAACCAAAAGTTGAACCACTAAATTAATTATTCATTTTTTACTCATAGGCTGGCCCTCTTGTAGGAAGCCCGTGGGACAAACAAAACAATTGCTTCAGGAGGCAAATAAAATGTTACGTTCTATGTTTACCGCAATCAGCTCACTGAATTTACACCAGACTTACCTGGATGTTGTCGCCAATAACCTCGCCAATGCCAATACCATTGGTTACAAAGCCAGCCGTGTCGTGTTTCAGGATCAGTTCGCGCAAATTCTTAGCCCAGGCGCCAGCCCTTCGGCGAATTCCGGTGGTGTCAACCCGATTCAAATTGGTTTGGGTTCACAGTTGGGCTATATCTCCCCCATTTTTACCCAGGGGATGCTCCAGGCCACTGGCCGAAATATGGACCTGGCCATTCAGGGTGATGGTTTCTTGGTGTACGATAGTGGTGCCGGTCTGCGTTATTCTCGGGAAGGCTCGCTTTCCATGGATTCAGACGGTTTTTTTGTAAATAGCAGCACAGGTATGCGCATTCAAGGTTGGATGACCAATGGCGGTACAGTTGATCCGAATTTACCTCCCAGTGATATCCAGATCCAGGCGGGTGGAACATTAGCGCGTTCAACCGAAAGTGCGATCATTGGTGGTAATGCCAGTGCCGATACCGCAGTTGGCGATACGATTTCAACAACCATGGGGTTGTATGACTCTCTTGGCAATATGCACACAGCTACAGTGGATTTCACCCGCACTGGTCCGACTTTGGGTGACCCATTAGCTGTTCCTCCCGTTCCTGCAAATCCGGACAATACCTGGTCATGGTCAGTGACCGATCCGGCCGGCGCTGTTGGCAGCGGTACGATCACCTTTGATCCAAATGGCCAATACAGCGCCAGTACAGTGGGTACGGCAGTTTCAATCCCTGGTGGACCCGGCGCGAATGCTGTTACCCCGACTTTTGATATGACCAGCATGACCATGTTGGCTTCTGATACTTCAGTTTCTGTCACCAGTCAGACTGGCTTACCAGCCGGCTCTATTTCGGATGTGTACATTACTCCAAAAACCGGAGAAGTTTTCTTAATCTATTCAAACGGTATGCGTGAACAGGTTGCCCAATTGGCAGTAGCCCGCTTCAATAACTCCACCGGTCTGATAAAAACCGGTAACACCATGTTTCAGCAGGGATTGAATTCCGGTGAAGCTCAGATTGGTTTGGCTGGCTCCGGTGGGCGTGGAACATTTGCTGCCGGATATTTGGAAGCCTCCAATGTAGATATGGCACAGGAATTCACCAATATGATCTTGGCTCAACGTGGTTTTCAGGCTTCATCCCGGGTGATCACCACTTCGGATGAAATCTTACAGGAACTGGTTAACCTGAAACGATAGTTTTGTTGAATTGGGTTCCGGTGAGGCTAATCCCTCACCGGAACCATAAAAGCGAGGTCCCTTATGTGTGCCATGTATATCACCGGCCCACTGCCAAGCACTCCGGTTGAAGCCCCCAATTTAAATAGCCTCAATCTGCGTTTATATCAAAGGATAACAGCCCAGGTTCTGAACGTGAGTGGTTCAGAGGCATCCCTCGCTATTCAGGGAACGCCTGTTGTTGCAAGAATGCCCTCAGCAGAACTGGCCAGTGATCTCTTAAAACAAGGATCAGCCCAGTTTATTGTTACTCAACTTTCGGATGGGGGGATTACACTGCGCTTGGTGCGTAAGGATCAACAACAAATACCAGGCAATGCCTTAATTCAGCCGCGTGACTTGGCCACCCGTCTTTTAGAATCACTCGGTTTGGCTAGGTCTCAGGAAACCATGCAATTGGTTCAGGCAGCGTTAAAACAGGGTTTGTTGGTTACCCCGGAGACGCTTTCCGAGCTAGAGACTGCCTTGCAAAAATTGGGTAGCTGGGGACAGGAAGAAGCAGATTTGGCTGTAGCATTGAAAGCACTCGGACTTCCGGTTACGGCAGGTAGCATTCAGATGTTGGCTGGGAAGAGCGAGACAATTGGTTCGGCTTTGGTGCGTCTGATGCAGCAGCTTCAAAATGCAGCCGTGCGTGGGAACCAGCCAGCCGAAATTCAGAACCTGATCCAGCAGAGCTTACAGTTGCTGGAAAAAACGGTGCTCAAATGGAATCAACCGGCGATTAAACTAACGGAAGATGTGGAAACATTAGCAAAATTGCTGGGACGCGCATTTGAAAATGAATTGGCCGAGCAGATAAAAAATCCGGAGCAGCCAATCTCGCGGGAGAGTCTAATGGTGTTGGGTAAACTGCGCCAATCATTACAGCAGGCCGGCCAGTCTCAACTGGGCAACGAAGTGGACGGCTTTTTAGAGTCTCTGCGACAGAGTCATTTAATGAATGTGCGCAGTGATAATGGCAGTGGACGCAGTAACTGGGTCCAGTTGGATTTTCCATTGTCTATCCGGCATCCCAATGCAGAGATGCTGCCGGCGCATATCCGTATATCTGAGCGCGAGAATGGTCACGGTGGCGCGATTGATCCCAATTATACCCGCCTGGTGATCCAGGTGGAATTGGTGCCCGGTGAACCGATGGAGGTTGATCTCTCTTTTGCCGGGCAGCAGGTCCAGGCCAATATCACGGTGCCGAATGCGATGGTGGAACAACTGGCTGTTACCGAATGGCCAGGTTTGCAGGATGGCTTGAACCAGTTGGGTTACCAGGTAAAGACCAGCCATGTCGATGTGGGTGTTCCGGATTTGCCGGGCGGTCTGCCGCAGCCCATGCACAAGGCAGTCCCATTCCAATCAGTGGATATCGAGGTATAAAATGGTATTCAAACGTGTGGATCTAACCCAAAAGAAAAGCAGCCAACGTAACCAGGCAACCGCTCTGGCATATATTCCTGAGCAGGATGATGCCCCGCGGGTGATAGCCAGTGGCAAGGGCTTGATTGCCGAACAGATCATCGCTAAAGCTAAAGAGAGTGGGATCCCAGTTCACGAGGATCCTTTGCTGGCGGCCGCGCTTTCAATGGTGGATGTAGGAAGTGAGATTCCACCGGAGTTATACCGTGTTGTAGCGGAAATTCTGGCGTATGTGTTTCGCATCCGTCAGCAGTACCGGCCGTAGAAGATTGCATTACCGTTATCAACGTGCAGCGGAGAAATGAGCAGCTCCCCCTGCACAGCACATAGCACCAGCCCTATGAACGGTAGGGCTGGTGCTTTTATGTACGGAGTGATTATTCGCTGGTCAGTTGATTATGCTTTTTGGCGTGTAATTCCAACACCTGGTTACGGATATCTTCCAGTTTCTGGCCGCGTAGCGGGAACCAGATCAGAATAATGGCGCCTAGTAACATGGCGCTCCCTGGCACCAATCCGGCGATAATCTTGATGCCCCAGATAGCGCTCTCTGGTTGGTTGAGGAAGATTTGACCGCCGTTCTGATCACGGGTGACAAAATTGGTCGCTTCAAGGATGAATGGCGAAAGCGCAATGGCTACCGATTGTGCTGGTTTGGTGATTAATGCATTAACGCCAAAGAAAGCGCCTTCACGCCGCACACCGGAGCGCAGTTCATCTTCGTCGGACACCTGGGCAAAGAGGATATTGGTCAGCGTTTGCGGACCGGCTAGGCCGAACCCGGCAAATACCAGGCAGATCGGGATGAGCGCAGTGGGCACCACCATGATCGCAAGCAGCCCGGCGGCGGCTATCAATAGAAAGATTTGGTGTCCGCGTACCACACCGAAGCGTTTGGTGAAAATCTTGGTGCACGGTACCCCGATGATTAAAGGAATGAACAGGCAGGCTAACAGCAGCATGGTGTTGATTTTTACCACGTAATCGGCTAGATAAAAGATGGCCCCCAGGATCAGCGAGTTCATCAGAATTGACATAAAATTGGCAGCCACCAGAACCAGGAACGATTTGCTGGTGAAGGTAAAACGCAGCGATTCACGCAGTCCGAGCGGTTTATCCACCTGGGTGAATTCCATGCGTTCTTTCACCTTTAAAGTGGTAGCAATAATCAATAAGGCAGCCACGATGGCGACGGCTATCATGGCCATTTGCAGCGGCAAAAAGCTGGGATCACCGCCGGCTTTGGGTCGAAACAGGTCTGGGATGAGGAAACCCAATAAAGTTCCCAGCAAGCCAAATAAAGACGAGGAGATTTGCAGGTCGTTGCGCTCGGAGTCCGATTCGGTCACTTCCGGCAGTAAGGAGGAATACACCAATCCGATGATGGTGTAGGCAGTGTCGTACAGCAGCATGGTCACCAGCATCCACCAGAAGATGGCTCGTTCCCCGGCTTGTGCAGGTGCAAACCAGACCAGCACAAAGGTTAATGCCAGAAAGGGTGCGGTGAAACGCATGTAGGGAATGCGTCGTCCGTGTTTGCTGCGAGTGCTGTCGGTGATGTGACCAAAAAGTGGGTCGTTGATGGCATTCCATACCGCATATGCAATCGATGCAATTGCGATCCAGCGTGCGGATAAGCCCAGGTAATCCTGGTAAAAAATGGGCAGTAAAGCCCCGTAAATACCCGAAATAACCGAGGTGCCCAGAGCGGCAATACCCCAGATTACTTTATACCCACGTCCATGGGTAACAGCCTGATGGATTTTATTTGTCATTGTGTTCTCCGGAAAATGCAAAAGACTTTTCTATGATTATAGACTCAATCTGTGAAAGGAAAGTCAAAAACCCCTCTTAATTTTAAAGATTTTTATGATTTTCCGGACGGGTCAACAAATTCCCAATTCCCAATTTCTACTCTCACTCATTACTCATTACGATCTTCCCTCTTTTTTCTTCTTTTTATGGTACGATTTTAATATCCGTATTTAACCAGGAGCAACCCATTGCCAACAATTGATGATATAAAAAAGAATCTGCCGCCCGAAACCCAGGTGGTGTTTGATGCATTTTGGGAGAAATTGCCCTCACCGGACAAAAAAAACTTTCTGGATTTGGTGCAGGCTTTCCCTTCCCAGACTAATCTGTGGCAATTATTATTTAAGTTGGGTTCAGACCAGGTCAAAATGACATTTGGGCACAAACAGCGCGTGGCAATTGTAGGTCCGGCCAATGTAGGCAAATCTACACTGTATAACCAGTTTGTGCATCAAAAACAGGATAAAGCCCAGGTAGGCCCCCTGCCGGGTACCACGCGGATCACTCAGGAAACCGATGCGGGTATCTTTGCGGTGGTGGATACACCCGGTGCAGACGCTGTGGGTGAGGTGGGTGATCGCGAACGTCAGATCGCGTTGGATGCGGCTTCTCAGGCGGATTTTTTGATTATCGTTTTTGATGCAATTCAGGGGATTAAGCAAACTGAATTGGATCTGTACCAGCGTCTGACCCATCTGGGTAAACCCTATGTGGTGGTGTTGAACAAACGCGATCTGGTTCGTAAGGATATCAATGATCTGATCCAGCATACCGCTAAAGCCCTCAATCTGGCACCGGAACATGTTCTCGCTCTCTCAGCCCGTACCGGTGAAAATATGCATTTGCTCCTCCGCAGTATTGCGGTACTCGAACCGGGAATAGTGGCTGCCCTCGGGCAGGCCATGCCGCAATATCGCTGGCAGTTAGCCTGGCGTTCAATCGCTTCGGCGGCTTCCGTTTCGGCGGCGATTGCCCTCACCCCGCTGCCAGTGGTTGATTTTATTCCCCTGGTAGTCACCCAGGCTGTCATGGTATTGGGTATTGCGCGTATTTACAATTACAAGATCACCCCAAAGCGCGCCAGGGAACTGGTATTCTCATTCGGGTTAGGTTTTTTAGGCCGTTCCATCTTTTATGAACTTAGCAAATTAGGCGGAATTCCCGGTTGGCTGCTCTCTGCCGCGGTGGCGGTGTCGATGACAGTGGCTATGGGATACGCTTCGGTGATCTGGTTTGACCGTGGCGAACGTCTGACGCAGGCCAATCTTCAGCAGCTTACCCGCAACCTCACCCAGACTTTTCTGAAAAATCTAAAATCATTAGGGAAGAAGAAACCGAGTAAACAGGGTTTACAGCAAATGGTGGAAGACATGTTGAACGATTCTCCGTTGGGTAATGATCGCAGCAAGATGGACGATCAGGCGCAGAAGCCGCTCGGGGAAATCCAACTGCCGGATGAAGCAATAATGGACACCCATTTGGAAAGTAAACAGGATGAAACCAGAGTATGGATTGATGTTACGGATCCGGATGAGAAGGATATAGACCCCGAACAACACGAATAAACTCAGAACACAGGCCATAATTTTTGAACCGGATGGTTCGATCTCTGTTTCTTTTATCAGGATAAAGGAGTGCCATGATGAACAGAAAGGGTCCTTTTACGAAAATTCTGGCAATTGTCGGTGCGGTACTGGTGTGGTTTCCGCTTTTGGCACCGGTGTTGTTTTCTTTGGTTCGATTATCCCAGAGCCGGAGATTCCTTTTTGATTATCTGATGCCGGCCGAGCTTTTCCCGGCTGCTCTGGTTGGCGGCGTTTTGTTGTTGTGGGTGGCATGGCGTGCCCATTCCCGCCGCAAACTGATCAGCTGGGGATTAGGAGTGGCGGTGGCTTCGCTGGTGGGCGGGCAGGCGCTGGCGGTGATCTCCGGATTGGCCTCGGGGGAGACAGAGCCAAACGGCTGGCAGTGGGCACTGGTAGTCGCCTCGCTGACGATCTATATCCTGGCGTTGATGGCCATTGGAGTTGGCGCTATCCTCCTGCTGCGCGATTTGTTTAACAAAACCCAATCCGAAGTTAAAGATTAACTTTCTGGCAGATGAAATAGAGTCCAACCCATAGGTTTGGCAGTCATTGTTAATTAATTGAAGAACGGGGCAGCGGAAAATCGCCGGAATGAAAAAGGATTTTACAAAAACAGGTTTATTTTTCTGATTTTTGTACAATCAAATACACATGTTTCGGTACCTTGTTTTTTTATGAGTGCTGCCTGCTAGAGTTGTTAACCAGGAGATAAATCGAAATGATGACAGGTAATTTTGCCGAAGTGAATGGCATTAAATTCTATTACGAGATGGTTGGAGAAGGGCATCCACTGGTGCTGGTACATGCTGGGATTACAGATAGCAGGATGTGGGAGTCTCAGTTTCAGGTTTTCGCTCAACAGTATGAGGTCTTACGTTATGACCGGCGTGGTTTTGGTAAAACACCCATGCTAGCTGGAACATATTCTCACCACCAAGATCTGTATGAGTTACTCAAGTCTGTGAATATTGAACGGACATATTTAGTCGGCTGCTCACAAGGAGCCAGGACGGCTCTTGATTTCACCCTTGAACACCCTGAAATGACGGATGCACTGGTCTTGGTTTCTCCTTCAGTGAGTGGATTCGTTTTTAATGGTGAACCACCTCGGCAGGCACAGCAGTTGGAGGTCGCCGATGAAGTCGGTGATTTTGCGTTGGTCAACGAACTTGAGCTGCAAATCTGGGTGGATGGCCCCCTGCGTACACCGGATCAGGTGGACGAAAACGTGCGTGAAAAGGTTCGTGAAATGAACCGAATTGCGCTAAAGACACCGGAAGGTCTGGGAAATGAACAACCCTTGGAACCTGCTGCAGCCACCAGGCTGGGTGAAATTCACACTCCCACATTGATTATTACCGGAGATATCGACACACCAAAAACACTGGCAGCAGCGGATTTTCTGGTGAACCATATCGCTGGTGCTAAAAAGGTGAGTATCCCTGATACTGCACATTTACCCAATATGGAAAAAATCGAAGAGTTTAATCACCTGGTTCTTTCTTTTCTGGGCAGCCTGATTTAATGGTTATTTTTTTTATTCCGGGCAACATAACGTAGGGATCAACCCAAATTGCCTGACTGGGTAGTATATCCTGGATGCCTGAAAATTTTTTGCAGTTTTGATTTGCTTTGAAATATCCCAACCAACCACCAGGTTAGGTTTTGCACACGTGTTTTGTGCTCTGTAGGCAATAGTTGCGTAATTATATTCATCCAGGTATGATATAGCTTTGGGAATGATAATCGTTTTTCCTTTCTTAAATTGGTTGACAAAATAATTTTACAGGCGATCTTCTTTCTTTTTAAAATTGTCAGGTAGCTGGATTTATAGTAAGACTGAAAAAAATGTAAACATGAGTGGGATGAAAATCAATGAAACAAAATATCGTAGTCAAATTGGTTCTGGTTGTGGCCCTATGTCTCGCTGGGATCCTTTACTTGATCTTTCTCTTAGGAAGTACTTTTGAGGCGGTTGTTTTTCCGCAATCCCCTCAAAAAGTCACTTTAGCCCAGGCAGTGGAAATGGATTTACAAAACAAACCAGCATTTTTGGTTTTTGATCAAGCTCTATATATATCCATTACAGACGCAATGTGGGAATGCGCAAGCGTAAAGCAAACAGGATATAAAGTTTTGTCAGATAGAAGATATACCGATGCGGTGTTTACTGATGCAAAAAAGACAGCCGTGGTCTTTGTTCAGGTGAACGGTTTCTACAGTTGCCAGGACCTAAAAGAAAACGAGATTTCGGGTGAGTTACATCGTTTGCATATTGATACGCGGCCGGTTGAATATCAAAGTGACACAAATGGTATAACAATAATCGATGAAGACTCACAAGTGCTTGCCTATAGGTTTTGCACACATTGCACCCCATCTGCGGCGGGCTTCATTCCGATATTTTGGCTTTTGATCCCTTTCATCATTTGGAGACTTTCTGAACATTGGAAAAAGTCATAGAATATGAATAACACTCTTATATATTGATCACTGCACCCACGATTCGTATTGTCTGGTGTAATATGGTGGGCTGTGGGTGTTGTTACATAGGTGTAACGAGACTTTCCCCAGGCATCAAAACGGATTTTCACAATCATCAATCCGTTTGTATCCAAAATAACGGTTGTCGACCCTAATTGATCATTCAGAAACCAGGTCAGGCCATTGGAAGTAGAAGCCTGGGTACGTAGCCCCGCTGACTTAATAAAAACCACGCTGGTCTTTGATTACTCCTGTGCCACGGTGATGACGACACTGCCCCTTTTGTGCCCTGTGTCCGCGTAACGGTGCGCCTCGGCAGTTTGCTCCAGCGGATAGCACCGGTCAATAACTGGTTTGAGTTTTCCGGCTTCAAGCAGCTCTTTGAGGAAAACCAGATCTTCTGCACGGTCGGGTGCCATCCCGGCGATCACTTTCTTGCCGCCGGTCAGCCCAGTCCAGGCCATTTGGGCAAATGCATCCAAACCACCTGCCCCAGCCAGATACAGCCCGTTTGGCTTGAGGGATGGTTTATGGCGTGCAAACGAAGTATTACCTGGGACCATAGACAAAATCACATCATACGTCTGGCCGTTCTGGGTGAAATCTTCTTTCGTGTAATCGATAACATGGTCTGCCCCAATTGACCTCACCATCTCCAGATTCCTCGTACTGCACACGCCGGTAACCTCAGCCCCATAGTACTTGGCAAGTTGGACAGCATAAACGCCGGTACAACCCGAAGCGCCAATGATGAGAACCTTCTGCCCGGGCTGAAGTTTTGCCATATCTCTCAAAAAATAAAGCGCGGTAGTGGCACCAAATGGAATGGAAGCAGCTTCTGCGCAGGTCAAATTTCTTGGTTTCACAACCAGGCTGGCGTCTTCAGCCATGCAGATATATTCGGCATACGCGCCATATTTATTGCTTACGCCAAAGACCTGATCACCCTGCTTGAACAACCGGACATCCTTGCCGACTTCAACAATCTCCCCTGATAACTCAACGCCCAGGATCGGCTGCTTGGGTTTCCGCAGGCCGAACATCAAGCGCGCCATGAACCCAAAGCCAGGTGGAACAAAGACAAAACCGCGCGCGTTGCAGTCCCCAGCGGTGACGGATGTGGCGTGAACTTTGATCAGGACTTCATTGTCCTTGGGGGTAGGCTTTTCAACTTCCTCGAGATGCAGGACATCAGCAGGACCGTACTCTGTGTAAACAATTGCTTTCATGGGATTCTCCTAATTTTATTAACTCAAGCGGAATGGTTTTCGGGCTGGATTTCAGGATTGCGCCACTTCCAGGCCAACCAGACAATGACTAATAGCCCCGCGATTTCTATTGCGGTATAAAACAGATACATCGGAGATGGGGCTCCAAGGGACAATGAACCGATTTGAGTCACAATAAAAAGTGTGCCTGCGATGATGTTTGCCCAACGATTGGCTCGATACTTTAATACCCAGGAAAGGACGATCATTAAGAACGGGACCTCGAACATTATCGCGACTCCCAACAAAAATCCTTCGGTGATTTGTACAGTTCCATCTGCGGTGAATCCTGTCATATGCATTACTATAACCCCAGGTTCCAAAGACGAGAGTTGATCAGCATACATAAAATTTAGTGAATAAAATACCCATAGTAGTATCAGTAAAATTTGCGTATATATTTTTGATGTGTTTATGTTTGTGTTCATTTAATTGTTCCTTATTTTGAACGATATTGATGATTTTTATTGAATTTAATTGTGGATCCTGCCAGTTACTGGAGGTTGAATTGAATTAGAAATTTCTTATGGGTAAATATCCTTTCATGTAGCTTATATCCATTTACGAATCGATATCTGACACATCTGTCTGGTCTGTCTCACGAGATGGCGTAGTAGGCCAGGGTTCAACTGGATTGACCGAGACCAATGGCAAACCCAGATCACGTACTTTTTTGAGCAAGCCATGCAAAGCAGCCTGATCGATCACCGGGCCGGTTAAAAGCGTATCGCCGTCTTCTTCCAGCGTGATGGTCAAGCCCTCGAACCAATCCATCCATTGCGGACCCAGATGGCCTATAATCTTGATCTGATAGATCAGTGCTTGATTCGAGTTAATTTTGAGGTTGCGATTGTTTGACATGACCTGTACCTGTTGTGACCAACCATAAACGCCTGTGCCATTTGTTCCATGCACAGGTAATATACTGGCAGCCCGGTATGGTTGTATAGATACTAAAGTATTGTCTGGGAGTATTGTTTTTGGGAAAAGTTACAAAAGACCCAGTTCGCGGGCATGCTTCACGGCTTCGGAACGATTCTGTGCCTGCAGTTTGGCAAAGATGCGCAAGTTGTGACCTTTAATAGTGCTTAAGGCCAGGACAAGCCGTTGGCTGATCTGAAGATTGGTGAGTCCCATAGCGATCAGGCGCAGCACTTCCAGCTCGCGTTCGCTTAAAGGTTCGACCATATCCGGTTTTTTAGGATTGGTCGTTGGCTGCTTTTCTACCGCCCTTTCGAAACCAGCCAGGAGTTTTTCTACATAAACAAGCAGTGAGTGGTTCTGTCCGTTCGAATGCTTTTCAATTCGCGACGCCTGCCTCACCGCAGGTGCGGGTCGAAATTCCAAAAGCAACGATCGCATCGGCTGGCCTTCGTCTACGAAGATCCGAACATAGCCCTCCGGTTGCGCCAGCAACAGGCCACGCTCAAGTGATGCTAGAGCCAGGGGAAGGTTCCCTTGCACCTGGTAGGCGAGCGCCTGTACCACCAGGATTTCAATCACACTGCCGGTCCTTCTTTGTGCTTCAGCTGCATTCAGCAGGCGTTCCAGTAATCCCATTACTTGCAAGAAAGAGCCACTACCCTGGTGATTCTGATTTTCGGCCATCAGAACCCGGACCAGGGTGAGATGCTCGAACTCGCTCAGGTAGCTGATTTCATCGTCCACCGAAAGTTCCCGCTTATACGCCCAATCCTGGGCTAGGGCCAATCGGCCTTGCTTGAGATACACTTTCGCTTTCAAGGCATCGATAGGACGGGTATCCGGAACGGGGGTTTTGACATACACACGCCTGGCTGCATCCAACTGGCCCAGCGCATCTTCCAGGTCTCCCCCGGACTCTTTGAGCCGGGCCTGAGCAACATGCCATCGGTAAGGCCAGTCGACCAGCGTGGTCAGTTCACCCACCTCCCGCGCTTTTTGCAGGTTCTCTTCAGCGGCTATATCCTCCCCCATCTCATGTTGCAGCAATGCCAACCCTAAATAATGGTGTGCGGTGATGTGCTGCGCATCCTCGCCATGTTTTGAGGCAAGCTTTATGTACTGTTGGTAGGTTTTGATTGCTTCGCGGAGACGCCCCTGTACAACCAGGATATCAGCCACGGCAAAGGCGCTGGCAACGACAAAAACGAAATTGCCCACTTTCTCCATACTATTCATCCAATCGCCCAAAGCCTGGATGGCAGGCTCCAGCTCCCCGCTGGTCCAGTGAGTGACCTCAAGGGTAATGAGAGCCTGCGCCCGCATCATAAAGTCATCTTCGGGGATGATGCGCAGAGCCTGTTCGGCGTATTTCACTGTTGCAGCCAGATCACCCTGAACCTGGGCATTGTAGGCGCGGGTTAAGGCGATCAGCACTGGCAGGGACTTTAACTGCGCTTCGTTTACCAAGTCCAAACCATTCAGGCATCGTTCGGCATCCTGCAGTCGGGACTCGCTGGCCTCCGGTTCACCCGCATCGGCAAATGCACGACCAAGCAGGGTGCAAAGCACCGGGCGGAAGCGAATCACCTCTTCTGGCATCTTCTTCACCCAACCTAACCATGTGGCCAACTGGAAGGTATCATCCATCCCTTGCCATGCTGCTTCTGCCATTTCTGCCGCTCGGACAAAATCCCCGGCTGCGATGGCATGGTGAAACGCCGCGCCAAGGTCACCGTTCTCTTCATGCCAATGGCTGGCGCGCAGGTGTAATTCGGCGAATTCTTTGGGTTTTCCCAATCGCTGGCGCAGCAAATCGCCAAAGAGATGGTGGTAGCGGTACCAGTGCCGCTCGCTATCCAGTTGCGCGATGAAAAGGTTGGTGTGTTCGAGATACTCCAGGGTTTCCTGGCCTGAAGCAGAAGGAGAACCCAAAACTGCGTCACACAGCGGGCCACACAGGCGGTCGAGGATGGATGTGCGCAGCAGGAAGGTCTGGATGCTTTTGGATTGCTGGTGCAAGACTTCTTCCAGCAGATAGTCCAGCACGAAATGATGACTGCCCGTAAAAGATCTGATCAGGCTTTTGGCGTCTTGATGCCCCTGCATGGAGAGGGCCGCCATCTGCAGGCCGGCGATCCAGCCTTCCGTGCGGGCTTCGAGCGCGGCGATATCTTCCTCGGAGAGATTCAGTCCCATCACCTGGTTAAGAAAGTCAGCGGCTTCGGTAGGAGTAAAGCGCAGGTCGGCGGCACGCAGTTCAGTTAATTGCCCCCTGGCGCGTAACCGGGCCAGGGGAAGATGTGGATCCTCACGGGTTGTGATAACCAGGTGCATTTGTAGCGGCAGGTGTTTGAGTAGAAAGTTAAGCGCTTCATCTACTGGTTTGGAATCAATCAAATGGTAGTCGTCCAGTACAAGCACAAAATTGTCTGGGATGGTGGCGATTTCATTGATCAGGGTTGTCAGAATCGATTCGGTCGGCGGGGTTTGAGGGGATTGGAGGACGCTCAACACGCCTTCTCCGATGTTTCCTGCAAGTGTCTGCAAAGCAGCGATGAGGTACGTCAGAAAGCGCGTGAGATCGCTATCTCCTTCATCGAGCGACAGCCACGCGACCGGCTGTTTGCAGCCGGCAGCCCATTCGCTGACCAGTGTGGTTTTACCAAAGCCGGCGGGGGCAGAGATGAGAATTAAATTGCGTCCGGAACACTGGCTTGGCTGAAGACTATAACTCAATCGTTCGATCAGGCGTGGGCGAGAAACAACATTAGGGCGCGGCGGGGGGACATATAATTTTGTCGCTAATATAGGTATGGCCATCAATTAAGTATACAGGACATCCATGTTTTAGGATGTCCTGTTGTTTAGTTTTAAAGTGTTATTGCACTACAGTGATGACGACATTGCCTTTTTTGTGTCCTTGCTCGACATAGCGGTGCGCCTCGGCAGTCTGTTCCAATGGATAGCATCTATCAATGACCGGTTTTATCTTACCTGTCTCGACCAACTCTGTGAGAAAGATAAGATCCTTGATTTTCTCACTTGGTTGTCTCAGGCCCGTTGCAGCAAATTTTACCTTTTTTCTGCTGCTCTTTGCAGTTCTTAACGCTTGAAGCATAATTTCCGGAGTAGGGACTGTCGCAAGATAGGTGCCTTCATCCGTCAGTGAACCTTTGCACTCTGAAAACGAACGCTTGCCGACCGTGTCAAAAATAATGTCATAGGTCTTGCCGTTTTCGGTAAAATTCTCTTGGGTGTAATCAATCACCAGGTCGGCTCCCAAAGATTTGACCCGGTCTAAATTCGTGGTACTGCATACCCCGGTCACCTTCGCTCCATAATACTTGGCCAGCTGTACCGCGGCAATGCCAACCGATCCGGAAGCGCCATAAATCAGCACGCTTTGTTCACTATGGATATTGCCCTTATCCCTGAGGAAAGGCAGTGCAGTTAATGCCCCATTCGGAATGCTGGCGGCGTCTTCATAGCTTACGGTGTTCGGTTTTATGGCAAGCGCTTTGTCTTCAGGCATACATTTGTATTCAGCATATGCGCCAAACGAGTCTATGCCAAATACTTGGTCGCCTGGTTTAAATCGGGTCACATCTTTGCCTATCGCTTCGACCTCCCCGGCTAGCTCTTGTCCCAATATAGGGTTTCTGGGTTTCAGAAGACCGTTAAAACCTGGGGAAGCTCTCATGTCTGGGTCTTCTTTAACAATTGTTGTTGCATATATTTTTATCAGCACCTCGTTGTTTTTAGGTGTGGGTTTTCTTACTTCTTTGAGTTGAAGAACATCAGGTGGTCCGAATTTTGTGTATACAATCGCTTTCATTTGAGTATCCTTCCATTTATTTAGAGTAGCCATATTACTTCCAGCCATCAGACTTCCTCCTTTGTTTTGCCCGGATTGCTGCGCAGCAGCACAATCCCCAGCCCGACGTACCAGAGTATTTGGCTCAAGCCAAATACTCCGATCAACAGGTTGGTCAACCCTGGAATAATTGAGATGATGCCCACAGCGCCAACCAACAAACCGAGGATATTCAGACCCTTAGGAAGCCCGCCAACCCGCAGTGCGGCTGCGCTAACCAACACTGCCCAAAGGCCGCCCAGGATCTCGCCATTGGCGTTGCCCAGCCCATTTGCCACGGATTCGATTCCCTGCCACGCCAATGCAGCCTGGGTCGGATCTTCGGCATACAGCGCAACGACAGGGGCGATTCCGGCATTCGCGACCATACCGCTGGCGACCAGCGAGCCAGCCCAGATGATCCCAATCACGGTTGCCACCTGCATCATCGCCGGTGCGCCGGATTTCAACCGGTCATACAATGCCAGCGACAGGACGATCAGGAAAACGCCAAAGAACACGTACATGAGCAGGTTGGTCGAAAAGCTGATCATCTGCATTTCGACAAGTAGTGCCACCTTTTGGGCCGGGTTACTGATGTTGGTGTAGTCCAGAACGACGAGAAAGATGACCATTCCGATCAGATAGGCGGCTGCCATGTACAGCGCGGCAAAACCGCCAACTTTTTGTAATGTTTTCATATTTTTTTCCTTTTTTGTATTAATCCAAATGACTTGTTTTGAATGAGACTGAATCTTGATCGATAAAATAGGTTGGGAATTTACGTCTCGGTAACCTCCTCAGTATCTGTCTCAATGGAATTAACCGAGAGCAAGGGCAGACCCACATCGCGCACTTTTTTGAGTAAACCATGCAGCGCAGCCTGGTCGACCACCGGACCGGTTAGCAGCGTATCGCCGTTGTCTTCCAGCTTGATCGTCATGCCGTTGAACCACTTCATCCAACGGGTCTCCAGATGTCCCTTGAGGCGGATTTCGTAATACGGAGCATTCGGGGTAGGTGTATCAATCATTTTGTTCCTCATGTTTTTCTCTTATGATTAATCTGTCCATAGGATACCGCCGGAGGTGGTGAGGTGTCATCACCACATAATGTGATTGATATGGTGATTGATGGTAGAAAACAAAAAAGCCCCAGCAGATGGTTTGCAATATCTGCTGGGGCTGCTGATTTCGGGCTGTCTAGAATAAATCGAGTTCCTCGGCGCGGCGGATAGCCGCCCGGCGGTTGTTGACCCCCAGTTTGTTGAAAATGCTTTTGGTGTGGGTGCGCAAGGTATTGATCGACACAATCAAATGTTGTGCAATTTCTGGGCCGCTTAATTCGCCTCGGAGCAGCCTGAGCACTTCCAACTCACGTTCGCTCAAAGGCTCTATCATGTCTGGTTTTTGATGCATGTTTGCTGATTTTGGCGCAGCTGCCGGTTGTGTAAAGGCAGCTAAAATTTTGTCCGTATAACCGCTCAGCGGATGGTCTCGATTGTTCGATTGTTTTTCAATCAATAATCGCATAGCTTCACCTTCATCCACAAAGATACGAACATAACCTTCCGGCTCGGCCAGCGTTAGGGCGCGTTCCAGCGCTGCCAGGGCGTGGGGGAGGTTATCTTGCGCCTGGAAAGCAAGGGCTTGCAGCAGCTGGATTTGGATCACACTGCCCATCCGGCCGCCAGATTCTGCCGCTTGCAGAAGACGTCCCAGAAGCCGGGTAGCCTCGTCAAGGGAACCACCCTCCCGATCGTTTTTACCCGCGGCGATGAGCACCCGGGCCAGTGTGATGTGTTCGAACTCGCGTGAGTAGCTCATATCATCATCCACCGCTAAGCCTTGCTCACGCGCCCACCCCAGGGCTTCAACCAGCCTGCCCTGCTTGAGCCAGATCTGCGTTTTTAAAGCTGCGATTGGATGCACATCCGGCAGCGGGCCTCGAATATATACGCGCGCCGCCTCATCAAGCAAGGCAAGTGTGCCATCCAGGTCTCCCTGTGCCTCTTTCAGGCGTGCCTGGGTAACATACAGACGATGCAGCCAACCTGTTAGCGGGTTCTGTTCGCCCAGCTTCTGGCTGGTCAATAAGTGTTGCGCGGCGGCTTCCAGGTCGCCTTGTTCAATGAAAAGCTCACTGAGGCCGCGGTACAGGTCTGCCGTTCCGAGGGGTAATTGCTCGTCCTGACAGGCCGCAAGGCGTAACGATTGCTGATAAATGTTTTCCGCCTCATGCAGGCGTCCCAGCGCCATCCTGATTTCTGCCAGGAGAAATGTGATGCCGATCAGGGTCAGGATTTCGCCGGTTTTTCGCAGGTCCGTGTGAAAATCGGCCAGGGATTGTTCGGCGGCTTCCAGGTCTCCGCTTGTATACTGGGCAAGCCCCAGGAGCGAGGCAGCCTGCATGAGCCTGATCTGGTCATCTTCGGGGGTGAGTTTAAGCGCTTGCTCAGCATACTTCACGGCGCCGGGAACATTGCCGAGCGCCAGGGAGCGATAGGCCCGGGCGGTGGCGATCGAAGCTGGCAGCGATCGAAATTGTTCTTTATCCACGACGACCATCTTATCCGTCGGCGTGTCCAGCCAGCGCTCGGCGTCATGCAAAAGGGCCTCGCTCATCTCCAACTCGCCGCCATCCAGCAATGCCCAGGCGAAGCCAACACTCAGCACCGGCCGGACGCGGATCAACTCATTTGGCAGTGTCTTTACCCAGCCAATCCATGTGGCGGATTGGTAACTGCGATCCATTGCGGACCAGGCCAGTTCGATCAATTCCGCGGCGCGCTCAAAGTCCTTCGCGGCCAGCGCGTGACGGATGGCATCGGGTGGTAATCCGTTCTGTTCATACCACACACTGGCCCGCTGATGCAGGTTGAATACCTGCTCAGGTTGCGTCTCCATCAAGTGTGTTTGCAGCACATCAGCAAAAAGGTGGTGATAGCGATACCACTGGCGCTGATCATCAAGTGGAATGAGGAACAGGTTGCTGCGTTCCAGAACTTCCAAAATTTCTTTGCTATCTTCCCGCTCAGTAATGGCATTGCATAGAGCAGCACAAAGCCTGTTGAGAATAGCAGTTTGCAGTAAGAAGCTGCGGATCTTTTCAGACTGGTGCTGAAGAACTTCTTCAACCAGATAGTCCAGCACAAAGCGGTGACTTCCGCTAAAGGCCTGGATAAAACCAGCGGTGTCGGAGCGCCCCAGCATGGAGAGCGCCGCCAGTTGCAGACCGGCAACCCAGCCCTCGGTGCGGGCTTCCAGCGCGGCGATGTCTGCATCTCTCAGTTTCAGTCCCATCATCCGGTTGAGAAAGTCGGCAGCCTCGGCGGGAGTGAAACGCAGGTCAGCCGCGCGCAGTTCGGTCAGTTGGCCGCGAACGCGCAGACGGGCCAGAGGTAAGGGCGGGTCCTCGCGGGTGGCGATCACCAGGTGCATCTGTGGCGGCAGGTGATCGAGCAGAAAGGTGAGTGCTTCGTCAACCGGTTTGGAATCAATCACATGGTAATCGTCCAGGACAAGAACAAAATTGTCCGGCATCGTGGCAATTTCATTGAGCAGGGTTATCAGAATAAACTCGGTCGGCGCTAGCTGAGAGGCTTGTAGAACACCCAGCACCCCTGCTCCAATATTCGCCGCAACCGTCTGCAATGCGGCAACGAGGTATGTCACAAAGCGGGTGGGATCATTATCTCCTTCGTCCATTGATAGCCAGGCCGCCGGTAGCCCACAACCAGCAGCCCATTCGCTGGCCAGCGTGGTTTTACCAAACCCGGCAGGAGCAGAGATAAGGGTCAGCTTGCGGCTCGCAAAGAGACCCTCATTCAACTGCTCGATTAGACGGGGGCGGACGACAACTTTAAGCCGCGCTGGAGGAATATAAAGCTTGGTGAGGAGCAGGGAATCAGACATTCTAAAATTAATTATACCCCGTCCCCTTGTGGGGTATCGCGCCTGGTTTACAATGCCCTTGGTCACAAATTGCACCTTCCTCTTTAAGAAAAAAGGCGCAATTTGTGATCGTGACAGGTATATCTTCTTCTATTAAAAATATATGGCAAATTCATAGTTAATATCAGTTTACTGAACGTCAGGAAAACTATATACTCAAGCATTAGGCTAAATAACCAATAACGAGGGGAATAAATTTATCATTGTTTCTAATAAATAAAACCAGGGAATTTTGAAAAATTTAGATTGGGGCATTGTTATGAGTAAACTAATATTAAAGTCAGTAGGTCTGTGTTTAATAACCCTGATTCTGATCAGTGGGTTGTCGATTAATCCGGTGCTGGCGGATATCCATCTGCAAGAAAGCGGTGATGTTTGGTATGTTTCCCAAATCGGGAATAATTCGGATGGATCAAGTTGGGATAAGGCTTTCACCGGCCTGCAAGCCGCTTTATCTGTGGCAGTCAGCGGGGACGAGATCTGGGTAGCCGCCGGTGTGTATACCCCAGGATTATCACAAATAGACAGTTTTTACCTCTTGCCCGGGGTGGCCTTATATGGTGGTTTTGCCGGGGGCGAAAGCAGCCTGGCTGAGCGCAATTGGGTAACCAACCCCACCATACTGAGCGGGGATATTGACGGAAATGACATAAATACGGATGGCAACCACATTGCGGAAACCCCAGCCGATATTGTTGGCGGTAACAATTACCATGTGGTTTTCGCCGATGGCAGCATCACCCCGATCACGGAAAGCACTATCCTGGATGGCTTTATCATCACCGCCGGGAAGGCCAACGGAAGCAACCCCAATGAATGGGGCGGCGGTTTTTACTGTATTGGAGCAGGCAGTGGAAAAGAGTGCAGCCCGAGCTTTAGGAATGTGACCTTCTCGGGCAACACGGCTGATTATGGTGGAGCGATGTATAACTATGGTCTTCTAGGCGCTAGCAGCCCTAGTCTGACCAATGTGACTTTCTCGGGCAATACAGCTGATTATGGCGGAGCGATGTATAACTATGGTTCCTACGGTGGCGTCAGCAGCCCAAACCTGGTTAATGTGACCTTTTTGGGCAACTCGGCTGCAAACAAAGGCGGTGCGATGCTAAATGATGGTTATAAAGGCACCAGCAGCCCGAGCTTGAATCATGTGACCTTTTCGGGCAACTCGGCTGATTACTTTGGCGGGGCGATGGTTAATGATGGTTCTGTAGGAGGTACCAGCAGGCCGAGCCTGACAAATGTGACCTTCTCGGGCAACTCGGCTGGTAACCTTGGCGGAGCGATATTTAACTTTGGTCTTCAAGGCGCCAGCAGCCCGATTCTGAATAATGTGAGCTTCTCGGGCAACACGGCTAACATTGACGGCGGGGCGATGTTTAATGATGGTACAGATGGTGGCGCCAGCAGCCCGATTCTGAATAATGTGAGCTTCTCGGGCAACTCGGCTAATAACTTTGGCGGTGCGATGTTTAATTATGGTACTGATGGCGCCAGCAGTCCAATTCTGAATAATGTGATCTTCTCGGGCAACACGGCTGATACTGGTGGGGCGATGTATAACTTTGGTGTTCAAGGCGCCAGCAGCCCGATCCTGAATAATGTGACTTTCTCAGGCAACTTGGCTGCAAACAAAGGCGGGGCGATGTTCAACAATGGTTCTGTTGGCGGCGCCAGCAGCCCAACCCTGAATAACGTCATCTTGTGGAGCAATACGGCGCTTGCTGGCAGCCAGCTTTATAATTCGGATGCAAGCATAACCCTAACCACCAGCCTGGTGGAAGGCGGGATTGGTGGCGCAGGGATTTACAATGACAACAGTACGGTTACGGATTGGGGCGGCAACCTGGCGGATGATCCGATGTTTGTGGACGCCGCCAACGGCGATCTGCACCTGAAATACGGCAGCCCGGCGATTGATACGGGTACGAATGCGGTCATCAGTTTGACGACTGATTTGGACGGTAACCCGCGTTTTGTAGATGGGGATTGGGATGGGAGCGTCATTGTGGATATGGGGGCGTATGAACACCAGATTACAGCGCACAGGCTTTATTTGCCAATGCTGATTCGTTAAGGAAATCATCTTTTTCGCTTGTCCCCTTGTCGGACATTCAATATTCAGGCAAAATATAGGTGCTGAGTTCACCGGTTCCCTTTCTGGTTTCTGCAACGAAAAGTTTGCCTTTGAACTCAGGCTTATCAGGGTCTTATTCTAAAAGGAGCGAGGAATAATCGCTCCTTAATTTTATCCAACTTGTAGGACCACATTACCACGCTTATGCCCGGTTTCGATATAGCGGTGCGCCTCGACAATTTGTTCCAACGCATAGACGCGGTCAATGGCCGGCCTGAGATGCCCTGCCTCGGCGAGCTCTTTGAGTCGCATCAAAGTATCTGTTTCCAACTGGGGCGTGCCATCATCCACCGAAATCAACTTGCCGTTCGGTGCCAGTGCCTTGTGACAGGCGATTTTTTGGCTATAACGTTTGCCCACTGCGTCGAAAATCAGGTCGTAGCGTTCCGTGCGTTGGGTGAAATCCTCCTGGGTGTAATCAATGACCGCATCCGCGCCCAGTGATTTTACAAATTCAACATTTGCAGTGCTGCACACCCCGGTCACCTGTGCGCCGAAATACTTTGCCAATTGGACGGCGAATGTGCCGGTTGCGCCGGAAGCGCCAAAAACCAGCACCCGTTGCCCGGCCCGCACCTGTCCCTGCCCCACGAAGTACCATGCCAGCCCGCCGCGCGAAGGCACAGCGGCGGCCTCAGCGTAGCTCAGGTTGGCCGGTTTGTGTGTAATCAGAGCATCCTGCGGGCCGCGCTCACCATCAGCGGGCAGGCAGGCATACTCGCCATACGCCCCAAAATGCTTGCCCGTAAAAGCCATGACCGCATCGCCCACCTTGAAGCGCCGCACCGCGCCGCCCACAGCCTCCACCTCCCCGGCCAGGTCCAGCCCCAGCACCGGGTTGCGTGGCCGGCCAAACCCGACAAAGATGCGCATGGGCAGCCAGAGCAGCGGTCTGACCTTGCCGCTGCGCACGATGCAGTCGGAGATGGTAACGGCGGCGGCCTGGACGCGAATCAAGACTTGATTGCTCTTGGGTGTGGTTTTTTCCACTTCCTTGAGCTGAAGAACATCCGGTGGTCCATATTTTGTGCATACAATCGCTTTCATTTACTTACCTTTTCTGAATGTATCGTTTAAATAGCCAATAACTATTCCAAGGGCAGTGATCCGGATCAGGTTGAAGATTGTACCGATGATGAAGTACCGCAAGACATTTTCTGTTGTGTAATAAACTGAGGGGTTTCCGATCAGGATCGTGATAATGACCAGGACAATCAAGCTTAGGAAGACAGATTTAAGAATTGGATCCTTCACTGGAATCCTGTCAAAGAAACGAAGCAAAGGATAACCGACCCACAGTCCAATGATCAAACCGCCGATCAAGGCTTCAATCAGCATTGGAAAATAAGAAATTGATAGGGCAGCCCTGTATTCGGCTGCAATGGCGGTTCGGGAAATCGCGAAGTTTGCCAGCCAGAAAGCCAGTCCTCCCGCCAGAGCCAGGACGAACACCTTTTTCCAGAGACCTTCTATTCCGGACGCTTTTTTGTCGGTTACAAGGGGATTTTCTTTGGTTGAATTCATTTTTTTCCTTTTTGATAGCAGTGGATGAGAATCAGTCAGCCTCAACGAGGGCTGGTTTTTGATCCTTGGCACCCATAATCAGGAGCCAAAAAGTAAGTGAGAATTCTCCAATAAACCCGACCGCAGAACTTAAGGTAGTGATGAAGACGCTCGGGAAAAGGAAAAACTGTAGTGGATACAAAAGCCAGGCAAAACACTCAACCATCAACACGATACCCAAAAGTCTGGGAAGATAGCCCGACTTGAAAACCAAATACCCAAGCGGGAAAAGCCAGGTGGCAAAGAAAAACTGGGCAATTCCCAGGGACCCATATTTGTATAGGTACAGAGATAACATTGCCAGTGCTTGCAGTTGATCGGTCTGGAATACTTTCAAGTAATCAGCGCCGCTCAAAAGGAGCTGGCTGGCAAGTAGAAAAAGATCGCTCACACACCATACAGCGACACCGCCCAGGTTCAATAACAGGAACAGCAAAGCGAGGTTCTTATTCACCGACTTCAGTAACACATATAAAGCCCAGGCCGCCAAAAGAAAAAGCACACCTGCAGCCAGATCGACCAGGAAACCGGTCCGGAATTGCCCCGCAGAGGCCATGATATTCCTGGCGGTTGTCGTTGCATCCCCCATTACGATAATCTTTGAACGACCAATCACGTTTGCAAAAATGTGAAATACCATGTAAATAAAATATAGTAACCCTGCGATTCTTGCAGTCTTTTTTACTGTCCCAAAGGGACTTCCATTCGTTGTATTCATTTTTTTCTCCTTAATGAGTATTTACTTTAGCAGTCTTGGAAGCGACTGTGGAAGAATTGAATCCTTTAACAATCAACCAGACGGCGAAAACCATTTCTTGCAGCGCAATCGGCAGATTGGCAATCATCTGCACCGTGCCAAAGCCGGGGATGACGCCCAGCATGACCAACACGCTGGTGATACACGTCAGGGTGATGCCGGCCAGCCCCCAGCCAGACAACCAGCGCGGGACGAGCCGGTATTGATAAAAAACGGTGTAATACATCAAAGCCCCAATACACCAGCACAGCAGATAAGCGCCATTGCTCAGCCACTCGTTTCCGGCTTTAATGATGGTGCCAATGGTTTGGAAATAAGCAGCATCTGGCGCACCGGCTAAGACAAATTCCTGACTTAAGGCTAGCAGGCCAATCGTGTTGACCCCGCCCAGGATTTGGAGTATGCCCTCCATCACCCTGAATCCAACCACCCCGATTGCCAGGCCTGTACTATATTTCTTCATGATCGGATACAGAGCCAAGCCAATCCCGGCGCAGGCGGCCCCCATCAGGAATACGAGGAACGTCATAACAACGATCTGGTTCTCATTGGCTGAAATATTGGTCAGATAGTCTGGCGCATCCAGGATGGGCTTGCCGATGATGGCGGCAATGACGCCTGTTACGGTCCCGATGATAAAAAGCACCCCTACGATAATGGCATTCCATCTTGTTGCACGATCATTGTCTTGAGTTGTATTCATTACTTTTTTCCTTATTTTAATTAGAAGTTGATACTGTGATGACCACATTGCCCTTTTTTTGCCCCGGCTGGAGATTTGCCCTTCTCAAACAGCGCAACGCCGTCACTCCTTATCAGTTTTATCAACCGGGTTGACAGAGATAAGCGTCAGCCCCGCGTCGCGCACTTTTTTCAGTAAGCCGTGCAGAGCGGCCTGGTCGAGGGTTGGGCCGGTGAGCAGTGTGTCGCCTTCATCGAGCGTGAGGGTCAGGCCGCCTAGCCAGTCAGCCCATTCCGTATCCAGGTGGCCTTTAACGCGCACCTGGTAGGTCAGTGGTTCGGTGAAATCGGATTGGGATGCGGGTGGGTTGGGCATATCTCTCTACTTTGCT
Organism: Chloroflexi bacterium HGW-Chloroflexi-10; assembly: GCA_002840755.1. Lineage (GTDB taxonomy): Bacteria > Chloroflexota > Anaerolineae > Anaerolineales > Anaerolineaceae > UBA6170. Next base: position 3,615 of record PHBZ01000009.1, on the reverse strand, counting down.
CCGGGTACATAGAATATACCCGCGCCAAAATGTTACTGGTAGACACTTTGGTGTGAGTTAAAGTGTTGTTCGCTCGATTAAGGAAAAATCTGGGAGATGTTTACAACAAGCCCAACTCGCGGGCGCGGGCGATGGCTTCGGTGCGCCGCTGGACTTGCAGCTTGTCAAAAATTCGGCGGTTGTGCCCTTTGATGGTATCCAGTGCCAGGAACATCCGCTTACCGATTTCCTGGTTGGAGAGTCCCTGGGCGATCAGACGCAGCACTTCCAGTTCCCGGGGGCTGAGTGCTTCGATCAAAGACGAAAGATCAGGAATAGAGGACGAAGGCTTGTTTTTTTGACTTTGGTCTTTTGCCTCTGCCTCAAAGGCAGCTAATAATTTGTTGGTATAGTCTGGGCAGGTCCCTTGCGCAGCCGCTGTGGTGAGGAGTTCCGCCATCGGCTCGCCTTCATCCACAAACAGACGCATAAATCCGCCTGGTTCGGCCAGCCTCAGGGCTTCGTCCAACGCTTGTGCAGCCTTGGCTTTTTCGCCTTTCAGGTGGAGCGCAATGGTTTGGAGAACCATCGTTCGCAGCCGCTCATCGGCCCAACCCCTCGCTTCCATCTGCTGGCGGAATGGCTCCAGGATTGCCAGCGCCGCGGATGGATTATCCTGGGCGAGAAGTACACGGGCTTGGCTGAGGGGCAGTTCATACTGCCGGGCGAGTTCAGCGGCCATAGGCAGCCTGTCCTGCTTCAACAGGACAGGCACCTGGGCAGCGGCAATTTCCGGTAGGCGCAGGGTGAAGTTTTTCTGGTGTGCCGTTTGATTGGCCTGAGCCAGTATCGTTGCCGCGCCGCTTACATCACCGCGGGCCAGTTTCAGGCGGGCCAGGAACACTTCGCCGATAATAAAGCGATCAATCAGGCGATCATACTGCCGGGTTAATTCCAGGCTTTGCAGGCCATGCTGTTCGGCGGCATCCAGGTCATTCCACTCGTAACAGATATGCGCCAGTCTAAGGTGTGTTTCTCCGGCGTTGGGCTGGGGATGGTCGCCGGAGAGTTGCAAGACGAGCCGGTAGTTTCCCGCCGCCTGATAGAGCTGGTTGTCCAATTCCTGCAATTCACCCAATTTTGAAGTTGCCAGGATTTTGGAAAAAATATCCCCCGATTTCTCGCTGATGGCAAGGCCTTCGAGACAGGCTTGGGCAGCCGCTGCGCGTTCTCCCTGATACATGAGGGCCGAGGTCAGCACCCAATTGGCCGAAAAGCGAAAAGCCAGGTTATCAGGATGCAGGTACTCAAGCGCGCGGTGTGCCTGGACGATCATGTCCGCCGGGTCGTAGCGGGTGAGCGCCAGCGTGGCCCGGGCGCAAGCTATTTTTCCATAAAGATCGCGGATTTTTTCATCCGGTCTTTCAACTTCGCTCGGAACTGGTCCGCTGTTTTGCAGGGCTTTTTCGGCGGCTTGGAGTTTTTCCTCCACACCGCTGGTTTGACCGGCCATCAGCGCCAGTGTGGCAGAGCTCACCCATAAACGCGGGCGGGCGTCCAGGGTAGCTTTTGGCAATGATGCCAGCCAGTCCATGACGGCAGTTGCCACACTCCGAAAATGCAGGCCGATTGCCTGGCTTTCAATCAGTCGTTCAGTCCTTTCCACATCATTCGCCGCTGTTGCATGGTGAAAAGCCTCAAACACCAGGCTGTTGTGTTCATACCATTCACTGGCGCGGATGTGCAGCCCGGCAACCTCCCCCGCTGTGCGGCTTTGTCCCAGCCGCTTGCGCAGCAACTCAGCAAACAGGTGGTGATATCGATACCAGCGGCGCTCGTTGTCGAGGGGGATGAGGAACAGGTTGGCGCGTTCAAGCAATTCGAGGGTAATGCTTGAAGGTTGGAAGGGATTGCCCAGGACGGCATCGCAGAGCGGACCGCACAACCGGTTGAGGAGTGAGGTGTTCACCAGAAAAGCCTGGATATCGGGCGGTTGTTGGTTCAACACTTCCTCCACCAGGTAATCGAGTACGAAGCGGTGGCTGCCGGTGAAGGATTGAATGAAGCTGGTGGTATCCGTCTGGCCTTGCATCGAAAGCGCCGCCAGTTGCAGACCGGCAATCCAGCCTTCGGTGCGTGCTTCAAGGGCAGCCACATCCGCTTCCGGGAGATTTAATCCCATTACGCGGTTGAGGAAATCGGCGGCCTCGTCGGTGGTGAAGCGCAGGTCGGCGGCGCGCAGTTCGGTCAGCTGTCCACGGGCGCGTAAACGAGCAAGGGACAGGTATGGATCCTCACGCGTGGCAATAACCAGGTGCATCTGTATCGGCAGATGCTCAAGCAGAAAAGTGAGGGCTTCGTCAACCGGTTTGGAATCAATCAAATGGTTGTCATCCAGAACAAGGATGAAATCGTCCTGGATGGTAGTGATTTCATTAAGCAGGACTGTCAGGATCGATTCGGTTGGCGGGGGTTGAGGGGATTGGAGTGCCGCCAACAAACCCTCGCTTATTCCCACCTTGATGGTCTGTAACGCCGCTATCAGATAAGAGATGAAACGAACTGGATCATTATCCCCTTCGTCCAGCGACAACCATGCGACCGGCCGTCCGCAACCGGCAAGCCACTCGCTGACCAGCGTCGTTTTTCCAAAACCGGCTGGGGCAGAGATGAGGGTTAACTTGCGTCCTGAAGATAGCCCCTCATTCAAGCGCTCCACAAGGCATAGACGCGGAACCATGTTTGGCCGCGCTGGAGGAATATATAGTTTGGTAAGGAGAAGGGATTCAGACATTCTGAAATTAATTATACATCGTCCCCCTGTGAGGCATCGTCCCCTTGTGGGACAAAGTCCCCCTGTGGGGCATCCTGCCATATTGGACCGGGGTATCCACTTTTTCTTCAATTGATCCATCGAGAAAAGATAAGCGAACCATTGGTCTACAACCGCTAGGTTGTAGGTTCGAGTCCTACTCGAGCAGCTTTTTTGTAAAGTGGCCGCTCTGGGGTGTATTCACCCGGCAAAACTGCCAGCCTCACCGCCCTAATTGGCGAAGGTATTGCGGTATAATGCGATTAACAATTTCAGCAGCACAAAAAGTTCGTACATAACCATTTGATCACTATGTGGGCGCGTAGCGGTGATGACTCACCAGGCAGGATGCTGTGCTTGTCAATCACCCTGATCTGATCTTGGGGATTAGAGAGCCGCATTCCTCAATATACCCCGGTAACAATTTGTCTGAGCCTGCAAGCGCAGCGTCAGACAGTCTTTTTAAACGTAGTCCACGGCGCGAGGAGGTCCGTCTATCGCACGCTTACTGAAAATTCTTATAACGCAGAATCCCGGCAATCCGCCGCAAATCGAAACACATCACTCGAGTATATAATTACACACCACAACAATGGGAATAACGATGCTATCACGCAAAACTTTCTTTTCAGCATTTACATTATTCATACTGGCAATCAGCCTGCTTCTTCCGCAGCCAGCCAGCGTCTCCGCCGCCCCGGCGCACGTCCCGGGCGGAATTGTCTTTGTAAAATCGGATGCTGCTGGAGCCAACAACGGCACTTCCTGGGCGAATGCCTACACCGCCCTGCAAACCGGGATTAACGCTGCCTCTAGCGGCGAAC
>PHBZ01000077.1 GCA_002840755.1 Chloroflexi bacterium HGW-Chloroflexi-10 | reverse complement strand
CAGATCGCTCAAGATTTTCGCGATCAAATTACTCGCCATCTCCAATGCAAAGAAGTATTTACTTTGGAACTCAGCCCGGCCATCGGCGTCCACGTGGGGCCGGGAATGATCGGCATTGCCTTGTATGCAGAAGATCAATAACCCGAAAAGGAGGTTGATATGCGTACCTTGTTTGAACAAAGTCTTTTGGCAGGAATCGGCATTCTCTCAATGACCCATGAGAAAGCCCAAAAGATCGTGGAAGACCTGACCCATCGAGGTGAGGTTCATAGGGATGAAGCGAAAGAGTGGGTCGAAGGGCTGGTTCAGCGTGGCGAGGAAGAACGCCAGAGCTTGCGTAAACTGATTCATGACGAGGTGAAGAGCACCTTGGATGAACTAGGCCCGGTTACGAAGCAAGACCTACAGGATTTGGCATCAAAGATAGAAACTCTAGGCAAGCAAGAAAAAGGTTAAGGAATTGGAAATAAAACAATCAAGACCATTGGAGTTCTGTCATAAACCCAACAATCACCAATCCCTTCGTATATGGATACCTGTTACTTCTCTTCGGTCTAGCGCTTATCCTGGCGTGGTATCTGGATTGGTGGAAGAGGAAAAAATGATCCTGTGCCAGGTTTACTTTCGTAAAGAGCATCAAATGAGCCAGCAGAAGATTCGCGAAATCAAACGATCTACATGGAGGTAGAAAATGGTTTCAAATTCACTTACAAATGGGTTATTAATAAATAAAGCTTTCAACGCGGGGCTGGATGTTGCTGTGGGAATATCCCCCTTCCTTTCAAAATCAGCATCCTTGCGGTACGGCGTATTACAGACAGGAAAATTTGTTTCTTCCCGCATTCGCCCCGTCAACCCATTATTATCCTCTCTCCCACCTGGTATTTTGACTGATCAGACATTGTTCGGAGATGCTTTCATAAAAACCTTCGATCGGATATTTGCCCGCAGATTATCTGAAGCAACATTGCGTTCCATTGCTCACAACCTGATCCATGGAGCCCTAGTCCAGGGAGGGGAACAATCAGCGATCGCTCGCTTCACCCAGAAATTTGGGATGAATCCTCCAAGTACGTTGACAATTAGTCCGGGGAAGACTTGCAATTTGCAATGTACAGGTTGTTATGCAAGTGCCGGACCTACCGCAGAAAAGTTGGATTGGTCTACTTTTGACCGCATCATCACTGAAGCGAAAACGTTCTGGGGCGTAAGGTTCTTGGTCATCAGCGGCGGAGAACCGCTGGCTTACCGATCAGAAGGAAAGGGCTTACTAGATGCGGCAGAAAAACATCCGGACGTATTATTCATGTTCTACACCAATGGAACCTTGATTGATGAAAAAACTGCCCAGCGAATGGCTGCTTTAGGAAATGTGACACCGGCTATTTCAGTCGAAGGTTGGCGCGACCGAACTGATGAAAGGCGCGGATCGGGTGTTTTTGACCAGATTCTGGCAGCCATGGAGCAATTGCGCAAAGCTGGTGTGTTTTTTGGTATTTCCTTGACAGCCACCAAGCACAATGCCGAAGAAATATTATCAGAAGAGTTCATCGATTACTTTTTTGAACAACAGGGAGCCTTTTATGGTTGGATCTTCCAATACATGCCTATCGGTCGTTCGTATACCCTGGATCTGATGCCGACTCCGGAGCAACGACTTTGGATGTGGAAGCGTTCATGGGAGATCGTCAAAAAACGCAAAATCTTCCTGGCTGACTTCTGGAATCACGGCACACTCTCCAATGGATGTATCGCTGGCGGCCGTGCGCGTGGCGGAGGTTACATGTATATCGATTGGAACGGTCATGTTTCACCCTGTGTATTTGTGCCTTACTCTCCTGTCAATGTCAAAGATATTTATGCACAGGGTGGCACTTTAAACGATGTCTGGGCAAATCCTTTCTTTGCAGACATACGCGGTTGGCAGGAAGGTTATCTGCAAAGCAAAGGTAACTGGCTGACGCCGTGTTTGAATCGAGATCACCATGCAGTCTTAAGCCAGTTAATCGCCAGGCATGAGCCGGAGCCGATTGATGAAAGCGCCAGTGCAGCATTGCTTGACCCGGAATACGGGAAAGGGTTGGAACACTATGGCGAGCTATACGCGAACTTATCCGAATCGATCTGGCACGAACAATACCTGCAAGATCAACGTCAAAAGGAGTTTCATGTCAAGGGATCTTAGCAATCAGGTAATCCCCCGTCACCTTGCCATTATCATGGATGGTAATGGCCGTTGGGCGCAGCAACGTGGACTTCCTCGGATAGCCGGACATCAAGAAGGCGTGCAAACGGTCAAAAGGACGATTAAAGATTGTGCTGAAATCGGGATCCAAATATTGACTTTGTATACCTTTTCTACCGAAAACTGGAGCCGCCCAAAAGTAGAGGTTGATTTCTTAATGCGGTTGGCTGATGAGTACACGATGCAGGAATTGCCCAACTTACAGCGCAACAGGGTCCGTCTTCAACTCATGGGGGACCGGGAAGGGCTCCCTACCTCGCTGTTGGGGACTTTGGAAAAAGCAGCCCTGCAGACAAAAAAGAACTCCCGTCTGATCTTAAATCTAGCTCTTAATTACGGCGGGCGGGCAGAAATCGTTAATGCCATGAAAGCGATCATTATGGATCAGCAAAGAGGCAACTTGGATGTTTCTGAAATTGACGAAACCACTTTTTCGCAATATCTGTACTGTCAGAATATACCAGATGTTGATCTGGTCTTGCGTACGGGCGGTGAATGGCGGCTGAGTAACTTCCTTCTCTGGCGTTCAGCGAATGCTATTTTCTGGTGCATGCCGGTTCTCTGGCCAGATTTTCAAAAAGAACATCTCCAAGAATCGATCGCTATCTATGCTAAACAAACAACGGGTTATAACGATGGCGCATAACAGGCCATCTGTCGGACTGGTTTTAAGTGGTGGCGGTGCGCGTGGGCTGGCTCATATTGGTGTATTGCGCGTATTGGAACGTGAAGGGATCCCGGTGGATTATTTGGCAGGGACAAGCATGGGAGGTGTCATCGCTGCGGGTTATGCTGCCGGGATGAGTTCATCTATTCTGGAACGGGAATCAATGGCCATTACACAGAAACGACATATTGTGCGTCTGGCTGACCCAGGTCTACTAAATGGCGGTTTGATCCGCGGTGAAAGGGTACTCGCTTTCTTTAAACAAGAATTTGGGGATAAAACTTTCTCAGAATTGAACCTGCCATTGGCTGTGGTGGCGGTGGATTTGAATTCGCACCAGGAAGTTGTGTTGCATGAAGGGCCGGTGGCATTGGCGCTACGCGCTACCACTTCTCTCCCTGGATTGTTCAAACCGGTAGAAATAAACGGTATGAGGCTGGTGGACGGTGGTGTACTCAACAATTTACCCGTCGATGTAGTCAGCCAAATGGGCGCTAAAGTGATCATCGCAGTGGATATCGGTTTATCTCAGGAGGATGGTATTGGTCAATGGATTGGGAATCATCGCTGGGTTCCAGAAGGGATTGCCAATACATTGGAAGTTCTTGATGACACCTTTTATGCCCTGAGAATTGCAGGGCAGAGGAACAGATTACATCAATTTACACCTAATGTGTTGATATGTCCTGAACTCCCCGCAAATGTCAATGCAATCGTAGGCTATGGACGGGTGAGAGAATTGATCACTATTGGTGAGCAAGCCGCAGAAGATCATATTGCTGAAATTAAAACGCTCTTGCAACCGCACTGGTATTGGCCATTTTCGCACAAGGCCATTGAGTTAAATAAGAAAAATTAACAATTATTCGTTTCAAGAACTTCTGAAGGTTAGTGATTTTATGAAAAGTATCACGATCAGTATTGTTACTTGTACTTTCAATAGCGAAAAATATTTGAAAAACGCTTTAAAAAGTATTGAGAGCCAAACTTACCAGCCAATCGAACACATCATTAATGATGCCTATTCGACAGACTCAACTTTGGAGATCATCCAGGAATATATTGAAAGCAATAAAAACCGATACAGCATTAAATTCATTCAATCAGAACCGAAAGGAGTCGGTAATGCTTTAAATGTTGCAACAAAAGAAGCAACAGGTGAAATTATCCATTATTTACATTCAGATGATTATTACCTGAATCAGGGTTCATTGGAAAAAGTAGCGGAAATCTTTAAAAATAGACCAGATCTTGTGTGGCTCACCGGTAATTTCTTAATCGAATTA
>PHBZ01000008.1 GCA_002840755.1 Chloroflexi bacterium HGW-Chloroflexi-10 | reverse complement strand
ACCGTGCCTGACCAAAATTGTGAGCAAAATCCTGCTCTTGGTCAGATGTCGGGTATAGGCGGTAGCGGTAGGCTTTACGTATCAGCATGTTATATTGACCATTATAGAACATAATTCTCAAAAAGGCTGCTGTTTTTGCTAATTTTTCGAACGAATTTCCGCCTTTCATCCCCGAAGTCTTCAGCTTCGGGGTTTTCTGTCGGTGAATATATAAAGCCATCACCTGTTCGCCCAGGCAAATTGCCAGTGGATTCCAGACGCCGCCATAACCGCAAAGTGCCAGGTAATAGCAAGGTTCAGCGACATATTCGCTCTGGTTTTCGGCAACTTTTAGTTTGGCAATCTCACGCCAGTTTCCCCGGTTTACCGGGCTCAACCTTACCTGGATATCATTATTTGAAGCCACAATATCGATCCTCGCCCGTGCTATAAATATCTATGCGCAATTCGTTTTACCATTTTTTGAACAGTCGGAAATCGTATCACATTGCTTAGATATAACAGAGAGAATCGGTTTTTAATAAACCACTGGCGTGAGGGGGTCACGCCAGTTTTTTGTCCGGTTGAGGGGGTCAACCGGAACAATTAGATTTTATATTATTATCCGGAAAAATAAAAGCGAAAATGCGGATCGATTTTCAAAATAAATTAAAATCTATCAATATACCAAAAATATTTCCCTCAAAAAATATTATTCAGTGGAAATGCCAAGGAGGGGCTATGATGGCCCTCCCTTTTCCAGAAGAGCTTTGGAGATATAAAAACATGAATGGCAGCAAACCGGGCAGTTAGTCTTTCAAATCCAATGTCCACATCCGGGATTGCTGGGGTTTGCAACTACTGGAGATAGGACACCCCTTACAGTTAGAAGTAGAACAAGCGCTATCCAATTGAACGGTTTTGATCATCTTTTGACGTGCCAGATCTTCCAACATCATTTCTACCATCGCCGGGCTGGTTTTGAGCTGTCTGGCCAAGCTAACAGGGGTAAGCGAACCACCTTTTTGAAGGAGGGTTAATAGTTGTTGCAACATGTTAAAGCCCGATCCAGGTTGCCAGGGCATACACACCACTAGCAGCACCTATTGAAAGCACCAGCATCAAAGCAATATTGACGATTGCCCACTTCCATGAGCCGGTTTCCTGTTTGACCACGGCCACGGTAGCCGCGCAGGGAATAAAGAGCAGTGAAACAGTAAGGAAGGAAAGAGCCACAGCCGGTGAATAGGTTGCCGCCAGGGTTTGGGCTAGACCGGCGCCTTCGGCACTACCAAAGAGCACACCCAGGGTGGCAATTGAATTCTCTTTGGCCAGGAAACTGGTGAGTAAGGCTACTGTCAGCCGCCAATCCAGACCCATCCAATGCCCAACCGGGGCAAAAAGATTGCCGACGCGGGCCAGGTAACTGGTTTCCAGGTCACCACCGGGTAAAACAGAAAGCGCCCAAACCGCCACTGAGAGCCCCAGAATAATAGTTCCGGCTTTTTTAGCAAAAGCGAGTGAACGCTGCCAGACTAACATCAACGCTGAGCGAAAGTTAGGGATATGATAAAGTGGCAATTCCATGATAAAGGCTGTGCGTTCGCCTTTGAATAGAACCTTATTCAATACTACACCGGTTAGGATCAGAATTACCAGGGTGCCCATGATCAACCCCCAGGAGACCAGAGCCGCCTGCGCACCAAAAAAAGCCGGGGTAATGAAAGCTAACACCGCCATACGTGCCGCGCAGGGAACCAGAGGCGCCAGCAAAATGGTGAGCAATCTCGCCGGCCAGGATTCGATGACACGGGTTCCCATGATTGAGGGCACATTACAGCCAAAACCTAAAAAGAGCGGCAGGAAGGATTTGCCGTGCAGACCCATCCAATGCATGAAATTATCCATAACATAAGCAGCACGGGCCATATACCCCACATCTTCCAGTAAACCGAAAGCGCCAAAGAAGATCATGATAATTGGTAAGAAGGTGAGAACTGAGCCAACCCCGCCGATTATGCCATCTACAAACAAACCGCGCACCCAGAAAGGCGTATTTACCAGCCAACCAGCAGCCAATGCCCCTAGCGGTCCAACAATAGAACCATCCAACCAATCTTGTAAGGGTGCACCAATGGTGAAGGTAACCCAAAAGATCAAGCCCAGAACCGTTGCTAGAATAACCAACCCCCACACCGGGTGAGTGGCCCAACGATCCAGACGGTCAGTCACACTGATTTGCCCAAGTTTGGGACGATGAACGGCAGCATGCATCATGCGTTCAATCCATTCATAGCGACCTGAAGCAATCGCAAGGTTGGCATCTTCATGCTCTTTGAGAATTTGATGCACCATCTCCCAACGTTCCAACGGTAATTGAGACTGCATCATACGCGCAATTTCAGTGTCACCTTCCAATAGTTTCAGGGCCGTCCATTCCAGTGGATATGATTCAGGTACCAATCCATGGATGAGGTGCTCAACCATGTCCTGGACATGTATATGATCAGCGCTGATTTCCGGCTTGCGTGGTTGTGTTTTTAGCGTGCCACTGATCACCTGAGAAGCGATTGTCAATAATTCTTTCACGCCCTCCGCCCTTGAGGCCACCAAAGGCACAACCGGTACACCTAAAGCAGCTTCCAATATGTGAACATCTACTTCAAAGCCTTCCTGCCTGGCAACATCCATCATATTGAGCGCCACGATCAGCGGGGTAGAAAGGGCTACCAATTCAGATACCAGGTATAAACTTCGTTCCAGATTAGCGGCACTGACAACAGCTATTACCAGGTCAGGCTTTTCGCGGATGATATATTCACGGGCGATCACCTCTTCTGGAGAATGAGCAGTAAGGCTGTAAGTCCCTGGTAAATCAACCAGGTGTATCTTTTCATTCTGATAGTTAAAAACCCCTTCTTTTTTTTCAACAGTTTTTCCTGGCCAGTTACCTACATGCTGGTTGAGCCCGGTAAGCAGATTAAACAAAGTTGACTTACCCATATTGGGTTGACCGGCCAACGCAATAGTTACCGTTTTTTCCAACAAAGCAGCATGCAACTGCTGTTTTTCGGTGCTATGACAATCGCTCATGCCTCACCTCTCTCAACCAGGATAGCGGCAGCCTCACCTCGTCCCAAGGCTATGCGTGTGTCACGCACCGAAACCACTAGTGGACCGTGTCCGTAGTTTTGCTTCATTTCAATGGCCACTCCATTGGTAAAGCCCAACGAGGTTAACCGGGCAACCAGCATTTTACCAGATTCGAGTTTTCGAATTACTGCCTGTTCTCCCGATTTCAATGAGGATAATGGGATCGTTGATTGCATATGGACCTTTCCTTGACGATATTGTACGTCGGGATATAATGTATAAGATAATAATAAATCCTTGTATTAGTATATACTAATAATCATTGTTAGTATACCATACAATTGTCATAGTGTTGCCCTGACAGTTGTCATACATTGGAGGGAATAGACCCTTATGATTGAAAAAATCAGTCCGACTATTGAAGACTACCTAGGAATTCTCTATATTCTGGAACGCGATGGTGAAATCATTTCTGGCGTGCGCCTGGCAGCTCTGCTGGGCGTTTCACAGCCAACAGTGACCAACACTTTGAAGCGCATGCTGCGGGATGGATTGATCTCTATGGAATTACCTGGTGGGACAGCATTGACTCCCAAAGGGCTTGAAGCAGCCAGTAGTGTCATGCGCCGCCACATGCTGGCCGAATGGATGTTAAGTCGTATGTTGTCCTGGTCTAAAGTTCACCAAGAAGCACATCAGATGGAACATGCCATATCTGATGAACTGGAAGCCGCCTTATTGGATCAACTCAACCAACCAACGTTATGCCCACACGGTAATCCCCTTCCGGGCAATGAAGACCTGGTTAAAGATTGGATACCCATTCATCTATTTCAAATAGGCGATCACATCATCATCCGGCGGATTCACGAATTGGCAGAAGAGCAGCCGGAAGTACTCGATTTTTTGGAGAGAAACCTGATCGGGATTAACACAGTAGTAACCGTGGAGGAAGTACTGACCTTCAATCAGACAATCACGATTCGGGTTGGCAACCACCCGGTAACGATTGGGTTCCCACTGGCAAGATCAATCTTCGCCGAATACGCACCTGAACCGGTGGTTGATTAGCGGATTATTTTCAAAATACCCGCCAGATGACCAGGGACTTTTTATCCGATATTCCTGGCAGCAACGCGAGAAAAGCAGTACAATTCATTCAGGTACAGCCTGATACACATAGCTTTAAGTTCGGGCAGTGACCACGAATTTTATGAGATGAGGTTTAGAAGACGGAATGACAGATAACCGCTAATTGATCCGAATGTAAGGGCTTCGACGCCCAACTGTACCCGGCACAGTACCGGGAAGGTTTGCCCTTTGTTTAACACATAAGGGCTGCAACTATCAAGGCAGGTTATATGCTCTCAGTACACCACGTTTCTAAATCTTTCGGATTAGAACCCGTTTTAAAGGACATCAATTTTTCACTAAACCCTGGCGAACGCTGGGGATTGGTTGGCATCAACGGCACTGGTAAAAGCACCTTGCTGCGTATTCTGGTTGGTGACGAACAGGCAGATTCCGGCTCCTTCGTTTTTACGCCATCCAATTTAAGGGTTGGGTACCTAGCGCAAGGATTTGTATTTGAACCCGAAGCAACAATCGCAAATTTTATCGATACGCAAAGCGGTAACCTGGATTTTTTAACCAACGAACTGAGTACACTGGCCGAACGTATGATGCAGGAAAATGAGAACGAAAAATTGCAACGGCGCTATGATCAAATTCTGGCAGAGTTGGAACTGGCTGGGCAAAGTGAAACCAGAGCACCGGCAATTCTAGAAGCGTTAGGCCTGGGTAATATCATACCTGAGACGCAGGTATCCCACCTGAGCGGCGGGCAAAAAACACGGCTGATGCTGGCGGGGATCCTGCTGAGCAACCCGCAGCTATTATTGTTGGATGAACCAACCAACCATCTCGATATTGACATGCTGCGCTGGCTGGAGGATTGGCTCAATCAATTCCACGGTGCTGTGTTGATTGTTTCACATGATCGAACCTTTCTGGATCACTGTGTGAATGGTATCCTGGAATTAAATGAACACAGTCATGAGGTCAAAGCGTACATCGGTAATTACAACCAATTCCTGGAACAAAAAATAAATGAACGCGAAAAACAATGGCAAGCTTTTAAAGATCAGCAGGATGAGATCATACGCCTGCAGCATGCCGCCAGTGATATGCGCTCAAAGGCGAAATACCGGAAGGGCGGCAAGACCGATCCGGAAAACACGGATGGTTTTAGTATCGGCTTTTTTGCCAATCGTACCAAGGAGGTCATTCAAAAAGCCAAAAACATCGAGAGGCGGGTTGAGAAAATGCTGACGGAAGAGAAGATCGATAAACCAGCACGCACCTGGCAAATGCGGGTGGATTTCAGCGACCTGACTACCAGTGGGCGGGATGTACTGGTGATGGATAGCCTTTCAGTGGGATACGGCGACCTGGTATTATTAAACGACTTAAACATGGTGCTGCGTTATGGCGAACGGGTAGCACTAATCGGCCCGAACGGCTGCGGAAAAACCACCCTGGTCAAAACCATAACAGGCGAAATACCCGCACTAGGCGGCAGTTTTCGCCTGGGCAGTAATGTGCAATTTGGTTATATGACTCAGGAACAAAAAGAACTGGAAACCGGTTTGAATGCCGTCGAAACCCTACGTAAAATTGCCGCAATGAATGAAACCGAGCTGCGCAGCTTTCTTTCCAAATTTCTGTTTACCGGTGACGATGTATTTAACCTGGTAGAGAACATGTCTTACGGGGAACGGGCACGGCTTTCGTTGGCCTGCCTGGTGGCTTCGGGCTGTAACTTTCTGATTCTAGACGAGCCAATCAATCATCTGGATATTCCGTCGCGTACCCGCTTTGAGCAAGCGCTCACCCAGTTTGATGGCACCGTGTTAGCGATTGTGCATGATCGCTATTTTATTGAAGGTTATGCCACCCAGATCTGGGAAGTAAAGGGAGACAGAATCTACAACTATCAAAAATAGTTAAGGTTCACAGACAACCGCAGATAATGCTAAAAGTGCAAACGCTGTCGTTTCCGTATTTGTATCTCCAGTCGGTGCAAACGATGAGTCGTAATGGGTATGAAACCCACCATTACTATTTTGCATTTTTAGCAGAATTTTCTGTAAGGTAACCCGGTCTGCGTATTCTACATTGATTTTTCCAGCGGTATATAAGGCCAGTGCCAATTTATAGGTCTCATATATGCTATTAAACGATTTATCCTTGAATCCGGTGTTGTCGAACAGCTGCATTGTGTTTTCAAAAATTCTCACTGCTTCCTGGTGTTCTCCCTGATTCTCAGTATTCAGCGCGCCTAGAAAACCTAGGTTGGCATATTCAGCCCAATCTTCAAAAACGGGACCTTCATTATGCATTTCCTGCCAGATCTCTGCCTGTCCAACCTGCATTAACAAGACCGAAGTGGCAACATGTGGTGGAAAGGTAATCGATTCTCCCCAAACAACTTCGATAAAATCATTGGAATTTTCACCGTATTGCTGGACTTTTTGGGTAATTTCTGAGCCCAGGGAAGAAATACCCAACTGTGAGAATGTATAGGCAGCCAATGAATTATCATTGTTAAGCCAATATATGTGGGGTGCAGCGAATGGAGCTTCTCTTAATAAACCGATATCTGGATTAGTTTGTGATTTCAGATATTCCAAACCTGCCTGAATTGGCAGACATTTTACCAGTTTATTATCCTGAGCTTTGATCCCAAATAATATTGCCAATACAACAATTATCAGAATGGTGAAAATAAGCAAAAAGAATATCGGTTTCCTGAATATCAATTGCGTCATAAAATTCTCCCACCTCTTCAGATAATAATGACTTTCCTTAGGTTGCCTGGATGTAGAGGTAATTTCTAAAAGGGAGGGCCATCATGGCCCCCCCATTGCTAATCAAACGGGCTTTGCAGAACATTATCCAGCACCAGGGCGGCGGCACCCATCAAACTGGCGTCCTTGCCCTGGCTAGAGGCGATGATGCGTAGTTGATTGGCTTGTTTCACCACCTTCTCTGATTGCACTACCTGCATGGCTACCGGTAGGAGGTGTTCATGGAGCAGGCATGGCTGAATTTCAATGCAGCCAGATTGTTATTGACCATCTCACTAAGGGCACTCACCGCGCCGGATTGAATGCGTTTCTGCACATTGTCCAATACAGCGCGCGGCCCGACTGCTGTTTCCCAACAACCGCGCCGCCCGCAATTGCATAAGGCTCCGCCGCGGTCAATGACCATGTGACCAAACTCACCGGCATAGCCCTGACTGCCACGGTATAATGCACCATCAATCATCACCCCACCGCCGAGACCAACCCCACCGCTGAGAAACAGAAAGCTGTTTGTTTCCCGGGCAGCGCCAAACCGATATTCGCCATACGCGCCGCAGTTAGCTTCATTTTCAACATATACCGGGATGTGAAATTTTTCCTTGAAATATTCCTGAATATTGACATCCCGCCAGCCAAGGTTTGGAGCAAACACCAGAACGCCGCTATTCGTATCCACTATTCCGGGTAAACCGATACCGATACCCAGAGAATGTTCACTGATATGCTGCCCCTGATGCAACATCGTGTCGACGAGTTGGGAAGCTTCCCGCAACGTATCAGCCTGAGACCAGTTTGGCTGTGCCTCAATCTCAACCCTATCAACAATATGCGCCGTCAGGTCTACCAGAACAGCGGAAATGCTATCCACATTAATCTCCAAACCTACGGCAAAACCACCTTGGGGATTGAGAGTAAGCGATAAACCAGGACGGCCAATGCGGTCTTCCTGGTAATCCGTTTCAATAAGAAAACGCCGGTTCAGGAGTGATTGCACAATGCTGGAAACCGTACTGCGGTTCAATCCGGTTCTGGCGGCGATCTCCGCCCGCGATAAAGGAGAAAAACGCCGGACTACATCCAGCACAATGACTGTATTATGACGGCGGACGGTCGATTGATCAGCGGTTTGTTTTCTTTGCACCATAAGGGATACATCCTTCTTGAGTTTGTTGTGCTTCCATACTAATTCTAGCTGGTAAGGGGATTTTTTTCAATGGGAAGAAGGAACAATTTGGAAGCTGGAAATTACCTGGGGCTGTGGACTTACTCCCCATTGGGTGCGGAGATTTTCGCGCCGGCCTTCTCTACCATACGGGACATCTCCCCCAGCCAGACTGCACCCGGCAGCGTAACAGCCATCATCAGAAACCGAGAGATTAAAGCCATCATGGTTGCCTGTTCCACGCCAGCGCCCAGCAAAACATATAGTGTGGTAATCATGAACTCACGCAAACCGATGCCATTAATTGAAATAGGCAGAAGTGTCACAAAATAGGTCAAGGCGGTAACCCCCATCACCTGCCAAAGCGTGACCTGTACTCCCAGGCCGGTAAGCAGGCTCCAGGAACCAAGAAAGATGACAAAAATGGAGAACCAGGATACGACGAACGCCAGAAAGACGGTAGCAGGTTGGTTGGCCCATAAGTGATAGGCATCTAAAAACTGTTTGAAGATTCTTCGCAGCAATAGCTTCAATTTGTCCATACCCGGAATGGCCAGTCCAAAAGCAAGATCCGGCAAGGATATATGCTGCAGCGGAATGGTAAGAAATGAGATTGGCAGAACGGTAACAAAAGCGACCATATTCACAAGGCGGTCTAATATTAAAGAGGCAAGACTGAGTCCTTCATTACGCGTATATGGCTGGATATTCACCAACCGGATCACATCCCCGCCGATGGTGGAAGGTAAAAAATTGGATGCAAACGCACCAACCAACACAATTTTAAGGGTATCGACAAAGCGGATCGGCACCGATTGGGCGCGTAATAGAATATACCAGCGCAAAGCATTAAGAACCTGGCCGACTCCATAGAACATTAAGGCAGCAAGCAGCAAGCTCCAAGGTAAGCGGTTGAGATAGACCAACACCAGCGACCAATCCTGGCACGCCATCAGCCATACCAATAAGGCCAGGCTTAAAATAGTGCCTATCGGGCGCAGAAAGCGAGCCCACGATCTTTTTTTTGCGGATCTGATCATTAAGGATTGATTGCTTTCAAATCAAGGATACATTAATTTGTTCGGCTTCTTCGCCAGCACCTGTATATTATATCGCCAATCCTGGGAAAACCGGCCCAATCAACGGCGAGCGAATTTCTCAAAAACGGCCAAGTACTGCGTCACAATGGTATCAAGATCAAAACGCTGCGCCATCGCCAGACTGGATCGGCGCATTGCCAGCAACTCCTCAGGATGTGCCAACAGTTCACTCAACACCTCAGTCCAGCTTTCCATCCGATTAGCCGGCAGGAGGTAGCCATTTTGACCTTCATCCACCAGGTCCAGAAAGCCACCAATACGGCTAACTACCAGCGCCAGGCCGGCAGACAAGGCCTGCACCCCCACCACCGGTAACCCTTCGGAAAGTGAGGGCATTAAGAGCAGGTCACTCTCCAGAAAATACTGGCGCACTTCCTCAGGAGAGACCCATCCGGTCAATTGGCAACGCTCTGCCAAACCTGCTTCCTGGATAGCCGCTTCCACTGCCGGTTTTAATGGACCATCGCCGATCATCACAAAACGCCAGGGAAGGTGCTTGATCGTGGCCAAAATAGCAATTAACCCCAATGGGTTTTTTTGTTCCATGAATCGACCGGCAAAGACGATGCGTGGCGGATCGCCTATCCGCAGATTTTCGGCTTGCATTTTCCCCAGATTGACCCCATTGGGAATGACATTTACCGTAACCGGATAATGTTTTAACACCAGTTGCCGGGTATATTCACTGACCGCGATAACAGCCGCGGCTTTTTTCCAGATGAGCGGGGTAAACGGAAAAATCCAGCGAAACCAGCGGTCGGTCTTTTCAGGCACTCCTCCGGGAACATCTCCCAAATGAGCAGTAATCACATATGGAATACCGTACAGCCGGCTTAATATCCAACCAATAGGCCCGGCTGGTACAGCAAAATTAACATGAATGACATCCGGTTTCCAGGAGCGGATCAGGCGCATGCTCACTACTGTTCCCAGAAGCAGATAACCCCCTAAAGCCTTTATACCGGCTTGAAAGGGCTTAGAACGCCAGGAATTAATACGCTGGACGCGCACACCGGCATCGTCTTCGAGACTGGCTAGCCCGGCATACTGCGCTGTCAGAACCAGTACTTCATTACCAGCCTTAACAAACCCGCGGCTGAGGTCCTGGGCAACTTTTCCGCCGCCCCCGCCAATGGGCGGATATTCGTGGGTTAATACCAGAATACGCAAAATACAATCCTAATTCCGGGTCATGTCCGGCGTATCCACACCAATCCGTTTACGAACGGTGTAGGTGGGTTTATGTTGGGCTTCATGGTAGGTGCGCGCCAATAACTCGGCGATTAACCCCATCAAAATGGACTGAAAACCAAGGATGAAGAACATAGAACTCATCATAAATAAAGGGGATTCGAAGGCCGAAATGGAGAATAAAATTCGACGAAAGAACAGAAAGAGCATCACCAATCCGGAAAGGATCATTAATACGGCACCTGTGCCACCAAACAAATAAATGGGTTTATTGGCATAAGAACTTAAAAACTTAACTGTTACCAAATCCAGCACCACTTTGATTGTACGTTCCAGTCCATATTTCGCCTTGCCAAAACGGCGTGGATGGTGGCGCACCGGCATCTCAATGATTTTTGCACCCACCGAATTAGCAAAGACGGGGATGAAGCGGTGCATTTCTCCGTACAATTTAAATCCGGTGATGACTTCGCGGCGGTAGGCTTTGAGGGTGCAACCATAATCATGCAAATGCACCCCTGTTACCGTAGAGATCAATTTATTGGCCAGCATGGAAGGCAATGTGCGCGTGATAAAGGTATCTTTGCGTTTTGCTCGCCAACCACTAACCACATCATAACCTTCATCAATTTTCTCCAGAAGCAAGGGAATATCCGCCGGGTCATTTTGCAGATCGGCATCCATTAAGACAATGATCTCACCAGTCGCATGGTCAATTCCGGCGGCAATGGCGGCTGTTTGCCCAAAATTTCGGCGCAGACCAACCACACGTACATGCTCGGGATCCAGCGCTACCACTTTCTCCAGTTCTGCAAAACTGGTATCCTTGCTACCGTCGTCCACTAAAATCAGTTCCCAGGTGCGCTCAATGGGTTTCATCGCTTCCCAAACGGCCTGATATAACATGGGGATGGTTTCTTCTTCGTTGTAAATCGGAATGACTATGGAAATATTCATGCTTCCTCGCAAAAATCTGGAATTGATTGGTCCCCGCCACAGGAATAAATTAATGGAATTGGTAGCCCAGCCTAAACAGACTTGAATCACATCCATAAGGAAGTTTACCAAACTTTTTGAATCAGCGAGGAGGGAATCAACGAAATGGAGCCTTTCTTCTGTTGTTTCTGCGTTTCGCAAAGCACTGATTGATAAACTGGCATCGCGAATACCTGGTGGTAAAACCATTGATCAACGGCTAATGTGGATTATCGTATACCTTAATGGTTGTACTTTGATCAAAACAACCATACGCCGGCTGCAATTCTGCCAGCAAGTTAAAATCCTGCGGGGTGGATAGGATAGTGGAATCAGATTTCAAGATGATAATATCCGCTTCTTTCAACCAGCGTTGAAGTAATTCTTCATTCCAGTATCCCATACGTAACAATGCGTCGGTATTATCGCCAAGGCGGAAAGAATATACCCCGTTCATTTGCGGCGGAAAGATGCTGGGGGAATCCAGATAAAGCAAAACAACCTGAGAAATTTTGTTCTGTTCCCAATAGATCGTTTTAGCGGTACCCACCTGAGCAGCCAGCGAGTGACCGAAGTCTATGGTGGATTGCAAGGTGTCCCGGGTGCAATCATAGGTATATTGCCCACCGCCCAGGACCCAGGTTGGCGCCAGGAGTAAGAGAATGACCAGCAGCAAAACCCATTGAAAAAGCGGATAACGCAATTGATAGCGGCGGGACAGCCACAGCCTCCACACCAGCCGGCCGATAAGCAGAATGGTAATGCCTATCAAAAAACCTAATAAGACCGAAATAAGTATGGGGAAAATATCCACTCGCAGTTCCGCAAAGCTAAACCCAAACTTATTGGCGACCAAAGACCACAATTCCACCTCGCCAAAGACCAACCTGCCCTCGCGCACCCAGGGTATTTTCATGAAGAAGAACAAATCATTCATGCGGTTAAAGTTTGGAATGCCGCGAAAGCCAGTGTAAGCGCCAAACCCCAAAAAGGCACTGACCAAAGGCAAAATGAGAAGCGAAAAACGGGTTAACCATCCGTTATGTTTAAGATCCACCTGGGGCAGGAGGGCAGCGATGATGAGCAGACCGAGCGGCGAGAAAAAAGCCACATATTCGGACAAGCAGTATACACAGTAATTATTTCCCAGAGATGCCCAAGCATGCGCCGCAAACAGGACGATAAACATGACCGAGAGGATCAGCGCCGTTTTCAATTGATCCGGGTAATTGCGGACATTGAACCTTTTCAGGGGTATGGTTAACCACAGGATTGCCGGACCGAGAATGGCGAGCGTGTGCCAGCCAATAGTCTGGGCAACCACAGAAAGGATAGTGAAAGCCTGATTGGGCTGCGTATAAACCGTCGACTTCATGTTCTCTATCCGGTAGGCATCCAAAAATGGGGTGATGGAGCGAGGGATCCACTTGACCCAGTTGGTGATGATCCCCGGGTAAAAGACGGCGTGCCCAACCAACAGCACCAGACCCATCGCCAGTACGGCATACCAGCCCGCCTTGCGGCCATTTTGCCAGAATATCAGCAGCACCAGAAAGGGCAGGACAAAAACCATATTCTCGCGGGTAAGGACGAGTATGCCGGCAAGTACGCTGCCCAGAAAAATCTGCCAGGTTTTGCGATTTGCGCCGATGAGGAAGAACAAGGTCCAGACGAGAATACAAGCTACCAACGGCTGAGAGGTGGCCTGGCTGTACATTTTGATCCCCACCGGGTTGAGCGCCATGATCCACACCAGCAAAGCGGCCACCCAACCACCGGATATGCGGCGCG
This sequence comes from Chloroflexi bacterium HGW-Chloroflexi-10, assembly GCA_002840755.1. Taxonomy (GTDB): domain Bacteria; phylum Chloroflexota; class Anaerolineae; order Anaerolineales; family Anaerolineaceae; genus UBA6170. Next base: position 132,035 of record PHBZ01000008.1, on the reverse strand, counting down.
CGATCAGCCAGACACCCAGCATAATAAGCAGGGCGAGGATGAAAGCATAGATGCGCGCGGTTAACAGGCCAGGCCCAAACAGGGCCTGTATCCAACCGGGGATAAGGAAGGATAAGGGCATTTTGTTCATCCAGAACCCATACGGCTGGTAGGGCGCATATACTCCGGTGGCCATCCAAAAGCCTTTTACTAGGTAGATGCCTTCATCGAGGGAGGAGCGCATCGATTGGACAAATTGAAAAAGTTGGTAAAGGAAAATAGCTGCTCCGGGTAGAGCAGCCCAATTGGCCAATCCTTTTTTGTTAATCCAATTGAATTTTTGCATGAATGATTCCTGCCGGGAAATGGGATGAAGTTCTGCTTTATTTTAATCGATAAAGAAAGTTCGTAGAGAATGTTGTAAAGAACGGCTTACACGAAGTGCACAAATGAGTGTGGGTGAAAAGAGATGATTGTGTTAATTGATCCCAGATGGGTTAATTGAAGATGAGCACGATGGTGCGTTGGATGGTTAAATCTGAACAGGGGTTTTCCTTGATATGGGTCCGGTTTCCCGATCCCATCCAACGTCACCCTACAATAATTCCGTTGGCTTCGGACAGGATGACTGATGATGTGGAATGGTGCGTTATCTACGAAAAAACGTCATCACAGCGGCCAGAGCATGGGGGTGAGGACGATTGCCATCAGATATACAAGCAGCGTGAGCAAGCCGCCGACCCTGAGGAAATCCTTGAAGCGGTAACGCCCTGGACCGTATACCATCAGACAGGCGGGTTCGAGCGGGGTGAGGTAGGAGGTGCTGGCGGCAATGGCAATCATCATGGCGAAGGTGCGGGGATTCAAGCCCAATTGGACGGCTGTTTGCAAGGCCACAGGGATCAATACGGCGGCGGCGGCCTGATTGGACATAGGCTGGGTCAGCAGCACAGTCAGCGCAAAGAAGCCGGTGAGCAGCCACAGGGGATTCCATGACCCGACCAGCGCCGTCAATTGTTCAGCCAGGAATGCGGCTGTACCTGTGGACTGCATGGCCGCACCGAGCGCCAACATGCTGCCAATCAGAATAAGCACCTTCCATTCCACCTGGCGGTAGGCATCATCCGGCGTAATACAACGCGTGATAAATATGAGCAACGCTCCCAATAACATGGCTACCGGCAGGGAGACAAGTTTCAACGTCCCCAGGAGCAGCGCCCCGAGGAAAATCCCCGAGACTATCCAGGCACGCCGGCGATTGAAACGCTGCGCATCCACCAACCCGAGTACATCGAATGTATTTTCTGCTTGCAGATTGGCAATCTGCTGGGTATTGCCCTGAACCAGGAGGACATCGCCCATTTGTAAACGTGTGGCGGCAATTTTCGAGTGAACGGTCCCGGTGCGGCGATTGATTGCCAACACTTGAATTTGATAGCGCTCGCGCATCTGCAACCCCTTAGGTGTACGCCCAATAAAGGGTGAGCGCGGCAGAAGGACTACCTCGGCCAGGCGCATTCCATCACCCTGCAGGTCCACATCGGTAAACTTGGCGTCAGCCTGGATATCAATCCCGCCGGCATCCTTGATTTTTAAGATTTCCGCCGATGGACCCTCCACCAACAGCGCGTCGCCGGTTTGCAACAGGGCATCGGCACCCGGGTAGAGATTGCGTTGACCTTCGCGGATGATCGCCAGTACCGTCAGATCGAATTTGTTGCGCAATCCGGATTGGGCCAGGGTGCGGCCGTCGAGTGTTGAACCGGGCAAAATACGCAATTCGGCCAGGTAAGGGCGCAAGCCGAACATCTCAGTCAGTGTTTCCTGTGTCGGGTGATCCGGAATCAGACGCTGCCCGATGAAGACCATATACAGGACCCCCACCAGGAGCACCGGTAACCCTACCGGTGTCAGCTCAAACATTCCGATAGGCGGCAAGCCAGCCTGAGTCATTAACCCGCTGACGACGACATTGGTTGAAGTGCTGATCAGCGTCACCGAGCTGGCTAAAATCGCGGCAAATGCCATGGGCATCAATAAACGCGACGCGCTCATTTTTACACGCTGACTGAGCCCGAGGATGACTGGTAGGAAAAAGGCTGCCGCCGCGGTATTATTAATGAAAGCGCTCAATCCCCCAACCGCGAGCATGGTCACGGGGAGTAAACTGCCAGGGCGTTTGCCGGTGAATTGCAGTAGTTTCTGGCTGACCACTTCAACCACGCCGGTACGCATCAACGCGGCGGTCATAATCAGGATGCCCAGGAGCAGCATCACGGTATCGCTGCCGAAGCCGGCAAATGCCTGCTCCAGGGGCACCAATCCCAGAACAACCAGCGCGAGCATTACTCCCAATGCGGTCACATCCGGCGGTACCCACTCGAAGATAAACAAGACCAGCGCAGCAATCAGGATGATCAGGAGGAGTATGATTGGCATTGTCATGGGTTGGGTCTCCGGGGATAGTTGGAAGTAAGGGATGAGTAATGAGTTTTGAGTAATGAGTTCAGTTTTGCTGTGCGTTTCTTCCATTATACGTAATCCGGGTAGCGCGGAAAATTTGTGTATAGGAGGGGCTGGGGATTCGCCCTCCCTACAAGCGGGAAGGACTTTTGGGTCCATGACGCAAGACTGAGAAGTTCCTACGTTGGGTGAGCGGAAGGGCGAAGCATTTGCAAAAGACCTTCTGGGTTCAGATCTACACTCACCTGCAAATGCTTCGCCCGTACACGATGTGTCTGGAATCGTCCCGGATGGTACCGGGTGGGTCTGGGAGCCCATCCGCTTCGGCTCTTCGCTTTGCACCGGCGCGTCGGAGCGCTTCGCGGTATTCGTTCATTCGTTATTTATAGAGAAAAAATCCAATCGGAACGAATGTATTTTTCACCGAAAACCCAAGATGCGGACGGCGGCGGCAGAGATAGGCTTTATGTGGTTGTTAATGTGCTGTATTCGTTTTGGAACGAATGGGTGACGAATATGTAACGAATGAGTAAGGAATTTGGAACCAGGAATTGGGGAAGAGAAGTAATGAGTACTGAGTAATGCGGAAGAGATGGAAGCAGAAATGGGAAATGAAAGTATTCCTGACTTTTCTTTGCGTATTTGGCAGAGGCCCGCTGGAATTCTTTTCAATAACGGGGTGCAGGTGGTGGTGCCAGATTGGGGATGCCTGGTTTACCGGGTTAATGTTCCGGGTCATTCGCACTCCTTTTTAGAATTTGTGACCTAAATATCAGATAGAGTATGACAAGGTTTCTGTTATTTGACAACCTGCCTAAATAGGCAGGTTGTCCAGACAAATATTGCACAAAAAGGCAGGTTGTATAGACAATTCCGGGAAGGGGAAAAGGGACTGGGAATTGGGAAATAGGAAGTAATAAAGTGATAGTGCTGAGTTTTTCAGGAGGTGCACAGGGAAGGGCAAGGTTTCAGGACCAACCTTGAGAGGACTAATGAAAATTTTTCGCGCGGGGTTAATCATATGCAAATCGACTCACCTATTAACCTTGTCGGTTAAGCTTTTTTCACCCATTTTATCTCTTGAAAAAGAATTCAATAATGTTATACTGATTTTGTCAATAATTTTGCGCTCAGGGTGGATAATCCACAAATTTTCATTATATCAACCACCTACCAGGAAATATTTAATTTCCCTAAAAAGGAAGCCCGAATAATTAGTAATTGAGCCAAGCAGATGATGAGAATATGTAAGCTTTCAGGAGATTATTATGGCTATTAAGGTCAAAGTTCCATACCTTACCAGTTACAGTTGTCCAAATGTCTGCGTCATGTGCGGTAATGCGCCAGGCCCAGGAATGAACTGGTCTATAAATAAATCCATTGCTACCGGTTCCAAAGGGACAACGATGTTATTATTTTCATTTCCCTTATGCCAGGAGTGTGACACGGCGATTGAGGTCAAGATGAGCACAGAGTTCCTAAAAATACTATTCAGATTTCTCGCAATCGCTGTTCTTTTTTTGGGTGCTATTTTGGATAAAAAATATTTTGGAGAATTGGGAATGATCTTTTATATAAGCATTGCCTTAAGTATCCTCTGCCTGATTTTGGGGAATGTACTTCCGAATGAAATCAATCAGAAAGGTTTTACATCCGAGCAACGTGAGCGACGCAAGCGTGTCAAACAATCTGCCGAAATCTCATCCATCAAAACACCTAATTTTTTGAACAAGAACGGATCCATTATCTTTATTTTCGAGAATCAAAATTTTGCTACCGGGTTCTCTCTAATGAACTCCGGTGAAATTTTATCCTGATTATCCATACAGGCGATACGACCAGCGTATTTTGTACAAAAACCAACGGTGCTATACTTAATTTCATCAAGGAAGTTCAATGACAAGTCAAACCAAGTTATTGATCGTTGCTATGACATGGGCTACGCTCTTTGTGTTGTATAGCATCAACAGGTTTCTAATAAGAGGCAGACACCTGACACGCCCTTCCAAGGTATTCCTTTCCAGCGAATCCCTCTCAGCAAAGCCACCGGGAACACTTCCATCAAAAGTTGGTGTGCTTTTTGTGTTTATAGTCAATATCATCACGATAATTCTTCTGCTCATAGATGCACTATCATCGTCAATAGACCCCTACCTGGCACCGGTAAAAGTGAGTTTGCCTCTTTGGGTAAATGTTGCTGGAAGCATTTTGTTTGTGATTGACGAAATCTGGGGCTTTTTCGCGATGGTATTCAATCCCAACTATACGCCCTTATACAAGGTTCCACCTCATCAGTTCATCCTGGCGACACAAGGTCCATACGGATTAATGCGTCATCCACGGTACGCGTCGGAAGCCCTGCTTAACATCGCCTTGTTCCTGTTTACCGGCATTTGGTTACCGCTGATTGGTTTGATAGGCTGGGTTGCGGTATACCATCAAGCACGCGCCGAAGAGAACTATCTAATGATGTTGGCAGAGAAGGAGTATGGTGAATATCGTAAAAAGACCAACATGTTTTTTCCAAAACTGAGATGAAAGCATACGAAGGAAGATATATGATTAAACCTATACTCTCTCAAAGCAATAGTATGTCTTTAGATGAGGTTCTCAAGCACCTTTCCCGTAATCGCGCCGTTGAAGGTGTGCTTACTTTGGGGTCAACCAGAGCACGTGAACTGCATGAGCACAGTGATTATGATTTGCTTGTTGTTCTGTCACAGATGCCTGTTCCGCTGCGTGTGATTCTTACCACTATCGACGGACGATTAACCGATGTTCTTTTTGCGCACACTACCCTTATTTCTGAGATTGTAAGCGGCCAATACAAGAGAGCCAAGACGGCTGAGGAAGGAGCGTTAGTTGAGCGTTTGAAGACCGGTGAAGTCATCCATGACAGAGACGGACGCATTCGCCAAGCGCAGCTTATGCTTGCTGACCGAGAATGGCTGGTGAAGCCCAGTGACAGCGAAGTGTACGACCGAGCCGTGCATGGTATTCACTACAATTACCAACAGAATAAGCGTTATCTGGCGTGCGACGATCCAGCATACCACCTTGTGCTTGATTTTCGCCTACACTACAGTCTGACACAAGTACTCTGGGATTACTTTATTGTCCGGCGGATTCCCTGGCAAGGTGAGAAGATGGCTTTCTCATACTGGCGAGAACACGACCCGAAATATCTGGCTTTATTTGAGGCTTATCATGCCACAACCAATCGTCACGAGAAGTTCGCGATCTATACTGAAATGGCCGAACAAACTTTGAAACCCATTGACGGGATGTGGCCCGCGCAAGCAGTCAATGTTGCTCTAGACGCCGATGAATTTAATATAGACGATGTAGAAAAAGCAATTCACTTTTGGCAGTCACTCTTTATCTGAAAATGGCATCACTCAATTCCTTTAAAGGATAATTCTTATGTTTAGGATCCTGAATTCCTGTTTCTATCTGTAAACGTTTTTCCGGACGGGTTAGAAAAAGTGTTGGGCGGGCGGCGACCAACCTATCGCGAGAGGAATAAGTATGGATGCAGATACAAGCGATTTTAACTACAAAGATCGGAGCCAATTATTCGTTATCATTGGAGTTCTTCTCCTATTAAGTGGTATTTTTACCGGTCTCCTGGGGCCACTCGAAATGTATTGCTTTTACCTGTTTTCAGAGGGTGGTCGTTTTCAATACGAAGGTTTTAGATTCGGTTCTTTCATGTTTGGTAACATTGCCAGCCAAATTATTGGTTACTATCTCATTGCACTGATGTTCATACCCTTAGGTTACGGACATTTGAAAATGCGGCGATGGGTCAGAACGCTTTCTCTGACCCTGTTGTGGGCATGGTTGGTGATCGGCGCGCCTTTGATTGTCGTGGTCTTTTTCATATTAGCGGGATCCAAAAACTTATCATTACCAGTTGCTTTGATTGCATTGTTTTTTCTCGGACTGTCCTATTTTGTATTTCCAGGATTGCTGATCCGGTTTTACCAGGGCAAAAATTCCAGACGAACCCTGGAGAGCAAAGATGGCAAGAACTATTGGATTGAGGATTTGCCTATACCCCTTCTGGTATTGAGTTCATTATATCTGTTTTATATCATCATGCTACACATCCTACTCCTGTTCAACGGTATGTTTCCAGTATTTGGCGTTTTTCGATATGGCATCCAAGGGATTGTCTTACTCGATATATCCATTGCATGCCTGGCTTGCATCACCTGGGGAACATTACGGCGACAATTGTGGGCATGGTGGGGTTCGGTAATATGGTTGGGTTTGTTCACGTTCTCGACAATACTAACTTTCTCCAGATCCAGTTACCCGGCCATTTTATCAGGGCTGGAATTTCCGGCAAGGGAAATAGAATTCCTGGCGGGGATACCAGTACAGGGTTATCATTTTTCCATTCTGGTGGGAATCCCATTGTTCATAACCTGGGTTATTGCCATTCTGTCAAAACGACATTTCAAGCCTGGTACGAGGTTTTGAACTGCCAGACAGGAAAGGGCACCGGCTGAAGGGATGCTGCGCGATTTTCGATAAGAACAGACCTGAGCGGTTGTCGTTTTTGTACAATACAGACTTTGCCGATCGAGATATGATGCTCATAACCAATTTTAATGAAATAAAGGAGAGTGAGATGAGCATTTTTTCATCCCCTCTACCGAAAAGGGGTGGTTTGGGCAAACCGTCCGTTCTGACTAAGTTCTGGCATTCTGCAAAAGCGAGCAAGCAGAAATTATCGTAGAATATTTAAATTACTCACTTAATCATAAACAGGAGAAAATTATGTCATTTCAAGCATATTTAGATAAAGTTGAAGAAATTACAGGAAAAGCACCTAAGGAATTTGTTGCTGAGGCAAAGGAAAAGAACTTGACCAAACATAAAGAGATTATTGAATGGCTTAAGGCAGATTATGGCCTGGGTACCGGGCATGCCAGAGCAATTGCGCATGTAATTTTGAATGGCGCAGAATTTACAGTGAAACAAACTAGCGGACCTCATCGGGATGCGTCCGGCATTCTTAACCTGGATGGAAAGAAGATCACTACAAAGAAATCTGATTGACAGGTAGAGCCTTTTTAGCCAGCAAATCTTGTACAACACATAAATCCCAATAAAGCGCGGTGTATCATGAAAAGTCATCGTCTGCTTACTGGTCGCGTAGCGAGTCCAGTCCTAGTAAGGGTCAGGCTACCAGGTAGCAGGCAACCGATGTGGTTGGGTGACTGGCTATGTCGAAGTGGTATTACACCCTGAGAAGGGGAAAAAAGATGACAAAAAAAAAGTCTATACCGTTTTTTGCCATGTTTCTGACTTGCGTTGGTTTCTCCTTTGATTGTACAATGGCTGTATTACTGCCTGCAAAACCTGGGTTTAAATGATTGGTGTGTCCTAAATTCCAAATAGCAGGTATCTTTTCCTAGATGGCTTATTTCAACTCGGTCATTGTCCTGAGGAACGAAGGAATGATGTGGCAGTATGTTGAACATGGCTTTGATTTTGTCCTCCTCCGCCATTTTATCCTGAGGAGCGAAGGACATCAATCCTTATTTCGTTGGGCGGTAATCGCCAAGAGAGATTATGTCTGATAATTGGATAATATTAATTCCAAAGGAACCAAATTATATTCCTGAAGAAATCCTTAGAGAAAACGCCCGTAAGCGATTATTGGAAATTGCCCCTGATTCCGACAAAGTCAAAATAATTGTCACTGAACATATTTCCTTTTTTGATTGTGGAGCTAATTTAGATCGAATAAGCTGTCCAAAATGCAATGCTGAACTTCCACCAGGTTGGTGGCAAGAAAAAATGCACATTGACTTTGATAAGGATACATTTAAATTAGATAAATACTTAACTCCTTGCTGCAAGCATTCGTGCTCATTAAATGAATTAGTTTATGATTGGCATCAAGGTTTCGGAAAATTTGCCATCGAAGCCATGAATCCAAATATCGGTCCGTTAAAAGAAATATATATTCTAGAATTAGAAGCCATACTTGGAACAGGGTTGAGAGTAATCTATCAGCACATATGAACAACTCCTGATAAAACTAGGTTATCAATAAAAACCGCCCAACGCAGTGTTCTCAGGACACCGAACGTGTCATTTCGGGAAAAATGATGGTCCGCCATCCTGATGTGGTGCACCGGATAAGTGCGGGCATTCTCCCACACTTTCAGAGACTCTGACCCAAACGGCGGACGCTTCGCGGGCGTCTGGTGGCTTTGCCACCATTTCCCGCCCTTGCCGGTAATGCAAAACATTAGGCGGCATGATAACAACAGCATTGAACAGCAGACAGGTAGTACCTTTAAGGAGAAACAAGATGACCAAGCATATACTCTTTATACATGGCGGCGGTGGAGAGGGCGTTTACGAGGAAGATGGAATTCTAGCTGCATCACTGCAAAACACCTTGGGGGCTGCCTATGAGGTGCGCTATCCGAAAATGCCACTTGAAGAAAGCGCTGGGTATGCGGATTGGAAAGCTCAAATTGCAATGGAGTTGTCTGCCCTAGACGATCAAGTCATTCTAGTGGCACACTCGGTGGGCGGTTCGATTCTGTTGAAATATCTTAGCGAGGAGCAGGTCGAGAAATCTATTGCCGGCCTGTTTCTGCTTGCTACACCATATTTTGGTGGAGATGAAAACTGGAACTATCCCGAAATGAATTTACCAGGTGACTTTGCCACAAAGCTCCCGGCAATACCCCGGACCTTCTTGTACCATAGTCGCGATGATGAAGTAGTACCATTTGCCCACCTTATGCTGTATGCAGCAAAACTTCCACAGGCAATTGTCCGCATATTCGTTGGGCGTGGGCATCAATTGGGGAATGATTTGGCTGATGTTGCCGAGGACATAACCAGAGATGGGACTATGTCAGGTTGATAGCATCGACATGCAAACAACGCAACAATGGCGTAAGCTGCTACCCGCCGACGTGTGGGAGTCGCACGATTCAGGAGCTTTTTCTGGCTTTGAGTTCTTCCTGCTCCCAATTTGTCAATAATCTAATCCTATAGGCACATGGATCAACCATGTCATCACTTGAGAAAAAGAGAAACGCACTTTCTGCAGCTTACCAACCCGGTAGATTTTTGCCTGTGAATGAACTTCCCAGGCCAGTAAGTGCATCTCTCTGGGTGGTGTACCGGGAAAAAGAGAAACGCACTTTCGGTAGTTTGCCTACGTGGTAGATTTTGCCTGTAAATGAACTATCCGGGCCGGTAAGTGCGTCTCTCTGGGGGGCGGGGAAAAAGAGAAACGCACTTTCTGTAGTTTACCAATGCGGTAGATTTTTGCCTGTGAATGAACTTTCCGGGCTTGTAAGTGCGTCTCTCTTGATTCTTCATTCAAGTGCTATACTTATTTCATCAATGAATTTGCATTCAGGGTGAATAACCCTGCAAATTCGCAACATATTATCGCTCTTACAGGTTGTTGAACCTGGCTTCGATTTTGCCCTCCTCCGCCATGTTATCCTTAATTCGTTGGGCAGCTATAACGCAAAGCAAAAGGAGATCATCAGAATGAGCACGAATAACGAAAAACCCAGCTGGTTTTTTTATCCCATCTGGATCGTTCTGTCGTTCTTATGTATCCCCTTTGCCATTTTCCTTGATCTTCTCGTCCTGAACATAATTACACAGGTGGTCGGTGACTTCATCTACGTGAATGGGGTGCGCCATATTACGGAAGATTATTTGTTTACCTACACCTTTTTCCCCATGGTCGGTCTTGCGACAGGCGCATTGCAATATGCGTTTTTGCGCCGTTACCTGCCACGTATGGGATGGTGGGTGCCCGCTACCACGGGAGGCTGGCTACTTGGAATGCTGCTGTTTCTCATACCTGGCTGGTTGAACCAGACAAACCGTTTCCTGAATTTCAGTCTGATGTTTCTCGTGATTGGGTTGGCAATCGGGATCGCACAATGGCTTTTCCTACAGCGACGATTGTCCCAGGCTGGTCGGTGGATTGCAGCCAATGTTGTGGGCTGGGGGTTGTTGGCTTTGATTACCGTAAGCGGTGCGCCTGCAAGCAATCCAACTGTAGCGGATACATGCACATCTGTTCCGCCAACATCAACGCTAATTACTTCCTCTACTCCTGCCGAGACTGTTGAGACCATATCATCGTCCAAGAAAATGCTCTTGCTCTATGACGATGACGGCAGTCGCGATGGGATGGCAGCGCTTCTTTATTTGTTAAGTTATCCAGAACTATCTATTCAAGCTATAACCATTTCTTATGGTGAAGCCCACCCCAAATTGTACATACAGCATATAGGGTGTTTGCTGGATAACTTTGGAATTAGTGATATTCCTCTTGGCGCAGGACAGGATATGCCTTTGGTAGGAGGCACGCCTTTCCCTGATTGGTTACGTCAACTAAGCGACAATTTCTGGGATTATCCGTTACCGAATGCTGACAAGACTTATCCGTTCCAGAATGCTCCTAACTTGACAGTCTCAATTATTGATCAAGCTCCAGAACCCGTAACTATTTTTCTGAGCGGACCTTTTACGAATCTTGCGCAGGCTCTCCAGCTTGACCCGGCTATTAAGGGTAATATTTCGGCTGTTTACTTCATGGGTGGCGCGGTGTATGTCCCCGGCAACATAACTGGTCTGATTCGTGACTCTAATAACCAAGTTGCAGAGTGGAATATCATAGCCGACCCACAAGCCGCAAAAGAAGTATTCGAGTCTGGTTTGGAACTTTATATGGTACCGCTTGACGCCACAAACAAAGTGCTATTACGTCAGGAAGATATCCTTCCATGGCGCCAAGGTGATGATAAAGGCAATATGGTTGTAGATCTCTACGACATTATGTTCAATACCTGGGGTCTTGAAACTGCTGAGATTTTCGATCTAACAGCGGCTGTCCTTATGGTTCAATCTGAATCGTGCAACTTTCAGCCACTTCATCTTGATGTAATCACGGATAATGGTCCTGTTTTAGGACAGACTATAGTTGTTCCAAATTCCGAGCCAAACATTCACGTTTGCTTGGAGCCAAATGTTGGTCAAGTTAAGCAGAATCTGAATGAGACATTTTCACCGTAGGAAACGCCGCCCGCCAGCAGGTCAACGCACAGCTTTGGGCAGCTTTTGATGCAGCAGAAGAATGTGCGATTGATTTGCTATGGATAGGAGAAGTATGTGTGTGTTTAAATACCTGGCTGTAATTTTACTCATTCTACTGGCAGCTTGTGGACCTGTTCCAGCCCCCAATCAACCCGCGAAATTTACCGATGCTCCGGCAAACCTGTCACCCACACAGACAACTCTTCCTCCATCCCCAACGCTTCGCCCAGCTACTGATTTCGTGGAAGGAATAAACGAAGTGCCTGTGGACAAGTATTTGTTTGTCGAGTATTGGAGAACCTGGGACGGTTCGGGAAATTGTACAGATGCTGCGATGATTGATTTTCCAGGATACGATTACTCATCGGGTGAGTTGTATGCTTTTTCAGGGATTTCCGATCAACCTGACGAACATGCCACAAATATTATAGGCTTTATCGGTGATGGTGATCGCAATCAAGGTGCAATGGGTGGCGGCATCAGCAGCGAGTTGAGTATGATCCAGTCGCTCCCTTATACCATTAAGTATCAATTGGGCACAATTTTTAGCGTATATCGTCAAGGAGCAATTGTGGTTGAACTATGGGGTCAGACGATTTGGCTTGAGCCCGGACAAAGTTGGGTTCAGCAAGTAGAAGAGGATCCCAGTTCTGAATGCCATAGAGTTACAACTTATCGCTTTACCAACTATGGTTTTCTCGACAGAGAGCAGGTTCAAATACCTTGATTCATTCGGCAGTTTGCCAATGTGGTAAATTTTTGCCTGTGAATGAGCATCCCGGGCCAGTAAGTGCATCTCTCTGGGGGGGATTCCGGGGAAAAAGAGAAACGCACTTCCGGTAGTTTACCAATGCGGTAGATTTTTGCCTGTGAATGCACTTTCCGTGCCGGTAAGTGCATCTCTCTGGGGGGGCGGGGAAAAAGAGAAACGCACTTTCTGTAGTTTACCAATGTGGTAGATTTTGGCCTGTGAATGAGCATCCCGGGCTTGTAAGTGCATCTCTCTTGATTCTTCATTCAAGTGCTATACTTATTTCATCAATGAATTTGCATTCAGGGTGGTTAACCCTGCAAATTCGCAACATCTTATCGCTCTTACAGGTTGTTGAACCTGGCTTCGATTTTGCCCTCGGTGCGATGTTGAGTGAGAGACAGAGGATTTATAATGACTTACACCGCCGACCCACGCGTTGATGCCTACATCGATAGCCTGCCTGATTGGCAGCAAGTTATCTGCCGCGAGGTGCGCGAGTTAATTCACGCCGCCGACCGAGACGTTACCGAAACGATCAAACGCACTAATCGCCCGTACTTTGTGCTTCAGGGCAATATCTGCGCCCTTCTAGCGGCGAAGGATCATATCAACATATTTCTCTATGACGGTGCTATCGTCCCTGATCCCGAAGGGATTATCACCGGCGGACACGACAACAAGACTGCCCGCACGGTGGCCATCCGTCAAGGCGAAATGATCAACAGGCGCGCGCTCACCGCGATGTTCAAACAAATTATTGCGAACAATCGCGCCGGCGGCTGGCGTAAGTTGAAGCGCTAACGCTGGTCAGATGGTCCACGAAGTCTAGCTGAGCCTGGCAGGGAGCCTTATCTCCAGTCATTGCGAAGCTGACATGACCAATATTCTCTATATGGTGAAGTAGAATTGGACGAGCTTAGCGAGTGGCCCGCACCGGTGGATGAAGGACATCCATCCTTAATTCGCAAGCCAGCTGTAGTATTTTATAATATGACAGGCACGGCAGGGGCCGGCTTCAATAATTTATATGGAGAAACCGCATGCATGCAAATAAACGAAAACATATCATTCCCGTAGTGGCGGCGGCGGTCATCTTTCTTTCATTACTTTCGCTCATCACCAGTACAGGTTCAGCATCTCCGCTGCTCTTTGATTTCACAGCGACAGCTTACGTCTATCTACCCTTGATAGCCAAAGGGTCTACTACAACTGCCACGCCTATTCCACCTGATGATATTGTTAACGAACAGTCCATTGCTAATTTACTCAATCAACAAAGAATCTCAAATGGGCTTTCACCGCTTACACTGGTATCCGAATTGACACAGTCCGCTCGCCGACACAGCAGAGATATGGCTGAGCAGCATTTTACCAGCCATACCGGTTCGGATGGTTCCAATGGTGGACAGCGGATGCAAGAAGCTGGCTATAATTGGACGACCTGGGGAGAAATCATCGGGTGGGGATTTGGTGGTAATACTGGAAGTATGGTTAATTGGTGGTTGAACAGTCCAGTGCACAGATCGCTTATACTCTCCAGCAGCTATACGGACTTTGGTATTGGGTATGTTAGAGATCCTGGCAGTGATTGGGGACATTATTGGACAGTGAACTTTGGGAGGAGAGCCATTCAGGATGCTGCATTGCCACAAGAATTATACGCCTGCACGTTTACGTCTCAAGGACAATTTGGGGGCAGTAGTCTGATGGTCTATAGTTCGGACCCTTGTAAATGAGCATTTAATGCTTGATGGTCAGAACATCCCAACAGACGCATCCCATTTCAGGCAAAAAATTACCGAACGCCTCGCGGACATCTGCGCCTCGGTAAGTGCATCTCTCTTTGGGGGATTCCAGTGGAAAAAGAGAAGCGCACTTTCGGTAGCTTACTAACGTGGTAGATTTGGCTGTGAATGCGCGCGCGTCCCGGGCCGGTAAGTGCATCTCTCTTGGGGGATTCCGGGGAAAAAGAGAAACGCACTTCCGGTAGTTTACCAATGCGGTAGATTTTGGCCTGTGAATGAACTTTCCGGGTCGGTAAGTGCATCTCTCTGGGGGGCGGGGAAAAAGAGAAACGCACTTCCGGTAGTTTACCAATGCGGTAGATTTTGGCCTGTGAATGAACTTTCCGTGCCGGTAAGTGCATCTCTCTGGGGGGGCGGGGAAAAAGAGAAACACACTTTCTGTAGTTTACTAACGCGGTAGATTTGGCTGTGAATGAACTATCCGGGCCGGCAAGTGCATCTCTCTTGGGGAGAGGGTGGTGCTATACTTAGCTTATTAATCAAAAGGTATATTGATGGCGAAAAATCAGCAGGTAAAACGGCGTCAAACCTCTAAACAGGCGTCTATCTAATGAGCACGATCACCTTTTCGGTGTTTCCTCCGGCGGAAGCACTACGCCGTGATATCGAGTGCATCCGGTTAGCCGTTCACACTGGGACGGCAGCCCTGACGACAAAGGTATGTCCCAATGGATTGCCAGGAATCGTGTTTCAGATGGGGGAAGGCGGCTCCGCTATTTCAAGCATTTCAACCTGATCCGCACGAGTTGAGAATGTGCCGGTTCTGTTCATGCATGGCCTGGGGGCAGAGCCAAGTGTTATGCAGTTCACGGCAGGGCCTTTTTCAAGCATACAAGTGGCATTTAAGCCACACGCATTGTATAGCGTGTTTCACATCGATTCGTCAACATTGCGCGGCGGCTTTTGGTTACCAGAAGAGTTTGGCGGCGCTCATCTGACGAAGCCGCTCGTCTCAGCTCGGTCGGATGGCGAGAGAATCACGATTCTCAGCGAATTCCTGATTGCCAGACTGGCGCAAGGTATGCGGCGGGACGAACTTGTAGAGGCCAGCCTGGCTTCCATTCACGAGCGGATTGAAACAATCTCCGTTCATGAACTTGCTGAAACGCTTAACATCTCACAGCGTCAGTTTGAGAAGCGCTTTTCCCGGGTTGTAGGCATGCCGCCAAAACTGTATATCCGAATTAAACGTGTAAACGAGGCGCTGCAGCTTATTAATACCGGGCGATATGAACGACTTTCTGATGTAGCCTATGCACTCAATTTTTACGATCAGCCGCACTTTATCCGCGAGATAAAGACATTCTCGTGGGTGACACCAACCAGCATCGCACAAAAAGTCAGCGAGTTTCGCCAGGACGATACCGGGGCATCCTATCTTTGAAGGAGACGACGCTTTTTTACAAGTATTTACTTCTGCTTTGAACTACTATGGTGTCAATAAATTCGACCAAACAGGAGAATGACATGCGCAAAGTAGTAATGCTGAATCGGATATCGATTGACGGGTTTTTCGCGAGCCCGAACGAGATGACAGGAGGGATGGATTGGTTTGTGCCGGACCCGGAAGTTGACAAGGCTGTTCACGGACTCGGATCCGCGCCGGCAGACACGCTTTTGTTGGGGGCAAAAACGTTCATAATGTTTCAACACTCATGGCTGCCAATGTTGAAAGACCCTAATACGCCCAGGGAGCTAAAAGCCGTGGCGCAGGAACTGACAAACATGGCCAAGGTTGTGTTCTCGCACACTTTGACGAATTCCAGCTGGGAAAACACCCGCTTCGTCGATAGTGACTTGCCCGGTACTGTGCAGAATTTGAAACGACAGGAGGGATCGGACATCATGATTTTGGGCAGCGGCACAATCGTACAGCAGCTCACGAACGCCGGCCTGATTGACGAATACGTCTTTATTGTCTCGCCGGTGATCGCAGGAAAGGGCAAGGAACTCTTTAAAGATGTCCAACAGCGAGGGATCAGTCTCGTCTCGAGCAGGTCCTTTGCCTCCGGAAATGTAGTGCTTCAATACGCAGTGACGGCGTAGCGACCAACAGATTGCATCCGTATTGCCACTATCAGAAAGATTCACGTACACAAAGCCTCGCAAACGGCGAGGCTTTGTGTTTTAAACATATCTTCAATGCAAAAGCCGCCCGACGCTACGCGCCGGAGCACTATGCACCAGATTCCCGTATAATTAATTGTTGGGTACACTGAAAACAGCGTACGTATCAGGCCTCGACCCACCGGAGGAATAAAAATGACTAACCATCGAATTTTCGCGACAAAATTTGCAGGGGTGTATCCGCTATATGTTGAAAAAGCGGAACGCAAAAATCGCACGAAAGAAGAAGTTGACCAAATAATCTGCTGGTTGACTGGCTATAACCAAGCGGGATTAGAGCAGCAAATTGAACAGGGAAACGATTTTGAAACCTTTTTTGCTCAAGCCCCAGCTTTTCATCCAAGCAGTTCGCTTATCAAAGGCGTGGTGTGTGGTGTGCGCGTGGAAGAAATAGAAGATCCGTTGATGCAAAAAATACGCTATTTAGACAAGCTGATTGATGAGCTTGCAAAAGGAAAAGCTATGGAGAAGATTCTCCGGCAATAGGCTGCCAGGCATAAGAAACCGCGACAATAAAGGTTCATTTTTGGGGAAGGTACTTTTTATTTGTCAGGTAAACCGCGCCTAAAAAAGCGTGCAGCCGACAAGTGGGACGTTTTGCGTACGCGATTCCTGGCAGGATTCCACTTTCGAGCCGGATGCGCATCACTGTTTAGAAAAGGTGATCAATGTGCTTGAAGCAGCGGCTCTGAGCTTGTAAAATAACTATAGGGAATTACACAACTGGCACACAGACACCCAGCGATAAAATAAAAGTATGAACAACATGAATAGCGATTAAAAGGAGTCAATTCATGGCAAAAAAATCTTCAAAAGGTAGTGGTAAACCCATTCCAAAAATTGAGATAAATTTGGAATTATCAGCAGAACAACTTAAAGAACTACTCAAAACATTGAAGGTTCGTTTTGAGAAAAATATGAACCGCCACAATGGTATTGAATGGTCCAAAATACAATCAAGCCTGGAAGCTCATCCTGAAAAACTGGTGTCACTTAATGCAATGGAGGGCACGGGCGGTGAGCCGGATGTTGTTGGTTATGATAAAAAGACGGGCGAATACATTTTTTATGATTGTTCAGCGGAAAGCCCTATAGGCCGTCGAAGTATGTGCTACGACGGAGAAGCACAGGAAGAAAGAGAAAAGAAAGGTGTTCACCCAGCCGGCAACGTGATTGATCTCGCTGCCGCTATGGGCATTGAGCTTTTAACAGAAGAAGAATACCGGGCATTACAGCAGCTTGGGAATTTCGATACGAAAACGGAGAGCTGGGTGAAAACACCTACTGAAATTAGAAAACTCGGCGGCGCCCTCTTTTGCGACCGTCGCTACGAGCATGTCTTTGTGTTTCATAACAGTGCGCCTTCCTTCTATGCCGCCAGGGGATTCCGTGGCTCGCTAAGGGTCTGAATTTTGGACTGACAGGGGCAGGGTTTTGCCATGTTTCTGCTTGCAGAGGAATAACATTATGATTCCTCTGGCAATTCAGGTATCTCGATTCGTTTAGATGCCAAGCCTGCTGATTATGTACTCACTCGTGATGAAATTGAGAAGTACATGAACGAGCATGCTATTGTGTTACCTTGACGCCCAAGCGTTTATAAAAAAGTATGATGGCCTTTTTAATTTATAATGGCTCAACTGAAGTAAAGTATTGATTTCATTCAGAAAAAAACCGTCTGTTCCATTTTAAGGAATAGACGTTTTTTTACCTTTTTTTATGACTATATTTTGCTTTATCTGTCAAACGATTGGATTTGGCACTGCTGTTTTTATTTCCCTTTACGATGTAATAATAGATTATTAATAAAAATAATAGTGCATAATTCGTTATGAGAATATAAGTATGAATTTTGCTGTATAAAAACAAGGAATAACCTACCTCGTTTATATACCCGCCAAGTCGCAAGAAATAATGCCCATCTTTTGCGTAACCATTAACTGCGTCACCGCCAATTATTATCGCTATCAACGTGTAAATGGCGAAATTTATTAATGAGATTTTGGTGAGCTTTTTTACCAATGATTCTAGTTCGTGAACGCTCATAGAAGAAATTATACAGCCTTTAATTTAAGAATGCTTCTGTTATCAGTCTGAAGTCTTCCCACCTGATTGTATAATCAACCATATAAGAAGTAGCAATAATTTTTTGAGAATTATCGCGTTCTCGCAAACCTTTTCGTAAGGTTAACCATTTGAACCAGCTAAGATAGTTGTTTAGGTATTTTGTTGCTACGCCATTAAATCGTTTCATCCAGCCTTTCAGGTGGCTGTGGTAAGAATTGACGTGTTGAATATGATAAATGCCGAGTTTGTGCTTACCAGAGGGGATTTGCTTGATTTGGATGCCCTGAGACTTTGCAAATGCCTTATAACTGCTATGCTCATCGGTACAAAGCACCGAATTTGTAACAAGCCGACCATAAAAGAATCGTTCAATATCAGTCTTCTTTGGGCGACTCTTGCCAGTAGCTTCAGATAAAATATTCTCGATGCGGTCTAAACTGCAAATGACACAAACTTGCTCATCGGAAATGCCGCGTTTTTCAGCAGACCCTCCCCGTTTGCGTGCGGTTCGCCCGATTTTCAGCCAATCAATTCCGCGCTTACCTTTTACCGATTCTAAAAAGTAGGTCTCATCAGTTTCAACTACGCCATCAACTTTATCAGTTTTAAGGATTTTGGAGATAGCGAACAGAATTTTATGCCTCCAAAAGAAGGCGGTACGCGCTGAAATTTCAACTTCATCGTGACAACGGCGTAGAGAGAACCCACGAACCATGCACCAAGCGAATTTAACCCATTGTCCAATGTCTTTTTTTGTGGAATGGAGTACCGTGTTGGTTGTTTCACCGAATGTTTTATGACAATCCTTGCATAAAAACCGTTGCCGCCCGTTGTGATTACCGTTTTTTACAATATTTGCCGAAACACAATGAGGGCATTTTCGGTCGTGAGAAAATCGTTTATCAGTGAGTTCCTCACGGTTAAAGTCTTCACTTAATTCTTGCCCGATAAGCGAACGATTGAGAATAGCAATAATTTCATGCTTCTCAGCATCGGAAAGACTATTGAGTTGTTCTAAAATAAGGGAAACATTCAAATCACGCATACCCAATTTACGTTACCTCAGCCCAAAATCAATTAAAAAATCCATTTTATTACCAATAGATGACTATTATACTTTTTTATAATTTAATCAATACTTTCCTTCATTTGAGCCTTTATAATATCCGTTAACACAGTAGTCGCACCTGCCCTATGCCCCACTCCGCTTCGCGTCGGGGACCACGTCTCATATGGAGACTTCGTCTCACAGAGGGAACGTCAGGCAGTTCCCGGGATTGTGGTTGTAGTAATAAAGTTGAAATGGAGGCTTATCGTGGATGATCATTATTACATTGACCTGGCATCAATTTCTTTGTCAACTTATGAGGAAGAATTACAGAATACCGAATTACTGCCGAGTAGAAAAATCATTAAAGATGATATTGAAAACCGTTTTAGAATTCTTAGAGAGTGCGGCATTAATAATCTGAATGATATTTTAACGCTTTTGAAAACCCCCGATAAGGTAAAGGCTTTTGCGCATAAATCCGGATTATCGATAGAGTACCTATCCATCCTGAGAAGAGAAATCGCGAGCAGCCAGCCAAAGCCGGTGGCTCTTTCGGAATTTCCAGGCATAAAGAAGGAAACTGTAGAAAAACTTGAGCAACTTGCGATTAAAAACACAAAGCAATTATTTTATTGCATAAGAACAGTTGCTGAAAGAAAAGATTTGTGCAAAAAAACGGGGATATCATACGATGAAATACTGGAATTGACGAAACTTACTGATGTCTCCAGGATTAAGTGGGTAGGAGCAAACTTTGCCCGATTGCTGGTAGATTCCCCTTTTGATACTGTTGAAAAAGTAGCGAATGCTGATTATACAATTGTTTATGGGGCTCTGGCCAAAATCAATAAGGAAAAGAATTATTTCAAGGGAATGTTTGGCTTGAATGACATGAAGTTGTGTGTGATGGCCGCCAAGAATGTTCCGGCTGCAATCAGCTATTAAAAAATTCACGATCGTATTATCATTTTTTTAACTTTTAAATAAGCTTCGGAATTAGAAAACCAATTTATACCGGTCACGGTCACAAATTGTGCCTTTTTTCTTTTTAAGGAACCTTATTTGCTTACTATTCGTCTTCAAATGACAGGAGATGAAAAATGAAAAAAAACCTGCTTGTTTTACCATTAATACTATTTATGCTTTCCGGATGTGGTGTTCCAGCAACGCCAGTACTTGAATCAACCAAGACTATGGCACCCGCACCCACCAGTGCTCCGCTTTCTACTGCAACTTTACTCCCCAGTGAAACTCCACAATCTGCAACCCCATACACAGATCCTTCTATTCCGAATTCAGAGCAGATCGTTTATTACTACTTTGTGACGAGTGCTGAAAACCCCCTGCCTGAAGGAAGTGTGGTGATATTGCCGGATACTTATATCCTTGCACCAACATTTTCTGACTTAACCTATAGCCTCGATACTGCTACCGACGTTAAGACGGCAGTAGAAGCCGCTCTAGATGATGATAGAAACGGTTGGATAAGCAACGATGTGGAAATTGTCGATGTCACTTTTCGCGATGGATTTGCAGATGTGGTATTGCAAGGTGAGTATTTTGGAGTGGGGGACGTCACGCTTATTGCTGCAAGCATGCAGATACTTATGACGGTGTTTGCGAATGCCTCTGTGCAAACCGCTTCCGTATCGCTGAATGGAGATACGATTGGCAATTCAGGTATCTCCAATAGTTTAGATGCCAAGCCTGCTGACTATGTATTCACTCGTGATGAAATTGAAAAGTACATGAATGAGCATGCTGATGGGTTACCCTGACGCCCAGGAGAAGAGAAACGCACTTTCGATAGAGGGCCAACCTGGTAGGTTTGCGTGTGATTGAACTTCCCCAGGCCGGTAAGTGCATCTCTCTTGGGGCATTCCGGCTGTTGAATTTTCATTGGCAAAAAAAACCGATGCTATACTTAGCATATTAATTAATTTGTATGATCGATTTTGAACATGAATTACTTACAACCCATGAGAATGGGAATTTGATCATCCATGATTTTTTGATTAAAGACTATCCGATTATGATACTATTTTCAAAGGAATATCCACCAAAACCCACATGCACTTGACCGTGATACGCATGATGGTGTATGGCGCATTTTGACCTGATTCAAGCAATTCTCAGATTAAAAACGCATGACAAGTGATGTTAACGCTAGGCGGCAAAGGAATTATTATGTCAAATTCATATAATGATTTGGTCAAAACTGGGACAATTGGATGTATGAAGGCTGACATTCTCCTTGAAGCTGAACGGGATCTATTTTACATCGCTCATATCAGGAAAGATATCGTCGAGAATAGAGGTATAAAGGATGCTGAAGAAGCTATCCGTGGCACCTTTCAGATTGTTAATGAACTCATTAGTCAAAATTATTGCAGCCTTGCCACATGGGGCAAAGTGAAAGGCCCATTTGAGATGATCAGATTGAGCCAAGAAGAACTCCTTTTGCGGATTGCTCAATACAATAACTCAGATGTCAACCCGTTTGATATTTTTTTGATCGCTACAGAAAAAGGAAAAGAATGGGTTTCTCGATATGAAAATCTGATCAAAGAATTATGAAGTTTTGATCTATTCAATCACGAATAGAGAAAGTGTTTGTGGCTGGTTTCTAATACAGTCCAATGGATTTCCCTTGCCGGTAAGTGCATCTCTCTTGGGGGCATTCCGTTAAAAAAAGAGAAACGCACTTTCTGTAGCTTACCAACGTGGTAGATTTTTGCCTGTGAATGCACTTCCCGGGCCGGTAAGTGCATCTCTCTGTTTTGGGTATGTGGAATATGCTTAAAGCATGGACGGCATTTTTGTGATACTGTCCAAGTTGTGTCATACTATCGTCAGTTAAGTAAAAGCCGTTGGGCGGCATAGACGTAGTTCAAATTCTGAGTAATACCCCAATATGAACATTGAACGCCTCACCGGAATACCCAAAGGAGTTAGTATATGGCAGAGCTAAAAACAAAAGTCACCGATGCCAGCGTCAATGAATTTCTGGATAGCATCCCAGATGAAACGAAACGCAAAGATACCTACTTGCTTTTTAAAATGATGCAAGAAGCGACCAAAACTGAAGCCAGGATGTGGGGCGATAGTATTATCGGTTTTGGTGATTACCATTATGTTGGTAAAAGTGGTCGTGAAGGAGACTGGTTCCTTGCAGGACTTTCGCCACGCAAACAAACCCTGACCCTCTACATGCTAAGCGGTTGGGAACAACACGACGAGCTACTGGCGAAATTAGGCAAGCACTCACTTGGCAAAGGATGTTTATACATCAAGCGTTTAGCTGATGTAGATATGACGATACTGAATAAATTGATTGTCGAAGCAGTGGAACGCGCCAAAAAACAAGCGCAAGAGGATGCCAAGATACAGGCAAAATCGAATAAATAACATCTTGCAGTAGTTATACGCCGACCTAATGCGATAATATTTATCTTGACGCTCAAGAATGAGCGTTCTACAATAAACTAGCCATCCATAAGGGATGGTTGAAAACTTTGCTACAAAGGCAAACAATCAAACTTTAAGGAGGTTTGTATGAGCCCAACGAAGGACACACAAAAGTCCGCCAAGAGCTCTACGGCGATCAACAAGGAGTCCAAGGGATTCACCGATGAGGAAAAAGCCGCGATGAAGGAGCGCGCCAAGGAGCTAAAGGCGGAAGCGCGCGCGAGCAAGGACAAGGAGGCCGGGGAAAGCGCCGTGCTCGCAGCAATCGCCACGATGGAGGAACCGGATCGCAGCATGGCCGAGAAGCTGCATGCGATCATCAAAGCCAGCGCGCCAGTCCTTTTGCCAAAAACGTGGTACGGGATGCCAGCGTACGCCAAGGACGGCAAGGTTGTTTGCTTCTTCCAAAGCGCGCAGAAGTTCAACACGCGGTACGCGACGTTAGGCTTCAGCGACGCGGCGAACATTGATGAAGGCGCCTTCTGGCCGGTCGCTTACGGACTGACCAAGTTGACTGCCACCGAAGAGGCAAGGATCAGCGAGCTTGTGAAGAAAGCGGTGGGGCAATAACGGGCGAGGAATGCGGAGATAATCTATTAGATTTCGATAGGGACACGATTCCGGATGCTTCGCCCCTACGCATTTTTGGGGGTCGGATTGTTCTTTCCTGCATACCCACAGTTATGATTCGATATGATTAAATGATTGTGGTTTTTTTATGATATGGGTTGAGATAAACAGGTTAATTGAAGTGGATGCGTCCAAAGGCAGGAGTGCTATAGACTGTGTCGATAGGCCAGGAAATGCCGTTGGCAGGTAAAGCCCAGTTCAATGTAGTCTGAAATAATATGTTCTTCATCACCCCATGACTCCAGTACAATCTGCGTTTGTCCCAGCTCACGTAAGCGCTGCATTCCAGCGAGCGCAAGTGACCGGTAGAGACCCTCCTGCCGATGCGTTGGCACGACACCCGGCCCATCCAGGTAACCGGTAATGCTATCCTGATTGGCCTGTTCGTTGTTTGTCGGGTGCACTCTGCAAACCCCGATAAGGGCTTCTTGCGCATCAAACAACAACAAGATGTTCGATATACTGTGTGGATCCAGGTCCAGCCGGCGCTGTATTTCCGTTTCCGTCGTAATCTTATGCCCAAAGCGATCACCATAACTACGGTTGAGCGTATCAACCAGGCCGGGCAAGTTGGGTGTCTCACTAAAGCGGCGAAGTGTATAACCTGCGGGCCAATGAGGTACTTCAATCACGTGAGGCATGGAGGTATGCAGCTCAAAATAAGCGCCAGCAACCGCGAACCCACGTTGGCGAAGGAAGTGTTGGGAGGAAGAATTGTTTGCATCTGCATAGACCGCGACGTGTGCTGCACATTGCTCGCCAGCGCGAACAAGTATACGCCGCAGCAGTTCACCACCTAATCCACGGCAGCGGTAAACAGGGTGAACACCGACGTAGATATCGGCGGTGGGCGTGGTTGGCTTTTTCCACGAGTCACCATACCCGAGCAGTTGATCTTGCTGCTCGGCTGCAGTAACGACCCAGCGGTCACGCAGGAGATCACGCCCCGGCCAGGATAATTGTGCCCGCTGCTGATCTTCCGTCGTGGCCTCGCCGCTTCTGTCAACGGCCTCAATCGCATTGACAAGCTCAACCAGAGCAGGAAAGTCTTGAGCAGGATCAAACAGACGAACACTAAATGGGGAGGAAGACAATATTTCCAATGTATTTACCTACACTTTTCATAGCACCCTATCCAAATTAACCAGATTAACAGCGACCCAATATTTATTATATGGAATTTTTCCCGATTGAGGAGTGATATTTTAGAAATCCGCGGGGGAATTCTGACAGGGAAGGCGAGGCAAGATGGTACGTTACAGGCTGGCCGGATTCCTCTTGCCTCGCCCGTACCCTATTTCGAGAGGGGGCGACGCATGCGTCGCCCTTACGTTATTTCGGAGGTGGGACCCGATGCGTTGCTGCCTGTTTTAGCAGAGCACGCACTGCGGGTTTATGCAGATCCTCCGGCGTGGCGAGGCGGATATGACGAAAAAGCTTTCCTGTGCCTTCGAGGAGATGCTCAGGGTCGGCCAATTCACTGCCGTAGTTAAACCCAAGGAGGACGTGTTTTTTATATGGCGCAATCCAACAAAAATGTTCAGACATTTTCTTGGGACCGGTACCGTATCCCATGGTCTTTTGCTGCGACCAAACAACCTCAACCGTTTGAGGTAAAACATCAAATATGAGAGAGCGGGCTTCCAAGGCTATTTTCTGAACAGTCAGATCAAAACTTTGAAGAACAGCGATAAACTCCGTATTGTCATCTTTGGTCATAACACCTCCTGATCCTGAAAGGCATAGTCGATTTGGCATACAGATGAGTGCGGGTGGCCAGTGGATCAATATCCAATAACTTCAAGACTTTGAGCTGAGCATTGGGCTTGTAGACAGCGGTCATCATACTGCCTATCGATTTTACAAAATTCCGGTATGCAGTATAGTAGCTTAAAATCGGGTAGATTATTTGAAAATTTACAACGATATTCAAGCTATAAGGGTTAATCTGGTATGGGGCTTGAATTTTCGGGATCGTTTCAGCGGATAAGCAGCGGTAAGAACACCTGAAAACAGACTTTTTGAGCCACCGCGGTTGAAAGGCTGCTGTAGTAATCCGAATCACCACTATATTCGGCGATGATGGTGTGAGACCCAGCTGATAACATGGCCGTATTGAATGTGGCAATACCAGCGGTCAGCGAGTTTGCACCGAGGGTGAGTGCACCTTCTTTGAAGATTACTGTTCCGGTTGGTTCACCGATTTCCGAGCTGACGGCGGCGGTAAAGGTAATGTTCTGCCCGACTTCGGCCGGATTGGCGTTGGTGGTAAGGGTGGTGGTGGTTGAGCTACGCTCGAAAACCACGATGTGCGACAGACCAGGAATACCGTTGACGAATACAGTGACAGCGGCAGGACCAGCAGGAAGACCCTTTATTGGCAGTGAAGAATACGATGTAGTGTTGAAATCAGCGGGCTGAACCCACAACACCTGATCGTTATCCAGACGGCGAATTTGTACCAGCGGGATATTGCTGGCTGAATTATTTACCCCGCCCCCGGAAGCTTCGCTATTTTTGTGGCCGCGGAAACCCGTACCGGTGAACTGAAGGGGTGCGCCTAATCGTGAGGTTGAGGGAATTGTATCCAGCATTGGCCGCCATGCTTCGTTAAAACCCAGCCCCAGGTCAAACACATCGGCGCTGGCGGTAAAGCCACCACCCAATGTTTCACCCCCGACAACGAGGAGTTTACCATTTGGCAGCAGGGTGGCTGAAGTGGAACTATGGATAGGGTTCTGCGGCGCGACAGTCGTCCAGGTGTTCAAAGCCGGATTATATAACTCGGTGACGGCAACATAACCGGAAGGGCCATAACCCCCAGCGGCGAGCACCTGACCATTTGGCAGCACAGACATGGTATGCCCATTCCGGGCAGCCGTCAGTGACGAACCATCTGCCCAGGTGTTGAATTCCGGATCATATATCTCCACCGCGGTGAGAATGCTACCATTAGAATAGCCACCTGCAACGAGCACTTTTCCATTCGGCAAAAGCGCAGTCGTGTGATATATGCGGGGAATCGTCAGTGCTGCAGCATTTGCCCAGGAATTTGTATCCGGGTCATACAATTCTGCAATACCCGGGTAGCCGCCGCTGTTTTGGCCACCCACAATCAGTACTTTAGCATTGGGTAACAAAGTGGCAGTATGGGCAATTCGGGCAGAATTCATAGATGAAACTGCCGTCCAGGTATCTGAAGCCGGGTTGTAAATCTCAGCGCTGCTGTCCGGACCACCGATGACAATCACCTTGCCATTGGGCAGCAATGTGGCCGTGTGCAATCTGCGGGCAGTAAGCATTGAAGCCGCCACTGTCCATGAGTTTGCAGCCGGGTCATAGATTTCCACAGCGGACAGAGGAACATCGCCTGTTGTCAGGCCGCCGGTTACCAAGACCCTGCCGTCCGTTAGCAGCGTAGCGGTGTGGTAGCGCCGAACCGTGTTTAGCGATCCGGCATTTGTCCAAACATTGTTCTGCGGATCATAGATTTCGGCAGCAGCCAGGTAGACATTCGCGGTTGTCCAACCACCTGCCACCAATACCTTACCATTGAGCAGAGGTGTGGCTGTATGGCGGGCGCGAACCGTGTTCAATGGCGCAACCGCTGACCAGACTGTGGTGGTTGGGTCGTTGAATATTCTGGCGGTGGCCAAAATATTATTCAAATCATAGCCTCCCACAATCAGCAATTGTCCGGTTGGGAGGAGTGTGGCCGTGTGATTCAGGTGGGTCTCCACAGGCACATAGGTGGTTGGCGAACCACTATCGTTTGGGTTATATATACACAGGAAATTGCTGTAGAAGAAATACACTTTTCCATCCGGAAGGAGTGTTGCAGTAGAATCTGGCCCGGAACATCCGGCATTATTTTCCCATGTGTTGTCTTGCGGATTATAGGTTTCTGCTACTGCAGCATTTCCTCCCAGAATAAGCACTTTACCGTTGGGGAGAAGTGTTGCCGTATGCCCATAACGTGTTCCACTTAGCGAAGCGGCAGCCGTCCAACTATCGGCAAGCGGGTCATATATTTCTACGGAAATGGGTTCGTATGAGTAATTACCGCCAGCCACCAGCACTTTTCCATTTGACAATAACGTAGCCGTGTGGAAAGAACGAAAGGCATTCATAAAATCTACATTCGTCCAGGTGTTGGTGTGGGGATTGTACAATTCAACACTATGTAACTTCCCGTTTAAACTGAAATTCTCTGCGCCGCCAACAACGAGCACGCTGCCGTTGGTGAGCAGTGTTGCCGTATGGAAACCACGGCTGGTATTCATGTTTTCTGTACTTGTCCAGGTGTTTAATATGGGGTCGTAGATCTCCGCACTGGACTCAAAGTTAATGGAATTTAGCCTTCCTCCGGCGACAAGCACCCTGCCATCGGTGAGGAGGGTTGCAGTATGATCGGCGCGCGGGGTACTCATCGACGCGACCTCCGCCCACTGATTGGTCAGCGGATCATAGATCTCCGCACTGCTCAGTGCATAACCACCGCCGATCAGGTCATATAAACCGCCGGTCACCAACACCTTACCGTTGGCCAGCAGGGTTGCCGTATGATGGGTACGGGCTGCATTCATTGAAGCGACATTTGTAAGCGTAGGAGCGGCCTGTACTGTTCCCCAGGGGAAAAAGCCAGATAAAAGGGTGATCACCAGACATGTGAGCAGCAGGTTTTTTAAAAATAGTTTTATTTTGATCATATGTGGCCTCGACAGGAAGATGTTTGAAGGGTGCAAATTTAATTTCGCGTCAGCACTGCCTCAGCGGGCAGGTAAAATTCGCCAGCGGGCGCGTCTATAATTTTCCAAAGAATGGTGTTAACGTCCACGCAGGTAATCTGTGCGGTACCAAGCTGATCCGTAAAAGAACTTTGGAATTGCACAGTGGCTACCTGTCCCTGGAGATTGCCATTAATGGAGAGCTCCAGGCTGTCTATTTTATTGCCGCCCTGGGCTACAACGGCGTGAGTTCCATAGATGGTTTTCCAATCCTGGTACAGATCCAGACTGAAACCGGTATCCGCATTTTCCCAGTGACCATCCAAAGAAAAATCGGTCCGATATTGGGCGATGTTAATACGGATGGTGCAGACCTTTTGGTCCGGAGCCAGATCGCAACTGGCGATGGGCTGATCGGATGGGCATTCCACACCCATGACTGGTGACCAATTGGCAGTGATCAACATCAAAGCCATATCACGGGTTAACCCGGCGGATGAACCGGTTGGACCACCGGCCTGATACGCTAACTGCTCTGTCCAGCCTAAGCCTGCCGAGCCGATCAGAGCTTTTACGACAGCTTGAGGGTCGGCAAACGTGTTCCCATCCCCAAAAGCGGTTAACCGGCAGCCCTGCCCGGCTTCACCTGCAACAACATCAAGGAAGGGAGCCCTGTCCTCCAGAGCAAAATCAACCCCAATTGCCTGGGCAGCCGCTTCGCGAATCATCTGGCAAATATCCAGCGAGATCAAATCGTATTTTTCACCCAATGCAGGGTCTATCAGCGCGGCGGGAATCTCAATAAAGAGTGTGTAATTAATCTGCTGCTGAGCCAATGAGCGGATTTCTATCGAAAATTCCTGGGTGGACTGCAGTATACCGCTCCAGTAGGTGACAGGATTGGGCGTAAGAACCTGGCCGGTTGAATCTGTGATATACAGCGCTGCCAAAGGAACGTCTTCTGAAGATGGCTCGGTTGTCAATCGGACAGTCAGTTGCTGGCCCTGTAACGCCGAGAGTGCAAAACGAATAGCCGTATTTGGAGCAAGGTCGCCGGGTGTATACCAAGCCGTTGTGTTGGGTTGGAATTGAATAGCGCCGGCATCCGTGGTTTGCCATGTTAACGATTCGGCAATCTGTGGCGCAGCGGTAGGTTCGGGTGAAATCGTTGGCACTTGTTCGGTTGGGCTTGAGAGCACCACTTGCGTTGGAGGCAGCGTTGTGGGCGTACTTTGGCTGCACCCGGAAAGTAAAGCAAGGATCAATAACATAACTACAGGTTGTTTCATGCTGATTATTCCTTTTATTTTTATTCCCCTGCATGCTATACCAGAATGCAGGCGCATCAATATTTGTGTTTATTGTTTTTCAGCGTTTCGTTTTTTGGGTAAATTACTGGATGAGCACAGGCAAGAAAATTCCATATTCGTAAACGAACTGTTCAATTACAGCAGAGCGGCTGGGCAGAAAACTGGCATCGCCACTGTAGAGGGCTTCAAAGTAATGATAGCCACCTGAAATATCCGGTAAATTGAAGACTGCCGTACCGTCCACGAGAGTCTGGGTTGCGATGAGGGTATCAGCGTCGTACAACTCCAGCGTGCCGGTTGGAGTTCCACCCGGGTCGCTAACCTGGACGGTAATGACCAGCGGCTGTTGATACAGGGTTGGATTGGACTGGGTGGTAATGCTCATTGCCGGCCCGTTCAATAGGGGGAAGGGAATAGTTATATTTCCAATCTGCGCCCTAACGATATAGGCTCCAAGAATTTGATTGGCTGAGAAATTAGCCGATGCCTCGCCTCCACTAAACTGTACAGTCTGTGCGGCTGGCGCAGCACTGGCGCCCGAAGCCGGCGCTGTAAAAACGGCAGCGGATCCATTGACCGGGTCACCAAATGAACTGGAGATGCGAACCTTCAGCGGATCTTTGAATGGGCTGCCAATGGCTGTGTATTGGTTGCCGCCATTTAAGGCAACTGTAAACTCACGTGATTCATACGCGCCGATGTCACAATGATCTCCAAGCGGCCGTTCAATGTTACGCTGGTCAAACGCGGAGCATTCGGAGTCATTTCCGGTATCGATGGCTGAACTGCCAAATAGCAACGGGATGGTGGGAGGGGTAGCTCCATATAAGTCTGTTCCATGGCTTGCTAACAGCCCCAGCATTGGGTCACTCAGGATGGCAGCGCTGCAATTACTAGCGGTTGGGCAACCGGTTTTCAACACATTATTACTGAGCGTGGGGACCAGTGAAATGGTATCCAAGTAAATTTCCGGAGCGGAAGGAGCCGAATTTCCCCAAATAATCGACTCCTTGATTTCCGCAGCGGTATCATACAGGTAAATAGCGCCCCCACTATTCCCTGCCAAGTTGTTAGTTAACGTGATGTGCTTGAGTTCTGGGGTACCGCCTTGAATTCCCAGCGCACCGCCGTAAAGGGCAGAATTTCCGGAGAAGGTGATGTTGTTAATGGTTGGACTGCTTTGGATCAGGTTCATCCCACCGATTGACAATACGGCTGAATTCCGGTCAAAGGATACTACCTGCATATTGCCTGAAAAACCGTAGGCATACATAGCGCCGGAAGAGAAACCGGCGGTATTTTCCTGAAAGGTAACGCGGGCAAAGCATGAAATGCCAGTGTCTTCAATATATATTCCGCCGCCGGTAACGGCAGAATTACCAAGAAAGACCGCATTGGTGATAAACAATAGCATGCTGTTGTGAACATACAGCCCGCCGCCGAATCGCTCTGAAGTGTTGTCTATGAAATCCACACTGATCAACTGGGATTGGCTGTTATCCAAAAACACACCGGCGCCATCTTCAACAGCCGAATTACCAATAAACTTCAGATTGCGTAATAAGGGGCTGCTATTGACACTATACAGACCGCCTCCATTTGTCTCTGATTTTCCACCGCTGATGGTAAAGCCATCCAGAATTGTTGCATTATTGGCCCAGTTTGCGGAAACAACATGTTGGGAGTTATCGGCGTTATTCCCTAGAACGCCGATATCCCCACTCAGAATTGTCACATTTAATAAGATGTTGCGTTGATTGAACGAGCTTTCATTGCCAGAAAAACCTCCATAATAACGCACCCCGTTCTTGAGGATAAAAGTGTCATCGCGGGTTGTTCCAGGCTTATAGGTGCCCTGCATGACCCAAATCTCCTGCGAGTTTGTAGCGACGCTGATAGCGTATTGCAGATTGCAGGCTGCGGCCCAGGTACTGCAATCCCCACTGGCGACACCATCCGGTTTTACATAGCGAGTTGCTATAATTGCCTGGGCTATGCGGGGTGGTTGACCAAAAAAGAACATAGCAACCAACAGAGAAAATAGCATGACGAAACAACCATATTTTATGCGTTTGTAAAGCGACATTGTGTGTTTTCCTCCGTGGCAGCAAAGATAATGAAAAATACAGATGAACTAAATGAAACTAATTATTCGGGGTAACGTGTTTTGGAATTGGTCCCCCAGTTAATCAATTCCCGGGTTTTCAGATCAGAAGAACACCTGAAACGCATCTGTTAATGCGGCGCTCGTTATTCCGTCGAGTAGAAGCGCGTCCAATTGCGCGAGGTTTGCCCGGTCAATCTGGCAAGTTTTATGAGCCAACATCATCGCGTGATGCTGCAGGTAAAGCTGCCTGACCAAGAGACCTGTTTGCCAGCCTTGTTCTTCGGGAAGATCCACATCAATTAATACCAGCAAAGATGGATGGGTTTCCAGCAAATGCGTGGCTATGGGAATATCCTGTGTTTGTTCAATCTGAATATGGGGAAATAAAGATTTCAACAACACCAAGAAGCTGCTACGCATGCGGCCGGGTGAAGCGATGATGAGCATCCCTGAAAGTTTTCCTGGCATGATTCCATTTTGACAGAATCCGGATCAAAGGAAAATGCAGGAAACTGGTGTTTCTTCTGGTTAAAAACTTCGTGCCAAACAGGAAGGAATTACCCACCTGGAGGGTCTTCGTCCTGATTGGCCCACCCCATGCGGAGTGCGTACAAGGCAGCCTGGGTACGGTTGGCGAGGTGGAGTTTGGTCAGCACCGCACTGACATATTTGGCCACCGTGTTTTCATGAATGGTCATTGCGGAGGCCATTTCCTGGTTTGATAAACCACGGGCGATCAGGCGCAGGGCCTCCATTTCTCGCTCGGTGAGGGTTACGGACGGGAGGGGCTGTTTTATGGGTTGATTGATTTCCCGGATAATGCGGCGCGCGATTGATGGATGTAAAGAAATCTTCCCCTGAGAAACATCGCGGATGGCCTGGATTAAATCCTCGCGGGGAGTGTCTTTCAGTAAATATCCCATGGCGCCAGCCTTGATCGCAGGAAAGACACGCTCATCATCGGCAAAGCTGGTCAGAACCAGAATTTGAGCTTGCGGATTGGCAGCTTTGATTGCTTGAATGGCAGCCAGTCCGTCCATTTGCGGCATGACCAAATCTATCAGGATGACGTCCGGATTAAGCCGGGCGGCTAAATCCACCGCTTCAATTCCATTTACCCCCACCCCCACTATAGTCATATCATGTTGGGCGCTTAAGATAGCCACAAGCCCTTCCCGAACGACTGTGTGATCATCTACGATTATTATGCGGATTATTTTTTTCGTCATGGTTTCTCCTTCAGGATGACTTTAACCTGGGTACCCTGAGCGGGTTGAGATGTAATTTCCAATGAAGCGCCTATCTCCCGGGCGCGGGTGTACATATTGGATAAACCCATGCCTCCATTTTTGCGCTGTGTGATCGAGAAACCTTTTCCATCATCCACAATTTCCATCACCACTTCCAGCGGGGTACGAGACAGGGTAATGGTTACGTTAGCAGCGCCGGCATGTTTTAATGAATTATTCAATGCTTCCTGGGCAATGTGATACAAGGCTGTTTCGACAGGTAAGGGCAAATGGATATTTTCATCTGCGATGAGACGCGCTTTAACATCCGAACGGCCTTCAACTGCGGCCAAGCGTAGATCCAATGCGTTGACCAGCCCTTCTTTTTCCAGCTCCGGAAGACGAAGTTGATGGATAAAAAGGCGCATTTCGCGGATGGCCTGACGAGTAGTTTGCCCAATTTTTCGATACGTATCTTGCGGAGAAGCCAAAGTTTTGTTTTCCACCTGCATCAAACCAACTTCTGTCATGGTTACCAACCCATACAGAGACTGAGTAACAGAGTCGTGCAAATCGCGAGCCAGACGCTGACGCTCTTCCAAAACAGTAGCTTGCTGCGCACGCTGACGCAGGTAATCGGTGTGGACAGCTACACCCACCTGATTAACGATAGAAACCAACAAAGCAACCTCATCCAAATCGAAATGCTGCTGCTTTGGCCGACCCATTCCCAAGATACCCAGGGCCTGTGAACCAGCGTGTAAGGGAGCGAGAATGAGTACCAGGGGATCTTCCTGGCACATAAATGGGGGAATACGAACATCCTGCCAGGTGTCTGAAATTAATAGCGGTTCAGGGTTATCAATGACAGAAGAGATCCAACTATCTTCAATATGCATCGTTTGAAAATAAGACAACCAATTCGACGGCAGGTTGTGGCTGGCAGCCAGCTTAACCCCTACTTCGCTTTGCTTTGAAACTGCAACCGGCTCATCAAACAAGAGGATGAACCCGGACTGACCCCGTAGCGCACGCAAACTGCGATCCAAAAGGATGGTTAAGAGTGTCTGGGTATCCCTGGCCTGGCTACTCGCCGCAGTCACATCATACAAAGCTTCTAATTCACGGGTGCGGTTGGATACCCGTTCTTCGAGTGTAAGGTTAAGCTGGCGTAACTGCGCTTCGGCCTCTTGTCTACCGTCCAGTTCCTGCCTGAGTGATGAAATCATTTTATTAAAAGCCGTTGTTAAGTATCCCACTTCGTCATTATGGGTTACCGTTACCCGGGTTTCCAGGTTGCCTTCGTCCGCCTGGCGGACACCATTCAACAAGCGGTCCAGCGGGCGGATGAGATTCGAACGGAAGAACAGCGGAAAAACAAAGAGGATAAACAAGGCACTACACAATACACCCCAGATCATTCCAGTGTTTTGACTCTGGGTGATGCTGCTTAATTCCGCCAGGCTGAAACCCACTTCGTAACGCACGGCATCCAAATCTAACACGAACCCGACATATTGGTAAAAGGTGCCGGCGGGGTTATCGCCATAGCGCATGCGGATCTGCTGCGAATGGGCCGCTGCTTCCCTAATCAGGCTACCTTCGAGAAAATATCCCCAGACCTGAGGGACCTGTGCGGCAGTGTCTTCGCGGAAGAGAGGCTGAGGATCGAAACCAGGCGACCGCGCAGTGACCAGGCGTCCCTGGGCAGCAGTTCCATTTGGGCTATCCAAAGGCCAACTGAGAATATAGATTACCTCCCAGGGGACAGCTTCCGGATGGCCGGCCAACAACGCTTCGCGTGTATTTTCCAAGATGGATGTATTCCGATCAACGATCCACCTCTCTATCAGATTGGCATTGTAAAGAGCAATCATGCCCAAAACAGCCTGTAAGGTTACCAGTGTTAGCCCGGCCAAACGCACCACCAGGCTTGGCTGTTGAGCTGTGAAATCAAAGGAGGCGTAAACGACCGCCGCCAGCATGAGCAGCAGGGAAAGATTAATCAGAATCAGACCAAGCGACGCGGGAAAGATGCCTGGCAGTCCCACTGCGGACACGACACCCTGGACTAGACCGATTGATAACGCCAACGAAAAATTACGCAGCAAGCGCGCGGGTCGTTCCTGTGGCGAGACGAAAGCTTTTAAAGCTCCACCCCAGCCAGGAGCCCTCCCACTCTGGATTGCGATCGTCCGAAAAATGCTGACTCCTAATGCCAGAAGGAACGTAGCCGGGTTGAGGTAGCCATAAGCCGGTGGCAGTTTCGGGATGAAAGTATGCAACGCCAGGCAGCGAACGGTATATCCAAAGCCTAAGGCCAGCGCCCCAAGGCTGGCCACCAATGTCAATACCCGTACCAGACGAGATCCAACCGAGGTGGCGTTCTGCGGGTAGCGATAGGCGAATTCGATCATGGCCGCCATACCAACTACCGAGAAGGCTTCAGTCAATGGGCTAAACGCGCTGCCCCACAAAACAATGCCAGTTAGAAACATGGTGACCATACTGGCGGTAAAACTAACCAACCCGATGATCATACACCAGGTGGTCACCAATTTTTCCTTGAGGCGCAGTAAATAGATGGTGCTGGCCAATCCGATGATCACCAGGGAAACTGCATTGATGGTATAGGGGGTAACATCCAGGTGTAGGGGAATCATTTTTTCTGTTCCAAAATTATACATTCGACGCGATTTTCAATGTTTGGATTAAAAACACAATCATGAAAAGTGGAAATACAGGTCGGTGAATTTATAAGTTTAACAATGAATGACCAGTATAAGGAATATAAATGAGGAAATTTAATTTAACAGTAGAGAATAATGGTAAGAGGACCCTAAATAGATCAGGAGGCACATGGTCAACAATGGGTTGTGAGAAGGAATCGTCGCACAACTCAGAGATAAGATTATCCGGGTTGGACTGCAATAACGATTTTTCCTTGTGTATGTCCATTTTGGACATGACGATGGGCGGCCGCGATTGCATTCAGGGGATAGATTTTTTCAATGACGGGTTTTAGTTTTTCGGTTTCGATCAGCTTGCGCAAAAAGTCCAGGTCTTCATAACCCGGCTGAGTGAGGTGAGTTTTTAGATGGCGGTCACGGATGACGGCGCTAAAGAGTACCTGAAAAGCCTGTCCAGCTGGTCTCAAGGGGTTTTCGGTAATGTAGACTCCGGTTGGGGTGAGGGAAGGCTTGCAGTTGAAATAGGTCTTTTTGGCTACGGCATCAAAAATGACATCGTACTGCATGCCGTTTTTGGTAAAATCTTCACGAGTGTAGTCGATTACATGGTCAGCGCCCAATTCTTTGACCCAGGACAAGTTGGCCGTGCTACAAACGGCGGTTACTTCCCCTTCGTAAAATTTGGAAATCTGAACAGCAAAATGACCAATGCCGCCAGACGCGCCGTTGATTAATATTTTTTGCCCTGAAGTGATTTGAGCCCCATCCCTGAGCGCCTGCAAAGCTGTCAGCGCGGCTGTGGGTACAGCTGCTGCCTGGTGTGTGGTCAGGTTTTTGGGCATGACAGAGATGGTGTTTTCACGGGCGCGGACCGTTTCGGCATGCGAACCCAGGCAGTTACCGTAAATAAGGTCGCCAACCTGGAAGCGGGTTACACCACTTCCAATGCGGATTACCCGGCCGGCGACGTCTATCCCCAGAACCTGTTCTTTGGGGGTTAAGAAACCATTGGAAAGGCGAACGGGAAGGTAACCGCTGCGATGGAGGTAATCAAAGGGGTTGACGGAGGCGTGATGGACTTCGATCAGAACACGGTCGGTGTGCTCTTCACCGAAGGCCGGCGGGTCGATATCCATGATTTTCAGAACTTCGGGCGGACCATAGGTTTGGTAAACAGCTGCTTTCATGGCACCTTTCTGTTGAGATTGGCAGATTTATTAATCATTATACGATATTCAGGCAGATTGCTTTTTTGTAAAAAATTTTAGCATGAGTTTGGAATGAGGGGTGTGTTTCGACATTATTGTGGATTAGTGCTAGTTGAGAGGGCGAGAAATACAATTTCTCGCTGAGCAAAAAATAAAGAGAAAAAAAGAAACGAGTAAGAAGAAACGAGCAAAGTAAACGGAGGAAAGGTAACAGAAGAAAGAGAAATACGAAAGGCCAACCATGGAACAATTTCGCGAGGCATATGAGGGGATATATGGCGATTTTCGGGTAAAATGATAACCTTATATATCCAATGGCAATGCTGAGCAGATAACATAGAATTAAGAATATATGATCAACAAATTACCCATCTTTCCACTCAACACGGTTCTTTTCCCGGGGATGCCGCTGCATTTACATATCTTCGAAAACCGTTATAAATTAATGATGCAGCAGATTTTGCTACATGAGCCAGTTTTTGGCGTAGCCCTGATCCGCCGCGGCAACGAAAGCCTTGGCGCAGTCCCAGAACCACACCTGGTGGGCACTACAGCGCGCGTCACACATGTGGAACCACTCGAAGATGGACGGATGAATATATCCGCCATTGGAGAAAAGCGCATTCAGATTGAGGAACAATATCATGATTATCCGTATCTGATAGCGGATGTTCAGGAATATAACGTGGATTTTCACCGCCCGTTGGATATTTACCGGCGCTTACGCTCCTTGCGCAAACAGGTAGAATACTATTTGCGCACCCTGGATCGGATGGATACCATGGAAATCGACTTAAGCCAGATTGACATGCCAGACGATCCGTTAACTTTTCTGTTCCTCTCGGCATCTCTTTTACAAATTCCCTCCCCAGAGAAACAACCCATTCTGACTGCCCCATCTGCCCTGGAGATTTGCCTAGCGGTGGAACGCCTCTATCGACGGGAAAACGCGGTACTACGCGACCTTTTACCTATCACCGCAGACCATGCCCGCAATTTAGCGATGTGGAATTAATCGTTCCACTCTTCGGTTTCATCCTCAAATTCAGCATCATACCACTCCCCTTCTTCAAAAAAGCTAATCGCTTCCTGATCTCTGGGGGTTAGCGGGTCGTCCATGCGCACCTGCATGTAAATGCCGGCAGTACGAATTCCATTGGTTGTCATAATACGGCGCACGGTATAGCGTATGAAGTAACGGCGGATCATTTCATCCTTGAGCACCGTTTTTAGTGTACGCACACTGACGTGCGCTTCAGCAGCCAACGCTGCCATATCCGTTTCAATCTTATTTCTTAATTCACCGGTAATCGGGTTCCAATAACACAGACCACGAGCGCCGCGCACCACAGCATGGCCGGATAGACCAATGTAAGGAACCCATTCTTTCCACAGGTAATTGGTTTCAAACATCCCCCGTTCCGGTTGAATGATGCGAGCCCGCTCACTGCCATAGGCGCGCGCCAGCATCACTTTGCGTTTGCTGCCATTGGGCCCTTCATTTTCCGATGTTTCTTCCTTTGTAGGTCTGGACGCCGGCTTCTTTGACTGATTGGTAAATTCGTCATACACTGCCGGTGTTACCATGCGATTCGGGATACCATTTTGCGATTCGTTTTGCGGCTGGTAAAACCGGTTTGAAACCGAAACATCCAGATTTACGGGACGATTATATAAGCCGGTGAGGTACTGGCAAACACTGGCATCCAGGCGATTCTTCACCCAGTCGCGGGCATATTCATTTGCCGCGGCTACATGGAAAACCTGATCAGACCCATTAAAGCCTAAGGGAACCAGGGATTTTACCCAGGTATCGAAATCCGCCCGCGACATTTGCGCACGCAATTGACCCAATACCATTTCCCAGGCCTGGAGATGATCCGGAGTGTTTACCACCGCCACCATATCAAACGTCCATCAAACCAAAAAGAGGCAACACTAATCTATCCGGTATTTTCAGACTCTGAAACATCCGGGCCGGTCACTACGCTCTCACGCGTTAATGCTTGAATCTGACGATCCAAAAAGACAACCACTTTTTCAAAATCCTCCTGGCGGATATCTTCCGAACGACTCACCCCGGTGAGCCGGGTAATATCCATATAGATACCGGGGTATGGTTTGGTTATTCCGCGTTCCTGCATTAAACTGCCCAATGTAGCCACTGCAAGGCGGAGTTGGCCCATTTGTTCCGGGTTCAGGCGTACCTTGGGGCCGGCTACGGCCTCCAAACTGGTTACCTGGTGGCGCAAATTGCCAAACGCATCACGGATCTGTTGAATCTTTTCCTCATGCGCCTGGCGGATTTCGGCCAACTCCGCTTCTACTTTTTTTAATAGCACCTCTTCGTACTGTTCCTGTTCGGCTACCATACGAGCAACCGACTCACGCAGGAATTGGATTTCACCCCGTTCACTGATACCAAAATGTTCGGCCAATACAATATGGGCTTCCTCCAGAAACACTTTTAACAAACGGGCAGGTTCTTCATCCTGAACCCTGGAAAGATCTACCCCGGTAAGAAAAAGCGGCACAGAAGAAGCCATCAGACACAGGGTTGGCTGCGCTCCACCAAGGGTGTTCATCAGAATGGTTGCCGTATAAGGGGCAAAATAACCCTGCTGACGTAACAGCCGGCGACGCTGGGCACGCCCGTCCAAACCAAAGGCCGAACATAAAGAGCGTACTGATACATAACCATGCCCATCCGCCAGATCTGCGGTCTGAATTTCTTTTTGCTGAAATGATAACGTCCGCTCTCGCACCGGGCGGAATACTTTTTCATCACTCACTGTTTCCACCTCCTTGTTATTCTCATCTGTAATCCGGTCAAGTTTCATATGGAAAACCGATTTAGAATTGAAAATTTCGGATAGTTAATTTTTTCTTCCATAAACACCTGGTATTATCGGAAGAAAAAATATCTATTCCGTACCAATCAACATCTGGACCAATTCGTCCAAATTACGCGCCTTTTCATTGGGCACCAATTGAAAGCGAGCACTGCAAAGACGCGACAAAATACCCACCGTCTCACCCACGGAAACCTTACGGTTTAGCAGTTTACTCAAACGGGTTTGCCATTTGGTCAGTTCGGCCATCTCGCCTTTGGAAAGAGTAAGCCCAACTTTATGACGTGGAACCAAGCTTCGCGGCCGACCCGCTGGACGGGATTGGGGATCGGAAGTTATGCGGCGTGCCTGGTAGAGCTGCACCCAAGCATTACTGGTGACATTATGGGATTCATGCTTCATAAGCAACCACCTCTTTCACAATATCCAATGTAATCGTCGAGGTATCCGATTGCAGTACCAAATCAGTGGATAAGGCGCAAAACCGAATAATTTCGCGTGGTACACCCTGCGAACGGTCATACAACAATTCAAAGGCATCGTCATCAATAAAAGGTTCGCTACGCCCGGCAACATTCAAACGGAAAAGAACCATCTGCAACGAACTGGAAAGGGTTAATGGAGGCAGCGCCAGACGCACAAAAACACGCGCATTAACTGCCTTGTTGGTTTCAAAAAGCCCATTCATTTCACGCTGACCAAAAGCCAGAATCTGCACCACTTTGGCGTCATAATCAAAATTGTACAGGCGATGAATGACTTCCAAGGCTTCTGGCTCCATCATCTGGGCATCATCCAGTATAATAACTACATTATGGCCGCGGGTGTATTCATCAGCCATCAGCCGTTCCAACGTCTCCAACTGGCGCGAAAAACTGCGCTGGGTGGGTAGACCAAGATTCACCGAAATCTGACGAGCCGCGTCCATAGCCGATTTAAAGGAAGCTGTATGGATATAGGTAATGACCACGGAACTTTCAGAGGTGTACAGATCGTAAATCCGACGGGCCAGTGAACTTTTACCCATCCCCATATCACCGGAGAATAAAGCCAAACCACGCCGGCGCGAGACGACCCCCTGTGCCTGACGGTATACGGCCAGATGCTCCGGACCCAGATACAGGTAGCGCGGATCAGCTGATAATTTAAAGGGATCTTCTTTCAACCCCAGGCGCTCCATACGCGCAACTCGCCACTCATCGTCGTTCAAAGAATTGAACATAGAACTTCCTCCAACTAATCTGCGCCTATTATTGCATTAATCCCGGTTAATTACAATAGAATTAGCGTAATTATACAATGAATCACTGGTTTTTAAGCTAATTAAGTTGTTTTCAACCTAAAACTGTGCTAATATTGGTTTAATTATACTAAATTAGGCTCAGATCTATCAAAAAAACCTGATTAGAATCAATTCGGTCTATTGTTTCGGAAATAGAGGCAAAATGGCAATCACAATCACAATCGCGAATGAAAAAGGCGGAGTCGGGAAGACAACCACATCGGTCAACCTGGCTGCCGGACTGGCCATTCACCTGGCAGAGCAGCCCGGGATCAACGGACGTGTATTGCTAGTGGATATGGACCCACAAGGACACGCCTTATTAGCGACCGCATACGGACAACATGACGTTGCCGCTCACCAATCCCTGGCCGCATTGCTCACCGAGACTCCCCCGCCTTCCGTTCAGCGTATGCTGAAACAAGCTGAATATCACCCAAACCTTCACGTGATCCCTTCCAACCGTTCCGCAATGGTGGAAGCTGCCCGGGTTTTACCCACTCTGATGGCCAACGAAACCCGTCTGGCGCATGTGCTGCGCACCGTGCAAAATCAATTCGCCTTCATTATTATAGATACACCGCCGAATACCGGCGATCTATTGATCAACGCCCTGGTTGCTGCCGATCACGTGCTTATTCCAGTGGAACCAAGCTACCTGGGTGTTTCGGGGCTGCGTGAACTGCAAAACACCATTGAACAGGTGCGCATCCATTTCAACCCCGAATTACAGATTCTTGGATACCTGCCAACACTTTGTGAAGAACAGCGCCTGGAAGTGCGCGAAATTTTAGAACAGCTGGAAAAACGCTATCCACGCCTAATGCTGAACCCGATACACAAGGCTTCCGACCTGGCTTATGCACATTCGGCACACATGGATGTATTTACCTATAAACCTTCGCGCCAGCGCAATGCCGGGCAACTAGCCTCCAGCTCTCGCGCCACGCAAGAATACGCCCAACTGGTTGAGATGGTATTACAGCGCACCCTGCGCTAAAGCGGTTTTTTCTTTTTCAGTCACCACGGAGGACCCGATGCCCCCCAGCAATAAAAAACGTTTCAATGCATTCGATGATTTCCCAGCCGGCGAAGGAGTTCAGACTCCGTTACAACCGGTAGTACAACAAACACAATCTGAAAGTGCAAAGGTGGAACGCATTGAGCGATTAAAACCGAGTGAGATGCTTCCGGATCGTTTTCAACCAAGACGGCTGCTGCCAGCTCACCTGCGCCAGGCATTCTATCGGGGTGAAATTGATTGCTACCAGGCTGCCAGCGAATGGATAAAATTTGGACAGCATGACAGCGGAGTAAAAGCCGAGATTGAACGGCTGCTCACACTGGGTAATTCGTTTGAAGAACACGGCCAGATCAAACCA
This sequence comes from Chloroflexi bacterium HGW-Chloroflexi-10, assembly GCA_002840755.1. Lineage (GTDB taxonomy): Bacteria > Chloroflexota > Anaerolineae > Anaerolineales > Anaerolineaceae > UBA6170. The sequence continues at coordinate 89,799 of PHBZ01000008.1, read as the reverse complement.
ATCACCGGCTCGTGGGTAACTGCCACCAACGGCAGTTTTATTTTCGTCATTGAGACGGGTGAACGGCGTTTCTGGGCGGCCTGTTTGCAAACCGTCACCCATAAAATGAAGGATGAGCCGCTTCTACGCGTAGAAGTGATTGAAACTCCTACCCGGCAGCGCCAGGTTTTAGAGAACCGGCATGCCGAAACACCATCCGCCGTGGAACAAGCCTGCGAAGTGGCTGCCTTGATCCTGGCTGAACTTAACATAACCCCTGATAACAACAGCCATGATGATTATGATTACTTCCGCCTGGCGCGCGCTCAGCGCATGCCCGCCGGTCTATGGGACCGGATCATGCCGATTATGCAACTGACACGGGTGCGTATGGTGCAACTGCTGAATATTCTCAGCCTGCCGAGCGCTTTACTGGAAATGGCGGATCGCTTTCGCCTACCCGAACGAGTTTTACGAGAGATTTTAGCCCAACCGGCACGCGAATGGGAAAACCTGATTCATAAGAGTATTCAAAACAGCCTGACTTCAGACGATATTGCCGATGCTGTCCATAGCGAGCAAAGCAGAACAACCGAAAACAACGCGACTCCGGCTGCCCCGAAAGCTCCCAGCACCCCACAACGCAATGCCCAACGCAGCTTGAGACGGTTTACCGGTATATTCCGAAAGATGAATGCGGTTTCCCAATCCGCTTTACTGGATGACCTGGCCGACGACCTGGTAGTCAGCGGACACGCCGTTGAAACGGCTGAAGTACTCAATGAGCTATTGGGGTTATTGCAAGCGCGTTTGAGAAGGAAGTAGCCAAGAGGAAACGGAATTTGGGATTAGGAATTGGGGAAAAAGGAACAGTCAATGAGTAATGAGTGCCGAGTGAAAATCAGAAGAACTGAAATTTAAAAACTAGTAATTGGGGAAGAGAAGCGTATTGAAACGAAATTCAATATGACTATTGGTTGTTTTTTTTCATTGACAGCTTGGTGAGGATACTAATTTGTTATCCCAGAAAGTGTAACCGCGGTTACGAATCCGGTACCAAGCAAAAATCATTTCAGGTTTGAGATGGCTGGCTGGAAGGCTTCCTCCCAACCGATTTCCCCACATTTTTCCAGATTCCAAAATCTCTTTCACTCTTTTTTTAATGACTAAATCAGAAAGCAAAGCTCTGATTTTTATTTTTAATATTCAGCCATTTAGCGAGTCGATTTTCTCAAACCATATCCTAACCTATTTTTCTTGTAGAAATGGCTGAATATCGACTTATTTGAACAAAGGGGCGACCCTGCGATTTTACCAGGGTATACCCTAAGGGTCGTCCCTTGACTTTTGTCAGAATTTTGGCTATAATTTCAAGGGTCGCCCCTTGCACACAACAACGATGATTTTACACAACCTGCTTCACAGGAGATATTGACTGATGTTTGTTTTTGCTCTCGCCAATCAGAAAGGCGGAGTGGGAAAAACCACTACCGCCGTGACACTTGCCGCCGGGTTTGCCGAACATGGTAAGAAAACCCTACTGATCGATCTAGATCCACAGGGACATATCGCCTTCAGTTTTGGGCTGGAAAAAAGCCCGGGAATGTATCGATGGCTGGTCATGGATGAAGCGCTGGCTGATCTGGTAGTCAATGTGCGTCCCAATCTGGATATACTTCCAGGGGATAAACGCACCGAAAAAGTGAAACGACATATCACCCTAATGGATTTCAGGGAAAGTATTCTGGCTGATAATTTGCAATCCTCCTGTTATGATGTTGTGCTGCTGGATATGGCTCCTTCATTAGATGTGCTACACGTTAATGGGTTGGTGGCTTCGGATTGGGTGATCATCCCTACCCGGCTGGATGCGATGGCGGTGGATGGGGTTAAGGAAATTTTATTGACCATGGGTGAAATCGCTCAACGCGGACATCGTTTTCAGGGTTACAGCATCCTACCGACTTTTTTTGACCGCACCACCCGAGAAACCATCACCCAATTCCAAGAAATTGTACGTGCTTTTGGCGAACGCGTACTGCCGCCCGTACCACAGGACACACGTGTTCGCGAAGCTTCGGCATATGGCAAAACCCTGTGGGAATACTGCAGCAACAGCTCTGTGATGCAGGGATACCTGGATGGAAAAAATCAATCCGGTGGTTACCGGCAAATCGTAACGCGTTTAATGGATGTGATCGATGGCTGAACGAAATTTACAACGCCGTAATATACTCGACCCGGCTGTAGCGGATCTGCTGGCAGGGATGGAAGAAAAGCAAGCTGAAGCGCGCCTGCCCAAACGTCAGCGCGAAAAGAAGGCACGTGAACGCGCCAAGATTCGTGCCCGCCGCGAACAACGCGTTACATACGATCTACCACCAGAACTGAAACAATCCGTATCCGTACTGGCCGAAAAACTGAGTCTCCCGGCCAGCCAACTGGCAACCCTGGCGCTGGCGCGCTTTATGCAAGCGTATGAAAAAGGGGAAATCGATTTGGCGCCCTACAAGAAGCCATCCCGCAGTCCACGCTACGATTGGAAACTGGTATTTCCGAAGGAGTGGTGGGACTGAAGCATGGTATAACAAAAACAGGAAAAAAGTGTAACCGCGGTTACACTTTTTTTAATTAAGGAATAGCGAAAGAAGCGCATGCTTAATCCCAAACGGCTACAAATCATAAGTGCCTTACCTAATCGGTTTGCTCTCGGTGATGCTTTGCAAGTTGTACAGAATTTTATATGAAAAATTTTGGGGAAAACATTGGATAACTGTCCACCAGTGAAAAACCAAAATACCATCAGGTTTGAGGCAATCACACTGCTTATAACAACGTTTACCTCATATCAGCCTGCGAAGCAAGCAGAATGATCATCCCCCATGCACCTGTTGTTTTTCCTCTTCGTACCTTATCTAATTTACACTTATGCCAATAAAATATTTGCTCTTAAAAAGACCATAATACCAAACAGCAGGACGATTTGGCGCAGTGTAGGTCATCCGGTGAACAACGATAGCCGAATCACCTGGCATGGCTTTTAATAAGCGAGCTTCTTCTGCGTTAATAAGATGGGCTTCAATCTCAAGTTCTGCCCTTAAAAGCGGGAAATCGGATGCTCCGACCAGAAGGTCGTGGATTGAACCAATTTTCGTAAGATCTTCATTCACCAGGGTCGGCAAGATTTCCTCTGGCAGGTAACGCTCCGTATAAGAAACTATTTCTGAATCAACCAATTTACGACGGGCTATGTGAATTACTTTGGCTCCGAGGGGCAGTTTTAGCTTTTCGGCTATATCGAAAGGAGCGGGAATGATTTCCTGGGTTATTATCTGGTAGCTGGCAGTAAGGATGGTTTCACCGATGCTTTCGGAAGAAACCAGAAAATGAAATGGGACGGCGTTGGGGTGAAAGGCTCGTACAAAAGATCCTATGCCATGCTCGGTGTCTATCAGACGTTCCGCTTCCAGTTGAGCAATCGCCTTACGCACCGTTCCGCGACTCAGCCCATAGGTTGAGATCAACTCCTCCTCGGACGGGATTCTTTCGCCGGGTAAAATTTGCCCGGTCAATATCTGATTGCGGATAATTATCAGTAATTGGCGGTATTTTGGCAACATCCCTGCCACAATTTTCGGAATCGGTTTATCCATGTATTCATTCTCATTTCGAATAATTTGACATGTTTATTCTACCATGCTATTATATACACGTATATACGACTATATAAGTAAAAATCGATTTAGAAAAATCTTCAATCCGAAAATCATCCAAAAACAGGTAAATATGGAAACATTTCTTAGGGTGCTTGATCCGATAGATACCTCTACGGGGGGTGGTTCTGCGTCTGCAATTTCCGGAGCAATGGCAGGTTCGCTGATTGCTATGGTAGCCCGGTTGTCAGTACCTGACCAAGAGGGGGATGTTGAGCAGGAAATCATTGATCGAATATTTTTCCAATCCAAGCAACTTTCACAAATGTTGATGCAGGGAGGTGAGGAGGACGCGCAGGCTTTTCAACTAATCCGTAGCGCATATCAACTTGCACGCCAGACGGAAGACGAAAAAAACCTCCGCCAACAGGCAATCCAATCTGCATGGCAAAAAGCGACAAGAGTGCCTTTAGAGAACGCCGAACGTTGCATACAGGTCTACGGATTGGGTGCTGAATTGGTGAGCCACGCCAACCCAAAAGCGATTTCAGATTTACGGTGTGGTTTGTTGCTTGCGCATGCCGGATTTTTCGGCTGCCTGGAAAACGTTAAAATCAATTTACCGTCGATAAAAGAAGCGACCATTTCTGCTGAAATCATCGTTAAAGCCAATGATCTGAGAAGTCAATTTAAAAGCATTCAACTATCACACGATTCTTTATCTACTGATCTGTAGTTTTTCCCGGAGGTAAAATAACGATGAAAAAAGTGCTTCTTTGTGAACCAAATATCAGCGAAGGGATAGACAGAGAAATCATTGAGGATGTCATTGCGCAGGTTCGCCAGTTTGAAGAGATCAAAATTCTGGATGTTTCATCCGACGCAGATCACAACCGCTCTGTTTTTACTTATTTGGGAGAGCCCGAGGTAGTTCTGCACGCCACGCAAAAGATGGCAGCGCGAGCAATAGAGCTTATCGATATGCGAAAGCATCATGGTTCTCATCCAAGAATGGGTGCTGTGGATGTTGTGCCGTTTATACCAGTACGGGGAATGGAGATAGCCGAAGGAGTTGAGATTTCTCGTCAATTTGGGCGATTCATTGGCGGTTTAGGTGTGCCGGTCTATTATTATGAAGAGGCTGCTCTTCGACCTGAGCGTGAAAAACTACCGGATATTCGCAAAGGTCAATACGAGGCTCTTTCTGCCAAAATGAAAGATCCGGCCTGGGTACCCGATGAGGGGCCGGCGGTATTTAATCCACAGTCTGGCGCATTGGTAACTGGTGTCCGGTTTCCATTGGTGGCTTTCAATGTGAATTTGAGAACCACAGATATTTCTATTGCCGAGAAAATTGCAAAGGCAATCCGCCATATCAATGGTGGTTTTCGGTATGTACGAGCAATGGGTCTCTCCCTGGAAGATAAGGGAATGGTACAGGTATCCATGAACCTCATCAATTATTCAAAAACACCGATTCCACGGGTTTTTGAAGCCATTCACGCTGAAGCACGGCGCTTTGGTGTGAATGTAGCCGGAACTGAACTGGTTGGACCGGTTCCCCTGGGTGCAATGGAAGAGGTTTTGAAGTACTACTTGCAGGCGCACGATTTCAAAATGGACCAAATCATTGAAAACGCACTGCTCGACTAACAAATAATTCAATAAAGGTAGGGCATAAGAAAAGAACTTTTCCATGCAGACAGGCTAAGACCAAACAATGTCAAGGAGATTATGATGAAACCAGAGATTTTATATTCGGTTAAGGCGCAGCGTGGATCTACACTGCGCTGCAAGGGATGGAAACAAGAATCCCTGCTGCGTATGCTCGAAAATAATATGGAAGTTGCGGAAGCACCGGAGCGTCTTGTTATTTATGGTGGCATTGGAAAATGCGCCCGGAATTGGGAAAGCTATCATGCCATCGTTAAATCTCTCAAAGAGTTGGAAAACGATGAAACCCTGGTTGTGCAATCCGGTATGCCGGTGGCGATCTTTAAAACCCACCGGCTGGCACCACGTGTGGTGATGGCCAATACCAATATCATGAAAGCCACCTGGGAAATCTTTTATGATCTGCAAGATAAGAACCTAACCATGTTTGCACAGTATACAGCGGGACCCTGGGAATATATTGGTACTCAGGGAGTCATTCAGGGAACATTTGAAACTTTAGGCGCCGTAGCTGACCAACATTTTGGTGGTTCACTGGTTGGGAGGATTTATTTTACAGCCGGTCTGGGCGGTATGGGGCGGAACCAACCACGCGCCACCACCATGCATGGAGGTGTTTGTCTGGTCGTAGACGCTAACCAATCTATTATTCAGCGTTCAGTGGAACGCGGGTTTTTGGATATACAAGCCAACTCACTGGAAGAAGCAATCGCCATTGCGGAGAAAGCAAAATCAGATGGAAAACCTTTGGGCGTGGGTGTTCTTGGAAACGCTGCAGAACTGTTTCCAAAGGCATTGGCAATGGGCTGGAAACCGGATGTGATTTCCGAAATGTGTCCTTGCCATGATCCACTGTCTTACATCCCTTCCGGGTACACACCTGAAGCTGCAACTGAATTACGCGCGGCCGATCGTGGACAATATCTGGCAATAGCACGCGAGTCGATGAAAAACCAACTTCAAGCAATGAATGAATATTCCCGCCAGGGTGTTCAGGTGTTTGAATACGGTACCAGTATCCGTAAAGAATGCCGCGATGCCGGTATGGATGAGAAAGAAGCAATGACCATCCCAGGTTTTGTGGCCGCTTATATCCGTCCTCTATTCATGCTGGGGCGTGGTCCATTCCGATGGACATGCCTTTCGGGCGAGGCCAGTGACCTGGCGAAAATCGATGATCTGGTTTTGGAAATGTTCCCACATGATACCGTCACAGTCAAATGGATCCAATTAGCAAGAAAGCATTTGCCTATAGAGGCTTTACCGGCGCGGGTGTGCTACCTAGGTTTTGGTGAACGGAAAGCATTGGCACTACGCATCAATCAGATGATTAAAAACAAAGAATTAGCTGGGCCAGTAGGTTTTTCTCGTGATAACCTGGATTCAGGCTCAATCGTCAACCCAACCTTTGAATCTGAAAAAATGAAAGACGGCGGTGATTTGATTTCTGATTGGCCGTATCTGAATGCACTTTTGAATTGTGCCGGCATGGCAGATCTGGTCGCCATCCAAGCAAACTATTCAATGGGCGAGGCTGTCCATACCGGAGTTACGATGATCGCTGATGGCAGTGAAGAGGCTGACCTGCGCCTGGAAGCCTGTATGACGACCGATTCAGGTATTGGAGTCGTCCGCCATGCCCAGGCTGGGTATGAGATTTCCCGACAGGTGTGTGAAGGGAAAGGTCCATTATCCACCGATAAGATCAAAATCCCCTTATGGTGGTCACCGGATGCGACTTTCGGACCTGAACAAGGCGCTCTTGACCGGCTGGCACCTCATAGCAAATCAGATTAGCCACCAGGATGCGATGACAAAACCGAAACTCGATCTGATTCTGAATGGAGCAGGAGAAATAATAACCTGTGTGCCGGAGCTCAACAATTCGATTGGCCGTCAGCGGGGTATGGCTGTGGCGATCGTAGGTGAAACCATTGCAGCGATTGCACCAAGGTTGGAATTGGACTCCATCTGGGATACAACCACGGCGCTAGAAGTTGACCTGCAAGGAAAAATTATCGCACCTGGGTTTGTGGATTGTCATACCCATCTCGTTTTTGGTGGTACGCGTGCACAGGAATATGCCGCCCGGATGACCCGAACGGCGCAAGAAGCTGCCGCTTTGGGTATTCCGAGTGGTATCCAGGCTACGGTGAATATGACACAAGCCAGCAGTCCGGAAGAATTGACGGAGCGTGCATCACAAACCCTGAATCGTATGTTTCGTTACGGGACAACTACCGTTGAGAGCAAAAGCGGTTATGGGTTGAATGCTGAAAAAGAAATTGAGCTACTCCAGGTCAACCACAATTTACAAAAAATCCAACCGATTGACCTGGTAAGCACTTTTTTAGGAGCACACGACTTTCCTGTTGATATTCCCCGTCCAGGTTACCTAGACATGTTAATTAATGAAATGATACCGCACATTGCAAAGCACAACCTAGCACGGTTTTGTGATGTGTATTGTGATGAAGGCTACTATTCAGACAAAGAGAGCAGGCTCATTCTGGAAACCGGTCTGCGGTTTGGATTATTACCCAAAATTCATGTGGATGCTTACGCCAATATCGGAGGATCAGTCCTTGCTGCGGATTTGAAAGCAACCTCCGCAGACCATTTAAACTATACAACCCGATCTGAGATGGCATTACTTGCTAAAACGGGCGTAATAGGGGTGGTGATGCCCGGGTTGGATTTTGCCGTTCAGCATCCACGGCCATTTAATGCGCGGTTGATGATTGCTGAAGGTTTGACTTTGGCTCTGGCTACAGATTTCTGCCCAGGCTGCTGGATGGAATCGATGCAAATGGTTATGCAATTGGCCTGCCGGTTATACCAATTCTCTCCTGAAGAAGCCATGTATGCTGCTACCATGGGTGCAGCTAAAGCTGTGGGTCTGGAAACAGACCGTGGCTCTTTAGAGCCGGGAAAATTGGCTGATATTCAGGTATGGGAGTTACCAACATTTGAGGATCTGATTTACCGCATCGGAAATAACGCCGTCTCCATGGTTATCAAACGCGGACAGATTCATCATTTTTGAAAGGGTTCATTATGATAGAACTGACTGGACATAATTTAACAATTGAACAATTGGTGGCAGTTGCCAGGCATAAAGAACCTGTGGCGGCATTGAATGAAACTGTCTGCAAAAGAATGCAACAAAGCCATGAATGGGTACTCGATTCGATCAATGGGCGGGGAAAAATCATTTATGGTGTCAATACCGGCTTTGGCTCACTGGCAAATAAACAGATTAATGCGGCTGACGCCCAGAAATTGTCCCGTAATTTGATTGTATTGTGTGTATGCGGCATTGGTAAACCTCTTCCCGAAGATGTAGTACGCGGGATCATGCTCATCCGCGCGAACATGCTAGCCAAAGGTAATTCCGGAGTGAGACCGGCAGTTGCACAAACCTTGATTGAGATGTTGAACGCCGGAATAACGCCCCTGGTACCTGACAAAGGATCACTCGGAGCCAGCGGAGACCTGGCACCCTTAGCGCATATCGCAGTGATTCTATCCCGTGATGCGGAAGATGGTGATGGGGGATTCAGCGGTTCTGCTTTTTATCAAGGTGAACAAATGAGCGGGGCTGAGGCAATGCAGCGGGCAGGAATCAAGCGCCTGATTCTGGAAGCCAAGGAAGGCCTTGCACTTTCGAACGGTATAGATTTTATGGCCGCCTGCGGTGCACTAGCCGTTTATGATGCTGAGAACCTATTGAGTCATGCCCAAATGGGGGCAGCTTTAAGCCTTGAAGCACTTCTCGGTTTATCGGCTGCATTTGACGCAGATTTACACACTGCCAGCAACCAACCTGGAAATCAAAAAATTGCCGCTACTATCCGTTCACTTTTCAAAGGAAGCCAGCTGATTGATTCACTTCCAGAAAAAGTGCAAGATGCTTACAGTTTACGATGTACACCACAGGTATTAGGTCCGATAATGGACACACTTGAATTTGTTCGGCAGCGATTTAGCGCTGCGATTAATGCAGCTACGGACAATCCTTTGATTTTTTCCTCGGCGAATGATGAAGAAATGCATGCCATTTCAGGGGGCAACTTCCATGGTGAAGGACCTGCCATGTGGCTGGATTTTATTGGAATTGCCGTGGCCGAGATCGCAAATATTGCCGAGCGGCGTATTTTTCGAATGTTGACACCGGAACTCAATCACGGTTTACCGGCGATGCTTATTCCTAGCAGCGGTTTGGATGGCGGTTTGATGATGGTGCAATATACTGCCGCCGCACTGGTCTCGGATAATAAGACTTTGGCACATCCGGATAGTGTGGACTCGATACCTTCCTGCGCCAACCAGGAAGACCATGTCAGTATGGGCGCTAATGGAGCACGGCATTGCCTGGAAATATTAGAAAATGTCCGATTTGTACTGGCAGCAGAATTCATCACAGCTGCACAGGCAATCGACTTACGCGCAGAAGGTCCAGCACGTTTGGGGAAGGGAACTGTAAAAATATTCTCAGAAATTCGCCGCCAGGTATCTTTTATGGAACACGACCGCCCGACCACACCTGACATCGAAAAACTATCGAATTTCATCCATGCGGGATCATTAACAGCAAAAATATCTGAATACCTACTGAAATGAGAAATTTATACAATATTCGTAATCACAACGATGTATAAAGAAAAGGGAATTGATTTACCCGGCGGCCTCAAAAGCAGCACGCAACCATCCTAATAATTCAGCATCCACTTCTTCTAAATTGGTCAAAAACACTTTGTACTGGCACATGCCACCCGCTGGTTGTACCTTAAGACGCGCAGAACCACTCAATTGTTTGTGATTGATTCCCACTTCAAGGCGTTGTTTGCTACCCGGCCCGAGCATGGCAAACTGTTTCTTGAGGCGGAGGCTGACATAACCCTTTTTTGGTGCGATTTCGAATTCTCCAAAGTTGTGCAACTCTGCCATCACTTTCTCATGCAAAGGGCGAAGATGCGCTTTCGAACCGGTATATATTCCATCCAGAACTGCATCCGGACTGAGCTGCTGCACCTGGGCGGCGCGCTCGCCATCGGTATTACGTACAAAATGCACCAGGGTGTTGGCATCTCCGTATCCCAGACCCAGACGCTCTTGCATCATCTGACGAATCTCAGCATGCTTTTGCAAACCGCTTTGATGGATCAGTGCTGTCAATTCTTCCAGTGTCATCCCCGTTTTTTTCTGAATATTTTTCATCTGGGTTTCATAAGCCTGTGAAATGTTACTCATCATCTGTCCTTTCTACTACATCCTGTAATTGGAAACAAAACTACTGAAATCAAATTAAAATCTTTGCAAGCCTGGAAAATACACCAATTAATAAAGTTTGATGACTGTGAATAGGCAGTAGAAAAACAAATCCGTTTTCTGGTAATATACGATATTTTTTATGATTTTAGTATATATTTTCTATTTTTCAAATGCGGTGTACAATGCATACAATAGCCATGAATGAATTTCACCAACCTTTCCTGCTCGAATGCGATTCAAGCCAAACTGCGGTATTGTGTGTGCATGGGATTCTGGGAAGTCCGGGGGAGTTTCGTGAAATTGCTCAGGCACTGCACCAACAAGGGCTCACTGTTCAGGCAGTGTGTCTGCCAGGTCACGGTGGAGAAAGCAGGCCGTTTATTAATAACAGCATTTCTGCCTGGCAGGCGCACGTGGATATTGCCGCGGCAGAACTATTAAAAAAATATCAACGTGTTTTTTTGATAGGGCACTCGATGGGGGGATTATTGGGATTACGCACAGCCGCACAGATGCCTCTGACTGGTGTGATCACACTGAATACACCACTGCGGACGCGGATCACATTTGCTCAACTCCGGCTTGGATTGCGGATTTTATTGACCTCAGCCAAGCATGATGACGCCATGCTGCGCGCCTACCGCGAGTCCTTCAGCACCTCACCGCAGCCGCTGTGGGAAGTACCGCTGTGGCTGCCACGAATGATGGATGTGATCCGATTGGGAAAAATGACTGAGGTGATCTTAGGGCAGGTGAACACACCGGTATTGATTATTCAATCCAAGCGGGATGAAACGGTCAACCCGGTCAGTGCACTTATGCTGGTAAAGAGATTAGTCAATGCAGATACGCGGATGATTTTTCTCGAGAAGTCCATGCATGCCTGGTTTGACGCGGAAGAGTATGCTGAAATACTGCAACAGATCTTCCTTGCGGTAAAACCAATTTAAGTACACGTTGAATTGGTTGGTCTTACAGGTTAATAAATCGGAAAACAGATACATTTTTTTCGAATGGCTAAACGCCCCCTTAATTATTGTTGACATTATTTTTCTTTAACAACATAATTAGTTGCATTCAATTGCTTGTCAGCAAAGTATTATTTACCTAATTTTTACCTTTTACGAGGAGATCGCATGAAACTTAAAGGCTTGAGATTTGTTTGGCACAAAAATATGCTCCTGGGATTTATTATGGTGCTGCTGTGTACAGCAGTATCTATCCCCACCGCTACCAAAGCTGCCCCAAGTGAATTAACCGGCCCCGGCTGGATTGTGGCAACGTATCAAGAATATATTGTTGACGGCACTGATACGTATGGTGCCACCGGCATTCGGATGCTTAATACCTACACAAATAAAGTTTACGGGCCATTTCTGGTGGATGAATTTGCCGTATACGATGAAATAACAGGCGATCGCTTAAGCAATAGTCTCTTTGATGTGGTTGTCACACCCGATTACAAAACGGCTATTGTTTCAGATTTCGGCAATAGTTTAATTCACTTTGTGGATATTTCAGAACCGCTCAAACCAACATATCTCTCCAGAGTCAAAATTGATATGTTTGCAGAGGACCTTGCACTGTCACCTGATGGACACTTTGTACTGGTAACTGACGGCGGATTCGCACCACATATATATGTCATCGATGTTCAAACACGGACAACCGTTTATCAATTAGTATTGCCTTCATTTCCTGATTTCACAGGTGAGGGGTTTAATAACGGCTATGCAAATGCTGTGGATATTGCCCCGGATGGTACTGTTATTGTGGCAGATTATTTTAATGGATCAATTCACACTTTATTGTTGGAAGAAGATGGTAAACTCACATTTACAGGAACGCATCGATACTACCTGACAGATGAAGGCGAAATAACGCATACATTTTCAGCTGATATTGAGTTGATGAGACCGGTTAACGTTGCGATTGCTCCAGACGGCCAAACTGTGCTGGTTTCAAACGTAGGAACGTATACAGATACAACGCAGGAGCAATATACAAAACAATATGAAGTGGGTGTATTTCAAATTACCACACCCGGTGAAGTTGAATATGTTGATTCTGTTATAAACCTGCCACGGGCCATGCAAACGATCACCTTTAATGAAAGCGGGGATAAAGCTTATATGTCCGGGAATGCCGGTTATTCCTACGATAAAAATGCAACCCCCACAGAGGAATATTTAAATGATGGGCTGTATGTTCTGGATGTTTTGGGGCCAGGCGAGGTGGTATTTAACCCGGATGAGTCGGCTGATTTGCTACACTACACCAGCAGTCAATTATTCGGGGTAGATGGAATTGCTGTTTATGAAGGCAATGCTTACGTTTCTTATCCCACAAACAGTTTAGACGGAAATTTATACCCCGTGCGATTCCTATCTGTTGTAGATTTGAGAACCTTTGAACTTACACAGGTATATTTTGGTCTGTCCGAAAATTTCTATGGGCCAATAGGACTTGGCGTAAGACCCTTTTACCCGAAACAGGTTTTCCTTCCCATCCTTATTACTGGAAGCAGTGAGTAACTATTCCAGAAATTAACATTGTTCTCATTCACACGTCTTTTTATGAGGAGATCTTATGAAACAGTTTGGATCAAAATCCATATTATTTAGAATAACGCTGACCGGCTTTATCGTCTTGCTGCTTTGTACAGCAGCATCCGCTCCAAGAAACACCCAAGCCGCCTCGGGCAGTATAAGTGGTCCCGGCTGGATTGTGGTTGCCAGCCAGGAAAAAATCACCATCGAAGGTGGAGTGGAGATCATCGCCGACGCCATCCGGATGATCGATACAGCTACCAATACAATTTACGGCCCCTTTATGATCGATGAATTCAGCCGATATGATCCTGAAGACGATACCATCCGGTTGGATAATTATGTACTGGATGTTATCGTTACCTCCGACGGCCAAATGGCGCTGGTATCTGATTACAAACTACAACTGATCCACTTTGTGGATATCGCGGACCCGATTAACCCAGTCTATCTTTCTTCCGTCAACCTCCCAATCAAGCCGATGGATTTGGTTCTGACGGAAGATAACCACTACGCAATAGTAAGCGATGATGGAACAAAGGGAAGCATATTATCCATAAACCTGCATACCCGCACCCGAGCTTATGAATTGGTTTTACCAACCTTTGATCATACTGAGATTGGTGAGCCTATCTATGGGTATGCTAATGCGGTCGATGTGGCTCCGGACGGGACAATCGTTATGGCAGATGTGGAAAACGGGACCATTCATTCGGCTATCCTTGGAAAATTCGGCCGATTAACCTATACAGGAACACAGCGCTACTTTCTGTCGTATGATGGTGAAGTCAATTTCACCAAAACAGATGATAACCAGGCAATTGCTCCGGTGAATATTGCCATCGCCCCGGATGGCAAAACCGTGTTGGTATCGGATAAGTTGAATTACGTCGATACGAAATTAGATCAATATGCCAATACATTTGCAGTGGGCGTTTTTCAAATTTCCACACCGGGTGAAATCGATTTTGTTGAAGCGATTACCGGACTTCCGCGCGCCATGATGGCAATTACCTTCAATGAAAGCGGAGATAAAGCGTATATGTCCGGCAATGACGGTCATACCTACAATGCAAGTGAAACCCCAAATGATGAAACGCTTAATGACGGATTGTATGTTATGGATATAACCGGACCAGGAGATGTGGTGTTCAATAACGATCAATCGGCTGATTTACAGCGATATACCAAAGATCTATCATTACCAGAATCGTTATATGGTGTTGATGGGTTGGCTGTATACGAAGGCAAAGCATACATTACCTACCCAACTTTAAATATCGACGAAGTTCTATATCCGGAACGGTTTGTTTCGGTGGTGGATTTGACCAGTTTTGAACTCACCCAGTTGGATTGGGGACTGGCAAAAGAAATGATTCCCATTGGTTTAGCGGTTCGGCATTATATCCCTGAAAAGGTTTATCTACCATTGGTTTTAAACCGCTAAAAATTAACTTTGTTCCTAAAAGAGAGATTGTTACCTGAGAAATCAGCAGCAATCTCTTTTTTTTACACAATGCTCCTTGCAACAATTCAGAATTAATGGTCCAATGGAACAAATTAATATTTTACCTTTAAAGGTAAAATTGGGAGTAAACATGGCTAAAAATTTATTCGACTTTGAAGCAGAATTCCGGCTTGGCATTGAAGCTGTGGATAACGAGCATGCCCGATTGATTGATATGCTAAATGCAGTGCATAATTTAATCAGTATAGGCGAAAAAGAAAATGCACGTTATTTTTTCACCGAAACACTTTCCGATTATGTGGATGAACACTTTGCAAATGAAGAAAAGTTTATGGAAAGCTTTGAATACCCACAAATCGATGATCACAAAAAAATTCATGAGAATTTTAAAAAATCATACTATGAATTAAAACCGGCTATTGAAACCTTTGATGAAACAGCATTTCGCAGAGCGCTCACAGATGTGTTTACCTGGATTCTTACTCATATTGGTAAAACTGACCGAAGGTATGCACGCTATTATTTCGAAACCCAAAAGGAATAATCAGGTTTTAAATGGGGGAGTTGATCGTATTTTAAATAATTTGAGTCGTAATGAGTCGTTAATTAAGTAGTGATATGAATCACGTGCAAAAATTGCACTCACGAGTCATGCAAAATTTGCATTCTCCAGGCGTGCAAGATTTGCATGCTGGGGGCCAGGATGCAAAAATTGCTTTCCGGCCAGCGGGTAAAACCTGCCCTTTGGCCAGAGTGAAATAATTGCCTATAGGCCAGGATGCAAAAATTGCATACAGGAATGAAAGATTCAAAAACCAGTTATAAAAATGCGCGTAGATTAATTGCAAATTGAGTGACTTTTTGTTCTATTTTTGAATAATGATTCGCAATCGTATTGTTTATCAAACGGGGGTGATTAAAAAAATTGAATCTATTTGAATTCTAGTGATTTTCCTGTTACAATGTACTTGAAACGGGGTTTTCGTTTTAAGTTGACGTCATTGAGAATCATTGCTTGCGAGTAAGGTTTTTTTGATTGAAAAATAATCTTAATGCTATTTTCTTTTTAAGGGTGGGGTTGCTTCCCCTGGCAACTCCACCTTCGTTTTAACTGTCTGTGGGGTACCGTTCAAGGATAGGCAAAATCACTAAGTAAATAGTGGTTTGCGGAGCACATGATTGCTGAAACGAGTTTTGCTGATCTAAACTACCAGGTAATTGTCCTTGCTGTTATTGAGAAATTGTTTATTTTCGTACATATTTTTATCGGCGAGATTTACCAGGTTTTTGATTTCCAGGTCATCACTGGGGTAAGTAGCCAGACCATAAGAAACAGAAAGACATTCATATTTTTCAGATTCAACCGGGATGTAACACTTCTGAACCCTATCGAGAATTTTTTGCAAAACTATTTTTCCGACCTTTGTATCGGTTTCCGGCAAAAGTAAAATAAATTCATCTCCGCCATAGCGTGCGAGAAAATCGGACTTTCGCATCGCACTTTTCATACAATGAGCGATTATGCGGAGGGTGTCATCTCCAACGGCATGCCCATATGTATCATTTATGCGTTTGAATCCATTCAAGTCCAACATGGCAACACTAAAATGATACCCATAGCGGTGAGCAAGGTTTAATAAATTCTGCGCTTCCCATTCAAATGAGCGGCGATTGGGTAAACCAGTGAGCGGATCAGTAAAAGCTTGCAAGATGATCAGACTGTGGGTGCGCACATTCTGAATTACATTGGCTGCCTGGTCTGCCAGACGATTAAGGATCTGAATTTCGTGTTCGTTGAAATTTTGAGGTACAAGGTTTGCCAGGGTCATTACACCAATAACCGTGTCATCATTCAACAATGGAATGCCGATAATACTACCATGCCAATCTGCCGGTGCATTGCGGAAAAGTTCGTGAGAGCGGATGTCATTAACGGCAATAATTTTCTTCTGACGGGCAACGGTGTAGGTTAGCCCATCCGGTCGTGGTTCTGCCCAGACCTCTCCGGAAGCCCCATCATGAAATAATGCGGCACCAAAGTTAAGGATTTCGTTTTCATACAGGAATATATGTGCATCATGGGCTGTGGGGATTAATTCCAGGGCGTTTTTTAAAATGGCATTAAGCACTTCTTCCAGATTAAGACTTTCGGTCATGCTTAAACTGGCGCGCAGCATTTTATCCTGTTCAAAGATTTTTTGTTCAATTTGCTCGGTTTTAAGTTGCCATTGAAGAATGATTTCCACAATTCCGACCAAGCTGCGGATTTGCTGTATTTCATCCGGTTCAAAAATCCCCTGAGCAGAATTTTTAAAAAGTACGAATACTCCGGTAATATCCTGTTCCAGATGAGTGGGCACCAGAAAAATTCGCTCAATGTTGAGGTGATCACACCATTCTTTTGTCTGTGGCAGAATATTAATCAATAGTTCCACTGGCACATTCCAAGTTTCCATAGCGGTTTGGAAGGTGCTTACCAGAGGTGAAAAATCAATTGCCAGAATATTTTCAGTAAAAAGGTCCTCTGGCTGGCGGAATTTCCAGTCCAGACCAAAACCACCCTGGGACAAAACACCTGCAAACGCAGAACCGGCAATGTTATAAGTTGAGAACAGATAATTCACTACCAATCGGATGGTGTGATCACTTGTTTGCGAAAGACGAATAGATTGAAGTAAGAAATCCCAATTTGTGGATATGTACTTAATGCCATCTGACTGGTTATGTGGAGATTCCATTTGTCACCTTGGCGATCAGGATAATCTGTTTATACCATATTTGGACCTTAATTGTGTAAGAGCATTTTTCCAATGCGGAATTAATCGATCGATTTTAATAAATAGGAATATAATACAACCCATTCGAAAAAAATTAATTAAAGGTCCGGCAATGTCAGTAAATTTGTTCTTTTGGGGTTTATTTTTAATAACTTTTTTCCAGGTTGCATATGTTTTTGCTGCGCCAATCTTTGGACTGACTCTTGCTTTAGGTGTCGAATGGGTGGTACAACTTATCCAAAGTAAAAATGTGCTTTTTATCTTATTTTTGTCGGATTTTACTCATGTTTAATTGTTTTCTTTTTAGTTATTTACCCGTTTTTTGGACTTTACAGTAATGAGGGAACAAAGTTTTATACCTGTCGAGTATCCATATTTGCCGACAGAACCATGCGTAATTGGTAATCGCCAAATTTTGTGTGCTAAGTTTTATAATGAATGTTGGAATGCACCTTTTCCATATATTCCACGACCGAAGAAAAAGGTTGAACTGCGTGGACAAACATATCAAGAGGGTATTATTTCAGAAAAATAAAAATGGTGGAGAGAGTAAATGCAAAAAATCAGTATTGTCATCCCGGTTTATAACGAAGAGAAGTATATTTCCATTACTTTAAAGAGAGTACTGGGTGTAGATTTAGGGAAATTGGATCGTGAAATTGTCGTCGTTGATGACGGCTCCAAGGACCAAACCGTGGCGGTCTTACAGGAGCTGCAGATCCAGTATCCTGATATCAAAGTGTTTCAGCAACCGCAAAATATGGGTAAAGGAGCCGCTTTGCGGCGTGCATTCAAGGAGGCTACCGGCGATATTATTATCATTCAGGATGCCGATCTGGAATACGATCCATGTGATTACCCATTGCTTCTCAAACCAATTCTGGATGATAAAGCGGATGTAGTTTACGGTTCGCGTTTTTTGGGCGGTCCGCACCGGGTGTTGTATTTCTGGCATTTTCTGGGTAACCAGTTTCTCACCTTACTTTCCAATATGACCACCAATCTTAACCTGACGGATATGGAAACCGGTTATAAAGTCTTCCGAGCAGAAGTGATAAAAGGACTACCGCTAAAATCCAACCGTTTTGGTTTTGAACCGGAAGTCACTGCCAAGGTAGCACGGCGCGGTTGGCGCATGTTTGAGGCTCCCATTTCTTATTATGGACGATCTTACGCAGAAGGTAAGAAAATTGGGTGGAAAGACGGATTTCAGGCATTGTATTGTATTATCCGTTACGCTATTAACGATTAGACAGGCAGCGGCTACTTTTCGTTGAACAAGGTTAATTTTCCCGACATACACAGGAAGCAGAACCAAAAAATAACAATTCAGACTGAACTTGTTGAGAAGTTCAGTCTGAATTGTTATTATAAATCCATTGCATAACGTGCAGTATATACAGGTTGTTGTTCAAGAAACCATTGTGTATATAATGGGGGAAGGATATGACAAAAAAAGTAGTTCTTATAATCGAAGATGAACCTGAACTGAATCATATATTTTCATTGGTTCTTCAAGACGAGTTCCAGGTTGAGTCTGTGGGGGATGGCCAGGCTGCCGTTTTGCTATTAAGTTCATTGGTACCTGATCTTATCGTTCTGGATATGCACCTGCCTAATATGCCAGGTGATCAAGTATTATCCTTTATTCGGGGAAATAAACAATTAAACGAGACAAAGGTGATTTTGGCTACTGCGGATACACAAAGAGCTGAGCGGCTGAAAGACATTGCTGACCTGGTTTTGCTAAAACCTATCAGCCCGACGCAGTTGCTTGAGTTAGCCGTGAGGATTACCTCATAGAGGGGTTAATTTCGCCGGGCTTTTGATAGGCACAGGCGGCTCTGGTTTGGTTGGGGGAAAAAGGGATATTGATTAAGGATTAATATTGAAAACTTGGGAATCTTCGGTAAATGCAGTCCGTATCCGACACACGTAAATTCTAAATTTCTGATCCTTATTTTCTGATTCTTTTTTCCTAAAATGAGTCATAATTAGTACTATTTCCTCTATTTATTCCCGGTTTAGGAGCAGCTATGGCAGACAACGAACGCGAACTGATTGAGCGCATGATTGAGAATATTGAAAAGGTAATTATTGGCAAGCGTGAGACGATTGAGCTGCTGATGGTAGCTTTGCTTAGTGATGGACATGTACTGCTGGAAGATGTGCCGGGAGTGGGTAAGACCATGCTGGCGCGCTCGCTGGCGGTTAGCCTGGAAGGTGCTTTTAAACGGGTGCAATGTACTCCCGATCTTTTACCCAACGATATTACCGGCGTATCCATTTTTAACCAGCAAACAACCGCTTTTGAGTTTCGCACCGGACCAATTTTTGTGAATGTTTTGCTGGTAGATGAGATCAATCGGGCTACACCGCGAACGCAGTCGGCTTTATTGGAAGCGATGCAGGAGCGTCAGGTGACAGTGGATGGGATGACCTATGCCTTACCGAATCCGTTCCTGGTTCTGGCTACCCAGAACCCAATTGAGTATGAAGGCACTTTCCCGCTACCGGAAGCTCAGCTGGATCGTTTCCTGATGCGGCTTTCGATGGGGTATCCAAGCCCGGCGGATGAGGAAAAATTGTTAAACCATTTACGCCGAGAACACCCGGTAAATCATTTGGGCTCTGTAGTAAAGGCAGGTGACCTGCTGAAACTGCGAGAAACGATATGGGAAATTCATTTAGATGAAACCCTGGCAGCCTATATTGTGGGGCTGGTAACGGCAACACGACAGCATTCCGAGCTGGCAGTGGGGGGGAGCCCGCGTGCCAGCCTGGCGTTGTATCGCTGCGCACAGGCTTATGCCTGGATGAAAAACCGCGATTATGTGTTACCGGATGATGTTCAATATCTGGCACCATACGTGATTACACACCGCTTGATGGTGCAGCCGGAGGCGATGCTTCGCGGCCATTCTGCTGCCACTATTTTGCAGGAAATTTTACAAAAAACTGACCTGCCCCTGGACGATTCTAAACAATAATAAATGGGTTCATTCTTTTTTATTACCGTTATCACACTTTTTGCGGCTGCGGTATTTACACAGCAGGGTTTTGTATTTACCCTGTTGTACTTATTGGTTTCCGTGTATGTTATCAATATGACCTGGGCGCGTAACCTGGTACGTATGGTGACATTTGAGCGCACCTTTACCGACCGGGTCTTTCAGGATGAAACAGTTCGAGTACAGTTAAGTGTGCATAATCGCAGTTGGCTGCCACTGGTGTGGGGACGGGTACATGAGGCTATGCCCAGTGGAGTCTCCCTGCGTCTTTTTCAACAGGTCATTTCTCTGGCACCACGCCAAAAAACCGAACTAACCTACGAATTGGTTGCCTTAAAGCGGGGTATTTACGCATTGGGTCCTTTAAAAATGGTTACCGGTGATTTAATGGGTTTCAGCCCTGAGTTAACCGCCAGCCTGTCCAGCAGCGACCTGATTGTTTATCCCAGAGTAGTGCAGTTAGGCGAACTTAATTTACCTTCGCATTCGCCGTTGGGTACCAAGAAGTATCTTCAGCCGGTCTTTGAAGACCCTTCCAGACCGATCGGCAAACGCGAGTATCAACCGGGTGATTCGATTCGCCGTTTGGATTGGAAAGCAAGTGCATCGAGTGGAAAATTGCAGGTGCGTTTGTTCGAACCATCGATTGCATTGGAAGCCGGCATTTTTCTGGACCTTAACCAGGACTCATATGATGCCAAGCGATATTTTGACGCCGGCGAGCTGGCTATATCGGCTGCGGCTTCATTGGCAAACTGGCTGGTGGAACAACGTCAGTCGGTTGGCCTCTTCACTAACGGAGTGGATCCGTATGCAAAAACCGGGCTGGCACAACCCGTACCGCCGCGGAAAGGCCGCGCTCAATTAATGCGTATTCTGGAGAATCTGGCGAGGGTTCAAATGACGCATGCTAACCCGATGATGCCACTGCTAAATCAGCAAAGAGTCAACCTGGCCTGGGGCTCCACGATGATACTGGTCTCGGGAGGCGTGGAAGAAAATATGTTTAACACTTTATTGCAGGCACAACGCAGCGGTCTGGATATTGTGATTGTCTTATGCGGTAGTGTGCCGGACCTGATTGCGATTCAATCCAAAGCCAAAATTCTACACTTTCGCTGTTATCATCTGCTGTATGGGTTGGACCTGAAACAGTGGGGGGCGGCATGAGCACAAAGGATCCATTTGCCAACCTGCTGCGCAGCCAACGTCTGGCTACACTGGCTGCATATGCCGTGATCTGGGTAATGATCAATTGTGTGGCAGCGATTCTGATAGGGGTGGGTGAGCAGGTCGCTCAGGATTGGCAGGGACAATATCTGTTCTGGTTTTGTGCCTTTGTGTCTGCAGAAGCCATTTTTGCCATGAATGTTCTCGGCGGGCAATTTGAAAAAACAACGCTTTTATACCGGGTTTCCGAGTTTGTTCTAATACTGGTATTGTTGAAGGTGGTTCAATTTTTCAATAGCGGCTGGGGTGCGATGGTGCGGGAGATTTCAACCTGGCAAACCGGCCTGGAGGCTATTTTTAATAGTGAATATCTGTTGTCTCTCTTTCCGGTGGTGATTTCATGGGGATTTACAACCGTTTTAGCCCAGAATGTGGAGGCGATGCAGAGTTACGAAACGGATTTAGAGGTGGCTGAATTTGTGCAACTGCGTTCCGAGCGACTTGTGGCACGCGAACAGATCCAAACCATTTTCATTGGAATGGGACTTTTTCAGATTGTCCTGGTGACAATGGCACGGATGGATTTAGAGGGAATGCAGGGGCTGCTGGGAAAATTTTCGGGCTCCCTGGCAGTGCGGGTGGAACCGCTAGTGGTCTATTTTCTGGCCGGTTTTGTTTTATTAAGCCTGTGCCAGTTTGCTATTCTGCGTGGTGCATGGGTGATCGGGAAAATTCCTGCCCAAGTGAGCATCGGGAAAAACTGGATTCGATCAGCGCTTTTCATTTTTGGCCTGGCGGCGGTGGTCGTCCTGCTTTTGCCGACCAGTTATACACGCGACCTGTTGCAGACTGCTGGCTATGCATTTGCGATTCTCTTCCAGGTGGTGAGCTTTCTGGTTGGTTTGCTGCTGTTTCCATTCTTCTGGCTGTATGCGTGGCTTATTTCTTTATT
This sequence comes from Chloroflexi bacterium HGW-Chloroflexi-10, assembly GCA_002840755.1. GTDB lineage: Bacteria > Chloroflexota > Anaerolineae > Anaerolineales > Anaerolineaceae > UBA6170. Next base: position 67,292 of record PHBZ01000008.1, on the reverse strand, counting down.
TCGCGGAGAATCAAGCACTGAAAACAGCGTTTCACCGCCTCAAATGGATTTTCAACCGGCTGCCGAAGCGGTTGGCGGAATGCCCGGCTGGCTGGAATTGTTGCGGAATATTATTTTTTGGGTTGTGCTGTTGGCAGGGATGGGCTACTTTATCTGGCAGTATATACGTCAGAATCGTGCTGTTTTGCAGGCAATAACCAACTTCAAACCTTTGATCTGGTTAGCCCGAATATGGCGTTGGCTGCGTGGCCAGTTCCGTTTAGCCCAGGCGAAGATCGAGGCGGCCATCAACCAAAGACGCCAGGCAGCACAGCTTAAACAAGAACTTTCCATGAACAAAAAAAAGGGGTCGATCAATTTACGGCAGGCTAATGCACGCCAAAAATTGTTATTTTATTACCAATCCTTTCTACAGCGCAGTGATCAGGCGGGTTTGAAGCGTAAGTCGTCGCAAACCCCCAACCAGTATGCCCGAGAAATGACACAATCTTTTCCTGAAGAAATTGAGAGTGTGACCACGCTTACCGAAGGGTTTATTACTGCACGCTACAACGCTCGTCCGGTTCAGGATGAACAGGCTGATAAGGTGGAACCATTCTGGAAACGGGTAATGAAAGCCCTCAGGCAAAAGCAACATCATCAAAAAAAATAATTGCAAAGTAAATGCGAGAAAAGGGTGGATATTAATGAAGTTTGTTTTGGTTGAGAAAACCTACCGAGAAAAGATCCCACAGACTCTAGGTATGGTGGTGATCAGGTGATTATATGGTTACAGTTGGGAGTAATGGTGCGGCGTAAGCGATTCTTTTTGGATTTGTGTCGGTTTCACTAGGCCTGCGGAAGCATATAATTTTATGCTGATTTAATGGAAAAAGTTAAAAATGATTCTATAATTATTTAGTAGGTTGATTATTCAAAAGAAACATACTGTCCTATCGGCTGGCAGGGGGACCGGCAGAATACGAAACACAGTGCACATTGAGAAAAATTCCTTGATTTGAAGAAAAAAGTTTCTGGTTGGTAAACCACAGCGGTATTTCATTAAATCGCTAGCCGGATTTATCCCGGATGCGGGAGTGAACAGGAGATTATCGCGATGATAAATGACCCTAACTGGCAGAACCAAACAGAGACAGTATTGCATGCCCGATTGCATCTGATGCAATATGCCAATACGGCTTCCTTAGATGAATTATTACAGGAAACATTGGATACTGTTTGTGGCCTCACAGACAGCCCTATTGGTTTTTATCACTTTCTTGAGGCGGACCAGATAACACTCTCGCTTCAGGCGTGGTCAACGGAAACGGAACAAAAATTCTGTAAAGCTGAAGGTAAAGGTCTGCATTACAATATTGACGAAGCAGGCGTATGGGCGGATTGTATTCACCAGCGGCGAGCAGTTATTCATAATGATTACGCAACTTTACCTGAGCGTAAAGGGCTGCCGCCTGGACACGCGGAATTAGTACGTGAATTGGTAACGCCTGTGTTTCGTAAAGAGAATATTGTGGCCCTTCTGGGAGTAGGTAATAAATCAAACCTATATACGGAACACGATGTGGAATTGGTGACAATTTTTGCAGACCTGGCGTGGGACGTAGCAGAACGCAAAAAAAATGAGGAAGCCCTGCGGAAAAGCTCTGAGCAGATGGAGACGATGATTAATACCTCTCTGGATGGTTTTTTAATCATCTCCAAGGATGGACATATTCTGGATGGAAATGCTGAATATTGCAGGATGAGCAGATACAGCCTCTCTGAATTAATGAATATCACAATCATGGATCTGGAAGCTGTTGAGAACCAGGAAGAAGTCCGAAAACATGCATTTGAGACGATTCAGGCCGGTACAGATCGTTTTGAGACGCGCCATAAACGTAAGGATGGGACAATCCTTGATGTGGAGGTGAGCACAACGTTTTTTCCTTCCGGCGGTTATTTTTTATCCTTTTTTCGGGATATTACTGAACGTAAGCGGGTGACTTCTGCTTTGGAAAAACGAGTTGCAGCACTTACCCGCCCACTGGATACCAACGGAAATATTTTGTTTGAAGAACTTTTCAATCTAGAGGATATCCAGCGGTTGCAAGATGAATTTTCATTTGCCACCGGAGTGGCCTCGATCATCACTCAAACGGACGGTACTCCGATTACCCGTCCCAGTAATTTTTGCCGTTTGTGTAATGATATTATCCGCAAAACAGAGAAAGGTTTGATTAATTGTTATCGTTCAGATGCAGTGATCGGCAAGCTGCACATAAATGCGCCTACCGTGCAGCCATGTATGAGCGGTGGTCTGTGGGATGCGGGCGCTGGAATCATGGTGGATGGCCACCATATTGCCAACTGGTTGATTGGTCAGGTGCGTGACAACACCCAGAATGAAGCCCAGATGCTGACTTATGCCAGGGAAATTGGCGCGAATGAAACCGAATTTCTGGAAGCATTCCGAGAAGTACCTTCAATGTCTCAGGAAACGTTTGAACAGATTGCTCGTTTTCTGTTTACTCTGGCGAATCAATTATCTGCCATCGCATTTCAGAATGTTCAGCAGGCACGCTTTATCTCGGAACGGAACCACGCCGAAGATGCCTTACGCATCAGTGAACGTCGTTTTCAGCAAATGTTCGCACGACATCAGGCAATGATGTTGTTGATTTCTCCCTATACCGGCGAGATTCTGGACGCAAACCCCGCCGCCAGCTATTTCTATGGATATTCCATTAAGGAATTATGTAAAATGTATATCCAGCAAATCAATTTTCTTCCAGACGAACAGGTGATTGAGGCTATGCGGGCAGCTATGCTTGGTGAGCGTAGCTACTCCATTTTTCAACACAAATTAGCCAGTGGTGAGATCCGTACAGTGGAAGTACACTCCTCTCCTATTGAGTTTGAGAAAGAAAATCTGCTTTTTTCGATTGTACATGATATTAGTGAACGGATTGATGCTGAATCCCGGCTTAAGGAACAACTTACTGAACTACGTCGCTGGTATGAAGTAACCCTTGGCCGAGAAGACCGGATTTTGGAACTTAAAAAAGAGGTGAACGATCTCCTGCTTAAGGCTGGTGAGCAGGCAAAATATACCAGCCCGCAACAAACAGGACGGTCGCATGCCTAATTCAATGCTACTGGGGTTGGTAAGTAATATTGCAATTCTGTTAACGATTGCTTTATTGTTTGATACAGCAGCTCTACGATGGCGCACCGGACAGATGGGGAAGGGACAGGTGGTGGTTGGCCTGGTTCTGGGCGGTATCGGTATTGTCCTCATGCTGACACCCTGGATATTGCTTCCCGGCTTAATCTTTGACACGCGTTCAGTGCTGATGGGTATTTCCGGGTTATTCTTTGGCACTGTTCCCACGGTTATTGCTATGGTAATGACAGTTGCCTTGCGAATTTATCAGGGTGGATCCGGTACCATGATGGGGGTGAGCGTGATTGTATCGGTAGGGGTGATTGGAATCCTCTGGCGTCATATACGTAAGCGTCCGCTCTCCGAGATGACCTGGCAAGAACTGTATTTGTTTGGATTGGTTCAGCATATTGTCATGTTACTATGCGCTTTCACCTTGCCCTGGGATACTGCCTTACAGGTTCTGCAAAATCTCACTATACCGGTATTGGTGATTTATCCGATTGGAACTGCCTTGTTGGGGCTTTTATTAACCAATCGGTTACGCCGGGAACGAATTATTGAAGACCTGCAGAAAAGTGAAGAACGGCTGCGTCTGGCAGTAAATGCTGCTAATATTGGTTTTTTTGAGCGTGAATTACAAACCAATCGGGAACATTATTCTGCTGAGTGGATGAATCAGATTGGCTATGCAGTCAATGAGTTATCCAATGATATTCACGAGTGGCAGAGCAGGGTTCATCCTGACGACCTGGAGTTGGTCACAGAGCGTTTAATCAAGTGTATTGAGGGGCATAATCCTTTATATGAAGCTGAATACCGCCTACTGCATAAGGATGGTAATTATCGCTGGATTCTGGCGCGGGGACTGGTGCATTTTGATGCGCAGGGGCGCGCTGAACGCTTGATTGGCTGCCATATTGACCTTACGCAGCAAAAGGAAAATGAGCAGCGCTACCGTGTGCTTACCGAGAGTATTCAGGACGTGGTCTGGATTCTGGATACTGAGACCATGTATTTTCGTTACGTCAGCCCATCCGTGGAACGCTTAAGGGGGTATAGTGCTGAAGAGGTGATGGCCAAGCCGATTGACGACGCAGTAACCGCGGAGATGGGACCGTATCTGAAAGAATTAATTATCCGCCAGGCTGCCGATTTATTGAGTGGAAAAGTACCTCGTGATAAATTCTATGTGAATGAGGTAGAACAACCCTGTAAGGACGGCTCCAGTGTCTGGACAGAAGTTGTCACCATGTATTATCTAAACGAGGAAACCAAAAGAGTGGAAGTCCGGGGTGTTTCGCGTAATATCAAACAACGCAAGGAAGCTGAAAAAACACTCAGGGAAAGCGAAGAAAAATTCCGTCAGATTTTTGAAACATCGGCGGTTGGGATTTCCCTGCATACAGAGGATGGTAAATTTATTAGCGGCAATCCCGCCACCCTTTCCATGCTGGGCTATACCCTGGAGGAATACTGCAACCTTACCATTCAGGATGTCTCTCATCCGGAAGATGGCAAACAAGATATGCAGTTTTTCCAGGAACTATGGCAGGGAAAACGTTCTGCTTACACCATGGAGAAGCGGAACCACCACAAGGACGGTCACTATGTTTGGGGTCAGTTGACCTGCACCATGGTGAGTGATATGGATGGCCACCCCAAGTATACGATTGGCATGTTTGCTGATATCTCAGAACGGAAGAAGGCGGAAAAAGAAGTGGAGACCACCCAGATCGAGTTGAAGCACCTTTTAGACGAAGCGGATCGATCACGGCAGGCACTGTTAAGCCTGGTGGAAGATTTGAAATTTTCTGAAGAAGCGCTGACAAGATTAACCGGAGATTTGATGGTGGCTTACGATTCAACCCTGGAAGGCTGGTCTAAAGCGCTGGAATTGCGTGAACGCGAAACCGCCGGGCATAGCAAGAGCGTCGTCCAGCTTACATTGGATCTTTCACGGCGGTTGGGAATTGATTCAGATGAACTGGTACATATTCAACGTGGCGCACTATTACACGATATAGGCAAAATGGGTATACCGGACAGTATTCTGCTTAAACCCGGGCCGCTGACAGATGATGAATGGATTACCATGCGGCGCCATCCAACCTATGCCTATGGCTTGCTTTCCAAGATTCCATATCTGGAACCTTCCCTGGATATCCCTTATTGCCACCATGAGCGGTGGGATGGGAGCGGTTATCCGCGCGGCTTAAGGGGGCTTGATATTCCTGTGGCTGCGCGCATTTTTGCTATTGTGGATGTGTGGGACGCACTGAGCTCCAACAGGCCCTATCGCCCTGCCTGGCCAAAGAACGAGGTGATACAGTATTTAATTGGGCAATCCGACAGGCAGTTTGACCCGGGGATTCTGGAGAAATTTTTGGAAATTGTGGATGGGGAGGGTGATAAGGATCAACTTTGGAAGTAAAAACATAGAGATGACCTTACGATTGATTGCTTGAAGAAAGGCGGAAAAGAGCATGCCTGATATTATCGTTAGTGGCGCCAGAGAAGGAAATTTAAAAAATATTTCATTGGAGATACCTCGCGATGCGCTGACCGTTTTTACGGGGCTTTCCGGCTCCGGAAAATCCACCCTGGCAGTTGATGTGATTTTTCAAGAGTGTCAACGGCAGTATTTAGAGGCAATGGGGTTACAGGGGATTCGTAAACCGAAAATTGATTTCATTCGCAACGTGTCACCGGCGATTATGATTACACAAAATGAATCAAATAAGAATCCCCGTTCGACCGTTGGAACGCTTACTGACATTTATACGGAACTGCGGATGGTCTATGAAAAGCTGGGGGTGCGGGTCTGCCCGCATTGCAATCAAGTAATATCGGCAGCAGAATGCAAGGAAGAAGTTGAAAAGGCAGATGGAAAATTTAATGTATTTATGGTTTGTAATTTGTGCAATTACAGGATGGAAAAACTGACCAGAACGTACTTCTCGCATAATACCCGAGAAGGTGGCTGTGAAACATGCCAGGGATTGGGAAAGGTTCTGGCGATCAATCAAGGCAATGTTATCCAAGAATCGATATCTTTGGAAGATGGCGCGGTCGACTTTTGGGTGCAAAACTATAAGGAGTATCAAATATCGTCTTTATATAATGCCTTTCAGCATTATGGCATTCCAGTTGTTGAGAATACCCCGGTGGCAGAATATAGTGATATTCAAAAATCGATACTTTTCTATGGCGTGGAAAGCGATGAAGTTAAAAAAGCGTTTCCCGATATTCGTCCTCCAAAGACTGTTGCCGGAGGTAAATTTGAAGGGGTTTTCTCATCACTTTGGCGACGTATGTCTGAAAAAGGTGGTGACGCAAAACAATTAAATGATTATTTTGATTTTGACACTTGCCCTGATTGTTTGGGAGAGCGGTTGGGAGTGTTAAGCCGCAGTGTAACGGTTGAAAGTATACGCCTTCCAGAACTGGTTTTACTGTCTTTGGAAGAGTTATATGCGTGGGTTTTACAACTTGAAAGCTCTATGGATGATGCCAGGCGCAGTCTGGTGGAATCATATTTACTGGATTTGAAAACAAAAATTCAAAGGATTATGAATGTGGGATTGGGATATCTTTCTCTTGACCGTCAGACCATTTCCTTATCAGGGGGTGAGTTACAAAGAGTAAAACTGGCTGCAACTTTGGATTCTGATCTGACGGGGATCATCTATATTATGGATGAACCAACGATTGGTCTGCATCCGAAAGATACCGAAGGAATGGTAACGATACTAAAAAAATTACGGGATGCAGGCAATACCGTGATCGTTATTGAGCATGATCCTGATGTGATGGAAGAAGCGGATTATATTGTGGATATTGGTCCCGGCTCCGGGAAACATGGCGGTAAAATCATAGGAACAGGGACGTTAGAAGAACTTAAGAGGCGAGAATCTTCAGTAACCGGGACTTATTTGAATAAAAAGAAAAAGGATCAAACAGCGTTCAGAAAAGGAAGCGGAGACATCATCAAAGTTAAAAATGCAAATTTGTACAATTTAAAAAACATTGATGTGAATTTTCCGATTGGGTGTCTGGTTGCAGTTACGGGAGTGTCGGGTTCCGGCAAATCGACATTGGTATTGGATGTGCTAGCAAAATCTGGGAAGAAGAACCTAAGCGGCAACAATATCGTTTCCGGTATTGACAAATTTGACCAAATTGTCACTATAGAACAATCGGCGATCACGAGAATGAAACGATCAAATGTTGCCACTTACTCCGATTTGTATTCAGAAATAAGAAAGATCTTTGGTGAATTAAAAGAAGCCAGAGATAAGGGGTTAACTGTTAAGCATTTTTCATTTAATACAAAAGGAGGACGTTGCGAGAATTGTGAAGGGCTTGGATATGTTACGAGTAATATGCTGTTTTTTGCCAACTTAGATGTGACCTGCCCGGTTTGTGGCGGAAACCAGTTTAATGATGAGGTTTTATCTGTAAAATACAAAGGATATTCAATTAAGGACATTCTTAAAATGAGTGTTGAAGATGCCCTGCCTGCCTTTCAAGGATATCCCAAAATTGAGAAAATACTAAACCTCCTTCTAGATGTAGGGTTGGGTTACCTCGAGTTAGGTCAAACTTTGACTACTTTATCCGGTGGTGAAGGGCAACGTTTAAAATTGGCCAAAGAGCTGATTAATAAAAGCGGAAAAAACAATTTATACCTGATGGATGAACCAACAATTGGATTACACCCAGTGGATGTAGAAAACTTTCTTACTCTATTAAACCGCATTGTCGATTCCGACAATACGGTAATTGTCGTGGAACATAATCAACAGGTTATAAAAGCCGCCGATTGGATTATAGACCTAGGCCCAGAAGGAGGGAAAAATGGTGGACAGGTTGTATTTACGGGGACGCCATTGGAAATGTTAAAAAATGGAGAAACGAACACGGCAGTCTGTTTACGAAAGTCCTGAATCCCCACCGCCTTCTACGGTATAATTTCAAGCATTCTATACCTTTGGGAGGTCTCCCATGCAGCCGGAACAAATAATTAAGTTAATTGAAGCGATTCAGGCAGGTAGTGTCAGCACTGAGGAAGCGCTTGAAAAGCTTAAAACATTACCGTTTGAAGAAGTGGGTAATTTTGCACGTCTGGATAACCACCGCGCATTGCGCTGCGGTTTTCCGGAAGTGGTTTTTGGTGTTGGTAAGACGAATGAACAGATCTGCGCAATTGTTGAACGGCTGCTGTTACGGGATTCTGCAGTTCTGGTGACACGGGTGACACCTGAAATGGCTCGCTCTGTGCAAATGGTTCATCCGAGGTTGGTTTATAACCCGGACGGAAGGGTATTAACCTGGCAACCTACAGCGAAATCCGGTGTAGGCCATGTACTGGTGCTTACCGGCGGAACGGCGGATATTCCGGTGGCGGAAGAGGCGGCTGTGACTGCCGAGATGATGGGTGCTGCCGTGGAGCGTATCTTTGATGTGGGTGTGGCTGGTTTGCATCGCCTGCTGCGTTACCTGGAGAGACTGCAAAGTGCACACGTGATTGTGGCTTGCGCCGGTATGGAAGGCGCTTTGCCCAGCGTGGTGGCCGGGTTGGTGAATGTACCTGTAATTGCAGTACCGACCAGCGTGGGCTATGGTGCCAGTTTTCAGGGTGTGGCAGCGCTGCTGGCGATGCTGAATAGCTGTGCCAATGGAGTTTCGGTGGTCAATATTGATAATGGTTTTGGCGCCGGCTACCAAGCCGCCCTGATCAACCGTCAATGGCAGATGGATGAACCATGCAGCTCTTGAATGAGGAATTAACGAAAAAATGGAAAGCACTGGCTCATCTATTGATGGATCAAATGTCTGTGGGTGTGGCACTTAGCGGCGGAGTGGATAGTGCCTTGGTCACCTGTGCGGCGGTTGAAGCGTTGGGTGCTGGAAAGGTGACTGCCTTCACCATAGCTTCTCCGGTGGAAATGCCGGAAGAATTGGAAACAGCGCAGCAAATTGCCAGTCTGTTGGGTGTGCAGCATGAGGTCATTGATTGGAATGACCTGGATACCCCGGGTTTTGCCCAAAATCCAGTGGATCGTTGTTATTGGTGTAAAAAAGAACGCCTGGCGCAAATTAGAGAACGCGCCAGCGCATTAGGTATTTATAGCGTGTGTGATGGTTCCAATCAGGATGACGGCGACGATTACCGGCCCGGACGACGCGCCTTGACCGAACTGGGTGTGCTAAGTCCGCTGGCGTTGGCTGGCATCACCAAGGCGGATGTGCGCGCATTGGCCCAATGGAAAGGTTTGCCAGTTTGGGATAAACCCAGCCATCCGTGCCTGGCCACACGTATTCCTTATGGGACACACATTTTCTTGGAAGATTTGCAAAAAGTATCTGCTGCCGAGGCATGGTTAAGCGGGCAAGGTTTTACTCAGAACCGGGTGCGCCTGCACGGCGACCTGGCGCGCATTGAAGTGCCATTTGATGAACTCGAGCGGCTAATTCCCTTGCGTACAAAGCTCCTGACAGCGTTTAAAGAGCTGGGTATGCTTTATATCACCCTGGATTTGCAGGGATTTCGCAGCGGCAGTATGAATGAAGGAATGAAATTATGAAGATCCTTTTTATCGATCCATTTTCAGGTATCAGCGGGGATATGTTTCTGGGGGCAATGGTAGATGCCGGTTTGCCCATGCATGTATTGAAGGAAGCCTTTGATGGCCTGCATCTGCCTGAGCATTTTCATATTTATACCGAGAAGGTGCTTAAAGGAGCGCTTTCCGCCACGCTTTTCCAAATAGACCTGCATGACCATGCAGAGCATACTCACGACCATAGTCATCATGATAAAAAACAGGAACACGAACATTCAAAAGATGTTCATGCGCTTGGTCACCGCAGCATGGCGGATATTCGAACTTTGATCAATAGCTCTCATCTCAACAATGCGGTGAAAGCCCGCACCCTGTTGATCTTTGAAAAACTGGCCGAAGCTGAAGGACAAGTGCATGGAGTCCCGGCTGATAAGGTGCATTTCCATGAGGTCGGTGCGACCGATTCGATTCTGGATATTGTTGGTGCGGCAGTAAGCCTGGAGTACTTTGGCATTGAACAGGTGTATTGCGCGGCTTTGCCATGGAGCAGTGGCCGCGTGATGACGCAGCATGGTGAGATGCCGCTGCCAGCACCTGCAACCCAGGTGCTACTGACGATGGCCGGTGCGCCAGTGCGTCCACTTGAGTGTGGGATGGAGTTGGTTACCCCCACCGGCGCGGCAATTGTAGCTGCTTTCGCACGCTTTGAGCAGCCGGCCATGCGTTTGATTGCCAGCGGCAGCGGTGCGGGGCGAAGAGAACTGCCCTGGGCAAATATATTGCGTCTGACGATCGGCGAGGCTGACGAAGTACGGCAGAGTACGCATGCCATTCTGGAAACTCATATTGATGACATGAATCCGGAATTGTACGGTGCGCTGATGGAGCGCCTGTTTGCTGCCGGCGCACTGGATGTGGCCTATACTCCCATATTTATGAAAAAGAACCGCCCGGCTACCTGTGTGACTGTGGTGGTGCAGACTGCGGATGAAGATCGCCTGGCTAACCTGATACTGACTGAGTCGACCACCTTTGGTGTGCGGGCTTACCCGGTGCGGCGCTACGAGGCTGAGCGCGATTTCATCGTGGTGAATATTAGCCTGGGGGATGTGCGGGTTAAACGTAAGTGGCTGGCCGGCAAGCTGATCCAATCTGTTCCGGAGTATGAAGAGTGCCGCCGGCTGGCGGATGAGCATGGTTTGGCAGTGCAGACGGTATTTCAGATGGTGATGGAGAAGTTGGGAGAAAGAGTAGAATTTTCGTAGTGCGGTGTAAAGGTAATCAGGAATTGAATAGGGGGATGATACACGGTTTTTTTCGGAGCTTATTATTTGTCCCGAAACACAGTTTCGGGAGCAGCATTTTACAAGAATTCCCAGTTCCTAATTCCTTTTTATCCTATCCCTAATTCCCGTGCGAGGGCGATTGCCTGCGGGCGGTTGTTGACGCCCAGTTTTTGCAGCACATTGTGAACATGCCATTTGGTCGTTCCCACGCTGATGAACAATACTTCGGCGATCTCCTGATTGGATTTACCTGCTACGATCAAATTTAACACACGCAGTTCCTGCTCACTGAGCGGGGCGAGTAGTTGTTCAAGAGGTGCTGTGTTCGATTTGCCTTCATATTGGGAAACACCAATGAGGGAGTCGACCAGTTCAGGCGCGAAATGGCGCGCTTTGGGTAACAGATCCAGCATTGGTTTGCCTTCATCCAGAAAGATGCGGGAATAGCCTTCGGGTGCGGCCAGCTGCAAGGCTTTTCCAAGCCAATCCTGCGCGGATTGTGATTCCTTTTTTGACTGATGGAATAAAGCGAGTAACAGCATCACTTCGATACTGGTTTGCATTCGGCCAGCTGCGTTTGATTTTTCCAAAATCGGATGCAGAATGGATGGCAGTAGATCCAGTTCGCCTGTTGCCTGCAGAACACGCGCCAGAGTCAAGTCAGCGAACTCAAGCTGGAGGGCGGCGCGAACAGACTGATATTCTGCTGCCCATTGTGTTGCCGCTTGTTTTTGTTCTCTATTCAGTTGAAGACGAGCAATATATGCAGCAGCGATTAATGACATGCGTGGAACATTAAACATTTGAACAATGGAATTCGCTTCCTGAAATACAGCCTGGAAGCCGTTTGTGTTGTCTTTTATGGCATGCAGACGGGCAAGCGACACCAATCCCAAGATGAGATCATCTGTCAGACCACCTTCACGAGCCAAAGCAATACCTTCCTGCAAGTGATGTTCAGCGGTGTTAAGATCGTTGCGTTCCAGAGCAATACTGCCCAGAATGATCCATGCTAACCCCATTGGAAGGATACGCATGCCTTCAGCCAGTTGTATGGCTATCTGACAGGATTGCTCAGCCAGGTGCAAACGTCCCTGTTTGATCTGTACCTGTGCTGCGGCACAGCGCGCATGTATAGCAAGAAAAAGAACTCCGGCTAATTTGGCTTTCTCACTTGATTCAAGATAATTGTGTACGGCACAATCAGTTTGATCGATGACTTCGTACGCCAGCCCCAGCCCGAAAAAAGCACGTGCGTGCGCCAGATGATTTTCCAGGGAAAGGTGCGATTGGGCAAAGGTGATTTTCTCGATGGCTTCTTGAGCATCTCCACGAACAGAGGCGATCGAACCACGATATAAAGCCGCCAAAGCCAACATTTCTTCAGTTTCGGGTGTGGCAGGCAGTAACTTCAGGGCATTTTCTGCCTGATTGATACGTTTTTCCGCGAGGTCAAAGCGCCCAGAAAGGTAGAGAATGCGTGAGGCATTCAAACTCAATTGGGGCCGGTTTTGGAGCGTTTGCGGAGGCAGATCGTCCAGCCATGAAGATAATAAAGCGACATTGCCTCCCGACCAGGTTGTATTGGCCAGTAATGCCTGCCCGATAACATCTGCAGCAAAATCAGGGTCACGACTGGCAAGTGCATATTGTACAGCTTTTTCCAGCATGTTGTTGGCTTTATGCCAGGTCGACGCTTTTTTATATAATTCGATTTGTTCAGACTTACTGAGCAGGGTGCGCAAATAATCTGCAAAAAGGTGATGATAGCGGTACCAGGTTCGTTCATCATCCAGCGGAACGATGAATAGATTGGCTTGTTCCAATTGGGCAATTATCGCCTGCGCATCCGCCCGGCCGGTAAGCACGCAACATGTTTCGGCGTTAAAATGCTCAAGGATGCTGGTTCGGATGAGGAAACTGCGAATCTCCTCTTCCTGCTGACGGATAACTTCCTCCGCCAGATAATCTAACACGTAGCGATGACTGCCACGAAAGGTTTCGATAAAGTGCTGCGGATCGGCCAAGTTCTGGAGGGCTAACCCAGCCAATTGCAAACCAACCGCCCAGCCTTCGGTGCGTTCCTCCAATTGTCCGGCGATTTCTTCTGATATATCCAGCTTCATGGAGCTGATAAAAAAAAGACGCGCCTCTTCCGCTGAGAAGCGTAAATCGCGTGCGCGGATTTCGGTCATCTGTCCCCGGGCACGCATACGCGCGAGGGGCAGGGGCGGGTCCTGACGGGTGGTAATAACCAGATGCACCTGTATGGGTAGATGCTCCAGAAAATACTCAAGAGCTTCGTGAATTTGCGTGTTATGGATAACATGATAATCGTCAAGCACCAGGATAAGGGATTCTTCCACGGTGGAAAGTTCGTTGAGCAATTCATCCATCAGTGTCGTTATAGAGGGTAAGTTGGGCATACCCAGTACGGTTTTGGCGTGTTTGCCAACATTTTCCCTAACGCGGTGAATGGCGTTGATCCAGTAGCTGAAAAAACGGAACGTTTCGTTATCGCCCTCTTCAAGAGAAAGCCATGCAACGTGGCAGGGGATCTCCAAGCCATGCAACCATTCTGCAATCAGTGTTGTTTTTCCATACCCGGCAGGTGCGGAGATTAAAGCCAGTTTGCGTTTTTTTTCCAAACCAGCATTTAATAAGTTCATCAATCGCGGACGGGACATTTCTCCGGTTCGCTGCGGCGGCATATGAAATTTGGTTTCAAGGAGGCGATTTTGCATGATTGTCTAATTATAGAGGAAAAAGTTTATAAATTTTATTTTTCACGAGAAATAAAACAAAAGGAAGGTTTTACAGATTAACTTTCTTTATATAAACGCAAAAGGGAGCTGCCTGGCAGCTCCCTTTTGATTAATTCAAAATTTTCTTTGAGCTTTATTTAATACCCATTGAAAGGTTGTATTCAACAATGGCGGAGGTGACCGATTCGGCCGCTTTATCTAATGCTTCCTGAGGAGTTGTTTTTCCAGCCAGAACCTCTTCAATGGCACCTTCAATGGTCTGCCGGGCTTCAGGAAATACACCAATCAAACCGCCGTTTGTAAACAGGTTGTTGGGGGCAGCATGCAACTGGTCAATTGCGGTATTGAATGGAGGGTATTTGGTGGTCCAATCAATAGCCAGTTGTTCCTCATACGCAGACTTTCGAATCGGGAAATATCCCGACATTGTCTGCCAATAAGCCTGTTGTGGAGCAGAAGCCATAAACTTAATGTACTCCCAGGCGCAGGCCTTTTCAGTTTCTGGTCTATCTTTGATAATCCACAATGAACCGCCGCCAATTACTGTACCAAATTTGGTTAATGCTTCCTCATTTGGACGCGGCAGGAACGCGGTACCAATCTCAAATTTTCCAGCCGAACTATCCATCATACCTCTTAAAACAGCAGTGGAATCGATGAACATGGCGGTTTGGCCCGCTAGAAATGCATTGCGGGTATCTACAGTTGGACGGCCATAATTCGCTAGAATACCCTCATCGACCATGGCTTTCCACCATTCCAGGATTCTTACCCCTTCAGGACTGTTAAATGTCGCAGCGGTTGCCGCAGCTTCCCGGCCATTCCCGTTATCGGCATACAATCCACCCGAAACTGCAAGGAATTGTTCAAAGAACCATCCGTAAATAGCAAATGCACCACCGTAAACAGATGTGGTTCCGGCAGCATCCTTGACGGTTAATTTTCTTGCAGCTTCCGTAAATTCATCAAAAGTTCGCGGCGGATTTTCCGGATCCAGCCCGGCGGCTACAAACATATCCTTGTTGAAATAGAGCATGGGTGTTGAAGAATTAAATGGCATTGAGTATTGTTTGCCATTTACGGTGTAATATGCCAAAACATTGGGTTCGAGGTCTGAAACATCATAATTCTCAGCATCGATGAAGTCTTGAACCGGGGTTGCAACGTCCAAATCGACCATCAACCGTGTGCCGATATCAAATAGCTGTATTACTGTTGGAGTATCTTTACTCTGTAATCCAGCTTTTAATTTATTCAGGGAATCATCATAAGATCCTTGAAAGGTGTAAACAACATAGCAGCTGTCCTGGGAAGCGTTGAAATCATTGGTCATCTGCGGGATTGCTTTTCCCCCAATATCGCCAGCCATACTGTGCCAGAAATTAACTTTTGTAATTCCAGGCTCTGCGGGTGGGGGTGGTTGGGTTGGTTCTTCAGGAACGGGTGTCGCAGGTACTACAACAGGCGCTACGGATTCTGCCGTTGGGGCAACGGGTGTGGCCGTAGGCGTACATGCTGATAGAACCATGACGAATACCATGATTAAAAACAGTGACTTCTTCATTTCTCCTCCTTCGAAAATATGAGTGGAACAAATTGGAATGGATAAATAAATTATCCCTTTACAGCACCGGCGGTTAAGCCGCGGATAAGTTGTTTATTGCTAAAAACAAATAATGTAAATGTTGGGATCAAAATTAAAACAATACCAGCCATCACTATGTTAAAGCTAAACCTTTCTTCATCCTGCAATAACTTAATTCCTATTTGTACCGTACGCATGTTTACGTTGTTGGTGATCAATAGTGGCCATAAATACTGGTTATATGTTTGCAAAAAACTATATATGGCCAATGTCCCTAATGCTGGTCTGCCCAGTGGTAATACGATTTTCCATAAGAATCGCAAATGACCGCAGCCATCCATGACGGCAGCATCTCTTAATTCCATGGGTATTTTCAGAAAAAATTGTCTCAGAAGAAAAGTTCCAAAACCAGTTGCCATGAATGGAATCGCTAATCCCTGGAATGTATCTGTCCAGCCTAATTTTTTAATCATAAGATAATTGGGAATAATCGTGGCTTCCCAGGGGATCATCATGGTAGACAGGAAAACAAGAAATAAAATATTTTTATATTTAAAGTCAATAAAGGCAAACGCGTAGGCTGCAAGACTTGCTGTGATCAATTGTCCGAACATAACCAGACTTGATTGAATTACACTATTCATCATGTATCTGGCGAGCGGCGCCTGTTCAAATGCGTGTTTATAATTTTCGATATTGAAATGAATTGGGGCCATTTTTGGCGGGTAAGAAGTAAACTCGGCGTCACTTAATAAACTCATCGTGATGGCTGCCCATATTGGGTAGAGTACAATGATGGCTGCTATGATCAGGAGTAAATACCAGAAGATTGATTTAAGAATGCGAGTTACTTGAAAGGATTGGCTCATTCGTAGTTCACCCTTTTTTCAATCACTGTAAATTGGATGATGGTTAAAGTCAACATTATCAAAAAGAGCATGATCGCTTGTGCCGCCGCAAACCCATATTTTCCGTTGAAATAAAATTCCCGGTATATAGAATAGACAATCACATTTGTTGAATCTAATGGTCCCCCGCTCGTCATGACATGGACTTGTGTAAAGGTCTGCAGAGCTGCTATTACATCTATTACAGTTAAAAAGAACAGGGTAGGAGAGATCATCGGTAAGGTGATGGATTTAAATTTATTCCATGCATTTGCACCGTCAATCATAGCGCTCTCATATAATTCTTCTGAGATTCCATGCATGGCTGCCAACATAATTACAGTGTTAAGCCCAATTTGTAGCCAAACAGCGCAAATGGCAATTCCGATTAGGGCAGTCTTATCGCTTATCAGCCATGGAACGGGTTTAATACCGATTAAACTCAGAATGTAATTAATATTTCCCAATGCTGGATGAAATAAGGCCATAAAAATTAATGAGGCTGTGGCAGCGGAGACAGCTATGGTCAATGAAAAAATCATTCTGAAAATTGCAATTTGCTTAAGTCTTAAATTTCCCAGTAGGGCTAATAATAACGAAATCAGCAGCGTGCTAGGGACCGTATATACCACAAACAATAATGATCTGGATAAACTGTTCAGGAAGATAGGGGTTGCAAATAATTTCTTGTAATTTTCAAGACCGTAAAAAGCAACTGCTCTGCCGATCGGATCTGTTAATTGAGAGCTGAGAATAAATGACCGAATAAGCGGGATAAATACAAATGTAATAAAAATGATCAGGGATGGAGCAAGAAACATTAAAGCAATCAGAAAAGTTTTGATCTGCCTTTTCTGTATACCGGAAATCTTAGGTTTTTTCTCGAAATTCTTTTTTGGGGGGACTTTTTCGATTATTTGAGACTGGGCATTCACAATTTCTCCATGACATATATTCTTTGATAAATGCGGAGCCGTAAATTATTATTGATGAAAGCCGTCCTGTCCTTGACTTAACTATACTAAAAGTATAGCAATGTTTTTCTTTAATACAACAATTAATAATTTATGATGAAAAGAGTTTTTTAGATAAAAATGATTTTATTTTTCATCTCTAAAATTCCATTTTCTCAAACTTGGATAAGGATACAATGACGATCAACACAATCGATAGGATAGTGGCAACAAGTGAAGTAATTACCATTTCCGTAGGAATAACCTGACCGGTTAGTTAAATAGAAAAAGCCGTTTTTACGGCTCATTTTAGATTTTCTATATCTTTTGATGAAATTGGTTTGAATCAGAGGGCCTTTCCGTAAACTACATCAAGTATATTGACCACATGGACGTATTTATCTTCAATGTTCATCACCGCCCAGACCTGCCGGTTTGATGAGAACATCGGTGAGAGGTTTATGGACCATAAGGTCTCTATATCCGGCATTACAAATATTGATTTTTTTGCAAATTAATCTTGTGGAAACTGTGCATTTGTCCTCCGAGTGTATATATTTTAATTGTTGAAAGTTGTATAATCAATTTACATATTCGATTCGTTCAAGCTGGTTGTAAAAAGATCTGCTATGGCAACTAATAGTGGAAGAATGGCTTGGAAGAGAAAAGAAAATGGGGGTTCTTTTGTTAAACTAGCTATGGCGTTGGTATCCGTGGCAATGTTGAATTTGTGTGTGTGTTACACATCATCCATAACTTTAACAGAAATGTTGGATAATCCCACTGGCTGGTTATTTATAGCAAATTATCCTGCAGGGAGAGACTTGAATGCCGATTTTGAGTATGGTCAGGAATGGATATCCCAACCAAGCAAAACCGCTGCTATTGACTTTTCAAGCGGGGAATCCACCACGCCAGAGTTTGGACAAGCATTTTCAGAAAAATCATATGCCGATGAGTGTGTCGCTGGTGTTGCCGATGGCGACGTCACTGTCGATGGCCGACCTTTGCTGTGGAAACTACGCAATGAGATTGACGAGACAAATGATTTAAAATATTTTATCTCAGGTGTTGAATATTATTCAGGGCTAGGCCTGACCGAGTATAGTTTCCTGGGAATGGGACCTGCGAATGATTCTCCCGATGAGTCGGTTCGTCAGGGTCTGAATTCCCAAGGGCTGGCTGTTGGATGGAATGTGCTTGATAGCAGCGGTTGGCAATTGCTTAACCATCAAGCGTTGGGATACTACAGCACCGTAAACCAGGTACGAGAGTTCCTGAATGAGATGACGAATCTTTCAACGCATAACAATTTTATCGATGTTGATGGAGAGGCTGTCTTATGGGAGAGCCAAACTGGGTTGGATCAGCATTGGGAGTACAATACTCGTGCGCCAGCCCGGAACAATCAGTGGATCGATGGTGATAATGCGGATGGTGATGGCAATTACGCGACCGGCACGGATGTATCTCTTTCCGGATGGGTAGTGCGAGCCAACGCACCTGGTCATTTTAATAATGATGGTACTGATGATCTTTGGATCACTGATCGCTACAATGTTGGGCGAGATGTAATAGGATCCTTGATTTACAATAATGGAAATGGCACTGCTCTTTCGGCGAAACACCTGGCAGTTAGTTTCTTTCGCCGGGATGGGTTAGCCATAGACAATACTGTATCCAATATGATCGTTCAGGGTGTGCTGCCTTATGAAGATCCAAGACTATCGACAATGTGGGTGTTGTTGGGGCACACCGAAACCGGCATTTTTGTGCCTGTGTGGCTTCATGGCGTAGAATCCGGCGGAACGAATCAGGTGCCACAATATCTCAATAAGGGTGATGACGGTAAATGTGTTTACACCCCAGCCAAAGGCATGCACAATGAAGGCTACAATGAAGCGAACGTCCAGGCCCGCACCTTGCCATTTGAAGAACACTTGTTTGATGTGGTGAACTATACGCTGCTTCCGGATTGGCGCAACCGGGATTGGCCAGATGATGGCGTCGTTAACATTGTCGGTGAGGAAATGAGGCGTGTCCAGGACCAGATGGATGCCGATGCATATTGGCTTTTGAAATATTTGTACGATAATGGTTCCTCAAGTAACTATGCCCCAAGAGTTTCTATTGACTCTGTTTCATATAACGGGATGGAAGTTACAATTTCTGTGACAACTTATGATGCCGACGGGGACGACCTGACTTATCTGTACAATTATGGCGATGGTCAGATCAACTCCAATGAGACGCATAATTATGCCCGAGAAGGTCATTATCTGGTTTCCTGCACTGTCACTGATGAACATGGAATTTCACAAACGGATTGGATTTTTATCACAGTGGAGGAATCGGAGTATTTTAACAAAACCGTTCCCGCTAACGAAGCAACCGGCCAATCCACCAGTCCTGTGCTGAGCTGGGGTACCAGTTCTGGCGCTACATCTTACCAATATTGCTATGACACGAGCAATGATAATGCCTGCAGCAATTGGACTTCCAATGGAACCAACACTTCCAAAATACTCAGTGGGTTGAGTACTGGAACCACGTACTACTGGCATGTCCGGGCTATAAATAGTGAAGGAACAATCTATTCGAATGGCAATAGTACTGCTTTTTGGAGATTCACTACTGCTGTTGCCCCCCCAGCCGCCTTTAATAAATCGGCTCCCGGTAATGGCGTAACCGGCCAATCCACCAGTCTCACATTGAATTGGAGCAGCAGTTCCGGCGCCGCATATTACGAATATTGTTACGACACGAGCAACGATAATGCCTGCAGCAATTGGGCATCCAATGGAACCAACACTTCCAAAGTACTCAGTGGGTTGAGTGCCGGAACCACGTATTACTGGCACATCCGCGCCGTGAATGCCGGCGGCACAACCTATTCGAATAGCAGTGGTACTGCATTCTGGAGTTTCACTATTGCTGTTGCCCCCCCAGCCGCCTTTAATAAATCGGCTCCCAGTAATGGCGTAACCGGTCAATCTCCCAACCCAACATTGCGTTGGGGCAGCAGTTCCGGCGCCGTGTCTTACGAATATTGTTACGACACGAGCAACGACGATGCTTGCAGCAATTGGACTTCCAATGGAACCAACACTTCCAAAGTACTCATTGGGTTGAGTGCCGGAACCACCTATTATTGGCACATCCGTGCCGTAAATGACGGCGGCACCACCTATTCGAATGGCAATAGTGCTGCTTTTTGGAGTTTTACTACATTGATCAATCCGCCTGCCGACTTTAGTAAATCGACTCCCGGTAACAGTGCGGTCGACCAATCCACCAATCCTGTGCTGAGCTGGGCTACCAGTTTTGGCGCCGTGTCTTACGAATATTGTTACGACACGAGCAACGACGATACTTGCAGCACTTGGACTTCCAATGGAACCAACGCCACCAAAGAACTCAATGGGTTGAGTGCCGTAACTACCTACTATTGGCACGTCCGCGCTGTGAATGCCGGCGGCACAACCTATTCGAATGGCAATGATACTGCTTTTTGGAGTTTTACTACATTGGTCAATCCGCCTGCCGACTTTAATAAATCGGCTCCCGGTAACAGCGCGGTCGGCCAATCCACCAGTCCCGAGTTGAGTTGGGGTACCAGTTATGGCGCTATATCTTACGAATATTGTTACGACACCAGCAACGACAATGCCTGTAGCACTTGGACTTCCAATGGAACCAACACTTCCCAAGTACTCAGTGGGTTGAGTACCGGAACCACTTACTACTGGCATGTCCGGGCTATTAATAGTGATGGACCAATCTATTCGAATGGCAGTGGTACTGCATTCTGGCGTTTCACCACTGTTATTGCCCCCCCAGCCGCCTTTAATAAATCAGCTCCCAGCAATGGTGTAACCGGTCAATCTACCAACCCAACATTGCGCTGGAGCAGCAGTTTTGGCGGCGTGTCTTACGAGTATTGTTACGACACCAGCAACGACGATGCTTGCAGCAATTGGACTTCCAATGGAACCGACACTTCCCAAGTACTCAGTGGGCTGAGTGCCGGAACCACCTACTATTGGCACGTCCGCGCCGTGAATGACGGCGGCACAACCTATTCGAATGGCAGGGGTACTGCTTTTTGGAGTTTTACTACATTGGTTAATTCGCCTGACGATTTTAACTTTAGTTACTTCCCACTTATTTTCAAGTAATTTTTCCAGAATATAACCAATAGAGACTCCCACTGATCAGGAGGGGTATGCTGGGCAGGACGGTCACCCTATCGCGCATTCCTGGGCGCGATAGGGTGACATCGGCACTCCCAAGTATGTTTCGCAGCAATTAAAGCGACCCCCATATTTAGCGCAGACAAGTCTTTGGCGACAGCGTATTGGTAAAAATCTTGAGGAACTGATCGCTTTCTTCAAAACAAATATAGGCAATACGCCAGGGTGTTGCTGACGGCCTCCAGTTATGCTTGGTTTTCAAAACGTAATCGAAACAACCCTGGCGTATTTTTTTCAAGAAGGTATATGGACCCTGTTTGTTTATGGCTGAGTGGTTTCCAGCGGATTCTGTACAGGCTGACCGGCATTGCCACCTTGATAGTAGGGGAAGGATACTGGCAGTTCGAAACCAAAAAACTCAGAAACGCGTGCCACAATCTCGCCTTTGATCTGCGCCCGGCGGGTATTGTACGCTTTAACAGCGTCATTCCAATCGGTGCCACCCAATTGAATGGTGTTCATTGCTTCATCAATAGTATCGCCAAGAGCAATGGTGACTTCGGAATCAGGTACGGGTGGTGGCGCCTGGGTAATAGCGTTTACATATAAACTAAAACCCTGGCCCAGGTCTGTAGGTAAAGCTCCTTTATTTTGCAGTTCGTCCAAGTTTAGCTTTGTTGGGTCTAAGGGCTGTCCGTTTTCGTCACGATAATTATTTAACATATTGGTGAGTGCCTCTGCCTGTGAACGGAAGTTGCCCGTCCATACTTCGCCGCTGGTGTTGACTGCATCGTAATAATCTTTGGTGATCTGCGTTTTAGCCTGAATTTTGGCATATTGTGTATCTGTGACTAATTGAAAATTGGCTGCCGCAGATTGTACTCCCTGTACCAATGCAACCAACTCATCATATTCTGTCGTACCGGACTTCGCGATGCCACAACCGGACAGCCCGACGAATACGCCAACCATCATAAAAATGGAAATGATCTGTTTAATAGTGTGTTTCATATCTTTCTCTCCTTATTGTATTTAATTACCGCGTCCAGAACGTCCACTGCCGCTGCCGCCACGCGTTGGTGGACTACCGCCACCACCTCTGCCCCATCCGCCTCCTCCGCCTCTACCCCAGCCACCTCCTCCACCAAAGGGATTTCCCATTCCCCCGCGTGAACCTGAACCCGAGGAATTGAAAGTGATCCCGTTACGAGTCAACTGGATGAGTATCCAGATAAGAATAGGCATGCCCAAACACAGCAGACCGCAAAAGGCAAAAATTCCCAGCGGCTCAGATGTTGGTTGTGGCTGATCACTTGTTTCCGGGATCGATGTTGAGTAAGTCAGAGGATCGTAATTGCTACGGGCAACCTTATCGAACTCCTGCACCAGGGTTAGAAGCGCCTGATCCATGCTTTGGGTATTCTGGTAAGCAACCTCAGAGGCGCGATTGAGATTTGTCAGCTCGGAGGCGGTAAGTGCCGGCAGGCCTAACCCCACACCATAATGCACATCAATTGAATTGGGTTCAACTACAATCAAAAAGACAAAACCATTATCCTTGCGCCTGCCATCCGGTTCACCAAGCAGCATATACCGCAGAAAATGTACGGCGCAGTTGACCCGGTTACCAACCTCGGCCTCCGACTTGAAGAGGATCATTGTCTGCGCAATGGAATCCCCATTCAGTTGGTCTAGAATCGCGTCCACCTCGGTTACCGCCTGTTCCGAGACATAGTTTTGCCAATTTACCGTCCAATGCGCCTGCTGAAGGTCATAAGTGAAGCCGTAATCCGGGGCAGAACCGTTGCCACACAATGTTTCGATTAAAATTGAATTGGCGCTTGCCTGAGAAATATTTACTGAAAGTCCCAGCGCAAGCAGAAAAACAATTACTACACCCACGACAATTAGCTTATGACCAACCAAGGCTTGCACCTTCCATTTGAAAATTACTACTTCCTGCGCTTTGCTCTTCATCTATTGTGCCACTTTTGCTACCATGATGTCTGGCAGATAACCGATCAAAACAAGTCATCTGGGCTTTAACAGCATCCATCTCAATCAAAAGATGATCTTCTAGTACTTTACCATTTTAAGCAAAAGCAACTATCAAAGAACCATCTACAACCTATAAAAAATCTACATATTTGTCCTGTCAGTCAGTTAATTATGAAGGATAAATTCAATCTTGTGTTAAGTATTAATTTTGTTAATGTAGAATTAGCATAAGAATAACGCACTTAACACTGTTAGACTGCTGTTACACTACTTACCAATTAAATCAGGAGAGAAAGCTATGAAGGCAATAGCTCTTGCTGTAAGCGCCAGGAAACGTGGTAATTGTTACGATTTTGCTAAGTTTGCTCTTGAACGATTAACGGCGAACGGAGTAGAAACTGAACTGATAAACTTCTTCGATTACCAGATTACCCCCTGTCAGCACTGTGCCTACGAATGTCTTCAACATTGCGATCCTCATAAAGGTATGGATGCGCCTTGTCCCATAGCAGATGATGTACGCCCTATCTGGGAAAATATTTGGTCCAGTGAGATATTGCTTGTGTTTGTACCTACCTATGGGGGAATGCCACCAGCATTATGGTTGGCTTTTTCTCAACGACAGCAGGCATTTTTCCGCGAGGCTCCGCGTGATAAATTAAACAAGTCGGTTGTCAGTGGGGTAGTGCAGGCATCACCTCACCAATCCAGTGGCGCATCCTGGATTCCTTCTTTTATGAGTGATGAAGTAAAGGGAATGGATCGTAAAGTAGTCGGCTTCGAGGTAATCAACCAAGCCGAGTTTGAGACCGATTATATTTTTGATCACCTCATCAATGAACAAGAGATTCAGCGGCGTTTGGAATTTATGACAGACCGAACGTTAAAAATAGCAAGAGAAATTGCCAATTGAGGTGGGTCTTTTTAGTTTTGGAAAATTAATAATTCGGTAGGAAATTTTCACATGATGAAATATGCTGTCTTTTATCGTAATGTCAACTTAGGTCGCCCGGGTTCGCCGAGTAAGGTCCAGTTTGAGCAAGCCTTCATGAATGCCGGTGCGGAGAGTGCAGCCTCTTTCCTTACAAATGGTACGCTTGTTTTCACGATCAGACCAGAAACTGATCCAATCCAACTACTAACTGAAGCGTCCGCTCTGCTGAAGATTGAATGCGGGTTAAAAGAGCCAGGTTTCTTGCGTTCAGTTGCCTACCTGAGCGACCTGGTTAATCTTGATCCCTTCGCATCCGTTGACTTGAGTTCCATCTATTTGTGCTGTATTACATTTCTGCATGCAGGCATCCCTACCCTTCCTGAAGTGCCTTTGTTTTCTAGCCGGAAAGATGTTGAGGTATTGCGTTTTACGAGCAGCGAGGCTTTATGCACCAGTTACCAAATCGGAAAAACGCCAGGCAGCCCAAATGCGTTCCTGGAAAAATTCTTTAATCTCCCCGCTACCACACGCAATTGGAATACTGTAGTTCGGTTAGTCCGAAAGTATGCCTGACATCACGTGCCGCATCCTGAAATCCGATTCCCAGCGAAATTACAAAAAAATTACTACCCAATATTTTCCTTGCAATAAATATATCAATGCTATATATTTCCTTTTAGGTTTGTTGACAATAAAGATGTGTTCAATACCAAACATAAAGCTAATCACTGGTCGACAAAATTACAATGTATCACGACCCTGCTTCATTCTGGGATCAAGAAACGCCTGATGACTTTGGGTAGAACACTTCTTTTAGAAAGAAAAAGTTATTCTTAGCCGACTACACGCCAGTAATTCAAATGAGGCAGATTTACTACAACCAGAAAGGGTTTCTTATTGTTATACAACTTAACTGTAAACCTTGCCGACCTGTTGTTCTCAGTATCAGAAGCTATGGATTTATCCGATACCTCTCTGGTAGATCATCAGATTCGAACCGCATTTGTTTCATCTGAGGTGGCACGTGCGATGAAATTGGATTATGGACAAACCGAGCGATTGTTCGTGGCTGCTTTGTTGCACGATATCGGCGCTATGTCGCCGGAAGAAAAAATTGGGGCACACATCTTTGAAGATTTGTGCCCCGAGATGCACTGTAAGCGGGGAGGCAGGCTGTTTCGTGAAGCCTTCTGGTTAGAGCCATCTGCATGGATTATTGACTGGCATCACACCCCGATGGCAAAACACAGGGAGGCTGACCGATCCCTTTCTGAAAGTAATGTCCTGGCTTCTCAGATATTATTCCTGGCAGATCATCTCGAAAGGATGATCCAACGCGACACTTTCATACTGCACCAGACAGAGACGTTGTGCGCACAGATGCATGACCTTATTGACCATGGGGTTCATGCTGATGTTATTTGCTTGTTCGATGAGGTTTCAGCTAACGAAGGGTTCTGGCTTGAACTGGTATCTAATAGTTTGGGTAGAAATTTGCGTGAGCGAAGCCTATTGCGTTCAATAGACCTTGACTATGACGCTGCGCGTTCCATAGTGTCCGTGTTTAAGGATATGACTGACTTTCGCTCGCCTTTTACTGCTACACATTCCACTGGTGTTGCCGCTTGTGCCCGTGGTATCGGCAAAGCTATGGCTTTTACAGGAAAGGAATTGCAGCAGATTGACATGGCCGGGTTGATGCACGACATTGGTAAGTTGGTGGTACCCGATGCAATACTTTGCAAGCCAACAGGTTTGACTTCTAACGAATATGCAGTTATAAAACAGCATCCGTATTACACCTTTCGAATCCTGTCTCGAATTCGCGGGTTTGAGAAAATTGCCGAATGGGCCGGATTTCATCATGAACGAAACGATGGGAGCGGCTATTCCATGCGGCTTAAACAAGAAGAAATTGACCTCGGTGCAAAAATTGTAGCTGTCGCTGATGTTGCTACGGCCATTTCTGAATCCAGACCTTATCGTGAGCCTGGAGATAAAGCTGCCGTGCTTTATGCATTACTCAAAATGTCGAGCAAAGGTACACTCGAACCAAGAATAATCGAGGCATTGGTAGATAATTATGAATCAATTATGGTTGAGGTACTGGATTATCAAGCGGCAGATAAGGCCCGTTACATTGAGTGTTATGAGGTAATTGGGTAGGTTTCAAAACTCCACAAAAATTTTTCTTTGAAAATTTCATTGATATACTAGTCCTATCATCAATTTTATATTCATGGTGATAGCAGAGAGATCATTTGAATGAACCTACCCCGTATGTCAAAGATAGAATCAGCGATAAGCATCGTCCTGGCGTTCAATGAGGCCTTTAACCGGCACGATGTGAATGGCATGATGCAGCTGATGAGTGCAGATTGTGTCTTCGATAACACAAGTCCTGCCCCAGATGGTGCCGTGTATTCAGGAAAAGAAGCCATACTGTTATTTTGGCAAGACTTCTTCCGTGCGTCACCTCATGCCCACATTGATAGCGAAGAAATTTTTGGGTTTCGTACTCGATGTATTATGCGTTGGAAATATACCTGGGAGGATCCGAAAGGGGTAAAGGGACATGTCCGCGGAGTAGATATATTCCTGGTGAAGGATGGATTGATCAACGAGAAACTATCCTACGTAAAAGGGTAATGCAAAAAAGTGAGCATGCAGGAAATACTGAGCATTGAATTTAAAATTAACGTATCTGTGTCAGTGGACCAATTTATTGAATTGTTGCGCGCATCTACACTTGGGGAGCGCCGACCTATCGATGATCGTGAATGTATGGAAGGTATGTTAAAAAACAGCAACCTGGTAGTTACAGCCTGGAATGGAATAAAACCGGTTGGCATTGCACGTTCCATGACGGACTTTTACTACGCCTGCTATCTTTCTGATCTGGCAGTTGATAAGAATTATCAGGGTTCGGGCATTGGTAAAAAGCTGCAAGCTTTAACCCAAGAGCAATTAGGGCCAAAATGTAAACTGATATTGATCGCTGCCCCGGCGGCTAACTCGTATTATGAGCATATTGGCTTTACCAATAATCCAAGGTGCTGGGTATTGGATCGGGAGCAGCGCATCTGCAGCTAAGCGGGTGTTCCGATCGGGCTCAGCGCCACGGAGTTGATTTATGCAGATTTTGTGATTTGAACCAGATTCAAAGGAGAAAAAATATGTATGGCTTAATTGGAAAAATGAAAGCAGTATCTGGACAGCGGGATGCTCTCATCACGATCCTGATCGAAGGTATTGCAGATATGCCTGGTTGTTTGAGTTATATTGTTGCGTATGATTCAACTGATGCGGACGCTATTTGGATTACTGAAGTCTGGGATAATAAAAACAGCCATCATGAGTCGCTTTCTCTTGCTAACGTCCAAGAGGCAATCTCGAGGGCCAAACCGCTCATTGCCGGATTTGGCGAAAGGTTTGAGACGGAACCAATTGGTGGACATGGTCTTGTTGCTAGCGGTTAAGCAGACCGGTAGGCGTTATGAAGAGTTGTATGAATATTTGCTGAAGACTGCATGAATGTTTATAGTAAGCTATGCATTCAAAGGATACTGTTATAGGAGAATACAGAAATTCATGAATAATGCGTGGCAAAGCGGAACCGCTTATGACAGGTATATGGGCCGGTGGAGCAAACTTATTGCCCAAAAATTTTTGAGTTGGCTTGCCATTCCCCCTGCCTGTATCTGGTTAGATTTAGGTTGCGGTACAGGTACTATTACCAGATTGATATTAGAAAGCTACCAACCAAAGAAAATTTATTCCATTGATTCTTCCAGTGATTTTATTCGAGATGCACAAGAGTCAATCCTTAATCCAGCCGTTCACTTTAAAGTAGGTCAGGCTGAATCACTCGAATTAGATTCGAATAGCATTGATGTCGCTGTTTCCGGGCTGGTTCTTAACTTTGTTTCAAAACCTGAAGCTGCAGTTTCGGAAATGATGAGAGTAACGCAACCTGGTGGTACGATCGGAATATTCCTTTGGGATTATATGCAGGGTATGCAGATGTTACGTTATTTTTGGGATGCCGCTATAGGGCTTGATCCTGAGGCCAAAAAGCTTGATGAGGGTACCAGATTTCTGCTTTGCCAAGAAGGGAAACTGGAATCTCTGGTGAAAAAGGTTGGTTTGAAGCAAGTTGAGGCAACATTCATTGAAGTAAAAACTGTTTTCCAAAACTTTGATGATTACTGGCAGCCATTTCTCGGTAATGTAGGTCATGGGTCTGTCTATACGATGAGTTTGAGTCAAAAAGACAGGAAAAAACTAGAAGAAAAACTTCGCCGGTCATTGCCTATAGACGGTGATGGTTCAATTTCTCTTATGGCCAAAGCATGGGCCGTGAAAGCTACAACGTAGACACTGCACTGAGGCATGCAGGAAAGCAATCTCTACTGAATTAGGAGATTTAAACTATGGAACCCCACGTTCTTGCAGTTCACACAAGCCCCACACATACATTTTCGAAGCGTACTTCAGACACAATCATCCTCCTAGCTGGTTTGGGTGTTGAAGGAGACGCACATTGCGGGAAGACTGTGAAACACCAATCACGTGTCGCTCGTGATCCATCACAGCCTAATCTGCGACAGGTGCATTTGATTCAAGCGGAGTTGTTTGATTCGCTGGCAAAAATAGGCCACAATGTATTACCTGGTCAAGTTGGAGAGAACATCACAACGCGAGGTATTGATCTGCTCGATTTACCCACAGATACCGAACTCCTCATTGGCCCAGATGTCGTATTACGGATTACGGGGTTACGAAACCCTTGCAAGCAACTGGACAACTTTCAGCCTGGGCTCATGGCAGCCGTTCTTGAACGCACGCTCGAAGGAAACATTGTACGCAAGGCAGGAGTGATGGCTGTGGTCATCTCAGGGGGCAAAGTAACTGTTGATGATCCCATCCGAGTGATGTTTCCCAGTGGGCCGTTTTCACCTTTGGAGCCTGTATAGTTTCGGAATGATTGTGGTTCTATATGCCAGGCGCGTTTCCATCGAAGGACAGATGATAAAAGACAAGCTTGGCAAAGCACTACCATGCAAAGTGGATAACACTATGGATCTCCAACACATCAATCTGCTATATGATTCATTTTCGACATATTGGCAGCGTATCAAGCGCCCTTGTGCGCGCTTTGATACGTTTTTTATATAAGGAGAATCAATGAATCCAGAGTATCCGACCGTTATACCAATGATTTCTTATGAAGATGGCATTGCCGCTCTAGAATGGCTCACGAAAGCGTTTGGCTTTCGTGAGCGCACCCGCCTGACAGCACCAGATGGCACGCTTTCTCACGGAGAGATGGAGGTAGGCGATGGGCTGATTATGCTGGCGACGCCTTCACCTGATTATGAGAGTCCCAGGCACCATCGTGAGAGTTGTGAGCAGACGCGTAAGTGGTCAGTTGCTTCATGGATATTTGATGGTGTGCTGGTTTATGTTGATGATCTAAACGCACATTTTGAACGTGCCAAAGCTGCGGGAGCCATAATTCTATCGGTTATCGAAGATGGTTATCCTGGCCGACGTTATCGAGCAGAAGATCCGGAGGGTCATCGCTGGTTCTTTTTTGAACGAAACAATACCCCTTAAGATTTTAATACTTTGCCCAATTTCCATTGTAATCAGTCTTCAACCATTGCTAAATTCCCAATGAATATGCATTATTTGTTTTTTTCAATCACCGATAAGCAGGACTCCGAGGTGTGTATCAATTTATGATGTGGGAGCGGTATAAGACATCATCGCAAAACTCAGCATATCTTTTTTTTAAAGACAGTGTGGGCTAAACCAAAAACAATCCGGATATTATTTGGATTTCTTTTGTATTTATGCCAGAATATGTATTATGAGTTCCCATTAATTATATTTTTATGACAATCAAGGAAAAAATATCATGATGAATGAAACGGAGTTAAAAGAAAAGCTGCAAAAACTCGCACAAAATGGGTTTCGTTTTGCAGAAAATGAAGATTTATCAGAAATTATCCCTGAAATGCTGAATCATATTGGTTCGACAGATAGTTACTTGCGTGATGATTTAATCTACTCCGCATTTGGAACCTGGATACTGAGATACGATGTTATTGACCATGAAAAATTACGAGAAATGCTGCCCATTATTCTTGGTGATCAGCATTTGCTTTATCGAATAGGCGAGCAAAACACAGACAGTGTATTCAGACGTTCTTTTTCCGCATTGTTGCTGCCACTCCTGCTTATCTCTCACCGTTCAAAACCTTTTTTTACACCGGCGGAAATTTACCAGATTAAAGAAAAGTTACTCTACTTTTTGAAAAATGAGAAGGACCACCGAGGATATATCCCTGAAAAGGGTTGGGCGCATGCCGTAGCTCATGCAGCGGACGCATTGGATGATTTGGCACAATGTACGGAATTGAATAATAATGATTTAGCGGAAATTCTGGATGTTATAAGAAGTGCTATATGCATACAGGATACAGGGTATATTCATTTGGAAGATGAGCGAAATATAACAGCAGTGATCGCTATACTAAAGAGACAAGTATTGACTGAAAAAGAAATTATCCGGTGGATAGAAAGTTTTGCTGACCAGACACTGCTGATTAACGCTATGCCAGAAAAACTTGTAATCCGCGCCAATGTTAAGAATTTTCTTCAGTCCTTATATTTCAGGCTGCAATGGGAGTTGGGGAAAAATGAATATGAAACCCCAATTAATCAGACACTACATAAAATTAATTTATTCTCAAAACCTGAAGATGGCTAAGTGGTGTGTAATTTGATATTTCACTCCTTACCGTAACAGCATCCCCAAAATTTTACATAAAGTCTCCATACAAGTTGAATTTCCCACTGAGCTATTTGAACCGCTGAATCCGGTGTAACTATGACGCACAGCGAGGCAAATGGCTGGCATGCATCTTAGTCTGGTACGTTTGACAGGTAAGTTATAAGGATGTAAAGCTGATCCTTCAGTTTTTTCAAGTCTTCCAGATTCATTTTTTCGGAAATCAAGCCGGATACCAACTTCTCGGGGATTGAAGCGGCGGCGGTTTGCAATTGTTTTCCTTCATGGGTAAGCTTAACAATTACCTTTCGTTCATCATTTTCGGAACGCTGCCGGGTAATTATTCCCTGCGATTCCATACGTTTCAGGAGAGGGGTAACCGTATTGGTATTAAGCAGCAGTTTTTGTGTAACCTCATTTACTGAAATGCCGTCTGTTTCCCATAAAACCATGAGCACCAAATATTGTGGGTATGTTATGCCGAGTTTATCCAAATGAGGTTGGTATTCCCTGGTTATCAGGCGTGATGCAGCATAAACCGGGAAACATAACTGATTCTCTAATTTTAGTTGTTCAAATTCCATGTGATTCTCTTTTTGTTTCAAAGATCATCAGGTGATTACGATATTTCTCGATTCAGAAAATAATTTATAACCACCTGATTTGATTTCTGTATCTCTAATTTAAAAATCTTTTCAGATTTTGATCAATTTTTCCGGTTTAGTGAATGGAGAAAACCGTTTAACCGGATTTCCTGTAGTGTCTATCAGGGATTTAGTGAAATTCCATTTTATTTTGCTTCCCAATAAACTATTTAATTCATTTTTAATATATTTATAAATGGACGTGCATTCTGACCATTGACCTCTATTTTTGAATACATTGGGGTTACTCAGTAATTAAGCAGACAACCTTCAGAGATAGTTTTTTGACTTACGAGTACTCCATACCTGCCATGCACCACTGGACCACAACGCCCATATCACCAGAAGCGGCTGAAAAAAAAGGCGAATGAAACGGGCTTGATCGGTGTTCAATCCGAAGGCGTCAATCCGGTTGACGTATTGGGAGATATTGCCCGGGAAAATTGCCACAAAGAACGCAGCAACAGCCAGGCCGATCCATATACGCTGTTTCGACAGAAAAACCAAAGCTGCTCCCAGCGTAATTTCAGCGATTCCAGATAGGACAACGACAAGGTCGCCATCCAATGGCACCCATGGTGGTACCTGTGCCAAAAACTCTGTGCGCGCTACTGTGAGGTGATTAATCCCTGCAAAAACCAGGAAAACGCCAAGAAGCAAGCGAAAAATAACCTGAAATATACTGGTATTTCCGATTGAACGATTTTTGTTTTCTTTATTCATCATCTACTTATCTCTTTCTTCTGTGGTTGTGACTTTAAGTATAAAAAATTTGATTTATTATCGCTTAAGATTATATCGTATGCGATATATTATAGTGTAAGTATATCATCCTGGCAAGCCCAATCGTTCATTCCAACTATTATTGTAAAATTCACCTATAATTTTAAACAAATCCAGAGATTCATATGAGTTTTTTGTCTTAGATTCCAACAGGTAACTATGAAAACATTAGACTTTCTTGGAAACGAATGGGAAATTAGCTGTATGGGCTGCGCCATCGCGGATCAGTCGATGTTAATCCCGGGAGGGATCATACACAAAACCCAACATTTTTGTGTTCATCAGGATCCGCTCATTCCACTCCCAGGTTTTTTGGTGGTTGCATCATTAAGACATATACAATCTATTTCCGATATGCAAGAGGCTGAATATGAGGAATTCTCCAGTCTCATCAGAGCCGCACATCGCGTTGTCAAAGAGGTTACAGATGTTGAGTACCTTACGATTGTTCAGGAAGAACATTCAATTCACTTCCACTTATGGTTTTTCCCCTGGACCCAGGACGTTAGTGAACGATATGGGCAACCGTCTCTGACAAAGATACGTGAAATAATGGCTGATTATAGAAAACAAAGTATTGGAGAGGAAGAGTGGAAAAAACTGGAAATATCGATAGAGGAGATAAAACATCACTGGCACTTGGATTAGTATTCCTTTAAATCTATATGGTATTGGTAAATACACTCACAATCAAATTGCCGAACTCAAACTTCAAGCCGGCAATGACAGCCTGATGTTTGGCAGCCACACACTTTGGAACGATCTACTGATAAATGATCTTGTGGACGAATTAAGTCTGGTGAATTAACCCAGTTGTTTTGGGCTCAGGCACGCCGGTATTCAATGGCCAGTTTCCGGATATGCTACGGCTTATCGAAACCCGTACGTGGGATGGTTCAGGGGACGTCCTTGTAAAGTAGGCTGTTCAGCACAAAAAAACATGATAATCCTAAAAATTTCAGGTACAGGAAGGTATTATGCACATTGAAAACACACCTGTCAATCCAGTTGATATAACCTGCATTATTTTTGATTTCGGCTTTACGCTGTCTTCCGATTTATATTTCAATGTGACGCCTCCGGAATGCCCCGATTGGCAAAATTTGATTCAAAAGCACATTTTCAGCAATCCGGCTTTGGTCGATGATTGGATGAGGGCTGATGTGACGCTTGAAGATATTGCTAAAAAATTGGCACCTGTGGTTTGCATGAATGTTCCAAGGATTATAGATTTTTTGGAATCAGGCTGCCGGAACCTGGGCTTTAACCAGGCTGTCCTGACTTTTGCCATTGAGCAGCGCAAACTGGGCAGAAAAACAGCCATTGTAACCGGGAACATGGATGTGTTCACGAAAATTGTTGTCCCGTGGCATGATCTGGCTGATAAATTCGACGGGATCATTAATAGTTTTGATCACCGGGAAATAGATAAAGCATTGTTATGGCCCAAGGCTTTTGAGTTGATGGGTGATGGGATAGGATACAGGCAGTGTCTCTTGATTGAAGACGGAGAGAAAAATGTGGCAAAGTTCAGATGGAACGGTGGCTATGCTTATCAGTATAGTGATGACGAACAATTCTTGATCTGGTTGAAATCCAGCGGATGGTAATGTCCTCTGATTTTCCAAGGAGAGCGGGGTATGTTCGTCAGAGGAACCTTTGCGCTATTCGTCCCGAAACACAGTTTAGGGGTGAGCTTTTTAAAAACCAAACTTGAAATATTCCTACTGTGCGGTTTCGTGAGTGGCTTGACCATATTGCAATTTTTACAGGGTCACTCGAGGGAATATTGTAGAGGTTGATTGTGTTTCACAACGCTGTTAACCTCTACTTTATGAATCTGGTTTGTACAATAGACCGGTAGTCCGAAAATTGCTCCCTCATTTTTCTCTGGCTTAAAAATAATCGCTGCTATACTTAGCTAATCAATAAATTCGCTTCCAGGGTGAGTAACCCCGCAGATTTCCAATATATCACCTTATCCTCAGGTTGACATACAGCAATTCTGCAGTATATCAAAATTCCGGTGGGCTGCCATCAAGCCCTTCCATATGCCGTTGCATTGCAGACGTTATGGCGAAAACGATCGGCTTTTTAAGATTTGTGCGACGAGGATATATTTTATGATCATTTCATTCCAAAAATTAGCCAAGGAAGAAGAGCGATTGGCCGGCGGTAAGGGTAGAATATTGTCTAAGCTATTTCGCATGGGCTACCGGGTGCCGGATGGGTTTATCATTCTGCCGGAGGCTTTCGTTGATGACGAGCTGACAATGGAAGCCTGCGCACAAGTGTGGGCACAACTTGTCCGGTTGCGAAGAGAGAGCAAGGAGAAAACTTTCGTTGTCCGCTCTTCCGTGTTGTGTGAAGATACTGCTATGGCATCTTTTGCCAGCGAATTTGAGAGTGTACTGGATGTAGACACAGATGAAGAAATCCGCCAGGCCATCCATTTTGTGCGCCGCTCACGCCATAGCGCCAGTGTGAGGACTTTCAACCAGGAACAGGCACTACCAGCGACGGAACATGAATTGGCTGTAGTTGTCCAGTGCTTGATCCGAGCTGAATATTCCGGTGTGCTGTTTACCGTTGACCCGGTTACCGGTGACCAAATGCGTATGACCGGCAATTTTATCCAAGGGTTGGGTGAGGACCAGGTCTCCGGAAGGGCCACTCCACAAACTTTTACGCTGGCTCGACCGAAAGGAACCTACAGCGGACCCGTGGAACTTGAAAAACCCGTACGAGCGCTGTATCGCAACGCTTGTGAATTGGAGAAAGATCTGGGTAGTGCGCAGGAAATCAAATGGGCTTGCGCGGGGGGGCGGTTGTACATTCTCCAGGCACGCCCCATCACAACGCTGAGCGGATATAAAGCGGATACCGCCGAATGGAATGACAGCTTAACGGGTAACTTTTTATGGCTGGGTACAAGTATGGTGGAAAACGCGCCGCACGTGCTTACTCCATTCTCTTGCTCTTTGCGCAAGGGATTGGTATATAACGGTGTGGATTTTTGTGACAGCTCTTCCCTGGGGGTGGACGGTTACCCAATGCTTGGCATCATTAGCGGCCGCGGGTATATCAACCTGAGCATCCTGGTTTCTGCCAGCCGCCCGTTTTTTGGCGGAGATACGCGCAAGACGCTGCAGCAGGCCAGTGCCTGGTGGGGTGGTACTCCGCAAGATGTGGAGGTTCCGCTAGTCCCCATATCAACCTGGGCATGGTGGACCAAAGTGCTTCCGAGTCTTTCACGGTTTGTGATAAAGATGGCGCACCTGCGCAAGAAGATCCCGCAATTTGTTGGTCAGAATCTGAATTGGTGTGCCGTGATGACTGAACGGATCCACCAGATTGAGAATCCGGCTGAATTGGCAGCGCTATGGCGAGAGGAGATTGCGCCATATTCCAATAATGCCTTCTTCCTGGCCAATGCCGGCGTGACAGGCTTGCCTAATCGTCTGGAGAGTGTGCTGGGTGAAATGGTTGGTAAGGAAGATGCCAACGCACTGCTCTCCAACCTGAGCGGTTTGTCATCCCCATTGGGGAGCCTCGGACCGTTAACCGATTTGGACAAAGTGGCACGCGGAGAGATGAGCCGCGAGGAATATATGAAAACGTATGGTCACCGAGGTATGAACGAAAATGAGTATGCTTGGCCGCGTCCGCTGGAAGACCCTAATTGGATTGAACAGCAACTTGAAGAGTTTACCAAAACGCCACTCGATATTGACGTGCTTTTTACCAGGCAGCAGGCTGCTTATACGGAAACGTGGGAACGTTTTTGTGAGCGTTATCCGCGAAAAGTGAAGCAAATGCGCCTGCGTTTGAAAAAAGCGGCTCTAGCGGCTCAACAGTGGGAAATGGTGCGTTCGGAGGCAGCACGCTCAGCGGCTGTGATCCGCACTTTTGCTCGGCGGGCCGGTGCATTGACCACTGCGGGTGAAAATGTATTCTACCTGACCGTGGATGAAGTCCTCGCAGTTTTGGAGGGTGATGACCTGGTTTTACAGTCCCTTCCCATGCGCAAGGAAACTTATGATGGTTACCGTGCCTTGCCGCCATACCCGACGATTATTGCCGGTCGGTTTGATCCCCACCAATGGGCGGCTGATCCATTGCGACGAAGTGATATTTTTAATGCAAGTGTTCCTGATAGAGCAACTGCTGCGGACACAAACGAGCCGATCAGCGGCTTTACCGGGGCGTTTGGCATCGTTGAAGGAAGCGTACGTTGTGTGGATTGCCTGGAAAACAACGGGCATTTCCAGGTGGGGGAGATATTGGTCACTACATCGACCAATATCGGCTGGACGCTGCTTTTCCCACGCGCCGCGGCCATTGTCACCGATGTGGGTACGCCGCAGAGCCACGCTGCCATCGCCGCGCGAGAGCTGGGCATTCCGGCTGTGGTTGGCTGTGGGAATGCCACGATGCGCCTGAAGACCGGCGACCGGGTGCGCGTCAATGGTGGACAGGGGTTAGTGGAGATTTTGGAAGCTGCAAGGAAAAGTAAACCACGAAAAAATTCAAAGAGAAAAGGAATAAGGGAAAGACCCGTGATGGTGAACGAGTGATGGAGATATTATTTTCCTTTTCCGCCGTGGGCTGAAGCTTTTTTTGCTGATCTTCGCGGAATCTTACATCTCACTCAACGCAGAGGAAGGTCACTGCCGTGCTATTACCGGCAGGGTGAGGAGTGACAGGTAACTTTGCTGCGAAGCTACGAGATGGGTCAGATTGACACGAATGCTACTTTTAGCAGCTGACGGGGTTTTGGCGTTTCAGGGGGAGGAAAATCGAAAATTTCCCTTTTTACTTATTTTGTTGCGTCAATGTTTGGTGTCCATTCATATTCCTGTCCCTGATAACCCGTAAGTGTTCCGTGAATCTGCCAGGTAGGGATGAGGTAGCCGGTGTCTTCATTAAAGTAAAAGGAAGGTTCAATTTTGGTAATCGAAGCCGTGTTGCTCCATTCACCAACTCCAATGTCCTGTGCTATTGAAATGGCTTTTTGTGGAGAGATGGCCTTAACCGTTTTCACGAATTCGAAATAGGTTCTATCATCAGAAATGCCCAGCAACGTGCCTTCTTCGCCGATGGTCACATCTACTGAACCCCATATAAAGTGGTTCCGGGTGCTGGTCCGGTCCATAAACATAAGATGCAGGTTGTTATCGCCAAAGTCTTCACGAAGCCCGGCATATTCAACTGAATTCAGGGGAATCCCGAAATTTTCCAGGTAAGTTTTAGCTATTTCAAGCGCCTGCGGTTCACCCGGTAGTTTGGATGGATTTGTTTCGATAGGTTCTGCATAGGTATAGGTTACGGACCAGGTATTGTAAGGGTAGATAAAAATGACTTTTTTATCACCCGCTTTTCCGCATCGGAAAGTTCCGTAACCAACGTCTTCAAAAGCACAATCAAAACCTGTGATCTCAATTAGCCTTGTGGTAAGGGAATCCTGCGATTCCAATAGAATATTCTTGTAGAGATTGGCTGATGTTTCGTCAGCGCTGATTGTTTCAGGGTATTCGATATGAGTTGGCTGAAGGTGTCCATAATACACATAACCAATGCCCTTGTTGCCTTCAAGAATCCGGATTACCACCAGAGGGCTTACCAACAGCAATACAAGCATGATGGATGCGGCCAGTTTGAGCGGATAATTTGGCATGCAGATTGGCTTTCCCTGCCTTTTTGATTTGATCCAGTATACTATTCCACAAAAGAAGACAACCAGAGCAAATCCCAAAACACCACCAAATGAATTGGCGATAATATCGTCAATATCAGCACTTCTGCCACTGAGTAATTGCGAAGCCTCTGTGAGAAAGGTGATGATAAAAGAAAAACCCAGTAAAGGTAAAAAACCACCGAATCGCTTTTTTGAGATAAGCGGCAACAAAATTCCAAGCGGAATAAACATAAGAATGTTCAGCACAATCTGGTTAGCCATCCCTGCATTGACTGCGCCATATTTTATAGCCAGGTAGACGGGTTTTAATGGGATTAAGTTAAGTGATTCACCGAGACCATTTCCAAAGGACATCACTTGGGTCACGTAAATGAACATGACGAACCAACCAACCAGGGTGAATTCAAAGATCCTCTGAAGAAAGGCAGGTTTGTTGCGTTTGTGTTTTGTGAGCCAGTAAATAAGCGCATAAATTACAGTTGTGATGAGGGCTGCAAACGGGAACGCGGGTAAGATCATGAGGATGTAATTCATCGGTGAATTCCTTTATACAGTGATACTGTTAACCGTGAAAGGGGTAAGCGGAATAATTTTTTTAGTCTATTTTTCACGGTTTAATTTACCATAAATATTTTGCGGACTTTGATGTTTGTGGCACTGTTCTTATGACAGATTTTTTAACTTTTTTGTTTCATCCTTTTGATTCCACGAGCAGCCCAACCAAGCCCGGCTTTTTCTTTCATATCTGCAAACAAAAACAAGCACGCACGAATTAACAGAGTTATTGTGATGAGCAATGGGAATTGGTGTCAGATTGGTTAATTGGTGGTTGTGCAGGATGGTGGTTGGCGGGGAAGCTCATTTACGGACTCCTTCTAACCTCACCCCCGCCCTCTACGTGGCGGGACTTCACCTACGAAAAAATTCTATACCCGATTTGAGTTGCCTTAATTTAAATTTCCTGTTTAATATATCCTATAGGATATAGGATCGAGATAATGGAAACTTCGCAGACTTTTCAAACCAAAGAAGAATATGCTTACCAGGCTTTGCGCAAAGCCATTATTCATTGTGATTTAAAGCCGGGTGATAAGTTGGTGATTGACCGGCTTTCTGTTGATTTGGGGATCAGTCAGATTCCTATTCGTTCGGCGATGCAGCGTTTGCAGGCGGAAGGACTGGTGGTGATCACACCGCACAGTGGGGCAGTGGTGGCCGAATTGCCACCTGAAAAGGTGGATGAGATTTTTGCGCTGCTGGCCGCTTTGGAGCAGGTGGCGCTGCGGTTGACGGCCGGTGCAGCCCATGCGGCTGATCTGGATGCACTGGCCACGCTGATTGGCAGTATGGATGCGGCTGCGCAACAGGGGGATGCCGAGGGGTGGTTAACCGGCAATATCCGTTTTCACCGAAAAATTGCCGAGATGAGCGGTATGCCATTGTTGATGGAATTTACCAACCGTACGCTGGATGAGTGGGAACGCTTGAGTCATTGTTATTTTCCGCGGGTTGCTTCTGAACGCATGCTTCAGGCACAGGCGGAACACCGCGAGATGCTATCCTATCTGCGCAGCGGGGAGATTGACCGATTGGTTATTTTGACGGGGACGCATAACCGGCATGCGCATGAGAATTACCGGAGATTGTTAAAGGAAGAAACGATATGAAACTCACAACCGAAACGCTTGGCGCGCGTGTAACCTACCGCCGCAAGCCGGAGGGTATCTCAGCTATTCTGCTGCCCTTTCAGGAGAACGGCGAAATGGATTTAAAGGGATTGGCCGCGCATATTGAGCGTACCTGCCTTGCCGGCCTGACCCCGGCTGTGAACATGGATACCGGTTACACCAATTTGTTGAGTGTAGATCAGCGCCGCCTGGTATTGGAGATTACCCAGGCCGTGACCGCCGGACAGCGTTTCGTTGCCGGGGCTTTTATTGAAAAGCTGCCTGGTGACCCGGCGGCTTTGTATGCCAGCGAAGTGGAGAATATCCAGCGTTTTGGCGGACTGCCGATTGTGTTTCAGACATCCCGTTTTCAACGGTTCACTGCTGATGAGATTCTTGCCTGTTACCGGCAGGTAGCTAGCGGTTGTGATGCCTTTTTGGGCTTTGAATTGGGGCGGATGTTTGCACCAAATGGAATGATCTATGAGCTGGAACTGGTGCGTGAACTGATGCAGATTCCGCAGATGATCGGGATGAAACATTCTTCTTTACAGCGCAACCTGGAGTGGCAGCGGCTGGCTGTGCGGGATGAGATACGACCGGAATTTAAACTTTACACCGGTAATGACCTGGCGATTGATATGATCATGTATGGCTGTGATTACCTGCTGGGGCTTTCTACCTTTGCCCCGGATTATTTTGCCAAACGGGATGAGTATTGGGCGCAGGGTGATGTGCGATTCTATGCGTTAAATGATCTGCTGCAATATTTGGGACAGTTCGCTTTTAGGGCACCGGTGAGCGCCTATAAACACAGTGCTGCCCAGTTTCTCAAGCTGCGTGGCTGGTTGACCTGCTCCAACCCGCATGCGCAAGCCGCCCGCCGTCCAACCAGCGATGTGGCCGTATTGGCACTAATTTTAGAACAATTGGAAAGCTTATGAAACCGATCAAAAAAATTGCACAACTGCGCAGTGCCGAGGATTTCCGGAATTATCTGGATAACCAGGGAATAAACCTGGAATTTGATGAAGAACTCCTCTGTGGAGAAGGCGCTCCGCTGGCACAGCCCTACCCCTGGAAGAATGGCTGGATTGGCAACCGCTTCTGTGTATTACCGATGGAAGGCTGGGATGCCCATCCGGACGGGAAACCTTCCGAGCTGACACGGCGGCGCTGGGTGAACTTCGGACGCAGCAGCGCCAAGCTGATATGGGGAGGTGAGGCTGTAGCCGTAAACCCGGCGGCGCGCGCTAACCCGAACCAACTTCTGCTGAACGCAGAGAATGCCAAAACGATTGCCGGTTTGCGCATGGATTTAATTGCGGCACACGCAATGCATTCCTCTACCCATGATTTGCTGGTAGGGTTGCAATTAACTCATTCCGGACGTTTTTGCCGCCCGGATGAACCCAAACGTCTAAAACCGCAAATTCTTTACCCACACCCATTGCTTAACCCTCGTTTTGGACTGCCGATGGATTTCCCTATATTGAGTGACGGAGAGATTGGTGACATTATCGGTGAAACGGTGCGTGCTGCGATTCTGGCTCAACAGGCTGGTTTTAATTTTGTAGATATCAAACATTGCCACGGTTACCTGGGTCATGAATTCCTTAGTGCAGTCACCCGTTCAGGACCGTATGGCGGCAGTCTGGAGAATCGTACGCGATACCTGCGGGAAATAGTGGCCGGTATCCGACGAGATGCACCCGGTTTGGAGATTGGCGTGCGTCTTTCAGTGTTTGATTTTATTCCTTTCCGACCCGGGTTTGAGAGCGTCGGGGAGCCATTGGAATATGAGGGCACATACCCCTACGCCTTTGGCGGTGACGGCAGTGGAACAGGAATAGATCTGAGTGAGCCGAGACAATTATTGACCATGCTTGAAGCTTTAGGCATCCGCTTGGTGAATATTACCGCCGGCAGCCCATATTATGTTCCGCATATTCAGCGTCCGGCGCTTTTCCCGCCTTCGGATGGTTACCGACCGCCGGAAGATCCGCTGGCGGGGGCAGCACGCATGATTAACATAACCGCGCAACTTAAAGCGGAGTTTCCAGAGCTTATTATTGCGGGTACAGGCTACTCGTATCTACAGGAATGGCTGCCGTTTGTGGCACAGAGAATGGTGCGTACCGGTCAGGTCGATTTTGTGGGTCTGGGACGGATGATGCTCTCTTATCCCAGATTTTGTGCCGATGTGCTAGCCGGTAAAGAACTGGATCGAAAACAGATTTGCCGCACCTTTAGTGATTGTACAACAGCACCACGTAATGGATTGGTTTCCGGTTGTTACCCGCTGGATGCTTTTTATAAAACGCGACCCGAAGCCAGGGAATTGAAAGGATTGAAGATTTGAAGAACAAAATTGTGTACGTCAATGCCGCTTTTTTTCATCCGCCCTGGCTGGGACGACTGAGCCTAGCGCGATTAATCGCTTCTCAGAGGCAGTGGCAGCTTGTACAGGCGCATTCTCTGGAATCCCTCACCAGCATGGATCTTTCCAGTGTAGCTGCGTTAGTCTTATATGTGCATCAGCAGACCCTTTCCGCAGAAGCGCTGAGCAGACTGGATAAATTTGTTGGCGAGGGAGGCGGCTTGCTGGGGGTGCATTCGGCCACAGCTTCGTTTAAGACATCTGCGCATTATTTTGAAATTATCGGCGGGCAGTTTAGCGGGCATGGACCCGTGCAGTCTTTTACGCTTACACCGACTGCCCAGGTGGAGCCGGCTTTTGCACAGGTTGGCGCTTTTACAGTGACTGATGAACTTTATCTGCACGACATGCGGGCCGACGTCCAGGTACAATTTGAAAGTATATACAACAATAAGCCTGTGCCGGTGGTGTGGACACGGGGATATGGCGAAGGGCGGGTGTGTTATGCTTGCCCCGGACACCGCAGTGCGACAATGACGAACCCGGCTTATCGAGAGGTGATAGTGGAAGGTTTGCGATGGGTCGTAAATTAAGATTGGGTATAGCGGGCTGTGGTGATATTGCCGGATTTATGGCGCTGGTCAGCCGCCTGGTGCCGGCTGTACATTTGGCGGCCTGCTGTGATGTGGACCCGGTGCGCAGTGCCAGATTTGCCCGCAAACATCGCATTCCCAGGCAATCCAATAATTTTGCCGAAATGATCCACGAAAGCGGTCTGGATGCGGTTTACCTGGCGGTACCACATCACCTGCATTATGAGATGATCCGCTTGGCCGTTGAAAAACGAATACCGGTGCTGGTGGAAAAACCGCTGACGCGTACCCTGGCCGAAGCGCGCAGCCTGATGCCCTTGATTGAGGCTGCCGGGGTTAAGGTAGGTGTTAATTACCAGTATCGCTACGACAATGCGTGTTACACCCTGGCGCGCTGGATGCAGCACGGAGTAGTTGGAAGAATATCCAGTGTGCGTATCAACATTCCCTGGGCACGCCAATCCGGTTACTTTGAGCAATCTGCCTGGCACCGGACGATTGAACAAGCCGGGGGAGGGACACTGCTCACCCAGGGCAGCCACTTTCTGGATATCGTTCTGTGGGGATTGGGCGACCAACCCGAATCTGCTCAAGGTTACAGCAGCCATTTCAAGTTTCAGGATGTTGAGGTGGAAGACCTGGCGCATGGCATTGTACGCATGCAAAACGGTGCCTTGGTGCAGATTGCCAGCAGTATGGCAGTTGCTACAGAGCAGGCGGTCAGTATTGAGGTTTACGGCAGTATTGGCACGGCCATTTACGGCAATTTCCCTTTTCCGCATATTAAACTGATCGGAGCAAAGCGGATTACAGAGCGCCTGCCTGTGCTGGGTGTGCATGCGCTGCAGCGCAGCCTGGCTGGATTTGCGGCCTGGGTGCTGGAAGATACCCCTTTTCTAATTCCCGCCTCCTCCGCCGTGCCGGTACTGGCCGCCGTGGAAGCGATTTATCGTTCGTCTGGCAGCGGGCAGCGTGAGGCTGTAGAAGCGTTCGCCTGAATTCCCGATTCAACAAGAGGAGATCATGGAAAATTCAGAAAAACTTACCTGGTGGCAAAAAATTGGTTATGGGCTTGGCGATATTTTTGGCGGCGGCTCTGGTACTCTGATCAGCTTTTATTACCTTTATTTTCTTACCGATATTGTGCGCATTGGCCCGGCATTGGCAGGGACTGTTATTCTGATCAGCAAGATATACGATTCGGTTACCGACCCGTTTGAAGGGCTCATCGCAGACCGTACGCGGACGCGCCTGGGGCGGCGGCGGCCTTATCTGCTGATCGGTATCCCACTGATTTTCTTCTCCTTTTTTGCCATGTTCTATCCGGTTGATTTTGACGCCGAGATCTCGCGTTTCTGGTTTGTTTTACTCACCTACCTGTTCTTCTCCACCACGGTGAGTATTGTCATGCTGAATTACAATGCCCTGCATTCCGAACTGACTCTGGACTACAACGAACGAACCTCACTCAGTTCTATTCGTATCCTCTTTTCCACACTATCCTCTATTCTGGCTGCTTTGCTGCCACTTGAGATTGTGAAAGCTTTTGCCGATGTGCGCCAGGGATATATTGTGATGGGGCTGGTTTTTGGGCTTTTCTTTGCACTACCATTTATTGCCACGGTGAGCGCCACCCGCGAACGCAAGGAATTCCAGAAACCGCCTGAAAAATTCGACTGGAAGATTGCTTTTATTGAACCTTTCCGGAACAAGACTTTTGTTGGCGCCTTGTTAATGTATTTGCTGGCGTTTGTGGCGGTTGATACCGTTTCCAGCCTGATTGTTTATTTTATGAAATACTATCTACAGCGCGGCTCAGAGTCCAGTTTTGTCAGCGGGACTTTGCTGGTGGTGCAAGTGATCGCTTTGCCGTTGTATGTGTTCCTCAGCAAAAAACTGGGAAAACAGAAAGCCTTTACCATTGGCGCGACTGTCTGGGCAGTGATGATGCTCTTCAGCCTGCTGCTGATTCCCGGGCAAGCGCCAG
The DNA here is from genome assembly GCA_002840755.1 of Chloroflexi bacterium HGW-Chloroflexi-10. Classification (GTDB taxonomy): domain Bacteria; phylum Chloroflexota; class Anaerolineae; order Anaerolineales; family Anaerolineaceae; genus UBA6170. The sequence goes on along the minus strand of PHBZ01000008.1, from coordinate 22,426 downwards.
CTTTTGTGTATATCTTTGCAGCGCTGGTGGGAATTGGCACAGGCGGCGTGATTGTTATTATGTACGCTATTTTCCCGGATATTCCGGACGTGGATGAACTGGCCTCCGGACAGCGCCGAGAGGGAATCTACTCGGCGATGGTGACCTTTATGCGCAAGATGAGCTCGGCCTTTGCCATATTCCTCGTCTCGCAGGCGATAGCGCGTTCGGGTTATGTAGCTCCGCTTCAAGAGGTGGTGAATGGAGCGACAAAACTGATTGAACAACCTCAACCGGAGTCGTTCATCACCACCATCCGCCTGATCTTTGCCATTTTACCGGTGATTCTGGTAGGCGCTTCGGCACTGCTGGCAAGGCGTTACCCGCTGACTCCGCAGAAACATGCGCGCCTGAATCAGATCCTCAAACTTGTGCGGGCCGGCACGGTATTGACCCCCGAGCAGGAAGCAGAACGTGCCGATTTGAAGCGTGACCTGGTAGGTTAGACTGAACGCGCATGCCAGAGACCAGTTTTCTGCTTCATTACCCGCCCCCGCAGGGATACCCGCAAAGATTCATCCCGGATACGTTCTGTAAAGAGCCTTTTGCCGATAACTTTGAGGAGCGCAAGAGCGTCTTCTTAATCTATATCTGCCAGAACCCGGCGCAAGAGAACTTTAAGGCGATCTATACTGAGATGGCACGGCTTGCCTGCGGACAGACACCCCATAGCGGGGTGTTGTTTGCCGCACTGGATTACCTGGATGCGCGCAAAGACTGCGCTGATTTTGTTTTGCAGGCCGTGCTGCGGCTGCTGTACCAGTTTGCCGCGAGTCCACTTATGCCTGACGGTTGGCTTGAGCGGGCAAAGGCAAGCGTATTGGGATTCAAATATTGGCCGGATGAACCCGGGGTTGATTCGATGTGCACCTGGACAGAGAATCACCAGATCCTTTTCAGCACGGGGGCAATTCTGGCAGGGCAGTTGTATCCGCGGGAGGTGTTCACCAATTCCGGGCAAAGCGGGGAACAGAAGATAGAAGTTGTCCGCAGGCGCATTCTACGCTGGCTGGATTTGCGCTTCCGCAGCGGTTTCAGCGAGTGGCTTTCACATGTGTATTATGATGAAGATCTAACAGCTCTGCTCAACCTGGTTGATTTTTGTACGGAGCGTCAGATTTCAGAGCAAGCGAAGAAGATTATCCATTTACTGCTGCTGGATATGGCGCTGCAAACCTATAAAGGCGTTTATGGTTGCACACATGGGCGCAGTTACGCCAATGGCAAACGCTGGGTGGTGGATGAAACCACCACGGATACCGGTAAGCTGCTTTTTGGTGTAGGCGTGTTTGCGCGGCGGGATAATATGAGTGCCGTGCAGTTCGCGCTCAGCGAAAACTATCAGATACCGCAAGTGATTTATGAGATTGCGCATGATGTCCTGGAAGATGCATTGGAGATTCGCCAGCGCATGGGGATATGCATGAAGGACTTGAAAACATGGAACCTGGATGCAAAAGACCCGGAAGATGGCATGCTGCTGCTAACCTTGGAGGCTTATCTGCATCCGCGGCTGATTCAAACGACGATGCAACTATTTGACCGGCATAACTGGTGGGAGAATGAGTTCTTTGCGCCATTCCGAAAATACCGCCGGCTGCTTAATGTGCTGCGAACTACCCGGACATTGCCGATACTGGCAGCCTTTGCCGAGCGCGACCTGTGCCGCAATACACGCGAAGAGGTTAATACTTACACCTACAAAACGCAGGACTACATGCTCTCCACCGCGCAGGATTACCGTACTGGCTACGGGGGAGACCAGCAACATATCTGGCAGGCCACATTAGGTGCGAATGCTGTATGTTTCACGACCCACCCGGCTAACCTGGAGACTGACGGACCGTCGCCCAACTACTGGACCGGTTCCGGTCTGCTGCCAAGGGCTGCGCAATACCGCAACGTGGCTATTATTGTTTACAAAATCGAGAAAATCCCGGCCTTGTATGTTCCCACGCGCCATTTTTTCACACATGCATGGCTGCCGAGGGACGCGTTTGACGAGGTCAGCGACGAAATTGGCGGATGGTATTTTGCGCGCAAGGGAGATGGCTACCTGGGATTATACTCGCAGAAAAAAGCAGCCTGGCAGGGGACGAACGAACTGATTGCTCCCGGCGCAAACAACATCTGGATATGTCAGATGGGCAGCGTAAGCGAGTCTGGCAGCTTTGAAGATTTCATTGAGCAGGTTGTGGCGGCCAGGGTGGAATTTGACGGGATGCGGGTTAATTACCATTCACCATCGATTGGTGAAGTGCGCTTTGGCTGGCGTGGATCCTTGAGCGTGGATGGTGAAGTGATGCCGCTGCACGATTACCCGCGCTATGACAGCCGCTTTGTGCAGGCAGATTTTGACCCACAGCAGGTGCACGTGCAATGCGGCGGTAATCATTGGACAATTAATTTGCGGGAGGAAGCAATATGAAAAAGAAACGGGGCTGGATCATTGTTGTGGTTGTTTTGCTGATCGCCGGGGTGGTGTTTGACCAGATGGCAGCGGTGAAACCGCAGTTACCGTCATTGCGTGAAGGTGACCCGGATCCTAAACGACCGGCAGAAGGGGATGTGCCCTTTGCACAGGAACCGATTGCCGCAACGTTTGCAGAACGCCGTCAGATCTACTTTGATTGGATACTGGAACAAACCACGCCGGATGACCGCGGCGGCGTCTGGGTAGATATTGGTAAGCTGGCTGCCGGCGCCCAATCCATCAACCCGATTGCCTTGCAGGCCGCACTCGATTTTGTCAACCAGCGTGAAGATCCGAGTGATTTCGCTATGACCTCGCTGATCCGTTTGTATTACCTCTACCAGGGCAGCGGCAAGCTAAGCACGGAACAGGAAGCCGCCTTGCGTGATGCCATCCTGAATTGGTGCTATTGGTTGGACGAACCGAACCCAACCCTGGTGCAAATGTGGACCGAGAATCATCAGATTCTTAACCACAGCATAGAATACCTGGCCGGGCAGCTCTTTCCTGATGAAATTTTTACCAATAACGGGAAGAGCGGGCGCTGGCACATGGAGCACGCGGAGGGTTTGATCCGCCAGTGGATTGATCTACGTGCACGTACCGGATTCGCCGAGTGGGACTCGGAAACCTATTACCCTGAAGATCTGGGAGCACTATTCAACCTGGTTGATTTCGCTGACGATACGGAGATTGCCACACTCTCAACCATGCTGGTGGATGTGATCCTCTTTGATATTGCCGTTGATTCCTTTTACGGGCATTTCGCCACCTCGCATGGACGGGTGACGCCTGCTTCGATCAAGACTGCAGGCGGAACGGTGACTACATTAAATGCGCTGGTATGGGGACAGGGACGGATCACCTCTGCAGGCAATATGGCTGTTATCGGATTGGTCACATCGCCCAAATACCAGATTCCGCCGGTGATTGAAGCGCTGGCGTTGGATAACCCGGAAGTCTACCGCAACTATGAACGTGACTCGTTTCCAATTGCGGATGCTGCACTCTATGGTCTGGATATCAATGACGTCAATGATATGCCGCTTTTCTGGGGTATGGGAGCGTTTACCCAGCCGGAGATCATTGCCCATACCATTCACACAGCGGATGTGTGGAACCTGTGGCATTATGATGAGTTTAAAGATTTGAAATCGATTGCTAAAGTATTACAGAAAATCAACGCTTTACCTTTAGCCAGCCGGCTACTAGACCCGGACACCAATGGCATGTTGATGAGCGAAGTCAACAAAGTCACCTACCGCACCCCGGATGCTATGCTTTCCTCGGCACAGGATTTCCGCAAAGGTGAGAAAGGTTACCAGCAGCATATCTGGCAGGCGACGCTCAGCCCTTATGCTGTGGTGTTTGCCACCAATCCGGATTCCATGCGTACTGATGACAAACAACGCCCCAGTTACTGGATGTCCAACGGACGACTGCCACGCAGCGGACAGGTGGATAATGTGCTGATTGCACTGCATGATATCGATCGTTACCCCAGCGCCCCCAAACCATTGGAAACGCGGCACTACGCCTTCACACATGCTTATTTCCCTAAATGGGCATTTGACGAAGTACGCGAAGCAGCGGCTGAATCGGGCGGCGGCTGGATCTTTGGCCGGGTGGGGGAGGGCTATGTGGCGCTGTACTCGCACTTACCGTACCAGTGGACCAGCAGCGGTGTGGATGCCGAGCAGGAAGTAATTGCCCTGGGCCGCCGAAATGTGTGGATTTGTCAGGTGGGGCGAGCCGCAGTAGATGGCAGTTTTGAAGAATTCGTGGCGGGTATCAGCAACGCCAAATTGGAGGTAAAGGGATTGCAAGTTCGTTTCGACTCGCCAGGAAATGGCATGCTCCAATTTGACTGGGATGGTGATCTGAACCTGGATGGGGTTGTGGTACCTTTGGACGGTTACCCACGCTGGGAAAACCCTTACACCAATATGGAATTTGATAGTCAAAAGCTGCGCATAGTCTATAATGAACACAGCCTGGAACTGGACTTTGCCAACGTGACGCGCGTGATGAAATGATAGAGAATCTGTAAACAGAAGATTGAAATCAAAACCGGGATATTATATCCCGGTTTTGATTTGTAATGCTCGTATGGCGGAGTTATTTAGGAAAAAATGAATTAGCGATTATTGAGCACTTTTAAGAATGATTGGCAGATATACATCGTAGTGCTGCGCTTCAGTGGTAAAGCTCCAAAATGCTGTGGAATTGCCGTTTGCGTAGGTATAGGTGCCATCGGCGTCGTTCATTGCTTTTACATGCCAGTAGTAGGTAGTTTCTATGCTTAACCCACTGATCGTTTTAGTGGTGCTGGTGCCGTTGGATTTCCAGTTATTACAGGAGTTGTCGTTTGTAGAGTCATAGCAGTATTTATAGGAGGTGGCTCCGCTGGCGGCTTCCCAACTTAGCGTAACTGTGGTTGGTTGGTTGGCTGCACCATTAGCAAGAGCCAATTTATTGAAGGCGCCTGGAGGGTGACAGAGGGTAAAAGAACTCCGCCAGTCCTGCTGGGCTTCTGTTGTGTCGTAGGTTGGGACTGATTGTATCTGCCAATAGTAGGATGCCGGGGGATTGCCAATTTCGGATAACAGTTCGGTGTAAGTTGGTGCAGTATTCGAAGCTTCCACAATTGATGAAATAGATATTCCCAGAGCGATCGTGATGGCACAGAATAAAAATAATATAAAAACACGCAATTCTTTTTTCATTTTGCCGACCTCTTTCAATGTAAACTTTGTAATGCAGGGTTTATACTGTAAATTATATAGCGCAGTATAGACCTATCGGCCTAACAAAAATGAAAGATAGATAATGAATTTTGGAGCGGGTGTTTTCAGCGCTCAACCCGCTGTGGGCTTTGGAGTTATTGGCTGCAACTCTTGTTGTGCAGAAAATAAGTTCTGTAGTTGGACTTTCGAATGATCATTCACAATTGCTAATATTTCATCACCGCCATAAAAAATCATATCACCCCTAGGTATCAATACTTCACCATTTCGTATTACTGCTGCAATCACGCAGGTACTTGGTAAAGGGATGGTTTTTAGTGGCATGCCAATAATTTGGGAATTCAGCGGAAGTTTTTCTTCAACGATGGAATACTCGCCTCGGCGAAGCTTTAATAACGTCATCATATCGCTAACTGACATTTCTTCTTCAATTAGTTTTACCAATATATCTGTTTGATTTATACCTACATCTACACCCATATCGGCATTAAATAGCCAGGCGTTTTTAGGATTATTCACCCGCGCAATTGTTCGCGGAACATTAAACTCGAAGCGTCCCAAAGTGGTTACCACCAGGTTTGTCTCATCCTCACCGGTTACAGCAGTTAAAATTTGGGCTTTTTCAATTTCAGCTTCTTCCAGAATGGAAGGTGAGCTTCCATCCCCTGTTATGACAATGTGAGCAGAAAATTCTGTCTTAAGGCGCTCCGCGACTTCCGGACGAATTTCAATAATCCGGACCGAGTGACCCTGATTTAATAATTGATAAGCGAGATGCGCACCAGCTTTACCACCACCTACAATAATAACGTACATGGTTATTCTCCTTCCCCATAGCCCAAGAGCATTTTCATGCGCTCAATTGCCGAAGCCAACACGGTTAGATGTAACGAATCTCCTGCTTTAAACTCCGTCCCACTTAGTGGAATGAAAGCCTGGTCTTTACGTGTAATACTGTTCAGGTGAATTTCACCAGGAACGGTTAAATCCTTAACCTTGTGGCCAATCAAGTGCGAAGGTGTTTCAATAGTAAAGATACAAACTTCTCCTCTGCCAAATGTCATTACAGGATCTTCATTTGTGTGGATAAGCAATTCTCGTATTCGTTCAGCGCCTAATGTTGTGGATGAGATTGTAGTCAACCCAAGCCTTTGATAGATTTCAGCCCGCCGGGGATCGAAAAGGCGCGCAACAACTTTAGGAACATGAAAAATATTACGAGCAACCCGAGCCGCAATAATGTTTGAATTATCCGATGAGCTGGTTGCTGCAAATGCATCTGCTTCTTCTATGCCTGCCTGAATTAATACATCTCGATCGAAGCCGACACCTTTTACCATTCGGATTTTATTTTGCATTACTGAACGGCTATTAGCACTATGGTTGTTATCAATTACGGTAATTTGATGCCCCTCTTCTATTAATAGTATAGCAACTTGTTCACCTACCCTGCCATAGCCCATAATTATTACTTTCATAGGTACTCCTTTATTTCTTTAGCTTTCGATGAAACGTAGATTGCTTTCTCTGAAATTACCATTCTGTTTTTTGTACGAAAGATATTTTTACGGATTTTTTCCAAACCATATAAAATGATTGGGTAAAATACCAACCATACCCAAACGATAGGCGGGATTGGTACATGATTGAATATTTTTGCCAAAGGCTGCAGGTAAATAAGACTCAACAAAATGATGGCCACGCCAATGCACGCAGCAACTAAAATGGGGTTACGAAACCAGCCAATGGTACGCCCGGTCTGGTATTCGGCTCTGCATGAAAATAAATTTCCTATTTGTGCCATTACGACCCCGGTAAAAAATACGGTCATAGCCAGATTCTGTAAATCATTTGGATCAAGTGAAACTTGAGAAATAAATGATCGCAATAACGGAATTTTCTCAATGAATCCGATGAATTCAGGGTTGAACAATTGGTAAACTAAAAAAACACCGGTATAAGCAAGCCCGGTTTCAATTAGACCAAGCCAAAAGAAAGACCGGCGAATCAGACTCTTGTCAATCAAGTGCTGTTTTGCGTTTCTGGGAGGGAAATTTAACATATTGGGTTCAGGTTTTTCGGCGCCTAATGCCATACCGGGGAGCATATCGGTTAGTAAATCAATTGCAAGTACCTGTTTTATGGATAATGCTAGCGGTAAATTGAACAATGCTGTGATTAGATAAGGCAATACTTCGGGAACATTACTCGAGAAGATGTAAGTAATGAACTTACGAATATTATTATATACAGTACGACCTTCCTCAATAGCATTGATTAAATGAGCAAAGTTATCATCCGTGAGGATAATATCAGCCGCTTCCCGGGCCACACTTGTTCCGGATTTACCCATTGCTATTCCAATGTTCGCCTTACGTAACGCCGGCGCATCATTTACCCCATCCCCCGTAACGGCAACGATTTCACCCAGTTTTTGGAAGGCGTCCACCAGTCTCATTTTATGCTCCGGCGCCATCCGTGCAAAAATAACCTCCTTTGGAAGGATTCTCTGTAATTGGTCTTCTGAAAGTGTTTCCAATTCTGCACCGGTTATGATTTGCGGTGTGCCCTTGCCCAAAATACCTACTTTTCGTGCCAATGCTTCGGCGGTAAGACCGTAATCACCGGTTAGTATTATGATGCGAATACCAGCCTGTTTACACGCACGGATGGCTTCTTCCACTTGCGGACGAGGAGGGTCTTGCATGGCCATTAAACCCAGAAAAACAAGATCCTGTTCTATTGTTTCAGTCAGGAATTGACCGCGGTGAACTGGTAGAGTGCGATATCCAAACGCTAATATTCTTAAGGCCTGATGGGCATACGTATCCTGTGCCGCGAGAATTTGTTGCCTCAGGTTTAAATCCAGATTGCAAATTTTGCCATCGATATAAATTTTTGTGCATAGCGACAAAATCTCTTTTGGGGCGCCCTTCACAAAAGCAATCTGGGTATGGTCTTTTGACAGGACAAACGGATCACCGGGTTTATTGATTTGATGATTCGATTCCATGCGGTGTATGGTTGTCATTCTTTTTCTGCGGGCGTCGAAAGGCAATTCATGTATGCGTGGAAACTTTGTTAATATGCCGATCTCATCCACTTTACCTTTTAATGCAGCAACACGTAAAGCCACTTCTGTTTGATCGCCCAGAAAATTCCAATCCGGGCGTGTTGGAGTGGGAGCACACAGTTTGGAATTGTTGCACAACATTGCGGAGGTGAGTAATAAACGCAATTCCGGTTGAATATTAGCAAGTTCAGATGTTGGCCTATATTCACCAATTGGAGAATATCCAATTCCGGAGACCTTAATTTTTTTTCCTGCAACCCAAATCTCTCGAACCGTCATTTCGTTTTGCGTGAGCGTACCACTTTTATCTGTGCAAATAACAGATAAAGTTGCCAGGGAATCAATTACTGAAAGTTTTTTAACTAATACACCCTGCCTCGCCAGGCGTTGGCCGGCTAATGCCAATGAAAGCGTAACATTAGCAGAAAGCCCTTCAGGAACGAGTGCAACAATTACTCCAAGAAATAAAAGAAAGGCTTGTGATAGTTGAAAACCAATTTCAAAGATGCCTATAAAGAATATAATTGCGCCTAAAAATAAAGCAATAAGCAGCATCAGACGGGTAAACTGATTTAATTCTTTCTGTAAAGAACTAGGTGTATCAGTGACAGTTTGGGTAAGATGAGCAACTTTTCCAAATTGGGTTAACATGCCTGTAGCGAAAACAATTGCCCGCCCAGTGCCAGAAACAACGGAGGTGCCGGCGAATACCAGGTTGGGTCGTTCCAATTCACTCAGTTCTTCTGCCAGTGAAGCATCCGCGGTTTTTCTTGCAGGGATTGACTCGCCTAACAAAATTGCATTGCTGGTGCGTAATCCAAATGATTCAATTATCCGGGCATCCGCCGGAATCTGATCGCCTTCCGCCAAAATCAATACATCTCCCGGTACAATTTCTTTGGAATTGATATAACTTTCCGCATTATCACGAATCACTCTGGCGTAATTTGGAATAATTTCCTGTAATTCAGACATTGCCTGTTCTGCACGATATTCCCTTTGGTATGAGAACCACGCATTGACAAGAACCAGAACACACATAATACAACCCAAAGCCCAATCAAGACTTAAAAAGGCTAAAAGGCTGGCTATCCATAGTAATATTGCGAAAGGATGGGTCACTTGTATTAGAAATTTACGCAGGTTGGATGGTGACTGGCTTGTGTGTAACTGGTTCTTTCCGTATAAAACCTGGCGGGTTAATACATCGCCAGATGAAAGTCCACCTGGCGATGTATCTAATTCATTGTAAACATCCTCTACACTTAATGAATGAATTGTGTTTAAAAACATTGAAAATATTTTCCAGTACGGTTTTTGAAAATAAGGGAATGTTGGAGATAAGCATCCAACATTCCTGAATACCAGGGTTAGTCTATCTTTTGAATATTACTCACGGCATCTTCAGAAGCGCTTGAATGATCCAAGCTGGTTTCGTGATCCAGCGGGTGATCGATGTGTAATGCCTCATCATATTCACCGGCAATTTCAGGTATTGGTTCGTAGCGTAATGGACGCCGAATTCCAAAAATTCCCCAAAATCGTGTGACTTGATATGCAATTCGTTGAATGAAGGTATACCTATATTCCTGCATGCGCAGTGATTGCCATTCTACGATGGTAGCCAATGAACCTTTAACTTTTGCTTTTTCATACACAATTCTTCGAATTTGGTCATGATCGCGATACCCGGCTGGTGAAAGTAAGAGCATATGGGCTGCTAAGACCAGGATTGTGAAAGAGATTAGTACTACCCAGCCACCTTCTTCCCATTTGCCAACGATCTGCCCTACAAAAACTGCAACAGCTAGAAAAGCGACAATTGTTGAGGCAAACACACCCCATCTGCGTTTGTTTCCAGTTGAATGAGTTTGTATGTGTCGCCGGATCGCAAAACTCATGACTGCAATAGGCATGAAGACACCAACGCCATAGAATGGGATTGCGTAAGAAGTATTTCCCCTAACTAATAATTGAATGAGGACTGTAACAATCAGGCCTGCTGTAACCGAACGGGTAAATGTTCCCTGTTCGTTGCGATACACGATGATCTCGGGAAGTTCACCAATAGCTACATCGCGCCATTCAGTGGATTGCAAATCCTGAAAAGCTGTCATGGAGGCTGCTGCCAGTAATGCTACGCCAAGGATTTGGTAAGCCCAAAAAAGAATGATGCCACCCGGAACTTGCTCAAAGCCTATATAGGCCAGATTGCCAACCAGAGTGCGGCCAAAAGTACCGTCAAATACATTGAAGCGGAGTGAAAACACGGTGAGTAATAGCGTTGTAATTCCACCGTAAAAAAGGAAAGAGGTCTGAACAATACGACCTATACCCGATTTGCCACTGTAAAACTTCCATAATCCTGCCAGGCGGGGAAGCTGTTTTTTGCCCCATTTTACCAGGCCGGCATCCTCATTTTTTGCGAACTGAATACCGTTAGACATTGCTTCTAAACCGGTTAAAGCAACCATGCCTTTCATGGAAGCTGTCAGCAGATGGAGCAATGCCTGACCAAAGGTTGCCTGTTTAATGGGGTCATCAGCAACAATCGGAGGAACACCTTGAAGGTGAGCGATGATCAACCCAATGACCATGGTGATTGTCATCAGCAAGAAAATACCCAATAAACCAAAAACGACTTGGGCTGATTCACCTCTGCCACGAATTGTAAGGTACCAGGTAATGCTGGCGAGTACTGCGCCGATCAGAAAATGCCAGATCCAATCTGCATCATAGGCATTCAGAATTGATAAAAGCTGGTCACTACCGGAAAGGGAAGATACGACAATGGTGAGAACATAATCCTGTAAAAGGGTTACTGCCACTACCAGGCTTAATCCTGGCCATAAATAGCGCATGGATGCAGTATATGAACCACCACCTTCGTTAAAAATTCCCAAGGAATACATATATAACCCACCGAATGCAATATTTGCCAATGCAATCACACCCACAGCTATATAACTGTATTGTTGTAAGCCATATGGGTGCAATGCGCTCATCAATTCACCGGTAGCATAATAAAAAGAAGTAAAATAATCAACGCCAAACAATGCGATCGCAGCCAAAATGCCAATTTGCCCAGCTCCATGGATATGTTTATCTTCTTCTTTTTCTTTGGGAGCACCACGAAAAGATAAATAGGCGAAAGCTGCTAATAATAATATTGAAAAAATCATGTTGGTTTCCTTTGATGCGCCTAAAATTAAGGATTTAGGCGCTCATATCCGAAAATGCGTTTTCAAGCAATTCGAGCAAAATTAATAAATGATTTCTGGTTGAAGGACTCAGGCGTGTATCCTGGGCAACTTTTGCCTGTTCATGGCGTGAGGCACGCACAACAAACGCTGGAACAAACATGATCCGGCCTGCAGGTATCACCTGAAATTCGTAAGTTTTGATGACCAGGGTTTGATCATCAAAATAGGGCAAACTCAAACTGAGTCCACGATTGAGCGTGTTATCCAGCGCACGTTTTTGTATGGTGGATATAATTTGTTTTGTCTCAAAGCGCGCCATTGCACGGCCCTGATTAACAAGTTGGCCTAAAATTCCATAGCGCTTTCTTTGATATTGTTCATCTGCAAGCATATAGGAGCCTAAAGATACTGCAAGATGGAGCGTATGTAAGAATTCCTGCATGGAATGGATATAAGTTTCGCCTTCCTCGAGTGAACTTACCAATAAACGATCTTCCGCATCAAAAGCAACCCATTGAGGCAAATAAAACCGGCGCGCAGCTGGAACGTACGGTACTTGTAACTCTCCAACCGTTTCAGCGCTGCTTTGCTGTTCTTCTTCCACTATGGCATCCGTGGCTTCGGTGATCGCTGAACCATGCTGTGAAGGATCTTCATTCGGAATAGATGGGATTTCTTCATCTTCTGCCGTATGGTAATGGACCGTACGACCTTCCGGCAACTGGTTATAAACCAGGTACATGGCAGTAGTGAAACGGATTAATCCCGCACTGGTAGCTACAGCCGGGTTTATGGAGGCTTCCAACTCATTTAAAGTTTCACGTAATGTAACATTGATTGTGTTTTTATTAAGGCGTTCAAACAAACCGCCGATTGTTTGTTCTCGTAATTCTGCAGGAACAATTTGCGCTTTATGGGAATTGATTTCAATCCCCTCACCACAAATGACCTGGTCCGGTAAATTAAAACGGAATTGATGTAAGGGTTTTATCAAATATTGACTTAAATTTCTCGCTTGAATATCCAGAAAACGCTGAATAGTTTTTGATTGTAATTTGTATAAATGCACCCAGTGTTGATAATCCGTAAGCAAAAAAGCCATCGGATCACTATGTTTCATAGGATCTTGGTTTAATAACATGTTTTTAATTTCCTTTTATAGTGATTTTTTGATCTAAAATTAACTAAAAATTTTATTGATCTTCCAAATTAAATAGAATTCAATAATCACCGTTACAGAAAAAAACATAGTTCCGATCCATCCGGTAATGTATTGATAAATTTGAAATTGAAAAAACGTAAAAAATGAAATTACCAAAAAAAATACTATCCAGGCAATTAATTCACGTCCTTTTTTCTTTGTTGGTGTCTGACGAATGAAATCGATATTTTGGAGGACCAAGACAGGCAAATGAAGTTTGCTAGATATTTCTCTACCCACAGAAACGGGGTTCCGTATTGATTGGCGTTCAAAATGATTTTCTGAACACAATATCAAATCCCCTGGTTGAGTAATACATTCAATTTCTTTTACCCAGGATTCTTGAGGAACCAACTTTGTGTGGACCTTAATTTTGGAAGAACGAGACATTTGTTCAAGAAATAACAACTGCCGGCGTGCTAATAGCTCTTGTTCTTGATCAGTGATAATAGAGATAAACAAGATAGTAGAGTTTTCCAACAAAAATAGACGTAATTTGGAAGAAAACTCGGATGCTGAAAAAGACGCAGCCGGTACCAAAACGATCAATCGTTTAATTGCAACTGAGTCGCTGATTTCCGGGAGAAGGAGATACGAATTGGGTTGATTAAATCGATCGAAAATTTGGCTGCGAATTTCACCCTTGGTAAAGGCATGTTCTATTTGCACAGTATTTCCTGGATCGGTTTTGAAATTGGATATTATTTCTGATTGAATTGTATTCATGGCTGCCTCCGGTATAGTTTATTTATATCGGATGGGTATTAGGAGCATACAAACTAATTGGTCAATAAAATAAAGAAAAAATAAAAAAGCACCGAATTCCGGTGCTTTGAAGTAAAGGGAGAAAGATTTTGCTTTAGTCGATTATACAAAAACGATAGCCAATGCCAGGTTCACTTAGAATGAAGTTGGGTTCTTTGGGATTTTCTTCAATTTTCTTGCGTAATTGGCTGATGAATACCCTTAAATATTCGATATTGTCCATATATTCCATTCCCCAAACTTGTTTGAGTATGGTTTGATGGGTCAAAACTCGGCCGGCATTTGCTACCAGAAATGCTAACAGTTTGAATTCTGTTGCAGTAAACTTTACTTCAATACCATTTTTGGCTACATAGTATCGCGAGAGATCAATATCCAATCCATGAAAATGGTATACCGGTTCACGATGACCCTGTAAATGGAGAGCATGGCGCATGGAAACACGTACACGCGCCAATAATTCTTCAATGCTGAAAGGTTTTACCAGATAATCATCCGCCCCTTTATCGAGCGCCATCACTTTGTCACGTTCCGAGTCGCGTACTGAAAGAACAATAATGGGGGTCTGCGTCCATTCTCTCAGGCGTTCACATACAATAATACCATTGATATCGGGTAACCCTAAATCCAAAATAATAATGTCCGGTTTCTCAATAGCCGCTAAGGTCAACCCTTCTTCACCGGTTGCAGCAATGGAAACCTGGTAATTATGTTTTTTCAAAATGGTTTGTAATGCTCGTTGAATTTGAGGTTCATCATCGATGACCAGTAGTTTTGGTTGTGTGATCATACTATCTCCGGCGTAATAATTGGCGGGGCCATATCTTTTGCGTGAAGTGGTATGGTAAATTTGAAGACAAAACCTTCTGATAAATTCTCTGCCCAGATCCTGCCACCGTGCGCTTCTATGATTCCTTTACAAATAGAAAGACCTAACCCAGTTCCACTCACTTTATCTGAATCGGTGACCCGGTAAAATTTGGTAAATATTCTATCTATGTGTTCCTGCTCTACATGAGGCGATTGATTGTGTAATTCTACAAGCAATTCATTTTTATCATTTTTTTCAGCCCAAACCCGAATGATACTTCCTTTAGGAGAATACTTGGCACTGTTACTGAATAAATTTGTAAACACCTGTTCCAATTGCATATAATCTACGGGAATGAGGGGTTGATCATCAGGAATATCAACCTTGATAGTGAAATTATTTAACGTGTAATGTGTGCGTTTGATAGCTGCTTCGACAATTTCTGAAAGCAGATTCCATTTTTTGTTAGGATTCATGTCTCCTGATTCAATGCGGGATATATCCAGTAAGTTACCCACTAGAAGATTTAAGTGATCGGTTTCTTCATCGATGGAACTGAGCAGGTCACTTCTTTCAATGCTATCCCATGAAACCTGATCACTAAGCAAGCTTGTAACAAATGCTTTAATGGCTGCCAAGGGGGTGCGTAGTTCATGAGAAACGGAGGAAAGCAGGGCAGTTTTCATCCGGTCACTTTCTATCAAAACCTTGGTATTATTTTCAACTTGAGCCAGGACTGCTCTTTCCAATGCTAAAGCGCCCTGTGCGGTAAAAGCTTGCATTAGACGAATTTCGGGTTGCGATAGAGGAAAATATCTTTTTTGCAAGTGGAGTTCGCCAACCTTCCCGCGTGCAGTTTCTAGAGCAAAAACCTTGTTGGAAATAATTTCCAAATCAGACTCAAACGCAATATTTGAATTTTTTACCAACAGTGTTTGTTGGTCCAGGAAAATAGTTACCTCTACCGCACAATTTGGAATAGCTTCGGTACCATTCGTAACAATAATTTCCGCCACTTCTTTAGGATTGTTGACTCCGGTTAAACTCAAACTTAACTCATACAAACGCGATAATTCTTTTTCACGTGATATTGCAATTTCAAGATTCTTCTTTGACCACCCAACCAATTGACTGATAAGAACTGCTGTGACAAGAAAAATACCCAGGGCAACAACATCCTGTGAATCATGAACCGTAAATGTATAGTAGGGGGTGAGAAAAAGGAAATTATATAGTAGAAACGTAAGAATTGAAGAAATGATCCCTGGGATTAATCCCCACCAAGTCGTACAAATTAAAACAGGAATCAAAAAAATTAATGCAACGGTGGTTGGGTTTAACCAACCGCGAAAAGGGAAAAGTATTGCGACAATTACACCGGTGAGTAAAATTGCACGCAGGTATATGGCAAATTTTTTGAAAATTCTTTCACCAAGATTCCCCTTTATATACTTAAGTGATCCAAATCGCGGCATAATAACCGAAATACCTCTCTTAATTGTTTAGCAATATTCATTTTTTAAAATGATTTAAACTAAACCAATTATTTTCTTTATTGTATCTCAATGTCTCTCAAACGATATCCGACTCCCAATTCTGTCAGAATATAGATTGGTTGAGTTGGATCAGACTCAATTTTTCGGCGCAAATTACTGATATTTACACGGAGTAATCGGGATTCGTTTTCATATCCTGCGCCCCAAACTTTTTGAATGAGTTGTCTTTGAGTAACTACTTTGCCTGAATTTTGAATCAAAATGCTCAAGATATCAAATTCTGTTGGCGTAAGTTCAACACTTATACCAGCCAGAGCAACCTGGTGGCGGTTGATATCTAGAATTAATTCGCCTACCTGATAAATTGGTTTCGTGCCAGTATTTCCCACCCGACGCATCACCACCTGAATGCGTGCCAATAGCTCTCCAATCCCGAAGGGTTTGCACAAATAATCATCCGCACCGGTATTGAGAGCTTCAATTTTATCAGCTTCGCGGTTGCGAACGGACAGAATAATGATTGGAATTTGAGTCCATTCCCGAACACGACGCGTCACTTCAACACCGTCAATATCCGGCAGGCCCAGGTCCAAAATCATCAAATCCGGGTTTTGGTCACGAATCATTCTGATTGCCTCCTTTCCACGGTCTGCTTCAATTACGGCATGCCGGTGCGTTAACAAGGCAGCTCGTAAAAAGCGCAAGATCTCAGGCTCATCATCCACAATTAGGATGCGGAAGGTGTTTTCTGTCATTTCAAATCCTCTGGCGATAACGGCAGCATAAAGGTAACCGTAGCTCCACCTTCCGGGTTATTTACAGCCCAAATTTTACCGCCGTGCGCTTCTACAATTCCCTTGCAGATTGATAAGCCTAAACCGGTTCCAGCGATAGTTTCTTCGCGCTGCACACGGTAGAATTTATCAAACACACGTTCAAGATCGTTTATAGGAATTCCGATTCCCTGGTCATGGATAGCAAACCTGATGAATTTTTCTTCTATTTCGACAGTCAGGGTAATTGGGCTCTGCGCTGCGGAGTATTTACAAGAATTATCCAGTAAATTCTCCAATACCTGGGCGATCAGAACAGCATCCATCATGATTAATGGAAAGTCAGAAGGCATTTCTACTTTTAAAGGATGGTTGGTTAACTCGGTTTCCAAAAGAAGAGACACTGATCCAATCAGATCCTGAATATCGGTAGGCTCGCGATTTAAATGAATAGCGCCGGCTTCCAATCGAGTCATGTCGAGCAGATTTTCAACGATATGGTTAAGCCGCCCGGCCTGCCTGGTAGCAGATTGAAGTAGTTCCAAGCGGGTTGTTGGGTCCATCTTGTTAGTGGATTTCATCCTTTCCTCTTCTTCAAAACTGGTTAAAACACCGGTTATGGTTGCCAGGGGTGTTCTTAATTCATGAGAAATGGAATTTAAAAGTGCAGTCTGCAATTTTTCAGTGTTATGGAGCATTTCTGCCTGCGCAGCTTTTTCTGCAAAGGCAGCACGTTCTATGGTGATGGCAGCCAGGTTTACTACACCTTCCATTAGCAAGCGTTGGTCATCCGATAAATACTCTTGTGGGTTTTGAGGTTTGCTTCCAAGAATGCCGACCGTTTTGTTGGCAGTGATCAAGGGAATATAATAAATGGCGGCGGCAGGTAAAGTGTTTGTTCCTCTTCCGGATTCTTTGCCGTGTTTAAATGCCCAATCAGCGACTGCCATTTCAGACTCACTAATGATAAAGCCAGGTGTGGAAGCTTTAACTGTTAAAATTCCATCCTCAGGAAGCAATATAACGATTTCACGCATGAACATACTGTAAACATGCCGAATTACCGTGCTTAGCACCTGATCCAGGGTAAGCGCACCGGTTAATTCCCTGCTCAAATTGTTTAGGGCTTGGCTTTGTTGACTTTTTCGCCGAAGAACAATCACCTGGTTACGTAAAAGCGAAGCAGAGTTGCTGATAATTAAACCAACAATCAATAAACTTATGAATGTAAGAATATATTGTGTGTCATTGACGGTGAATGTCAAACGTGGGTCAATGAAAAAGAAATCAAAAGCCAATACCGAGACAACGGATGCCAGGATTGAAGGACCTCGTCCCCAAAATACGGCGGATAGAACGACAGCCACCAGGTACAACATCACAAGATTGGTCGGTTCTAAAAAAGTACGCAGAGGAAAACCAAGTACTGTTATTAACAGGACAAGCAGTATACTACCGGCATAATAACCAAATAATTTTTGAGATATTGTACCCTTGGGCATCATTCCGTGAACGGAATTTTGCATTACGCCGGTGTCTTCGCTTACGATGTATACATCTATTTGGCCACTTTTACGAATAATTTGGTCTATTACAGAGCCACGCAGGATTTCAAACCAACGTGGGCGCATGGGTTTTCCTGCAATAATTTTTGTTATATTATGTTTATGGGCAAATTCAATAACAGAATCCGCCACTGATTCACCGGTAACATTCAATACCTGGGCACCCAGTTCCTCGGCAAGCTGAAAATTTTCATGCATCCGCAGTTGGTTCGATGCGGGCAAATGCATATGCCCGGGTGTTTCCACAAAGACAACATACCAATCTGCTTTCAGATCGTCTGCCAGACGCCGGCCGGCACGGATAAGGCGCTCGCCCATCGGATGTGAACTGACACACACCATAATGCGATCGCCAACCGGCCAGGGACCGGATATTGACCTGGTTTGCATATAGTCAAGCATCTGGCTATCTACCCGATCCGCAGCTCTTCTTAGTGACAATTCCCTCAGCGCTGTGAGATTGCCTTTTCGGAAAAATTTATCCAATGCCCGGGCGGCCTGATCCGGGATATATACTTTGCCATCATGCAACCGTTTTAATAATTCATCCGTGGGCAAATCAATAAGTTCAATTTCATAAGCCTCATCAATAATTCGATCCGGAACCGTTTCGCGTACTGTCACACCGGTAATTTGGAACACGATATCTTTCAGGCTTTCTAAGTGCTGCACGTTTACGGTTGAGTAAACATCGATCCCGGCCTCCAATATTTCTTCCACATCCTGGTAGCGTTTGGGATGGCGTAAACCGGGCACATTGGTATGCGCCAGTTCATCCACCAGTACCAATTGCGGGTGCCGCGCCAATACGGCATCCAGATTCATATCGGTTAATATTCTGCCGCGATAATCCAGCTCATGGCGTGGTAAAACTTCCAAACCACTAACCAATGCTTCAGTTTCTTTGCGGTTATGTGTTTCAATATAGCCAATAACCACATCAACACCTTCTTCTTTGCGCTGATGGGCGGCTTCCAGCATAGCGTAGGTTTTGCCAACACCGGCAACATAACCTAAAAATATCTTAAGCTTGCCGCGTAATTGTTGTCGCTCTTCGGCTTTTATACGTTCCAGCAATTTATCCGGATCGGGGCGTGAATAGCTTTCTATCATATCTTTATTCTAGCGCATCCAGAGCAAGATTCAACTTTAATACATTGACGCGCGGCTCCCCAAGCAAGCCAAAGGTGCGCCCGGTGGTGTTCGCGGTAATTAGAGACTCGATACGATCCAGGGGCAAACCGCGGACCCGCGCCACCCGCGCCGCCTGATATTGTGCCGCAGCTACGCTGATATCCGAATCTAAGCCGCTCGCAGAGGTGGTTACGAGGTCCACAGGAATGGGCAGCGGATTACCCGGGTCAGCGGCCTGGAGCGCAGCGATACGCGCTGAAACCTGCGTTTCCAAAACAGGGTTAGTTGGCCCCAGATTACTTCCTGCAGAAGACATAGCATTATAAGGAAAATTCGCGGTTGTTGAAGGCCTGCCCCAGAAATACATTGGATCATCAAATTGTTGTCCGATCAAAACTGAACCGACAATTTGTTCATTTTGGTAGATCAGACTACCATTTGCCTGGTATGGAAAAGCCAATTGCGCGATTCCAGTGATTATCCCGGGGTATATTACACCGGTGAGCAAGACCATAAGACCAAAAAAAACAGAAGATGTTTTAAGGAGTTTCATTGTATTATCCTCTTTCTACACCAAATGCAACGCATTCAGCAGCATATCGATTAATTTAATTCCAATAAACGGAGTGATCAAACCACCCAGACCATAGATGAGTAAGTTGTCTCGCAATAGCCTGGCCGCCCCTACGGCTCTGTACGGGACTCCACGCAAAGCCAGCGGAATCAGCAGAATAATAACGAGCGCATTAAAAATTACTGCTGAAAGAATAGCGCTTTCCGGCGTTGCCAGCTGCATAATGTTCAGGGCACCCAATTGCGGGTAAATTGAAACGAAGGCAGCCGGAATAATCGCAAAATATTTTGAAACATCATTTGCAATACTAAAGGTGGTTAAGGCACCGCGGGTCATCAGTAATTGTTTGCCAATTTCAACAATTTCAATCAATTTGGTGGGGTTGCTGTCCAAATCGATCATATTGGCAGCCTCACGTGCGGGTTGGGTGCCGGTATTCATAGCGACAGCCACATCCGCCTGGGCTAAAGCGGGTGCATCATTGGTTCCGTCACCTGTCATCGCTACTAACCTGCCGCCATCCTGATATTCACGAATCAATTTAAGTTTTTTCTCCGGGGTGGCTTGCGCCAGAAAATCATCCACACCCGCTTCGGCGGCAATTGCCGCAGCCGTTAATGGGTTATCACCGGTAATCATTACCGTTTTAATGCCCATCTTTCGAAGTTGAACGAAACGTTCATTTAAACCGCCTTTAACGATATCTTTCAGATGAATCACACCTAAAGCATCATCATTTCGGATAACCACCAGTGGTGTGCCCCCGCTGCGCGCGATCGTATCGACCAGATGGCGTAATTCCTGGGTAGCGATTCCATTCTGACTTTGCAGATAAGCAATCATTGTATCCGGAGCACCTTTATAAATGGATGTATGATCAAAGCGCACCCCACTCATGCGGGTTTGAGCGGTAAATGGCACAAATTGCATTCCTTCCGGCATCATTTCTGAGGGCCGGACTGAACGACCGCGTAAATCATATTTTTCTTTTGCCAGGACTACAATGGAGCGGCCTTCCGGGGTTTCATCTGCTAAGGATGCTAGTTGAGCGGCTTCTGCCAATTCTCTTTGGGTGATATCACCTACAGCAATAAAATCCACTGCTTCCC
This sequence comes from Chloroflexi bacterium HGW-Chloroflexi-10, assembly GCA_002840755.1. Lineage (GTDB taxonomy): Bacteria > Chloroflexota > Anaerolineae > Anaerolineales > Anaerolineaceae > UBA6170. The sequence goes on along the minus strand of PHBZ01000008.1, from coordinate 1,463 downwards.
GATTTCCCAATGTAATTGTTCCGGTTTTATCTAAAAGCAATACATCTACATCGCCAGCGGCTTCAATAGCCCTTCCTGATAATGCGATCACATTTCTTTGAATAAGGCGATCCATTCCCGCAATTCCAATTGCCGAGAGTAATCCGCCTATCGTTGTTGGGATCAGACAAACTAACAACGAAATTAATACGGTAATGGTTATCACCTGACCGCCACCGGCTGCTTTTACACTGTACAAAGAAAATGGCAGCAATGTTACACAAACACCCAAAAATATGATGGTGAATGCAGCCAATAGAACATTCAGTGCAATTTCATTGGGTGTTTTTTGATGTTTTGCCCCTTCCACCAAACCAATCATGCGATCGAGGAATCCTTCACCGGGGTTGGCGGTTACCTGGATGATAAGCCAATCGGAAAGAAGGCGGGTGCCTCCGGTAACGGCGCTGCGGTCGCCACCTGATTCGCGAATCACCGGGGCGGATTCTCCGGTAACCGCCGCTTCATCGACCGAAGCGATTCCTTCCACCACTTCTCCGTCTGCTGGAATAACATCTCCGGCTTCCACCAGGTATTTATCTCCACTCCGCAGAATGGTTGAGGGTGTCATGATGTAATAATCGCGACTTCCACCAGGAATGTAGGCTGCAGGTAATTTTTTTGCATTGGTTTCCTGACGTGTCTTGCGCAATGCTTCAGCCTGAGCTTTGCCGCGCCCCTCCGCTAATGCCTCCGAGAAATTTGCAAACAGAACCGTAAACCAAAGCCAAATTGCTATAGCTCCAATAAAAACAGTTGGTGCTTCACCAAAACCAGCTAAAGCCTGAATCCATAGACCTGTGGTTAATATGCTGCCGATTTCTACCACAAACATAACCGGATTGTGTATTTGAATCCGTGGGTTGAGTTTTCGAAATGAATCAATAACTGCATGTTGATAAAGCTCTCGTTTGAGCGAATTTTTTTTCTGTATATTCTTCATGACTACCCACCAATCATCAGTAAATGCTCTGTTATTGGACCCAATGCCAAAACAGGGATGAAATTCAGCGCACCAATTAAAATAATGACCACAATTAACCACCCAATAAAAAGAATAGAAGTTGTAGATAAAGTACCGGCACCGGCGGGGGATTTCTTTTTCAGGGCTAATGATCCTGCGAGTGCCAAAGTTGGAATTGCCAACCCGAAGCGACCAATTAGCATCGCTAACGCACCAGCCAGATTATAGAAAATGGTATTGCCTGTTAACCCGGCAAATGCACTCCCATTATTATTTCCTTGAGAAGTAAAAGCATATAAAATTTCACTTAATCCATGCGGCCCTGGGTTTAACACCGAACTCTGTCCGGGAGACACCGAAACGGCGATGGCTGTCAGCCCTAATACCGTTAGTGGCATGATCAGAATTAGCAGGGCAGCCATCTTAATTTCAAACGCTTCAATCTTTTTTCCAAGGTATT
>PHBZ01000059.1 GCA_002840755.1 Chloroflexi bacterium HGW-Chloroflexi-10 | reverse complement strand
TCTGCGAGGTGGCCTGTCCGGCCTGGTTGGAGGCGTTGGCCAATTCGCTGGAAGCCAGATTGAGATTCTCTGCAGAACGTGCCAATTGCGAAATTTGTTCCCGCAGGTTGGCGACCATCTTTAAGAAGGCGTTACCGAGTAAATCCTGATCAGAAGCCGGCTTGATATTTACAGCCAGGTTACCCTGGGCGATTTCAGCCGCGTGGCTGGCCATCTCATTGAAATAGGCTGTCAGATTGGAAAAGGCTCTGCCAATATTGCCGAGTTCATCGGCACGGGTATTGATGGCTTGCATTTCAGTTTGGATCACTCCACTGGAACTGGCATCGCCCCTGGCAAGCAACAACGCGCTTTGGGTGACAGTCTTAATCGGTTTGGCGATTGAACCAGCCACAAAGAACAGCACCAGGAGTGTAATGATGAACACACCAAAACCAATGCCGATCATTTGCCACATGCTCGCCGAAGCCTGACTGGTAATGACACGAATGGGTAAGGACATTTGCACAGCCCAGGGTTTGGGAGATTTCCCGAAGTACATCGGTGCACTTGAAAGGATATTTCCCTCGTCTTCTTCCTGGATGGCTTGACCAGACTGGATGGTTTGCAGGTCTTCTTCGTAATCTGCGTGCATTTCACTGATCTCTTTGCCTACCAATTCCGCTCTTGAAGTTGCTCCACCGATGATCCCGGAATGACTGAAAACAGAAAGTTCAGCAGCCGCGTTGTATTCCACAACCTGATTTGTATATGATTGCAGGAAATCGAGGGTCATATCAATTCCGGCCACGCCATAGAATTTGCCGTCAATCACAATCGGAGTCATAAACGAGGTCATCAGTACATCTTTGCCATTGATGGGGTAGATATAGGGATCCGTGACTGTTTCCTGTAAAGTTTGTTTTGGAATAGTGTAATAAATATAAGCCGGGTCATCTTCTGCCAACTTTGGCAGATAGGTAAGTGCGATCGCATTCCCATCACGATACCAGTATGGAGAAAAATGACCGGTCTCATCGGTGTTTTCGGTATTGGCAAATTTTGAATCCATCCCATCGAAAGCATTGGGTTCCCATTCTGTGGAAACGCCGAAGAATGCCGGGTTTTGCACTAACACTTCTTTGAGCATGGCGGTCACTTCATCCCGCGATAACGAATTGCCGGAATTCACCTTTGAGGATAATGCTTGCGCCAATGTCCTGCCTGCATCCAATGGGATTTCCATTTCGGCATCAATAAAGTTGGCGCGTGATTGTGCTTCAGCTTTTAGGGCGTCTTTTGCTGCTTGCATGGTGTTATTACGGGTGACTACTGCACTATAGCCAGTGAGCAAACCAATAGCAACCAAAAGGCATATAGCGACCCAGAGCACTATCAACATTTGAATCGATTTTATTTTTTTCATATCGGGCTCCTAGAAAATTTTTCTGTATAAATTTAAATAATGATTAAAGATTTAAAAACAGAAGTTATACCAACCTCATCCGAAGAATAGTGTGTGGCTGGATTGTTATGAATGGTGGACTATGAATTGGTCAATTGGATTCCCCGTAAATCCTTTTGTATAAAGTTACTTATACAATACTGTATACACAGCTGAATTTGAATAAAAAAGATGTAAATAATTGTGTCAAATGCATACCGAAACCCGGAAAAACGACCCGTTAAAATATTTTTGATGGGCGGTATAATGAAAACAATAAATATTAAAAAAGTTAAGCAGGAGAAAATCTGCATGGATCGAAAAATACGCGTACTAATTGCCAAACCCGGGTTGGACGGACATGACCGTGGTGCTAAATTAATTGCCCGGGCATTGCGTGATGCCGGCATGGAAGTAATTTATACCGGTTTGCGCCAGACTCCCCAAATGATTGCCGAAGCAGCGTTACAGGAAGATGTGGATATGGTGGGTCTTTCCATCTTATCCGGCGCGCACATGGGGTTGGTGCCACGAGTGATGGAAAGCCTGCGGGAATCCGGACTGGCGGATGTGGCTGTATTTGTGGGCGGGATTATTCCGGAAGAGGATTGGCCACTTTTAAAGGAGATGGGTGTGCACGCGGTCTATGGACCTGGTACGATCACGCAGCAAGTGATTGATGATGTACGCGCCATTGTTTCTGCAGCCGAGGCATAACCAGAGTGCGTGCCGGAGTGGATGTGCAGGCTGTGTTGGCCGGAGACCGGCGAGCACTGGCCAGGGCACTGACCGAAGTAGAAAATGATACGCCTGAGGGGCGATTGGCCCTGGATGCTTTTTTTAAGTACAGTGGTAAAGCACACCTGGTGGGAGTAACCGGATCGCCTGGGGCTGGAAAATCTTCATTGGTTAATCAGATTGCTTTGCATTTGCGCCATCCGCAGGTGGGCGAACCGTTAAAAATTGCGATTGTCGCCGTGGATCCCTCCAGCCCGTTTACCGGAGGGGCATTGTTGGGTGACCGGGTGCGCATGCGTGATCTCGCCGGTGATTCCGGGGTATTTATCCGTTCCATGGCATCACGCGGGACCCTGGGCGGCCTGGCGAGAAGCACTTCAGCCCTGGCTCGGGTATTGGATGCTGCCGGTTATGACCTGGTTTTGATCGAAACAGTGGGCGCCGGACAATCGGAAGTGGATATTGCCCGCCTGGCCCATACCACGATTGTGGTGGAAGCGCCTGGCATGGGGGATGATATTCAGGCGATTAAGGCTGGAATCCTGGAAATTGCCGATATTCTGGTTGTAAATAAATCTGATCAGCCGATGGCGGATAATGCGGAGCGGGCATTAAAGGCGATGCTGGATCTGGCACATCCGCAGCAACATTCTGCTTTTGAACGTTTGCATCACCGCCAATTAGCATTTGAGCCGGTGTTACCAGTGCTGCCAGTGGATGCGGATCCTTCACCTACAGAAATGTGGGTGCCGCCAGTTCTGCGCACTATTTCGACTCAGGGCGAAGGCATTGAGGCAGTTGTAAACGCGATAAAGGACCACGCCATCTACTTAAGACAACATGGGGAGTGGCAGCAGCGAGAAGCCGCCCGTTTACAGGAAGAACTTAACGAATTGCTGTTGGCGGCATTAGCAGCCCAATGGCAGGAGCGGGTGGATAAAGGCAATATACAACGGGTGGTGCAAGGAGTGTTGGACCGTGAATATTCTCCCTATCAGGCGCTGCAAATTTTATTAAAATTCTAAAATTGCTTTTGCCCGATCCGCTTCCTTAAGATATACTTTCAAGTAACCGAATTGTTTTTCGGTTCTTTTGCATTTATTGATTAAGGAGAACGTATTTATGGAACGCACGCTGATTGGAGCGTTAAGAGCTCACTTAGACGAAACAGTGATGATCAAGGGCTGGCTGCATGTATTGCGCGACCAGAAAAAGATTCAGTTTCTGGTTTTACGTGATCGCACCGGCATGGTGCAGATTATGCACTGGAAGCCCAATAATATGGAACTGTCAGAGTTGATTTCTACATTGGGAACCGAATCTGCGTTGACCGTTACTGGCAAAGTGGTGGATAACCCTAGCGTGAAACTGGGCGGATTGGAAATTCAACTGGAATCAATGGTGGTCGAAAATAAAGCCGAAAGCCCACTGCCTTTTGAACCTTTTGGCGAAAAAGATAATTTACCGGCGTTGGATTATCGTTTGGACTGGCGTTACATGGACCTGCGCCGCACTGAAAATCTGCTGCTCTTCCGCGTCCAAACTACGATGGAGATGGCTCTGCGTGAGTTTTGGATACAGCATGGTTTCATGGAAATGCATTCTCCTAAGTTAATGGGCAGCCCCAGTGAAAGCGGCGCTGAATTATTTGCATTGCCCTATTTCGAGACAAAAGCCTACCTGGCCCAATCTCCACAATTCTATAAACAAATGGCAATGGCTGCCGGCTGGGAAGGTGTTTTTGAAATTGGCCCGGTTTTCCGTGCCGATCCTTCTTTTACGTCCCGCCACATGACCGAATTCACCAGTGTTGATATGGAAATGTCCTGGGTGGAATCGGAAGAAGACGTGATGGACAACCAGGAACGAATGCTGCAGCACGCCTACCAGCGGGTAAAGGAAGTGCATGGCGCTGAGATTCTGGAACTTTACGGCGTCGACCTGGAAGTACCCAGCGTGCCTTTTCCGCGGTTAACAATGTCAGAAGCGCATGAAATTCTCAAAAAAGTGGGCTATCAGATGCCACCCGAAAAGAAAAATGACCTCGATCCCGGCGGGGAACGCGCGGTTGGGGATTATATTAAACAAACTACCGGTAGTGATTTTGTATATATTACCGAATGGCCATTTGCAGCGCGTCCGTTTTATCACATGAAAAAAGGAGAGAACCTGACCCGCAGCTTTGATCTCATTGGCGGCGGGTTGGAATTATGCACAGGCGCACAGCGTGAACACCGTTACGATGTGCTGCTGGAGCAGGCTAAAGAAAAGGGTCTGGGTGCTGAACCGATCCAGTTCTACCTGGATTTCTTCCGTTATGGCTGTCCTCCGCATGGCGGTTATGCAATTGGGCTTTCACGTTTGCTGATGGTGATGTTGAAATTACCCAATATCCGTGAAACAGTATATCTGTTCCGTGGGCCAAATCGGCTGCACCCGTAGATTGGCTTGATATGCGGGTGGTGTGGCTTGATCTTTCAGGGTTTTTGATTTAATGCTTGTGTCGGCACGGATACTGTTTGTAGGTGTCCGTGCCCTTTTTTTGGAGAAAGCATGATTACTGGAGAACGTGTTCGTTTACGCGGCGTAGAAAAAGAAGATGTTGGTAAATTTGTACTGTGGTTAAATGACCCGGAAGTTACCCAACACCTTTTGATGTACTGGCCGTTGACCAATGCCCAGGAAGAAAAATGGTTTGAGGATCTTAAAAATTTGGAACCTGCCGCACAACCCCTGGCAATAGAGGTTAAGACAGAACAAGGCTGGCAATTGGTTGGTAATTGCAGTTATCACCACCTCGATTGGCGTAATCGCAGCGGGGAAGTGGGTATTTTTATTGGAGATAAAAATTTTTGGGGGCAGGGTTATGGCCGGGAAGCGATGAACCTGTTATTGCAATTTGGCTTTAATCGTTTAAACTTGAATCGAGTTTATTTACAGGTATTTGAAACCAATCCACGAGCAATACGCGCTTATGAACACGCCGGATTTGTACAGGAAGGCCGGCTGCGTCAGGATATATTTTTGAATGGACGCTATATTGATGTTCTGGTGATGGGGCTACTGCGTGTGGAATGGGAAGCAAAACAAGCATAAGAAGGTGAAATAGCATGGCTTTTACCAGTCACGGACGACACGAAAAAATGATGTATGGTGGGATCAAACTCTACGCGGGAACGTCTTGCCCGGCATTGGCGCAAAAAATTGCCGAGTACTTACGTTTGGGTTTGAATGAACGCGATATTATTCAATTTCCAAATGAAAATCTGTTTGTGAAGCTGCACAGCAGTGTACGCGGGCAGGATTGCTATGTAATGCAGACGACTTCTCCGCCAGTGCATCGTAATTTGATGGAAATGTTAATCCTGATCCAAACCTTGCGGCTTGATTCGGCTTCGCGTATTACAGCAGTTATCCCGTATTTGTGCTACGCCCGATCCGATAAAAAAGATCAACCGCGTGTGCCTATCACCGCCCGCCTGGTAGCAGACATGATTCAAATTGCCGGCGCTGATCGCTATATCACCATGGATTTGCATGCGGGTCAGATCCAGGGATTTTTCTCCATTCCGGGGGATGTACTTTCTGCATTTTCCATCCAGGTGGATTATCTAAAATCCTTAAAACCGAATATGAAAGATCCGGTTGTGGTTACTGCCGATCTGGGTTTTGCCAAAAAAGGCCGTAATTATGCCGCCGAATTGGATGTGCCTATGGCGTTTATTGAGAAAAGACGTTCCGGCAATGATGCCAAAGCCAAAGCGCTGACCTTAATTGGTAATGTTCAGGATCGGGATGTGGTGATCGTGGATGACGAAGTGGATACCGGTGGTTCGATGGTAGAAGCCGTTCATTTACTGAAAGAGCACGGCGCCCGTGATATTTATATGACTTTTGTGCATGCCAGTCTTTCCAGTAATGCGGCAGTTCGTCTGGGTGCATTGCCTGTGAAACAATTTATAACCACAGATACAATCCCCATCCCGGAAGAGAAAATGGCTGCATTAAACAGCCGGCTGCGCATTCTTTCTATATCCAAGTTGATTGGTGAAGTCATTCGCCGGGCGAATGAAGGCCGCAGCGTAGGAGAGTTATTTAACGAATAGGAGTATTCTTTGCCGGAATTACCAGAGGTTGAAACCATTCGCAGTGCTTTAGAAAACGGTGGACGGGAAGGTAGCGCCATAATAGGTTTGCGCGTGGATTATGCTGAACTGTTATGGCAAAGAACGCTGGCGGTTCCGGATGAAGCTGCTTTTTTGACGCGCATTCACGGACAGGTTGTGTGCAGGGTGCAGCGTCGGGCGAAGTACCTGGATATCTGCCTGGAACCGGATCATTTGTTGATGCATTTGCGTATGAGCGGTGATGTGCGGGTTGAACCCCATTCTGCAGCCCAACAAAAACACGACCGTTTGGTGATCTGGTTTGAAGGCGGCCAAAAACTTGTATTTAACGATCCCAGAAAGTTTGGACGGGTATGGTTTGTACAGGATCCGGATGAAGTATTATTGGGTTTAGGCCCTGAGCCGCTAGCTGAGTCTTTTACAACGGAATTATTCTTCGCTCGGCTGCGAAAGCATAACAGACGCTTAAAACCGTTGTTGATGGATCAGGCTTTCCTTGCGGGAATGGGAAATATTTACACGGATGAAGCTTTGTTTAAGGCAAAACTACATCCATTGACCATTGCTTCCACATTATCTGTCGAAGAGGCGGAAGACCTGCGAATTGCTATTGTAACGGTGTTATTGGAAGGTGTCCGCAGGAATGGCGCGAGTATTGATTGGGTGTATCGCGGTGGAAGCTTTCAGAATGTTTTTCAAGTATATGGACGTGGCGGTGAATTCTGCAATATATGTGGCACACCGATTGCACGAATTGTTGTAGGGCAGCGGGGCACCCATTTTTGTCCTCAATGCCAACCATTGAAATTGCCTGAGAATTAATGAGGAGGTCAGAAGTATGAATACGAGCGGTCTTAACTTAACTGTAATGATGGTTTTTGCTGGGGGCGGTATTTTGCTGGGCGCATTACTGACCTTTTTGATTATGCAGGCCGTGTACAGCAAACGGGAAGTACAAGAACCGGTGCAGCCACCTCCATTAGCAAGCACACCCGAACCGGTAGAGCCGGAATTAAACCCGGATGAAAAGATTAAGGTTATGTCTTTCTGGCGCGCAGCGGTATCCGGTGAGTTACAAGCCAACATGGATGACCAATGGCTGGCGCAAGGGGCCGCGATGAACCATGGTCAGCGGGCTCGTTTTGAAAGAGCCTTACAGGAAGCATCCGGATGGCTGGGTTTACACCTGGTGAAAGAATTACCTGCACAAGCGGTCCCCGCAGCTATGCCAACGGCAGTTCCTTTGCAAAAACAGGAAGTGGTTCAGGTGATATTGGATGCACCGAAACGCCGTCTGAGCATAGTTGAACAGGTGGATGAAATTCTTCAGGATTTGCTGGAAAAAAAGCAAATGAAAGACCGCAATATACGTTTAACCGAGATGCCCAATAAAGGTGTAATTGTGTGGGTGGGTAAAGAGTATTTTGTGGGAATTGATGCTGTGCCTGACGATGAGGTCAAACAATTGATTCGAGCTGCTGTAAAACGCTGGGAAGAAATCGCCACATCCTGAAACCGCCCGATATGCGTATTTTTGGAGCGTGGTAAAATAATTATAGAGACCCGAGTCATCGGGAAAGCTTTGAAGGAGTACATGGATGGCAACTTCTGAAGAACGGATGCGCATCTTAAAGATGATCCAGGATGGGGCGATTAGTGCCGAAGATGGAATACGGTTACTGGATTCGATTGATCAATCGGAGAAACGGGATGCGCGTGGAGAAACGGAAGTTGAAACTGGCCGAACAGCGCGATTTTTTCGGGTGAGTGTCACCGATACTCAAACTGGGAAAGCACGCGTGAATGTTCGCTTACCGGTGAGCGTGATCAATGCAGGCATAAAGATGGGCGCGCGTTTTTCGCCGGAGGTTGAAGGACTAAATCACCAGGAGCTATTGCAGTTTATCCGCTCAGGTACCATCGGTAAAATCGTGGATGTTTACGATGAAAAAGATGGGGAGCACGTTGAAGTTTTTCTGGAATAAAAAAAAGCGCCGTTTTGGCGCTTTTTTAAATACCCTATTTTAATTTAATCATGCTCAACGGCTTCTACTTCTTCCGGAAAGAATTGTTTGAATGTGCCCTCAATCCATCCCTTTACGGTTGAATCGGAGAGCGGGCAATCTGTGCAGGCTCCGCCCAGATGTACTTTTACAATTTTATCCGTAAAGGAAACAAATTGCACCGAACCACCATGGTAAGTGGCAATATAAGCGTCCAGCTGTTCCAGCAATCCGCGCATCTGTTCTTCAAGTGTGTAGTCGAACTTTTTTTCCATTCGTGTTGATCCTTTTCCAACAATCACTTTTGTTATCCATTCCAATACTTAACAATGCCAGGATTTCGTGATGGGAATTTTTTAATCGCTCCGAAATAACTCTGGCCAGGCGATCTATAAATATAGCACCTGTTTTGGGGCATGTTTCGCAAAGATTTTGTAACTCATCGCCCCGGATGCGCAAGGCAAGGCTGTTTTTTTCGGCAATTGCCGCAGAACTGTAAAACTCTCGGTTTAAGGCCGAAGACCAACCAAAAACATTACCTGGGCCAATGCGGCTGATGACCAAAGAAGGGCCGTCATAAGGTTTGTAATGGATGGCGACTTCACCATCCACGAGAATATACAAAGAATCTGCCACGGCACCCTGCTTAAATATTACCATATCCTCAGGGATGGTACAAAGCGTCATCAAAGGTTTAAGCTGATGCATTTGCTCTTCGCTCAATCCTTCAAAAATTGGCAGGTGAAAATCCTGAATTTGCATGTTAATATGTTAATTTTTATTGGGATTTTGGGGTAGTGGCGATATTCCTGATTGTGGGGATAATCATCATTCGAATATTTTTTACTATTCATAAGAGATTTGTGATAACTTGCATATAATAGGTATGTTTTGTGATTTTTGGTTTGGAAAGGGTAAATTACCCCGTTATTCACAGAGCGATATATAATTCTAAAAAATGAAATATACAGAGAGGTAAGCATGCTTATCAATATTCTTGTCAGTGTTTTGGCTGTTGTGTTGTTTTTTACTGCGCTTATGCTGGTACGTACCACTCAAATGATGAAGGGTCAGCCGTCTGTGGAAGAGATTGAACCTATTGAGGTGGATGTAGAGCGCGCGGCAAAACATCTTTCAGCCGCTGTACAGGTACCAACGGTTTCCAATGGGCACGAACCAATTAATTTACCGGTATTTCAGGAATTGCATCAAATGCTTGAAAGTTCTTATCCCCTGGTTCACCAATATCTGAAACGTGAGATCATCAGTAATGCAACACTTTTATATACCTGGGAAGGCACAAACCCGGATCTGAAGCCGGTTTTGTTTGCTGCGCACCAGGATGTTGTCCCGGCAGAAGAGCAGACTTTGGATGCCTGGACCTATCCGCCATTCTCCGGTGAAATAGCAGAGGGATTTATCTGGGGACGCGGTAGTTTGGATATAAAATCGCAGATGATAGCTGTATTTGAGGCAGTGGAACATTTATTGGCAGAAGGTTACAAACCACCGCGGACCATTTTGATGGGTTTTGGTGAAGATGAAGAAGTGGGTGGCCATAACGGTGCGAAAAAAATTGCCGAGTATTTAGAAGCGCAGGGTATACACCTGGCTGCCATGCTGGATGAAGGTGGTTCGATTATGCAGGGAACCGTGCCGGGCGTGGATATTCCGGTGGCATTAATTGGTACTGCCGAAAAGGGTCATCTCAGTTTGAAATTGCGTGCAGAGGCGAAACCCGGGCATTCAGCTATGCCTACTCAGGATATGGCGATTGGGCGTCTTGCCCGTGCCCTTGCCCGTCTGGATGCCAGGCGCATGCCAGTAAATATGAAGGCATTGCAGGACCTGTTTAAAGGATTGGGCGCTGCTACCTCATTTGGTATACAATTTGTATTTTCCAATCTGTGGTTTTTTGGCCCGATAGCCCGGCAGCAGGTACAAGAAAACCCCCAGACTGACGCAACAGTGCGCACCACAACCGCCTTAACCATCGTGCATGGCGGTGTTAAGGACAATATATTACCGCATTCCGCGGAAGCAATTGTCAATATGCGCTTGCTGCCCGGTGACACGATTGCAAAAACCTGTGAGCGGGTGCGCAAGATCATCAATGATGACCAGGTGCATTTTGAACCAGTTGAAAACGCCTATTGGGAGGCCTCACCGGTATCTTCAACTGATTCGGCAGCTTTTCACACTTTAAGTGATTCGATTCGTCAGGTGTTCGATGGGGTGGTAGTAGCACCTTTTTTGGTTTTGGGTGCTACGGATGCGCGTTACTATGCCGGGTTAAGTGATTCGGTTTACCGATTTTCTCCATACCAGGTTACATCGGTGGATATTGGCCGTGTGCATGGTATTGACGAACGATTAAGTGTGGAAGGAATGGGTAAAATGGTGGCGTTTTTTGTGCATTTAATGCGCGCCTGGAGTGGTGAAGATTTGTAAATGATAGTTTGTCTTTAGCTTTACGATAGAAAAAAATCCCTCAGTTCAATACAGACTGAGGGATTTTTATAACAGACGCTATTAACAATTTTTACAAATAAACTCATCCGGGAATAAAAATGCGTATACCCCGACAGCAAAAATCAGAATCTCCTGTTGTACATCTTCAGGAATATCTGCCGTACCAAGCCCATAAAAGGTGATTTCAGCTTCCCATTCTTCACTTGGGTTCCAGATTAAAAAGGACTGGGTGTGGTATAAATTTTTCCATTCCGACATTTTTACAACTTGTTCACTCGCCAGGGTTTTATCATTAACAGTGACGCCTTCTACATTTGAACCGGAAAGGTGGTAATCGTTCGTGATAATCAAGCGACTGCTTGCGCCATCTTTAGCATAGGTGCGCTGCATAGAAAGTGAAACATAATCTGAGAGAGGGCTTTCGTTTTGACCAGATTGCTCCAAATAAGCGGCTACCAGGTCTTTTGCCCAATTGCCAATCATATTCTGATCAACCTCAAGGGCAGCAGCGCTGCCTAAGCCGTTGAAGGTGATTTCGCCCTGGGGTGTGGATACACTAAATGGGGCATAGGTGGTGATAAATGTGAGGAGTTGATCTGCTTGTTCTGCACTGAGCGGAGTGATAACATACTCGGAATCATTGCAAACCCGAAACCCCATACTATTTTCAGTAAAAACGGCTAATTGGCAAATTGGGTCGTTGGTTTGCCAGGTGAACAAAGGGTTTGAAGATGTTTCAAGGTTGTTTCCACCCAGGATCAGGCTGCCATCCAGGTTGCTGTGAAATTCAAAACGTGATCCTTTTGCTTCTAAAACAATGCGGAAACCGGGGATATCCACAGGTACACACACCTGGTCGCTGCGGATTTCCAGGCAGGAATCGCGCCATACCACCTCTTCCACCGTTTGCATCAGTATCTGATCGGTTGGTATCTGTAGTTGGGCAGTCAGCATTTTAATGGCCAGGTCTGTTGGTGAAAGAAATTCAGTCATCGTTTGCGTAACTCGAATATTTTGGGCGGCCTTATCGCTGTGAACCTCGTAGATATGACCAAAATTCTGATAAAACAATGTAAATCCTTTTACGGGTTCGGTGGTGCAAGGTTCGCCTTCATTCGGCAGATTGAGACACGTATTGTCCCATTCCGTTTTCTGACTGCTAAGCAGGGTGATATCCTCCGGTTGAGAACCGGTAAGTCTGCTGATTCTTTGCAGCCCGGCTGCTTCCACCATCTGACGCGTTTCATAATCGGCGATAGATTCATACATGGGCGTTTTACGGTCCGGCTGCGGGGTTTGGATTGCCTGGCTGCAAGCGGAAAAGAAGAGTACAAATACAAAAAAAATAGGTAAAGAGAATAACTTTTTCATAAGCAATACCTCGATTTGTGAATACCTATGTGTACTATTTAGAGTTTATTGTAAAAGACAAAAACTGAAAAAGATGCTGGGTCAATTATATACCAGCATCTTTTTGAACCGATATACCATGTTCTCCTCAAAAAACATCCTGTTTGTAAATCTGAACGTGAGGAAACAATGGTGATTTGCGAATAGCCCCGGAATCAACTCACCACGGAAGCCAGGTTATGAATCCATTTTCTGGAACGATAGCGCGGGAGAACAATAATCAGTTTTACAACTTCTTCCGATAGAACTAATCCGTATACCCAAAACACGGGCAGATGGAGCACAAACGCGCCAATCAAAGCCGACGGAACACCGATTAACCAGATGGAAAGCATTTCTACGATCAGTGCATAACGGGTGTCTCCGCCCGAACGGAGTATGCCAATAAAAATCAGTAAATTGGTAACCCGAATCCACATAGTAAGCGCGTAAATCAGCTGGATGCGGTAGGCATACTCGTAAGAAACCGGCTCAATATTGTAAAGTGAAAGTGTTAACGGTCTTGCGATAAGCACGATAGCTCCCATAACCAGGGAAGCCGCTAAACCCATGATCAAAAAACGGCGTCCGTATTCATAAGCAACCTTTTCATTGCCGGCCCCAATCTGATTGCCAATCATAATAGCACAGGCATTGGCGATCCCAATGAAAATTACAAAAGACATACTTTCTATGGTGGCATTAATGTTGACAGCCGCAATTGCACCGGTACCTATGTGGGCATAAACGGCGTTATAGGTTGTAATTCCCAACGACCAGAGTAGTTCGTTGACCGCAGCCGGTAAGGATGTTTTTAATACTTTCTTGAAGAAGTCAAAGTTGTATTTCAGTTCATGCAGCCGCGCTGCCGCAGCGGTTCGTAAGCGGTAAGAAAATGACACAATCAAAATGCATTCAATGATCCGCGCAATTAAGGTGCCCAGAGCTGCGCCGGGTACTCCCATTTTAGGAAAGCCCAGGTTGCCAAAAATAAGCAGATAATTTAGGACCATGTTAATGCTTAAGGCGATAATGGTTGTGAACATCGGCAGACGCACATTTCCACTGCTGCGTAATACCGACATAAACGTGACACTGATAGCGGTGAATACATAACTTAGCCCCACAATTTTCAGGTATTGGCTGCCCAGTGCAATTACGGCTTGATCGTTGGTGTACAGACCTAAAATCACCTCAGGAATGAGCATAGCGGCCAGGGTATAAATCAGTCCTACAGATATTCCCAGGGTTAATCCGATGCCCATCACCCGACGCAGATTGTACAGATCACCTTTGCCCCAGTATTGAGCAGTGAAAATAGCCGATCCGCTGCTGATACCAAATAAAAGCAGGATTAAAAGGAAAAAGACCTGGTTGGAAAGTCCCAATGCCGCTATGGATGTTTCTCCCAGTTGTCCAACCATCAAAACATCTACCATGTTGGTAGTGGAAGAGATAAATTGTTGAATGGTAATGGGTACCGCGATCGTCAGCATAGCTGAAAAAAAACGCCGGTCCTTAAAAAAGCCTGATTTCATCATAATATATCCTTATAAAAATCCACATTGCAGTTTAATCGACGAAAGAAGTTCTGTCGAGCCATGTGGTCAAAAACTACTTGACAAATTAGAATAATTGTTCTAAAATAACCATGAATTAAAGTATCTTGCACCTTAACAACCGCATAGTCGTCATTCTCTTCTTACCTTAAAACCTTCAAAGCCTGTAGGCATACTTAAGTTTCCGGTCAGCGCCAATTTTTTTCGTGTGTTTCGTGCTTCTCGTGGTTAATATATAAAAACGCATAATCATCACGCCGCCCTTTGCCCGATCCCTAATTCCAAATTCCTGCTTCCTGACTCATTCGAACCTCATTCGTTCCAAAACGGCATACCCGCCATATAACACCAATTCTGCCATCTCCACCAGGCTCCCCCCACCCATGCCGGTCATTTTCTGAAAATACATTCGTTCCGATTGGATTTTTTTTACTACGATGACGCAACGCGCTCCGAGCGCAGCGACATTGTCCTGAACATCTTTTTGTGAAGGAAGGAGTCGTAACGAAATTGTGTCCCGAATGTCTTTTCGTAAGCGAAGGAGACGAAAAACGAATACCCCGCCGCAAATCCCGAATCCGTAGGGTGACGCATGCGTCACCCCCAGACAAGGATGGGCTGCTAATTTAAGGCGATACACAATCCGTACAGGCGAGGCGGGAAGAATTTTCTCTGCCCGTTCAAAACCCGATGCCTCGCCCCTTGTCAATGAACGGGCGAAGCGAGAGTAAACCAGGCCCGCACGTGAAAATCCCCCAAAGCTTCACCCTCCCGGACCCACCCGAACACCACCACCGCGTCGCCTTCAGACAAGGGGGGCTGTTAATTAAAAGTGAAACATTATCGCTATGTTTTGGCTGAAACCGGAAAACCGGCCCGTTGACCAGAAAAGCCTGCTGAATATGGCAAATTTTATGCACAAAAAATAGCGGAGGTTCCTATTCTTAAAAAAATATTTTTTTGTACAAATTTTAAGAGTGTATTACTCCAGATTCAATTTTCCTCATGCTATAATGACTCTATTATTAGCCGGCGTTTTTAGCTTCCGGCCGCACAAGGCAAGTGCTAGCTGGAATATTGCGAAGGAATTTTCTTCGCAAATTTTCTTGTGTTAGCCGATACCCATACAGGAAGGAGGAGTCAGAATGTCGTTTGCCCATTTACATGTTCACACGGTGTATTCGTTGCTGGATGGTTTTAGCAACATAAAAAGCCTGGTGAAAAAAGTGAAGGAAATGGGTATGCCGGCGGTGGCGATCACTGATCACGGAACGATGTTTGGCTCCATTGATTTCTTTAATAAAGCTACGGCTGAAGGGGTAAAACCCATTATCGGTCTGGAAAGTTATCTCTCGCCGCGGCGTCTGTTTGAAAAAGAAGCCCGGTTAGATAAACGTAATTCGCATTTACTACTTTTGGCGGAAAATCAAACGGGTTATCAGAATTTGCTGAAAATTGCCAGTACAGCCCAGATGGAAGGATTCTACTATCACCCGCGGGTCGACCATGAATTTTTGGCTGCGCATGCCGAAGGCCTGATTGCGACATCCGGTTGTCTCGCGGCCGAGATTCCGCGGGCATTGAAAGAAGATGATCTGGCTTTAGCTCAGCAGAAACTGGACTGGTATTATGAAGTGTTTGGACCGGACAGATTTTTTCTGGAATTGCAGGATCACCCCATTCCGGAGTTACAAAAGGTAAATCAGCATCTGTACGATCTGGGTAAGCGCTATAACGCCCAATTTATTGCCACTAACGATGTGCATTATATTGAACAGCAAGATGCCCGTTACCAGGATATATTATTGGCGATCCAGACTGGTTCTTTGTTAAGTGACCCGGATCGTTTTAAGATGAACGATTCCACTTACTATTTGCGTTCGCCGGAAGAAATGGAAGCGTTGTTTGGGCATATCCCCGGTGCACTCAGTAATACCCTGATGATAGCTGAGCGCTGCACAGTTGATTTAAATAACACTACCTATCATTTGCCGCGCTTTGATGTGCCGCCGGGATTTACACCTGAAACGTATCTGCGCCATTTATGTGAGCAGGGTTTACAGCGAAGATACGGTAACCGGGTGAATGACCCCAAGGTGCGCGAACGCCTGGATTATGAACTTTCGGTGATCCACAATATGGGCTTTGATGCTTATTTCCTGATTGTTTGGGACTTGTGTGTGTATGCCAAGAGTCAGGATATCTGGTATAACGCGCGTGGTTCTGCGGCCGGTTCTATGGTGGCATATACGCTGGATATAACCCTGGTGGAACCCCTGGATCACGGCTTGATTTTTGAACGGTTCCTTAACCCTGGGCGTATTTCCATGCCGGATATTGACCTGGACTTCCGGGATGATTTACGTCCTTGTATGATTAAGTACTGTGCCGATAAATATGGCCATGATAAAGTGGCTGCCATAATTACTTTTGGTACTTTGGGCGCCAAAGCTGCCATCCGGGATGTGGGGCGGGTGATGGATATCCCATTGTCTGAGGTGGATGTTGTCAGCAAGCTGATTCCCGCTGTTCCCGGCAAACCGGTTTCCATTAAGGAAGCGCTGGAAGATGTTGCCGAATTAAGAGAACTTTACGCAAGCACTCCCTATTTGAGAGACCTGATTGATACCGCTCAACACATGGAAGGCGTGGTGCGCAATGTAGGCACTCATGCTGCCGGCATTGTGATCACCGATGAACCAGTAGTTAATTATGTGCCGCTCCACAGGCCCACCAGCAATTCCGAAGACACCCCGGTAAAATCGGTTACACAATACGAAATGGCCCATCTGGACGCGCTGGGGCTGTTAAAAGTGGACTTTTTAGGCCTGGCAACACTGACGATTATGGCGCGCGCCTGCGGAATGATAAAGAAACGGCATGGAATTGACCTGGATCTGCAAAATATACCAATTGATGATTCACAGACATTTGAATTCATGGGTACCGGGCACACAGCAGGTGTCTTCCAATTGGAAGGCACGGGTATGACGCGTTATCTGGTACAAATGCAGCCCAAGACCCTGGCGCATATTATCGCTATGGTGGCTTTGTACCGGCCGGGTCCGTTGGAATTTATTCCTGCCTATATCCGGCGCATGCATAATGAAGAGCCAATTTCTCATCGCCATCCGGCGATGGAGCCAATTTTTAACGAAACATATGGTATTCCGATTTACCAGGAACAAATTATGTTCGCCGCAATGGATATCGGTGGTTATTCTGCTTCCGAGGCAGATGGTTTGCGAAAAGCGATTTCCAAGAAAAAAGCCAAGGAAATTGAAGTGCACCGCCACCAATTTGTGAATGGCGCAGTTTCACGCGGCGTGATGGACCAGGAAACTGCTGAGGCAATTTTTACCGATTGGGAAAATTTTGCACGCTATGGTTTTAATAAGAGTCACGCGGCTGATTATGGTGTGATTGCCGTACAGACTGCCTATTTAAAAACACATTACACCGTGGAATACATGACAGCGCTGCTTTCGGCTACCAAAAACGAGACCGAAAAAGTAGCTCAATATGTGGCCGATTGCCGTGATTTGGGGATTGATGTCTTGCCGCCGGATGTTAACACCAGCGAATGGGACTTTTCCATTGAAGATGTGCCTGGCGGCAAACCAGCCATACGATTTGGCCTGGGGGCTGTAAAAAATGTAGGCCAGGCACCGGTGCAGACCATTTTGGATAACCGGGTGGAAGGTCGGTTCCGGGATATTAATGATTTTCTGCGCCGGATTGAATTGCGCCAGGTAGGTAAACGTGCTTTGGAGAGCCTGGTGCGGGTGGGCGCATTAGACGCCTTTGGCGACCGGCGCGCCGTATTGGATTCTTTGGATCAGATTATTGCTGTATCTACCAGCCATTTTAAAGCTTTACAATCCGGGCAGATGAGTATTTTTGGTATGGTTGAAACCATGGTAGAAGATATTGAATTGCCCAAAGTGCGTTCGTTAGATACACGAGAGCAATTGGAATGGGAACGGGAATTAATTGGCTTGTATGTTTCTTCGCATCCCATGACACCCTACATGGATTTTTTAAAAAAGAAAATAACCCACTTTTCTTCACAGTTGGGTGAAGTAAAAAACAAAGCGACCGTGGTGGTTGGGGGGATGATTACAAAATTCCGCCGGCACCAGACCAAAAATGGCAAGGAAATGGGTTTTGCTACGTTGGAAGATATTCAGGGTTCAATAGAACTGGTTGTTTTCCCAACCACCTGGAAAAAATATAAAGATTCGATTCAGATGGATCATATTCTGGTGATTGAGGGCAAAGTTGACCTGGAGGGAAATGAGCCTAAAATCCTGGTGGATGCTATTACAGATCCAACAGCCGATGAATTGATGTCTGCTTTGGAAGTGAGCCAGGACGAAGCGAGCGGCCATGTTGCCGGCGAACATTATGTGATGGATTTTGGTTATGATATGTCGATTGGCGGCGATGATGCGGATAGTGAGGATGATTCTTCCGGACAGTTGTTCAAACAATCAGAAATGAAGTATAATCGGGCAGACAATTTTGAGCAGCAACCCCAACAAAAAATTTCGGAATCAAATCTATCCAGGCTTGGGGAAGAGCCGCCGCCGCCCGATGTACCAGAGGATATTTGGTTTCCACCCGGGGAATCGATTTATGTAGAGGAAAGTATGATTAACCCGGTAGAAATCAAGACGAACCCCCAAAAATCAGTGCCTGTGCAACCAATACAGCCGCCAACAATGCTTATACAGGAAGCGGCTGATAAGACGACCAGTGCTAAACCGAAATTGCCCATAGTGGCGCTGCCATCGGTTGAGCCGTTCTTATTGCAAAGTGAATCTGATAAACAAGAATTACGAATGGTTACGGTAGTTTTACGCTCCAAGCCAAATGAAGCGGGCCGTGATTATTTGCGAATGAGACGTGCCATTGGACTGTTGCGTTCTTTCCCTGGAAAAGACAAGTTTGGAATTTTGATTTTTGAAGGTGGACATCGGTATAACCTGGAATTTCCAAATGATACCATTGGATACTGTCCGGAATTGATGTGGAAGCTGCAAAATTTGGTCGGTGAGGAAAACGTGCAAGTACAAGTCTTGCGAGTGCACTAGATTATTATATTTTTTTGCAGGGAAAAAACAGGATGTGTCCGAAAGCTAAGATCGAAACAATTGGTATTTTAACATCTGGCGGCGATGCCCCAGGCATGAATCCGTGTATACGCGCTGTTGTGCGTACGGCGATTACACGTGGAGTTCGGGTGGTAGGAATAAACGGCGGTTATGAAGGGTTAATTCGCGGAAATTTTGAACGGTTGGGCGCCCGCAGCGTTGGCGGTATATTACAACGCGGTGGGACGATTTTACAAACTGCGCGGAGTAAAGAATTCCGTGAACCGCGAGGCCAACGTGAAGCCATTCGTCAGATGAACAATGAGGGTATTGATGCTCTTGTGGTTGCCGGCGGTGATGGTTCTTTAAATGGTGCTTACAAACTGGCACAGCAGGGTATTCAGATCGTTGGTGTTCCGGCAAGTATTGATAATGATATTTATGGTACGGATATGTGTATTGGTGTGGATACCGCGCTGAATACGATCGTGGATGCCATTGACAAACTGCGTGATACAGCTTCCTCCCACAGCCGCGCTTTTTTGGTGGAAACCATGGGGCGGGAATGTGGTTACCTGGCTGTGAACGCCGGGATTATTGCTGGCGCAGAAATGGTGCTCATCCCTGAATTACCTTTCACAGTGGATGATATTGCTGCTGTTGTTGATGATGCTTACCGGCGGGGAAAAAATCACGCTATTATTGTAGTAGCCGAAGGTGCCAAACCGGGGGTTACCGAACTTGCAAACATTATTGAAGCCCGCGACCTTGGCTTTACGGTACGGGTGACCATTCTGGGGCATATTCAGCGGGGTGGTAAACCTACCGCATTTGATCGTATGCTGGCTTCTCGTTTGGGATATAAAGCTGTGGAATTCCTTTTAGACGGTCAAAGTGGTGTAATGGTGGGCTTAAATGGGCGCGAAATGGTGCCGGTTCCGCTGGAAGACGTGATTTCCAAGCACCATGAAATCAATAGAGAATACGTACAAATGGCTAGGGAATTGGCTCAATAAGTAAGAATAAAAAAAGACCGGGCTGTTTAAACGGTTCCGGTCTTTTTTACCACTCCGATTCCCTCCAGCCGTGTTCTCCACGTAAGGGTACAAAACTGACTGGTATGTGTTTTTCAAATTCGAGCTGATCATCAGGCATTTTTCGCCAGAGCTGCAGGTTCTGCTCCCAACGGTTACCAACCGGTAGAACTATTCTGCCACCACGTTTTAACTGGCTGCAAATCGGTTTGGGCAGGGCCGGCGCTGCGGCAGTGATAATGACAGCATCAAAGGGTGCTTTATCCGGAAATCCCAGGCTGCCGTCTCCCTCAATGACTGTAACATTGGTAAAACCCGAACTTCGAAGTATTTTAGCAGCCTTTTGTGCCAATGGGCCATGACGTTCAATCGTATACACTTTACTTACCAGGCAGCCCAGAACAGCCGCCTGGTAACCGGAACCCGTTCCAACCTCGAGGACGATGTCTTCCGGCTGCAGTTGAAGCATTTCACTCATCAGCGCTACGATATAAGGTTGTGATATAGTTTGATCGTAGCCAATAGGCAGTGGACGATCATCGTAGGCATGCAGTTGATATTCTATTGGAACAAATAAGTGCCGTGGAACCTTGCGCATGGCATTCAACACAACTTCATCTTGCACACCGCGGCTGATAATTTGATCCTGCACCATTTTCTCGCGCAGGTTGGTTAAGTTTTTCATAATTTTATTATAGCGAGGCAGGATTGTTTTGGTTTAAGTTTTTGGCAATGCTTCGATCAATTTTGCCCATTGGATAAGATTCCAGCTCATGAAACTGTGCCCAGATTAGTTGACTGGCTTCCAAAGCCTGGGGTTCACCCTTAACCAGCCAGCAGTGAAAGGCATGCAGTGTAATCCGAAAATGGGTATATGCATGTTGGTATATACCAAATTCTGCACCGACTTCTACTTCGCAGCCCAATTCCTCCCTGATTTCACGGGTTAAAGCCTGTGGCAGGGTTTCACCAGGTTCGCATTTACCACCCGGGAATTCCCATAAACCACCCAATAGGCCATTGGGAGGGCGTTGGGCGATTAATACGCATTGATCGCGGTGAATAATGGCCGCGGTGACGGTAAAATGCGGTGTCGGCTGTTTTTTAGGGAGCACAGGACGATCGTTTTGGACTCCCAGGTGAAAAGCCAGACAGTAGGGTTTGAGAGGGCATATGGTGCATTGCGGTTTTTTTGGCAGGCAAATAGAGGCGCCTAAATCCATCCAGGCCTGGTTGTAATCACCGGCGCGCCCGGGTGGCAGATTTTCTTCAGCCAATGTCCATAAACGTAATTCTCCCTGGGGAGAACGGGCTGGAATTTCTACGTTAAAAATACGGGCCAGAACCCGGCGGATGTTACCATCCAGTGTTGCCTGATCCTGTCCAAAAGCCATTGAAGTAATGGCTGCGGCTGTATATTTGCCAATACCGGGAAGTTTTTCCAGTGCTGTTCGTTCTGCCGGCAGTGCACTATGATATTGTTGTTGGATTATTCTGGCAGCTTTGTGCAGGTTACGCGCCCGGCTATAGTACCCCAGACCCTCCCAGATTTTCAGAACATCCTGTTCCTGGCTGTTTGCCAGTGTGTCGATATCCGGAAAACGTTCCATCCACTTATGAAAATAAGAGATAACTGTCTCCACACGGGTTTGTTGGAGCATAATCTCGGAAACCCAAACTGCATAAGGGTCGGGATGGTCGCGCCAGGGCAATTGGCGTGCGTTTTTAGCATACCAGGCTAATAAGGCATGGCTGATATCACTTCGCATAAGATATCAGAACTGGAAACCCCCACGTGAATTGACCAGTTTTTGTTCATAATTAATTACAAAATCCATTAATTGATTTTGTAGGCTTTTCCATTCAGAAGATTCGAGGATGTTTTCGGCTTTGGATGCGGATGGCAAAACTGCACCAACCAGGATTTGCGGATGGCTGCCAAATACAGTAGCCCAGGCGTCTTGTAGTTCCAATCCCAGGCGTTGTACACCAGGAATGAACTCGCGGACAACAAACTCAAAATATTCTTGCTCATGTTCAGGAGCGATATCCCAGGTCATAATAATTTTTACCGGCACTGGTTGTATTCCTCTTAACTATCTTGGGCTTCCAATACGATTACTTGGGTCTCCTCCGGGAGACTGCGCAGATTGGTTAGTTTTAATGAACCCAAAGGTTCAATGTTGGATAACCCCATTTCTTTTAAGAACTTATTGAGCGGATCCAGATTGATTAATGAATTTTCGGTCATATAGTGCATGGGGATGACGATGTTTGGTTCAATCAGGGTGATGATTTCCGCGGCTTTGGCTGCATTCAAAGTACTGTTGCCGCCAATAGGTACTAAAGCAACGTGAATTGTACCAATTTCCTCTATTTCACTCTGACTTGGGACTCGGTCAATTCCACCAAGATGGACAATATTGATTCCATCAAAGTCATAAACGTACATGGTGTTGCGTTCGGCGATGGTGACATTGTTGTGATGGCCGTTGGTTTGCAGCCCGGTCACAAAAACGCCGCCAATTTCATATTCACCAGGGCCGGAGATAATAAAAGGGTCACCCAGGATAGAGCGAACATGATTGTGTCCCGGTTTGTTGTGACTAACGGTGACAATATCGGCATTGAGATGGAGCGCGCCATGTCCGGTTGTTGAACCGTCATAGGGGTCGGTTACAACTGTGGCAAAGCCACGTTCTGAGATGCGAAAGCAGGAATGTCCGTACCAGGTAATTTCCATTGAGATTTCAAAACCCTTTCCACCCATGATTATACATGAGGATAGCCAATTCGGTTAATATTACTGTATAGCAACAGGTGGCTTTTTTTTAAAACCTGCAAAGGAATATCAAGGCCTTGTCCGGCTACTCTCAGTAAGGTCAATGCTTAGCAGGTTCTGTTGCCATCAATATTAACAAAATCGATCTCATATTTTTTATTATCAGACAACGTGATAATTACTCCTAAAGGTGAATACAAAGGCGTAATTTCCATGGTGTTGATCGCTTTTATGGGGGACAGTTCTTCCTCTGTCCATTCAGTGTCATCCATTTTATGGAGCATCACCGTGATCATCAATTCCATTGCCGGGTTTTTTGATGTTCTTTTTTTGGATGTAAACAAAACCGTGCTTTCATTTGCTTCCGCATTACGGCCGCTATGCACGATACTGCTCACAGTATCCCAGCCCTGATAAACAATCAGCGCCAGTTGTCTTCCCTGAATAGAAGCTGTTATAACCTTTTTTGTTTGATCTTCGAATTGATGAATGACCGCTTTTCTGCCATCAATATGTGGGAGCCCGAAATGGCCGAGAGTCAATTCATGTTCAAATGCTAAACGAGAGCGGTCAACTCTTATGACTCCACCGGGGACAGTTATTTCTGCCAGATCGATAATGTATCCCACACCATTGTTTGGTGGTTTCCGCATGATGGCCTGTCTGTAAAGAACGTCGTTGTGTACCCCGTTGTAGAGCATACTCTGCGATGTCGAAAATTCTGTATTCTTGTCCGAATCATTTTGAATGGTAAGCCCTGTCAGATAAAAATTTATATCATCACCGCGGATATCTCTAGGATCCAAACTACGAAAACTATATTCCATGGATGTTCCCCCACGGGGATTATGATCTTCCCAAGGGAAATGTGTATTAAACGCCAGTTTGGAATAGTTATGATCTTCATAATATACTTTGCCTGGAATTATTTCAGATGTACCGGTCTTTCCGTGATTGACCAGGACAAGCCCTGGTTTTTCAAGGATGATTCTTTCAGAAAGTTTGCCAAGTTTTTCCCAGATGCCTTCATTTTCTGTCGCTGTCCAAAATGGCGAATTATCCGGTAAAGCAAGGCATAGAAACGGTAAAAACATAATAAATGGGCTTGCCGGGCAGCTGTAATTTTGTAATAAAAATTCCTTATGCCCATAAAATCCGAGACTGGGTATATCGTTTTCGTAAAATTCTTCCCTGGTAACAAACTGGAGTATAGACCCTGAGCAAAGCCTCCTTGCCCAACCGGCATCTAACAGGGTCTTATCGTTCAACATGAAGGAAACTGGAAATCCACCCGAAATCCAGGTTCTGTAACATATGCTTCTTGCCCACATATTGATATAACCATCTCTTGCGAAGAAGTTAGAATAAGTTTTCATTAATTCATGAGCTGATTTTTCAATGGCTGTTGCTATGTCGGGATAATATTCATCTCCAAAAGTTCTGTTCCAGATTGTTCCGTACACAATAAAGAGGCTGATGGTGTAATAATTGTATGTTTGTTCCAGGTACCACCCATCTCCGGAATGGTAGGAAACTACCCATAAAAGGTGGCTTTTCAGTAATTCATCATCAATAGCGTAACCATGCTTCTTAAGGAAAGAAAGTGTGACAATGTTGAAAATTCTCCAATTGTTCTGGGTTGTTCTATGATGCGCCCATTTTGAAATTGTTATCGCCATTTCATCTTTTTGAGTTTGCGTATAGTAAGGCCAGATAATATCAGGCAGCAGCAATAAAGTTTTGAATAGACCGCCAAACTCGCAGGTAAACTGGTAAGTAGCATCAGGTAGCTCTTCCGGCAAAGGGATTGAATTGGCGTGTCCCGGGGTGAAAGCATTATAGAGTTGCAAACAGTAGTAATCTTTTAGCTTAATATTATTAATGGTTATATCGGGGTCAACATGCATCAGGGGGCCGGCAAGTGTTAATGTTCTTTCTAAAGCTTCAAATTCAAATGAGCGCCAGCGCCAGGGTGGATCATTGGGCTGAGGATACGTTTTACCCGGAACCACGGGAAAGGAGATGGGGGTGTCAATCGAATCTACGTGTTTAAAGGCTCTTTCCAAAAGATAATTTGCGCATTCGATGTAATGCTTTTTTGTCATTCCAGTATACGGACTTAAGGTATAGTCAGGATTTGTGACTTCATAAGCATTTTTCATGATTTTTTTCTCCTTACCTATGAGATTGATTGCGCCTTTTTGCCTGACCCAACTGAACCCCAAACAATCTTTTCGCCACAATGAGTCCTATAGATCGAGTCATAGATGACTTTGCCTTACCGTTGGGCGTGGGGATTCTTAAGATATCCGCTTACGAAATAAAGCTGATTCACACTATCGCAGGGAGAGTGTTGGAAAATCCTGATCATAGGCTCGAAATGATTCGTTGAAAATGATATTGATGAGCAAGCCAATCATTTGCGATGATATGAAGGTTGTTCAAGTGTGCATGAACTATCATGGGTAATAATAGCGTGTTTTAGTTTGTCAATCAATGTGAGGTAGCACATTTTTAAAGAGATTGGAAAAAGATTTTTTGAATTTGTTTCGTATTTAATTTTGAGTTAAGGCATTGGCGATGTGCATAAGTTCTGCCTGAGATAAATCGCTGTTTGAGGAAATGGATATTGAATAACCATTCTCATCCCACATCAGAATATTCAAATATGGTTCCATGCTTTGCTGAATGAAAACCGCCTCCGTATTGCGGAGTTGTACAGGGGTTGTATCCAAAACCACAGCTAGATTTTTGAGATTTCCGGGGTGTTCGTTTTGTGTGATGATCAGGGTGATATCCTCTGTGCCTGAGTACTGTAACCGATATATTATGGCTGTTGTCAAATCGGGAACATTTTCATCCGGCTGGTAGATCTCTACCGTACTGAGACAAAAACGATCCGGTAAGTATGTAGGGATAAACAAATTGAACCCAGTTTGTTGCTTGGCCGCCTCAATATTTTCACCAAATGGAGTGGGACACTTTCCGGATGGATTGGTTTCAATGGGTGCTTGTTCCATTTGGATTGATTCTGCGATTTGTAATGATTGTTCCAATGAAAGATTGTCGTTGGAATTGATCCAAAATTCAAACCCACTTTCGACCCAACCCAGCATATTTAACTTGATATTTTCCATGCTGCCATCTGTCTTTTGTGATGTGGCCGTGGCAACCTCTTCCAACCAGATACCATTTTGATTTCTTACCTGGATTTCTTGTATTGTGGCGTCCCCGATGGGTAGTTCACTGATCTTACCATCCGGGTTGTAAAGCTGCCGAATGGAGATTGTGCGAATCTGGTCCCGGTTTTGAAGGCCACCCTGGTAAATGATCAATACGGCAGTGTAGGGGTTAAGTTCATCCGGAGGGAGAACATCAAGATAAGCCAGTTGGTAACCATCAGGAATATAGGCAGGTGTAAAAATAGTGAATCCCGCTTCTAAAGAGGCTTCCTCCAGTGAAAGCAGCCGATTACTTTCCCATGGGATAGGTGTTAATTGATCAGTGGAAGTTTGGGTATTGACAACCGTGGAGACTGGTATGTTGCGCGACGGTTGGTTGGTGATCAGTGTGTATCCCAAAAGCCTGGAGAAAAATTCCTGGGCGTAAATACGGATCGGAGGAAATGTGAAATTGATAATCAGCATAATAAGTATCACAGCCAAAGGTATCATTGCCCACTTTATTTTCAGGGTGGAAGAATTGCTTTCGATCATTGCTAAAGTCTCTTTCTCGGAAGATGTTTCCCGGGTCGATATTTCATTTAGTAATTTTGTTCGTAATGAGCTTTGAATGAAACTGTAATGGGAAGAATCAAATTGAGTAAGTTGTGTAATTGTTGCAGCATAATCTTCAACAAAATTCTCATGTGTTTGTTTGGAATGTTTATTCATTTTCTTTTCCTATTCTGTCACGCAGTTTTCGAAGGGCGCGAAACAAAATGATGCCGATATTGTTTTCGGAAAGCCCAGTTATTTTTGCGATTTGCCGATTATTCAATTCTGTTGCATATTTTAGGGCGATCAATTCCCTTTCCCTGTCGGTGAGTTGGTTGAGGGCGGAAAGTAATTGCTGATCCGCTTCTTTATAAGCAAGCATCTTTTCCGGAGATGGATGTGGTGAAGCCATCTGGTTGAGAAATTGAATTGGCAGCCAGGGAAATCGTTGTTGAGCACGAAAGTGATCATTAACCACATTGCGAGCAATGCCAAATAGCCAGGCAGAGAAGGTTCCCTTCGTACTCTGGTAATTTATTAGTGCTTTGATCAACCGTTCAAATACCTGTGCAGTTAGATCATCTGTTGTTTGTTCATCGCGGATACGAAGGAAGATGTATTTATGGATGGCACTGAAAAAGTAATCATAAATCATTGCAAAGGCTTCGGGCTCGGCCGCAGCTCTTAAAACCATAGCAGTATTGATTGGATTGATTTCTTTTTCGGTATTCATGAATGTGGTTTGGCTTTCTAAAGCCGGATTTGAAATTTTTAGCATTTTTTGTTGCATGCGATTTCCTGTGATTCACTTGGCTTTGTATTAAATTCGTATTCATTCAAAAAGTATTACAATTTTGAGCGGTGAAACCGATTTTGTGTGGATGTTTGATGAGAATATTGAGATTGAGAGAAATTCTCTTCCTTAACAATAATTCGATTGGTATACTTCTACAAGATGGATGATATTGCAAACAATTATGGATTAATACCGGCCAAACATCCGAAATGCCCTGTCTGTGGCGAGAAAATTGGGGTGATTCCAATTCTATATGGTTTGCCAAATCTGGATGCCATCCAATTGGAAAGTGAAGGCAAATTAGAGATAGGCAGCCGCTTTTTTCAAACGGATTGGCCGTGTTGGCGCTGTAAAACTTGCAACGCTGTATTTGGAGAATCCTGACACGGTATTTTGCAGGATTAAGACAGAATCCTTGACTCTAAAGATGGTTTCTGATAGACTCTCCGACCGCGGCAGTACCTGAATTCTTTGCATTCCTTGCCTATAGAAAAAGGTGCTGGTATAATCATCCCGCAAGAGTGCTTGTAACTTAACAATTTACCCGCCGACGTAGCTCAATACGGCAGAGCAACTCACTTGTAATGAGTAGGTTATGGGTTCAAGTCCCATCGTCGGCTCAGGTTGCAGGTTGGTGAGCGGGATTGAATGTACACAATCCCACTTGCGAACCGGCAACGGTTCGGTTTGGAAAATACTATGGGCAGTTACCCAAGTGGCCAAAGGGGGCTGACTGTAAATCAGCTGTCGCACGACTTCGTAGGTTCGAATCCTTCACTGCCCACAGGCCTTTTTGGCCGAATATCCTCCGCAAAGAGGAAAAAATGGAACGGCAAGCCCTCATAGCTCAGTTGGTAGAGCACGCCCTTGGTAAGGGCGAGGTCATGGGTTCGAGTCCCATTGAGGGCTCTTTTCGCCGAGCGAATACCACGTAATAATAGTTCTTTTGAATATCGAGGAGTGATAGTATGGCAAAGGAAAAATTCGATCGCAGCAAACCCCACCTTAATGTGGGAACAATGGGACATATTGACCATGGTAAGACG
>PHBZ01000058.1:19874-48583 GCA_002840755.1 Chloroflexi bacterium HGW-Chloroflexi-10 | reverse complement strand
ATGACGACAATGGCAACGATGACAACGGCAATGACGACAATGGCAATGATGACAATGGCAATGATGACAATGGCAATGATGACAATGGCAACGATGATGGCAATGAAAACGACGACGATGATGAAAATGAAAACGACGACGATGATGACAACGGCAATGACAGCAATGACAATGGTTAATCCAAAGTACTAGAGATAAGCTTCAAATTTTCTTGACTTGCAGATTACCTCAACAGTAATCTGCAAGTCTTCGGTAAAAAAGGAAGAAAAAGAATTATGCAATTAATACTCAGGCGTTCTCTTTTGCAGAACTGGTTGAAATCCGTTGAAAAAAACATAACCGTAACCAGAACCACCGTCCTCACCGGTTTGTTAATATGGATCGTCTTCGTTACCTTCCTGGGGTTGATCCAATTTTCCACACCCAATTTGCCCGATAATGATGGTTATTACCATATCAAATTAGCTTATTTAATGCGCACACAAGGTCTGACGCCAGAA
Organism: Chloroflexi bacterium HGW-Chloroflexi-10; assembly: GCA_002840755.1. GTDB lineage: Bacteria > Chloroflexota > Anaerolineae > Anaerolineales > Anaerolineaceae > UBA6170. The sequence goes on along the minus strand of PHBZ01000058.1, from coordinate 48,083 downwards.
TTTACCTGGCTGCCGCTTTCAATCCTCAACGCCAGAGAGTACTACGATCACCATTTTCTTTTCCATGTTGCGCTTATTCCATTCACATTTGGTAATTTAATTACCGGGGCAAAGTTATCAGCCGTCTTCTTTGCCAGCCTGGCCTTATTGAGTACCTGGAATTTGTTTAAGAACCAACGCATTCCCTACGCAGCTCTGTGGGCATTCGGGTTGATGGCGGTTTCAGAGGCTTTCATTTACCGCATGAGCATCACACGCGCACAATCGCTGTCTTTATTCGTCCTCATGCTCGGGCTGGATTGGATTCTGCGCAAGAAACACAAACGCCTGATTTTTCTTGGCTTTGTGTATGTTTGGCTCTACGATGCGTTCCCTTTATTGCTGATCTTCGTGGGTGTATATGTTGCAGTCAATTGGTTATTCGAACACCAGTTAGATCTGCGGCCGCTCCTGTATACCGGGATTGGGATCATCCTTGGAATGCTGATTAACCCATTTTTTCCCCACAATGTAGTTTTCACAGCGTTGCATATTCTCCCCAAACTGCTTGAAACCACTTCAATCAGTGTTGGTAATGAATGGTATCCCTACGACACAGGTCAATTGCTCGAGAATTCACCATTGGCACTGGCTGTATTTATCAGTGGGGCCTTTGCTCTGGGCATTCACGGGAAACGCATGCACCCGCGCACCGCTGTCAGCTTTGTTCTGGCGGTCATGTTTGGATTAATGCTCTTCCAGTCACGCCGTTTCATTGAGTATTTTCCACCTTTTGCATTGGTTTTTGCGGCTTTTGCCTGGGCCCCCCTCCTGAATACACTATCGGATCATCCGCAAAATCGCTTGCGCCAATGGTTGCCGGTTGCTGCTCTGCTGGGAGTCCTTTTACCGGGCATCTGGTTCACCTATCAATCTGCCCAATCTAGTGTCCGGAATGCCAAACCATATCAGACCTATGCCGAATCTTCAGCCTGGTTAGCCAAAAATTCGCCTCCGGGAGCCCTTGTTTTCCAAACCGACTGGGATGATTTTCCCCGTTTATTTTATTACAACTCCAGTAACACCTATCTGATTGGATTAGACCCAACCTACATGCTGATTTATGATGCCGATCTGTATCACTTATGGGTGGATATCACCCAGGGCGATATTGAGAAACCATCCACAGTAATCGCTCAGGAGTTTGGATCAGGTTATGTTCTTTCCGATCTGCGCCACAAAAGTTTCTTAACACAGGCAGCCAATGACCCCGGTCTGGTTGAGGTATTCCGCAGCGAAGATTCAGTCGTATTCCAGGTCGTCAATCACCAATAGTCTACTGGTGGTAAGCGTCGAACATCAGCAAATAGCCGTCTTCCAGGCCCGGTTCCAGCGGTTGTGCCTGGTAGTGCGCGGCAGGCTGTCTGAGCACATTGTATGGGTTAGCTTGATCTCGATGATCGGCATCTTATCAAGAATTGCTTCAAGTGCTATATTCCTTTTAACGCTGCTCCTTCTGATAAGTTCGGCTTCGTAATCTGAATTTACCACTTTCGAGCAGAGTTTTTTTCATTCTTTTTTGTGCGTAATCACCAGAAATTTTAAAATTTTAAAATTGGGGATTGACTTAATAGAACAATTATTCTATAATAGATCTGTTACAAACCATTACCCTGTTGGTACGTGACGAAAGAACAAATAACCATAGCACATTAACAACCGCATAACCATCACCTACCCTTCGTCTAAAAACCTTTAAGACCTGCGAAGTCCTCTTGGTTTTTTTCGTGCATTTCGTGGTAAAAAAATGCCTTACCATACACACCCCACAATGGACCAGAAGGATTCTTACCCATCCATTTCATCCAGCCCTCACCACAAAATCCCTCAAAGCATGCGAAGTACCCTTGGTTTTGTTCGTGTGTTTCGTGTATTTCGTGGTAAAAAAATGCCTTACCATGCTTGCCCCACAATGGATCAGAAAAGTTCTTAACAACCCGCACATCCACCCTTTGCCTGATTCCTGATAACTACTTCCTGCTTCCATCTCTTCCGCATTCCTGCCCACTCATTACTCATTACTCATGACAGTTCTTCCCCAATTCCTTCTTCCTGCCCCATTCGTCCCCCATTCGTTCCAAAACGAATACCTGCCAAAAAAGCAGCAAATCTGGCGCTCCCGTCGCAGACACCCCCACCCATCCGGCCATTTTGTAAAAAGGCATTCGTTCCGATTGGAATTTTTTTACGAATACGCAGCGCGTTCCTGGCGTAATAAGTATAAAAACGAAAAACGAATACACAGCGCGATGAAACTACTTGGGCGCAAAGCGCCTCATGAGTTTTTACCAATCCGGTAAAATTTTTCTAAAATATATTTCAGTTCTTCCGGGTCAATCCCAATGCCGCTCTCTGCTGCAATGATTTCAACAAACTTCTTATCATCCTGATCATCAATGGTTTTTTAACTGTAAACCCATCCCTGTCGGATGATAACCAGGTCGCTGCAGCTACGCCCGATATCTTCGACTATAGCACGGGTTAGCTAAGGGTCTTTAGAAATGCGGAAAGGACTGCGTTGAACGCCTGCGGATTATCCTGGTTGGATTGGTGCCCGGCATTAGGGATGACTGCATAGTGGCAGTTCGTTCGTGTTTGGGACAACGCCTGCATTTGACTGCTGATGGCAGGAAAGTCCCTGTCACCGTGGACCAACAAGAGGGGGACCTGGATATCTTGCCCGGGGTGGGCGGAGAAGCCGCCGAGGACCGCCTGGAAGACAGCTTGAAAGGTCGGTTTAGTGAGCCGGCCGGCGGCGGCACGAACATAGGTTTGTACCTCCGGCTGGATACTGAAGTAATCAGCCGCTCCCTGCATGAAGTGCTGCAGGTCGGTTTCCGACATGGATTGGGCAGCCTCTGCCAGTTGGGTGTTGGACGTCCGCGATTCGTCATTCAGCGGTTCACTAATACGTGGACTGCCGATAAGGACCAGTGCCTTGACCTTCTGCGGATACAGAAAAGAAAATTCCTGACCGGCACAGCCGCCCATGGACTGGCCAATGAGAATAACGGGTTCATTTTGCACCTGGAGGAATATTTGGTGCATGTCTTCTGCGATGGTTCGGTAAGCAAGATCACCCTGAAAGGGTGTGGACTCACCGTGTCCACGGATATCCCATGTGAGGATGCGGTAATCATTCCTGAATTCTTCCACCTGGCTTGCAAACATGCTGTGATCTACATAACCACCATGAGTCATCATCATCAGCGGAGCGTTTTCCGGCCCGGTCAGCCAGTAGTGAATGGGACAACCATCCAGAATAAGTTGTGAGGGATTGCCAAAGATTGTTTTCACTGCTCTTCCTTGTATAAAAAACAATAAATATCGATTTGAATTGATAATTATAGAAATAATTTTACACGCGTTTACAGAATTGTCAATGCTATTTGAAAAAATTTGTTATGGGAGTTTATTTTATTTCGAGGTTGATTGGGATAAGCACGTGGAATTTGCTGCCGGGAAACCATTCTTCGTCATATCCGCTGCTTTCCGCCCAAACCCGTCCACCGTGAGCTTCGATGATCCCGCGACAGATCGTCAGTCCCAATCCGGGGCCGGCGCCTTTAAACTTGGTTTCACCGGTGCTGTGCAGCATTACATCCCCCAACCGGTAAAATTTTTCAAAAATATATTCCAGTTCTTCCGGGTCAATCCCAATACCGCTGTCTGCTACAATGATTTCAACAAACTTCTTATCATCCTGATGATCAATGAAGTTTTGACCGTAAACCCATACCTGTCCGCCATCCGGCGTGAATTTGATAGCATTCTGGATCAGGTGAGAAAAAACCTGAATCATGCGCTTGCCGTCTGCGTTGATTCTGGGCAAATCTTTCAGTTCGGGTGAAATAATCAGGGTTAGTTTGCGGTTTTCCAACGCGTCTTTCCATTTTGCAACCGCACCATTCACCAGCATGAGCACAGAAACTGGTGCCATACTTAATTCCAGGGAGCCTATGTCCAGCCTGGAAACATCAAACATGGTATTGACAATCTCTTCCAGTCGCAGAGCTGCTTTACGTACTCCTTCCGTCATTTGCCTGGAGTTGGCCGGTGTGAGCTCATTGGTAGAGGCCATGTTTTCCACAATATCGTTGTAACCGATAATTTGTGTTAATGGCGTGCGCAGTTCGTGTGAAGCGATGTTCAAAAAATCAGATTTAGCTTTATCCAGGCGCGATAAATCCCGGTTAGCCGAAGTCAGTTCACGGTTGAGCGTTTCATTTTCGGCGCTGCGCAGTTTGAGATTCTCATACAGGCGTGCATTCTCGAGCGATATGGCAGTCTGTTCCGCCAGTGTTTCCAGTAAGGCCAGCTCTTTTACAAAGTAACGGTCCCGTGATTTTTTTGCTCCCAATCCCAATATGCCAATCAATCGGTTCTGGATGGAAATTGGGACATACAGATCAATCGACAGACTCTTTAAGGCAGTGCTTTCTGCCTCAGTCATACTGCGAAAGTAAGGCAGCAGGTCAAGGTCATATTGGGCCAGAGGTCTGTGTTCATAACGCCAATAATCCGCCAGCGGGCTGTTAGTGGAGATGCTGATTGCTGCAGGAAGCGCATCCCCGGTTTGAGATTCAACCGCAGATAACACCATACTTTCATCTATTTCACTTACCAGAAAAAGGCGTGCCTGGTGGATATTCAATCCCCGCACGATAGTACCTGTCACCACTTCTGCCAGGCGGCTCAGATCGATAATATTGGAGATGCTTTTGGTGTAATCACTGATGATATATTCGGCATCCTGGTTGCTTTTCAGGATTAAATTGTTAAGCACTTTCTGCGCTTTCCCCAAAAGCGGGTTTATCAGCAGGGCAAAAACGGCGGCGATGAAGACGGCCTGAATAAAGCCCTGAAGCGTGGTTTCAAAATGGTAGAAAACTGACTGAAAAAAAATCAAAAAAGCTGTATACACCAGAATCGAAAGCAGTATACTGATCAGCAAGGATAAAGAGTTTTTGAGAATATGCTTGATGTCCGGTAGATTGTGGGTAAACAGGCTATATCCCAACATGACCACAGCCAAAAGGATCACAATTTCGCCCACCGGAACGCTCAAGAAAATTTCCGTCGATAAATATATGCCCAGAATACAGAAAGACAGGCCCACCAGCCACAAAATATAACGGTTGCGGTGCAGAGGATGAACACTGCGCTGCCGAGTGACAAGTGTGGTCAGGAAAGCCGCGGTGCTGAAAAACACCCAGGCGGCGGTCAGCAGCAGTGAGCCAGCCAGGTCCCGCCGCAGTATATTTGCTCCCAGCATCACCTGCTCCGGCACAAGTCCATTAATGTTTTCAGAAATCAGTATGCCAATCCCTAAAATAAAAGCAGCCACCAACCACCATACCCATGGCAAAAATTTCTTTTGTAGAAAAGTGAAAGTGGTTTGAAAAAGAAAGACGGACAGGATAAAAGCCGTATAGAGCGGAAAACGCGCCGCAATATCTGCCCTAATCAAACTCAGAGGTGTGTTAAATCGCAGCAGGAGCTGAAAAATCGTGACTGCCAGCAGAAAGATGACAAAGGCAGCGTAGAATCCCAATCCCTGGTTTTTTGCATGGCGCGTTCGAAAAGTTAAGGGAATTAATAAAATATAAACCAGGCCAATCAATCCAAGTAAGATACCGCTCAAGTCCAACTGCATTGAAAACTCCATGTCCGTATCCGGGATTATCCGGAACAATTAGGCAGCCTACCCGATCATTTGACCGGTGCCGAATAAATGCAAACACGGTTTCGTCCCTGGCTTTTTGCCAGATATAAAGCCTGATCGGCAGCAATTAACAAACCTTCACTTTCAACGGAATGATTGGGAAACGTGGCGATCCCACAGGAAAGTGTAGTTGTAATGATTTTACCATTGAAGGCAATCTGGAACTCCTGGATCAACGTTTGAATACGTAAAAGGTATTCATAGGCAGCTTCTGCCGTTGTATTGGAAAACACGATTAAGAATTCATCGCCGCCGTAACGGAAGAGTACGTCACTGGCGCGAGTGTTTTTCTGTAACAGATCTGCCAGGCTTTTTAATAATTTATCACCCGCAATATGTCCCAGAGAATCATTCACATTTTTAAAATAATCAACATCGATGATACTCAGGCTAACCGGGAAGTGTTCACGCATACCCTGGGCTAATTCATGATCCAGGCTTTCTTTTAAACAGCGACGGTTGTACAGGTCAGTTAATGGATCCAGAATAGCCTGATCCCGCAGTGTTTTTTGGAGATCCTGAATTTCGAGAAGTTGTCTTTGCAGATGTTCACGGGCTTCCACCAATGCAGTGATATCACGCAGCAACATGATTTGTCCAGTACGTTCTCCGCGCCAGCCGGCCAGACTGTTAATGCGGACATCATAATAGCAGATGACCTCGTTTTGGTTAATGGCGATTTCCACCTGGCCATTCCCCGGATATTTGAGTTGTTCCATCAAAGCAGGCCAGGCCGAAAAAACATCCTGTATGGTTTGCCCGATAATACTACGCGAGTAGCGCCCCAGGTTTTGTTCCGCAGCATGGTTAAGAGCGACAACATGATTATTCGGGTCAATCACCAGCAGACCATCACTCATTGTATTAACCAGGGTGCTGTAAGCCATTGGCAACAGATCCAGGAAACGTAGACGGAAGAGCGCCCAGGCAAAAACATAGCCCATAAAAGTGAAACTTAATGGAATAAGGTGAGCGCTGGTTTTAATCCAAAAAGTGGCGACGAATACGGATATAATCAGTGGCGGCAATGCACCAAACAATAGCGCCAGGGCTTGCCTGCGGAATATGGCGGAAGAATGCAGCGCCGTGTAAGCAATTAGGACGATACTCAGGAGAATACACAGGAAGGAATAGACAAAGTGGATTACAAACCAGGGACCGGTGGAATCATTCTGAATAATGAACAGGTTATTTTTATGTGCAAAAATAACTTCACTGGTGAAAAAATGAAAATTCGTCCAGATAATAAGCTGCGTTATGATGGGAATGATAAAAAAGAGTATCCAGCGCCTGGAAGCTTTGCAGTTGTCTTGTCCGGTAAACTGGAATGCAAACAACATCATAGTGACGGGAACACAACTAATTCCAAGAAAGCGTAGCTTATACCAGAAAAGTGCTGATTCTGTAGATTGACTTAAGCTCAACATTCCAATTGCCAGGGACCATTCCGCTGTAGCAATCAGACACCAGAAGAAAGGAAGCGCTCCAGGCACTATGCGTCTGCGCCAGGTGAAAATAGCCAGAAAAACCAGCAGCACAACGGCGATGAACATGGGCAATGTATATATAATGCCCGCGGTCACAAATTACGCTTCCTCTTTAAGAAATAAGGCGCAATTTGTAGCCGTAACGGGTAAAGAAGTGCCTGTTTGTTCAATGGAACCAACCTGTAAGAAGAAACATCAGATGAAATAATTCTACATCAAATGCAGGTTATCGATCTAAGTCCTGACGGCTCTCTTCTGAGAATTTTTAGACTGATTTCGGCTCGTATGTGTCCAGATGAACGCGGCTTAACAAGAAGAAAGCCATCGCATTAAAACCCAATGAACATATCAGATTGGCCAAAAAACCAGCTTGATACAACCAGGGGGTGATCAGATCACCCGTGGCGCGGCCGAGGGAGAAGCAGGCAATCGCTGCGGCCATGACCGTAGCGCGTGCCGCCGGGAAGACTTCGCTCATCAGCGGCAGGCTGGAGACAACGGTGAACTCGAAACCCAGGTAAAACAGGAAGAGACCGATTAAAGCACCGGTCACACTGCCACTGAAGAAATACAACACTACGGTAGCGAAGACACTCGTGATCAAACCCAATTTTACCGCGCGTTCTTTACCCAACCGGTCGGTAAAAATAGCGGAAAGACCCTCTCCACTCAATTCGGAGATGCCAATCACTGCGGAGGCTGCCCCCAATGCTGCCAGCTTTAATGCAAACTGATCCTCAAGCCACACCCCGAAGATCAGGTTGACGACTTCATTTGCTGCAGAGGCACAAATAGCAAAGCCCAGCCCGGCCAGTACGCTGGGAACAACTAGCACCTGTTTTAGCGCGTGCCAGCCATTCGCTGGACTGGCATGAGCGGAGCGATTGTTGGGAACACGCCAGGCGATTACAATCCAGGAGAGCAATCCAAGGCCGGCCAGCCAGGGGAAAGGCACCCGCCAGGCATACTGCGCTTCACTGTGTTCCATTAACCAACCAATAAATGGTATGCCGGCAATAAAGGCAATTGACCAGGAAAGTTCGGTAATGCCCAGTATACGTCCACGCCGGCTGTAAGGCACACGGTCACCTAAATATGCCTGCATCGCCGGGGTAAAGATCAGGTTGCTCAGCGCCGCCAGAAGCACACCCACTAAAAACACCGGAAAGATTGGAATTAACCAGATCAGGGCATTAGCAAACACCATCAGACCCAGCCCAAGCAGCATACTTACTTTGCGGCCGCGCCGGTCGGCAATTGGCGCCAGCAGTGGGCCCAGCAGTCCCATCAGTGAGCGTCCGGTCATGACCATCGACAGGTCCGCTAAATCCAAACCCAGCCCACGCGCAAAAACGCTCAGGAAGGGGTAGATCATGCGGTAAGAGGTATTTAATACCGTGCGGGCCGCAGTAAACAGCACTACCTGGCTGTTCAATGTGGCCGCAGAATCTTCTCTCAAGCTGTCTGGTGGGGTTGGTTCAGTTTCTCGAATATCCATAGGGCCAATTGTACGGCAAATACAAATGAAAGTATCAACAGAAGTAGAAAGTACCCCTGAATACTGGTGGAATCGGATTGTGCCACCGGTGCATCCGGGTGGAGGATGTTTTGGATGCCACCCAAACTGACCCACAACGCCACGCCAAATATCAGGTTACCGGCAGCCGTGATCCAGCTATTACTGAAAATCCACAACCCAACCTGCAACAGTATGGCAATCACTCCAAATAGAAAAGGGATACGCCAGCGTGGTTCATCAAAGAACAACCCGCCCCAATTTAACTGCATCACAGCCAGCGACATCGGCAGATAGGTCAGCCAGAAAAACATCCCAGTGTACGCGCTTGCCCGGCTGAACGCCAGCCAAAAGAGGCGTTTGTTCCAAATCAGCGCACCTGCACCAGCCAGAGCCGCAATACCAAAAGCTACCTTTCCATTCCAAACCCAGGCGCCGTGCAGCAACACAAGACGCAGATTAGCTCCCAGTGTTTTTTCAATCGGCCCCAACAGGGTCACAATCACGATAGCCGCCAGAGTGATCAATAACGACAACGGTTGGCGTAGGAAGCGTTTAGACAGGTTCATGGATAGGTTCCTCCCAGTTTATTGAATATATGAGAGATTATATCCGCTTTGAGTCAAAGATCCGATAATCTTTTACCTTGTTTTTGAGTTTATTGGCTGCTGGTAGCATTTCAACCAGAGCAGCTATTCCGTATTATGCAGACACAGGGACCACGCCATAAGGTTATCCCAAAAATCGTGCAACATAAAAACCAGCGGCAAAAGTCGCATAAGCGATTCTATTTTCTTAAAATTCTCCTTTTGTGTTTAGTGGCTTATGCGTTTTTATCAATCTGTTTTTTCTTAAGGATCAATCCAGGAATCAGAAAAGGGGTGTGTGCTCGGTAGTGTGCATAAGATTCGCCAAATTCATGCAGCAATTTACGTTCTTCCAGCATCGCGCCAACCAGCGTATAAAAAGTAACGCCGATATTGAGCGCCAATGTATTCCAGCTCATCTGCGGAACCAGCCAGATAAAGACAAAGGTTAGGGTATATAAAGGGTGACGCACCCAGCGGTACATGCCGCGCACTACTAACGGCAGAGGTTTCTCCGCCTGCTCAGGGTCCGCCGCTTGGGCCAGCCCAATAAAACGTAGAGCGCCAGTCAACATCACGCTGTGCGCTAACAGAACCACCGCCGCCACTTGCAGCAGAATGGTCAGAACCATCCACGGCATGGGAATACGGTAGATCACCTCGTCCGGAAGCAATGCCACCAGAGCCAGGACCGGCAGAAAAAGGACACCCGCCTGTACGGAGAAAAACAGCCGGTAATAACGCCGATATGCGTTGTCACCCAGTCGTCTTCGTACCCATTGTTTGAATCCCAATGCTGCCAGCAACGAATGGATAACCCCGTATAAAATTATCGCAGCAATAATGACCCAGAAACTACTTTGCATAGGGCGAGTATACTCAATTTCGGATTGGCTGTTATCGTTCTGTCCAAGGATTGGGTTGATCACTCATAAGAACCAACGTCCCAGAGAAAATGAATACACCTTACTTTGTGAGATTTCAGTGTTTGCATTGACTAATCTGGACAGGGGTATATAATTAAAACAGAAAACTGATACAAAAAATACATAAACATTATTGAATTCTTGTTGCTATCAAAAACAACAGGATTGCCCGGTCTTGTTTCATAGAAACGTGTGGCGATATATGTAAAAAACGCCTGCTAATAGATTGTGTCGTATTGGTTTTCAGTAAAAAAACAAAGACCGGAATCAGTATTGTTGTGAAAATATAGTACAAGGAGTTTTATTATGGCTGAGAACCGTGGAACGGTAAAATTTTTTAATGCCCAAAAGGGCTTTGGTTTCATAACCCCGGATGGCGGTGGTTCGGATGTTTTTGTTCACATCAGTGAAGTCCGGAAAGCAGGACACGAGTCACTTGAAGAAGGACAAAAAGTATCCTACTCTGTTGTGATGGGTACCAAAGGCAATAACGCAGCGGATCTGCGCATCGAAGATTAATTCGTCAAACGCTAGAATCCTACCCCCCTGGAATTCACCAGGGGGGTTTAACTTAATTATCTGGGGAATAGCGAATCATCAACTTCTGAAAAACTCAAGAGCCTGTTCAATGAAGACGGGATTTCCGGTAAACTTACTTCTTAGGATATGTTCCACTTCGTTCAAGGGCAGGGCTGGTTTATAGGATCGTGGTTGCACCAGGGCATCCAGCATGTCACTAAGCGCAAGAATTTCTGCAGCAACCTGAATGTCTGCACGTATATGCCGGCGTTCCTGGTCGAAACGATGGTTTTGCCGCCGTTCAAAGCCGCTGCGTGGGTAGGGAGAGCGACTGTATTCGTGGTGGGCAGCCAGAATAGCCCTCACCAACTCGTACTGCGGTTGGTCAAGGGTTAACAGGGCCTGGCGCACATGCTTCCGAACGGCCCGGGTTTCCTCGTCATCCAGACTGGACGCTTTATCAAGAATATCAAGCGATATATGGGTTTTGCCGATGTCATGCATTAAGGCGGCTAACCCCAACTGCACGCATAAATCGTAGTCCAGGGAATGCATCATCCCCAGTTCTAAACTTATCTGACACACCCGGCAGGAATGTTCGTAACTTACCGGATGGTGCTCCTTTAAGAATGCCAGTTCCGATTGAATAGCTGCGTCGCGCAGGCAGTCCTCAAACAAAGCCCTGCTTTGTGGAAAATTCAGGATAATTTCATTCACCTTTATCTGATCCAACATGTTTGTATACGGGCAGTATACCTGATTTCATCGGAATGTTAGAGCAGGAGTAATAGGTTTGGAGTTGTACATAGATTACATACAGGTTTTTATAGGGAAATTATTCTATTTCGTCCATTCATCTATAATCGGTCCACCCTGTTCTTTAATTAATTCTTTCAGACGCGGGTGATCCTTGTAGAAGCCCCAATATTTGGATGGTAACAATGCAGCGATGCGGCACATGATCTCATCCGTGGCTTGCTGCATGGCCTCATCACGGTTTTCACGCGGCATCTCTGGGATAGTAAAAGGTTTGCCAAAACGAGCCGTAATGCGTGGTTTCCGTAATCGGGACAATTTTTTCATGGCATCTTCGGTTCCACTTTGTCCTACAGGGACAATCACAGCATTAGTGCGATGGGCCAATAAAATCATTCCGGGTTTGCCTTGCAGAAGTTGACCGGTTTCACTGCGGGTGCCTTCGGGGGCGATACCCATGGCAACACCCGATTTGATCAATTTCTGTGCTTCGCGAAAGGCTGTAAAATCGGCGCGGTCGCGGTCCAGGTAAATAGCGCCGGCAGTTCGGATAAGCCAGTTGATGCCAAAGTAGGTTACATATTTGTCAGCAACCAGGGCAGTAATCTCAGGGCGAACCGGGTTGGCAAATAAAACCGCAATATCCACACGGCTCATGTGATTGGTGGCCACAATCAGATTTCCTTGCTTGGGAATATTCTCCAGACCATAATAACGCGTCTCGGTGATGTGATTGACTAAAAAATAAATAATGCGTTGCAGTTGTTCGCGTTTCAAACAATCCTCCAACGGGTGAGTCCCGTTAATTGTATACTCATAACATCTATAAATATACAATAAAGCTATCAGAATTCAATAAGAATTGGATAACCGTTATTGAAATGAGGATACTTTTTTTAATTTGCCTTGATCATCCTAAACATTGATAAAGAAGGCCATCTGTTAAAATATTGATTGGTGTGGGTGTTTTTCATCTACGACGGAGAGAGCGTACGAAGCCGCCGCGCCGAGTCCGAAGAGCAAGGCACAAACCAGGATGGACCATCCGCTTACGCCACTCGGGATAATTGCTGCAGTAGATCCCACCACAATACCCAGAATAAAGTGATACATAAACGCATATTTCTTTTTGAACAACCAATTGATCAGCTTCGCAAAAACGAGAACAATAATCACAACCCCCAAAGCAAGGGGAATGATCACACCAAAATCAAGCTGTCGAATACCACTTGCCATCGGCTGATACAGTCCAAGGTAAATCAGGAAGTTAGAGGGGCTCATTCCCGGCACCACCAATCCTAACCCTGTCAGTGCGCCACTCATCATCCAGATCAAAAAATTGGGGGTCAGCGTTATGTTACCAACGGTTTCCATCCAGTTCATCAAAAAGAATGTGCCAACCGCTACTCCACCAAGCAAAGCCCAATGCCATTTTTTTCGTCCTTCTTTGGCAGAGGTCTTCAAGAGAGATGGAAATGTGCCGCAAATAAAACCGATAAACAACCAGATGAATTGCGCCGCAAAATGGGTAAAGGCATAATCCACTACGGCCGAGAATCCGATTATTCCTAACACTCCACCGATGCCAATAGGTAAAAAGAAAAGAACATTTTGGATAAATTTTTTGCGTAAATTTGCCAAAAAATGAAGCAGGGGTTCGTAGATTCCAAATACTACCATTAAAACGCCGCCCGAAAGTCCGGGAACAATCGCGCCAATCCCGACCAGAATGCCTTTTACTAACCGGATAATCCATTCGAGCCCGGCTTTAGCGGTGTTGGGTTTGGATTCTTCCGATAATTTATGTATTTCCACCTTTTCAATGGGAATGTTGGTCTGCTGATTTAAATCGCTCATAAAGCTCATTCTCCATATTCTGTATGGGTGTGGTTAATGCTAATCCCTGGGTAATAACCGATCTTGTTTGCTCTCGCAACATAGGCGAATTATACAGTAAGATGTTTAATTTTGAAGTTGTTTGCCAGATACCAGGCCCGATTGTACCTGATATTGCCAAATTTTGCGAATACTGTATGGATTTTGCAGTGGCTGGCAGATAAATCTGGCAGGAGTATTTGGATCTATGAACCCCGGCGCATGAATGAACCTAGCAGGCTGCGCTGCTTTTCGGGTGTTTTCTCCTCTCCCGGATGCGGCTCTGTCACTGGTGATACAGACACTTCGTCTTCCGGGATGCGAAACTGCATAGCGTATAGCTTTGCATACAGACCGTTGAGCTCCATCAATTCTTCGTGACTGCCCAATTCGATGATGCGTCCGTTATCCAGCACGGCAATGCGCTGCGCCACTTTGATGGTGCTCAGGCGGTGGGCGATGATCACGGTAGTGCGGTTCTGCATCAGGCGATCCAATGCCTCCTGGACCAGCTCTTCTGATTCGTTATCCAGTGAGCTGGTGGCTTCATCCAGCAGCAAAACGCGTGGGTCTTTAAGAATGGCGCGGGCGATGGCAATGCGCTGACGCTGACCGCCGCTCAAATTCATGCCGCGCTCGCCCACCAGGGTCTCGTACTGGTTGGGAAAATGGCTGATAAATTCATCTGCGTTGGCGGCTTTGGCCGCAGCGATCAACTCTGCTTCTGTAGCATCCAGGCGGCCGTAGAGGATATTCTCGCGGATGGTACCGCCGAATAGAATCGACTCCTGTGGGACAATACCGATCTGGTCGCGCAGGCTCTGCTGGGTGATCTCTCGCAAATCGTGGCCATCAAAGCTGATATTGCCGCCGGTCGGGTCGTAAAAACGCGGGATCAGGTTAAAGATGGTGCTTTTGCCGGCACCGCTGGGGCCAACCAATGCTAGAATTTCTCCGGCCTGGATTTCCAGCGAGATGTCCTGCAAGACAGGGGCTTCTTTTTCATAGCTAAAGGAAACATGATTGAGGGTGATGTTCCCCTGAACGTTGGTTAATGCGTATGCTGAAGACGCATCTTCAATGGTGGAGCGGGTATCCAGAATCTCAAATACACGCTGGATGCCGCCCATGGCAGCGCGGAACTGCCCATACAGGCCGCTCAAGCCGCCCAGGCTGGCGGCTATCGAAATACCATACATCAGAAAACCGGCAATCGCCGCCAGGGTCAGCCGCCCCGCAATCACCTCGCGCCCGCCAAACCACATGATGGCTGCGATCGAGCCGAAGCCCAGAAAGGTCATGATCGCCATGAAGAAGGCGTTATACCTGGCAATGTGCAGCGAGGCGCGGAAGGTCTTTTCCATGGCCGAATGGTAACGTCCGGATTCGTGGGCTTCGCGACCAAAACTTTTCACCACGCGTATGGCCTGCAGGCCCTCTTCCGCCACAACGGTGGAGGCTGCCAACTGATCCTGCACCTCGGTGCTGAGTTTCTCGAAACGCCGGCCAAATACCACGGCGATTACAATCAGCACAGGGATGAGCGCAAGTATGAAGAGCGTCAGCCGGGCATTCATGTTAAGCACAATCACCACCGATCCAACCAGCGTAATCACCTGGCTAAGCAATGAGGTCAGGTTGGTCGTGAGCATGGTGCGCATCTGGGTTACATCACTGGAGAGGCGCGAAACCACATCTCCAACCCGGCGCACGGCAAAGAAATCCAGCGATAAACGCTGAAGGTGAGTGTACAGACTGGTGCGCAGGTCGAAAACGATATGCTCGCCAATGTAGGCTAACAGGTAAGATTGCAATGATGTGAACGCGGCTTGCAACAAAAAGATGCCCAACAACAGCAGTGCCAGGGAGTTTAGCTGGCTGTAATTCTGGGATTTAGTAACCGAATCGAGCAGACGTACAATCACCAAGGGAAAGACCAGGCCAAATCCGCTGGAGAGTAAGAGTGCCAGAATAGCCAGCGCCATGCGTCCTTTGTATGGGTTGAGATAACGGATCAGCCGGTCCCATTTGATTGATTTTAAGGAAAGGGCAGCTTCCTGCGGTTCTTTAGCGGCGCTCTGTTTACGACGGCGGTTGGCACGGTTTCTCATAGTGTGGACACTCCTGTTTGAATCATACCAGTCGAAAGACTTCTGCGCGAATCCATGTACGGGGAGGGACTTGTCAGGAGAAACGCACTTGTTTGCCCGGAAAGTTTCATCTCAGGCGAAAAATCCTAAGGTAGTTTAAGTGCATCTCTCCGAGAGGTAAACTACGCGAGTTATTTGGCTGGTCTGCAGATTTCCCTTAACCGTTCAATCTGCGGCGGGATGAGTGTTTCATCGCGATTATACTCCAGTGTGACGGACCAGGGGTGACAGCGATGCAGCGTATCGGCCAACAATTGGTAATCATCTTCCTGCAAATCCAGGTGGGCGTCCACCATGCGACCGTTATCCCAGCCTGGGCGGTTTAGATGAATCTGGCGCACTTTATCCAGAGGCAATAGTCGAATATATTCTTCCACGGACATGCTAAATGCATTGGCGCTAACACGTGCATGGGCCAGGTCCAACAGCAAGTAAGTATCGGTTTGTTCCAATATTTTAGTGATAAAAGCCGGTTCGCAAATATACTCATACGCACCGGTCGGGTTGTAATCAAGGTTTTCGATCAACACCGGCATATTCAGTAGGCTGGAGATCTGGTTGAGCACAATCACACTACGTTCCATAACCAGTTCACGCGGCTGCAAGGGAGAAAGCGGCGCCATCGACTCGCCGACAAAATCGACTTCGGCACAGCTGAAACCCAGATGCAGGCTGTACCATGGTGAACGCGCCAGTTCCAGGCGTTCCACGGTCAGATTAGCAGCATCTTTGTGTTCCAGTCCATTCGGGTGGGTCAATGACCACTGGTAAAGGCTGTTGTGCAACAGCATGGGTGTGGTGGGGTTATCCAGGCGTACAGTCTTAACAAAAGGACCATGCACTTCCAGGTAATCCAACTCCACTGCGCCGCGCGCCACCACATTACTGACGACCGGGTAATTGGTCATTCCAAGTAGAATCATACGGTGAGGTTTCCTATTTATTTCTGATATCCGGTTAGATTATATCAGGCAGGGGAAACCTATCTCGATACCAGTACAACCTGATTGCGGCTGGGTTTTTTTTGCCTCGTAAAGTGACTTATCTGCCAATTCCAGTAAAATATCGATACCCTATATCCAGATCATTGGTTAATCTGAGCTGAGCAGATGACGCCCGCACTGGCGGAAATTTTAAAATCGATCTCATTCTCTTCAAATTCCATGTTTTTAATACATCCAAGGAGATCAGGCTGGTTGTAAAGCATCCGATGGGCAGCGCGAGAGACACAAACCACATTTGGTGCAGCGCTCTTCATGAATGTGTATTTTTTTCTCATCCAGGTAGAGAGCAGCGTACATGCAGCTGGTGACACACAGGCTGCATCCGTTGCAGCGTTCTCGGATCAATAGCGGTGGTTCGGTCATGATCGTTTCGGGGTGGCGCAGGGTTAAACCCTGGATTTCGGCAATGGATTGGTAGTTGTGTTTACTCATCCATGTTTCCAATTCTCTGGCAATTTTGCCGTAGATATTTTGTCCGCGGGTAAGGGCGGCAGTACACACCTGAACAGCACTGGCGCCAGCCATCAGGTATTCCACCACATCCGTACCACGCGAGATACCACCTACGCCAATTACCGGGATATCCACTGAGCGAGCCACATCATAAACAGCTCGCAAAGCAATCGGTTTGAGCGCTGGGCCGGAGATCCAGCCATAGCCCTTGCCGCCCATCCACAGGCGCCCACCATTTTCGATATCCACGCCCAGCGCCGGGCCAAAGGAATTGACACAGATGATGCCATCCGCGCCGGCTTCCTGGGCTGCGATGGCGGTACCGTGAACATCACGGAATGGGCTGAGTTTGACCATCACCGGAACATCCACCGCATCTTTGGCGGCGCGGACGGCGTCCTGCATCGGTTTGGGATCATTTCCTACATAATGGGTGCTCAACTCCAGTGCATCGGCAAAGGGACGTACACGCGGTGCCAACATGGCAACGTCCTTGGCGGTGTATCCCAGAGAAACGATCAGCGGCAAGTCGAGTTGACGGGCTGCCGGCAGTTCGTGTTCAATCCATTGCTCAGCGGTCAATTCGGACCAAAGTTCGGTGTTGAGGAAGTAATTTTTAAAATCCGCCATGTTGGGATGGGGAATGACGGCAGCGACAGAAGAGATGGTTTTGGCTACTAATGCTGAAGCGCCGCCCAGGGCACAGGCACGCAGGGCATTGGCGTCCTGGACATTAGGTCCGGCAGCCGGCATGACGGGATGCGCCAATTTCATCTGCCATAAATTTACAGAGATATCGGTCATTATTTACCTCTTTGGGGATTTTTTGGGGTTACATAATGTTACCGCAAGGTCACTCAATTGGGTAGGGTTGTCTGACAACTAAGTAATAAAATAGGTGTTAGGAAGAACAGTAATGCGAGAGGGAATCTGGAAGCAACGCCTGATTCCATTATTTCTAT
The DNA here is from genome assembly GCA_002840755.1 of Chloroflexi bacterium HGW-Chloroflexi-10. GTDB lineage: Bacteria > Chloroflexota > Anaerolineae > Anaerolineales > Anaerolineaceae > UBA6170. The sequence continues at coordinate 30,084 of PHBZ01000058.1, read as the reverse complement.
GCTGAATTTACTTTTTCTCGGATGAAACCGAAAGCATTTCTGCGCGGTGCAGCGGCAAATAACCCTTTTGTGCCAGTTCCGGGGTAGGAAGTGCGGCTTCATCGGGTGTGTCGGATAGGCCAAAGAGGAGTGCACCTTTGGTTTTGCAATCCAAGCCAAACTTGCGTACCTCTTCCGTGATCACCAGGATTTTGGAAAGAGTGTCAGCATCCGGTACGATATCCGGTGCCGACTGCACGAAGTGACTGGTGAGTTGATATTCCAAGAGGCGGAAAGCTTTAAAAGTCAGCGGAGCACCATTTTGCAAACTGGCAAAAAACTCGGTGTGAGTGGGTTGGATGCTTACCGGAAGGCTGTTAAAGCGTGTCTGAATATCTTCCACATACGCCTGAAAAGAGGTCCATTCTCCCAAACGCACCTGGGCTACCAGTGTTTCCGGTTCTATTACCCCGGCTGAGACCAACAAACACAGATACGCCAGGATATCCGGATTATCGCCTGTAAAGTCATAGAAATCCACCAGATTAAAACGTTGATAGGCCTGTATAACTTTGGCAACATCAATTGCAGTTCCCAGGGTAGAACTTGCCGTTCCAACCGCGGCCAGGGCACGCGCATGATCGATAGCCTGATCGTTGCGGCCGAAGGCCCCTAGGCAGGTTTTATCCAGGTTTAAAACCACGGTAGTTTGCTCATTAATATGAATAGCATGCTGGTTACAAAACGCCTCAAAAAATTCCAGCAAAAACCAGCGGTTGGTACGATAAATCGGCAGTCCCTGTTGGTATTTAGACTTAATATCCGGTTCAAAATCAGTGTTTTCATTGCTGAGGAAGGCTATCCCATGCCAGTTACCAGCCTGACAGATGTTCGCAAATGTTTTAGAATTGTTCCCTTGCGAATTTCCCACAAAAACCAGGTTTTGCAATGCCTTTCCGGGGTGATCGAGCTCTTGTGCGTGTTTCAATAATTCGGCCACTACCAGTGCATGGGCCGGCTCACCCGTGCGCGGAATGCGGTTAGCGGGAAGACTCAGTGTGGCTGCAAGTTGGTGGAAGCTCGGCAGGGACGGATCCTGAACGTCCAGGTTGCGGTAGATAACGCGGTCATCAAGAAACGTTGCCAAGCTGGTGCAGCCGTGTTGATTCATTAGTCCAGCAGTCCTTTGGCGTAGAGTAGTTCAGCATTGAGAATTGAGCCTCCGGCAGCGCCACGGATGGTGTTATGTACCACGCTGACCATTCGCAGGTCAAAGAGGTTGCAAGGGCGGATACGTCCAACTGAAACGCTCATGCCAGCACCGGCGTCGCGGTCACGGCGCGGCTGCGGCCTGTCTGCCTCACGGCGCACGATGATAGGACGTTCCGGCGCAGTGGGCATGTTGGCCACTTCCTGCGGGCCGCGGAAGTCTTCCAGCACCCGGATGGCGTCTTCGACTGTAGGTTTATGCTTGAACTTGACCGAGAGCGTTACCATATGACCATCCACCACGGCGACTCGGTTTGCATGCGCACTAATTTGAATCTCAGCATTAACGCGCTGCCCATTGACCATTTTGCCGAGCAGGAGATTGGTTTCGGTCTGCATTTTTTCTTCTTCGTTTTGAATGAGCGGGATGACATTATCGAGGATATCCAGCGATGCAACACCGGGATATCCCGCACCTGAAATGGCCTGCATGCTGGTGACAAAGACTGCTTCCACACCAAAGGCTTCGTGCAGCGGTTTCAAGGTCATGGCCATGCCGTTGGTGGTGCAGTTTGGACTGGTGACGGCCAGCCCTTTCCAGCCCAGCTGGCTGTGCTGCAGGGGGATCATCTCCAAATGATCGTAGTTGATCTCCGGAATCATCAACGGCACACCGGGTGTCATGCGCAGGGCAGAGGCGTTGGAGCAGATGGCATAACCAGCGGCAGCCAGCATAGGTTCTAACTCACGTGCAATTCCTGCCGGCAATGCCGAGAAAGCTACTTTTCCGGGTAGATCCGTATTCGTGGGAGAGATCACCATGTCGTGTACCATTTCCGGTACCGACCCAGATAATACCCAGCGGCAGGCCTCACCGTAGCGCTTGCTCGCACTACGATCCGAACCGCTGAGAGAGACAATTTCAAAATAAGGGTGATTTTCCAGCAATTGGATGAAACGCTGGCCCACGGCACCCGTGGCGCCCAATACAGTTACAGGTATCTTTTTCATAACGAATTACCTTTGGCGAATGAATTTAAATATTTATTACAATAAAATTTACCACAGATAAACGCAGATGAACACCGATTCATAAACTGCGTTTCCTGGTGAACCTTTGAAGTTGTTTTTTTATTCCCTGGTTAAGTTCAGGATATCTGTAAATACACCCGCAGCGGTCACGGCGATCCCCGCGCCAGGACCGGCAATCACCAGCGGAATCGGACTGTAACGCCGGGTGGTGAAGGCAATATAGTTGCCCGGCCCCTGCAAAGCACCCAGAGCACTGCTCCTATGAACAGCCTGCAAGCCAACTGCGCCACCCTCTTGGGTAATAGTCGCCATATAACGCAGCACCTTTCCCTCAGCGCCAGCTGAAGCAACGCGCTCTGTAAAAGCGCTATCCATACTACCCATTTGCTCAAAAAAGGTGGTCACGTCCACCCCAGCCAGGCTGGAATCGTACATTGCTTCCACCTGCAATTGCTCTTTCTCCAACGGCCAGCCGGCGGTACGGGCCAGAATGAGCGCTTTGCGCGCTACATCAAAGCCGCTCAGGTCATCGCGTGGATCGGGTTCGGTGTAACCTGTCTCAAAGGCCTGTTGAACAGCCTGACTGTAGCTGACACCATTTTCCAGCTGGCTACACAAGAAACCCAGAGTGCCACTCATAACGCCTTCTATCCGAATAATTTCATCACCGGTCAACACCAGAGAACGAAGTGTCTCGATCACCGGCAGCCCAGCACCGACGGTGGATTCATAACTCACGTGCTCGTTATGAAAGAAAGGCTGCGCCTGTACCCAAGGCGCACTGTGCGTGTTTTTGTTGGCGAATACCAGTTTGCAGCCGGCAGCCAACGCACGGGAAAGATCCAGGCTGCGGGCGGCGCTGGTATCGACAATGATCGTGCCCGGTGCATACAGCGTGGTCAGTTGATGCAGCGGATGTGCCCCCGGCAAATCCGCAATCGATCCGTAATCAACCTTGGTCTGTAATGCCGTTTCGAGCTGGTATGCAGAGAGCGGCACGCTGCTGAGGAAGGCTTTGCTATCGGCAACGGCGATGATGTGTAGGTGTGGAGTGTTTTTTTGGATCTGGGTTACCAGCTCACGTCCCACTTTACCCAATCCAAGCAAAATAATATTGGTCGTTTTGTGCATAATAAATCCTTTGGCTTAAGTTGAACCGCCCAGGCACGCGGGTTAATGCGAATAGTTTCGAGTTTACGTAACTATGGAATGTGCTGAAGCGCGTTGCCCAGCCGGAAATGGTCTTAAGATATTGGTATATTCTAACGACAAATGGGGGGCGGATGCAAGGGGGAAAAAACGGAATCCGATCTTTTCTTTTTATCCCAAAAATGGTATAAATATCCATACAGTCGATGAGAGGGATCAAGTGTTTTGCAGCGGAACAGAGAGCCGGCAATTGCTGAAAGTGCGGTACCGCAACCGTGAAACATTCGCCACCCTTGAGACACAAGAGGAACGTGCGCTAAGCGTACCAGTAAAACTTGTCGGGCACTCCCGTTACAGAGAAACACCAGTGCTGGCTGGTGAGTGAGTCACAATCTGTAAAGCTTGTGAAAACTGAGGTGGTACCACGAGCAGTCCCTCGTCCTCAAGATGTTGAGGGCGATTTTTATTTAACTGCCAGGAGGCGACCATGCTTGCAAGTGAATTACGAGAAAAATATTTCCACTTTTTTAAAGAACGCGGACACATCCACATCCCATCTGCGCCGCTGTTACCCGAAAATGATCCAACTGTATTGTTTACCCCGGCCGGAATGCAGCCGTTGGTACCCTATCTGCTGGGCGAGACGCATCCACAGGGACGGCGGCTGGTTAATGTGCAGCGTTGTATTCGCACTAATGATATTGTTGAGGTCGGTGATGCCTCACACCTGACTTTTTTTGAGATGTTAGGTAACTGGTCGCTGGGTGACTACTTTAAACAGGAATCGCTGGCCTGGAGTTATGAATTTCTCACTAATGTCCTCGGGTTGGACCCCTTGCGTCTGGCGGTTACTGTTTTTGAAGGGGACGACAGAGCCGCACGGGATGATGAGTCTGCAGCGATCTGGCGTAAATTGGGAATGCCATCCGAGCGCATCTTTGCCCTGCCGCGCGAGGATAACTGGTGGGGCCCTGTGGGCAGCAGCGGGCCGTGCGGCCCGGATTCGGAGATATTCTTCGATACCGGCAAATCAGGCCACCCTGGCTGCCGTCCGGGCTGCCCGTGCGGTAAATGGTTTGAGATCTGGAACAACGTATTTATGGAGTATAAACGCACGCCCAAGGGTGAGTATGAAAAACTTTCCCAGCGCAATGTGGATACCGGTATGGGTGTGGACCGCACTGTGGCGGTTTTGAATGGTATGGATGATATTTTCCGGATTGAGACGGTTCAACCCGTGGTAGACTGCCTGGAGAGACTTTCCGGGCGGGCTTATGCAGACACACCGCGACCTTTTCGCATTATTAGTGACCATGTACGCGCGGCGGTTATGGCGATTGCTGATGGCGCGCATCCCTCCAATGTGGATGCGGGCTATGTGGTGCGCCGCATGGTACGCCGGGCGGTAGTGTATGCACACCAATTAGGTATTACCCAACCTTTCTTTGGTGAGCTTTCCGTGGTGGTGCTGGATATTTTCAGCCCGGTATACCCGGAAATTGTCACACAGTGCGATTCTATTGCCCAGGTATTGGAACAAGAGGCACAGCGTTTTGAGCATACCCTTGAACGTGGTCTGAAACAATATCATAGAGTTATTGGCAATTTGCTCGAAAACGAGCAGAAAATCATTTCCGCGGAGCAGGCTTTTGACTTGTTCCAGACTTATGGTTTTCCGCTTCCCTTAACTGTTGAATTGGCTGAACAAGCGGATTTGCAGGTGGACGAAGCAGGTTTTGAGCACCTGTTTGCCGAACACCAGGAAATTTCACGGCGCGGGATGGATAAGAAGTTTGGCGGCGGGTTAGGTGACCATACCGAGCAGAGTACGCGCTACCATACTGCCACTCATCTGCTACATGCGGCACTGCGCCAGGTATTGGACACTGAGGCGGGCGTGCGTCAGATGGGTTCCAATATCACCCCCGAGCGGCTGCGCTTTGATTTTGCTGCCGTTCAAAAACTGACACCAGAACAGCTTCAACAGGTGGAAGCATTGGTTAATCAGCAGATTCAGCGTGATTTACCGGTATCTTATGAAGTGTTGCCCAGAGAAGCAGCCCTTAACAGCGGTGCGTTGGCTTTCTTTGGTGAGAAGTATGGCGAACAGGTTAAGGTTTACAGTATCGGCGATTTCTCCAAAGAAGTCTGCGGCGGTCCACATGTGGCGCATACGGCTGAATTAGGCCGCTTCCGCATCGTCAAAGAAGAAGCTGTTGGGCGCGGTGTGCGGCGTATTCGGGCGGTGCTGGAGTAAGCAAGGAAACCTATATAAAAGCCAGGCAATCAAACATTAAAAAACCAGAAAAATGAGGTTGCCAACCATACATATCCTTTGAATATGGGTTATTTTGAAGAAAACTTAACCGAAGAAAATGATTGCGCAGCTCATTCCTCCATCCAATAGGCTGTCAGGTAGCCGCTTTCGAGGATGAAGAGGAATCGACCATCCTGGGTAACGGCGATGCCGACAGGAAAACAGAAGGTACCTTCGCTCCAGTCGGCACATTCATAGCTCAGACTACCCAGGCGTTTGACTATGTTGCCGTAGGTGTCCAGAATATAAACGGCGCTGTCGTCCCGACTGGTAGACAGCAGCACAAACAGGTTGCCGGCTTTATCTAACGCCAGGTCGCTGGGAGAAGTGCCGGCCAGGGCAATGTAACCCAGGGTATTTAGAATTTCGCCAATGAGAGGTTCGATTTTGATAATAGCGGACTGATTCTGATCGATGGTATACAGATAGCCCTGGATATCGAAGGCCAACCCCTTATAGGCGTCTATACCGCCTGACTCAATTCGTAAATCGCGAATCCACTCGGCCGTGTCCAGCGTATACACACGAATGCGTGCGCTGTCCTCGTTGACATCCAGGAGGTAAATATTGCCGTCTACCGGGTTGATAGCCGCTTCCCGTGGATTGTTCCAGCCAAAATCCTCACCGGCAGCGTTTGACTGTTCTCCTTCCAGCGAAAGGGTGATAAACCACTGGTAGACGTTGTCGGTGACCACCAGGTTTCCATATTGATCCACAGTCACATCTGTGATATTGGCTTCACTCGGGACTGAATAGCTGTGCAGCAAGTTGCCTTCCACATCGTAACGGTACAAGCCTTTGCGTCCGTTGGCAAGGAAGAGGTTTCCAAACGCATCAACGGCTAGTCCTCCGGGAAACTGACTGTCCGGATCCGCCAGATCGTCGGCGGGGATAGGGATACGCCAGAAGACAGGCAAGTCGGTATAGCCGTGAAGGACGCCGACCAGCTCGGCCCCCTCGATACGGAAGGGCCGTTTAGTGTTGCGGAAGGTAAGGATGACTGTGTCGAAGCTTAATTCGGTTTGGATGGGGATGGAAACGGTGTGAAGGCAGGTTTCGTCGTTGGATAGCTGCATTTCATCCAACGTCAAGCCCAAGCCGGAAGCGGCGTTAAGGAGTTCAACGTTCAGCAGACCATCCGGATTCCCGGCGATGGAGAGGTTAATTTCAGTTGGGATGACTGGATATTGATAATAGAATTGCACGTAGAAAACAGCGGGAGTGCCATCCACCTGGCTATTTAGCCCGGTGAAATCAATGTTTTCACAATTCGGTTGACCGGGAGCGCCTATGGCAAATTCGGCATCGAAAAACGGCAAGTCACTCACGACATCGACGGCCCACTGGCGGCGCGCTTCACCCGAAGGCAAGTCCAGTTGGGTAGGTGCTGGACTGGGTTGCAGCGTAAACGTAGGCTGTGCGGTATAGGAGGCTGTTGCCGCTGCTGTGGTGCTGGTTGGGGCCGGGTTGGGGGTAAAATCCTCTGGTTGTGCGCTACGTGAAAACAGAGAGCAAGCTACGGTGAACAACAGAATGATCAACATGAGGAGCAGGGTATATCTTTTCATTGAGCTTCTCCTTTGAGGGTTATCATCGCCCGTTTACAACCGGAGGATGGTTTGATTCAAGTTTATGGGACGATATGGAGGATACCACCACCATCAAAATTGGATCCGCCACCGCCGACCCAAACTGCGCCATAGATATCCACAGCCAATGCGGAGATAAAATTGGTCATCAAACCATCGGCGGTGGTCAGCATTTTCCAGGTCTGCGAATCATCCGAATAGAGTAACCCTTTATCCGTTCCAATCCAGACCCTCCCGGTTGGAGCAACTGCCAGGGTGGTAAGGCGCGCATCGCTGTAGCCATCTTTCAGGAAGTCTATCAGAATTTCGGCCTGATTTCCATTAAAGCGCACCACACCGGTAAACGTGCCTATGATCAGGGTGCCATCCGGCGCCGCGGCCAAAGCGCGGATCCATTTGTTGGTCAAACGCGGGTCTTGCGCATCCATCACAATGGATAACTGACCCTGCTGATATTTGGCCAGGCCATTATCAGTTCCGATCCAGACGACACCATTGGCATCGGTAAACAACGCATGTACTTTATCACTGGGCAGTCCATCAACAGTGGTTAACGTCATAGCGTTACTGCCATCACTATTCAAAACAACAATACCTTTGCCATCATCGCCAAACCAGGCGCGTTGTTCGGCATCAACGGTAACGACGTTGAAGGAATAAAGGTCGCTGAAGGCGGTCCATTCCCCATTCAGGTAACGGCTGGCTTCGCCATTGATAACAGCAACCCAGAGGGTATCATCTGCGCTGAGTGAAATATCACTGGCCCAGTTGCCGCCCAGGCCAGGTGTTTGAGATTTGGTGTAGGTAGTCCACCCATAGGAAGGATCTGCGGCATCAAGAAATTGAATGCCGGCATCGGTGCCCACCCATAAGAATCCTTCCGGAGTCACTGCAAATGAATCTACAAAATTGGCATGCAGCAAGTCATCAGTGCTGAAAGGCAGCGCATTGGTGCCGTCAAAGCCATACAATCCTTTGCTGGTACCGTATAAGGGCTGTCCAAGTTGGTCCAGCGCCAATGCAAGAATGGACTGAAATTCCGCATCTTGGTATTCCACATCACAGGCGCCACTTTGCGGGTTAAATTGGCAGATGCGTCCGGTGCCCAACGGGGCGGTGGCAACCCAGATCTTGCCGTCCGGGGCAATTTCGATCTCATTGATATCCGAGAGGTGCGCAGGGGTATCGCTGCCATACATCTTCCATTGGCCGCCCTTGAAGGACATGATCCCACCGGAGGAACCCACCCAAACGGTTCCGTCTTTGGCGGCGGCTATGGCGTGGGCACGTTCATTCGGCATGCCGTTTTCAGCGGTATACGTGGTCACCTGATTGGCAGAGATAACCGCAATTCCTTTGTAACCACTGGCCACCCAGATATCCTGCCCAACCACGGCGATGTCTGAGACTTCGTTCCAGGCCAGACCCTCCTTTTCGGTGAAGCGCTGATATTCGCCAGTCTTGAGGTTGAGCACACCCAATCCGGAGTAGCCGATCAGCAAACGGTTATTGGCCTGGTCACAATAGAGGCGGTTTATCTTACTGGTATGAACGGCGTTATCCGTCGGAATGAGTTCGTGTTCTTCCCATAAACCGGTGGCGGGATCGTAGTAACTTAGCCCGCGTAGTGTGCCCACAATGACGCGTTTTTCGGGAATTTCGCATAGTGTGATGGAACTGGCGCTAACATGCCCCAGGCCCTGCAGAGGAGTATATTGCATAGGATAGCCGCTGGTCAGATTCCAGGCGACCATGCCACCCAGGGTAGCAGCGTAGGCCATTTCACCGTCCACCACAAGGTCACGGATAACATTTCCATTGGTATAGGCATACATGCCGGGGGTTAAATTACTGACCGGCACCGGGGTGGTTAATTCAAAGAATTCGACGGAGGCCAGAACAGCATCGAAATAAGGGCTTACCGCATTCCATTCGGATTGTGGTGCTCCCAGCATAAGCATAAACTGCTGGCGCGAATCGACCATCACCAGAGCGGCCTTGCCTTGCATGGGGGTGCCATTATTGTCTCCACTGATTTCGGCGGAGAGTCCAGGTATTCCGGCAACGGTGATAGCAGCGGATGGGCCAACTTGCAGGGTTGATCCATCTTTGAGCTGATCATAGAGGTTCTCATTGGTACGATCTACATCGCCTTTCCAGCCCATGATTTGCAAACCAGGCCCGGTATCTGGATCGGCGTCAGGTGCCAGCATGCTTACCATACCACCGGAAATCTCCAGTGCGTAGCCAGGAATAGCTCGGAAGCTAAATCCGCCGTCTTCCACCAGGTTGGTATCCCCGAGGCTGGGCAGACTGATAGTTACCGGGCGTTGTGTTGGCTGTGTAGTGGCCGCGGAAATATTTTCAGAAACTGGTTCAGCAGTTGGCGTTTTATCTTTTGCACCCAGGCTGCACGCAGCGCTGAGCATTAAAATTATGAGGGCAAGAAGAATGGTTTTGTTATTTTTCATAGTAGGTCCTTTTCTTTTGATTCAAAATGTGGATCGTATCCGCCTATTTTTTGTAAAAAGACAAGCAGAGATTCGGGTGTTTGGAAGGTGATGATCTCGCGGGTGTGCGGGTCTTCCAGCGAGGCGCGCCAGATAGGCTGTCCGCCACTTTCAGTGATCCATATACGCAATAAGTAGGATTGATAGAATTGATTCATAGAATTCCAATCTAGCGAACAAGCAAGGGTAAAAAGACATACAGAGTACCGGATGGTTTCACGATCAGTACCGCCGTTTTGGTGACGCTGTTCAGGGTGGCGGATAGGATTACCGGGGTGTCTGTGGTTACACCGGATGTCCGGACGGTAAAGGTTTGGGTGGTTGCGCCTTGCGGTACGGTGACTGTGACGGGCAGGGTTGCTTCCGGCTGGTCGCTGGCCAGGTTGATGGTCGTCCCACCGGCAGGCGCGGTGCGGTCGAGAAAT
>PHBZ01000058.1:0-19865 GCA_002840755.1 Chloroflexi bacterium HGW-Chloroflexi-10 | reverse complement strand
CCCCGCCGCTGATGACCGTGGAGCCGAGTGTAAGATCAACCAGGGCTGGTTGGGCATCCTGTGAGCGCAACAATAAAGCAGATGTCCGGGTTACACTATTCAGGCTGGCTGAAATGTCCGCTAAGGTGTCTGCGGTCACGGCGAAGGTCTGGATGGTAAAGGTTTGGGAATAAGCACCTTCTGGCACCGTGACCGTGGCTGGAACAGCAGCGTCAGGTTTGCTGCTGGCAAGATTGACGATGGTTCCGCCGGAAGGAGCCATCTGGTTGAGATTTACGGTGCCGGTGCTATTGCTGGTGCCCATCACAATACCAGGATTTAAGGAAAGATCAATCAAAATCAACTCGGGCTCATAAGCCGATTCAACCGCGCCCATATCGCAGCGGCCGGACCGGACACGCTCCCTGCCCAACTGATCCTCAAAGGGTACGGCGCCGGTGAAATCACGGCAGCCGTTCGGGTTGCCACCATTAATGGCCGGACTGTTCGACTTTAGGGAATGGTGCAGGCTGAAAAGCTTGGGAGCGAACTCATCGTAGGACAGGGGGTTCAACTGGGGATTCATATTGAGGATATTTCCGCTGGTGTTTCCCGTGATGGTTGCCCAATCATTTTTGTAACCGATCAGGTTATACCCATCAGAAATAACGATGCCATGGATATCCGGGGCGGAAAAATCGAGTGTATAGCTCTTCAGGTCCTCATTTTCTGTGATAATGCTGTTGCGGATGGTAACAGAAGCACGGGAATCGCGATAAATACCACCGCCCTGGCCGCTCCCGCTGCTGTCGCTATTACAGGTGTTTTTGGTAATGGTCACATTGGATAAAGCGATGGTGCCCTGGGCGGCATAAATACCCCCGCCATTCACTGTACTTTGATTGCCGCTGATGGTGGAATTATTGATAAACAGGTAGGCTCTCGCGCCAGTAATGGAGATGCCACCACCGCTGCCTGCATTGGATTGATTATCCGTAATGACACTGTTATAGATGGTCAAACTGCGCTGCAGGGACTCTTGGTAATAAAAGATACCGCCACCATAGGCAGTGCTGCTGCCGCCGCTGTTGTCGACCCTGTTGTTTTGGACAGTCACACCGCTCAGCAGGAATTCGCCATCGCCGCTGATATAGAGCCCACCGCCGGTTCTTACAGCGGTGTTTGCACTGATTTGTGGCATGAAGGTTAGCTCTGATTGAATAAACACAGAACCCAGAATGCTGTAAATACCGCCGCCGTTTTGGTAAATGCCGCCGCCGTGTGAATGGGCCGTATTGCCGGAAACAACCGTGTCGGTCAGGTTAATCGTGCCGTTGGTATTACAGATACCGCCGCCATACGTGACGTTTGCCGAATTTGAAGCAATGGTCGAATTGTGCGCTGATAAACTGGAACCAATCCCCATGATTTCAATCGCCCCGCAAGTCGGGCTTTTATTATTAATCACACTGGAATCTGTCAAACCGATATGCCCACCCATACTAATGATCGCACTATTCACGCCGTCGTTGTTCTCAACGATGGATTGGTCAAAATTGACGGTTGAGTTTAGGGGAAGATACACTGCGGTTTTATTATCGCTAATCCGGCTGTTGTTGACGTTGATTTCCAGCCCGGCCGTATCCACTCTGATTGCAATGTAAAAGTTGCGCAGGGTCAGGTTGTTTAACGTCAAGTCGGCGGTCACAATCATTCCATTATTATTGGTAGGCACACCATTGTATTGAATTTTGGTAATGTCTTTACCCAATCCTGTAATGGTCATTGCACGGTTGATCTGTAATGGCGAACTGATCGAAAAGGTATCTACCGGCATATCGGAAATGACAATGGTCTTGGCGTACCCGGAGGCGTTAATTTCCTGAACGGCGGCGCGCAGCGTACACAGCTCATAGGCATCTGCACAGATTAAATTTCCGGGGTCGGCATCACCGTAATCCCCATTAGAGGTGACCACATAATAAGGATCCACGGCGTGTACAGGTTGGGTGCCCCTTCCTAAACCAGCGATTAACGTGCAAAACACCAGTAATCGCACTCCAGCCAAAAACAATTTATTCATATAGGTTCTCCATTTCATTTTAAAATAATGTTGTGATGTATTCTGAAAACTTAAAAAAACTGTGTACAGTGCAGTATAAAAAAACCAATCGTTGTAATTTTGAAAATTTGTGGCCAAAAAAAGAAATAAATTGTGATTTATGTGGTATACATTTATATATATCGTAGTGAGTCCCCGTCACAAAACCGTCAAAAATAAGCGAAACTTTACAGTATATTCAGGGTGTTCTTCCATGTCCTTATTACGGATTCATTGTCTTGGCGATTTTCGGGCGGAAATCGACAAAGACAAAATTTTAAATTTTGATACCGAAAAAACCCGCGCTTTGCTGGCGTATCTGGCTGTTGAATCAGACAAACCGCTGCGGCGTTCCTATCTTGTGGGTCTGTTATGGCCGGAGGAACCGGAAGAACGGGCACTGCATAGTTTGCGTCAAACCCTTTCACGTTTGCGCAAAGTATTGGGTGAAAATTTATCCAAAGCACTGATTCTCACTGAACGGGATACGATTCAACTCAATCCACAAGCAGATATTTGGGTGGATACGCGGGTCTTTACAGATTGGCTGGATAAGGCTTACCGTTTTTATAGAAGTCAAAAGGGTCAGGGTTTTTTTCATTTTCGCTACCTGAAACGCGCCGTAGCAGTATACGAAGGGCAATTTCTGGAACAAATGGTTCTAAATAAATGTGACCTGTTTCAAGAATGGTCGTTGTTGATGCGCGAAAAATATAATATGCAGGCAATAAAGGCATTTTCTTTGCTGGCTAGCTACCATGAGCGCCGCGGCGAATATCAGCTTGCATTACAAGCAGCCTTGCGGATTGTGGCACTGGCTCCCTGGGATGAGACAGCCCATGCACAGGTAATTTATCTATTGGGATTAGATAACCAGTGGAGTGCAGCGCAATGCCAGTTTTTGGCCCACAAAAACTATATAGCCGAACAGCTTGGCGTGGAACCTTCAGAGGAAGTTATGCGATTGTTCCAGCAGGTTCGGGAGGCAGCTTCCGGGAAATCCGTACTGGAGCCACGCATGCCGGCATTGCCATACCAACTGCCCGATTCCTTTTCCTCTTTTATTGGGAGGGAAAACGAACTGGATGAAATTATGGAAATGATCACCAACCCCGGCCAACGACTGATTACCCTGGCAGGCCAGGGAGGGATTGGAAAAACCCAACTGGCGCTGGAACTGGCGCACCAACTGGTTGGTGTGTTTGCAGATGGAGTCTTTTTTATTTCTTTTGTCGCTGCTCAAATGCCCGCGCAAATTCTGCCATTTATCGCCGAAGCATTGGGCCTGGTCTTTTCGGAAGAAGCCGAACTGCAAACAAAATTATTTGACCATTTGCGCAACAAAGAAATGCTGCTGGTACTGGATAACTGGGAGCATTTACTTTCCTTCGCGGAAAGCACGACCCTGCTGGATAATTTGCTGCGTTTATCGGCACAGATAACGATCCTGGTGACTTCACGGGAACGTTTAAATTTGCAGCAGGAAAACCTGTTTTCCTTATCCGGCCTCGGTTATCCGCAAGATCATGAAATTCTCCTGGAGCAAGCCGGAGATTATGATTCGCTGTGTTTGTTCAACCTTCGGGCAGTACAGATGCGACGGGATTTTGTGCTGAATGAAACTAACCTGCCATTTGTTTTGAGAATTTGCCGAACTCTGGATGGGCTACCTTTGGGGATTGAACTGGCAGCGGCCATTGTTTTTGAAAAGGGTTACGAATATACGGCCACACAAATTGAAAATGATCTGGATGTTTTAACAAGCAAGATAACCAATCTCCCAGCCCGTCACCGCAATTTACGGGCGGCTTTTGATGTGTCCTGGGACTTACTGAAACCGAAAGAACAAACTGTCTTAAGTCGGCTCTCAATGTTTCGCGGCGGTTTCGACCGCCACGCCGCACAGCAGATAGCCAATGCCGGCGCCGGCATACTTTCTGCCCTGGTTGCCAAGTCTTTAGTGCAGATGAATAGTAACCACCGTTTCTACCTGCATGAGGCGATCCGCCAATTTGCTGCTGAAAAGCTGGAAACCCATGCAGACTGCGCGGATGTGCAGCAGAGCCATGCCCGTTACTATGCCGCTTTCCTGGCAAGGAAAAACCCCGACCTCAAACAAGCCGGTCAGCCGCAAGCACTGGCCGACATCCAGCAGGAGTTTGGCAATATCAGTTTGATGTGGAACTGGCTGGTGGAGCATACCTGTATACCCGAAATCATTGCTTGCCAGGATAGCTTATATCAATTCTTTAGTGTGCACAGCCTTATAAAAGAAGGGATGCATTGGTTTGACACGGCTCTTCAAAAGATACAGTACGCACCAAATGCCGAACTTGCCCAGGCCGTGCTGCTGGTGCGTCTGGGCGCACTCGCCTATACTGCCCACGAACTTCCCCGTGCCCAGAGTGCCCTGCTGCGCAGCCAGGAGATCCTACTGCGCCATGATACTTCCGACGAATTGGCCTTTTGCCGCCTACGCCTGGGCTGGACATACTATTTAACAAAAGACTTTTCAGCCGCGCAGGATTATGTATGGCAGAGTATGGATTATTTTCGCTGTGTGGAAGACGCGTTGGGAGAATCGCAAGCCCTTTCGGTCCTCGGTTCAATCTGCCTGAAACAGGGCAAGCAGAGCGAAGCAAAAGCGCTTTTCGAAGAAGTGCTGCGCCTGTGCCGCAAAACCGGTAATCCACGCCAGTTGGTCCAAACCCTTAATCGTCTCGGAGACCTGAGCTGTTATGACGGCCATTACGACCTCGCAGTGCACCAGTTTGAAGAAAGTCTGGTCATTTGCCGCCAGTTGAACGACCGCTATAACCAGGCCATCCTGTTAAATAACCTGGGTACAATCTACCATGTCCGCAATGATTACACACAGGCCGAGGGATTTTACCAGAAAAGTCTGCAAATTTGCCGCGAAATCGGCGACCAGGATGGTATTGCCCTGGCGCTGAACAACCTTGGCGAACTCGCCACCCAGCAAGCCCACTACCCAGCTGCCATCCGCTACTCGGAAGAAGCCCTGCAAATTGCAAACCAATTGCAGGAAAACTGGACCATCGTTGCTTGCCTCAATAGCCTGGGCGAAATCTACAGCCACATACGTCAACTAGAAAAAAGTCAGGACTATTTTATCCGCGCCATCCGCCTGGCACTCAAGATCGATTGTATCGACCTGGTCGCACGCGTCAGTGTTAACCTGGCGCGGGTATGCCAATTAATCGGAGACCAGCCAAACGCCGTTGCCCTGTTCCGCTCCGCTATTGCACACCCGGCAACCGAACACGATCTGCGCGAAAAAGCTATAGGCTGGTTAAAAGAGATGGGAATAGACAGCGCTGGAGAAGCGGATGATCAACTGCTGTTGCCACTGGTAACCGCTTACTTGTCCGGGGAGAAATGCTACTAATAGACCAGAAAAAGGTTTCGGGAGATGCTTTGTATTGCATGGTGATTGCCAGGATTACAATGAACTCTCCACCAAATCCTGCGCATCCTTGAGGATGTGTTTGGCCCAGGTGAGCACGTCCGCGCAGTAGTTCTCGACTGTATCCAGACGTACATCCGCAATAGTGAATTTCCATTGGATTATCTCCACGCCGGGAAGTTTGGGCCCGCGGGTGAAGGAAAAATTACGGTTGCCGCTATCCGCGCTCCTTTTGTTTTCCTTCAGTGCTTCCTTTGGAGTGAAACCTTCGTAGACAAAACGATGCAATAACCGATAAACCTGTAACCAACCTTCACGGGTGTAGATATTATGCTGCAACATGTAACATGGAACACTGAGGTGGTGTACTGCGTAATAGCCCGGTTTTTCCAGTTCGGCGATTTGGCTGAGGTTGAAGCAGTCGATGCAGCTTGTTTCTTCGGGCAAATCCGCACCGCATTGCGCACAGTTTGGCATGCTTACTCCTTAATCCTTATTTCGGCTGAGAGGTGCCAGCTGTGAAAACCGGGTACATTGAGCCGATATGGATGAAACGTACATCACCATATTGTACCGCCTGATAGGGGTAGTTATCCACATCCGGGCTGTGACCGGCGACCAGCGGGTAAGGATCACTCTCAATACCGTGGAGCATATTTGTTACCATCACTGTGTGATTCCAGATCGGGTCTGTGCCCCAATCGTATTGGATGATATCCCCGGGCAGCAAATCACCCCGCCGAATTACAGATCCATAGGGTGCCTGTGGTGATTCTACCGGATAGTCGATGAGTAATTTATACAACCCATCTACCCAGGTCCAGGCGATGGAACGGTCCATAATACTGGTGTAATACCATCCGGGGGCGCCTAAACCGCGTTTGTTGGGCTGGCTGACCATATCGTAACCGCCGGCCAAAATAGCCTGAGAAACAAAATTAGTGCAATCGCCGCCCATCGTCGTGAAGTCGGTATAGATGGGATTATAAGGTGGCGCTGCCGTAGCCCAATTCCGCGCATATTCCACCGCGGCATTGCGTTGGTAGATAATTTTGTGTTGAATGGCAGCGGTTGCGCCCACTTTGGGCAGGGTGACACGCAGATTATCCAGCTTATCCAGTAAAGCGTCCGGGCTAAGCTTACCAATACGCAGGACGCTCCAGATTACATCCTCATAAGTGTCGGAAACCAGCTTCCACTGATTGCCAACTTTTTGCCAGACTAGCACGTGTTTTTGATTGCGCATCCGCGAAACTTCAGGTTGGGTGATTTCAAAAACCACGTCATGCCCTTCAAACAGTTCCACCACAACCTGCTTGCGGCTAGCCCGGCTGATCAGATCGATCCACTGGTAATCCAGCTGGAATTCCGCCCGGATATACCGGAGACCGAATTGCCGGGCATGCGCATGTTGAATAACCAGTTTCTCCTGCTCGCCCTTCCAGAATTCGGCAGCCGCGGACGTATCAGCCAGTAAATCGGATAGCTCCAGAGGCGTCAGGTCTGACATGCTCTGGTAGCGCAGTTCAAAATAGTGCTGAATGGCAGCTCGCAGCGTTTCGCTGTCGGTGGATTGCGCACCAACGGTACTTGCGGGTGATGCAATCAGGCACAGGCAAATCAGGATCAGGATGATTTTTTTATGCATTGGTCCATTATATACAAGAGTGGGCAAGGAAGGGAAGGACAGTAATGAGTGGTGGAAAGAATCGGGGATTTGGAAGTACGAAATGGGAGTGAATAATAAAGAGCTATTAATGACCGTGTGAGATTTTTGAAGCAATTGCGTTATTATCATTAACACGAACCATAACGAAAGGGAACACCTTGAAGGAATTTCCATTAACCCTCGAAAAAAAGGATTTAGCCAGTGAGGACGTTTTTAGTCAATTGTTCCAACAAACGCATTTACAGGTTTATCGATATTTGTATGCATTGACAGGTGGTCCAGCAGAAGAAGTTGATGATCTGGTTGCAGAGTCCTTCGTGCGAGCCTGGTCTTCTCGAACCCATTTTCATGGTGATGCGAATGCCGCCCTGCGCTGGTTACTAAAAATAGCCAAACATCAAATGATTGATGCATATCGGCGGCGAAAAGTATCCGGAGAGCCGGAGAGCTTGGATGCAAAAGATCCACCTGCCCCGGACGCAAGCCCTGAAGCACAGACGCTCTCTGGCGAAAGACGGAAGATTTTGTGGCAGTTATTGCAAACCTTACCGGAAGAGCCGCGAGAAATGCTGGTGCTGCGATATATACTCGATTGGCCAGTCGGCGAAATTGCCAGATATATGCATAAAAACGAAACAGCAGTTTCTATGGCAATTGCCCGTGCGCTTAAACGATTGCAGCAAAATTGGCCGGTTAAAGATTCTGTTTTCCCAACAAGGAGCGAACCCCATGTCTGACCATTTTTCATTTGATTCAACCCTTCAGCAACAGTCCATCCCTGAAACCGATGAAATTGAGGGATTGCTGCGTACGTACCGTCCTACCCCTGGGCAATCTTTATATGAGCAGGTAGCCACAAACACCTGGATGAAATCCAAAGCCAACAAGAGATATGGGACAAATTTTCATCTGTCGGGATTTATAAAAAAGATAAATTTACGATGGGCACTTGGGTTAATAGCAACCTTACTGATGGTTGTCATGTTTATGGCGTTTACGCCGCAGGGGCGCAGTTTTGCGCAGGCCATTTCCCGCTATTTCCAGATCAATCCATCGGATCACGCAACCGAGGTTCTTTCATTAACCCCCATGCCAACGAACGATCCGGGATATCCCTATAATCTGTATACTTTGGATGCTGCCCAGGCGGAAGCATTGGCCGGTTTTGAGGTAAAAGAGCTTACCGGTCTGCCGGAAGGCTGGGTATTCAACGGCTCAAGCTACAACCCGGATTTGCAACAGGTAAAATTATTCTATTCACTCCCTTCCGCAAACAGCACCCCGTCTCAGCGGGTGGAAGCAATTTACCTGTATGTGTCGCAGCAAAAAGGTGCGTTTGAAGATTTTAATTGGGGCGAATGCCCGACCGGAACTATATTCAAAGTGCAGGTAAATAACTGGTTGGCCGAATTATCGGACGGGTCCGTTTGGGTAACATATACCGAGCCTACCCCCGGTGTTACCAGGGAATGGACCTGCGAAAGAGCAGATCCCGGTGCAACCATGGTTTTGCGCTGGGAAGAAACCACTTTGAAATACCAGATTTCAGTTGACCAGTTTTTTGCGGACGAATCTGTCATATTGGGTCAATCCGATTTGATCGACCTGGCCGAAAATATGCAATAATCCTTTCTATGAATTGCTTTGGGTACAATATAATTCAGGCTATCTCAATCGAATCATGGAGTTGGTATGCAAAAAATAGCAGTTCTTTCGGATATTCACGGCAATATAGCGGCATTGGAGAAGGTGATGGCAGATATGCAGCACCGAGGGGTGGATGCTGTTTTCAACCTGGGTGATCATGTCTCGGGGCCGCTGTGGCCGAAGGAAACGATCGTTATGCTTATGGCACAGGACTGGTTTCAGATCCGCGGTAATCACGACCGCGAACTGGCGATGACTGCTGCTGACCGACACGGGGCTTCGGATCGTTATGCCTATGCCCGGCTGGATGAGATTGAAGTTCGCTGGCTGGGTGCGTTACCGACAACTCTGACACTTGACAATGAATTTTTGCTGTGCCATGGTACGCCTAGCAGTGATGTGACCACGCTGCTGGAGACCATTGAGCACGGTCGCGCACGGATATCCAGTCCGGTGGAAGTTCGTGCGCGGCTGGATGGGGTGGATTTTCCGGTGATGGTATGCGGGCATACCCATTTTCCACGGGTGGTATCCCTGCCGGGTGGGCAGCTTATCATCAATCCCGGGAGTGTTGGACTGCCGGCTTATGATTATGATGTCCCATCCGCACATGTTATTGAGACCGGTTCACCACATGCACGCTATGCCGTCATGGAGCGAAAGCCCGAAGGATGGACCATCGATCTCATCGCTGTTCCGTATGACCACCAACTCGCTGCTGATCAGGCCTGCAAAAACGGCCGCCCGGATTGGGAAGAGGGTTTGTTGACAGGGTATATGGTAGGTGAGTAAAAAATCTCGCGCTAAGCCGCAGAGCACGCAGAGAAGATTGAATTAATAAAACTCTGTGTGGTTTCCATGGGCTGTGCAACACTCCGAACAGGGTAAAGGGCTACACGGGAATTTCTTTTCCGTGATTCCGGTTTTTCGATTAAACTTATTGCTTATCACTTCCAGACAAGAGGAATATTCCGATGCGCAAACTCTTCATTCTCAAAACCGGCACAAGCCACCCGCACATTATTTCCCAGCATGGCGATTTTGTCGACTGGTTCATCGATGGATTGCAGGTACCGGCAGAGCGCCTGGCCGTGATTGATTCGTGCAATGGTGACGAACTGCCAGACTACAGCGAAGTGCTAGGTGTTCTCATCACCGGTTCGCATGCCATGGTCACCGAACGTTTGCCGTGGAGTGAGCGCATTGCCCAATGGCTGCCCGGCGCAATTGAGCAGGGTTTTCCGATTCTGGGGGTGTGCTACGGGCATCAATTGCTTGCGCAGGCACTTGGCGGCAGGGTAGACTACAACCCGCTGGGCGGCGAGTATGGGACTTCTGCCATTCACCTGAATACCAATGGCGAGGCTGACCCATTGCTGGGCGGATTAGGTAACCCGATTCTGGCGCAGGTGGCTCATTTTCAAAGCGTTACTCAACTGCCACCCTCTGCGCAACTGCTGGCAACCAGCAGCATGGATGCTCACCAAGCCTTCTGCATCAATGGCTGTATCTGGGGGGTGCAGTTCCATCCGGAGATCAGTGCCCCGGTTGTGCGCGAATACATTCACTATAACCGTGAAAAGCTGGGCCAGAGCGGGCAGGACCCCGAACAGTCGCTTAACAGTGTCGTTGATACCCCGCTGGGTGCAGAAATTCTACGCCGCTTTGGGGCGTTGTGTATGACTGATCAATAACCCTGGGCGGTAACATGCATGATAACCCGGGGTTGGCGTTGGTTGTATTTAGCGTGATTTCAGGTTGACGCTTATTTTTCATTAACACAACTTTAACTTGACTATACCTCCAAAATCCAGTAAACTCGCGCAATAGGTTTAACTATGAAAATTATTGACTCTGCATACCAGCTTACCTACGTCAACGGCTTGTTTAACACAATGTCGATGTTGATGCCTTGCGGACATACAAGGGCAGCTGCCATGCAGGTGCGCGCGCGTTAGCGTTCGCTTACCGTTATCCGCATCATCAGGCTGCCCAATGGGCAGCCTTTTTTATTTCTCAAGCCAGGAGTACTCATGAACGAAAATCCCCCGACTGCTTCCAACGATTGGTGCGACTCTACCCGGTCTGTACATGCCGGCGAGGTGCGCCAGAAACCTTATCATTCCCTGATTGACCCGGTTGTACAGACCTCCACCTACGTATTCGACAGTTACGAAGACATCCAACAATTTATTTACGAGCAGAATAATGCCATCCCTAGCGAACGCCTGGATTACGGGCGTTACGGCAATCCTACCGTGCGGGTTGTGGAAAAGCGTCTGGCGGCTTTGGAAGGCGGGCAGGCGGCGCTGATGTTCTCTTCCGGGATGGCGGCAGTGACCACCTCCCTGCTCAGCTTTCTGGCCAGCGGCGACCATATCATCCTCACCGACGACTGCTACCGGCGCACGCGGGAATTTGGCATCAACTTCCTGCGACGTTTTGGCGTAGAGAGCAGCATCGTGCGCATGGGCGATTATGCCGGCCTGGAAGCCGCCATCCGCCCGAATACGCGCTTCATCATCTCTGAGACGCCCACCAACCCCTACCTGCGCGTACTGGATGTGGAACGTGTCGCTGACCTGGCCCAGCGCTACGACCTCAAAACCCTGATCGATTCCACCTTTGCCACGCCGATCAACCTGCGCCCGCTGGATTACGGGATAGACCTGGTGGTGCATTCCGGCACCAAGTACCTGGGCGGGCATCACGACCTGCTTTCCGGCGTGGTGATTGGCGCGCAGGAATATGTGGATGTGATCCGCGACCATGTCTGCACACTGGGTCCGGTGGCCGATCCGCAAAATGCTTACCTGCTCCTGCGCGGACTCAAAACCCTGGCGCTGCGCGTGCGCCATCAAAATGATGCCGGCATGCAGGTGGCGCAATTTCTGGCGCAGCAGCCGCAGGTGGAAGAGGTGTTTTATCCCGGGCTGCCCTCCCACCCGGATTACGCGACAGCCAGCAAGCAGATGAAGGGCTTTGGCGGGGTGGTCTCCTTTACCCTGCGCGCGAACCTTGAGCAAACCGCGCGCTTTATTGATACTTTGAAAATTCCGTACATTACCCCATCGCTGGGCGGCGCGGAAAGCCTGGTTAACCAACCGGCGCTGATGTCCTACTACTCCGTGAGTGCGGAGGAACGCGCCGCTATCGGCATTAAAGACAACCTGGTGCGCTATGCCCTGGGTTTTGAAGATGCCAGTGACCTGATCGACGACCTGCAGCAGGCATTGTGTGTGCTGCAAAATCAAAGCATGGCTGTGGCCAGTTAAAGGAAGGAACTTTGTGACAATACAACAACGCACCCTGGTAATGAAATTTGGCGGTACTTCGGTTGGCAGTTTGGATGCTCTACGCAACGTGATCGCTATTGTTAAAAAGGCTCACAGCGCGGGCGACCGGGTGGTGGTGGTCTCTTCGGCCTTCTCCAAAGTGACGGATGCACTCATCGAAAGTGCTCAGGCAGCCACGACTGTGGATGGCAATCTGAATGTCTTCCAGCAAACCCTGAAGATGCTGCAAGAGCGCCATTCCCAAGCTCTGCTCACCCTTGCCCCGCAAGAAGTTGGTTTGGTTCAGCCCGAGATGGACGATTTGCTGGCCGGTTTCAGCAATCTGGTTCAGGCGATTGCGGTGTTGGGGGAAGCCACCCCGCGGGCGATGGACTCGGTGGTTGGGCTGGGCGAACGCCTGGCCGTGCGCGTGATCGCGGCTGCCTTGCGGGCCAACGGGGTTCCCGCTGCAGCGGTGGATGCTACCCGCGTGATCGTCAGCGATGACCAGTACCAATCGGCAGTTCCGCAAATGGAGGCTACCTGCAAAAAAACACACGCCGTACTCGATCCGCTCCTGGATGCCGGCAGTGTGGCTGTGGTAACCGGCTTTATCGCCGCCACCCCGCAAGGTTTCCCTACCACCCTGGGGCGCGGCGGTTCGGATTATTCGGCGGCTATTCTGGCTGTAGCCCTGGCTGCCAATGAAGTATGGATCTGGACGGATGTGGATGGGGTGATGACCGCCGACCCGCGCCTGGCACCGGATGCGCATACCCTCACCGCGCTTTCCTATCGCGAAGTCTCCGAGCTGGCTTACTTTGGCGCTAAAGTGCTGCATCCCAAAACCATCCGCCCGGTGGTGGAAGCCGGTATCACCCTGCGTGTGCTGAACACCTTTAACCCTGAACACCCCGGCACCTATATAACCGACAACCATAATGGTGCGGAGAGCGACACATCCATTATCAAAGCCGTGACGGCCATCCGCGGCGTACAATTGATCACGGTGGAGGGACGCGGCATGCTGGGCGTGCCGGGTGTGGCGGCGCGCATCTTCAGCGCCGTGGCTACCACCGGCGCGACCGTCCCGCTGATTACCGAAGCCTCTTCCGAACAATCGCTGTGCTTTGCCGTGCCGGCGGATATGACCCGCGCCGTGCTGGATGTGCTCGAAGAATCGCTGGCGCGTGAAGTGGAACGGCGCAATATCGACCGGATCTGGGCCAGTGAAGAGGTGGTGATCGTTACGGTTGTTTGCCCAAATATGCGCAATAAACTAGGCATAGCCGGCAAGGTTTTTTCTGCCATAGGTGACAGCGGTGTGAATGTTCTGGCGATTGCGCATGGTTCGTCGGAGGTTTCGATCAGCCTGGTGGTATCGGCGGCGGATTTACAGACGACGATCGGCGCATTGCACCACTTAACCAATGGGCGAAAAGAAAGTAATCCGGATAAAGTATGACCAGGTTCCATGCCAATAAGGATCACCGATCCTGTATCCATCCAACAGCGCTTTAGAGCTGATCCCTGCGAACGACACCGGTTTGCCAGGCATAGACGGCTGCCTGGGTGCGGTTCTCCAAGTGGAGTTTGCTGAGCAGGTTGGTGAGATGGGTCTTGACGGTTTTTTCGCTGATGACGAGTTCACTGGCTATTTCGAGGTTGTTTTTACCAGCGGCCAGCAGACGCAGCACGTCCAGCTCGCGCTCGGTTAATTCCTGAAACGGGTTACCCAGCTCAGATTCCCCGCCACGCAGTTCTTTGACCATGCGCGCCGCCACCTGCGGGTTGATAATCGCCTCGCCAGTGTGGGCACGGCGCACCGCAGCCGCCAGTTCATCCGGGTCGATGTCCTTCAAGACATAAGAGAGTGCTCCGGCACGGATAGCCGGGAAGATATGTTCATCTTCGTGATAGGATGTCAATACAATCACCTGGGTGGCCGGGCAAACTTTTTTAATCGCGCGGGTAGCCTCCACGCCATCCATGCCGGGCATGATCAAATCCATCAGCACGATATGCGGGTGTAGCTCCTGGGCCAGGCGGACTGCTTCTTCTCCTGAGGCGGCTTCTCCGATCACGTGAATGTCTGCCAGTGAGTTAAAATAAGCCTTTAACCCCAGACGCACCACGCTGTGATCGTCCACCAATAATAAGCTGATCTTGTCTTCCATCGTGTGTAAACCCTTTCATTTATTTCCGGGCAAGGGAACTTTGGCCACAACCATTGTACCCTCTCCGGGAACACTGTTTACCTCTAAAATTCCATGAAGGGATGCCAGCCGCTCCTGCATGCTTTGCAGGCCATAACCGGCGATCTGCTCATCCAGCGGGTCGAAACCTATGCCATTGTCACTCACTTCCAGGCGCACAGACTCCGGATTACATTCCAGGAGAACCGTTACCGCAGAAGCGCGGCTGTGCCGGGCAGTGTTGGCGAGCGCCTCCTGCGCCACGCGGTAGAGTGCCTGTTCCACATCCAGGGACAGTTTACAGGTATTAAGCGCCTGAAAGGTGGATGGAATACAGGCCTGAGTGGACCAGTTCTCCAGGTAGGTCTCCAGAGCTGCCTGCAACCCCTGGTCTTTTAATGCAGCCGGGCGGAGTTCATTGATCATCAGGGAGAGTTCCTGCTGCGAGGCTTTAATGAGGCTCTCGGCTTCCAGTAAATGTTGTTCAGCTTCGTGCGGATTGTTTTTCAACTGGTTGCGCGCCGCGCGGACCTGCATGAGCGTGGCAAAGGTTTGCTGTTTGACCGTGTCGTGCAGCTCACGCGCCAGACGGTTGCGTTCTTCCAGTTGAGCCAGCGCCTGTTTATCCTGTAAGAGGCCCTGGATGCGTTCTACCATATTGCGCATACGCCGGTTGAGCAACCCGATCTCATCCTGGGTATGGTCGGTTGGCATGGGGCGGAAGTCACCCTGGGCCCAGGAATCGGCGGCGGAGGTGAGCGCGGCCAGGCGGTTGGTTAAACCTCCGGACATAATCAGCCCGAACAAAGCGCCAAACGGGACCACCGCAATTAACAACAGGACGCCGGTGATGAGAATAGCCCCCACCAGGCTGGGTAAAATCTGCTGGAACATGGGCGGCGGCGGTTCGACCTCGACAATGATTAAACCAACCAGCGCAGATTCCCAATCGGTCTGGTTAACCGGGACAACCAACCAGTAATTTCCAGCGGCGGTCAGGCTGTTCAATTTACTGATTCCCCGATTTCCCTCCAACGCATATTGCATCAGTTCCTCAGCGGCGGGAAACGGCGGCGTATAGATCTGCCCAACACGATTATCACTGCCTGAGGGCGTTTGCGCCAGGATTTTTTTATCCAGCGATAGCACATACAGGGAAGTATCATCCGCAATTCTGGCTACCGGGCTGTCGAATATGTTTTGTGGTTCCAGGCTGGCATAGCCGGAATCCAGCACCTGATCCAGCCAATCCTGCAGCCCGGTCAGGTCTTCCTTTCCGGGCTGCAAATATTGGCGCGCCTGTGGATAGAGGGTAACAACCACATCACTCAGGTACTCTTTCTCATCAGCATCTGCCAGATCACTCAGCAGTATTCCAGCGGCAACTACCAGAATCTCCAATATCAGCAGAGTTAATACCGTCACACTTACATAGGTGAAAATTAATTTACCGCGTAAACCTTTAAAGAAAGTAAACATATTCTCCCATTTACTCGTGATCATTCAATACGACGACGGGTGAAACCTGCGTTGGCTGCCAGGTAACAGCCAGAATCGTCAACAGGACAAACCCAATCGTGAAAACGACGACGCCCAGCATGGTTGGGAAGGACAATTGGAGCAATTTCAGAGTCTCAGAGAGCATACCGCTCCTGGTGGATAAAGCACTGGCTATGGCCATACCACCGCCGACCAACGCCAGAGCGGCAAAGGTGGCAATCGCAGCAATCAAGCTATATTCTACCATCAAGGTCTGCTGGATATGCCAGCGGGCGTAGCCGACTGCCTTGAGCACACCGATTTCATAGCGGCGGTTGAGCATGGCTAAGTTGACCGAGTTGGCAATCAACAAGCCGCCAGCCAGTAATAAAAGCCCGGCCAGAGCGGCGACAAAGACAAACAGGTTTTGCATGTAGGCAGTATCACGCGCGGAAAAATCAATGAGGTTGATCACGGTAGCCTGCGGCAGGGCAGATTCCAGGGTTTGGGCGGTTTGCGCCAGGTTGTTCTCGTCTACACGGGCGAAATAGCGGACGCTCTCCACCGATGTTACGGAACGCAGCGCTTCCTCCGGCAGCAGCACACCCCACATTAAACCGGGCTGGTCGACAGACTGGTTTACGTCATACGTACCGGCTATCGCAAAATCATGCATAGTGCCGTCCTTGAAGGTTACATGCAGCGTACTGCCCAGAGGAAGATCGAGCATACCCAACACGTAAACACCATCCGGTTGACTACCCCAGGCTTCCCCATAAGTTGTGTATTCGGATTGTTCCGGCCGCCCGATGAGCAGAGGGGTAATGACTACGTCCGGATCCGCTTGCGCTGTAATCGACAAAACCGAGGTCTGTGAGCCGCTGTAATACTCGGTGATGTGGTTTGCCTGCAACACATCCTGCGCAGCAGCGGCCTGATCGGCCGGCACATACACAGCCAGGTTATTGAGGCTCTCATTGGCGGAGAGAATATCCACCACGGCTTTGGCGCCACTGGTAGTGATAATTCCACTGGTTAGAATGATTACGCCCAGAAAAATAGCGGTCATAGCGAAGATCAGCGAAAGCTCACGCCGGCGCAAATGATTGCGCGCCAGACGACCCACCGGCCAACGCGAGAATGGTAAGAGCTTCACAACCAACCCGACAAACAGATTCAGGGCAATGCCAAAACCGGCCAGTCCGAAAAACGCTACCAGAATGATGGCGAACCCTTTCCATACAGACCCCATAACCACACCGGCGGTGATCATAAAAGGAATAAAAACACCAAGCCCCAACAGCAGACTCTGGCCTTTGGATATGGTTTTTATGTTCATGGATTCCTTCCTTAACAATGCCTGCGGATGCACCTGGCTGGTGGAGATAATTGCCCACAACGCGAAGATAATGGTGGTTGTTATGCCAATCAAGATAGCTGTCAGAAAATGCGGCCAGGAAAATACCCACTGGATCAGCAGGGTGGTGGTACGGCTGAAGATATCCACCAGGCCATATGAAAGCCCCACCCCGAGCACTGCGCCCAGCAAGCTGCCAATCACGCCCACCATAGCGGCTTCCATCACAAACAACACCTGCAACTGCGCAGCCGTATAGCCAATCGTCTTCCAGATGGCCACTTCTTTGCGCCGGCGCTGTAAGAGTACCTGCATCGTATTAGCAATTGCCACGGCACTGATGAGCAAGCCAAACATACCAGCGCCGTTCAAGCCAAACTCAAAGGTCTCCTGGGTGGCTTTATCGCCATTGGCCAGAAATTGGGCAGTGAAGACACGGTAACCAGCCTGTTCCAGATCGGTGCTTAATGCTTCCGGGTCGGCGGCGTTTACCAGAACGGTATTCGCCGAACGCCGCCCTCCGGCGAGTTGTTCAGCGGTTTCCCGGGAGTAATATACCTTACTACCCTGATGGTTAGGGGTATCACTGGCGATGCCGCGCAGCGTGCCGGAAAGCGGCGCTGCCGTGCGTAAATCGGAGAGAACCAGCGGGTCGCCAATTTCCAGATCATATGCTGATGCCAGATCGCGGGTGATAATCACATCGCCGGGTTGAAGTAACAGATCCGCCAGAACGGCATTGAGGGGTTCGAGCAGGGTCAGCTTACCGGCCAGCGGGTAGACCTGTGGATCCACGCCCATCCCAACTGAGGGAAACTCCAGATCACCCGATTGCGGCAGGCGGATGCTTAAGGAATTGGTGTAAGCAATCAGTGTATACTGCTCAAGTTTACCATCCGCCTGGAGCTTGCGCAGGGTATCCTCGTTTTCCAGCGTGATGATATCCTCGGCTTCGCGATCGAGGGTGAGATCGCCGCCGATCATTTGCGGTGGTTCGAGCACCAGCATGCGTTCAATAGATTGGGAAAGCAAGGTCATGGCGATGAGAGTCATCACCCCAAAGGCGATACATAAAATCGCCACCAGCATACGCTGCCCACCACGGCGCAGGTTGTTGACGGCCGTGCGCAGAAAGAAATTGGTGGTGCTCATGCCGGCACTTCCTGAGGGGTGTTTTTCAGCACGGCCGGAAATTGCGGCCCACCCAGTCGCCCATCCATGATGTGCAGGCAACGATCGGCCAGCGCGGCAATGCGTGCGTCGTGAGTAACCATGACGATGGTTAACTTGAGTTGTGCGCGCAACTGCTGCAAAATACTCAATACCTGTTTACTGGTGGCGGAATCCAGGTTGCCGGTGGGTTCATCGGCCAGTAGAATGCATGGCCCGCCTACCATGGCACGCGCAATGGCGACGCGCTGCTGTTCTCCACCCGAGAGCTGGAAAGGACGGTGGTGACGGCGATCACTCAGACCTACACGGGCAAGCATCTCCTCGCCCAACATGACCGCTTCTTTTCGCCGGGCGTGGATATAGAGCGGGGCCTCGACGTTTTCCTGGGCGGTCATACTCTCAATCAGATGGAAGGATTGAAAAACAATCCCGATTTTTTCATTGCGCAAGCGAGCCAGTTTTTTCTCCGGCATGCCGCTGATTTCAACTCCGTCCAGTTTGACCGAACCACTGCTGGGCTGGTCGATCCCGGCCAAAATACCCAGCAGGGTGGATTTTCCCGAACCGGATGGACCGGTAAGCGCCACCCATTCACCCTGGGCCACTGCAAAAGACACGTCACGCAGGATGTGCAGATCACGTCCGGCGCCGTGCAGGATGCGCTGCACCTGGTTTACTTCTATCATTGGTTGTTGCATTGTTTAGCCTCTTTTCTTTGCGAACCTGTTCAAGCGGGTAAATTGCTTTTGGCCTGGTTGAGACAAGTTCTGGTTTATTTCCACGCTAAAGTGTATGCGGTTTGAGGTGGGGTGAGATCAGCCTCTGGTCTGAATGTGTCTCAGACTTGAGGGGGAGATTATTTTTCGGGTGGGTCCGGACAGTAATGGATTGGGTTTCATCTTTAATTAGCAGCCCACCCTTGTCTGGGGGCGAGGGCTGTAGGCGCATCTGAGCGCGCTGCGTATTCGTTGAAAAAAAATTCCAATCGGAACGAATGTTTTTCCGGGAAATGACCGGCATGGGTGGGGGTGGCTTCGTCGGGAAGGGCGGGCTGGGTATATTTTGGCAGGTATTCGTTTTGGAACGAATGGGAGACGAAGCAAGGAAGAGCAGTACTGAGTTCTGAGTGCTGAGTACTGAGGAAGAGAAAATACTCTTTTTTTGTGTAATTGGCATTGAGCGCATGAATTTCACTCCTGTATTTATAAACGGTTGTAAAGGTGGCGTTGGTATTTGTCTCTTTTCGTCGCTTTGCGTCGGGACAGGCATTACCGCGCGGCGTTGGTTAGAATTTTTGTTCAGTGCGATATCAGTATGACAGGGTTTGATCTGTTTGACAACCTGCCTTTAAAGGCAGGTTGTCCAGACAAATAATTGCACAAATAGGCAGGTTGCCTGGACAATATGGTTTAAAAAGGTGGGTTTGGTGGGTCAATCCGCGAAGGATAAGCACAGTTGCTCGCCTGAGGATTTGTTTTCCGGGCAAGCAGGTGGGCAGGGTATGCTTTGAGAAGGAGGGTACTTCGGGTACTCAGGAGAAACGCACTTCTTCGCCTGACGATT
>PHBZ01000057.1 GCA_002840755.1 Chloroflexi bacterium HGW-Chloroflexi-10 | reverse complement strand
GCAAGCTGGATTTCGAGAACTGTCATCGTAAGCTCCCTTTGGTATTGGGAGCGAGTGATCCTCCATTTTATTTCCGGGAGTCCCAGGATAGTGGGCTTGCACTTTAACAAACAACCTTTTCCTCCCAGGAGGCGTCATGGCGTGCTGAGAAGCAGAAAGGTTCATATCACAAGGAGAAAACAATACTGTGTGGGTGGGATGAATGACTCATCCCACCCATATATTCTCACATCCATAGGGCTGCAAATGTCAGCGATGAAGTAAAAGTCTTCACCATTGTCGTTTTCTGCCCTGTGTTTATTCACGGGTAGCAAATAACGTCGGAACACTCCTGGTGCTTAGCCATGAGTTGATCTTTCGAATCGATCTTTTGTTAATCAACGTCGGATATTTCCACAAGGAGGATTATGCAAAAAACACAAGACCTTACCCAAGCACAAGTTGAACGTACTGAACGTGCACAATCTGCGATTCTCGCTGGCAAGTTCCAGGTCACCCGAACCAATCCCCACCAATGGACGGTCAAAAATGGCGACAAGCTACCGTATGTAGTCTCATTGAGACCATCTCAAGGTGATTCTGAAGAGGTCAATTGGGCGTGTACCTGTATGGACTATCAGCAGCGGGGACCTCAGATTCTCTGCAAACACATTGAAGGTGTCCGCCTTTTAGAAGCGGCGCAACCACAAATTTACATAATTCAAGAAAAGGAGAGTCACATGAATGAAACCATCCCTTCAAATGATGGGAACCTGAGCGACCGGCTGAGCCGCATCCTCTGGGAACTTCGCCAGCCATTGGACATGTCTCGCGTCAAACGCCGCCAAGCGCCAGGTATGGGATCCGTCCCCTATCTGGAAGGATACGACGTTATTGATCGAGCCAATAGTATCTTCGGATTTACCTGGTCATTTGACTTGATTGGTGATCCGGTCATCGTGCGTTGGCAAAAAAAGGTGCTGATCTGGAATCAGCAGGAAAAGCGCAAGATTCCAGCCCTGGATGCCACTGGGAATGTTCAGACCGAGGAAGTCGGTTTAGTGTATATCACCGGCAAAGTATCTGTCGATCTGGACGGAAAAACATACAGTCACGCCGATCTCGGTCGTTGTGTCTTCACTGGTGATACACCCGAAGCTCTTGATATGGCGTTGGCAGGTTCAGCCACAGACTGTCTGAAGCGCTGCTTCCGCCAGTTGGGTGAACAGTTCGGCAATCTGCTGTATGACAAGGAAATTGCTCAGAACGCAGGCCTTGATCAAAACCGATCCAATGGCACCTCATCTACGGCAATTCCAACTTCGAAAGCAAATTCAATGCATCCCACCACATCTATCGTACGCAAGTATGGGGATGGTGTCTCCGTGAATGGCAATGTCTCAGAACAGGAGGCATTCGACCAATTTAAGGAGAAAACCGGGAGAGTTCCTGCCACGAAGGATGAATTGCGTAATTGGCTAGCCAGTCAACGCGCCACACCGACGCCTGCATCCGTTGCAGCGTAAAAAATCACATACCAAAGAGAAAGGAAAAACACAATGTACCAAACGATTATCCTCATCGGAAATTTGGGGAAAGATCCTGAAATGCGCTTTACACCTGGCGGACAACCGGTGACCACCTTATCGGTGGCCACAAATCGTCGTTACAACGGTCAGAATGGACAGCCTGTTAAAGAAACAACCTGGTTCCGTGTCACTGTGTGGGGAAAACAAGCAGAGTCCTGCAATGAATTCCTACACAAAGGAAGCAAGGTATTAGTTGAAGGGCGTCTGACCCCCGATCCTGAAACTGGTGGGCCACATATCTGGGAAAACAATGGAAAGGTTGGCGCTTCATTCGAAGTAACCGCCTCGACCGTACGTTTTCTTTCTGGACGTGAAGACCAGGAGGAAGCAGAACCCGCAGTAAATACCCAGGTACCGCCAAATTTAGACCCAAGCGAAATTCCATTTTAGCCAGAGTCAAAACGCACCGGTGAATCACAACAAAGGACATGCTCTGAATGGCATGTCCTTTCTCATTCCTATTGAAAGAACACAGGAGGAACACATGGTAAAAGCTGAAATCACAATCGGTACATGTTATGGAGATGCGGTCATTCCCGTTGAGGTAGTGGGAAAAGGCCCGAGACCTGGAACAGTATGGGTGCGCGCGCTCAATGGACTGGAGCCATTTACCAAGAACAGCCACGGTGGCCCTTATCAGGACAGCACTACGGTGGTTCATATCCCTCACTTGAGAGATGTCCGTGTTGAGAATGATCCTGAAGAAGTACCAATCTGTGAAACGATTGAACCAGGAGAACTAGAAGTCCAAATTTCTCCGCAGGATCACTTGCTTCCAGCGGATTGGTTTCTGGAGAGTGCTTATGAAGACCGAACTTGCTCCGAGTAGAACCGCAGTTATGGTTAGAAGCAGTCAGGGGATCCCAAAAGCGCATGGCAGTGCAATGATCCGGGAAGATTTTACGGTGTTCACGCCATCCGTTTCCGTCCAGGGATATCAATACCTGGTTGATTTTGGTTCGGGCAGTGAACATCGTTTTCACAGGGTCAATAAAAACAAGGAGTGCTCTTGCGGTGCGGCTTATTGCGAAGCGATTGATGCTGTTCGTTTTTATCTTCAAGCTGGTGGTGCACGAGCGCCTGATCCAGAAGGGATGCCACCTTGTCCTATTTGTGGAAGCAAGACTTACCGCGATCGGAATTGGGATGGCAAGTACACCAAGGAATTGGGTTGGCGCTGCACAAAAGGCGGCCTGCGTCATTTCCTGGATGCAAAAGCTGAAAGGATAAAAAAGAACCTTGCAGAAAACCCCTGGCTTATACCTCCTGCACCTGGATACCCAGGTGTGCGGCGCGATGAATTGATGACCTGGGAAGAATGCGAAGCAATCAGCCGCAAGGTATTTCTTGAAACCGGATACGATCCGACCGCATAAATTACAGGACCCTAATGGACCCCGCAAAGGGCAAAATGGAGGGACAGCATCCCTCCAGGGGTGATCTGTCCCCCATTTCACAGGAGACAGACATGAACAACCTACAACCGTACCTTATAGAAAGTGCACACCCTCAAACTTACAACTTTCCCCGGCTCAAGCACCTGCCCGTTCGTGAGCAGCCGGCTTTCCGGGTAAGCAAGGATTCAGATGCATGCAGTCTGGCTGAATTGCTGGCAGTCATCATAGGTGGTTCAAATCAAATTGAGTCCGCTGAACAGCTGCTGGCACAATTTGGCACGATCCAGAAAATTGCCCAGGCACATGTGAATGAGATTGCCAAAGTACCGGGCATAAGCAACTTGACTGCACTGCGACTCAAAGCAGCTTTAGCACTTGGACGAAAGCTTCTTCAACCCGAAGATGAACGCCCAACAATTCATTCACCTGGAGATGCTGCTCAAATCTTGATGCCGATGCTTGCACATCGTGAACAAGAATTCATGGTTGTGATGCCGCTTGACACACGCAACCGCATGTTGGATGTGATTGAGATATATCACGGATCGCTTAATTCCTCGATGGTGCGGGTTGGTGAGTTATTCAAACCAGCACTGCAGCGGAACGCGGCGGCTATCTTGATTGCACATAACCATCCCAGCACAGATCCTACACCCAGTCCCGAAGATGTCAGCGTTACTCGCGCCATTGTCCAAGCCGGCAAGCTCTTGGATGTGTCAGTCCTGGACCATTTGGTCATTGGATTATCACGATGGGTGTCACTGAAGGAAAAAGGGTTGGGATTTTCATAATCCACGAATGAACACAAGGAGATCGACATGAAATCCATTTTGTTTTTTGATATTGAAACCACTGCTAATGCGGATGCAATTGCGCTCTTACCCGAGCCTTCTGCTCCTGCCAACTACAAAGATCAGGTCAAGATTGCCCAATACATCACCGAAAAGAAAGCAGAACAAATAGCTCAGGCACCGCTAGATGCTGATCTGGGTAAGGTTATTGCCATCTCGCTTCAAAACGGGATTGAAAGTTCGGTAGAGGTTCACCTGATTGGTGATCCTGAAACCAAAACCGAAAGCGATCTGATCCGTTGGTTTTGGTCTTTGTTCGCAAAAGCCGATGGCCGTTCATGCGGTTACAACATCATCGGTTTTGACTTGCCTTATTTACTCAGACGGTCGTTCGATCTTGGCATCCAGGTTCCGATCCAACCACAACTTTCCAAATTTCGCATTGATCCAACTCTCGATCTAATGGCAATCCTCTACAACTGGGGACAGGCCAAAGGATTGAAATGGGTTTGCAAACGTTACGGGATAAAAAACCCGCTACCTGATTTGGATGGTTCTCAAGTGGTCAACATGGATCCGGAAACGTTGCGTAAGTACGCTGGAAACGATGTCTTTCTGGTCGTAGAGCTGTACAAGCGCATGTGCGGGGTATATCTGCCGGCAATGAATACTTACCAACCTGCTTTTTTTAACCGCTAATTTCATGGAGGATCAAATGGATCAATTACCCACCTTACAACAGCTTGAATACCTGGAATCAGGTTTCGAGGTTTCCAAGATTTTGGCACAGGCTGGATTCCCGATGGATAAACCTGCTTTCGCCATTACTTGGGGACAAATTGCCGAAGAGATCGCTCATACCCTGGCAGATCACGGTCTTCCTCCAGATCGGTTGGAAGAAGACTTTTTGATTGACCTGGCGCAAGGTGTCCAGAAAGTTCTTCAGAACGATGATGTACTTTTCTGGCGAAGTTCTATCCGTACTTTTACAACGGATCACCCAACCGTCACAGCCTTCATAACATCGAATTTAGACAATGATGACGAAGGTCCTCTCACGGAGCAATACGAAAACGCAATCCGCCTCGGGGATGATGAGGCCTACTGGCCAGATGGTGGTGCTTCTGCAGATTTATTTGACGAATTCTAATCACTATAAGACACGCAGGGGTTGAACCCCTGCGTGTCGAACAACGTTGGCGCAAATGTATGGATCAACCTTTTGATGGTTGGTCTGTAGATAGCTTCAACGTTGGTTTATTTAGGAGCAAAACGTTGGATTATTTCACCAAAGGAGGAAGAATTGGAGGTTTTGTGCGAAACACAAAAAGATGTGAATTGGGAACTGGTTCAAGCAGAAATTGCCCTAATAGATGAATGCTGCAAGAAGTCATTGGAAGATTTCATCCTGGGCAAGTTTGATGAAGAGTGTCTGGGTGACAGTCCGCCTGAATCGGACCGGTACGTCCCCGAAGGGGATTGGATTGATTGGTTTCCTCCTCCGTCACGCATGACAGAAGAGGAACTGGACGTGCTCACTAATTGGGTTGAGATTGAAGCGGAAAAGCATGATCTTGAACCGGACCCGGATACTTATCCACTCGAAGATTATTTTGTAACAAAGGAGTTATATGGAAAAACAGATGATCCAACTCAAAATCCCTGTTCCACCTGCGCCACTTCTAGAACAGGCAGTGGGTTACCGAAATTATCGGGGTGCCCATTATCTTGCCTTCTGGTGGGAACCTTGCGGAGATGAGGTCATGGTATCAGATGGTCTGGTGACCTTTACTGGTCTCTGGCCAGGTTACCTGGCTTATGTGCGACA
Organism: Chloroflexi bacterium HGW-Chloroflexi-10; assembly: GCA_002840755.1. GTDB lineage: Bacteria > Chloroflexota > Anaerolineae > Anaerolineales > Anaerolineaceae > UBA6170. The sequence goes on along the minus strand of PHBZ01000057.1, from coordinate 23,163 downwards.
TAAACTGGTTCATCCTCTCCTGACAGGTTTCAACCTGGGTTCTTCAGAATGTCCTGCAGACTATCACTTAATCATCGATCTTGTTGAGCGGCAGGCTTTCGTTGCGTCATGCAAAGTAGCAGATCGCTTTCAAGCAACCCAATGGAAACAAGGAGTAAAGCAGGAAAAGCCTCTCTCCCTTTCATCAGAAGAAATGGAGAACTGGGTCGAGGAATTGGAGCAACAGCTATTGCACTTCCCTAGCATGGATGAACTCATGTCGCAAATTGCAGAAGACGAGAAACTCGTTGCTGCACTTGAACACTGGTTGGACGATCAAACGCCCAGTTCGTAAAACAAAACAACAAGGAGATACAGAATGACATGCAAAGTGACTGTTCAAAAGAATACTTTTTCTGAAAGTCTGGCAATTGTTGGACGAGCAGTAGGTTCTCACTCCAACCTACCGATCTTATCGAACATTTTGCTAAGTAAAGATGATGACCAGCTTCGTCTTTCGGCTACCGACTTGACCGTGGGTGTCACGGTTTGGATGGATGCCTATTTGGACGGTGACCTGGGTTTGACCTTACCTGCCAAAACACTGACCGATGTGATCAATAGTCTAACAGATCCCGAGGTTGTTTTTTCAGTAAATGGGAAACCGGAAGTTTCACTGAAGTGCGGAACTTATAAAGGGATCGTCAAGGGAATTGATGCATCCGAGTTTCCAACCATCCCGGAGTACCCTATCACCAATGGGGTTTCAATGGACGCAAGTATGTTCAAAGAGATGATCCAAAAGGTTGCGTTCGCTGCCTCCATGGATGATACCCGACCTGTTCTGACTGGAGTCTTGATGAGCATGGAAGGAAAGACCGTATCCATGGTCGGAACGGATGGATTCCGTCTCGCTATCTGTAAAGCGATCCTTCCAGAACCGTTTGCCAAGAAGCAGTTAATCATACCGGCTGCCGCATTGAAAGAGGTGGTGCGAATCCTGAACGCGACAAAAACAGCCAGGATCACTTTTGTTTTACCTCCGAATGGTAGCCAGGTGGTGTTCCGTTGTGAAAATGTGCAGATGGTCTCACAATTGATCGATGGGAAATTCCCCGATTACCAGGCGATTCTACCCAAAAGTCACAAGACCAGAGCAGTCCTTGACGCGGGTGACCTGCTCAAAGCCTGCAAACAGGCCAGCATCATTGCTCGCGAAGGGAGCAATGTGGTGCGCTTTCACCTTCAACCCGGAGCTGATCAAACAGGGAGGGTCAGACTGTTGGCCGAATCCGATGAGACCGGCGCCAGCGAGATAGAGCTTGAAGCCGCGGTTGAAGGACAGGAATTGGAGATCGCATTCAATGTGAAATTCTTGCAAGATGGTTTGGAAGCCATTACTACCAAAAATGTGACCATTGAGGCGAATGCCCACAACACACCGGCGGTTCTCCATTCGACAGGAAATGAGGAGAATTTATACGTTTTAATGCCCATGCATATCGATGGAAGGTAGATAATCACGGGGAAGCATTGGGCTTCCCCGTAAACCTTTCCGATGAAACTCCGGATTCTTGGTTAGAAATAATAGAGTTCTTGATACCAGCGTACCCATTCAGATAAAGCTGACTCATTTATCTCTTTGGCTCGGTTTATTAATTTTTCCGATGAAAACGCAAAGAACCGGTCGTTGTAACCAATCAATTTTTGAAATTCATCAATGGATGGCTGTAAGGAATCATTCCGAGGATGATACACCACCGAAAAACATACTTTCTTGTAAGGCCATTTGGGAGAGGGCGATGTTTCAAGGCTTGTGGCAAGCAGCTGATTCCGCCACAACTGATTCATGCCTCCTTTGAATGGGCATTCGTCATAATCTCTAATACGGTCGGTATTAAACGGTGAAGTATCTTGCACTGTAATATCCCAATAACGAAATTTACATCTGCTGTGGTAATAACAAAGATTTTTATTATCCAGAATCGCGGATGCTGGTGCACAGGCATGTGAGGGAGTGCGCCCCGGGCTCTTGAAACCTCCGCAAGTTGTAAACTCCACTTCCGTCAGTTTATGTTCAATCATCCATAGGTTGAGATTGCCCTCATGATCATAGTATGCAATGGCAATATCTGCGTCGGTTCCGCTCACATTTGTGTGGTCATTAAGCACATTGTCCGGTTCGTCCCAAAACTCTATCCGAAATCCTCTGTCTAGATGATCCGTCGCAATTGACTTGAGGTCTGTTTTTACAGCAACTAGAACCTTGGCAGCGACCAGCGGATCCTCGAGGAGAGGCAAGAACAAATTAGCGCATGCAGCCTGAGAACTCGCCATATGTCCAAGAAACTTATGGGACTTGAAGGGGAATCGTTGTTGATGATCCAGGAAACGTTTCTTTATTGGGCGATACAGCGGATAACCCTGTGATTTCAATTCATCTGGTAGCAAAGCATCATAAGGAGAGTTCTTGAAAAATCCCGATTCTTGAGTCAGATGAGCCCATTTCCAATTTATCAAGTGAATGTACATTTGTAACTGAAAATCGGTAAGTTCATTGGGGAGCCGATATTTTTTCCCATCGATTTCATAAATTTTCATAATAAAGTCCGGCTTTCGTTTTTGTGGCGGATATGAAAAGGCCTTCTTCATTTTACATGCGAATGGACAGGGCATGAAACCTGGTTGCTGAAACAATATTCAAGTTTCAGGCACCTGGTTTGATGTTCTGTTATGCAGTGCATACAGAAACGCAAGAACGTTGGCTATTTTTACAATTCAACGTTGGTTATTCAATCCATATCTAATCCAAAGGAGGATCACATGAATGTATACGAAGACAAATACCTGCGCGAAAAAGTGAACCGAATTATTGCCAGGCAGAAGGAGGGCAAGATCATCATCGCTGCTTATAAGGATGGCAGCGGCTTGCCTGCGAGAGAAGACCTAGGGCAGGAACTGACACGGGCAGCTTACCCATACGATTATGCAGTTGGTAAAGCCGGCTTCCTTAAGTACGATTCGGAACTCGGAGCTTACCTATTTACTGCAACATCGGGTGAGAAACTACCCCAAGTGTTAGCTAACTACCGAATTCTTACTCTAGGTGAAGCAATCCTCGATGTAAAGGACCGGAGTATCCGTATTCAATGCGGCGAAACCAGTGTTACCTTTACCGGAGCACAACCCTGGAAAGGTCTGTACGAAGTTCTGAGAGAGGTCAACGAAGAACTGGCTCGAATCAATTCTGGAATTGTTGTCTGGAAGATTGTTCCTAAGGAAAGCGGGGATTCCAAATCGGGTGATCGTCTTTTTCCTGAAGCGGTACCAAAACTTCGGAACGGGCAAGCAATGGCACATGCCACCGGCTATGCCTATGACACCGATCACAACCTCCCGTACATTGGTCTGGTAGGTTACAAGACCAGCCTGGAGTCACTGCGAGTGACTCTTATGTGCGGGAAATCCCTACAAATGACTCAGGACGGCCTAAGCGATGTGTCCCTGATTCCCACTGATAAGTATGAACAAGCCTGGCAAGCCATGCCTGAATACACCAGTCATCATGTCGGGTTTGTATCTCGGCTTGCGCTTCCTGGAAAATGGGAACCAGAAGACCTCAGTGCATATCTGCTTATTTTTCGAGGAACACCTGATCCAGGAAAGGAATTGATACAGCTTTTCGTTGAACGAATCAAAGAAGCTCTGGAGGTGCCGATCCTGGATGAATGGTCAGAAGTCCTTTGGAAACAAGCTCGCAGCCGCAAGTTGGTTCAAGATCTGGCCACAGGTGGCGATTGTATCCTTGGTGCCAGAATTGACCTGCAAGCTGACTGGAAAGAACTGATATCCGAGTTACTAGCACAGGAGGAAATCTCACTGGCCATCTGATTGAACAAGTAAAACTACTCACTACATCACCCCGGAGGGGGCGCTTTTCATCCCCTCAAGGGGTTGGACGCGTCTCCTACGGGAATTTTTTTCGTAAAGGAGTGAACAATGCGTCCACCAGCAATCGAAAGAATGGGGTATTACCCCACGGATGAACCGGTTGTCGAGATCATCCGCACTTACCTGAAACCGCCCAGCGAAAGAGGGCGGTTATTTGATCCATGCGCAGGCGAAGGAAAAGCTGCTTCTTCCTTGGGCAACGCACTCAACTGCGAAACCTGGGGGGTTGAACTCTCACCTGAACGAGCAGGGAAAGCTCAAAACGTGATGGATAAGGTTTTCCAGGCTCCCTGGCAGGCTTGTGTTCTGAGTGATGAAAGCATTTCCTGGCTCTATTTAAATCCGCCTTATGACTTTGACCGTTTTGAGGGTCAAAAACGACTGGAATGGGATTTTCTCAAGACAACCACCTCCAAATTGATGCGTGGCGGGCTGCTGACCTATATCATCCCACAGAAAATTCTGGGAATGATTGAAGTTGCTCGGTTTTTGGCCGGACATTATGAAGCCATCACGATCTATCGGTTTCCGGACGGATTGTACGAGAAATTCAAACAGGTGGTGGTGTTGGCCTACAAGCGCAAGCTCTACCAGTTGCCCACAGACAAGGAGATTCTTTCGCTTCAAAGCCTGGCATCAACTGAACTGGAGCCCATCCATTCCGCTGTTGAACCGATCTATGAACTGTTGCCTGCGCCATTACGAGGTGCAAATGGCAAACCAGTAGTGTTAAAACGAACGGATTGGGAACCGGAAGAGGTGGTTGAAGCCACGAAGGAAGCAGGTGTCCATAAGACCAGTGATTGGCTTGACCTGATTCGCCCAACGCGTGGTCTGGCTCAACTCTCCCAACCGGTCATGCCCTTGAAGAAAGGACATATCGCTATGCTCATGGCCTCTGGCATGATGGGCACGGTGAAGTTGACTGATGAAGAGGGTAGGCCAATGCTGATCAAGGGACGAGTGATCAAGGTGGTCGAAAAGACTGAGCAGCCGGATGCCAAAGAAGCGGATACAGTCGTTGAAACCTACAAGGATCGTTTTGTTACTACGGTGGCTGTGCTGAAACAGGATGGTATCCAGGTGATCCAGGACGTTAAAGGTCTTTCAGAGTTTATGAAAGTTCACGGCGAGAAGATCGCTGCGCATGTCCTGGAAACCTATAAACCCATCTATAATCTGGACCCGACTGCAAACGAAATTTCAGCCCTCGATAGGCTTGGTACACAACGAAAAGCCCTTCCCGGACAAGAGCGTGCTGGATTGCTTCCTGCGCAAAGACATGCGGCAGCGGCGTTAGCTCGTTCAATTCGCAGAAATGGCGTGGCCAACTGCCAAGCAGAAATGGGTACCGGGAAGACGACAATATCAACTGGGGTGATAGAGCTGCTGGATGCTTATCCTGCAATCGTGCTTTGTCCTCCACACCTCGTACCCAAATGGATCCGCGAAATCGAGGAAGTGATCCCAGGAGCATATGCACGAGAAATCCGTCGCATCGGTCGGAATAGTGACGAAGTTTATGATGTGAACGATGTCCGTGAATTCCTGGATCAATATAAGGCAGCTTATGACACTGCTCAAAAGAAAGGAGGTTCAAAGCCCAAATGGGTGGCAGTAGTAGCACATACCTCTGCCAAATTCGGGGCTGGATGGCAGCCGGCAGTTATCACCAGGAAAGCGAGAGACCCACTGACTGGAAAGATTGTGGATGCCTGTGCTTGTCCGGGATGTGGTAAGGTCGTGATGGTCGAAAAGGACGGATTTGTGGTTCCGATAACTGACGCCTCTGAATTGGCAGAAAAACGCCAATTCTGTCACAATCAAATCCCTGGCTGGGAGTTGGATGCAAACGGGAGGGCGAAACTTGATGCCAATGGTGACTCGGTATGGGGCACGCGTCCATGTGGGACACCCTTGTTTGAGTTCAATGGGGCGAGGCGACATAGTATTTCGGAGTACATCACCAAACATGCGAAGGGTGCTTTCAAGCTTCTGATAGCCGATGAGGTCCATCAGTTTAAATCCAAGTCATCAGATCGAGGTGTCGCATTCCATCAACTGGTAACAGCTGTAAAGTGGACGCTAACGCTCACCGGGACATTCTTTGGTGGCAAAAGCACTTCAATTTTCTGGCTGCTGCATCGATTGAACCATGGCGTCCGTCGTGATTTTGCTTTCCATGACGAGAAGCGCTGGGCGCGGTTATATGGAGTGCTTGAAACCACCCGAAGACGAAGACGCTATGATGATGCGGACGAAGATGGCGTGTACACTGGTAACCGGCGCTACCGTAATCAGGCTAAGGAACAACCGGGCGTTAGCCCGGCCATTGTGAGCCGGTTACTAGACACCACTATATTCCTGAGCCTGAAGGATCTGAACCTGGCTCTACCATCATATAAAGAGGAAGTGGTTGCCTTGGATATGCTCGATGACCAGGGACAGCAATATCACAGCATGGACAGCGGTTTGAAACAACTGGCTATCCAATCCAGTCGTTACCTATCTACCTGGCTTCAATGGACACTGGCACGACCGAATTCCGCTTTTCGGGATGAGGTTGTGGTGGTCGATGAGGTGGATGACGACGATGGCAAAACCGTGCGGAAAGTACCGCTGATGGAGTTGCCGGCAATCAATCCGAATGGCCATAAATGGCTGCCCAAAGAGAACTGGTTGGCAGATTTCTGCAAGGTTGAAAAGCAGCAGGGGCGTAAAGTGCTGGTCTATGTTCGTCAGACTGGCACGCGCGACATTCAAGATCGGGTGATGATGCCTCTACAAGCCACTGGACTGAGGGTTTCCATCCTGAGTGGGAATGTTGACCCACGCAAGCGAGAGGAATGGATCGCCAAACGTGTGAATACAATCGATGTTTTGATTTGTAACCCCCGGCTTGTGGAAACAGGTCTTGACCTGGTGCAATTCTCAACCGTGGTGTTCTTCGAGATCGAATATTCACTCGTGCGCCGCATGACGGCATGAATGATTGTACGTGACGTACCGCAGGTTGAGGAAAATACCTGCGAGGTCATCCGGTTTACCGAAAAGGGAAACCTGAACGGGAAAATAGCACGCCGGAAAAGGGGCGAAGCGGGAAATCGTTTACCGTATGTGTCACCCCAAGACCTGGATGATATGGGTAAAGCTAAACTGCTTGAAGTCGAGTGGTAAGTTGGGGACTATGCCCCCCTTGATACAACGGTTGGGATCAAGCCCTGGCAGCAGCATCTTGTAAAGGCTGAGAGTTGTGAAATCCTCCTGCCGGGAACAATGGTCAATGAGACCTATCAAACCACGAAATGACACCCTAAGTCGACCTGATAACGTCATTCATGACTGTACTGCGGGATCGCCTAAGGGGCGCGAGCCCTATGGCGACGGAAACTCCATAGTAGTCGGTGGTGTAACGCCCACCTAAGGCGGTTGGGAAAGCCAACCACAGGGCGAAGGGAGTTAGGAACTTTAGCTTGAATGGAAATGGAGGTATGCGTAATGCAAAAAGCCGAACAAATTCTACAAGCAATGTGTAAGATGGGTGAAAAGCGAACCCCTCTCACGCGGGTATATCGAAGTCTATTCAGCGAGGATTTATTTCTTGCTGCGTATGACAAGATTGCTCGCAATCGTGGCGCGCTTACTGCGGGAACGGAAAACGACACGGTGGATGGAATGAATCTGGCTCGAATTCAAAAGATCATCGAGCAGCTCCGAAATGAACAGTTTCGTTTCCACCCTACCCGTCGAATTCGAATCCCAAAGAAAAGCGGAGGGACACGCCCGCTAGGACTCCCGAACTTCACGGATAAGTTAGTGCAAGAGGTGATGCGAATGGTGCTGGAAGCCTACTACGAACCCCGGTTTCGGGATTGTTCGCATGGCTTTCGTCCCGGACGCGGCTGCCATACGGCACTGACCAATCTGCACTCCAAGTTCAAAGGCGCGGCGTGGTTCATCGAAGGCGACATCCGAGGATGTTTTGACAATATCGACCATGAAACCTTGATGGCAATTCTCGCAAGAGATATTCAGGATGGCCGGTTACTCAACCTGATCCGAATGGGGCTTGAGGCAGGGTATATGGAGAATTGGCAGTATAACCGCACCTACAGCGGAACGCCGCAGGGCGGTATCCTAAGTCCACTCCTGGCTAACATTTACCTGAATGAACTGGATGCTTACATCGAAGACGTGCTCATTCCGCAATTTACACGCGGAAAAAGACGTGCACCGAACCTGGAATACTACCGGTTAGGGTACTACATCAAATGTGCGCGGGAAGCAGGCGATCAAAAACAGTTGAAAGAACTTGAACAGGAACGCCGAACAATTCCATCGCAAAATGTGAACGACCCAGATTTCCGGCGGTTGCAATATATCAGGTATGCGGATGACTTTATCCTAAGTTTCATTGGGCCGAAGTCAGAAGCAGAAACGATCAAGACAGCTATCGGTGTGTTTCTAAAAGAGCAAATGCACCTTGAACTAAGCGCATCCAAAACCCTCATCACACATACGCGCACGGAACACGCGCGGTTTCTAGGGTACGACATCAGTGTCTACCATGCGGACGACAAAATCTCACCTCGGACAGGAACACTCACCAAAACCAGAAGTGTCAACGGTTGTATCAGGCTCGGTATCCCATATGGAAAGGTCGATGAGTTAACGAGACGCTACTTACGCGGTGAAAAACCAATCCACGAAGCAGGTTTGCTGGCCTTCTCGGACGGTCAAATTATGGACGTCTACCAGCAACGGTTTCGTGGTGTAGCAGAGTACTACAAGTATGCCGCAGATAGGCGGGCACTCGGAAAACTCAAATACGTGATGGAAGTTGCCTTCACAAAAACGCTGGCGAACAAACACAAAACCAGTGTGGCAAAAATCTACCAAAAATACGGTGGAAAACGCACAGTAAATGGATATACCTACAAAGCTCTGGTCGTGGAAGTACCGACCAAAAACGGAACCCGGTATATCTATTGGGGCGGCATCCCCTTGAAAATCATCAAGCCAGGCTTAGAGCCAATTGATGACAACATGGGAAGGCGCAATGTTGCCTTTAGTTCACGTACAGACCTGATCCAGCGGTTACAAGCGAACGAATGCGAAATTTGTGGAACACAAGGTTTCTGCGAAGTTCATCACATTCATAAACTGGCCGACCTGAAAAACCGATGGCGCGGGAGGAAAGTGAAACCTGACTGGGTGATAAGAATGATCGCCATGCAAAGGAAAACACTGGTGGTGTGTGAGAAATGCCACGTCGCAATACATGGTGGAAAGCAATTACCTAATCGAAACATGTAAGTTCTGGAGAGCCGGATGATGCGAAAGTATCAAGTCCGGTTCGGAGGGGGGTCTGTGGAAAAGTGCCTGTAAAGGTAACTCGCCACATTCCTACCCTACTATACGTTGTGGCAAAGCGTGCGACGTGTATGGCGTTTGGGACAGACACAGCCGGTCAAAGCGATTTTCTCGGTGTACTCGTCAGCGATGGAAGCAACAGCGTTGGCTTTGATGGGAAAAAAGATGAAAGCCGCGCAGCTCGTCTATGGGGATGAGGTCGGAGGCGCGATTGTTCCAGAGGAGGAAGGCGACTTTCTCACTCAGCTTGCTCGTGATGTGCTAGAGGGCGCGAAGCTCTCTGATCTACAGACCTTGTTTGCTGACGATCTGCAAGTCAGCCATAATCCGATGGGCAGCCTGACGACTCCGAGCGCGGTGATCATTCCTGGTCCGAAAGTGATGACCTGGGATGATTGGGTGAGTCAGAAGACAGTGGTGGTCAGACGGACTCGAAGAAAGGAGGTAGTACCGGAGGGACAGATGGGATTTGGAATATGATACACAATTGGCTCTGGGGAGACTCAGAGCCTTTTTTATTTCCTTTATTATTCTTGCTAATCAAGGAATGATTCTAGTGCTCTTTATCTTTAGGTGGATTAGGATCATTCCCTGGTGGGACTGTGTCTTTACTGCGAATTTTCCCATCAATCCCTTTTATTGATAATTCACCTCCGCCCGAATTTTGAAGCATTATTTTTGCTTCATCCGCAGCTTCTTTTTGTGTGTCGTGGACACTTGACGCTCGAATTGCATCATTCCTTTTATTTTCCCATTTTCCATCTGGTCTTCGGGAGACAGTACGATCCCTACCTTTGGACATTTTTCCTCCTTCGATTAATTCATTAAGTACAAAGATTGTAGACTGAAGAAATAATTTTTTTCGATATGCCTATAGCGATTTCCACCTCCTGTGCAGTCACTTGAATTTCACGACCTTCAGTGTCCCCAGTGCGCACTCTCTCTAAATACTTTTTATCAACAACGCCTAAATTGTGGGTTAATGGATGTCTTTTTTCAAAAATTGTTCTTAATGTTTCAACTTCGTCTTGTGAGGTATTATGAAACAAATCCAATCCAGTCTGTGCGTGGAACGTTTCCCCGGCCGAGTTAATATTCTGATAAGAATTCCTGATTTTTTCAAGACGCTTGCTTATCTCGTCATGTGACATACCATTGTTGGCTAAATGCTTTATTGTGATTATTTTAAGAACAGCTTCAAAAACTGAAACCACATCCTCTAGTCCGTTTTCAATATCTCTTCCGGCAACCCTGGCGCCTAATTCCTCACGCCTTTTATCGACTATACTAAGAACTTTCTGGATAACGCCAAATTCAGTTTCGACATGACACATAAATATATCTTTTCCACAATCCGGGCACCAGGTTGCTAAACCAAAAACCGCATGCTCAAGCCCACAGTTTGGACAAATAATATCGCGCCGCAGCTCTTCTTCCAGCGGCCGTGGAACATAGTCAGGCTTACTCGATTTATAAGTCATTTCCATCTTAAACATTCCAGAGCCATATGTTTTTTTGTGAGAACTTCCTAATCCAAGAGCTTTTTGAAATGACTTATCGATGCCTTTGACAACCTCATTTTTGAGGACACTTAAAGCATAATCAATTTGCGCTTGGGTTGTAAAATCATTTGGTTCACCCTCTTGCCGGCAATATGGGCAATAAGCAAGTACTTGCCCTTCCGTTAATCCGGTACCTAATTTCACCTTAAAGTAACCAGGTGAGCACTCAGCATTAGGACATTCTCGTCCGACTAACCCATCATTAGTTGGAATTGGTATGTGCATTTCGTACTGGTCTGGACCGACTTTACGTGTTTGGAAATCGCCGCCATCATCTAGAATCGAATTGGACATGGTTCAAATATCTTCCTTTCGTTAGTAATTTTTCTCAAACCAAAATCACCTTTTCCAATCGTTCCTTCCGCTTCTTCCAATCTGGCATTAAAACATCCAGCAAGTGGTAGAACTTTGCATTGTGACCTTCGTGCACTAGATGACATAATTCATGCAGAACCACGTAATCAATGCAGTGAGTCGGCGCCTTGATTAGCTCTGTATTGAATGTAATCACTCCTGAAGGTGTACAGCTTCCCCAACGTTTGTTCATTCTGCGGTATTTGATTTCAGGTTTTCTTGCACCAAGCTCAATGAGTCGATCAACAAACAGCTCTGATCGATTTTGTATGAATACTTTGGCATGCCTGGTATACCAGTCCTGTAAGATTTGCTGTTTTCTTTCCAGGTTTTCTGGTTGGGTTGTAGTTAACACAAAATATTTACCGATCAGTTTTACATCATTTTCGCTGCCAGCCATCACTTTTAGCCGATACTGCCGGCCCAAATAATAGTGCGTTTCACCGCTTACATATTGGCGTTCAGGTAGAATGGGGTGGTACTGATCAAAGTACTCCAATTGTTGAGCCATCCATGAGGCGCGTTTTTCGAGTTTCGCTTGCACTTCATCTAAAGAGTGATCCAGAGGGGCTTTTGCGACAATGCTTTTATCTGGTTGAATCGTAATTCTTAAGCGATTCCGCTCCTCAAACCATACTGTGATGGGAATTTGAAGATTGGAATAGGATACGGTTATCATTTTTGGACTCTCAATAATTACCATTAATTGCCTCTGATTTAGGGACATCTGACGCGGGCAACATCAATCGATTGATCTAAAATTCGATCGATTTCCTCAAAGGTAAGTTCAATTTCTTCCTGCTCTTTCCAGTCAAATAACATGTCTTCAATTTCAATTCGCATCCGGTTCTGAACGTCGATATTGTCCACCCAGTTAACAATGCGAATTCTTTCAACAATATTTTCCACTTCCAGTGCAGCTTTGGCAAAGGCTTCACTGCGGTCTTCTCCAGATTCGCCTGGTTGAATCGTCTCTTTTACTATTCCATAATAAGCTTTGGCAACCTCATGCCCATTCAACCGCACAGGAACATTATCTCCCGTTCGATTGAGGACAGCTTGCATGATTTCAGTGACCTGCACCAGGTAATCCTTTTCACGGAGACGTTCATCCCGGTAGGCTTTAATCGCGTCTTTCAAAATCTCAGAGAAACGTTTGTAAAATACCGGATCCTGCTCCATGCGTTCGTAGATGGTCTTCTGAGTCCGGTGGGCAATCGTATCAGCCTTGGCAGCATCCGAATGCAGCTTTTCTACTTCATCAGCGAAAGCCTTCTGATCAAAAATGTTCACCAGCGAAGTGATTTGCTCTACGTCACCTGTACCAACATGGGTGTCCAGTAGTTTCTGGATGCGCGGTTCGTATTGCGAAAAATCGACCACCTCGGCGTAACGCCGCTGAACAGATGCTTTTAATTTGGAGAAGAATTTCAAATCGCTCCGGTATTGTTCGACCTTCTCCGCCGGGGTTTCTTCCAGGAATTTAACACTCGATAAGGCAATCGATAATGTCTTTGAGTATTTTGAAAGTCTTTCATAAAACTTCTCACGCAAGACCTCATCTGCCAGCAGGATTTCATACGCTTCCGCGTCGCGGCGATTCTTGACATCTTTGAAAGTATCCCAAAGCACGGAATGGGTTTGCGCCAACTGAGAGACGGGCTCGCTGATATCGGTCAGAATGCCAACCAGATCTTCCTTATCAAATTCCGGCAGTGAGTTATACAGATCGAGTGCATGGCTTAAATTCTCCAGGACACCGTAATAATCCAGGATGTAGCCGAAATCTTTGCCTTCGTACAGGCGATTGACCCGCGCTATGGCCTGTAAAAGGGTATGGTCCTTGAGTTTGCGGGTCAGATAAAGTACCGTATCTCGGGGCGCGTCAAATCCGGTCAGAAGCTTATCAACCACAATGATGATTTCAGGAGTTTCACCATTCTTGAAAGCATTGATGATTTGCTTGTTGTATTCCCGTTCGCTGCCATACTTTTCCATCATCACTTTCCAGAACCGCTGGACAGCCAGAACGTTTTCCTGATACAGGTCTTCCTCGCCTTCACGCTCGTCTGGGGGTGAAATCAACACATCTGATGTTACCATGCCAAACTCATCCAGGAACTGCTTAAATAAAAGCGCGGTAGCTTTATCGGTAGCGACCAACTGACCCTTAAATCCTGTGCCTTGCCAGTTATCACGATAATGAACACTGATATCCCAGGCGATGCGCTGGACTTTTTGCGCAGCCTTGTTGAGCTGGTCCGTGGTGGAATATTTAGCTTTTAGGTCTGCAATTTGCGGCTGGGTCAAATCCTGAGTGATGCGTTCAAACCAGGTATCAATTGCTTTCGAATCCACGTTCTGATCGACATGCCGGCCTTCATACAGTAAAGGCACTACGTTTTTATCTTCCACCGCGCGGGTGATGGTATAGGTATCGATCAAGCCGCCAAACTGCCGGACAGTATCGTGATCTTTTTTCATCACCGGTGTACCGGTAAAGCCGATGTAACAGGCCTCGGGGAGCGCCTGGCGCATGCGCGCATGCATGGAGCCGTATTGGGTGCGGTGGCCTTCATCCACCAGCACAAAGATATTGGGGTTGTCGTTACGCGCGTTTTGACGCCCAACCGCGGCATCGAATTTGTCAATCACGGTAGTGATGATGCGCTGCTTATTTTCGCGTAGCATTTCTGCCAGGTCTTTACCGGTGCGAGCCTGTTCCACTTCTTTACCGCAGGCGTGGAACGTTTTGTAGATCTGATCGTCCAGATCCACCCGGTCGGTGACCAGCACGATTTTGTGATCCGGAATATCAGGCCGTAGCGCTATGGCTTTCGCCAGGAAGACCATGGTGAGGGATTTGCCGCTGCCCTGGGTATGCCAGACTACACCGCCGGATCGTCTGCCTTCCGAATCGCGCTCATAGATCCGGCGCATGATTTTCTTGACGCAGAAGTATTGCTGGTAGCGGGCGATTTTCTTTTCGCCGGCATCAAAGAGGGTAAAACCATACGCCAGTTCAAGCAGCCTTTCCGGTTGGCAAAGCGAGTAGATGGCTCGATCCTGCGCGGTGACAACGCGCGGCAGGTTCAGGCTGTTGACCGCTTCCATGCGGTGTCTGCCCGGAAAGGCGTCGTACAGTGCCTGAATCTGGATGCGGCTCAATGGCTGATCCACACTGGCTTTAACGTTCTTTTCGAACGCTTCGCTCTCCTCTTTCCAAACGCTCCAGAACTTGGCCGGGGTACCAACCGTGGCATATTTGGCTTCATTGCCTGAGATGGCCAGCAGCAATTGGGCATATTGAAACAAGGCTGGGATTTCATCTTCTTTCTGATTGCGAATCTGTTGTGAGGTCGCTTGGGTAATTGGATCCTTGAGGTCAGGCGATTTGCACTCGATCACGCAAAAGGGAATGCCGTTGACGAACAACACCAGATCAGGTCGGCGCGTTTCGTGACTGCCGCGGCGTTCGACAACGAATTCCTCCGCCACATGGTAAACGTTCTTCTCGGGGTGTTCCCAATCGATATAGCGCAGGCTGAAGCTCTTTAGATTGCCGTTGATGGACTGCGGTAGGCTCTTTCCCAGGCTGAGAAGGTCGAAAATGCTTTCATTGGTGCGCAGCAAACCGATAGAGAGAGTCTCTTTGAGGACCTGAACGGCAGTATGAATATTGGCCTCGGAAAACGGGTAGCGTTGACCGTGGTATTGGATTTCATTGTTCTTAGCCAGCCAGTCGAGAAGAACACTTTCCAGTAAGACGGCATCGGCCCGCCCGCCACGCAGCGCCATTGCTTCACGCGGGGAGAGGTAAATATAGCCCAGGTTTTGTAGCAGGTGCAGCGCCGGAAGCTGGGAGCGGGTGAGTTCTGAAAATTCTATGGATGCTTGATCAATCACGGTTTCCTTCTTCTTTTGCAGTGACAAACAAGTTAAATAAAAATACGTGGACAATGACCAATCGATCAGGATCTTCTGAGGATCGAAATGTCATCTGCCATTCACCAGAATTTTGCACTTTCATTTCCCTCACAAAGTTCGGGTGTTGATTTAACATTTCAGGTATTTTTTCCTGGATTTTCGTAAATCCAGACACATCTTTATTAAAAACAATCAAAGATGCTTTACTGTCTCTCCAAGTCAAATAACCGAGTAATTGATCAATAGCTTCTAAAAGTTTCTGCTCACCTTTCCAAAGTTTACATTCCCCGACAAAGGCAGCTCGATTATCAAACTCGATGCAAATATCTGTTTTCCCCTTTTTTCTGAATGCCTCGCCGTTTGCTAATCCATGATAATGACCATTCAAATGGGACATCAGAATGTCGCGTAATTCCTCTTCATCGTGTTTTGCAAACGGTTCTGGAGTGCGTTCATAGGAACATCCTTCATGTCGAATTATTTTGAGGATATTTTCATAGTCTTCATTCGATATCGTATATTCTGGTGGGCGATTGTTGTGTGAGGATAACGGTTGAATAATTTTTTGCTTCAAAGGTAATTGTGCCAACCCTGGAGCTCCCTCACGGGTTTGAATAGGGATATTTAATGCTTTTGAAACACTCTGGATGATCCCTAATCTTTCTCTGCGTTGAGCAACTTTACGTCTAATTTCATTTTGAAGTTGGGGATTATGCGATTCGATATCATGCTTAATCCATCCAAGATACTCCTCAATGGATTTTAAATTCCGCTCAACCTCAGCATTTATTGCATCACTCGTGTATTCCCCTTGAGCAAATTCCATCTTGAACCGCAAGATGCCAGCCTGGTCATTGCCGCGTTGAGGAGAATAATCTCCTCTCGGGGGATTGAATGTAAACGTCGATGGTTGCATCTTCCACAAATCGGATTCTCCCGAATATGGAATCGTCAAGTCTGTTCTAATGACAGGTAGTCTTATTAGATCACCAAAGGGATCACGCCGTTCTGTCCTGCTCTCTTGAGGGTCGGTGAGACTCATTTGATCGCGATAAATAACTAAAGGGACAATTGCCATTTTGGAATATACATGGTCAATTATCTGGTCGTCTAAATTGGCGATAAATTGATCTTTGGATATTCCATCAACCTCTTTTGTAACAGCCACAAGCTGTGCTCTCAAAGCATCACTTAAAGTAGCTTGGTTGAATAATAAATTATCGGATACGATCATATTTCCCCTCCTAATTCACCTTCACCCGAATTTCACCTGTGAGCAGCTTCTGCATCAGACCTTTTTTCTGCTCTTTTAGCTTCTCCAGGTATTTTTTCAACAAGGCGATTTGTTCATCCATCCCACCCAACACGCTGGCGATCTTCTTTTGCTCTTCAACACCTGGAATGGTGACCGTGATTTTCAGGAAATCGCCTTTGTTCATCACTCGGTTGCGACCGGCACCGCCAGGGGAAATCAAAACCAGTTCATAGAAAAATCGATCAGTTACCATGAGGTGCTTGAAATATTCCGGCAGCATCTTTGAAGTATCGAAGACATAAGTCGGGAAACGGTGCGAGACCAGCGCTCCATCACCGTCCGGACCGACCAGGGCAATCGCGCCTTCCCAGGCGAAGGTGATGTTAACAATCAGGTCATCCTTGCGGGCCTGGAATAGATGTGTCAACGCGATGGTTTCCGGGTCATCCACGACTGAAGTAAACGTGCCCTTGCCGTGACTGCGGATCCCGAGCCGCAGATAAGCTCCATCTGGTTTCACAACCTTGCGGAATTTGGGGTGCAGGAAGGTACCCAGCCTCACCTGCTTCCATTCATCCTGAAAGCCGGGAAAACGCTTTTGTCCGGATAGTAGTTGTAAGACCAATTGGTCTTTTTGCTGTTGTTTGGCTTCGATCAATCGCTGAACACGCTCGATGGCGCGGTCCCAAGCGGAAAGGACATTACATATGTATTGTTGTTCAAAAATGGGAATTAGTGGAAATTTTGCCAGTTTTTTATACAAAGAAAAATCAAGGTTCCTTATTCCTGTAGTTCTTCGTTCTATATTTTTTGTTTTTCCACTTTGGTATACTTCAAGAAGAACATAAAATGCAAATTGCGGAAAAAGTAAATCTGGTTTTTGGATACGAACCATGGAAGTGAAATTGCTGAAACTGAAGTCGCCTTCAGTTTTGTTGAACTTAACAACACGACCTACCGGTTGTTTCGGACCACCACCTGAACGCTCTATAATAATGTCACCCTTAATTAATCGGCGCTCACGAAATTTATTAACCTCAACATTCAAATAAGCGATATCCGAATAATCGATCTCTCCTGTAGAAGTAAAATTTGTATTACGAATCACACCAACTTGAATAAGTGGTGGTTTTTCGCTTCTCCACAAGCCCTCAAAAATCTTGAAGTACTCTTTATTATTTAGGTCGATTACCCTATCGGCGAAATGCGTCATGATTGATCCCTTCGAAGTAGATAGGTTTAATAGTATTGAGGTTGCTATGATGGGTAATCTTGAAATTTCTTTGAACTTGTAAGAATTGCTTACACGTTGGTGTCTGCAGTGGGTTTGTATTATTTTCGGTTATACTTAATGTCATCAGAGTGATCCTTCTTTCGATTGCGGTTCTGTAAAGCAGCTTGACAAATTTCTATAAATGCCTATAATAACAAGTGGAGGCTTTCAACGCCCAGCGTTGCATTGCCTTTTTTTATTTAATGGTCAATTAATGCGATACTCCAGATATCAACAGGTTCTCGACGGATACTTGGCACAACTCTTTTGCTGAGTACCCGCATATTACACAACGCAGATACCAAAGGTTGTAACTCAGTGCGAGCTGGTTTTGACATGCCTTTGATTCTGAATCCCCACGAGAGAATATAAGCAGCCAAATCAACGATTTGGACCCCCATGGTCAAATCGCTGTGAACAAAGAATGGCTCGGGAATAATCAAGCTCGATCTCTCCTGACCTTTTCGGGTATTGATGAAATATTCGGTCATTTGCCCAAGTAATAGATGGCTTTTGACTTTATCTAATTCATCAAAAACGATCATCCCCATTTCATTTGTCCCAGTGTCCTCAAGAGAATAGAAAAATCGTTCAAACAGGTAACTGTAGTCTTTGCGAAGAAATGGCAAACCAGAAACTTCCCCTAATTCTGGTTGAGCAGCGACTGCGTCATAATCAATAATGCTGGCAAAAACTCGCCCACCGGCATCTAAACATGCCTGAATAGCCTGGGTAGCGTATAATATTTTTGCTTGAGACAGGGCTGTCAACTGCAGGCGAGTCACTTTTTCACCATTTGCCAGGCATTGCTGAGCTAAGGTAGGCAGGTCATCTGCGTTTATTGGGGGCATTTGACTTGCGAGACGAAAAGTCTTCGCCTTGAGCAGCTTTTTTGCTTTTAATTCAATCTTGTTTGTTGCATAAAAATCACCAAACAGGCGCTTTTCTATAACTTTGACTTCTTGAATCAGATTCCAAAGATTGCGGTCTTTAATCGCAATTCCCGCGAGCACCTCGTATGGTGATTCTTGGTGATCATTGCCGCTTTCATCAACAAACAAGAAAACTGTCATAAGCTACTCCTGTAAACCCAGTTCGAATAAAAACTTCTTCATTTCCGCCTGTACCTGAGCCAACTCCGCTTCGATCATTTCGATTTCCTTCTGCACGGCGGGGATATCGACTTCTTCTTCCTCTTCAAAAGTGTCCACATAACGGGGGATATTCAGGTTGTAATCCGCGGCTTGAATATCCGCCAAGGTTGCCAGTGCGGAGAATTTCTCAATCGGTTGAAAATCCAGGTAGGTTTGGAAGATGCGATTGATGTCTTCCTCACGCAGAATATTCTGATTGGTGCCGCTTTCATAGTTGCGCGAGGCGTCAATAAATAGGATGTGCCGGTCGCGTTCGGTTTGCGCTTCGTTCCAGGGTTTGCGCGCCTTGTTGAACACCAGAATGGCAGCCGGGATGGGCGTGCCAAAGAAAAGCTTCTCCGGCAACCCGATGACGGCTTCCAGGATGTTCTCGTCGATGAACTGCTTGCGAATGATGCCTTCCGCTGCGCCGCGGAAGAGCACACCATGGGGAACAATGATCCCCACGCGGCTTTCGCCTTCCAGTGCGATTTCCACCATGTGGCTGATGAAGGCATAGTCGCCCTTACTGGCCGGCGGCAGCCCACGGTGGAAGCGGTTATACGGATCGTTGGCAGCAAATTCAGCGCCCCATTTTTTCAAAGAGAACGGCGGATTAGCAACCACAACGTTGAACCGCATCAGCTCATCATGATCGAGCAGTCGTGGGTTGGAAATCGTGTCGCACCACTCAATTTGTGCGCCATCCATATCGTGCAAGAACATATTCATCCGGCACAGTGCCCAGGTCGAGCCGTTGGATTCCTGCCCGCCCAGGAAATAATTCTGGCTTCCGGTTTCCTTTGCCACTCGAATCAGCAATGAGCCTGACCCGCATGCCGGGTCGCAAATGCGATCGCCTGGTTTGGGCTGCACCAACTTGGCTAGCAGAATGGACACTTCTGGCGGCGTGTAGAATTCACCGGCTTTCTTGCCGGCACCCGCTGCGAATTGACCGATCAGGTATTCATAAACATCTCCGATCACGTCCCGGTTACCGATAACAGAGGGACGTAGGTCCAAACGGGGATCAGCGAAATCTTCCAGCAAATTCTTTAACCGACGGTTGCGGTCTTTGGTTTGTCCAAGTGCGCCTTCGCTGTTAAAGTCGATGTTCCGAAAAACCCCTTCCAGTTTCGATTTGTTGGCATCCTCAATTTTTTCCAGGGCGATGTTGATAATTTCACCGACATTCGCCGCGTCACGCCTTTCGTAAAGATAATCAAATGTGCCTTCATCTGGCATCACAAAGCGTTCTCTCTTCATGGCACGTTCCACACGAACCAAATCGCCATTGTAACGCTGAGTATAGTCCGCGAGGATATCCTTTCGCAAATCGCTCAAGTATTTCACAAACAACATAGTCAGGATATAGTTCTTATATTCTGAGGGATCCACTGCGCCGCGGAAGGTGTCGCAGGCCGCCCAGACAATTTGACCGATTTCATTTTTGCTTGCATGTGAGTTAGCCATGTCTCTTCTTCTCCTATTCGATAATTGCATTCAGACAGACGGTTTTGAGCAAAGTCGATTTTTTTGACAGGTATAAACCCAGAAGATCCGCTTCCTTTTTTCGCAGCAACTCCAGCTCGCCAATTTTGCTTTGCATCTCAAAATCCGGAACGGGAATTTCAAGATGCGATAACGCGGAAACAGAAAGAAAGGGGAGCGAACTTCCGCTGCGATTCAATTGGATGTACTCCTGCGCGGGCGTTTGATTGAGCCACCAGGCCAGGTAATCAGGTAGAATCGTAGCCTTGTTGGGCCGTAAGATATAAAATGAGTTCGCCGCGAGGACATGATTGACTGAGCGGGTGACTGGACAGGCAAAATTTTCCTGTCCTTTAGCCAGGAACAAGACATCACCCTGCTGAATTTCCGATTTGGTCGTCGAGCCAGTAGGGGTAAACCTGGTGAGGTTGGACCAATCTACCTGGTGCAGATTGTTGAAATCCCGCGCCTGAAGTAAAAAGTGGCTGCCATCGGATTGCGCGCGGATTCCCTCCCGCGATTGATAACCAACCTGAATTTCAGAGATGTCGCCCAGGGAAGCCCTCATAAGCCCTCGCAAATATTCACAGCAGTAGATTTCATACTGTAAATTATAGCAAGGCTTTTCTATTTGTCAAGCATTATTTGCAGTATTCTTTCTACTGTTTAAATTAATCAGGAATATCGGTGTTTGGTTTCACTGGAGATTAATAAGTGAAGTAGCTTTATGACTCGCGTCCATTTATTGC
Organism: Chloroflexi bacterium HGW-Chloroflexi-10; assembly: GCA_002840755.1. Taxonomy (GTDB): domain Bacteria; phylum Chloroflexota; class Anaerolineae; order Anaerolineales; family Anaerolineaceae; genus UBA6170. The sequence goes on along the minus strand of PHBZ01000057.1, from coordinate 2,116 downwards.
GTCAATCCCCACCTAATGAATGCGTCATTTAAAATAGCTTTGGCTTCCTCAGAATTGCTGAGAATCCTTTTTTGTTCAATTTCATTTTCTGCTTCCCAAAGTGCCTGAGCCAAGCGACTTCGGAACTCACCATGCAAATGAGAGAAAGCATGATAAATCTTCATTAACTCAGGATCCACTGCAGGAAGACCAATGGTTGAATAAACCTCTGTTCCGAGTGTCCCCGCAATACTCAGTATTTCTGGCCCTTCAGGTAAATATTCGCCATGCAACCAGCCCAATACCTTGGAAGGTGGATAGCCTAACAGATCGCAAAAGGCTATGAAATCTTCCTCACCCGCCTGGGATCGGCTCCATCGTTTGTACGCTCTGTTAAACCAGGCCGGAAAGTTGGACATGTGGCTTTACTTTTCAAGGATTGCGATGTGGAATATGAAAAATATGTTCGCCTCTAATCATATAATATTATCTTCAATCTGACAACGAATCCCCCTTCATTTCATCAGATCATCTTGACCGTGTCTGATCCTCCTGTTGATCATGGACCGGGCTTGTTTCAAAAGGATCGCACAATCCTAATTGGCCCGCCATCGCCATCATCTGGTCACGGCTATCTGTGCCAAATTTCTTTTTCAAAGCACTGATGTGTAATCGAATAGTCGCTTCGGTCAACCCAAGTTTTAGCGCAATTTGATCTGGTGTATATGCCCTCGCCAGTAGTTGTAAAACACTCATTTGCCGCTCGGATAATGCCGGCGCTTTTCTTTTCGGTTTAGGTGGCTGACCCGCGAGAACAATCAAGCCATTAACCTGCACTTCTGGGCAATCATCCAAAGCGTAACCAGGCACATTTCTGCCATCCCGGATGATCTTTACCAAATCCTGAACGTCTTCGAACACATTTTGGTAAAGAACAGATCCTTCATCATTGATAACCACAATGGATGGCATCGAAGAAATCCTCCCCTATGTTGACCTGAAGTAATGGCTCATAACGCATAAATCCCCCCTGAACAAGCATGCATCTATCCAGAGAGGACCTTGTAGTTGATTGTATAAGTGGGAGTTGGTCATTCTAGAGTCGTATGCGCAAGTGAGGTAACAGTAGAAAATTTGAGGGTTTATTTTAGAACATCTGTTCAGTAAAATTATAGGCGAGATTATCTTATTGTGCAAGTAGAAGAAGGAAAAATCTATATATCAATTTCGATAGGTATCAGGGCACTTGACCCTATCGATATTAATAGATTGAGGTAGCCCAGCCTGGGTGTTATCCTACTCGTAAATTTGTAATGAAAGGTGCTCCCATGACTTGTAGACCAAATTGTTCATATTCAAAAACATTCTCGCAAATTGATAGTATTCAGGATGATTTTGTTCGTCTTTCTGGTTATGCATCTCAATTATCTGATGTTGAGCCGTCAAAATTGTGCCGATCAAAGACAGCAAAGAGGATCAAAGAAATTCACCGGTTATTGATGTCTATTGAAAACGAATTTTTGGAAATTCGGTCAATGTTTGACATTGATGACGATATTGTTTCAGAAATGGCTGTCACTAATGAAGACATCTTTAATTTGATCGGTGATTATTCTCACAACAAGAATGCCTCGAAAGAGCAAATGTTTACCTCAGAATTAACGGATTCAATTCTAAAGATCCTTACTGGAAAGGGTAATAATCAGAAAAATCCGGATCTTATTTCCAAAATGATCATGTTACGACAGCTTATTGACTACAGTATGCAAAAAGCAGCTGAGGAAATGGATCAAATTTTCAGCTGAGACCAAATTTAATTAGGAGTATCGTTGGATGGAAGTAAGAAATCACCGGACAAAATTACCACATAACGTCATCATCAAAGCACCAGGGTTATTGCCGATGTTGTATACCCCGCGTGAAATTTGTGAAGAACTGGATATTGCTGAAAGCACATTGCGGGATTGGTTACAGATAGATGTTCCCCACCAAAGAGACAACCGTAACAGGATCTGGATCAACGGGGAAGAGTTTGCCAGATGGGTCAACAACCAACATAAACCTAAAGTGACCAATAAGCTAAATGAAGATGAAGCCTATTGTTTGCGTTGTAACCAGGTATCCAAATTACTTTCTC
>PHBZ01000056.1:29698-45558 GCA_002840755.1 Chloroflexi bacterium HGW-Chloroflexi-10 | reverse complement strand
GAATCTGGCCAGCTACATCGGTATCAGCGCTTTCAATGACTAATTCATTGGTAATACCCAGGTCCATATATTCCTGGTTGACTTCAATCAGTTCAGCGATCATCTGTGTGCGATATTCACTGCTGATGAAAGGGTTTGATATACCAATGGTAAATTTACTATCATCCGAACCGGAGGGTTGGGCTGGGGCTTTAGTCGGTTCGGCCATCGTTTCTTGGGTTGGTTGTGGGACTTCTGTAGTTGGGGTAGCAGCTGGGGTACTGCAAGCTGATAAAATCAGCGAAAATACTGTAAATAATGCTACCACAAGCATTAAAGCTTTCTTGGACATAGTTCTTCTCCTACTTTTTTGGTTTAAACGATTGATTAATTAGACGTCAAAAATGTAACCTGCACACCTTATACACACCTCCTTAAATGGAATAAACCGAGTTAAACTGCTAAAAAAGGATGTTCTTCGTCTACAAACAAGTATTCCAAAGCCAGAGCGACCACACCGCAAACACCGGCATCAGCGCCCATGCGCGAGAAATTAATCATTAAATGAGTCGTTGCGAGAGGCAGTGAACGCCGCAATACGGCCCTGCGTATGGAAACTAGCAGGTGATTTCCAAAATTACTTATTCCGCCACCCACAAAAATATGGCTGGGATTAAAAAAATTGACCAGGCCAGCCAACACATCCCCAATCATTTGGCCGCTGTTACGGATAATCTCTAATGCAGCCTCATCCCCTTCACGGCAGGCTGCGCTTACCAGTTCAGGTGTCATCACGCCATGATTATTTTGCATCAGATGCAAAAGCAAAGGGCTTTCTCCATTGTTGGCTGCCAACAATGCTTTCTCGGTAATCGCCGGCCCGGCGGCCATGGCTTCCAGGCAGCCGCGGTTTCCACAGCGGCAAATCGGTCCCTGTTTATCCACGCAGATATGGCCAATATCGCCGGCGCAGCCATTACTGCCGCGATGAATTCTGCCATTGGATATTATTCCGGAACCGATCCCCGTACCAATTTTGATGTAAATCAAATGATCCACATTGATCGCATCGCCATAGCGTCTTTCACCGAGTGCCATGATATTTACATCATTATCCACGACAACATACGCTGATGTAAAAGTTTGCATAAAAAAATCTCGAATCGGGAAGTTTTCCCAATCCGGCATCAGCGGTGGGGCAACCAGAACACCCCGCGAAAAATCTACCGGCCCAGGCACACCCACCCCAATTCCCAGCACCTGATCAACCGAACAGCCCTGCGCGTTTAACAACTCCATTCCCAACTCTACACAACGGCCCAGAACCACTTCTGCCGGGTTACGTACATCGGCTGCTTCGGATGCACGCTTTAATATCACACCGCCTACATCAGCCAGAGCCAAATCAATACTGGTCGCACCAATATCAATTCCCAACACATAACCCATTTGATTATTGAACCGTAAGAGCCTGGGTTTGCGACCACCGGCCGAAATACCCTCATCTTCATCCAACAAATAGCCCTTGGCTACCAGCACGCGTACTTCCTGTGATGTTTTGGCTTTTGACCAGCCGGTCATTTCTGCGACCTTTGTCCGTGAGATATGGCCGCTTTTCCGCAGCGCACGAATAATCTGCGCTTCAGCGGCGTTTAAAAAAACAGGGGTTTTTATAGGCAAAGGGGTTTGTTCTAATTTTTGGGTTGTCATTGGGTTGACCGTTTAAAAAATCAGTTGCGCAAGGTTACGAGATCGATGTATCAGTTATAGCAAAAATTCTTTGGCTATTCAATATCCAACTTCGGTTTTAATATTAATAACTTTGTTCATAATATATACAAAGTGGTTTCTGGAAAAAAGGGCATGAAATAGCCTCCACGCCCTTTGATAATTTACTTCTCGCGGATTACCTGGGTAATCGCACCACTCGTTTTATGTTTTAGAATGAATTTCTGATTTCCGTTGGGCATCAATTCTTCTTTAATTAAATAATTGTCTGCGTCATATTCTTTCAAAGAAAGCTCTGCCGCTGTTTTTGAGCCACTGCCACGCCAATCGGCTATTTCTACCGGCTCCCATTTTTTTGACTGGGCTGCTTTATAACAGGCGTCCATAACCGCATTGATCAGATAACCATCATAGAAGGTTTCCATTGGCTTGCGGCCTTCGTCCATGGCATTGAACATATCCAAAAACATCTCCACATAACCCAAAGCGCCAACCTCATCCCCTACCGGGAATTGCCAGCCGGTATCACCTTCAGCCTTTTCGGCCACATAGCCACTCTGACCAACGCCAGTAAACATTTCAAAACCGGTACGCAGCCAGTGGTTCAACCAGATGGTGCCTTCGGTGCCGGAGATTTCATCACGCAGATCCATTCCACCGCGGAAGGTCCAACTGACCTCAAATTGACCAATCGCGCCATTATCATAGCGCACCAGGCCTACCGCATGGTCTTCTGCATCAATAGGATGCACCTGGGTATCTGCCCAGCAGGTAACTTCCAACGGTCGGTTTTCCTTGCCGATAAAGCTACGCGCAATCTCAATACAATGGCAGCCCATATCGACAATGGCGCCGCCGCCGGAAAGTTCTTTCGTCCAAAACCAATCACTATGCGGTCCTGCGTGGGTTTCCCGCGAACGGGCCCATAACACTTTTCCCAATGCGCCCTTTTGAGTGGACTGCAAAGCTTTCAGTGTTTTGGGAGTGTATACCAGATCTTCCAGGTACCCATGAAAAACCCCGGCCTTTTCAACAGCCTGGAGCATTTCCAAAGCGTCACCGGCATTGGTAGCCAGCGGCTTGGTGCATAAAACTGCTTTACCGGCCTCAGCGGCTAACAAGGCTGCTCGCTTATGCAGATAATTGGGTAATGCAATAATCACTGTATCCACTTCAGCATCCCGTACAGCTGCAGCCATATCAGTTGTCCAACGCGGGATATGAAATTCTTCTGCAAATTTTTGTGCTTCTTCAGGCCGGCTGGCGCATGCCATGACAATTTGATCTGTTCCCCGGTAACCCAATAAACTCATTGTGTAGAAACGGCCAATCAACCCCGTGCCCAACAAGGCTATTTTATGCATGCATTCCTCCTCAAAAGTATCGAATGTTCGGACATTTAGATTATATAGGAACATTTCCTTTACGTCAACTATTGCGAACAAACGAACATTAAGTTACAATATTTCTATTGTTCGTACATTTTATACGTTAAGAGGATTGCCATGAAATCACGTGACCGTGTCCTACGCAGCATAAACCATCAGGAAGCCGACCGTGTTCCGCTTGCCATGGGCGGCGGACCGTATGGCCTGGTTGACGACTTATACCTGCGATTGGTAAAAATCCTCGGTTTAGGTACTCCCGCTGCCCCGTTTCGGGAAGGTCACAGTATATCGTTTATGGACGACCGCGTTCTGGAAGCACTGGGCGTGGACATGCGCTATTGTTGGCTCGGTCTTTTACCCAACAGCCCGGTGGTGCAGGGCGAGGATGATGACACATTCTTTGATTCCTATGGACAGATATGGAAGCGGGCTCTGCCCTATTACTACGCCGGAAAAGGTTTGCTGAGTGACGCTCAAGGCATCGACGATATCGAGAAAAATGTAAAATGGCTCGACCTGACCGATCCGCGCTGGACAGCCGGCCTGCACGAGCGCGCCAAAAATCTACACGAAAATACGGATGCGTTTGTGGTCATGCGCATGGTTGCTTCACACGGGCCCTTCCAAACCGCCTGTGACTTCCGTGGTACAGAGAATTTTTTGATGGACATGAGTTTAAATCCGGATTTTGCCCAGGCTTTATTGGAGCGCATCACCACTTCGATTGAAGGATTACTAAAAATATCCCTGCAAACCGCCGGCCAATATTTTGATATGGTCGAATTACCGGGGGATGATTATGCCGGTAATACCAACACTATTATGTCACCGCGCATGTTTCGTAAATTTATCAAGCCGTGTTTGCAACGGCTGGTCAATTGTGTAAAAGAGTTCAACCCGCAATTAAAGGTGATGCTGCACAGTGACGGTGCGATTACTACTTTGATCCCGGAGATCATCTCCCTGGGTGTGGATGTCATTCACCCGTTGGAGCCGTTGATGGCAACCGATATCCCCGCTGTGAAAGCCCAATTCGGCGACCAGATATCTTTTCTCGGTGGAATTGATATATCGCATGCCATGCCGGGAAACCGTGAAGACGTTATCCATGAGGTAAAAACGCGCATCACCCAATTGGCAAGCGGAGGCGGTTATATCCTAGCGCCTTCCAATCACTTACAGGCGGACATTCCAGCGGAGAACGTGCTCACATTGTTCAGAACGGCCCAGGAATTTGGTCAATATCCAATTAAACCCATGGATTAACGAAGTTAATAAATATGTTAGATGGATGGTAAAAAACATGACACTCCCCTATACGACTGTTGACCCGCATAGCCCGGTACCGTTGTACCATCAAATTTACCTGGATCTGCGCCAGATGATCCAGCAGGAAATCCTTTCGCCGGGGGCGATGCTTCCACCAGAAATTGATATTTGCCAGGCTTACAATGTTGGCCGCCAAACCGTGAGACAGGCCATCGCCCACCTGGTCGATGAAGATCTGGTCGAACGTTTTGCCGGTAGAGGCACTTTTGTACGCTCCACGCACGATTTAAAACAATTTTTTCTGGATCGCAGTTTCAGCCAGTTAATGCGCGAGATGGGGAAAGAACCCAAATCGAAAGTAATCAGCGTTGAATTGGCCACCGTTAACACCGAAAAAATACCGGCTTTCATGAAAAGAAAAGGTGCGGATTGCCTGATCCTGGAACGGCTCAGAATCGGGGATGATGAACCCATTTGTCACCAGATCAGCACTATCCTTCTGGATCAGTGCCCCGGATTGGAACAGGAAGATTTTAACCAGGCATCCCTATACGAGGTATTGGCCAGACGCTTTCACATCCTGATTAACCGCATTGATCACGTCGTACGCGCCGTAGCAGCCGATGACTATCGCGCTAACTTGCTCGGTGTTCCTAAAGACACGCCGCTCTTATTCGTCGGCACCACCGCCTACAGTGATAACGGACAGGCTATCGAATATTCTACTGCCTATTACCGCGCCGATTATTATGAGTACAGCACCACCCAAACCTGCTGTGACGATAAATGATTGAATTAAAAGGAAAATAAATAATGAATGCAGCCCTTGAGTTTATTCATCAATCACAATCAATCCTCAATCGTATTCTGACTACTCAGATGGCGGCCATTGAACAGGCAGCTGAAATCTGCACGGATACGATCGACGGTGATGGACTGGTTCATTTGTTCGGCACCGGCCATAGCCGCATATTTGTAGAGGAAATGTTTCCACGTCATGGCAGTTTTCCCGGCTTTCACCCGATTGTCGAACTCTCACTCACCTTTCACAACCTGGTTGTCGGTTCCAATGGACAGCGCCAGGCTATGTTCCTCGAACACGTGGAGGGCTTTGGGAACGTCATCATGCGCAATTTTGTTTTGGCCAAACCGGATAGTTTCATCATTTTCTCCAACAGCGGCGTTAATCAAGTCGTCATCGATGTTGCCCTGGAAGCCAGAAGGCAACAATTACCGGTGATTGCCGTTGTCTCCATGGATCATTGCAATGCTTCTGCTGTATTGCACAGCAGCGGAAAAAAATTAACCGACATTGCTGATGTAGTGATTGACAACTGCACACCTGCCGGTGATGCAATGGTGCGCATCCCCGGACTGCCAGACCCCGTCGGCCCCGGTTCCACCATCGGCGCTGCTGCCATCACCAACGCGCTCAAATGCAGCATCGCCGAACGATTAACGGTACGTGGCAAACCTCCAACTGTACTCACCAGCAGTTACTTTATTGGCAGTGAGGCATCCAAAAAACGCTTCGACCAATGTTATGATGAATATCGGGACCGCGTTCAAAAAGTATATGGGGGCTGCCGATGAGCGCCGCGCTCAACGGAAAAACAGTGATCATCACCGGAGGGGGGAGCGGAATTGGACAGGCGACCGCCATTCTGTTTGCGCAACAGGGCGCTCAGGTGACCATTTTTGATATTGATTCTCAGGCAATAGCCACGACTATCCAAAATGCTGACAGGACGCCAGCTATCCGGGGATGGCTAGTTGATTTGACCAATCCAGATGAAGTGTCGGCTGCTTTTCAGAATTACTTCCAGATAAAGCCTCGTCTCGATATTCTGGTTAATGTCGCTGGTGGAAGCGGTCGGCGCTGGGGTGATGGCCCAGTTGACGAATGCAGCCTGGAAGGTTGGTATAAAACGCTTGACCTTAATCTCAACAGTACATTTTATTGCTGCAAATACGCACTTGAGAAAATGAAAACTCAGAAAAGCGGCGTTATTGTTACCGTCTCTTCGGTGTTAGGCCTGGTGGGTGGAGATGAGGACTTTGCCACGCATGCCTATGCTGCCAGCAAAGGCGCTTCCATTAGCCTGACGCGTTCCATTGCGGCGTATTATGCGCCATATGGAATCCGCGCCAATGTAATCTGCCCGGGGTTGATCGCCACCCCCATGAGTCAGCGAGCGCAAAACAACCAGCATATCCGCGAAAAACTGGTTCAATTACAACCGTTGACCGGCGATTTCGGCTCTCCACAGGATGTAGCCCAGGCAGCCCTTTACCTGGCATCTGACTCTGCCGCATTTGTCACAGGCAGTGTGCTCAGCGTGGATGGCGGCTGGACGGTGCGTTAAGCGCCTTCAGGAAAGGATATAGCATGTTCAATTATTCCCGGCAGGTGATACAACTCCCACATACACAGGTTGTCGTTGTCGGTTCAGGTTCAGCCGGTGCTACAGCTGCCATTACGGCTGCCAGGCTCGGCCTGCAGGTTACACTGGTGGAACGCTACGGCTTTATGGGCGGCATCAGTACCCAGGTCCTGGATACTTTCTACGGTTTTTTTACACCAGGAGAACATCCCCGCAAAGTTGTAGGTGGAATCCCCGACCTAGTAATAGAAGAGCTACTGCGCCAAAAAGCCGCGATTTACCGCCCCAACACCTACGGCGCTGGACAGGGAATCACCTACGATCCCGAAAGACTAAAGATTATCTGGGAACAATTGGCGAAGCAATCCGGTGTGGAAATCATTTATCACAGTCTGGTTATAGATATCGATATGCAAGGGCAGGAAATCCGCGGAATCATCCTGGCAAGCAAATCCGGCCTGTACCACCTGCCTGCGGACATCATCATCGATGCCAGCGGCGATGCCGATCTGGCGGCTTACGCCGGAGTGGCTTTTGAAAGTGCTCTGGATCAGCCCATGCAATCATTGACCACCACTTTCAAGTTAATCAATGTGGATATTCTTCGTGCGCACCAAATCAAGAAATCCGAACTGCACGGCTTAATGGCTAACGCAGCCGGTTACGACCTGCCACGCAAGGAAGGCAGTGTACACATCACCCCCTTACCGGGTGTTATGGCCACCAATATGACCCGCGTGACTCAGATAGACCCGAATGACATTTTTCAACTCAGCGCAGCAGAGATCGAAGGACGCCGCCAGGCACTGGAATATGCCCGCTTCTTGATAGAAAGAGTCCCCGGTTATGAACAGGCAGCCCTGGGTGGGCTCAGCACTCAAATCGGTGTGCGTGAAAGCCGGCGCATCTTTGGGCAATATCGCCTGACACGTACCGATGTGCTCAACGCCCAAAAATTTGAGGATGGCATTGCCGTATGCGGCGCACCCATCGAAGAACACCACGCCGGTGCGGATACCCGCTGGGAATATCTGCCAGACGGGGAAACCTACCAGATCCCTTACCGTTGTTTGCTGCCACAAAACGTGGACCGCCTGATGGTGGCCGGGCGCTGCCTCTCCGCGGATCACGATGCGCATGCATCCGTACGCAGCATGGGGCAATGTATGGCAATGGGCCAGGCTGCCGCAGCCGCTGCCAAAGTTTGCATCGACCTTCAGGAAACGCCACAAACGCTTTCCAGCAAAGCCGTACAGCAGACATTGCGATCTATTGGAGCTATTCTAGAATAAATTAGTAAAGGATTGCAATATGAAAATTCGCACAGTTCTGGGCGATATCCCTCCGGAGACTCTTGGAGTCACATCCTGTCATGAACATCTATTGTGGTCTGTACCCGAACCTTATCAAGATGAAGACCCGGACCTGGGCTTTGATTCGATTCCGGCTTCCGTAGCAGAACTGCGCTATTTCAAAGCCGCCGGCGGAAATGCGCTGATAGAAATGACCACCAAAGAAATCGGACGTGCCGCGCTGGATCTGTGCCAGATTTCAGCGGCTGCCAATGTGCATATCATCGCTGCCACCGGGCACCACAAACACAAATTCAGCGCCGGGCTGCTGCAAGAACAAACTACCGACCAGATTGTCAGCACCATCTTCAATGACCTGCATGAAGGTATGGATGGCACACCGGTTTGCGCAGGAGTAATCAAAGCCGCCACCAGTCTCAACGCGGCCAGTCCAATTGAACAAAAAGTCATTCAGGCAGTTGGGATCGCCCATCAAAAAAGCGGTGCACCGGTCAGCACCCATACCGAAGCTGGCAGTTTTGCCATTGAACAAGTCGGTTTATTGTTAAAACATGGTGTGGCTGCTGAGAAATTATTGATCGGACACCTCGACCGCAACCTGACTTGGGAAACCTACATCAGCCTGGCTCAAAAAGGTGTCTATCTGGGCTTTGACCAGATTGGGAAAGAAAAGTATTGGCCGGATGCAGAAAGAATTCAATTAATCCATAAACTGATACAGACTGGCTATACAAGCCAAATCCTTTTATCCTGCGATTCGGCACGCAAATCGACCTGGCACACGCATAATCCTCAGGTGAATGGGCCGGCATATTTGTTCATGGATTTTATACCGGCGTTGTGCCGCAGCGGTATTGGAGAAGCGGATATTGAAACTATACTTATTCAGAATCCAGCCCGTTTTTTGGCGTTTTAGAAATTTTGCAATCAAGCAAGCTCGCATGTCGTTTGAAACTTGATCTCCTATTACAAAACCACCACCACTTTACCGCCCTCGCGCCGCTGCGCCACTGCCAAAGCTTCCATGCCTTGCTCAAACGGAAAGACATGCGTCACCATAGAGCGCACATCCACTTTTCCGGAAGTTACCAGGTCGATTGCGCGCGGGTAGGTATGCTTCATCCTGCGTACCATCTTCACCGTTAAACCTTTACGCCGTGTAACCGCCGCGCCTAACGTCAGCGTATCATCCGCCGGGATACCACACAGCACCAAACGTCCGCCCGGTTTACAAGTCTCTACCGCTGTAGTAAGTGCAAAAGCATCCCCTGCCATTTCAAAGGTTACATCCAAACCGCGTCCTGAAGTTGCTTTCAAAATCAGCTCCGCTTCACCGGCATTCTCCGCCTTTAAAACATCAGTAGCCCCCATCGCTCTTGCCATTTCCAGGCGATGCGGCAACCGATCAGTGGCAAAAATGCGTGCTGCACCGGCCAAACGGGCTAACTGCACCACCAATAACCCAATCGGCCCGCAGCCAAACACGCCAACAATATTTCCTATACGCAGTTTTCCCAAATCCACTGAATGGATCGCCACTCCCAGCGGCTCGAGCATTGCCCCATCCACAGCAGAAAGCTTCTCCGGCAGCACGAATAGGTTCTCTTCCGGCCAGGCCAGGCGTTCCTGCAAAGCACCGTCCTCAGGTGATTGTCCGGCAAAGCGGTGATTGGGACAAAGGTTGGGGTTACCTTCCCTGCAAAATTCACACATGCCGCAAGGTATCATCGGTTCTACCGCCACCCGCTGCCCGGCAAACTTACCAACTAAGACTGTGGCAGCAAACTCATGTCCCAAAATCAATGGCTTTATCAACGTAGCAGTGCCAGTTCCACCCTCAGCAACCCAATGCACATCTGAGCCGCAGATTCCCACCGCATCCACCTTCAGCAAAGCCTCGCCAGGTCTGGGTTGCGGTTCAGGCTCCTGTGTAAAACGCAAGTCCCCAATATCGTATAATCGCAATCCCTTCACCATCAACCTCTTTCCTGGAATTTGTTCGTTCTTTCCTTAAAAAGAGTATACACCGGAACAAAAACACAGGTTAGCAAACAAAGGTGGTTCAGTTTAGTCACAGTGTATTTCGCTCTTATTCAGCCTTATACTCTCTCACAAAAATTCAACCGGACGGCTGCTCCGACAAATCCAGAATCAATGGCTTATGTCCGGTCGCCTGCAAAAAATGTTCCAGATCAGCTTTTTGGATTACCAATGTGGTGGTGTTCACCAGCGGATGAGCGGTAATGGCGTTGGCCTCCCATACGGCTCCATCGACCACTAACTCCACCCGGAGCTTAACATCATTCACCAATGCCAGAATGGATACGGACCCCGGTTCCACACCCAGTACATCCAGTAATCGCTCGGAAGAACCCAGAGAAAGCTTGGAAACGCCCACCTGTCTGGCTAATTGCTGCAATTTAATGCTGCGGTCATCCCGGCAGACCAGCAAAAAGAAACGTTTTGCCTTTTTATCGCGTAAGAACAGGTTTTTTGTATGTATACCCGGTAAATCCGGTACCAAGCGGTTGGCTTCTGCCACAGTATACACGGGCGGATGATCGAAGCGCTGATAACCTACCTGATGGTTTTCTAAAAATACGTACAGGTCCATTGGTTAACTCTACTTGTTTGCTTAATCATTAGCCGCCTGCGGAACGACTTGAGTTGCACTGTTACGTCTGCGATCAATGGCAAACGCAATCAAGGCGACCACAATGGAAGCACCTACAAAAAATGCCGCGGTATGGAATGTGCCTTTTATACCGGCTACCAGGGCTTGTGGTTGCGCCAGACTGATATCACTACCAGCAACCCAACCGGATGCCCGTAATACATGACCGGTAAACAACACACCCATCAGCGGTAACCCAGTGGTCTGACCTAACATACGCGCCAGGGTAAGCAAACCGGAAGTGATCCCTAATTTTTCTTTGGGTACAGCGCCCATCACCGCCGAGTTGTTGGGTGACATGAAAAAACCAATCCCAATGCCAATCGGGATCATCCGAATCACGAATCCAAGCCGGCTGGTATCCATATCCAACAATCCAAGGGTGAGGCTGCCGACGGTGATGATGATCAGGCCGACAATACTGATGATGCGCGGACCGAACCTGTCTGAGAGTGAGCCGGCGATCGGGGCAATCAGGCCCATCAAAATTGGGTCGACCATCATTAATAGGCCAACTACCAGGGTTGATTCCAACTTGACCAGTTCCAGATAATACGGCAAAATGAAGAATCCAGCCATCAGGACCGCTACCAGAAAAGCCATTAACAGGTTCAGATTAAACAATAGATTACGGAACATACTTAATTCAATCATTGGCTGCTTCATCCGGTTTTCCACCAAAATAAAGACAACCAACAAGATCGAAGCTGCAATCAAAAGCCCAAGCACCAGCGGGTGGGAAAAACCACGCTCCTGTCCCAGGGTCATCGCCAGGGCATAGCCGCCTAACGTCACGAACAAAATCAGACCGCCGGCCCAATCAAAACGCTGGTTCTTCTGAAATGCCGGCAGGTCACCGACAAAACGCCAGATAAACCAAAAGGCCACCAAACCTATTGGAAGATTGACCATAAATACCCAGTGCCAACCCACCGTGCTGATGATCAGGCCGCCTAATGGTGGGCCGGATGCCACGCCAATTGCGATCATACTTGCCAGCAAACCCATCGCCTTACCACGTTCCTGTGCCGGAAATACCTGAGTAATGATGGCAAAACCAAGTGCCTGGGTAAAGGCTGCCCCCAATCCCTGTAAAGCACGAAAACCAATTAACCAATAAATGGATGGGGCTAAAGCGCATAATACTGAACTGAGGGTAAACACCAACAGGCCGCCCAGGTACAGGCGCTTTTTGTTAAGCATATCCCCCAGACGGGCGGCTCCGAGTAAAAAAGAAGTCAATACCAGCACATAGGCTAGTACAATCCATTGCACCGTGGCAAAACTCGTCGAAAAATGGGTTTCCAATGTGTGCAGCGATATGTTAACAATGGTGGCATCAATGGTTCCCATAATGGTAACCATGCCAACGCCTGCCAATGCGAACCATTTCACCCGATTCTCGGGTGTTTCTGAACCTGCAATTGTATTTTTTTCTGATCGTGTCATGGATGCTGTGCTTTCTACAGGTAAAATTCACCGCTCATTTGCCAATCAAAAATTATAAGCCCTATTCTTGATTTTTTGAATCCGAAAAAAGTAGAATGGTTTAATACCCGTGGTCACATATTGGGTGGGGCTCCGGCGGTGTTGTTCCTTGCGTACTTCTCCTTTTCATTTTGCCCGGTTTGTTGTATAGTAACCATGATATGGCTAAGAACATTCTTTTAATCGATGATGACTCGCTCCTGCGCCGCTCCCTGGCTTTCAATCTTGAACAGGCCGGCTATTCCACGCGTACCGCTGCCAACGCGGAGGATGGTATCACACTCGCCGAGCAAGAGACGCCGGATCTGATCCTGCTGGACATTAACCTTCCGGGTATGGACGGGTTGGATGCCTTACGCCGGCTGCACGGGGATCTAAAAATCCCGGTAATCATGCTCACGGCGCGCCGGCGTGAACTGGATGAGGTTCTCGGCTTGGAATTGGGAGCTGATGATTACGTCACCAAACCGTTTGATGTCAACGTACTTCTGGCCCATATCAAAGCAGTACTTCGCCGCGCCCAGGGCATGGAAACCGCTGTGGAAGCCCCGGACTGCATTCAAGCCGGTACGCTGACTATCGATAGTAGTGCGCACACCGCCCTTTTTAAAGGAAAGAACTTGGAACTTTCCCCTCGGGAATTTGACCTGCTTTTCACCCTGGCACGTTCAGCCGGGCAGGTGCTCTCCACTGAAGACCTGATCACCCGTGTTTGGGGGGCTGAATTCATCGGTCAACCCCAGGTAGTGTATGTGCATATCCGCTGGCTGCGCGAGAAAATGGAAACCAACCCAAATAAGCCTCAGCATATTCTCACCATGCGTGGTGTCGGTTACAAATTTCAACCGGACGGGGAGAAATGAAAAACAAAATTTTTTCGCTGCGTACCCGCCTGTTATTAAATACCCTCTTACCCATGGTGGTTATCCTGCCGGTAGCCGGGATATTGATCACTTACTTGCTTGAAACCCAGGTTTTCCTGGCTAACCTGACCAATGAACTCACCCGCCAGGCTGTTCTGGTGGCGGATGTCGCTTCAGCTTATCTGGAAATCTGGCAGGATCCGCTGCGTGCCCAGGCATTTGTAACCAGAGTAAGCCCCCGTCTGACTGCAAAACTGATGCTGCTCGACCCCACTGGCCGTTTGATCGTCTCTTCCGACCCGGAGGATTCCTTCCTGGTCGGGCAGATTTTCAATGTTCCGGATGCTGAACTGCTCTCCGCCAAAGATTTACCGGCTTCGATTACGATGGAAGACCGCCAGGTCAAAGATATCATCGTGCCTGTCTTTTCTTCGGATGCCAATCTGATCGGATTTGTGCGTCTGGCTAACCCCCTTGCCAGCATTTACGAACGCTCTCAGTTGCTGCGTCAGGTAATGGTTTGGGTGCTGGCCGGCGGTCTGGTTCTCGGATTGGGTATGAGCTGGTTATTGGCGCTGCAGGTGGAAAAACCCCTACACCAAACCACCGAAGCTGCCTACCAATTGGCGAGTGGCGAAAAATTAACCCCGATGGTCGAAAAAGGCACCCGCGAGACTCGTCGTCTGCAAAGTGCTTTCAATACATTGGCCGAACGCCTGCAAACCTTAGAAACCAGCCGCAAGCGTTTGCTTTCCAATCTGGTACACGAACTTGGCCGCCCATTGGGTGCATTACGCTCTGCCTCTCAGGCACTTCTCAATGGCGCGGTAGAGGACCCCAACCTCCGCCACGATTTATTACAAGGCATGGATGATGAGTTGGTACGCCTACAGGGTTTGCTTAATGAAGTAGCCCATTTGCACGACCAGGTCCTGGGCAGCCTGGATTTACGCAAGCAGCCGGTTAATCTTGAACAATGGTTTCTTTCTTTATTGCCCACCTGGCAGCGTCTGGCCGCAGATAAACGCCTGCAATGGGAAGCTGAAACAGACCCGACTCTTCCCAATGAAATCATCATGGACCCCGACCGGATGGCGCAGGCCGTTCAAAACCTGCTCAGTAATGCTATCCGCTATACGCCACCCGGCGGCCTGGTCAAAGTCAGCCTGAAGAATAAGCATGAACATCTGGAAATCCGGGTTGATGACAGCGGCCCCGGAATCATAAACGAGGATGCGAAACGCATTTTCGAGCCTTTTCAGCGCGGAAAAGCTGCCCAACGATTGCCCGAAGGGATGGGGTTGGGTTTATCCATTGCCCGTGATCTGGTTCAGGCCCACGGCGGCACACTGACCTTTGAATCACAACCTGGTCAGGGATCTTGTTTCATTATTCAACTACCCAAAGATTCTGAACCGAAATTTTAGGTTCTTCTCAAGAAAAATGATAACCTGGTCACCTGACCAGCGGAAGACTCTCCAATCACAGGGGCTGTTCTTTCAGTAATTGAAGTATGATTAATCCGTTACATTCGTCTTTAGGGGTTATTCCACCTGCCCTAAAAAAGGTATACAGATCTTAAATGGTAAATTTCCGCTAAGCCACATCTTCAAGGCCACTCCTCATTTTCAAGGAATGAACACATGAGTCTGATTCATATCCAAAATCTAAACAAGCATTTCAATGTTCTTAATCGTCGGGAAGGCCTGGGTGGTGCTGTGCGCGACCTCTTCTCTGGAAATTACCGCAGCGTCAAGGCGGTGGATGGTATTTCTTACGATATTCAAACCGGGGAAATCGTTGGCTATATCGGCCCAAACGGTGCTGGCAAATCCACCACCATCAAGATGATGACCGGAATTCTGAAACCAACCAGTGGAACCATTCAAGTAAATGGCCGTCCCCCGTATGAAAACCGCATCCGCCAGGCACAAATCATGGGGGTTGTGTTTGGTCAACGCACCCAATTGTGGTGGGATCTGCCGGTGATTGAGTCATTCAAAATTCTTAAAGAAATATACAAAGTGGACCAGAAAACGTTTGACACCCACATGGGTCTTTTTAACGAGTTGGTCGGGTTGAAGGCGCTCTATAGCCAGCAGGTACGTACTCTATCGCTCGGCCAGCGAATGCTCTGTGATATTACCGCGTCTTTTTTGCATAATCCTCAGATTGTTTTTCTGGATGAACCTACGATTGGGCTGGATATCTCAATTAAGGCTAAGATACGTACGATTATCAAAGAGCTCAACCATACCCGCCAGACAACCATCATCCTGACCACGCATGATCTGGGTGACGTTGAAGCCCTTTGCCAGCGGATCATCATTATCGACAAGGGAAAAATCCTCTACGATGGGGATATCAGGCGGGTCAATGCGCTGTTTGGTGCTTACCGGACGTTAAAATTACAAATCGATCATTTCGATGACTCCACCGAACAGACCCTTCGCGACAATCTCACCGAACATTTTGGTATGGACTGTGGAATCGTCGTGACAGAGAATGAAACTGATTGGACAGACGTCACCATTGACCAGGCGCGCACACCTCTCTCCGAAGTATTAAGTTTCATTATGGCCAGATTCCAGGTAACCGATGTGCGCATTGTGGAAATTTCCATGGAAAGCGTAGTCCAAAAAGTGTACGACGGGGCCTTACAATGAACACGCTGCGGGCTTATCTTGCCGTATTGCGGGGTTCTTATATGGTGGGTATTATTTACCGCTTCGGATTTATTTTCACCATCCTGGGAAATGTCGTCTATATGGCGG
>PHBZ01000056.1:0-29687 GCA_002840755.1 Chloroflexi bacterium HGW-Chloroflexi-10 | reverse complement strand
CGCAGCATTTACGCCAACTCGGTTACACTGCGTGGCCTGACATTTAATGAAACCTATCTATACGTAGCGCTTGGCAGCGCCGTCTTCATTCTTTTCAAAACGTATGCCGATTGGTTCATCTCTTATGAAATCCGCGAAGGTTCCATAGCCATTTACCTGACCAAACCGGTGGATTATCAGTTTTATGCCCTGGCTGTCAGCCTGGGCGGGGCCTTAATGAACCTGACGGCCATCTCTCTCCCCACTGCACTCTTGCTGGTATTTGTCTTTCAAATCCCGTTTCAATTTGGGCTGGGGCTGCTGCTTTTCCCTATCAGCCTTGTATTAGCCTACCTGATCAGTTTCAGTTTCGATTACTTCATTGGTCTCACCGGCTTCTACAGCGAATCCATCTGGGGAATCAGTATTACAAAAGAAATTATCATCAGTGTGCTCTCCGGCGCCCTCATTCCGCTGCAGTTCTTCCCTGAAATCTTTCGGAATATTCTTTTGGCACTACCCTTCCAGGCTATGTATTACACACCGTTGATGATGATTATTCGTCCCAACCAAAATTGGCAAACATTACTCAGTATGCTGGCTGCCCAGGCTGCCTGGGCTATCATTATTTTTATTTTGGCTCGTCTGTTTTATAACAAAGCTGTTCAGGTTCTGCGAGTGGCAGGTGGTTAAGATGCGATCTCTCAGCGAATACCTGCGTTTATATTTCATTATCGAAGCCCAATATATCAAAGCACGCATGCAATACCGCGCCGATTTTATCATCAGTTCTGTGGGCATGTTTTTCAGTAGTCTAGCTACCCTCGGCATTTTCTGGGTACTGTTTGATTCTATCCCCAATCTGGCTGGGTGGAGTTTTATGGAAATGGTATTCATCTACGCTTTTTATATGGTATCGATTTCTCCAATGCAAATCCTTTTCGACCATACATGGCAATTGCGTTTTCACGTTCAGCAGGGAACCTTCCTCAAATATTATTTTCGCCCATTAAACATGATGTTCTACTACATGTCTGAAATGTTCGACCTGAAAGGCCTGACCCAATTGGTGATGGGTACCGGACTGCTGATCTATGCATCCATTCAGCTCGGCATCGCCTGGACACTGTTAAAAATTGCACTCCTGTTAATCTCCTTGTTTTCAGCCGGGCTCGTGCTAATTTCCATCACACTGTTAGCCGGCTGCGCCTGCTTCTGGGTGATTGATTCCTATCCGGTTCTGGGGCTGGCCTGGAAATTGCGTGAATTTGCGCCATACCCGATGAACATTTTTGATGGATTTTTCCGTTTTACATTCACCTACATCCTGCCAATTGGATTTATCGCATTTTACCCATCCCAGTTATTTCTCCACCCGGAAGATGTATCCACGCTGGTTTATTTCTCTCCGATCATTGGGATTGGATTATTCATTATCGCTTATCGGGTGTGGTTGCTGGGGGTGAATAGCTATACTGGCACCGGTTCGTAAGCGGAAGCTGTTTCTTTTTGCTTCACGGAACTATACCCTGCGAAATATACAAGAAATTCTGTATCAAATCAAAACTTAGGTCTTTCTTAGTATATTTTCGTGGTTAATGTTTCATCCCTAAAACCTCTTTTTCCCTATTGAAAATGGATCAAATTTTCTATATAATATGGATAATATTAGTCTTATTAACTAGAATCCATGGAGAAAACAGGTTATGCAAACAGAACAAAAGAATGATCAGGATAATAAAGCTCACCCGGCTCTGCTGATAGGTACCCGTAAAGGTGCTTTCTTTTTGAATCATAATGTGGCCGAAGATAGCTGGAGTATAAGTGGTCCGCATTTCCTTGGGGCTGCCGTAAACCACATGGTTCAGGATCCGCGTGATAAGAAAAGCATGTTAATGGCAGCCCACCCGGGGCATCTGGGGCCAACCATTTACCGTTCGACCGATTATGGCATTACCTGGAAAGAAGCCAGCACTCCACCGGCTTTCCCTAAAACCGAAAACGGCGAAACAGTGCGCCACACCTTTTGGCTATCTCCCGGACACGCCAGCGAGCCTGATGTGTGGTATGCCGGCACCTGCCCACCAGCCCTTTTCCGTACCTCCGATGGTGGAGACACCTGGGAAGGAGTCTCCGGGTTCAACGATCACCCCATGCGCCGTGAATGGGCAGCGATTGGAACGGAATTCGAAATACCGGGTGGTAATATTCTTCACTCAATCCAGGTCGACCCGCGTGATGCTAACCATATCTATTTTGGTATTTCTGTTGGCGGTGTTTTCGAAACCACCGATCGCGGTGCAACCTGGCAGCCGCTCAATAAAGGGATCGTCTCTTACTTCCTGCCTGAACCGGAAGCAGAATTTGGTCACGACCCTCACTCCCTACGCATTCATCCTCAGAACCCAGACCTGCTATATCTGCAAACTCATACTGGAATTTTCTTTATGCAGCGGGAAGAAGCGGTTTGGCGTCATGTAGGTGCCGGAATGCCCGCAGAAGTGGGAGATATTGGCTTTCCTATTGTCCTGCACCCGCACGACCCAGATACCGCGTGGGTATTCCCCATGGATGGTACTGAAATCTGGCCGCGTACCAGCCCGGGAGGGAAACCGGCAGCATACCGCACCCAGGATTTCGGAGAAAACTGGACCCGACAGGACATTGGCTTTCCCCGTGAACATGGTTATTTCTCAGTCAAACGTCAGGCGATGGTGGCGGATCGACAAAATCCAGTGGGTCTTTATCTGGGAACAACTGGTGGCCAAATCTGGGGCAGTTTTGACGAGGGCCAATCCTGGAAAAAGCTGGCCGATCATCTTCCTGAAATATTCTCATTGGAAGCAGTTCTGGTATCCTGATGAAAGTTATTATTCCCACTCAATTGCGTTCTTATACTCAGGCGACCGAAGTACAGGCAAACGGTAACACACTTGCAGAAATCCTAAAAGACCTGGACAACCAGTTCCCCGGTATTCGCTTTCGCATGGTTAACGAACAGGACCTCATCCGGGAGCATATTCTTGTTTTCGTCAATACCGGTTCCGTTCGCAGCCTGGACGTTGAACTGCAACCGGATGACGTGATTCGCATTGTTGGCGCATTAAGCGGCGGATAAATCAATCCGGAAGCTTACCATCTGGCGCTCTTATACGCCGCCACATAGTGAACATAGAAAGGATCGAATAATTATACATGTGTAGAAATATCAAACCACTCTACAACTTTGAACCACCTACAACCCAGGAAGAGATCCGCGCTTCGGCAATGCAGTACGTTCGCAAAATCAGCGGCTTTAATAAACCATCAAAAGCCAATGAAGCTGCCTTCCTGGCAGCCGTGGAATCAATCACAACAGCCGCTTCCGAGCTGCTGAATAAGCTGGAAACCAATGCACCTCCCAAAAATCGGGAAGAGGAAGCTGCCAGGGCAAAATCGCGGTTTGCCCTCAGAAATATATAATCAAATTATCGAGGCTGGTATTATTAGTGCCAGCCTCTTTTCTTTATCAAACACTTTTCAGGAATTGTCATATCATGGCTCCGAATTGTTATTCTTTTCAATCTCCAAAATTACGCTCCTTTTCAACATTTTGCTATTCTCCTGCAAAACTCATCGACAGTTTATCAAGAATCACTATAATTTAAATATCGTATCCACCCTACTAAAGAAAAGAGAAGCGATATGAAAACGATTATCATCGGAGCTGGCGCACCTGGCCTGACGGCTGCCGTAACATTGTTGCAGGCCAGGCATAAGGTAATGGTATTGGATTCCAATGAGAAACCCGGCGGCGTTTTGCAGGGATGGCATAAAACGGAATCATAACTCATTTGATTGTTTTTAACACCATAACCGGTAAATCAGCCCCAATAACAAAGATCACACAGGAAACTTTATGCAGGCCATTCAAACACACCAATTGAACATCCTCCGGGATATTGCGTTTCAAACTGTTATCCAGCGCGGTTTGTTTGCAGAATTCTCACCCGAAGTATTGAGAGAAATCAACGGCTTTTCCGAAAATAGTATTAATACTAATAGTAACACCCTGCAAAACTTGCGCGGTTTAATATGGTCATCCATCGACAACGATGATTCGCGTGATCTGGATCAGTTAACCGTCGCTCGGCGTTTGGCAGAAGATCAGATTCAAATTCTGGTAGCTGTTGCAGATGTGGATGCGTTGGTAAAAGACAGCAGCGCCACCGATCTTCACGCACGGCACAACACCTCAACCATTTACACCCCGATCCGCATTTTTCCCATGCTGCCGGAGAGACTCTCAACTGATCTTACCTCACTAAACAAACAGGAGGACCGTCCGGCGCTTGTGATTGAAATGACCATCTCCCCGGAAGGTGCTTTAATTACCGCAAATATCTATCAGGCAATAGTACGCAGCCACGCCAAACTAGCCTATAATGCTGTTGCCGCATGGTTGGATGGAACCAGACCAATGCCTGAAGTCATTGCCGCTGTACCTGGTCTGGCAGAAAATCTAAAGCTGCAATTTCAGGCGGCCCAACGCATGAAACGTTTCCGCCAACAGCATGGTGCGCTCAGCCTGGAAACGATTCAGGCCGTGCCGGTTTTTGATGGCGTCACCATGGTTAACCTCGATTTCGAACAACCCAATTGTGCCAGGGACATGATTGAAGACTTCATGATCGTAGCGAATGGGATCACCGCACGCTTCCTCTCAAGCCAATACTACCCTTCCATCCGTCGCGTGGTGCGTACTCCAAAACGCTGGGGACGCATAGTGGAAATTGCCGCAGAATATGGAACTACATTGCCGGATACACCCGATTCCCAGGCTCTGGAAAAATTTCTTCAGAAACGTAAATCAGCCGATCCCATCCGTTTTCCGGATCTTTCGCTTGCAATTGTGAAGTTATTGGGCGCCGGTGAATATAGTGCCGAGAGCCCTGGTGGTAAAAATGAAATGGATGGGCATTTTGGATTGGCTGTAAATGATTATGCGCATTCCACGGCCCCCAACCGCCGTTATTCCGATCTGATCACTCATCGCTTGGTCAAAGCTGCGCTGTCCGGGAAAGAATCACCCTATACCCTGAGCGAATTACAGGATCTGGCCAAACACTTCACCCGAATGGAAAACGAAGTCAACAAAGTGGAAAGACAGGTAGAAAAATCTGTTGCTGCCACCCTGTTACAAGGACAAGTTGGTGAGATATTCGATGGTCTGGTCACCGGGGCTGCCACCAAAGGTACATGGGTTCGCCTGTTGTCCCTGCCGGTCGAAGGCCGCCTGGTTGAAGGCTTTGAGGGAGTGGATGTTGGCCAGCGTATTCAAGTAAAATTGGCTTCGGTAGATATCCAAAAAGGTTTTATCGATTTTGTCCGGGTTATCTGATGTTCTTAAACTCACCTTAAGCTTACCCTAAGGCACCCATAAGGACAAATGTGGAAGAGAGCGCTACAATAATATCAACTTAAACAAATTTCATCTCTCTCTCCTCCATGGAAAACCGGGCTTCTCAAAAGACCCCGGTTTTTTCGTTAACAGCTCAAAAAACGATACATCCGGCGAATTTACATACCTCATAAAAATCCTTAAAATAACAATGAGGTGAGAGATGGAAAATCAAAAGAAAAACCACCAGTTAATGATAGTGTTCCTGTTATTCACCTGTCTGCTCGCAGCTTGCCAGCACATAACCGGATCAAACCCTCTGGCGGACCCTTCCGTTTTTTCTTTCGATTCGCTCACTCAGCTCTCCAATTATCCCCTCTACGAATTCCACTATATCGGTGATTACGGTTTTGCCAGTTTTCTGGAAAGTGGAAACCGATCCGTTTTTCAGGAAGCACCCACTCAGACATCCTTTGCCTGTTCAAGCTTCGCAGCATTAGGTGATCCGGAAAACAAAATTTTTGGACGCAATTTCGATTGGTATGAACATCCCGCCATGGTCCTGCATACGGACCCTCCTGATGGGTATGCTTCCATCTCACTCGTTGATTTGCATTATCTTGGATATGATTCTGAAAACACCCCCTTGGATAATCCGGAAGCACTACGCCGCGCTCCCTGGCTTCCTTTTGATGGCATGAATGAAAATGGACTTGTCATAAGTATGATGGCTGTAGATCACGCAGATGGAATCGGACAGGCAAATAAAATCATTCTGGAAGATCTGGAAGTTATCCGCCTTGTGTTGGACTATGCGAAAAATGTGTCGGAAGCCATTGATCTGCTCAAGCAATATAATGTGCTTTTCGAGGAAGTTCCCATCCATTACCTGATCGCTGATGCCGAAGGTAATTCTGTTATAGTGGAATACCTGAATGGCGAACCAGTTTTCATCCCCAATCAGCAGAACTGGCAGGTTTCTACCAATTTCCTGTTAACCGAAGAACAACCCCAGGCAGACAAGTCTTCCTGCTGGCGCTATAACACGATCTACAGTTACCTTGAACCACAGCAGGGAATAATCGATGCCGCTGCTGCAATGGATTTATTGGCAAATGTATCGCAAGGTGGTTCAAATGGAACGCGTTGGTCGGCTGTCTATGATTCCGGCAGATTAACGCTGGATCTGGCTGTCAACCGTAATTTCGAAGAAATTTTTTCCATCAAACTCAGGAATTAATCGTTTAACCATATTTCAATAGACACGCCGGTTCAAATTCTTAAGCTCACCTTAAGCTTGTCTTCATCATTCCATAAAGTTTAAAACCCCGTGTTTGCTGTAAAATATTGCATAGAAATTAATCAAACTCAGGAGAAATCTATGCAATCTTCATTAAATCGTAAAAAACTTACAATACCGGCAGTTGGGCTGGTTCTGGCCATGCTTTTAGGTGCGTGCGCTCCACTCAGTGCCATTGCCCAACTGCCGTTTTTCGATAACGCCGAAAGTGAAAATGAAACAATTACCCAGGCGCAACCAGTTCAAGAAGCCGATGAGCAACAGCCTGAAAACTCAGGTAATGCGGCTTCCGTGGCAGCACTGCAAGGAACATTAAGGGATATCTACGACCAGGTCAATCCTTCGGTGGTAAATATTCAGGTTACTTCACCGGTTAATCTTCAAGATTTTCCTGGTTTACCTGGTAACGGAGATGATCTGCAATTGCCCAATCAAAGCGCACTAGGCTCCGGCTTCGTCTGGGATAAGGAAGGATATATCGTCACGAATAATCATGTTGTGGAAGACGCCAGCAATATCCGGGTAGTTTTCTCCAACGGTCGTGAATATAGCGCTGAATTGATCGGTGCTGATCCGGACTCGGATCTGGCAGTCATCAAGGCTGATGTCCCATCCACGGAACTTTTTCCAATCACCATGGGTGATTCTGAAATACTTAAGGTAGGCGATCTCTCCATCGCGATCGGTAATCCCTTTGGCCTGGATGGAACCATGACAGTAGGAATCATTAGCGCTTTAGGTCGCTCGCTCTCTGTAGAAAATGGCACAGCTACTGGTTACTATTCCATTCCGGATATCATTCAGACAGATGCAGCCATTAACCCGGGTAACTCCGGTGGTGTACTACTCAATGCCGCAGGACAGGTAATTGGCGTCACCACCGCGATAGAGTCCACTGATGGCTCCAATTCCGGAATTGGTTTTGCTGTGCCCGCTGCCATCGTCAATAACGTGGTACCGGAATTGATACAAACAGGCGTTTATGCTCATTCCTGGCTGGGGCTTTCCGGAGGTACTTTACAGGCCGATATCGCCGAAGCGATGGATCTGGAACGTGATCAACGCGGTATTCTGGTAGCCAGTGTGGTAGAAGATGGTCCGGCAGGTCAGGCAGGTTTGTTAGGCAGTACTCAGGATTATACCTATGAAGGTGCCCAGGTGCAGATTGGCGGTGATATTATTACCGCAATCGATGGACGTGAAACCGAAACATTTGATGACCTGGTCTCCTATCTGGCCAGCGACACCCGCCCTGGTCAGGAGATTACGCTCGATATTTTGAGAGACGGCAAAGCACAGCAGGTAAATGTTGTTCTGGGAAGCCGCCCTGGCAAAGAACAAGCCAACTCCCCGGCTACCAGTGCATTCTCAAGCGGCCAGACTTACCTGGGTATTACAGGCGGCAGCCTGGTTCCTGAAATAGCCACGGCCATGGACTTACCCGAAGATCAAACCGGTGTGTTGGTTGTAGCGGTAGCCGTAAACAGCCCCGCAGAAGATGCCGGTTTGCTTGGCAGTACTCAATCCGTCACCATCAGCGGACAGGATATCCAGATCGGCGGTGATGTGATCACAGCGATCAACGATACTGAAATCGATGGTATCCAGGCACTACGGCAGGAACTGGCTAATTACCAGCCGGAAGAAATCATTACATTAACAATTCTTCGGGATGGCGAGGAAATGCAGGTGGAAGTTACCCTGGCAGCCAAGCCGTAAATATCCCACACTTTGTTTTTATCTCTCCCCTCAAAATCGGGCGTCTGATCAGACGCCCGATTAGTATTAATCCACTGCCAGCATCACATTGGAAGCCTTAATTACGGCGTAAGCTGAATTACCTTCTGATAATTCCAAATGATCTACAGACGTGTTAGTAATAACCGACACGACCTGGGCACCGCCTTCCAATTCCAACAGCACCTCACTATTGACAGCACCTTTTATAATTTTCACAATTTTACCCTTTAGTACATTGCGGGCACTCAGTTTCATTTTGTTCTCCTTTGGTAAATTCTTTTGATACTTACAGTTTATCCTTATGTGAGGATCAAATCAAACCCATGTCCATAATTACTCTTATTATTCTCTTGACATTATATAAATATATGATAATATATCACTAATGATATATAATTCAATGAGGATATAAATATGTCGCTTGAACACGCCATTCTTGGCCTTCTCAATTACGAACCAATGACCGGTTATGAACTCAAAAAACTGATCGATCTCTCGATCAGTCACTTCTGGCCAGCTGTCCAGAGCCAGATATACAAAACATTATCCCGTATGGAAACGGATGAATGGCTTACCGTGGAAACCATTCCTCAGGAATCGCGCCCACCCCGCAAGGTATACACCATCACACCTAAAGGTCGGACCGAGCTCTTCGATTGGCTGGAAAAACCCATACCGCCGGCTGAAACCCGGGTAGCGTGGTTAGTTCAAATCTTTTTCGCCGGTCAAATGGAAGATTCAAAGATAATTTACCTTTTACGGCATCTGTTAGGGATTCAACAACAACGCTTGAATGCGTTTACTAACATTCCGAAAGAGAATCGCGAGACCATGCAAAATGATGCTGTCCGCGATCGCTTCTTCTGGATGCTGACTGTCGATTATGGAGTCGCCCAAACAATCTCCCAAATCCAATGGTTGGAAAAAGTAATCCGCGCCGTGGAAAACCATGATTACCGTTTACCGACTCTCGAGGCTAATGCCAATTAATCGCTTCTAATATTTACATCACCATCGACCAGGGTAAAGAGTGTTTCTCAGCAAAATACATTCATCAAAAACACAATCGCCTTGCTTTGGAAAAAATATTCCCTTTGTAAAAAAAATTCTATCGGAGAATTACATGAAACAACCACAATCCATTCTGCTTTCGAACCCCATCCGTATCCTCATTGGTCTTACTCTGAGCATTCTGAGTGGTCTGGCATTCACCCTGGCCTTCCCACCCTATGAAATCTGGCCGTTAATCTTTGTCGGTTGGATCCCCATGTTGGTAGCCCAATTCCGCATCATGCCGCCACGCTTATCTTCTATTGCCTCTGCTGTTGCATTGTTTGTCTGGATGCAAGGCTACCTGGGTCCCGTCTTCGCGCCGGTGGGCACTTTCATGGTCTGGCTGCCACTGGCTGTGGCTTTACTCAGCTTGCTAGCGGAGAATGGACTGCGCAGGTTTCATGAAAACACCAACTACCGCTGGTTTATCACCTCAGGAGTTGCCAGTTGGGCTGGCAGCGAAATGATTCGTTTATTCATACCCATCGCCGGTACCTGGGCATTTGCCGCCTACCCACTTTACCGGCAGTTATGGCTTATCCAGCCTGTAAGTATATTCGGTATCATTGGAATGGGAATGTTGATCTCGCTAATCAACCTGTCTTTTGCTATGCTGTGTATCGCTGCTCTGGACAAACGTTGGAAACTACCACAAGAAAAATCGATTTTGCCGCTGCCGCTTGCCAAACGCTGGGTATTGATAGGGTCATCAGTTTTAGTTGTATGGATCCTCATCAGCCTGGTGCAATATAATCGCCCCTTGGACACCCCGTCTGTACGCGCTGCTGCGATTCAACCTGCCATTTCTCCAATCATCACTGCCAATCAGAATCAAACCGAAAAGGCAATAAATATTCGGAACCGCATGCTGGAGCAAAGCCAGACAGCCGCCCAGGATGGTGCTCAACTCATCGTCTGGCCGGAAGGCGCGTTGATGTGGGACCCACAAGTAGATTCTCAGATTGATTTTTCTGAGTTAGCCCGGGAGACCCAGGCACACTTTGCAATTGGTTATGTTGTTAACATGGAAAAGGGATTTCGCAATGAAGCCACCGTCATCAATCCGCAGGGTGAATTTCTGGGGGTATTCGGCAAGGATCACCCTGTAGTATTTGGCGGCGAGACCAGTTTAAGTCGTGGAACCTATCCTGTATATGATACCGCTATCGGTAAACTGGCAACCATTATCTGCTATGACCTGGATTACACCGATACAGCCCGCAAAATGGCCCGACAGGGTGCTCAATTGATCGCCGTTCCCTCGCATGATTGGGGTTCAATCGCCGATAAGCACTACAGTCATGTCGTTTTCCGCGCCATTGAAAACCGCATCGCCATGGTCAAAGCCGATGGTGGATTTGACTCAGCCATCATCGATCCTTATGGCCGCATCCTGGCGCTGGCAGCCTACCCACAGGGCGGTGAAGCCACCCTGGTTGCCGATGTTCAACTTGGCAGCGGCAAAGGCACGCTCAGCTCGCGCTTGGGTGACTGGATGGGTTGGGTCGGGTTGGCTGGTATGATCTTTTTCACTTTTGGCAGCGGCTGGCTGGAAAAGAAATGTCTGAAGAATCGCTCGGACAAATAACCCGGATTGGTAAATTTCTAAGGGCCAACCTCTTCAGGGGAAGGGGTTGGCTTATTGTTTTTTATCTCCCGGCAAAATCACAAAATTCAATAATCCAAATACCACCAGGGCGATTATTAAAAGGAAGAGAGCCACTGGTAAAGCAGCTGAAAGTCCAAAGCTTTCAAAGCGTTCGTACACCAAAACCGGCACTACCTTGGGGTGGTATGCCAGGATCACAATAGCGCCGAACTCACTCACCCCCCGCGCCCACATCATTACCGCCCCGCTTAAAATTCCTCGCCAGGCTTGCGGCAGCGTTACCAGCCAGAATGCCTGCCATGCCGAAGCGCCATCCACGGTAGCAGCCAGTTCCAATTCTTCTGAAGTCATAGCAAAGGCTTCTCGCGCCGCGTTCACCAGATACGGTAGGCTGACAAAGGCCATTGCCACGGTGATTCCGGCAATGCTGTCGGTGAAAGTGATTCCCAACGCGCCAAACCCGCGCCCTAACCAGCCGTAGCGGCCAAAAACCAGCAGCAAAGATACCCCAGCCGCCGTATGGGGGATGATCACCGGCAGATTGACGAATGCCTGCACCAACCGGCGCCCGCGAAATACCCGTCGCGCCAATAAAAATGCCAGGGGGACTCCGCCAATCAATCCCAGAATGGTTGCTAATAGGGCTGCCCCAAACGTTACCCGGATGGAACGCAGCAATTGTTCATCTTGCAGGGCGAAATAGAAATCCAACCAATTGGTGCTCACTACCGTTTGTAAAAGTGGTGCCAACAGAAAGATCATCAACCCTAACGCGGCTGCCCCAAATACAAAACGAAAAGAACGCTGGTAACGTTTCATGAACCATCCATTGGTTCAACGAATTTTATTAAACTCTGCGGCAGGTTCTCAAACCCTTCAGACAACGGTTGGGTGAACATGGGGTGATAATTTTTCTCCATCACCGCACGGCCCGGCTCACTTAATAGAAACGCGATGAATTTTTCAGCGGCTTCGGGATGTGGCGCATTGTTGGGAATCGTAATACCGTAACCAATTCGTTCACCAAAAAACTGCGGTTGTATACTCGCAAAGCGTTTAAAATCCAGTTCTACTTCCACCTGGCGGTAAAACGAATCCATCTCACTAATACCAAGGTTAACGGTATTTGCCAAAGCCAACATTTTCAGACCGTGCTGGCGAATAACTGATTCGTATTCAAAAGCATAGTCAATATCGCCGCTCTGCAACAAGGCCACCAATTGAATACTGGCGCCGCGCATCAGAATATGTGCACTGGAAGCCGTTTCCAGAATCTCAGGTACGCTGATCTGAGTGCTGCTTTCTTCCCGAAAAATTGTCACCGGCGGATTAAACTGGCCGGTAAACATCGGTGTAAACAAAGAATAATTTTGTTGTGCGGCTTCCTGTAAAGCAAATGCCATCAAGGCGCGGTAACCCAGGGCGTCAAAACGCGGATCTGATAAACCGAGACGTACATCCGGACGCGCCAGAATTTCTGCCCAATTGTCTGAAGTTATTTCATCAGCGTAGTGGCTTTTTTTCTGGTATGCCAGCGCCAGTTTGTTCCCGGCAAAGCGGATCGACCAATCCGCATAGGGTTGATCGGTCTCGGGAATTATTGATTGAAACATCAATTGAGGGATTAAAGCTGCATCTGCAGAAGCTACTACATCAATCTCTTCATGTATCTCGGTGACATGCCGGATCACCTGGATACTGCCGTGGTATTCCATCTGCACATCAATTTCAGGATACACCGCCTCAAAAGCTTGTTCCAATTCCTGAAATGGTACAATCAGACTGCCGGCAGCAAACACCACCAGCTTCGTTTTTTCTGGCGGTTGAACCACAGTACTTATTGGAGTGAGTACAGCGCTATTTTTACCTGGTGAGCTACACCCGCATAAACTGCCAGTAAAAATTAATAATAAAAGTAAGTTCTTATATTCCATTTAGCAACCAATCAAATAATTCCTTACACACCAGACCATTATTACATCCAGCATGAATAAAAAAAGGGCAGCCAGGGAACGAAAGACATGATTTTCTTTTTCGATCCCTGGTGCCCTTCGTGGTTAATTCTTTTCCATAGGCTGTTTATTTCACTTCAATCTTACTGATATCCTTTACCCATGCATTACTGTCCATCCCCGGCATCACCATCTTCATCTTGCCTTCCGTGTTGGTAAAAGCCAGCAGACAATCCGTACAGGCTCGCACATCCGCCAGGCTCACTTCGGCGCTGAAACCATCTGCTGCGGTAAATACCAGGCTGACAGCCCCTTCTTTGATACCTAACAAATCCAGGATACTGTTTAAACGAACGCCTTCGTACTCCTCCGAGCCTTTCTTGGGATGCTCAGCAGTTATTTTTACTACTTCCATGGAGCGCAAACCGGCCTCATCCATACCTGTCTCGGCGCTGATCAGTCCACTGAACACCACATCTGCCTGATCCGCTGCCACTACTGGAAGTTCACCTTCCGCTGCAGGTTCAAGGGTATTGACAGTGTCCACTACAGGTTCCGCAGCAGCACCATCCAGGTTCAATTGAATCGTCGTGATCGCCCCAGCCATCTGGTTCTTTTCGAGCTCATCGCCCACCAGGCGCAGCGGGAAATATTTATCCGGCAGCGGGTTACCATCCACTAGCGCAGCCACAATCCAACTCGCATTGCGTGCTGCCGGGCCGCTTTCCATGGTAACCGTGTAACCATCAGCTGCGATTAAATCAAAGCTGTAGCCGCCAGCAGCCACGTCATCATTAAAAGCCGGTCCTTCGTGTTTGATCTCATCGTCTACGAATCCTAACAACAAATACAGTGGTACACCTTTCCATACCTGGGCCTTGTCATCCGTCCAGCTGGCCTCATGACAATTGATACAGGATTCAATTGATGCCCGATCAACCGTTTCATTGATCGCACCATTTAATTGCAGCGTCCAATCCTGCACAAAGGATTTTACTTCAATTTTATTGACCCATTTCACCGACCAGTGACCATCGGTCACCTGATTACCCTCTTCACTGATTATAACCAGACGCAAATTACCATCTGATTTGGTATCCAGTAGTTGTCCATCAATTTCGAAGGCCAGTAGAGGTTGCAAAGCCGGCGCATCCTTCAATTCATCCCCAGTGGCCGGATCATAAGCAATAAAAGTGCCGTTCATGATCTGATCATAAGAAAATGAAATCGAATACCCATCTTCGGCTACCAGGTTGATCCCCATTGTTTCATCTATTCCACCCACCAGGTCTGTCAAATCTTTCAACGTCACACCAGTAAACGCGGTTGGTAAAGTGATTTTCCCTGTACTGCTCTTTATTCCGGCCTGACCCTCCACCACAGCCAGAGCCATAAGCTCGTCCAGAGTTAACGCCATGGATTCCGTATCGGTCACGATCTCCAGGATCGGTTCAGGAATCGCAGTTGCAGTCGGTTGCACCGGAACTGGAGTAGCTGTTGGTTCAACGGGCACGGCTGTTGGTTTTACCGACACAGCGGTTGGTTCTGTTGTCAGTGTTGCTGTTGGCTGGCAGGCGGCAAAACCCAGGCAAAACAGCAAAACAATCAGTAAAGTTGAAAGTCTCTTCATAATTCTCCTCATTAATATGTGTATTTGTAGGGATACAATAAACACAATGAGTCTATAGTCTTCCTGAATTGCTGTCAAGGAAAATTCCCTTTTATTCTGATATTTAAGGTTTATAGTTTTATTTCTGGTAAAATTTTTACATCCGGAATAATGAGGTAATCATCAATTTTAGAGAGCGTTTTCTAAATACAACGCTGTTTCAACCGGTGGATCAAATTCCTTGTATGGGTTTTGGATATTAATTTCACCAATCTTCCTTTAAATACATGACAACCAGTGATTGAAATTAATCCGAAAAACAGGTAAAATAGGATGTATCATTTGTTCATTTATGTACGATTGTATAAACATCGTACTTACCCATTACCAGTAAGATTGGACTCACCACATGGCAAAAATCATTTATACAGATCAGGATATCGAACAAATCGCGGCAAAAGGTCTCAACAGCCTGTTGCTCTCTGAAAACATGGTGCTCACCGATCTGGCTTACGAAAAAGCTCAGCGTTTGGGGATTACTCTGCAAACTACGCAAGGATCCCAGTCACCTTCCTCGCCGGTTCGCCCATATCTCAACCAGCAACCTCCCGCATCAATCAACGAATTGGAAGCTGGAGAGCCGCATTCCCAAACAAACCACGAAACCGCAATTCAAGCTCAGCTGGCGGATGAATTTATGCCTACACGCCGTGACGGGCTCAGTTTTACCGCTCAAACCGGCGAACAGGAACTGCGCGAAGCAATCATCCTCACCGGAAGGATCCTTTACCATAGCGGCTTGATGGTTTCCAATGATGGTAATATCTCTGTGCGTATGGCGGATGGCAATATCCTCATCACTCCCTCGGGTGTTACCAAGGGACGCATCTCCCCCGAAGATCTGTTAATCGTCAACCTGGAAGGAAACCTGGTGAAACACGCTGCCAACCCGGCGCTCAAACCTACATCCGAGCAGCCCATGCATCTGGAAATCTACCGTCAGCGTCCGGATGTACGTGCTGTGATTCACACCCATCTGATCTTCGCCAATGCGCTCGCTATTTCCCAGGGCCATATCCGTATGGATGTCATCCCCGAAGCAGCCATGGCTTTTGGCAATATCCCGGTTACCGATTTTGCCCTGCCTTCATCCAACCAGAACGCTGAAGCAATTCGTGATCTGATCACACACCACGATGTCATGTTGATTCGCAACCACGGCAGCCTGGCAGTGGGAAAAAACCTGGACGAAGCACTGATCAATACCGAACGGCTTGAGCATGTTTCTAAAACCCTTACCTTCGCCGAATTACTCGGCGATGTAAAGACCATGCCCGAAGATATGCTGCAGGTCATCGCTGAAATTGTTAGGAAAAACCAGGCCAAATACCAATAAATGCAATTTGACTGTTTTGCACAAAAGTACAGCCCGTTTGATATAATGTTAATTAATCAGAACCAGAAGGGAACCACCAAAACGGATGGCAGAAAATAATCAGGATGAATTAATCGTCATTGCAGCCTGGCTGTATTATGTAGAACGCATGACACATGAAGAAATCGCCGCAGAATTACACATGTCACGGGTCAGTATCACCCGTTTATTACAACGTGCACGTTCCGAAGGGGTAGTCCAATTCACCATTACGCGTCCCCTGCCTGATCAATTTAAAATCGAAAGCCGGTTGAAAGAAAAGTTCAACCTGCGCTCAGCTACCATCGCCAAAACCATGTCCGATCCCAATGACACAGCAAAAGAAGTCTGCCGGTATGCTGCCGTGACCCTTAAAAAACTGCTTTTCCGCAATTGCCGCCTGGGTGTCGCTTTCAGTTCTACCCTGAGCAACATGGTGGAATTTCTGGACGGCAACACAGCTCCGGAAGGTATCACCATACAGGAATTGGCCGGCACTTATCTTTCCCCCAATGCTCCCTATGGTATTAGTTGGCGGATTGCCGAAAAACTGAATGCAAAAATCAACTCACTGCCAATACCCGTAGTAGTACAAAGTGAAGAAATCCGCGACGCCATGCTCCAGGAACCCAGCATCAAGGAAGCCATGCAAGGCATCCCGAATGTGGATCTCGCTGTGGTAGGTCTCGGACGTATCGGTGATGATTCAACATTGGTCAAAACCGGGCATTTTACCCCGGAAATGATGCGCATTCTCAAACACCAGGGCGCGGTAGGTGATATTCTCCTGCATTTCTATGACCGGGATGGTAATTACGTCTCCAATCCAATCCGAAACCGCATGATCATCCTGCAATGGGAAGAACTCCAACGCATTCCGGATGTGATTGGTGTAGCCTTTGGCGCTAACAAGGTAGTAGCTATCCAGGGTGCCTTGCGCAGCGGGACAGTACACCACTTGGTCACCGACATGGAAACCGCAATGGCCGTAATGAAGGATTAATCAATTTATACTTATAAAATAAAACACGGCCAGGGGAAAATATGCCGTGTTTTTCTGGGGGGGATGTATCCAGTCAGTTCTCTAGTAGCCGGCTTCAGCCTTCTTCTTAAAGATTTCTTTTAAGCTCTGAGTGAAGGGCGGGCGGGCAATTCCAAATTCGGTGATGATTCCGGTGATAAAGCGCGCATCACTCACATCAAAGGCCGGGTTGAAGAATTTAACGCCGGTTTCTGGCGCCATCGGTTGGGTATACCATTTCTTGTATACCTCTTCCGGGTTGCGCTGTTCAATATGGATATCCCAACCGGTGGCAGTGTTCATATCAATGGTCGAAGTTGGGGCGCACACGTAAAATGGAATACCGTAGGTGTGTGCCAGGATGGCCACGCCGGATGTACCAATCTTGTTGGCGGTATCGCCATTGGCCGCCACACGGTCGCAGCCGACGAAGACAGCCTGAACCCATCCATTGCGCATCACAGTTGAGGCCATGTTATCGCAGATCAGGGTCACATCCACGCCTGCCTGTGCCAGTTCGAAGGTGGTCAAACGCGCACCTTGCAATAATGGGCGCGTCTCATCTGCAAATACTTTAAAGTTATAGCCGCGTTCCTGGCCCAGGTAAATCGGCGCGGTGGCGGTGCCGTATTTGCCGGTTGCCAGCGTACCGGCATTACAGTGTGTCAGAATACCGGTATCCGGCTGCAAAAGTGAAAGACCATACTCTCCAATCGCTAAATTGGTACGAATATCCTCAGCCTTAATCTCTTCGGATTGAACTCGCAAAGCTTCCTTGATCTCCGCCACCGATTTATCCTGGTTGGCCTGCAAACAAGCTTCCATTTTATCCAGTGCCCAGAACAGATTTACTGCAGTGGGACGGGCTGAGGCCAGGTATTTCTTTACTGCTCCAAACTCAGCCGCGAAAGCGGCGAAATCGTTTGCTTGTGAGCCCTTCACCCCCAGATACACGCCGTATCCGGCTGTGATCCCGATAGCAGGTGCGCCGCGTACACGCAGCTCGTAAATGGCCTCCCAGATATCAGCCTGTTCGGTGAGATGCAGGTACTTGACTTCGTTAGGCAGCAGTGTCTGATCAATAATCACCACTGCATTATTAGCATCATCCAGAACCACTGTTTCAAGTTCAAAAACTTTTTTATCCATATTCCTATCCTTTTATTATGCTGCCTGAGAATATTTAGCAGCCACATCCTTGAGGGTTTTTAAGAAATCTGCCCCAGTTTTGTAGGTTTCGCGGTTCTTGATGTAAGCTTTGGCAGCTGTCAGGCAGATTCGCTCGGCGCGTAGGCGCGCTTGTTCATCCGCAATCGAGGTTATATCTTTCACTTGCGCCAGGCCCACAGTACGGCGGCACAATTCCATACCGGTAACACCAGCGGTATCACGCATAATAGTGTGCAGATACCATTCCTGGAATCCCGGCACTTTGGCCAGAATTTCGGTCACATTTACTTTCCAGGCCGCGTTAAATTTCTCATTGAAAAGATCCACCACTTCCACAATGGTTTGTTCCAGCCAGCCAATATAATCCGCTTTCTGGGCTGCGTCGTTGATGGTCGCGTCTGCGTTTGCCCAGGCAAAAATCAAGTTGGCGACGACATTGCCAATGTCATACCCCATCGGTCCATAGAAGGCGAATTCGGGATCAATCACCTTGGTAGAATCGGGTTTGATGAATATCGAGCCGGTATGCAAATCTCCGTGAATCAGCGATTGTGTATTGGTCAGAAACTCAAACTTTAATTTAGCAGCTTCCAGCAATAACTCATTGTCGCCGTACAGTTCTTTTTTGACCCATTCCAGGTTGGGAGGGAAAACAAGATTGCGTCCGTTGTAATCATTAAATGGCTCTGTATATACCAGGTCCTCGCTGATCTCGCATAATTCCGGATTGATGTAATTCTTAACCATCGCTTTCTTTTTCTTATGTTCCAGCACTACGTCAGTGGTCAATAACAGCGTATTTACCATAAAGGTTGTAATATCGTCGGCAAAGCGTGGAAATTTCTGATGTTGAATCAAAGCGCCACGCATAATGACATGGTCGGAAAGGTCCTCCATGGAGCATGCGCTCATCACATCATCGTATTTATAGACCAGCGGCACCAAACCAGGGGCAAGTTCGTGTTCCAATTGTAAAATATCCGCTTCAATGCGGGTGCGGTCGGTAGAAAGCACAAAAGCATCCGAAATCCGCGCAGTATGACCGGCCTGTTTAATGATGACCGATGTACCGTTTTTCTTATCCCACACCCGGAAGATATAATTGATATTGCCGTCGCCAATTTCTTTGCCTTCCAATTCAGCATCAGGCGCGAATAGATCTAATTTTTCGCGCGCATACTCTACCACATCTGCGGGTTTCATTAAGAAATAGGTATCAAACCTGGACATTGAGAATTCCTCCGTTAGAAAATTTTTATGATCACTTCTTGCGGAAGTAAGTAAGTGCAAGAGCCAAAACCAAAACCGAACCTTTGATAATGTTCAACGAATAATATGGAACCGACATCATCACCAGGCCGTTCTCTAATATGCCTACTAATACCGCGCCGGCAAAAGTACCAAATGCATTCGGACGTCCAGCACCGGCTACGGAAAGACCAATAAATGCCGCTGCTACGGATGGCATCAAATACCCCGCGCCTGCATTAATCTGTGCCGATCCAATGCGCGATGCCAGGATAATGCCACCAAAGGCAGCCAGTAAAGCCGAAAGCAGATAAGCCAATGCGCGGTAGCGGTCCACCGGAATACCAGAGAGTCGTGCGGCTTCCATATTGCCGCCTACCACATACAAGTAACGACCATATTTGGTGTAATTCAGGAATATATGCGCTAACACAACCACCACCAGCATGATGATAATAATCGTAGGTGCGGTACCGATGACTTTGAAGACACTCGGAATAACACCAAAGGTTGGTGTTCCATCCAAACGCGGCATCCCCTGGCTGATCGAACCACCACCTGCGTAAGTCATTGCTACCCCTTCGAAAATGAAGAGAGACGCGAGGGTTACCAGCATATCCGGGATTTTTACTTTCACAATCAGAAAGGCATTGAAAGCGCCAACGAGTAACGCTACCGCCAGAGTGATCAGAATCGCAGGCACAGTAGGCATGTTGTGCCAGACAAACATGGAAATTACCAATGTATCGGCAAATGTAGCCATGGAGCCAATCGAGAGATCAAACCCATTGATCGTCAAAGAGATCGTGATCCCAATCGCAATCACCGTCACAATAGAAATACTACGCAGGATTGTAGTAATATTTGACGGGGTCATGAAGATGTCTGGCATGGAAAGTGAAAAAAACAGTAGTAAACCTAAGATTGCCAGAATCGTACCCCATTTGGTGACAAAATTGGCTAAAATAGTTTGAGCGCGATCCTTGTTTTGTTGGACATTTGAGGAGACCTGCATGGATTACTTACCTCCGGTGGAATAGAAGAGTAGTTTCTCTTCGTCAATATTGGCTGTATCGAGTTCCTGGGCAATCCGGCCATCGTACATTACATATGCCCGATCAGTGATCCCCAGTATTTCAGAAAATTCACAGGTGGCATAAATAACACCTTTACCGGCAACTGCCAGACGCCCGATTAATTCAAAAATATCATGTTTGGCACCCACATCGACGCCCTTGGTCGGCTCATCAAAGATGAAAATTTCGGCATCAGCGTTCAACCATTTACCCACAGCCACTTTCTGCTGGTTGCCACCGGAAAGATAAGCCACCTTCTGGCTTTCATTCGGGGTCTTGATACCTAAATCTTTGATTAAATTACGTGCATTCAACTTCTCGGCCAGGGCTTTAATAAAACCCAGTGGCGTAGAAAATTTTGAAAGGGTGGCTGCAGATAGATTGGAGTAGACTGGCTCTTCCACTAACACACCTTCTTTACGTCGTTCTTCCGGAACCAGGGCCAGGCCTTGTGAAACCGCGGAATATGGTGAGGTTATCCGGATCTTCTTTCCTTTTAATCTAAGCTCACCGCCTGATGCTTTCAGGCTGCCAAACAAGGTCTTACATAGTTCGGTCTTGCCAGCACCAACCAACCCGGTAATGCCTACAATTTCACCAGCGCGAACGTACAGACTCACATCCTTAATTGCACCTTCTTTTTCATCCAGATGTGCCACCTCAAAAAGGGTATCACCCAATTCCACTTTACGCTTAGGAAAAACTTCAGAGAGCTTTTGCCCCAGCATATTTTCCACTACTTTTGCAACCGTCATTCCCTGAACTGGTTGACGCGTAACTACCTGCCCATCTTTCATGATGGTGATATCTTCACAAATTTCAAAGATCTCCGGCAGACGGTGAGAAATAAAAATAATACCCACATTATGGTTTTCAGCCAGGTCTTTCACCAGGCGGAACAATTCGTCCGTTTCGGTATTGGAAAGTGGCGCAGTTGGTTCATCCAAAATCAGAAAGCGGCAATCTTCAGCAATAGCGCGTGCAATCAGCACCATTTGCTTTTGGGCCAGTTTCAAATTCTGGACAATTTCATTGGTGTCAATCTGAATATTCAAACGCTTTAGAATTTGGCGGGCAGCTTTGTGTATTTTGGACCAGCGCACAAATACCTGCCGGTCCATTTTGTTTACCAACACATTTAACATGATGTTTTCTGCTACGGTCAGGTACGGCACCAGTGCGGTATCAACTTCCTGATACACAATCTCAATACCCAGTAATTTGGCATCACGCGGTGATCGAATAATGACTTCGGAACCGTTCAAAAAAATAGTACCGGTATAATGGTTGTAAGCACCGGCCATGATCTTCATCAGGGTGGATTTACCAGCGCCATTGGCGCCAACCAATGCATGAATATTGCCACTTTCAATATGAAAATCTACATTGGAAAGGGCCTTTACCCCCGGGAATTGTATGGAGATGTCTTTCATCTCTAACTTTTGTGGCTTTTGTGTTTCGATACAACACCTCCTTGCGGATGGCAGGGCGAATAACTGAATAATATATCAGAATAATAACATTTATAATGAAAAAAGTACGACTAAATCTATCAATTGGTGCTTTAAAAAGTGCGTGAGATTTCATTGTTACTGCTCAGCCTGAAACATGTTTTGATTCCATTCAATGAATCAGGCTGAGCAGTTTTTCTTTCACTTTACTTATTCTACGGCAGAATAACCAATCATCCAACCAGAAAACTTAAACTACCGGTTATTATTTTGCGTAATGAGCACGCAGTGTGTCCATCCATGCCTCATTGAAGGCATCCGATTTACCCCAACCTGCGATCACGTCTTTGAGTGTTTCCATGTTGGTATCGGCTTTAAGGTCGGTTTTCTTGATCAATTTTGCTTCGAGGTCATAATTGGCGGGGAGTTCTTCACCAGCGAATTTTTTGGCCAATAAGCGCATGTCAACGATACCAATCAGGCGCGGATCTACGGCAGCGGTGGAGAGCCAGACACTGTTTTCTTCGCGCATCAGGTTCATATCCTGGTTGGATACATCGATGGAGATCAAAGCAATATCGGTACGGCCGGCATCGTTCAACGCTTTGTAAGCGCCTTTAGCCATTTCGTCCCATGAACCCCAGATAGCATCTACAGTCCCTTCGGGATATTTGGCCAGGATTGCGCCAACTTTGGCAGCGATATCACCCTGCACATCCTGGAAATTGGATGGGCCGATGGTTTCGAGAGTTTCAATTTTGCCATCTGCCAGGAATTTCTGATAAATGGTTTCACGGCGATCCAGGGGCGGTACGCCAGGTCCCCACCACAGTTTGATCACACGAGCGGGTGTACCGTCGGTTTTCAATGCTGCAATTTCGGTGAGGGAGAGTTCTGCCAGAGCAAAATCATCCTGGAAGGTGGTGGTGATTTCGGGCAGGGTAGCGCCTTCATTGAAGGCTGTGTCGAAGGTAACGACTTTGATGCCTGCATCGACTGCCGGTTTGAGCATGTCATACGAGTAATCGGCTTTTCCGTGGGAAATGATTAAGCCATCATAGCCTTTTTGAATGGCCTGGGCTACCAGATCCTGGAATTTCACATCATCATTATCTGCAATGAAGGTATCGACCACAAAACCAAATGATTCACCTTCGGTGCGGGCACCATCAAGGAATTGTTTGGTATGGTCATCTGAAGGCAGATTGCGGATAACAGCAATCTTTAATCCGGGTGTTACACCAGCGGGAACACCTTCGAGGGTTGTTGCATCATCAACAGCAGGGGCCGGCGTTGCAGTGGCAGCGGGGCTGCAAGCGCTCAGCAGGAATACAGCGATAAGCACTAATCCAAAAATCTTTCTCATCTTCACACTCCTGTTTGGAAAAATTGGGGGGGGATACGGTTGGATGGTATTACTACCATGAGATCATTATAAACGAATTATAAAAAAGTTCAATACTGAACATTTGTTAACTATCCAGAAAAAATTTTTTAAAATTCGCATACAAAATCCTTCAGTATCTAAGATTATAGTACAAAATAATTAAATGTTCAAGCATGAACAATTGTTTCATGACATTCATCCTGTTTCATGGATTGCTGATTGACTTTTAACCTTCAGAAAGGTACAATCTGTATAAATGTGCATGCGTGAACTTTGGTTCATTGTGAGGTTTTGGTGCTTTATCCTTCTCTTTAATATTTACAGCTCTTTCTTCCCCTCAAAAATACCCGGCAGCCTCTTTTCGATTTCTTTTTTTGCCGGTCTGCGCTAAAATAAAATCTACGGAGTAATGCATGTTAATCGCAAAAGTAATCGGCACCACCGTTTCTACCATTAAAGATGAACGTCTTTCCGGGCGCAAATTGCTGATTGTCCGCCAGACGGATGAGTACGGTTCTCTCCAGGGCAAACCCTTTGTCGCTGTGGATACCGTAGACGCCGGTGTTGGCGAACTGGTGCTCACTTGCTCCGGTTCCTCTGCCCGCCAGACAGACCAGACCAAAGATTCACCGGTCGACGCCGTCATCATGGCCATCATCGATAGTCTTGAAGTGGAAGGCCAAAACGTCTTCCGTAAAAGCGCTTAATCCCCTATTATAGGAAAGCCTGACCACATGGATAAAGATCTTGCCTCCATTCAAGAAGCCCGTGAAAAAGTTACTCTGGCCTATGAAGCCTGGAAAATCTGGAGCCGCGCCACGCAGGCGGATGTGGATCGTGTCTGCGAGGCTATGGCTCAAGCCGGTATTCAGGCCGCCGAGCGCCTCGGACGCATGGCCCAGGAAGAGACCGGTTTTGGGGTTGCCGAACACAAGAAATTAAAAAATATAGTCGCTACCAAAGTCGTCTGGGAAAGCATTCGCGCGGTGAAGACCGTCGGAGTGATCAATCACGACCCGCAGCGCCGCACGTACGATATCGCCTGGCCGATGGGTGTCATTACCGGCCTGGTTCCCTCCACCAACCCTACCTCAACTACATTATTCAAAGCGCTCATCGCCGTCAAGGCGCGTAACGCCATTATTTTCTCACCTCATCCAAGCGCAGCCCGCTGCACCTACGAGGCCGCGTACGTCATGGCCCAGGCGGCAGAACGCGCCGGCGCCCCACGCGGATTGATCGATTGTATGCAGCAGATCTCTTTACAGGGTACCCAGGAGCTGATGACACATAAACGCACAGCGCTCATCCTGGCTACCGGCGGTACCCCCATGGTCCGAGCCGCCCATTCAACCGGTAAACCTGCTTACGGCGTCGGCCCCGGAAATGTCCCAGTATATGTCGATCGCAGTGCAGACCTGGAAAAGGCCGCGCGCTACATCGTTGCTTCCAAGGCCTTTGACTGTTCAACAATCTGCGCCACAGAGCAGTCGGTCATCGCCGACCGCCCCATCGCCGCCCGTCTGGCCGAGCTGATGTATGCCCAGGGTGCTTATTTCTGCAATGAAACCGAGACCAACGCCCTGCGTAAGGCGCTCTTCCACCCGGATGGCAGCATGAATACGGCTGTAGTCGGCAAACCCGCCGGGTTTGTAGCAGCCTACGCCGGTTTCAGCATCCCCGATACTGCCCGGGTGCTGGTCACCCCATTGGTAAATCATGGACATGGTGAACCCCTCGCCCATGAGAAACTGACCACCGTTCTCGCCTGGTATGAAGCCGATGGCTGGGAGCGCGGCTGTGAAATCTCGCTTTCGATGATCGACACCGGAGGACGTGGACACACTCAGATTATCTATGCGCAGGATGAACGTGTTGTCCTGGCCTTTGGGTTGGAAAAACCGGTCTTCCGCATCCTGGTCAACACCATGGGTACCCTTGGCGCAGTCGGATTAACCACCGGGTTAATGCCTTCCTTCACTCTTGGGTCCGGTGGCGTCGGTGGCGCGATTACCGGCGATAATATTACCGCGCAGCACTTGATTAACGTCAAACGCCTGGCTTACGAACTCTACGAACCACCCGTCGATGTTCTGGCTCCGGCTGTCCTGCCTAACACTCCCCGCCCTCAGGCATTGGAGAATATGGTACTGGAAATAACCCGTGAAATATTGGAGAGTAAGAACTTACACCTTTAAACAGTGGTGTTCTATTTGGATTTATCACTTAATTGATCTCAACTTTTGATAGGAATGAAAGGAAGGAAACTTTGGATACATCATTGATCGCTTTAGGAATGGTTGAAACCCGCGGATTGGTTGGCGCTATTGAGGCCGCTGACGCTATGGTGAAGGCTGCCAATGTGGAACTGATTGGTTCCGAATATATTGGCGGTGGTTTTGTTACCGTAATGGTTCGCGGTGATGTTGGTGCTGTCAAAGCCGCCACCGATGCCGGCGCCGCTGCCGCCAAACGTGTAGGTGAACTCGCCTCTGTGCATGTCATCCCCCGCCCGCACGCCGAGATCGAAATGATCTTACCCCAGCGCACCAAAGGCAGTTTTTCCGGCCGCGGTGAAAAGTAAACCCTGATGGCTGAAGATTTTTCCCTGCGCTGTTATTGTTACCTGGACCGCATGCAGGCCCAGTATGCCGCCTTCATCGGTTCGGTCACCCAGGGTGACCTGCCAACCGAGGGCATGGCTGCCTTGTATGTGGAAATGGCCCCGGGCAACGAGGTCTTCCGTGTCGTCGATATTGCGGTGAAGGCCACCGAAGCCCGTCCGGGTGCTCAGATTGTGGAGCGCGAGTTTGGTATGTTTGAAGTGCACTCCCGCAGCCAATCGGCTGTTCTGGAAGCCGGATCCGTTGTGCTGGAACGCCTCGGACTGACGGTTAATGACCGTATTCGTCCCCAGGTAGTCTCTACCCAGGTGATCACCCGCATCGACCCTTACCAGGCGCAGCTCATCAATCGCTTTCGCCGTGGCAGCATGCTCGTCCCCGGCCAAACTATGCTGGTGTTGGAATGCGCCCCGGCTGCCTATATCAATTACGCACTCAACGAAGCCGAGAAAAAGGCCAGTATTAACCTGATCCATGTCTCTTCCATTGGACGGTTCGGCCGGATGTGGCTTGGCGGCAGCGAAGCCGAGATCATCACCGCGCGTGATGCGGCTATTCGCGCACTGGAAAGTCTGGAAGGCATAGCGGGCTAGCCTGCTTCCCCTATTCTGTGGAGGTGACCCATCGCAAAAACTTTTTACACCGATCACGATATTGAAGATCTGGTTAAACGCGGAATCATGTCGCTGACGCTCAATGATAATGTGGTGCTCACCGATCTGGCCTACGAAAAAGCCAAACGCCTGGGGATGAGTTTGGTCAGCCCCAGGGCTGTCCAGCCTCCGGCTGCCCCCATCC
Source organism: Chloroflexi bacterium HGW-Chloroflexi-10 (assembly GCA_002840755.1). Lineage (GTDB taxonomy): Bacteria > Chloroflexota > Anaerolineae > Anaerolineales > Anaerolineaceae > UBA6170. The sequence goes on along the minus strand of PHBZ01000056.1, from coordinate 2,876 downwards.
GCCCTTATCTTTCCAAAGAGCAAAAACAAGACTCGCTGGAACTGCGTAACGCACCGGCGCCAGCCTTTTTTGGCAGCTCATCGGCTGAGGCGGTTCAGCCTGCTCCGGTTCCGCCACCCAGCACCGCCAACGGCATCACAGCCCTGGCTCAACTGCCAGCCGAGAACGCCAACCCGGCTGCCGGCTATCCGCAGCCTTACAGCGCCACCCGCCCGGATCCCGCCGAAATGCGCCAACGTGTGCGTGAAGCGGTGCTCCTTCGCATGGGTACAGTAGACCCTGCCCTGCTGGACAAAATCATCCAGCGTGTCTTCGCAGGTCTGGGGATCGAGTAAACCATGCTCCTCGGACGCGTTAAAGGAACTGCCATCTGCACCATGAAATACCCCGGCACGGAGGGACTCAAATTCCTTATCGTCCAACCGCTCAATAAGCAGTTGGAAGCCGTGGGTCTGCTGCAGGTGGCAGTCGATACCGTTCATGCCGGGCTGGGCGACCTGTGCGTGATGATCCGCTCGCGGGAAGCTTCCCTCGCCCTGCCCGAACCCCGCCCGGTCCCCGTCGACCTGGCTCTGGTAGGCATAGTGGACCAGTATAACCTGCGCCCCGACGCAGAATTCGACCTGGTGATGAAAACCGGGTGGAACCCCTACACTTGATCGGAGCGTTATGATCCTGGCAAAAGTAACCGGCACCATCGTCACCACCATCGGGCACCCGCATTATAAAAACCGCCGCATGCTCGTGGTGCAGCCCCTCGGCCTCGAAGACGAATCCCCCGAAGAAGACTTTGTCGCGCTGGATAATTCCCAGGCTGGCATCGGCGACACCGTTCTGGTGCTGCGCGAAGGCACCGGCGCGCGCCAGGTCCTGGATAACCCCGCCGGCTGTGTCATTTCGGTTATTGTTGGCATCGTCGACTCGGTCTATATCGCGCCGCCGCCAACCAGCTTCTAGCGAAATTCATATTGCTCTTCATAGTAATATTTCACGCCGCGCCGCTCCGTTCCTTGCGAAATCCATCTTGCTCTTATTGGTTATATTTCGCGCATAATTATTGACTTATTATTTTTTTGTGCTATCATCTGAACAAAAGTATTTATTTTAACAAATGTTCAAGCCCTTACTTTCGGAGAAGCCCTATGACCCAATCCAACTCACCGGTAGCATCCTCCTCCTGGCAGGAAAACGCCCGCCAGATTGCCAACCGCATTCGCCTGCGTGTCCTCGAACACACCCTCACCAACAACGGTGGCTATATGAGCCAGGCGTGTTCCTCTGCGGAACTTTTCGCCGCTCTCTACACCCGTATCCTCAAGCTGGACCCCTCCCAGGCGCCAATGATCCCGCCGCCCTTCCCGGGCGTTCCCGGCAAGGATAACCTCAATTACACCACCGGCGGTATTTACAACGGACCACAAGCCCCACACCTGGACCGTTTCATCTTCTCTCCGGCGCATTATGCCCTGGTCCTCTACACAGCCCTGATCGAGGTTGGCCGCATGGCCCCCGCAGGACTCAAGCAGTTTAACCAGGACGGCAGCTCCGTGGAGATGATTGGCGCGGAGCACTCGCCCGGCTGCGAGGTGACCAACGGCTCACTCGGCCAGTCCATCTCCCAGGCGGTCGGTATTGCGCTGGGACGCCGGCTGAAAGGTGAAAACGGACGGGTTGTCGTGATGATGTCCGACGGCGAATTCAACGAAGGCCAGACCTGGGAAGCCATAGCCTCCATGAGTCACTACAAACTCGACAGCATGCTGGTGTATGTGGATGTCAACGGACAGTGTGTGGACGGCAAACTCAATGAGACTATGAACGTCGAACCGCTGCAATCACGCTTGGAGGCTTTCGGGATGCGCGTCTTCAGCGTCAACGCCCACGACGTGGATGCCCTCGCTGCCCCCGCCGAACTGGAAACCGACGGACGCCCAACCGTGGTCCTGTCTTATTCCAACCCGACCCAGGGTCTGCCGCTTTTGCAGGAACGTGCCCCAAAGCTGCATTACCTGCGTTTCAAAGACGAAGCTGAACGTGAAAGCTTCCGTGAAGTCTATCAAACCATGCTGGCCGCTGCGCCCGCAACCCTCTAAGGCAGGTGAAATCATGGAAATCTTATCCAAAGTACATGCCACCAACCTGGTCAACTGGGCCAAAGACAAACCCCAGGTGCTTGTCCTCTCCGCTGATCTGACCAGTTCCACCGAGATCGACTATTTTCAAAAAGCATATCCGCAGCGCTTTTTCTCCTTCGGGTTAGCCGAAGCCAACATGATGAGTGCCGCCGGTGGCCTCGCTCGTGAGGGTTTCATCCCTTTCATCCATACTTTCGCCGTTTTCATTTACCGGCGCGCCTTTGACCAATTGGTTGATTCGGTTGCCTACCCCAATCTGCCCGTGCGTATGGTTGGCTTCCTGCCTGGTATCACCACCCCCGGCGGAATTACCCATCAGGCGATCGAGGATGTCGCCTTACTGCGCGCCGTGCCCAATATGACCATTGTCGAAGTGGGCGACGTCACCGAGATTGAGACCATCCTCGATGGCACCCACGACGTCCCCGGCCCGATCTATTTCCGTATGCTGCGCGGGGAGGTCTCCCGTCTCTTTGATAAAAGCGAGCCATTCAAGCTCAACACCGCCCGCCAACTCAGCCGTGGCAGCGATATCACCCTGCTCTCCTCCGGCATCTGCACCGAAGAGGCCATGCGCGCCACGACGGTCTTGAAGCAGCGCGGTGTCTCCATCCAGCATCTGCACATTTCCACCCACAAACCCTACGACGACCCGGCCGTGATTCAGGCCTGCGCCGAAGCGCGCCTGGGGGTGATCACCATGGAAAATCATACCATCATCGGCGGGATGGGTTCTGCCAC
>PHBZ01000076.1 GCA_002840755.1 Chloroflexi bacterium HGW-Chloroflexi-10 | reverse complement strand
GCAGACAGATTATGAAGCGCTGGGAATAGGCTTAGAAAAACCCATCGAAAACTTATCCGTTGCTGATGTTTACATCGAGCTGAAAACTAGTGAGCAAGGTCTGACGTCTGAGGAAGCGGCAGCACGACTGGCGCATTTTGGTGAGAACAGTATTCAAAAAAAGAAGGGTAAACCGCTGATCTGGAAGTTCCTGGCCAATTTTACCCACCTGATGGCCATTCTTTTATGGATTGGCGGCGTGGTGGCCCTGATTGCCCAGCTGCCCCAACTGGCTATTGCCATTTGGCTGGTCAATGTCATTAATGGACTTTTTAGTTTCTGGCAGGAGTTTCAGGCCGAAAAAGCGATTGAAGCCCTGGGCCAGCTGCTGCCGACCTATGCCCGGGTGATCCGGGATGGAGCCGAAGTCAAAATTCTGGCCGAAGAACTGGTACCGGGGGATCTGATTATTTTGGCCGAGGGTGACCGGATTTCGGCCGACAGCCGCCTGGTTGAGGACAATGATTTCAGAGCTGATCAGTCGATCCTGACCGGGGAATCCCATCCGGCCCATAAAACCAAAGATGTTGGTCAGCGTACCGACCTGAGCCGTTCGGAACAGCCCAATCTGATTTTTGCCGGCACCAATGCGGCTTCGGGGGCCTGTAAGGCGGTGGTATTTGCCACCGGCATGAATACCGAGTTTGGCAAAATTGCCGATCTGACCCAGAACATGGTCGAAGTGCCCAGTCCGTTGCAGCTGGAAATGGGACGGATTACCCGGCTGGTTTCAGCCATGGCGATCAGCATGGGGGTCCTGTTCTTTGCCTTGGCGGTACTGCTTGCCCATGTCAATATTACCGAAAGTTTTATTTTTGCCATGGGGATGATTGTGGCCTTTATCCCGGAGGGTTTATTACCAACAGTGACCTTATCCCTGGCTATGGGGGTTAAGCGGATGGCTAAACGCAATGCCTTAATCAAACGCTTGTCGGCCGTTGAAACCCTGGGCTGCACCACGGTTATCTGCACCGATAAAACCGGAACCCTGACTCAAAATGAAATGACCGTCAGCGACTGCTGGATGGTCAATCAGCAGATTAAAGTAACCGGGGTTGGTTATGCCCCGGAGGGCGAACTGCGTTCAGGCGAGACCGCTATTTCGCTGACCGAAAACCGCGATATGCGCACATTATTGCTGGCTGCCAGTCTTTGCAATAATTCCCGGTTATTACCACCATCCCCGGAAATAAACCATTGGAATATTCTCGGGGATCCCACCGAGGCCGCCCTGGTGGTAGCCGCCCGGAAGGGTAAAATTGATCTGGACGAGGAACTTTCTCACAGCCCCCGGCTGCGGGAGCTGCCCTTTGAGTCCCATCGCAAGCGGATGAGTACCATTCATCAGGTGTCCCGTGACATCTCGGATCTGGAAAAGCTGGCCTATATCAAGGGTGCACCCAAAGAGGTGTTGGATTTGTGTACCCATTATCTCAAAGACGGTGAAGATGTGGTGATGGATGAGGATACCCGCAAGAAGGTGATGGCGGCCAATGATGACTATGCCCGCAAAGGACTTCGGGTTTTGGCGGTAGCGATGCGGATTCTCACCAAGGAGATGGGTTTGCCCGAGCGCCTCAGCGACTATACGCCTGATCACATTGAAAACAACCTGACCTTTTTAGGGCTCACGGTGATGGCGGATCCGCCCCGGGTGGAAGTGGCAGCAGCGGTTAAAAAATGCCATCAGGCCGGGATAAAGATTATTATGATCACCGGTGATTATGGCTTAACGGCGGAAAGCATTGCCCGGCGGATCGGCATTATCCATAGTCCTCAGCCCCGGATTGTGACTGGTGTTGAGCTGGACGAAATCAATGATGAGGATCTTAAAAAAGCCCTAACCGGAGAGATTGTTTTTGCCCGGGTGGCGCCGGAACAAAAACTGCGGGTGGTCACCGCCCTTCAGGAAATGGGTAATGTGGTGGCGGTCACCGGTGATGGCGTCAATGATTCACCGGCTCTTAAAAAGGCCGACATCGGCATTGCCATGGGGATTTCCGGTACCGATGTGGCCAAGGAAGCCGCCGATATGATTCTTACCGATGACAATTTCGCTTCCATCGTCAATGCGGTGGAAGAAGGCCGGGGCGTATACAACAATATCCGTAAGTTTGCCACCTATATTTTAAACAGCAATGTCCCCGAGGCGGTGCCTTTTATTGTGTTTTTATTCGCCAAAGGGCAGATCCCGCTGCCGCTGACGGTGATGCAGATTCTGGCGGTGGATTTGGGTACCGATATGATCCCGGCCATCGCCTTGGGGGTTGAACTGCCAGAAGTAGGGGTGATGCAGCGTTCGCCAAGATCGCAGCAGGAACATTTGCTCAATCGACCGTTACTCATTCGCGCCTTTCTGTTCTATGGGATCATGGAATCGGCCATTGCGATGTCCGCCTTTTTCTTCCTTTACTGGCAGAACGGCTGGCCGGGGATACCGATGGCAGACTCAGGCGAGATTTACCGAATGGCCACCACCATGACGTTGGGGGCGATTGTGGTTACCCAAATCGGGATTGTTTTCAATTGTCGAACCGAACGGGCCTCGGTGTTTAAGGTGGGGCTGTTTGGCAACCATATGATCTTAATCGGGATCATCTGTGAGCTAACGGTCTTCAGTATTCTGATCTACACCCCGTTTTTGCACGAGATCTTTAATACCGCCCCAATCGGCTTGATTGAATGGGCCTATCTGTTTATGTGGGTGCCGGTGGTGATCCTTATTGATGAAATGCGGAAGGCCTTCCTGCGAAGCTGGGATAAACGACGTTTGGATAAAAAACATAATAAAACAGAGATTGAGAAAGGGGATAGCTAAATGAAAACCATCATAATAGGCTGTGGGCGAATCGGATCGGGTTTAGCCCTTAAGCTCTATCAGAGTGACCACGACATCACTGTCATTGATCAGGACCCACTGACCTTTAAACATTTGGGCGCCGGCTTTAAGGGAAAAACCATCGCCGGGGTAGGATTTGATCGGGATGTATTGCTGGCCGCCGGAATTGAGCGGGCAGACTCGCTGGCCGCGGTGACCTCCAACGACGAGGCCAATGCCCTGACCGCCCGGATTGCCAGTCAGATTTTTGGGGTTCCCCGGGTCGTGTCAGCCCTTCATGAACCCCGTAAAGCGGAGATTTATCGGCGATTGGGACTGCAGGTTTTTGATCCGATGTCCTGGGGCGTAAACCGGGTGGCCGATCTGCTGAGTTTTGCACCGGTTAATGTGGCCATGAGTATTGGGAATGGTGATGTCGATATTATGGAAATTGAGATACCGGCATTGTTGGTCGGGCGACGGGTGGGGGAATTGACAATTCCCGGTGAAGTCAGCGTGGTATCGATCAGCCGCGGGAACCGCTCGATGATACCGGCGCTTAATACGGTGTTTGAAAACCGCGATCTGGTCCATCTGGCAGTGGCTACGGCATCAGGCGAACGTCTTAAATCGCTGTTGGGATTAGGATAGAAAGGGGATATCAGACCATGAAAGTAATAATCGTAGGCGGCGGTAAGGTGGGCTGTTATCTGACTTCGCTGCTGCAAAACGGCGGCCATCAGGTTAAGCTCATAGAAATCCGAACCCATCAATTGGAACGGCTGGCATGTGATCTGCCCAAAGAGGTGCTGGTATTGGGGAGCGGCACCGACCCCAGTATTCTGGAAGCGGCCGGGATCCGTTCGGCCGATGTGCTGGCGGTGGTGACAGGGGCTGATGAAACAAATCTGGTGGCAGCGACTATTGCCCGTTTGGAATATCAGGTACCGCGAATTCTGGCGCGGATTAAAAATCCCAAGAATGCCTGGTTGTTTACCCCGGAAATGGGGGTCGATGTGGCATTGAACCAGGCCGAGCTGATGGCAACGCTGGTGGCTGAAGAAATGTCAGTGGGCGATATGATGACTCTGCTTAAGCTGAATCAGGGACAGTTTTCACTGGTAGAAGAAAAGGTTCATCCACAATCACGGGCAGTGGGTAAGACGGTCAGAGAACTGGGCCTACCCACCGAATCTGTTTTAGTGGCAATTATCAGAAATGGCCAACTGCTTATTCCCCATGGTGATACCGAATTATTACCAGCCGATGAGGTACTGGCGATCATTCATGCCGCCGATCTTGAGGATCTGGCCAGGATATTGGGGCCAGCCTGCTGAGCCGGGCAATCTCATCTGGGCAGACCCTGCAGATTTAGTGTGGAGCATTTTTATGGGGCCTTTTTATGGGGATTATAAAATTATGTTTTATTCCCAAAATCAGGGGTAATACATATGAAAACTCGTTAAAAACTCATTATTTAGTTTTAAACTTAATTTAATTTTGATACTTATGGAGAGGGAAGCATGAAAAAGCATGAAATTTCAATTGTCGACGACGAACCTATTAATTTGATGATCTTAAAAAAATTACTGAGTCCCTCTTTTTTGATTCGGGCCTATAAATCCGGAGCGGAGCTGCTTCAGGCGGTTGAAAAGGGAATCAAGCCGGATCTGATTCTGATGGATATTATGATGCCGGGAATGGATGGCT
>PHBZ01000055.1 GCA_002840755.1 Chloroflexi bacterium HGW-Chloroflexi-10 | reverse complement strand
AATTATATGAAACTCTTGCTGCCTGGATTAGAAAAAACTTCAAGAAAATTAAAGGGGTTGATGGTTATTTCGGTAAAGAGGCATTGGTTTGGTATCAGAATGGCGGAAAACTATTTCCGTAAAATCCTTACACTCTCCGATATTTGGTGATTACAGAATTAAGTTTGAGGTAAAATGAAAACCAGATTATATATACTAAATCCAAATTTCGTTCAGAAACTATTACATCTAGATGAGCAAAAACTTAAAAAAATTTCAAATGCCGTTTGTAATTTTGCATTGGAGCGAAATAATATTAAAGCCCCTTTAGTTCTCCGCGGTTTAGAGTTCTTGAAAGGTACTACACTGGATGATCGTGCCAGCTTAAAAATACAATTAGAAAATTTACTCGCTAAACTAGATGATATCCAATGGAATTTACATGAACAAGTAGATTTAGGAACTGAATCAACGGAGAATTATATTCTAGCCTTTTGTAATGCTAGGGCAGTCAATGCCCTGTTATATGCATTGGATGAAGATCCTTATGTAGCTGCAGCAGAATCGATTTATGAAGCAAATGCAGCCACTAACAATCTTCAAGCGTTGGAAGATGTAATAAATAAAGCCTTACTGGAATGAAACATCTAATTCAATTCATACCTTGTTTTAGGGATGATACAACCGTTTTTTTTGAACTGACCCTTACGAATTAAATATAACTTCACAAAAATATTGCCTATCCTTTTGGCAGCGTCAACACCCAATACATCGAATTCCTCAAGGAGGATCACGTGACTGGGGCGTTTAAGGGAATTTTTTGTACTTTATCATCAAATTGGACTTCATAATATCGAAGATAATAATTCTTATCCCTCGTGGAAAACTGGGTTGGAGCTCACTGTTAGCTTCAGCAAAATAGGGCACAAATGGACCATCCGAACTGTAAACCCCCAGAAAATTTGGGAAACAGCACAGGATATATACAAAAATTATCCTGCATTATTGGATGCAGCTAGAATGACCATTTTTGGAGAATAATTATGGATATCAAGCATAGAATAAGCTTCAACATGGATGATAAAAGAATTGTTTCAGTTCTATTAGAAATGGGAATTGACACTAAAGTTGTAGAGTTACCCGGAAATGGAGGAAATCTCATCACAATTTTAATATACGAGTCCGATCCTAATTGGGACAAGACAGTGAAGTTGATCAGTAATGTTAAACACTTTGTCGTTTATGGTGAAGGAGATCAATATGAGACACTCTTCTCAAATAATGAAGTCAGAAATGCCGAATGGCTTCGTCTAATTTCAAATTTTGAACAAGGTTACCCTCAACCAAAAGCACTTTGGCCTCTGAAACAACAAAGTTATGAAATCCTCTGTCCGAAATGTGCAATATACAATCAAACGAAACCTATGCGCCTGGCGAAAGAGCCTCACTTGGGAAAGAAATCCTTCATGTCGCTAATCTGGACAAATGAGCTTTTTTGCACCTCTCAAGCATTTCAAGGATTGGCGGAAATGAATGCCAGGGGATACGAGGCATGGGACGCAGTTATCAACAAGACTGATCAGGTGTTAGAAAAAGTACATCAGTTGTTCATCCCAAACATCACTTCTCCAGGTGTGCTGGGTAAAAAGGATCTGCAAGGAATCAACTGCCCTGCGTGTGGGACAATAAAATACTATCCTCATATGAGCGGCGTAATGCGTATCAAACGGGAGGCATTCATGCCCAATACTGATTTCTTGCTTACTCATGAATGGTTTGGACACGGATTACTGGCTTGGAGGGAGATACTGGTTTCTAACCGGGTGGCAGGATTGATATTGGATCAAGTCTGGCAAGGGGTACGATTTAAGGTCGTTGAAGTTGTTTGACATGAAGCACTAATCTTAACAATTGGTTATTCCCGATAATGATTGGAGTCTAGAATGATTAAAGTAGGAACGATTTTTGAAATTCAACTTTCCGGATATCGAAAAGCATTCGGACAATACATTCATAAAGATAGGATGGGACCAATTATTAAGGTCTTCAATTTGATAACAAAAGAGAGACCTGATCAAAATATTATACTGAACTCTGCATTGCTTTTCCCTCCTATCATAACCGGCTTGTTTGCTGCGCTGAAAGCAGGGCTGTGGGTCCCTATTGGATTCGACGAAGTAAAGCAATTTGACTATCCTGGATTTGTATCCACCCTTTATGATCAAAAAACAGGGGAAGCCAATATTTGGTTTTACTGGGATGGGAATAAATCTATTCGACTTGGAACCGAACTACAAGACGAATTTAAGAATAAAGAATATCTTATGGTTTGGGATCCAAATGATGTTGTCCACCGTATTGAAACTGGAGAATATCCTTTTCCATATAAGGATTTGATACTGTTTAATAAATTTTCCCCTCGAAATGAGTGAATTGATGCGTATTCCGGGGAAATTGCACAGCGATTCCGGAGTATACATCGAACAGACATTACCCAAATTATTTTTATCGTTACTCCATGTTCTTAGCGATTAGGATGGATTTTAGAAAAATTCGCATCGGGAAAAATTTTTTAATAGCAGTTTAGGTCTTGCTTCAGAACTTTGCCAGGTAAAAAAGAGTTTTCTCGAAAAGAACAATATTTATAGGGTTATCGGATTCCGAAAGGAGGTGGCCATGAGTAATGAATTACCCAAGTTGATTTGGAGTGAGGATAAAAAAGCACAGATTAATTCCATTGAAGAATTGAATGATTGGATTAATAAATTTATTGAAGAGGCAAATTCGACAGGCAATTCATTTGCGATCGAATTAGCCGTTGATTCAAGTTCAGCATTATTTATCACGATCGGACAACCGGAAAGCCATGTAGAATTTTTCTCCGAAACAGGGAGGCCAATCGTTGTAGCCTGTTTAGGTCCATGGGACAGCGATGATCTAATAAAGTTTGATGGAATGGGGGAATCATGTGAGATGGAGAAGCGATACTGTGTACCGGTTGAAGATGCATTAACCGCCCTCAGAACGTATTTTCTCACCGGACAACGCCCGAATAATATAAAATGGGGAACGGGTGGGGATCCTCTCCCGGATGGATTATAGGTGAATACAATCATGGCATTTCCGCTCTGCTTACCTCTGCCGTAACCTTGTCTTTTTCGATTTTGCGCCTTTTTCATTTTCCGAAAATGGTTTTTGGGTAATCACCTGGGTTAAAATCCTTGACAAAATAGAACATATATGCTAATATGGGTTTGGTAAAAATTAAAAATACATACAATATAACCACGCAACATCCAATGATTTGGATTTCTCCACCCAGAAGCAAAAATTAGAACCTTAACAACCACATACACCTTTACTCCTTAAAATCGCTCACTAAGTCAAAAGCCTATTCGGTATTTATTCGTTTCGAAACGAATAAATACCTTAAAACACACCATATCTGCCGTTTTAAACCAACCCAATCCCATAAATACCGTTTTTTTTCCAAAAGTTCATTCGTTCCGATTGGATTTTTTTCTCAGGACGAATACATTGCGGTTTTCGCGGGCATATCGCGGGTATACGTAGTACGCTGTTGTGAAGGATTAAGGCACTGAGCGAGATCTAGAACCATAACCCGCAAGAGACATCTTGCCACCTCGGGACCAATTTCCCTCAAACCATTGCGTTTTTACGCGTTTTATAGGAAAATTGTCCGGCTAATTTGATATAATATAATCAGGTCAATTGCGTGGTGCATGGACGGTGTAAAAGCCGTTTGATGCACCATCAGTTTATAGAGATAAGGAGTATAAAAACAGAATGAAGATTTACCGATTTCGTGCAGTAATCTTACTGGCTGTACTCATGGGAGTACTTCTAACTGGCTGTTCGGCTGGGGCTGGAACGCAGGAAATCGATAGACCAGAAAAGCCTTTGGTAATTCTGGAATGGACCGGTTATGAGGTAACCGAGTATCCGCAATTCTTTGTTCCTTTTACCGATAAGTACGGTGAAAGCATTAATGATTATGTGGCCGTGTCCGTCTTTGGTGACGACGCGGAAGCATTCTCCAAAGTACAGAGCGGCTTCGACGCCGATCTGATCCATCCCTGTTCCTCCTGGTGGGGACTATATGTGGAATCCGGTCTGGTGCAGCCAATAGACACCGCTAAATTAACCGCCTGGAACGATATCCCCGAAGCTTTCCGCAAACAGGGTGAGTTTAACGGCAAGCAATATTTTGTGCCCTGGGACTGGTACTACGAGGCCCTCCTGGTGCGCAATGATCTGGTGCCCGAAATGCCAACTTCCTGGGCCGATCTATGGGACCCGATGTACGCCGGTCATGTTTCCCTGTGGGATAATGGCGAAGTCTCTTATGCTGCCGCCGCTATGGCCTTTGGCATGGATCCCTGGAACCCAACCCCTGAACAGGACCAGATCATCAAGGAAAAATTGATCGAAATTAAACCCAACCTGTTAACCTACTGGTTGGATTATACCCAGGCAATTGATCTTTCCGCCTCTGGTGATGCCTGGATTGTTGCCAGCGCCTGGCAGGACACCTATTCCTCCCTGGTGGATGAAGGTTATGATGTGTCTTACGTTGAACCTGAAGAAGGCTATCTGGCCGGTGTGTGTGGTTATGGTATTGGCATAGACAATACTGAACTTGACCTGACTTATGAATTTTTGAACGCTGCGATTGATCCTCATTCCATGGCGAATTTCACCAATGAATATTGGTACGGTGCGGCAAATGCCAAAGCTGCCGAGTTTATTGATGAGGAAGCGGCTAAATTGTTAAGATTGGATGAATTGGACACCGTGCTTGCCACGACCAAATTCTACCAGCCATTAACAGCAGAACGTCGCGACCAGCTTTCCGACCTGTGGAATGAAGTCAAAGCAGCTCCATGAGTATTGAAACGTCGTCTAACACCCCCAATCCGAATAGTGGGCGCGGGGGAACCGAGAAGAAACTGACAGGCATACCGCGCAAAAGGCAGCTGATTATGCTGGTTTCTCCTTCCGCCATCTGGCTGTTGGTGCTGTTGGTCTTGCCGTTAATTACTCTAATTGTGCTCAGTTTCCAGAAGTCCGCCTTTGGAGCAGACAGCGAAGTTTTTACAACGGCAAGCTACGTCAATTTTTTTCAGAACAGCATCTACCAGCGCCTGCTGCTGCGCTCATTGTGGATCGCACTGCTGGTGGCGGTGATTTCCATTGCATTAGCATACCCGGTGGCTTATTTTCTTGCTTTTAAAGCCGGAGAAAAACAGAGTTTCCTGCTCAATCTGATGATTATTCCCGCGTGGACCAGTTTTTTGCTGCGGGTGTTGGCCTGGCGTGTGATCCTGGGGTCCAACGGACTGCTGAACACCTTTTTGATGTGGCTAGGCGTCATCCAGGAACCGATCACCGGCCTGTTCTACAGTACCGAAGCGGTTATCATTACCCTGGTGTATATCTGGATTCCCTTTGCCGCGTTGCCGATCTATGTGGCTTTGCAGCGTATTGAACCTGGCTTGATGGAAGCCGCTTCCGATCTGGGCGCGCGTCCCTGGCAGGCTTTTTTGCGTGTCACTCTGCCTTTAAGTCTGCCCGGTGTATTTGCCGCTTTCCTGTATGTTTTCATCCCAACCATTGGTGAATACGTCACCCCGGCTATGGTGGGTGGACCGAATGGTCTGATGATTGGGAATATCATCTGGGATCAGTTCGCGCGCGGCCTGGATTGGCCAATGGGTGCTACGCTCTCGCTGGTAGTCATGCTCATCGTCACCATCCCTTTGATCTTTATGGCCAAAGCAGCTCAGCAGGGTGGTTACCTGGGAGGAGGCAAGAGTGGAGCGTAAATTCAGTTTCCTCGGTTCCTTCTACTATGTATTGATGGTGCTTTTTATGTACCTGCCCATTCTGGTGCTGATTGTTTTTTCCTTTAATGACTCGGTAATTCTGGCTTTTCCTTTAAAGGGATTCACCTTCAAGTGGTACGAGCAATTGGCTGGCGCTCATGAATTGTTGATGGCAGCGCGTAACAGTGTTGTGGTTGGCGTCGTCTCATCCCTGGTGGCCACCGTCATTGGCGCTATGGCGGCGGTTGCTATTACCAAGCACCACATGCCGGCGCGCAACCTCTTTCTCGGGTTGTCTTCTATCCCGATGGTCATGCCTTCGATTGTTTTGGGTGTAGCCATGTTGGTGCTTTTCCGCCGTGTTTTTAACTTGGATCTGAATCTGTGGTTGATCTCGGCTGCGCATGTCTTAATTAGTATCCCCACCACCATCTTGATGGTGATTGCGCGCCTGGCGGATTTTTCGCAGAACCTGGAAGAAGCTGCTATGGACCTGGGTGCTAATTATTGGGTCACCTTAATGAAGGTCACTCTACCGATCAGTTTACCGGCGTTGGTGGCTTCATTTCTAACAGCATTTACCACATCTTTTGATGAATATGCCATGACAACATTAATCACAGGCACCGAAACAACTTTGCCTGTATATCTATATTCACTGCTTCGTTTTCCGCGCCGCCTGCCGGTAGCTGTGGCGATGGGCTCCATTATTATGGTAGTCTCCGCTGCGCTGGTGCTGCTGGCTGAATGGCTGCGACGATACGGAACGAGCAGACCTAAAAATGAGGAGGTCTTATGAGTACGTATGATAATTTTCACCTGAACAGTTTTCAGGATAGACAGATGCAAAAATTAGATGGAATTTGGAACCCCTTTGCGGGTCTTTCTGTTCGTCGTAAGAAACAATTTGCCCAGGAAGTGATCACTTATTGGTGGCATCAGACTGGTTACACGCTCTGTCCGGAGGAAGATTAATGGTCAAAAGTATTATCGAGTTTGAAAACATCTCAAAACAATACCGTGAACGCACGGGTGAGATAGTAAATGCGCTGTATCCAGCCGAATTGGCCATTCATGAAGGAGAATTCTTCACACTTTTAGGCCCTAGCGGCTGCGGAAAAACCACAGCATTACGTTTGATGGCCGGGTTTATCCAACCAACACACGGGGAAATCAAAATTCAGGGGCACTCAATGAACAATATCCCGCCATATCGCCGGCCGGTGAATATGGTGTTCCAGGATTATGCCCTCTTCCCGCACCTGAATGTTTACGATAATGTAGCCTTTGGTTTACGTATAAAACGCGTGGCCAATCCCGAAATCCGCCGGCGTGTGCATGAAGCCCTCGAAATTGTCCAGTTGAGTGGGTATGATATCCGCCGCCCGGCAGAACTCTCTGGGGGGCAGAAGCAGCGTGTGGCGTTAGCCCGTGCTCTGGTTAATCAGCCTTCCGTGTTGCTTCTGGATGAGCCGCTCGGTGCTTTGGATTTGAAGCTGCGTCGTGCGATGCAATTGGAACTGAAAATGCTGCAGCAGCGTGTGGGCATCACTTTTGTGTATGTCACTCACGACCAGGAAGAAGCACTAACCATGTCAGATCGCATCGCGGTGATGAGCGCAGGCCGAATTTTGCAGGTGGATTCCCCCGAGGTCATCTATGATCGACCGGCAACCCGCTTTGTCGCCGACTTTGTGGGCGAGACTAATTTTTTGACCGCACGCATTGATACCATCGTCCCCGGCCAGCATGTTAAAGTGGCCATTGGCAGCAATCTGGTAGATGTCCGTCATCGCACCAATGGGATTCACCCAGGCGATACCGTCACCGTGGCCATCCGACCCGAAAAACTGAGTTTACTGCCAATGAACACCCGTACCGAGAATCTTAAGGCAAAGGTCAGTGAAATAACTTTTTTGGGAACCGATACCCGT
Organism: Chloroflexi bacterium HGW-Chloroflexi-10; assembly: GCA_002840755.1. Classification (GTDB taxonomy): domain Bacteria; phylum Chloroflexota; class Anaerolineae; order Anaerolineales; family Anaerolineaceae; genus UBA6170. The sequence continues at coordinate 22,348 of PHBZ01000055.1, read as the reverse complement.
TATATACTGGATATGCCCAGCGGTGAAAAAGCAGCTGTCCGCGTTCAGAATACCGGGTTGAACCGTGCGCCTGCTTTTCATGTTGGTGACGAGGTTACCGTCGGTTACGATCTGGACGATGCGCAGATTCTCACATCCTGAGCCATACCTTTAATATAAACTTCCGCGGGGGAATAAGGTTTTTATTCCCCCGCGGTTTACCAGATACTTACGGTTGAAACTTTTTTTTGGGTAATTCGCGGATGAAGAAAATAACCCGTTTTTGGATTTTGTTTTCCATAACCTTAATGACGGTTGCGATTGATCAGCTTTCAAAATGGATTGCCGTACGTGAGCTGGCTCCGCGATCTATTCCTCTTTCCTATTTGGGTGGTTCGCTCATTCTCACCTATAGCGAGAACAGCGGCTCATTTCTTGGAATGGGCAATAGCTTGTCCGCTGAGCTGCGCTTTATTTTCTTCACAGTTTTCGTTGGCCTCATTCTGGTGGCTGCCATCTTCGTCCTGTTTAAATCAGAATCCTTTCAAACTGTCCAGGTTGTAGCGGTTTCATTGGTATTGGCTGGCGGGTTAGGAAACTGGATAGACCGCATCTTTAACCAGGGCGCTGTGATAGATTTCTTGAATTTTGGTATTGGTTCGTTGCGTACCGGTATCCTGAATATCGCCGACCTGGCCATCACCTTTGGCGCTCTGATATTTCTCTTCTCCGTCTGGCTTCACTCCTCAATGGACAGGGCCAACCAGAAAGATTCGGTCGAGTGAATCTGGAGCTATGAACGAACTTTCTGATCTGATCCCTCTGCTTTACTTTCCCGGCCATCAGCGCCATCATCCCTTGTTTGAATACGATCGTGGGCAGCAGGTAGCCTATCAGGAGGTTCCGCGGAGGGTGGAGAGTGCCTGTAAAGCGCTGGCTGCATTGCCGTTTACCCGTCTGGTGGTGACCGACCGTCTGGCTACCCGTGAAGAATTGTTGCAGGTACACAGCCCATCTGTATTGGATTACCTGCAAAACACCGCGCAGCGTGCAGCCGTAGAAGATGATTTGCACCCGCATCAGGCGCCGCTGTACCAATATCCATGGATTTACCCGCTAAAAGCCTCCATGCGGTTAGGCTTGGAGAATTCACCGGATCCAGCTGGTTGTTTTGCATTTGATACCTACGCGCCGGTGGGGCGGCATACCTGGGAGGCAGTTTGCGGGAGCGCCGCTTTGGCGATCCGGGCGGCCGAGATGCTGCGCGAAGCTAACCAGAGACTGGTGTATGCGCTTTGCCGTCCGCCGGGGCATCATGCCGGCAGCGATTATACCGGTGGCTATTGTTATCTGAACAATGCCGCATTGGCAGCTCAGATATTGTCGGCGGGTGGGCGTGGTGCTATTTTGGATATCGATTATCATCACGGTAACGGCACTCAAGATATTTTCTGGCAAAATCCTGATATAATTTTTATCTCTTTACACGCCGACCCTCATGATGAGTATCCGTTTTTCAGCGGATTTGCCAGCGAAATTGGCGGCGACTCGGCGCAGGGTACTACGCTTAATCTGCCGTTGCCCAAAGGTTGTAACGACACCACTTATCTGAAGGCTTTAAGCCACGCGTTGCATGCGATCAGAAGCTTCAAACCCAACTGGCTGGTACTTTCGGCTGGTTATGATACCTGTGCAGCTGACCCCAGTACATTTTTTGAGCTCAGTGATACAGTTTATATCGAAATTGGGCGGCAGATTGGTGCGTTGGAATTGCCCGCGCTCATTGTGCATGAAGGCGGTTATGCTGTGGAGCATAACGGGCTGTTGGCTGCCAACCTGTTGAAAGGTTTTACCTCGGTTAAAAAATAATACTTTGAATCAGCAAACACTCATTATTATTTTTCTTTCAGTCATTCTTTTTCTTCCTCTGGGATTGGTTTTGCTTAACCGCTTGCGGATGGACCTGGCAGCGATCATTATGGCGATCGCTTTAGCTATATTGCAATTGTTCGGATGGGGTATGATCGGCCCGTCCAATTCTCCGGAGGCTGCTTCCAATTCCCTGACGGGTTTTAGCCAGCCGGTGGTGTTTACCTTGATTGCATTGTTTATTATCAGCCGCGGGTTGGAAAAAAGTGGTGTGACGCGCGGTATCGCCCAGCAGTTGGTGAAAGTCGGCGGGCAGCATGAACGCCTGATGATCGGATTGTTTGCCTCTGTTACGGCTTTCCTTTCTTTGTTTATGAACAACCTGGCCGCTGCAGCGTTGCTGTTGCCGAGTGCCATGGAAGTTTCCCGCCAGACGCGTATTAAACCCAGCAGATTGTTGATTCCGGTTTCATTTGGCAGTCTTTTAGGCGGTTCGGCCACCTATTTCACCACGGCCAATATCATTATCAGTGATCTGCTGACCATCTCGGATCCACCGCAGGAGAGATTGGGCTTTCTGGATTTTACACCAACTGGCGGTTTGATAGCCATCGCCGGGTTGTTATTCTTAACCCTGTGGGGAAAATTCCTCTTAAAAGAGCGCGAACCATCAACCGATCAGGTATTGGCACGTTACACTGGTCGCGAACTCGAAGATTTTTATCAGATTGGTGAACGGTTATGGGTGGCGCGGGTCCTGCCTTCTTCTTCCTTTGTGCGCAGATCTATCAGTAATTGTGATATCGGGAAGAAATGGGGGGTGGCGATTGCCGCCACACGTCGCGGACGCGAGGAGTATACATTGCCAATGCCGGATCAGATCATTATGCCGGGTGATGAGTTGTTAATTATCGGTCGCGAAGAGAAGATCAGTGCCATGGGAAAAATTGGACTGGAGATTCGACCGGATGATCATGAGCATCACTTGAGTGTGGAGGGGGTGGTTGTTGCCGAGGCGTTGATCGGGCCGCATTCGCGTGTAGAAGGACAGACTCTCAAAGAAATCGAATTCCGCAAACGCTTCGGTCTTACGGTAGTGGCATTAAGGCGTCTAAATCGCAGTTATCGCACAGATGTTGGTGAGTTCCAATTGCAATTTGGTGATTCATTATTGGTGATCGGGAATAGTCGTCAGATGGAAGATCTTAAAAAAACGTCCGATTTCATCGTATTAGAATCAAACCCGGCCGATCAACCGTTGAATAAACGTGATTCGATTTTATCCGTAACCATCATGGTGATGGCCATAAGCGCTTCAATAGCCGGGGTGCCGGTATTTATTGCCATGTTGTGCGGGGCAATCCTCACCATTCTTTTGGGACTTTTGACTATGGAAGAAGCCTATCGCTCAATTGAGTGGCAGGCGATATTTGTCATTGCCGGGATGTATGTGGTCAGCTTGGCCTTGGTGCAAACCGGCATGGCCGACTTGGTAGGGCAATATTTTCTGGTAGTGGTGCAGCCGTTTGGTGCAATTGGGGTGGCATTGGGAGCTTATATCATATCCATGTTGGTTACTCAGCTTATGGGCAGCCAGGTGACGGCATTGGTCACCGGCCCAATCGTGATCAGTGCTGCGCTCACGCTTGGGGTTAATCCCCAGGCAGTCGCTGTAGCTGCTGCGATTGGTTGTTCAGCGTCCTTCCTCACTCCAATGGCTCATCCGGTAAATATATTAATGATTGGGCCGGCAAATTACAAATTTACCGATTTTTTGCGTTTAGGCTGGGTGATGGTGCTGATTTCATTCGCAATGCTGATTGTCGGCTTGAAGCTCTTCTGGGGATTATAAGAGTGCCTGTTTATAACGAAAAATTAATACATAATCCTGTATAATATAATGTAGACTGTCAACAAAATGTTTCATCATTTATTGTGTGTAGTACCTGCTTATGGCAGTTTGTGCTCCGATTATTTCATTGATAGGTTATTCAATTGAAAATAAAGAATCACCCCAGTCTAAAATGGCAGAACGGCTTAGATTCTTGTAAGCGCCTGCTTTTCATAACTGATCCCCCGAATTAAATTTGGTTTGTTGAGGGGAGAGAATTTTCATTTGCTTATAATTGGCAGCCTCAGAGTTGGCCATTTTTCACACAGGTAGATATTTCTACCGCCTATGAACATAAACTGCATCCGATTGGTAAAAATTTATTACTCTTATACTTGGGTGATGCGCAGATTGTTCCAAATTCAGGAGGTGTCTGATGAAAACACTGGTTGCTGGTGCATTGGGAGAGTGTGTTCATGTTGCCGGGGTGAGCAATTTCTTGCGGTTGGCAGAACAGGCCGGCTGGAGAACCATTTTTCTTGGTCCGGCTGTGCCTCTGGAACAATTTCTGGCGGTAGCCAGAGCCGAAAAAGCGGATATGGTTGGCGTTTCTTACCGGCTTACAGCGGAGACCGGAGAGCGTTTATTGGGCGAGTTCGCTGAGCAGGCCGATGAACTACGTACCGCAGGGGTCCGTTTTGTGTTTGGTGGGACACCACCCGTTGCGGAACGGGCACGTGGTTTTGGATTCTTCGAACGGGTCTTTGCAGGTCTTGAAAGTGAAGCTGAGGTACTGACTTTCTTGAAAGGCGATCAGGTACTCGCCGCTGGTGAGGTTCAATACCCGCGTTCTACAGTGGAGCGTATTTTATGGAAGGCGCCTTTCCCGTTGCTGCGGCATCATTTTGGGCTGCCCACTATGGAAGCAACCGAAGCCGGTATCCAAAAAATTGCCGAATCAGGCGCACTGGATGTGATTTCTCTGGGAATAGATCAGGACGCTCAGGAGAACTTTTTTCATCCGGAACGCCAGAGCTTACGTAGGAAAGGTGCAGGTGGGGTACCGGTGCGTTCGCCGGAAGATTACATCAGTTTGTACCAAGCCGCCCAAAGAGGAAACTACCCATTATTGCGGACCTATTCCGGTACGGATGATTTTATACAATTAGCGGAAATGGTGGTTGCCACCATAAAAAATGCCTGGTGTGCCATTCCTTTATTCTGGTTTAATCGCATGGACGGCCGTGGCCCATGGGACCTGGAGGGTTCGATCCGTGAGCATCAACAGGTCATGCTCTGGTATGGGGAAAAGAATATCCCGGTGGAGTTGAACGAGCCACACCATTGGGGCATGCGTGATGCACCTGACAGTGTCTTCGTTGTAGCTGCTTTTCTCTCGGCGTATCAGGCGCGTGCTTTTGGTGTGCGTGATTATATTGCCCAATTGATGTTTAACAGCCCACCCGGTTTGAGTGATGCCATGGATCTGGCCAAGATGCTGGCGGTTTTGCGAATGATTGAACCGTTGGCAGGTTCTGGTTTTAATATTTGGAAGCAAACCCGCACTGGTTTGCTCAGTTACCCACTGGATATTACTGCGGCACGGGCGCATTTGGTTACCAGTGTTTATCTGCAAATGGCATTGCACCCGCATATTATTCATATAGTCGGCCATACTGAGGCAGACCACGCCGCCACCGCAGAGGATGTGATCGAGGCCGCTGGCCTGGCGCAGCGAGCCATCGAAAATGCCTTGCAAAAGGCGCCGGATATGACCGCTGATCCGCTTGTACAGCAACGCGCTGCAGATTTGGAGGAAGAAGCCGGTGTGATTCTAGCCGAAATCCACCGCATGGGTGCTGGTCATGCACAGGATCCCTGGATTGATCCGCAAACACTGGCGCGCGCTGTTACCAGTGGCGTTTTGGATGCGCCTCAATTAAAGAATAACCCATTCGCCCGGGGGAAAATAAAAACGCGGATTATCGCCGGGGCTAGCGTGAGCGTGGATGAAAAGGGCAACCGCATTATGGAGTCTGCCCGGATAGAACAGATGTAAATTCAGGAAGGATCTAAGAATGTCACAGGAAGTACGTTTCACAGTTATTGGCGCGGGGCATGGTGGTAAAGCAATGGCTGCGCACCTGGCTTTCATGGGGTTTCAGACCACTTTGTATAATCGCACACCAGAGCATATCGCGGTGATTAAAGAATTGGGGGGAATTCACCTCGAATCAAATGATCAGGTCATTAAGGGTTTTGGAAAACTGCATTGTATCACTTCCAATATGGAGGAAGCTTTGGAAGAAGCTGACATGATTATGGTGGTAGTGCCATCTTCAGCTCATGCGGATGTGGCGCGTACGTGTGCCTCGTATCTGAAAGATGGTCAGATCTTGCTGCTTCACCCAGGGCGCACCTGCGGTGCGATTGAAGTGGCCAAGGTGTTGCGCGATAAGAAATGCACAGCAGATGTAACGGTGGCTGAGGCGGAGACATTTATCTATGCTTCACGCTCTGATGGCCCGGCGCAATCCCGTATTTTTCGCATCAAAGAAGCGATTCCTCTGGCAGCTCTGCCGGCAACACGTACCCGCCTGGTGCTGGATATGATCCATCAGGCTTATCCTCATTACGTGGATGGGGGTAACGTACTTCAGACTGGTTTGAATAATATGGGCGCAATTTTCCATCCGGCGCTCTCCATTCTTAATTCGGGTTGGATTGAATCCACCCACGGTGATTATCAGTTTTATATAGATGGGGTTACGCCTTCCGTGGCCCGCGTCTTGGAAGCATTAGACCGCGAGCGTGTAACGGTGGCCTCTTCATTGGGTATTCGCGCACGCACGGCGTTGGATTGGTTGAAACTGGCATACGATGCCACCGGTGAGGATTTACATGAAGCCATTCATAATCAACCCGGGTATTATGGTATTAAGGCGCCTCCCACGTTGAACCATCGCTATATTTTTGAAGATGTACCTATGAGTCTGGTACCAATTGCATCGATGGGTGAGCGCTATGGGGTCTCGGTACGCGGCATGGATTCGATAATCCGCCTGGCCTGTGTGATCCACCGTACCGATTATTGGCGGCGCGGCCGCACACTGGATAAACTGGGGATCGGGCAACTCAGTGTTTCAGAACTGACCCGCTATGTTATGGAAGGTGACCTGGAACAGTTCGATTGAAACTACCCAATCGGGTAATATTTGGCTAATTGTGCTTAACTTCACTTGTATTTTACTCTCAAGTATGCTACAAAATGGTAGTCCTTAGATGTCAGACATCAGACAATAACGTTTTGCCCAACGCCTGATGACCCAATAGTAGAAAAAATTTATGTCACTACCATTTGCCCGAGCCAAATCAATAACCGACCAGGTAGATGCTGTATTGCGTGACCGCATTCGCGATAAAACGTATCCGCCTGGTGGAAAGCTGCCTTCGGAGAATGATTTATCTGCCGAATTTGGTGTTAGCCGTTCCACGGTTCACACGGTATTAACTCGCCTCGCCCAAGAAGGGTTGTTGTTGCGTAAGCATGGCGAAGGCACTTATGTGAATCTGCGTTTACATGGCGTGAAAAGTAATTGGGGCGGGCTATGGGAATTCAGTGAGCTGATCGAATCCAACGGGTATACCGCTGGAATTGAAACGCTTGCTGCTTACACCCGGCCCGCAACGAATGATGAATGTGTGGCTCTTAATCTTGCGGATGGCGAAACGGTCACTGTTCTTGAACGCCTCTTTTTTGCAGATGACCATCCGGTTATTCTGGTCAATAACGCTATCCCCAATCGTCTGATCCATCCGGGCACAGAAGTTATACCTGGAAAGCATAGTTTGAGACAAATATTGCATGAGTATTGTCAGGTTAACATAGCCTACGCCATATCGCAGGTGAGCACATCTAAACTGGGCGCTCCGTTGTCTATAACCATGCAGAAACCCCTGGACACGGTAATGTTAAATATCCGGATTGTTTTTTATGATGTCAATAACCAACCGATCGCTACCGGCAGCAGTTATTACGATGATTCACGCATAAAGCTGCGCCTGGTGCAAGCCTGGAACTGATTCTATCGCTGGTTTCCACTGAAAGGAGGAATAAAAAATCAATGCGTATACGCTGGAGTGCAATATTTGACGCATTATTACCATTAATCGCCACCCTGGCTGCCTTGGCTATTGGTGCTGTCATGTTAATCCTGCTGGGGGCAAATCCGCTGGTTGGTTATGCCGCGTTATTAGAGGGAGCTTTCGGCAGCACCAATGCGCTTGCCGATACCATCGTAAAAGCAACACCGTTGCTGTTGGTGGGAATTGGAATTTGCATTGCCTTCCGTGCAGGAGTGATCAACATTGGCGGCGAAGGCCAGATGATTTTAGGTGCGGTTAGTTCTATTGCGTTAGGTCTGGCTTTCCCTGATGCACCCGGTATCCTGATGATTCCTCTGGCTCTACTGGTAGGTTTTGTTGCGGGTGGTCTTTGGGGCGGTATTCCCGGTTACTTAAAAGCGCGTTTCAATGTGAATGAAATTCTCAGTACTATTATGTTGAATGTTATCGCCGTACAATTAATGAACCTTTTATTGCGTGGTCCACTTATTGAAAAGATTCAAAAAGGCGCGGCGCGTATACCTCAAACAGCCCGTCTTTCTCTGGAGTTTGACCTGCCGCGTTTGATCCCAACCCGGTTGCATCTAGGGGCGCTTATCGCCATTTTACTGGCGATTGGGGTGTATTATTTCCTGTGGCGCACAACCACCGGTTATCGTATCCGTGCGGTTGGGATGAACCAGGCAGCTTCGCGTTATGCTGGTATTAAAGTAGGCCGTTATATCGTACTTTCTTTGGCGCTCAGCGGTGCTTTTGCCGGTCTGGCTGGGGCAATTCAAGTTTATGGGGTCAATCATTTCATGATCACGGATGGTACCGCGGCCGGATTCACTGGTTCAGCCGGTTTCAATGGTATTGTCGCGGCGCTCTTTGGTCAGTTGCATCCTATTGGCACCATACCGGCGTCATTTTTGTTTGGCGCATTGCTTGTAGGAGCCAATAAATTGCAAAGGGCGACTCAGGTGCCGGCTGCGTTGATCACAGCACTCAATGGCCTGGTAGTTGTCTTTGTAGTTTCCAGTGAATTGTGGCGTAGGCGTAATGCTCGAAAACGCGCTTTACAGGAATTGGATAAAAAACTGGCTGCAGAACATCATCCTGAGCCGCAAATACCATCAGGGGAGGGCTAGCATGTTTGCAGATTTATTTACCGGCTCTGTAATCATTGGTTTACTTTCTTCAGGAATACGCCTGGCAGCACCTTATTTGTATGCAGCCATAGGTGAGAATTTTGGCCAACGCAGCGGTGTGCTTAATTTGGGTGTGGATGGTATTATGCTCATGGGCGCATTCTCAGGCTTTTATGCTGTCTTCAAGACGGGAAACGTCTGGTTGGGACTGTTGCTCGCTATGTTGGTAGGGCTACTAATGGGCTTGGCGATGGCCTTTATCTCGGTCACTCTGAATGCCGAGCAGGGCATCAGTGGCATCGGTGTATACCTGTTTGGCCTAGGGATGAGTGATCTTCTATTTCAGAAATTGGTCAATAATGTAGAAACAGTGCGCGGCTTTCCAATAGCGCCGATTCCCTTCTTAAGTGAAATCCCGGTCTTAGGTCCCATTTTTTTTAATCATAATGTTCTGGTGTATGGCGCTTACCTGTTGGTTCCAATTGCTTGGTTTGTACTCAATAAGACTACTTTTGGATTGCAGATTCGTGCAGTGGGAGAGAATCCCGAAGCAGCTGATACTCTGGGTGTGAGCGTGGCCAGGGTGCGTTATATTACGGTTACCATAGGCGGCCTGCTATCCGGAGTTGCCGGTGCTTCTCTTTCCATTGCTTTGTTAAATGTCTTTCAGCAAAATCTGACCAACGGGCTGGGTTTTATTGCAATTGCGCTGGTTTATTTTGGCGGGTGGCGTCCAAGCGGGATTCTGATTGGTTCATTGATTTTTAGTTTGGTGAATGCCTTGCAGGTTTGGGTGCAGGTAAAGGGCATTAATATCTCTCCGGACCTGGCAGTAATGATGCCATATATTCTGACCATCATTGTGTTGGTCATTTCAGCTCAGCGGGTGCGTCCACCGGGAGCATTAAGCAAACCGTATGAACGTACCGATTAATATCTTGATTGTTTGGGGTGTCTTACCCCTTGCAGTGTAGAAAATAGGAGGATTAGATGAAACGTGTTGTTCAATTGGTGATAGTGTTAGTTTTATTGACAATGCTGGCAACAGCCTGTGGCGCCAAACCGGAAGTGGCTAGCAGCGAAGGTCCATTTAAAGTGGCCGTTGTTATGCCCAGCGCGATCAATGACCTGGCATTCAGCCAGAGTATGTATGATACGATGTTGACCATCCAAAAAGAGATGGGCGGCGAGGCAAACTTCCAATTTGTATATTCCGACAATATGTTTGTGGTGGATGACGCCTCGGCAGCTATCCGCGATTATGCCAGTCAGGGATACAATTTGATCATTGCTCACGGTTCTCAATATGGCGCATCCCTCAAGGAAATTGCTCCCGATTTCCCCAAGACCAGTTTTGCCTGGGGTACCGCCGGCGATACCTTTGATATTCCAAATATCTTTGCTTATGAAGCCTATTCTCAGGAAGGCGGATATGTAAATGGTGTTCTGGCCGCCGCGTTGAATAAAAGTGGAACCATCGGTGTAGTTGGCCCGATTGAAGTGGGTGACGCCAAATTGTATGTGGATGGCTTCATCGCTGGTGCGAAAGCCGCCAAACCGGATATCCAGGTAAATGTTAACTACATTGGTTCCTTCAGTGATGTAGCCCTCGCTTCTGAATCCGCTCAGACCCATGTGGGCGCTGGCGCCGATGTTTTAACTGGTTCTGCCCAGATGGTCGTGGGTGCGATTGGTGTGGCCGAGGAAAAAGGTGTATTGTGGTTTGGTACGCAGTCCGATCAATCCTCATTGGCTCCCAGTATTGTAGTTGCCAGCCAGGTTTATGACTGGACAGTGGTTGTGGATGATATGATCGCCTTGATTAAATCAGGTACGCTGGGCGGCAAGGCATATGCTGTTTCTTTAGAAAATGAAGGTTTATTGATCAAATACAACAACGCTTATAACCTGCCAGCCGATGTAAAAGCACTGGGTGACCAGGCGATCGAAGGTATTAAAGCCGGTACCATTACTATTGGTGTTGGCGGCAAATAATTTGTGTTCAGCAGTTTCTGCCGGAGATATTTATCTCCGGCAGAAACACCTTTATTCTATTTTTCTCGAAATGATCCGGGTCTTTTGAAAACGTTTCCAAAATACCTGGGTTAACCATTATCAGGCAGGTACCCATGACAGAACGAGCCATTCTTCCTTCCGGGCATCCCCGTATTAATCATTTGGAAATGCGTGGGATCGTTAAACGTTTTCCTGGGGTTTTAGCCAATGATCACGTGAATTTTGACGTGCGCGCGTTTGAAGTGCACGCCTTGTTGGGTGAGAATGGCGCAGGGAAAAGTACTCTGATGAAGCAGCTCTACGGTCTCTATCATCCGGACCAGGGTCAGATTATTTTTGATGGCAAACCCCAGGTGATTCATTCACCAGCGGATGCCATCCGCCTGGGGATTGGCATGATTCACCAACATTTTATGCTGGTCGATTCGCTCACGGTGGCAGAGAATGTAGCCCTGGGTTTACCTTCCTCACGCGGCATGCTTACCGATCTGGACAAAGTGACTACCAGGATTTGTGAGCTGGCCAAGGTGTATGGTCTGGATGTCGACCCGGATGCCTATATCTGGCAGCTATCCGTGGGGCAGCAGCAAAGGGTGGAGATCGTCAAGGCGCTCTATCGTGGTGCAGCACTGTTGATTCTGGATGAACCGACGGCAGTATTGACCCCGCAAGAGGTCGATGATTTTTTCAAAACGCTTAAGAAAATGGCAAATGACGGCCATGCCTTAATCTTTATTTCGCACAAACTGCATGAGGTAATGGCTTTTACCGATCGAGTAACCGTGCTGCGGGATGGCTGTAATGCCGGTTCTGTAAAGACAAGTGATACTAGCAAACAGTTACTCGCAGAACTGATGGTTGGCCGCCCGTTGAATATGAATGTTTCTAAAGATAAAGTTGAGGTTGGCTCTCCGCGCCTCACGATAAAAAATATTAAGGCAACCAGTGACCGCGGAACGCCGGCCTTATCCGATGTTTCATTGGAGGTTTTCGCTGGTGAGGTTTTGGGGTTGGCGGGCGTGTCTGGCAATGGCCAGCCGGAATTAGCCCAGGTGATCAGCGGTTTACGTCCGGCCACTGGCGGTCAGGTGCTGGTAGATGGCGTGGATGTTACCCTTTGTAGTCCTCAGCAAATGATCACCAATGGGATGGCCTATATTCCCGAAAAACGCAATACCGATGGATTAATTAAAGAATTCAGTGTTGCTGAAAATTTTATTTTACGTGACCTGGATGATGAAAAATATTCTCAAAATGGGTTTCTAAAAATCGGTTCCATAGCTGCGCGGGGGAGAGAATTGATCAAGACGTTTAATATCAAAACGCCTTCTGCAGAAACACCGATCAAGAGCCTTTCAGGGGGAAACGCCCAGAAGGTGATTTTGGCGCGGGAGTTATCTCGCAATCCGAAAGTGTTGGTGGCTGCTCAGCCAACGCGTGGGGTGGATATTGGCGCAACGGAATATATTCACAGCCTTATTATTCAGCAGCGAAAAGAGGGCACGGCAACACTCCTCATCTCCGAAGACCTGGACGAGATCTTGGCACTCTCCGATCGAATCGCGGTCATATTTCACGGTGAAATCATGGGCATCGTCGACCGCCAGGATGCCACCCCGCAAAATATTGGATTGATGATGGCTGGTGAAAGACATACAGGTAGTAGTTTCTGAAATTGTAATATTTATTCACTGCAGCAATGTTGTCTATTTCTTAACCAATAGCCGCAAGAAATTTACCCAGGACTTTAAATACCCCGAGATCCACAATAAAAACAATACTGTAAGTAAAGATATGCCGTTTCCGACAGCCAGTGTGGTGAAATACGCTGGGTCGGCATGGTTGGTTACATGTATCAGTGAGAGATCTCTGAGACCAATGCCAAAAGCCAGGTAAGTGCTTTTCACTGACCAGCGCAAGGTATGCAAAACCACGTCATACGCCAACACAGCCAGAAGGGTCAATTGTACCAGTTTTAGCCACCACGGTAAGCGGATCAAATCAATCGCCTTTTGGTAATAAATGACCGCTAGAATAACCATCATTACCAAAACCAATCCGAGCATGCGCGTGGTTACCCGTTCACTGGAAATAAGCCAGGTCTGGTTAAAGAAGGCTCGCGGAAAATAATCCTGAATGGAAAAGAGTACCAACATTACTATGGATAAAATCAGGTAAGGGAATTTGCGTTCGCGGAAATAGTCGTATAGCATAAAAATACTAAAAATACCCACGAATGCGACACCCACCCAACCGATAAAAATATCAAATTCCCAATATCCCAGGTTGTTTTCGAAAATCATGCGTGGCATGGCCATATTCGGAGTGGAATTGTAGGTGAGTGACACCAGGATATGTTTCAAAGATGGATAGCCGCTTAGGAAATGGAACTCTTCATGCAGATCACCAATACGGCTCATAATCGGCAGGATACGCAGCATGCTTAACAGCAAAGTGGCTGCAGCAACTTTGATCAGCGGGATGGCATGTCGCCAGGCCGTGATGCCCAAACTGGCTAGAACCAGAAAACACCAGAAAAAATGGTGGAAGGAACCTTGTAGCAGAATGAAAAACAGAACGAAAGCCATTTGAGTCACCCATTGCCAACTGTGATCACCTTCGAGAAGTTCTAACAGCAGCAAAACGAAAGCAGGGAAAAAGTAATAGCCTCCCCAACTTAAATGCCCCACGGAGAAATGGCAAACGATAAAGCCGTTGAAATGAAACAGCAGAAAAAGGACTGCGTATGCGAACAATGATAACCCAAAACGCTTGCGTATGCGCAACAAACTCCAGGTAGCAATGCTATATAGAAGCAGGCTGTTCACCATTGTGTATGGGCCAACTTCCAACCAGCGCAGCAAGATCACCTGAGGGCTGACGACCATATCCGGAACTGTGAAATAGCGGTCCCCATCGGTGCGCATGGCGCCTACGTCGTTCAAGTGAAAGGGTAGGGTGTTTTTCAGCAGCGCATCACGCCAGGCTTGCTGGCGCGCAGTCCAGACTTCTGACCAATCGTGATATTGGAAGGGACCATCGCCCCAGTTGAAAAAAAATACCCATAGCAATGCTCCGGCCAGGAAGAGTGCTCCAATCCATGTTCGGGATAACCAGGGGTATTTTTTTTCTTCAACCGGGTGGAAAATTGCGGTCAGTAATCGATCGAGAAATGTTCTGATGGATTTCATACTGAAAGCAATTTTATCACTTTTTAAGTTACTAATTTCTCCCATTCTCCCATCAATTGTTCCAAAGCCGCCTGGGCTTTGGCCATTTTATCACTGAGCTGATTCATTTGCTCGAAGGCGCCTTTGGCTCCGGCTTTTTCCAGATCGCGCGACAGGATTTGAATATCGTGCTCCTTTTCACGGATACGTCCTTCCAAAATTTCAAGGTTGAGGGAGCGCTGCCGCGTCTCTTTGCTGTTATCCCGCGCCATTGGTTTAGGCTGCAAGAGAATTTGACGGTTAACGCTGCCATTTCCGGCGATGACTGCCTGACGCAGCACAAACTCGCGATAATTACCGTTGAATGTGTTCAATTTGTGGTCGCGAATCTCCCATATCTGGGTTGCTAGCCGGTCAATCAGGTAGCGGTCATGCGAAACCAACAGGATGGTGCCTTCATAGGCTTCCAGTACTTCCTGTAAAGCTTCACGCGCGGGGATATCCAGATGGTTGGTGGGTTCATCCAACACTAGAAAATTAGAGCCTTCTACTGCCAGGATGGCCAATGCCAGACGCGCACGTTCACCACCGCTTAAAGCGCGCAATGGCTTGAAGACATCCTCACCGCGGAACAGATAGGCGGCCAGGTGTTTGCGGGCTGCTTCAGCTTGCATTGTTTTGTGGTTAAGAAACTCGTCCAATACACTCTGCTCACCTTGAAGGGCATCCTGTGACTGAGCAAAGTAGCCGATTTTTAAACTGGCGCCAGGTTGCAGCTCTCCGCACAGTGGTTTAAGCTGTTCCAAAAGCACCTTGATAAAAGTGGTCTTTCCGGAGCCGTTCGGGCCAATCAGAACGGCGCAATCACCGCGTTTTAACTCGATTTTTTCCGTAGTGAATAAGCTGTTTCCGGGATATCCAATTTCTACATCGTCTGCGCGCAACACAAAATTACCGCTGTTGTGAGCAATATGTAGGCGCGGGCGGATTTGCGGTGGACGGTTCCCTGGCATTTGAATCGCATTGACCGCGCGGATGGCTTCAATTACATCCAGCGGACGTTCGACATGCAGATCGAGTTCACTCCAATTTTTGCCGTTGCGTAGTGCCATGATCCCTAAATTTTCAACAATGGCAATGTCGCGTGAGACTCGTCTGAGCAGTCCCAGGGCGCGTGCATGGGTGCTATCACGTACCCAGTTCTTCTGAATAAAATCCACTTCTTTGACCAGTCGTTCTTTTTCTTCTTTGTAGACGCGTTCCAGGTAGTCCCAACGTTCCTGACGGGCTAGCAGGTAAGTGCTGTAATTCCCGCTGTAATGTTCGATCCCGTTGCGAGACATCTCCCAGATCGTATTAACCACATTATCCAGGAAATAGCGGTCGTGGCTGACGATCAATACCGCACCCGGCCAGTTTTGCAGGGTCCGCTCCAGCCATTCCACAGCTTCAATATCCAGGTGATTGGTTGGTTCATCCAGCATGAGCAGATCGGGTTTTTCCAATAGCAAACGCGCCAGCAAAGCCCGTGTTTTCTGACCGCCACTCAGGTGGTTCAGCGGTGTTTGCCAGGTATCCTTACCCAATCCGAGACCTTCCAGGGTCTGTTGGATTCGCAGTTCATAATCATAACCGCCGGCCATTTCAAATGATTGTTGCAGTTGACCATATTGATTCAGTAAGGCTTCGAGATCACCATTGGCATGCGCCATTCTGTCTTCAATTTCGTTGAGCAGTTGCTGCTGGCGTTGCAGTTCGGCGAAGACGGTTAGCATTTCGTGATAAACACTGTTGTCCTGGCTGCCAAATGCTTCTACAGCCTCCTGGCGCAGGTAACCTAACCGCCGGTTTTTCGCAATGGAAACTTTTCCTGCAGAAGGGCTGTTGATTCCAGCCAGAATCAGCATTAAAGACGTTTTGCCAATGCCATTGGGACCGATCAAACCAATTTTGGCATCATTGGCTACAGTAACGGATATACCTTTGAAAAGATCAAAAGCTCCGAAAGATAATCCGAGGTTGTTGGCTTGTAAAATTGACATAATTCACTCCTAATAATAACGGTTTTTATTGAAATCGGCAAAGGGTTATGTGCCGCTGCTTTACCCACGGCTAACCATTTTCAGAGTGAACTGAATTAAGAAAAAAACAGCCGCGGGCATTAATGCGCCGCGGCTGATAAATTGCGTATAGTTATTCAGTCAGCAGACGCACTCCGATAAGGAAACGGAACAACGCCGCCCTTGGCGGAAATAATTATTGCAAATTTGACGAATAAGTTAACACACTTCATTGGGTCAATCCCTTTTTTAAAATATTTTCATTGTTAGTTTAATGGAAGGTGGAAATTTCGTCAACTGGTCACATGGGCAGGTTTTATGGTGTATGATCTTCCATGGTTAGTACCCGATTTCTGCCGGCGTTTTTGGCTTGGTAGAGGGCAGTGTCTGCCGAGTAGAGCAGTTCATCAATGGTCTTGCCATGTTGTGGGTAAAGGGCAATCCCGGCAGATAAGGTGATGTGAACTTCCTGACCTAAATGCTTGAATTGAGCATTGTCCATGTGGCTGCGCCATTCTTCCACCTGGCGTAAGGCTTCTACGGCCCCTATATTAGGCATGATCACTAAAAATTCTTCTCCGCCGTAACGACAGGCAAAATCCTCGCTACGTGTGTTGGTTAGCAAATAGCGTCCAAGTGATTCCAGTACCAAGTCCCCGGTGAGATGCCCAAAGCGGTCATTAACGGTTTTGAAGTGGTCGATATCCATCAACACCACTGCCAGTGGTTCTTTAGTGTGTAGACAGCGGGCGATTTCGCGGGCCATAGCTTCTCCCAACTGTCGCCGGTTATATAACCCGGTCAAAGAATCGCGGATGGCTTGTTCCTGTAACAAGAATCTTAAATTCTGATTTTCATCTAATTGGGTTTGCAATTGCTGGTTGGTTTTCCGTATATCCAATTCAATTTTTTTATGATAGGTAATATCCCGAAATTCTACCAGTTGTCCTGCAAAATGGGCGCTGTGATCAAAAAATCCAAGAGTGTTGACATCCAGATAAATCTCCTGGCCATTTTTCTCCATTACAAGTTCTCCTTGCCAAGAAGAATTGTTCTTAACCTGTTCCAAAAGTTCCGGCCAATGTTTACAGACCTCCTCGGCATTTTTTCCGAGAGAGGTGTGTGTATCCAGTGTGAGCATACATTGGGCTGCCGGGTTGATATCAACTACGCGGTTAAAGGTGTCAAATACAATTACACCGTCACGTAAATTTTCCACCAGGCGATCACGCGCCAGCGGAACGATATCCAGCAGGTGGAAGCGCAGAAAGCCAATTGTAAAGATGATACTCGTAAAAGTAAAACCAAGAGGTGTGAGGTCCATATTTGGGGTGGGACTGATTTCGGCCAGGCCGAGCAATAAAAAGAACCATGGGAATAATGCCCCAAACAAAAGGATTCTGGCTTGCTGACGAATGACGGGATTCTGGTCATAAGCTTTTTTAAATAAAAGCATAAAAGCGCACAGCATCAGTGTGTTGCTGTAAACGATATTGAACCAAAAACCAGGGCCGCCATCCATGATGGTGCCGGCACCTTCCACACGTAACCCGGCGAAGAAAATACCATGAGATTTATCTGTTATAAATAGAAGCAGAGATATAATCGGCTCACTGATTAGAATAATCTTTAACCATTTTTTTAACCAATGGGCATGAGCTGTAAAATACAGAATAAAGGTGAAAAAACCAGCCGGTACGATTAAAGCACCCAGATAGGTGGCATCTACCCAGAAGTTGGGGTTCGGACGGGGTAAGCCGATCCAATGGATAAAATAAGTCAGATCCCACCAGGCCATTGCTAAAGCCAGGATTAGTAAGGGTATTGCCCCAGGCGTGGAGCGGCGGCGCCAAACAATCACACAGACAACCGTAGAGGCTAGTGCGGAAACCAACATTAAGATCGCGTAGAGTGGGTTAATTGCCTGCATGGACGGCAGAAAGCTCTCTTTTTTTCAAAAATTCGGGAAATTAATACATTAACCAATTAATTATAGAATAATAACACAATTGACATGAAGTGTTTTACGTAAATTTCTTGTAAATATTATAAAAGCCGCATACCCAAACTTTCTAGGTATACGGCTTCCAGTTGGATTAAGAATTGTGAGAGGTTTAGCGTTCGATACCAAAATCGACGTCGGCAGGCATACCAGGTTTCAGGTCATGATTCGGGTTGGGTATGCGGATCTCTACCGCGTAAACGGTTGCCTTACGCCCCTCAACGGTTTGCACATTACGTGGAGTAAATTCAGCCTGGTCTGCAATGCGCACTACCTCACCGTTAAAAGATTTCCCTGGGTGAGAATCAACATTAACAATCACTTGCTGGCCAAGTTGAATCCGCCCGTAGACATCTTCAGGGATATATACAGTTAGTTTGACTTCATCCAGTTGTCCAATGGTCATCGCGGTAATTCCGGCGCCGGTCAGTTCGCCCACCTGTAAGCTGCGTGAGAGAATAACGCCATCCGTGGGGGCGGAAACGGTGGTTTTCTTCAATTGAATTTCGAGTAGTGCCAAAGCAGCTTCAGCCTGGGTTTTGCCGGCTTCAGCCTGGGTCACTTGCGCTTCGGCAGAATTTACGGCAGCCTGGGCTGCTTCCCCTTCTAAGGAATATTCACGCGTTTGATATGAATCCAGTAGATTTTGGGCGTTTTCAAGGCGTGCATTGGCTACGGCCAGTTTGGCGCGAGCTTCTAATACTTCATCAGCGGCGGCAGTGGTAAGCATACGTTCGTAATTTCGTTGAGTGTTTTCCAGGTCAGCTAGTGCGGCATCATATTCTTTTTGCGCCATTTCTTTTAACACAGTGTTATCTTGTGCGTTATTGGCTTGTGTGAGCGTTTGATCCGCTACAATAAAACGTGCGCGGGCATTGGAAAGTTCCTGCTCCATCAATAAGAAGTCGTTGTTGGAGGCTTTGGTCTGCACATTATCCAGATTAGCGCGTTCGGTTTCAACTGCAGCTTCTGCATTTTGTACTTCTTCTCGTGCAGCTGTAAGGTTCTCTTCCTTTAAGTAATACCAGTTTGGTTGTTGAAATTGAGAAGGTACACTTAGCGTCCAGGGATCGGGTTGGGTTTGCTGTGCTTGTAAGTCTAGTAGCCGGGCTCCTTGTTCAGCACGTGCAAGTTGAATCTGGGCAGCATTCAGCTGCTGCTGAGCTGCGAGCAGCCCGGCATCCGCGGAAGATACAGCCGCTTTTGCCTGATTGTACTGAGCCGTAACGATGTCATCATCCAGGCGGAACAGTATGTCTCCGCTGGAAATGGTTTCACCTTCATCGTGTAGAATCTCGGCTACTTTGCCGCCAATTTCCGCCGCTACATTGAACTGGTTGGCAGAAATGGTTCCGGAAGCGGTGATTGCAGTGCTATTCACTTCGGCGGTACAAGCGCTCAATAGGAACGAGGCCAGCACCAATAAAATAAAAAGATGTTTTTTTGACATAATATCAACTCCTTGATTTTGAAAATGTGTTCATAATCACTTCATGTGATTTCATAGTTTTTTCTGGAAGGTTGCTACGGAGGCAGCAAAATAAACCACACTGAGGATCAGCAAAGCACGAATAGATGGCCACAGGAAGGCAAAACCAACTCCCTTAACCATGATCCCGCGGATGATCACCAGGAAATGGGTGATCGGCAGCATCTCGCCGAACCAGTAGGTTATCCATGGCATTCCCTGACGTGTGAACATAAGCCCGGAGAGGATTATGGCAGGGATGAGCACAATACCGACAGCCAGGTACATGGCCTGCATCTGGTTACGCGATATATTTGATATCAGCACACCCATACCCAGTGAACCAAGGATGAATATAGTGCTCAAGCCAACCAGTAACCAGAAACTACCCTGGATGACAATATCAAACAGGTAAATTGCTACCAGCAGGGTAGCAATAGTGTTGAAAATTCCCACTGCCAGGTAGGGTAGAATTTTTCCGAGCACCAATTCCCAGGACTGAATGGGGGTAACTACCAGTTGTTCCATGGTTCCTTGTTCGCGTTCGCGCACAATCGCCAATGCGGTGAGCAGCAGTGCCTGAACCTGGAGCACCATCGCCGTTAAACCGGGGATCATATAGATTTTGCTCTTGCCGTCCGGGTTGTATAGTACTTTAGTGTATGATTCTACAGGAAGTTGTAAACCGGCCAGGCCGGCAGCCGCGCTGGAGCTTGATAACTTTTCAGTCAGGATATATTGTGTGGCAGCCTGGGCGATGGTTTCCAATTTAAGATTGGTAGTTTGCGCTTCACTTGGATCTGCACCGTTGACGTAGAATTGTACTTGTGCTGTTTCCCCGGTAGCCAATTTACGTCCAAAATCTTCCGGAATATAAATACCCGCCGAGATGACTTCTCTGTCCAGTAAATCGAGAATTTCAGTCTCACTTAAAACATCGTAATTAATTTCAAACTGGTCGCTGGCAGTAAAATATTCCAGATACCGGCGGCTTTCATCGCTCTTCGAAAGATCTGCCACGGCCAAACTAGTATTGCTCGTTTCGCCGGAGACCCCATACCCTAACAGAATCAGCAAAAATGTGGGCAGAATGACGATGATTGCCAGGGTGCGATAATCGCGCAGGATATGGTAAAACTCTTTGCGCATGATTGTCCATAATCGTTCCATACGTTAACCTCCACTGGCTTGGTTTACCTGTTTTTGCAGGCGTTCTTCCACCATGGAAATAAAGACATCTTCCAGGGAGGGAAGTATCGTTTCCATGTCAAAAATTTTTATCTCTGCTTGGGCAAGCGCTTTCTTAAGCTGCGGTAAAACCTTTTCATCACGGATGGCGACGTGTAGACGCACACCATGAATGGCGCTGTCGATCACCCCGGATACCTGATCAGCGATCTGCTCAGCACGCAGTGGATCACTGCATGTGATTTGAATCAGTGTGCCGGGCAATTCATCTTTCAAACGGTCTGGGCTCGCCAATGCCACCAATTGAGACTGGTACATCATGCCGATCGTATTGCAGTATTCGGCTTCGTCCATGTAATGGGTGGTAGCTAAAATGGAAATGCCTTCCCCAGCCATCTGGTAGATCAGATCCCAGAATTCGCGCCGTGAAACCGGGTCTACCCCGGCGGTTGCCTCATCCAAAAAAAGCATCGGCGGTTTGTGAGCAATAGCGCAGGCCAAAGCTAAACGCTGGCGCCAGGCACCTGAAAGGTTGTGGGTCAGTTCCTTTTCATAACCGCGCAGACCGGCTTGATCGATCAGGTCGTCTACGCGGCGTTTGCGTTCTCCGGCAGGAACGCCATAGACAGCCGCATAGAAATGAATATTTTCTAGTGCGGTCAAGTCATCATAGAGTGAAAAACGCTGCGACATATACCCGATGCGTTTCTTAATGGCTTCTGATTCTTTGCGAATATCATAGCCTAAAACAGTACCACTACCGTTGGTGGGTTTTATAATTCCGCATAGCATTCGAATTGTTGTAGTTTTACCTGCGCCGTTAGGCCCTAGAAGTCCAAAAATTTCACCTTTAGGAATATAAAAGTTTACCCGATCTACCGCGACAAATTCACCAAAGTGGCGTGTCAGATCATTGGTTTGGACAGCATTGGTATATTGGTTCATTGTTTTTCCCTCCTTTCTTCCACCAGGGAAATGAAAACATCCTCCATGGTGCGTTTGGCGTGGCGCAGCAATTTGATCTCTGCACCTGCTTTGAGCAGTTCACTTTCCAGGCTGCGCAGAGTTTTGTGTGGATCCGTTACAGATAAGCGCAGACGGTCACCGATGGGGCGCCATTTACCGACCATTGCAGATTCACTTACAACCTGACGCATAACTTTGCGTGGTTTGGCTTTTACTTCCACAATTTCAAAAGGCAGGTTATTCTGCAGATCAGTAGGAGTACCGGTGGTAAGCAGTTTGCCTTGGTAGAGGATCCCGACCTGGTGGCAGCGTTCAGCCTCATCCATATAAGGGGTTGACACAACGATGCTAATTCCAAAATTTTGCAGGTTTTTCAGCATTTCCCAAAATTCCTTTCTTGAAACAGCATCTACGCCCGTAGTTGGTTCATCTAAAAACAATACTTCAGGTTTTCCCATCAGAGCTTGAGCAATACCAAGTCGTTGAAGCATCCCACCTGAATAAGCTGAAATCTTTTTATTTGCAGATTCTGATAAACCTGCTA
>PHBZ01000054.1 GCA_002840755.1 Chloroflexi bacterium HGW-Chloroflexi-10 | reverse complement strand
GCCTGCGCACCCAGTTGACGAAACGGTCGATCTCGGATAGCATAGAAAAACCTCCTGTAGTGCAGAATGTTTGGATGGGTTATCCTCATTCTACTTTCAGGAGGTGCTTTATTCACCTGCTGGAGAATCCAGGTCTGTGTAATATAACTGATCTAAGATCTACCGGGAACATAATCAATGATACGGTTGCACTAGAAAATGTAGGGCAAGACGGATTATCTGCCTATTGCCAGTCATGTGGCAAGAATTTGAGATCAGGAAACACGTACCACCTTGTAACAGTAGAGCAATTACAAGAATTTTCTAAGGAGAACAATCTGGAGGTGAACGAGTCGGCTGTATACACACCTGAATATGGAGGAGAAGGACATTATTCCCTATTTAGAGATGCTTATGGTCCAGATGGGGGCTTATTGTCAGGAATTGGAGCAAAGATTGATGCTTTCTTCCGATCAATACCAAAGATAAAATGGCCTTAGGAGAAAAACCATGAAAACCTTTATGGAAATGGCTAAACAGAGACTCAGCCAGAGATATGTAAACGATATTGCTGAACAAGATACACTTGAAGCATTGCTAGAGATGAGCGGCGGACAACGTATGGAATTGTTGAAATGGGTGATGAAGGATAAAAAGAATGGTTTTTTAGCACCCAGAAAACAGGCAGGGCTAGAATTTGTTAAAAATGCGCCAGATGAAGGATGGGGAATCCTGGAGCAATTAATTAGAAGTGATAACCCTGATGACCGTGAAACAGCCTGCGAAATACTAGAAGAATTTAGAGATCCGAAATCATATCAACTTATAAAAATGCTGTTAGATGACGAATACCCATCATTACAGTTTGATGCTTGTGATTTTCTTTCAGACATTTTCTCTCAAGATGTAATTAGAACGCTTACAGGATTAACTCAACATGAAAATAAGATTGTTAGAGAAGCCGCAGAAAAAAGGTTAGAACTAATGGAGGGAAAGGAATAGCGTGAGGAGATCATAGTGTATTTTGACTAAGATTGCCCTAGAAGACGGAGGAAGAAGGCTGGCGCTCTGACTGATTTCTTTTGTAATTGTTTTCCAGGATGGCTTCCAGGCAGTTTCTCCTCAATCGGCGTTTCTTCAAAAGAACAGATGATTTTATCGCTTTTGGGACCATCGACAGGGCAAAGAAAAATGAACAAAGCTGCTATTCGGTTATTATGGTTCCAATCGTATGGATGTTCGGTTTTACGCTACAGCAACAGGCGTTACCGGCGGGGCGTGCTGACGGTTAAGGGTCAAGGACAATGCGTATTTGAGGTGTTCTACAATTTCCAGCCGCTCTTCATGGCATAACTCGGGCAGCGCGAGCGGTTCCAGCCAGGTAACAATTTGTGTTTTTTTCAGATCTTTAACAACTTCATATTCCTGGTTTGTATCTTCCGTTGGCTTCGGCGCTAAGCCAATCTCCATGCGCTCTTCTACCCGGCTCATGGCGGCAAAGTAATCGTCAGCGACGGTCTGGTCGTAGGCGCGGGCATAGATCATGGTGGTGTTGAGCCTCTTGTGACCCAGAAACGCCTGGATCGAGGTGATGCGGCAGCCCGCTTTCAATAACTGCGAGGCGCAGGTATGGCGAAGACGATGCGGGTAGACCCTGACCCCATTGCGCGTGCCAATGGTTTTTAGGCGGGAGCGGATTAAATCCTTGCTCAAAGGCGCATGGCGGTACAGAAAAACGTGGTCGCTCGAGCCCTCTCCGCGCACCGCCTGATCGGACAGATACGCCACCCGCTGACGCGAACCTTTGCCCCGCGCCAGCATCCGCGGCGTTTCTTCCTCCAGGTACAGGTCGGAAAGCTCTAATTTGGCGATTTCGCTAATCCGTAAACCGCACCTTAACATTAGGGTGAACATGGCCAGGTCACGGACGTTGTCGATCATGGCGAAGAACTCGCGCAGGGCGTCTTCTTGCACAGGACGGGGCAGCCGCTGCGGCTCGCGCAGGTGATGACGGCGGGGAAAGACCGGGCAAGCCAGCTCATCATCCTCGGGCATGAGAAAGGCATACAGCGCCGCGATGGAGGCTAACCGGCGGTTGATCGTGGCTGGTTTAAAGCCTTTTTCTGACTGTGCCAGGATGAAACGGTCGATGTCCTGAAAGGTGATGGTGTTAGGCGGGCGATCCCCAACGGCTTCGAGGAAGAAGCGCAGATCACAACAGTAGTCCTGCCAGGTGTGTGCTTCGGGACTGCGCATGCGCACCCAGTTGACGAAACGGTCGATCTCGGTCCTGTAGTGCAGAATGTTTGGATGGGCTATCCTCATTCTACTCTCAGGAGGTGCTTTATTCACCTGCTGGAGAATCCAGGTCTGTGTAATATAACTGATCTTCTGTGGCAGCCTCCTGATTTTGGTTATTTTTCCAGCGTAATCAAGTTGTAATTCACGCTATAGTTTTTCGCTGTCTTTGTAAATAAATCCCGGATATGGTCATCCATCGTGAAATAAGTGATTTGCCATCCGTCTGTTGCCAGTTTAAACATTTGATCGATCAAATTGTCACGCCGCTGCCAATCAGAATGCTGGAATGCGTCATCCAGGATTAAAAACAGATGGTCGTTTTCCAATAAATTCATAGCAAAACCCAAACGCAAGCTCAGGAAGATTTGCTCTCGCGTTCCTGTACTGACCTCACTGATTGGGAATGTGTCGTATTCATCTCTCACAAACAGTCTTTCATTTTCTAATAGGTACTCCTGGTAATGTCCGGTAATCTTTTTCAACGGGGAAACCACCCTCGGTGTGTTAAGCGACCTGCGCAATTGATCCCGTTCATCATTAGCCAGTTGATCCAAAACCTGGTTCACACAAATCCCGGCTATGATTTTCGCCTCCAGGTCCGAAAGCTCTTTTTGCAAAGATTTTTTCTTTTGGTTCAGCCCCAATAACAACGCTTCCCAATGCACATTCTCCGCAGAAAGATAACCCATTATTTTCATTTTTAGATTTTGCAGGTTGCCTTTTTCTTCCTCCAACTGGCATTCCAATTGCTGAATTTTAACTTCAGTATCCTGGTAATCTTTTTCGTCAAATGCAACAATCTCATTCGGGTCTGCTGCAATATACGCATCTCGCGACACCCTTAGCCCACTTAATTGCAGTTCCAATTGATTCACTTCTTTTTCAATGGAAGCGATAGTGCCCTTTATTTCATTTACAAACTTTCGCAAGGTTTCAAATTCTTGCTCTTCAATTTGCTGGTTTCTTGGATGGGCTTTCAGCATCTCCACATCTTGTTCGGCAAAATAAGCTTTCAGAATAGTTATTTCTTTGCTCATCTTTTGCTCAGATTCCAGTAATTGTTTGAGCAAATCTTCCCATTGAGACATTGGTTTCAATTCATTGGCAGATTGGTTAGATCCCTGTTTTGCACCCGGATCAAACCGCTCCAGGTATGCCTCTCGCAAATCCAACTCTCTGGAATAAACCCTTCTATTCTCTTCAGCCGCTTTAATCATGGTTTGTAGGTCGATTATTGCCCTGTCAAAATATATCGGGGATTTTACAATCGGGATCTCTGTCAGGTTCAATCCTTCCAGATAGGTTTTTACATAGACCAGCTCTTTACTCAGGTTGTCGGCTTCCATCCGGTGTTTTTCCAGAATATCTTCCCAATGCTTCTCTAATATGTGCTCATTTTCCCAGGCGAACATGGTTTCCAGAATTTCATGTTCCAGCGTTTGGGATTGAGCAGCCAGGGCATCGAGACCTTTTTTCAGGCTTTGAAAGCTGATCTCAGCTTCCTTCAATTGATCCCGTTGGTTCTTTATAGTTGGCAAATCAACAACCTCTGCATGAATACCAAAAAGGTCAGCAAAGTGCCTTCGTATTGCCATAATTTCGCTTTCGGTATTGGCGTGCTGTACTTTTGCTGAAATATTTTTGATTGAGTGATTGGCGTTGATGGTGTTTACAACCATTAATAATGAAATCGCCAGCCCGGAAAAGATCCCAGCCAATTTAAGCATTATGGGTTGCGATGAAACCAATAACACAATCGATACCAACCCAAAGATTACCAGAGCCAGAATAGTGAGCGGCCAGTTTTTCCATCCTTTCTCCTGTCTGGGTTCTTTTTCGCTGCCAATACAATTTTGATATTCTTCAATGGCTTGCTGCAGCCAGACAAGTTTTTCATTCTTGTCTGAAAATGGTTCCATTTGTTTTTGGAGTTCCTCAGCTTTGGCTTTGTTTTCTCTATAGGTCCTTACCTTTGAAGCAATTTGATCCATTTGATTGAGATCAAACAACATGGTTCTTTGTTCCAGATGATCTATCATTTTCTGAATAGCAAAGACCATTTCGCCAATTTTTTGCTTTTCCGTTAGCAGCCTGCTATCCAGCAAGTTGATTTCCTGCAAGACATTTATTGAGGTTTCGTTCTTTTTTTCGATCAATTTCTGCTTTTCTTCTTCAAATAATTCGCATTTCCGGATGATGGCAGCGTAAATGGCTTCCACCTGGCTTTGTTTTTCTGTAATCGTTTTTTCATACTTTTTCTTTATAGAGTAGGTTTGAAAAGCAAATTTCCGCCGGTCATTCTCCAGGGACTCTAATTTTTTCCGATGACTATCAAGCTTGTTTTGAATAACACGCATCGGCCCATCAGAAAATAAATTGTCGGCTTCAGCGATTAACTGCTCCACAGCATTTAAACTATCTTCAATCTGGGTTCTTGTTTTATTTTCTCCAGTGCTTTTTCCAAAAATTTGCCCATTCGAAAATTCCAATTTCTGGATGGTTTTTGATATCCCATTTCTGATCGAATCCAAAGTAGCTTCATTAGAGAGGTACTCCTTAAGCACCTTTTCACTGATCCCCTCTTTCGATTCTTCAAAATTTAATTCACCACCGCGAACAACCAGCAATTTGCTGATATCATGCGGCAGTCGTTCATGATCTTTCATCAACAAATCTTCGATTTTCTTAGCATTCTTAATTGGTTTAAACTCGGTGTCCTTGTTGGAATTCATTCCGGACAGACTTACAAAACCATTCTGTGGCACCTTGCGCATACCTGGAAATGTTGGGTTTTTAAACAACGAAGAGATCAGGAATTCAACCAGAAAGGTTTTTCCACTTTCATTTTTTCCATAGATCAAATTCACATCTGAAAAATCAATGGTGATATCCCTTAATGGACCCAGGTCTTTTGTTGCCAATTTTTTCAGTCGAATACTCATGATCGCCCTCCAAAAATCAGCTTCAAAGCCTCTTTCATCACCTGGTTCTTTTTCTCGCCACCATCTCCAAAATCAAGTTCATTGATAAAATTGATTGTTTTCTCCGAAATTTGTTGGCGTACAAAATCCTCATTGGCAGGTTGGACCTCATCACTGAAGATTTCACAATTTTTTAGACCATATTTTTCCTTGAGGAAGACTTCAAGGTTTTTTACCAGCGTGGAACGATTGAAACTGTATCCAAATAAATTCAGCCGCAGCTTGATTTTTGAAATTTCGGCAGGGTAATAAGGTTCAAACAAATGATCGATCTCTTTACCAACTTGTTGAATTTCATCATCACTGGGAGTAATCAGGATTGATTCATTGAGAAAAATTACTTCCGTTTCGATAGTTTGGCTTTTTAGCTGCATGTTGTCAATATCCAGAATAGCGATACGCCTTCTCCCGCATTCTGTAATATCCAGACCGCAAGGAGAACCCGGATAATAAATATTCTTTTCCTGAATGGGTTTATGAATGTGCCCCATTAAACATAATGAAGGTTTAAACAGATTCAAATCCCGTTTTGATAACGGCATATACATACCCGGTTCGTATTGGGTGCCCGCTGCGGAATAGGAAGACAAATCCCCATGACCAACCAGTATCCAGGATTCACCTTTTAGTTCGTTTTCAAATCTGCCGATTTCTTCACCCATCGAACGTCCATTTTTATATGGCACAAACAAGAATTTCTTACCGGCAATGATTTCTATACTCGTCGTCTCGATCACCCGTATATTGGATAAAGAAAAGAAAGATTGCTTGATCGATTCATCATGATTCCCTGGGAGCAGGTAAATCATCAAATCATCAGACTTTGTCTCTTTTACAATTACTTCCAATGGCAGAATATTTGTAAAATCCCGATCAAAACAATCGCCGGCGATGATCAGGATCTGAATATTTTGGTCAGCAATAACTTTTAGAATTTCTCTTAAGGCATTTTCTCTTTCAGGATGTTTTTGGTCGCTTGCTAAATGGGTGTCAGCTGTGAATGCAATTTGCATATTTCCCCTTCCTTGTTGGCAGACCTGGGCTCGGGTGGAGTACGAGTTTATTATATAGTATAGTAGAAAAACATTTACGAGATTACCTTCCATTGTTCGTGCGTCTCACCCCACCGGTCCGTCACAGTCACAAGTAATTTCCCGGTTAAATGTGGAGCACGGCGCTCCCCGGATGTACACGGTACAATGCCTGCTTTCCAGTCACTGGTGCATAGTGCCCGTCTTTAGTTACTTTGGTTAATATTTGAACTTTTTTAGATTTTTCCCTGTTGACAAATTAGAACAATTATTCTACAATAATAACAAATCATCAACCACTTTTGACACTATTAATAACCATCATTCCTTGCTCAGAAAATAGATTTTCATCCTTCAATGCGAAAAATTGTTACACGGCACATTAACAACCACATAATCCCTCCCATCCATGCAGATTCCATCTTTTCCGCATTACTCATTCCTCATTCCTCATTCCTCATTCCTCATTCCTGTTCTTCTCCCATTCAATCCCCATTCGTTCCAAAACGAATATAGCACATTGACAACCGCATATCCATCCATCTTTCAGTCAAAAATCACACTACCCCCCACATATACAGGTCTATTTTCAGAAAAGCATTCGTTCCGATTGGAATTTTTTTTGCGAAAAACGAAAAAAACGAATACCCTCTGGGAAACATCAGCGCACCATAGTAACCACCAGCGTCAGCGCGGAGAGGCCGATACAGTAGAAAGCGAAGCTGCTCAGTTTGTGCTTGTTGAGGAAGAGCAGCAGCCAGTGAATGCTCACATAACCGATGATGCCCGCACTCACAAAGCCGATCGCCATCGGGGTAATGAAGGCCGATAGATCGCTGATTTCAAACAGATCTTTCAGGCTAAAAATTCCGGCGCCCAGCATGATCGGAATGGACATCAGAAAAGAGAAACGAGCGGCATCTTCGCGGCGCACCTGGCGAAACATGCCGCCGGCGATGGTCGAACCGGAACGTGAAATTCCCGGAAAAATAGCCAGTGCCTGAAAAAGTCCGATGATGAGCGCATCCAGCCAGGTGAGTTGCGCCAACTGCTTTTCCGGTTTGCCAATTTTTTCAGCGGCGAATAACATCATGGCGGTAACCAACAGTAAAAGCGCCGTTGCCACGACGGAAGAAAAGGCCTGCTCCACCATATCTTTGATGAGTACACCGAAGAGTCCCGCTGGAATGGTAGCCAGGATCAGCAGCCATCCGCTTCTGGCATTAGGCGATCCAAAGGGCTTGCGGTAGAACAACCCGCTGATAAAATCGCGGATGATATTCCACAGGTCAGCGCGAAAGTAAATGATAACAGCCGCCAGGGTGCCCAACTGTACGAGGACATTGAAGGGGAAAATTTGGTCAGCCGGAATTTGCATGCCGAGCAGATAGGGCACAATCACGAGGTGAGCGGAACTGGAGATGGGTAAAAATTCGGTCAGTCCCTGAAGTATTCCGAGGAGGATGGCTTGCCAGATTGTCATGTGGTTAATTCCTTTGAAGTTGCCAGTGGTGATCCGGGTGGCCGGGAAGCCCCCAAACCACCACATGGCATGGTTGGATGATAGTCTACAATGTTTCCCTGCGGGAGAAATCCCAGGCAGCGAAGAAGGCAAAAAGCAGCCCGCCCAATATGGAGATCAGTAGGATTTGCGCCATAGGTGCGTTTTCCATGCCGAAGGAAGCGATCGGCAGGGTCCAGGGAAATAGTGGTGAATATTTATCGGAGCGCATGACGAACAATGCCATGACCACCGCCACCATCCCGGAACCGATCGGGACGACAATGTTTTTCCAGCGCAGGCTGATCCAGGTATGAATGGAGAGCATTAGGATGGCGCTCAAGAATACTTTGCCGTTGCTGAGCAGCAGTTCATTCCATGGAATGGCAGCAGCAGATAGATCCATTGTTGGGAAAAGCAGATGGCTGCCCAGGCCGCCCAGGAGCGCAAAGATCAGGTTGAAGATAGACCCGGCCAGGATCAATTCAAAGAGCACGCTCCATTTGGCGGCAAAGTAACTCCAGCGCGGCAGTGGCAGGGCAAATAGATGCTTCCATTGCTGGTTGGCATGTTCACTGTTGCCCAAAAGGGCGCTTTCCAGCGTGATCAGCAGCGGCAGCATCAGGACGCTCCACATCATCAATACATCCTGATCATAAGTGAGCCAGGTCTGCTCCAGCACACCGTAGTTGATGGCCTGTTCACGGGTAACCAGGAAGACCATCAGGTTGATGACGAAGGGCGCTACCAGCACCATCCAGACAGTCAGGGTACGCTTGAGTTTCAGATGTTCCACAGAGAGTGCGCGCATAAAAGTTATCATGATTCACCTCAGGCTTTCGATTGGGTTAGCTGCAGGAAGGTATCTTCCAGGTTGGGTTGGTCGATCTGTAACTGGAAGACATTCAGTCCCTTTGCCAGCAGTTGTTTGTTGATATAAGCCGCATCCGAATTGCCGTTCACTTCAACGAGCAAGCCGGGTCTGCCGTTGCGCCGTACCCGCCAGCCGGCTTCCATCAGGATCTGCTGGGCGCGTTCGGGTTGGTCGCTTCCCAGGTGCAGAATCGGGTTACGCTGGCCTTGCAGCTCAACCAGGCTGCCCTGAAAAAGCAAGCGGCCTTCATGGATAATGCCGATATGGCTGGCCATTTGTTCCACTTCTCCCAGCAGGTGGCTGGAGAGGAAAACGGTGACCCCCTGACGCGTAGGCAGTTCACGGATGGTCTCTCGCATTTCCTGAATACCAGCCGGGTCAAGCCCGTTGGTGGGTTCATCCAGAATCAGCAGCGCCGGGTTGTTGAGTAAAGCCATGGCGATCGCCAGGCGTTGGCGCATGCCCATCGAATAGCCTCTTACCGGGCGGTTAGCGTCGTGCTCCAACCGGACATTGTCCAGAACATCGTCAATGTTTTCTCGTGGGGCCTTGATCAGCCGGCGCAGTGCTTCCAGGTTTTCGCGGCCAGTCAGGTTGGGATAGAGACTGGGAGTTTCAACCAACGCGCCAATCTTCGCCAGGGTGGGCCAGTTGTGGCGCGTAAACGGGCTGCCGAAGAGGCGGATTTGGCCGGCATCCGGGTTGATCAACCCCAGCAGCATCCGGATCGTGGTGGTTTTACCGGCGCCGTTGGGTCCGAGGAATCCGTAGACGCTGCCCAGCGGCACCTGCAAGTCAACCTGGTTGACAGCGGCTACCTGTCCAAAACGGCGCGAGAGTTTCTCGGTTTCAATGATAAAATCATGTTTTACTTGCATTTTGTACTCCTTAGAGTGTTTATCTGCTCTAAGGATACCGGGGAGTTGTCGTAAAGCTGTCTGGAGATTGTCGCAAAATTGTCGTAAATGAAAAGAATTAGATAATCGGAATTTGGAATTAGTTATCAGGAATCCGCAATGGCCTGATTCCTAATCAACGGTTTCCTGATTCCTGTCGCCCCACTCCACCCAAAAATGGCTGCCTTCACCAGGCTGGCTTTCCACTCCCACCTGTGCACCCATGCTTTCGGCCAGTTCTTTTACCAGAGATAGACCCAACCCGCTGCCCTGGTGCTGGTTATGTTTACCGCGAAAGTAGCGTTGCCAGACATGTTCTACTTCATCCGCTGGAATACCTTCTCCGGTGTCACGCACACTCAGCCGAATTTTGTCTTGTTCCACAGCTGTTGCCTGCACCTGGACCATTCCACCGGGCGGAGTATGGCGCACTGCGTTTTGCACCAGGTTGTTGACGATCTGCTCCAAACGTTGAGGGTCCACCTGGAGTACTGGCAGATTCGCGTTGGTTTCGCATTGCAGATCAACCTTATGGGATTGCCAGATCACCGGCTGGAATTTGTGTACCCAGTCCATTAAGAGGGGTACGAGTTGCACAGGCTGAATGTTGAGGCTGAGCTGGTTGGCATCGCTTTGTGCCACAAGGAACAGATCATCAACCATTTTTTGCAGTTGTTGGGTCTCATGCAGCATGATGGTAAGGTCATCATGTAGGTCAGGCGCCAGTGCCGTATTTTGCGTAAGGTTATTCTCCAGGTAAGCGTGTAGGGTGGCCACCGGAGTGCGCAATTCATGGGAGATGGTAGCAGTTAATTCCCGTTGTGTTTTGAGCAATGTTGTCACTTTATCACGTTCGGCCTGTAGCGCGTGGTTGCTGTATTCCAGGTTTTCGGCCATCTGGTTGAAAGCGGTTTGCAGCTGCGCCACCTCGTCGTATCCGTTGACTGCTGTTCGTGCGCTCAGCTCTCCAGATTGCAGGCGCTGGGTGGCGCGGGCCAGTTCTTCAATGCGCAGGGATAGCTTGCGGGTAACCAGGTACGAGAAGAGCATCACGGGCGGGATAGTCACCATCATGGCTATAACCAGGCCCAACCAGAAGATCATTAACCATGGGAAGACCGTCACTGCCAGACTGCGCAGAACACGCGCCATCCAGGAGGCAGTGCTTAAATCAACGTTGCTGGAATACCCATCAAAAAGATTTAGAGTGAAATAAATGACCCAGACAAAAAGTATCAGACCGGTGATAAGGTTGGCGAACGCGGCGGTCAGGCTCCATGCGAAACGGGTCCGGCGCATTTGCTGCCAGCGCCGCCAGACGATGCCAAACAGGCGCCAGCAAAAATACACAGCTGGGCAGGCTAGCAGAATAAGGATTGCAAGCCACTGGTTTATATCGTTATTACCGATGAGTAAATTCGTTTTTCCGGCCAGTACGCAAATCAGCCAGGTGAGCGATGTCAGCAGGCTTGAAAGTGTCAGGGAGACCAGTATAAAACGTACTGCGCGTTTCTGCAGAGGGGCATCAGAAATCCGGATGCGGAATCCGCTGATGGTGCCGGCAATGACACTGGTGAATAAAATACCGGAATTAATGGTTGCTTCGGGTAGTTCATCCGAAACCAGAATCAGTGTAGTAATGAAGGCCAGTGCCGTCAGCAGTGCTTCCAGTAGGGCACGCGGAACGCTGGTATTCCAGATGGATGCTTTGGGAATTTTAATCATGTATTCGCTTTCAGGCGGTAGCCCATACCCCATACGGTTTCTATAGCTTCTCCCTGATCTCCCAATTTTTTGCGCAAACGTAAGATGGCATTATCTACGGAACGGTCGCCATCAATGTAGGTTTCACCCCACACCGTTTCCAACAGATAGGCGCGGCTGAAAACCCGGCGTGGATTGCGCACAAACAGAACCAGCAGGTCAAATTCGGTGCGGGTGAGTTCCAGGTCGCTTTCATTTTGAGTCGCACAGAAACTGATTGGGTCAATGCGGATGTCTTGCCAGGTTAGCTGGTGCATTGTCGGGCTCTGGTCACTGTTGAACAGGTCCTGAAAGCGTTCATGCCGGCGCAGCATAGCGCGGATACGGGCCAGCAGTTCGCGCATGCTGAAGGGTTTGGTCAGGTAATCATCCGCGCCTAACTCCAGCCCGATAACCCGATCAGCTTCTTCACTGCGGGCAGTTAACATCAATACCGGTACCAGACGCTCTGTCCCTAGTTCGCGCAATACATCCAAGCCGGTTTTGCCTGGCAGCATCCAATCCAGAATGATGAAATCGGGCTGCTTTTCACGGATCACCTGCAAACCGCTGCTGCCATCAAAGGCTTGCAATACCTGGTAACCAGCTTGTTCTAACTCACGGCGAATTACACCGGCTAAATCTTTTGAATCTTCAATGATCAGGATGGTTTTCATGGATTTAGTTTAATGGATTAGGACAGGACCGTCAAACGGCTTGTGAAAATAGGCAATTTGCAGTAAATTTATGAGGATGTTCTGGTCGAGTAACCCAAATCGCGGTCCTTTTTTTGTAATGTGAGGTGATTTACAATGATGAGAAAGATTAGCCTGTTTGGATTAGTCTGGGTGATGTTGGCTGCATTGCTGACAGTGAAACCGGAACTGACCACTCAAACCGAGGCTCTATTGATGCCGCCGCACCCGGATTTGCGGGAGAAAATACAAAACGGCACACTGGAACTTCCACAAAATATGCTGGATGACGGAATTGCCGACACAATTGGCTTTAATGCACTTGGCGAACAACCAAAAGCAATGACCGGAACGCTAAGAACTTTAGCTGTTCTGGTGGATTTCAGCGATAAACAGAGAACCGTAACAGCATCCTTTTTTGATTCTATATTGTATGCCCCACCGGCTGCTGGACGTGGCTCCGTGCGCGATTATTTTCATGAAGTCTCCTATGGACAGATTGATATTGTGACGGTTAATATGCCTTCGTCAATTGGCTGGAAACGGGTTCCCCAAACTTATGCATATTATCTTGGTGGAAATTATTGTATGGATAAAGACGCATATCCGCATAATTGCCAGAAACTGGCCGAAGATCTGGTGGCAGCGGTGGATGGGGTAGTTAATTATGCGGACTATGATAATGATAACGACGGCTTGGTCGATAATTTTATGATTATTCATGCTGGCAGAGGCGCAGAAAAAAGCGGCAGTGTAAATGATATTTGGTCGCATTCCTGGAATATGAGAACAGTACAGACACGGGATGGAAAAAATTTGTCAAAGTACATTATTATGCCTGAATATTTAGTAAATGCAAATAGTTCCAGCAGTGACATGACCATTGGGGTTTTTGCCCACGAAATGGGTCATGGTTTTTGGGGACTGCCGGATTTCTATGATTACGGAGAAGATTCCTATGGTGTGGATGATTGGTCCTTAATGGCCTCTGGCGCTTGGTTGGGACCAAATAATAGTTATAGCGGCAGTTCACCCGCATGGCCGGATGCCTGGTCGCGCATCGCGATGGGAATTGTGCAACCGCAGTATTTAATCGGCAATTACAATAATTTATCAATTCCGCAGGTTTTGAACAATCCGGGAATGAATACCATTTTTAAAGTCAAGACAATAGGGATGGGTGTACAGGAATATTATCTGTTTGAGAACCGTCAGAAGGTTCCAGGTTCCTATGAGGAGAATTTACCGGGTTCGGGGCTATTGGTCTGGCATGTGGATGAAGCAATGGATGACAATGATAATCAGTGTACTACCCATCCCAGTTCCACTTGCGGCAGCGCTCATTACAGTCTGGCATTGGTGCAGGCGGATGGTTTGAAAGAATTGGAGAGAAATGCAGGTTATGCGGATGCCGGTGATCCTTTTCCGGGCACATCCATTGTGCGCAGTCTTAGTTATAACACTATCCCGGATAGCGGATCATATTATTCTTCCGGTGATGTAAAGTTCTCGCTGAGTGGGATCAGTGACTCTGGCACAGTGATGTCGGCCAATGTGACCGCTGGAGAGATGGCGGCAGTCTCCATTTCGGATGTTGTCGTACCAGAAGGTAACAGTGGTAACACGAATGCTTTGGTAACTGTTTCTTTGAATCAGGCATCCAGCACAGCTGTTTCGGTAAATTACATGTTAGCCGGTAATACGGCAATGGCTGGTGTTGATTTTCCAGCTCAATCAGGGACGCTTAGCATCCCAGCTGGCAGTACTTCTCAGCAATTTCCTATCCTGGTAACCGGGGATTTGCTGGATGAAGAGGATGAGACCTTTTTTGTGAATCTGTCCACGCCGGTTTTTGCCGACCTGGTGGATAACCAGGCGATTGTTACGATTAAAGACGACGACGCCCCGCCGCTTTTGCAGGTTTACAGTACTGCCGGATGGGAAAACGCAAACCTGATAACATTTTCCCTCCGGTTGTCCCAGGCAAGTGGAAAGACAGTTTCAATGATGGTCTCCACTCTGGATGATACGGCGTTGGCCGGGCAGGATTATACGGCTGTTACCAGTCAGTTGGTTACCTTCAACCCGGGTGAGATCTTTAAGAACTTACCGGTTACCTTGTTGGACGATGCTCTTTTGGAAGGGTCTGAAAAATTCCAATTGACTTTGACCAATGCAATCAACCTTACCATCCCATCTACTACCGTGTTTGGCCATATTCTGGATGACGAATTTGATTACTTCCAGGTGTTTTTACCGGTAATTGTTCGTTAGAACGAATAACAATATTGTGTCAGACATAAAAAACTGCGGAGATAAAAAAAGCTCTGCAGTTTTTGAATTTATGATGGATGATTCTTAACTTTTGATGTCCAGTCCGCCAAACATGACAGTGCCGCTGATCACCAGATCGGGAGTCTCTTTGGCAGGAGCCAGGTTATGGCGTTTGTCATCTGTGCCGCCAAACAGGGCGACGACATTGACACGCACATCCCAGTCAGCTGGTACAAAGATATCTGCACCGCCAAACATCACGGTTGTCTGAATACGTGCGGGTGGGTTGGTAATGGCGGCATTACGTAGATCAATCTCTGCGCCGCCAAACATGGCAGTGATTTCACCATTCTGAAAGTCAGGTGCGGTTACATTACGTTTCTGACCACTGAAAGCAGCGAAGGAGCTGAATTGGCCATGGTCTACCTGGCTGGATTCGGTTCCACCGAATCCCTTCCGGAAGATGATGGAAATACCCACCAGGATCAGGATGGTAGGCCAGATTAATGACCAGAAAGTACCCCAGGCGATGAAGTTCAAGGTGGCCATTAGAAGATACGAACCCACCAGGATCATAATGAGTGGCCCTACCCAGGCACGGAACTGGTTGACAAACAATTGATATCCGCCCAGAAGAATTAAGATAACCGGCAGAAAGTTCCAAAACTCAAAATCACGGACGAAACCGAAGTTTTGCAACAGAAAGAGAAGACCTACAATGATAATGGCAGCGCCCCAAAAGATTTGGTTGAAATTGTTATTACGGGACATGATAACTCCTTTATTCAGAAAGTTTGGGATATTTTTCAATCATCGGCTTTAATATTATATTAGCACCGATCAGGATTAAAAAGATGGGCATGAGGGGCAAATCCACACGCAAAAAATCAGCTGCACCGCTTAGCAATGCTACAGCACCCAGAAAGAGAGTGAAACCGCTCATGCGGATACCTTTAATATAGCGGGCAACATTTAGTCCCAGCAATATCAGACCAGCGCCAACCAACCAGGTTCCTTGGGGAACAAATCGGTCCGGCACCAACCAGATACCACCGATCATTACCAGAAATAATCCCCAGCCGATTGATTCTATCCGCTGGTTCAGTTCCAGTTTTTCTGAAAATACATTGTTTTGTAAATTGTTTTCCATATTCTACTCCTATTGCATCCTGAATTATATACGCAGGAATTTAAAAAAAGTTGTATGTTATCAGATTGGATTTTTATTTGACATTTTTTTTGGATGTCTGAACCGCCCAATCAACTGGATTCTCGTGGTTCGGAACAATTGATCGATAAAGGGCATGTGTATATCGCAGGTTTTAGATTTCACAAGGTGTCCAATAACAAACTGTTCATGAGTGTGATGATTTTTATAGCTGCGAATTATAGGTGGCAGAGGCTAGCCTGGAAGAATATGAACTTATTGCTGCGATAGGATCGTTATCCGGATAAATTAAAAAGTGCCAAGATGGATTAATCTATTTGCATGGGTTGTTTCGCCTTTGTAAATAATCTTGCCTAAGTTTGACAGGAGGTCATATAATAATAAGGTAAGGGTTACGGTATTTAGAATTCAATTCATTTGTTTGAGAAGAATGACAATGAAGCTTCAAAAAATTTTATTTTCACCAACGGTAAATAGAATGGGTTTATGGTTGGGAGAACATCTATCTCCCCAATGGGGATATCGTCTGGGCAGTTGGGTGGCAAATGCTATTTCACGAAGAAAAAATGCGGAACAGGTACGCGCTGTGCGCGCTAACCAATGGGTTCTAAGTGGTTATCAGGCTGGCGCAGTGGAGCTGGATGTAATGGTAAAAGCAGTATATCTATCCAGTAGTCGCAGTTTGTATGATTATTACCATTGCATGCGAGATCCTGAAGAAATTCGCAAGAAAATTATTTTTGACACCAGTTTTGATAATTTTATGAAACGTTCCAAAACAGCGATGGAAGGCTCTTTGGGTCTGATATTACACATGGGCGCTTTTGACCTTGCAGGGTATGCGATAACTCTGAGTGGGATGAGACCGCAAATACTTTCCTATCCCAACCCGAATACCGGTTATCAATGGCACAATGAACTGCGCCGCCAGGCAGGGTTGAATGTGACCCCGCTTTCAATGAAAGCTTTGCACCAGGCCAACCTTTTTTTAAAGTCTGGTGGTACGGTGATTACCGGGTTGGATCGTCCGTGGCCGGGAGCGCACCAGTACCCTTATTTTCTTGGTGCGCCGACGCATATTCCGGTGACACCGATCCAAATGGCGCTGCGCACACGGGTGCCGGTGGCAGTTATTGCCTGTATCCGTCAACCTGGCAGTGATCATTATATATTGTTTGCATCCGACCTGATCGAAATGCGACCAAATGCCAATCGTGATGTAGAATTAGTAGAGAATACGGAACGGGTTTTAGCTGTGGCTGAACCATTTTTACGTATGGCGCCTGAGCAATGGGCTATGTTTTACCCGGTTTGGCCGCAGATCCTGAGTGAAATGCCTTAGGGAATATTGTTATCAAAAAATCAAGAAAGGGTTCGCGGATGTCCTCAGAAGAGCAGAAAGAACATACCCGTGTAAATAAGATATTACTTGGACCGTTGGAGCGACCTGCCTTAGCCTGGTTGGCAGCCCACATGCCGGCCTGGGTAACACCGGATAATCTGACAATGTTAGGCTTTCTGGCTACTATATTAACAGGTGTAAGTTATATCCTCACCACTCGCAGCCCTGCTTTTTTATGGTTGGCCAGTCTGGGTATCATTTTGAACTGGTTTGGTGACAGTCTGGATGGTACCCTGGCACGTTATCGAAAGATTGAACGTCCGAAATACGGTTTTTACATCGATCATGCAATGGATGGGTTGGGGGAAGTGATTGTCATGTTTGGGATTGGCCTTTCTCCTTATGTTGATTTCCGGGTTGCCTGCATTGCTCTGGTTAGTTATATGTTAATGGCCAACCTGGTTTATATAACAACCTATGTGCGCGGCGAATTTCGTATTTCTTACCTGGGTCTGGGGCCAACT
Organism: Chloroflexi bacterium HGW-Chloroflexi-10; assembly: GCA_002840755.1. GTDB lineage: Bacteria > Chloroflexota > Anaerolineae > Anaerolineales > Anaerolineaceae > UBA6170. The sequence continues at coordinate 16,518 of PHBZ01000054.1, read as the reverse complement.
GAAGCGCGCATGGTACTGATCCTGACGAATATCTTTGTTTTTTTCCTGGGTAACCCACAGATAACAACCCGATACGGCGTATTTTCAGCTTACAATGTCGTGGTTGTCCTCTTGGCTGTTTTGTTATTTACAATTTATATTGTGGTAACCTTCATCAATGCGCGCCAGTTAGCCCGTTTGGAAGGAAGAAACAGGAAGAAATAAAGCATCACACCAGGTCAATGGAGAGCAATTCCAATTCCGGACGCAGAAACCAACCGTTGTTTTGCCAGAATTGTAGTCCGGCGGCGTTGGCGGAATAGACGTGAATGTGGCAGCGTTCAATACCGGCACGTTGCAGCCCAATCAGGCAGTGCTGCACCAATTGCCGTCCAATACCTTGCTGTCGGGCAGCCGGTAGAACCGCCAGGTGGTAGATAGCGCCGCGCCGGCCGTCATGCCCACAAAGGGCAGCACCTACCAGTTGCTCACCATCCAGAGCGATGAAGCTCATGCCGGGGTTGCGCTCCAGGTAAAAGGTCAGGTTTTTAAGGCTATCAGCATTGCTCATGCCAATATTTTCAGAATTTTTCCATAAATTGATGACAGGTTCGTAGTCATCAATTGTCATTTCACGGTATTGTATATGCATGGTTCATTTTTCCTGTTTTGGGGGATGGGTGTGATTTTAATCCTCAGGTAAATTTTTATAAAAGAAAAAGAGGTGGAAAGCCCACCTCTTTTATGAGGTTATTGAATTAAAGTTAGAGACTTTCCTGAATGGTTTCTACCCGGTCCATCCCATCACGATAAGACTGAGCCAGCAACGGGGTTGACCATAATCCCATAATAAATCCCATTGGGGCGATTACCAGGGGTAAGAGCACACACAGCACAATGGTCATATACAACAAGGACACGCCCAACATCAGAAAATAGTATAGCCCCATGATAAAAACAAAGGAGATGAAGAAACCCCAAAAATTACGGCGCAATACAGGCCACCATTCTTTGAACTTAAAAGCGCTTGAAAACTCTCCGGTATGTACCAGATGCATTATGGCGGGGGGTAGGATTATTCCTTCGATCAGCGAAAGAATAATCACAATTCCCATCGTAAGAAAGAGAACCATCATACCCAAAAACGGTAAAATTGTTTCAGGGCCGGAGGAATATCCAGTGGAGTTTGAATTAATTATCATGCCCATGAAAGAGGCAAAGTAGAGAGTATAACCAAAGCCCATAATGACAAAAATGGGCAATGTGTAGATAAAGGTAGCACCAAACAATTTGAATCCGTCTTTCAGGTACTCTCCCCAATTGTCCCATTCGGGAAGGGTTAATTGACCATCACCGTCGATTATCCGCCGGGCGATTTTCATCAGATAGCCTGTCACAACCAGGCTGGGTAATATGGGAATTATGCTGCCAGCAAAGGTTAACAGACTACCGACCAGAACTTTATTAGCAGAATTTTCTTGCTTAAATGGATAAACCAGCAAGTCTTTCATACGGATTGTGGAAAACATTTGCATCATTCTCTCCCGGATGTTGGATCATCCTTGTATAGACGTTGTCTTGATAAATTGATTTTACTAGAAAAATCAGAGTTGTGGGTTGATTTGATTCTGATATTTGACAAAGAGATCGTTTAATTCGGATTGATTTAAGAATCCCTCAGCGGCCCCGGTGACGCCAATTTTATAAGAAGCAAAGACGATGGCCTTCCGGATGGAAAGATAGGGGCTGTGAGTGGCGCTGTAACTATGTAGAAAGGCAGAGAAAAGGGCATCACCGGCGCCAATCGTATTTACCACTGTGCGGGTGGAGACGGCTGGAAAGTGACCCAGAAAATTCTCGGAGCGAATCCCCAACAAGGCTCCTTGGGATCCCAGGCCGACCACACATATGGGGGTGCCAAAGCACTGCCAGACATTCTGCACCCATTCGCGCGGAGAGCAGGGAAGGTTTTCATGACTCATGAAGAGGATGTCAGCGGCGGACATAAAATCGTGATTGTAGTCATCTTCCAGGCTGCCAATAGCGTGCACATCAGTGGCAACCAGTTTGCCTTGCGATCTGGCCATTTGCAGGTATGGCCGCGAAAAATTGATATTGCACAGTGCACAGATTTCACTATCGGCCATGGCTTTCTCAAACAATTCAGCCGGGTAGGTCTGGGTCTGGTTGTCTTTTAGGTCTGTATGGATCTGGCGACGGCCGCTCTCTTCGTAAAGTATCACTGATTGGGCGGTTTCGTGTAGGGCCGCTGACACATAGCGGTCGTCAATGCCTAATTGCGCCAGTTCATTGCGTACGATATGCTCATTGAGGTCATTCCCTATGAGGGAGATAAAGTTGACCCGATTGCCCAGATGAGTGAGCGCTTTGGCGAGATTATACCCCACCCCTGATACGGTACTGCGGATACCAAAAAAGGGATAAGTGACCGGAAAGTATTGCAGTGGGAAGCGCTCAATTTTGAGCGTGGTTTCGATATTGATCAGACCGGATACGAGAATATTTGCCATTTGTTTTCCACCGAGATTATTTTTGCTTCCAGTATTTGCGTTTCCAGCCATCCTGTGGTTCTTCAAAGCGCCCATATTGAAAACCTTGCGCTGTAAGGAAGTGGTGCAAGGCATTGTCATAGTCATTATTACCCGGGCAAAGGATAACCCAGCCGCCTTTGTGGGTAACGCGCACCATTTCAGCCAGTTCGGCGGCTAGGTCATCGCCAAACACATGTCCACCCATGCAGATGTCCGCAAACTGATCCTCGAATGGGATATGGGTGATCAGTCCATCCACAGTTGAAAAATTGGCAAAACCACGTTGTTTGGCTTTCGCTAACATATATTCACGCAGATTTCCAACCGGCTCCACGGCGTAAATCCAGGCTGCGCCGGCATTAAGCGCGCTGAACGCCAAACGTCCGGTACCTGCGCCAATATCTACCACAGTCTTTCCGCTGAAATCACATATATTGGTGAGTTCCGACGAATCCCAAAGGAGAAAGGGTTGTTTATCATAAATGCTTGGATCCCAAACATACACTATCCAATCCATCATACTTTGCAGCACCAATAATTCTGCCTGACGCAGCTTGACTGGGTCATTTTCCTGTGGTGCGGATTGGAGAATATTTTCAAGCCAGGCATGTATATCCGGGCATTTGTGACTCAGATACCAGTTTATGGTAGGTTTGGCGCGCAGACAGGTACCGAGAGCGGTCTGTGTTTCTGATGAAATATTGTTTGGAATCCAAGAGATTTGCACCTTTTCCAGCAATAAAAGGGCTTCCAACGGAATATCGTTTAAATCCATCCAATTTAGCGGCATGTTTTTTCCTTGTTGGGGGAGGGGATGGGTTAATTCACCCAGCGAATCTGACCGGTGTGGATTGTATCATAGCCACTATAAGCAGAGATGGTCTGTTTGGCCGGTTTGGAAGCCAGCCAGTTGACTAATTTTTGCACTGCGGGTTGATCAAAATTGTCTTGCAGGATGGCAATTTCATAAATTTCCTGGGTGAGAGGAATAAAATCCAGGGCGTACAGGTTGGCCGCGGCTTCAAGGCCGAGTGCCGCATTGACTTCTCCGGCAGCTATAGCACGGGCAACTTCGGTATGGGTGGCTTTTTCGTGGGCATACCCCGGAATCAAATCCGGGTCGATTTGGTGTTCGCGCAGGCGGGAATCCAACCAGACACGAGTACCCGAACCAGATTGGCGATTGATGAAGCGTATTTCCGGCCGGGTGAGATCAGTTACAGAGCGGATATTTAATGGGTTGCCGGCTGGCAGGATCAGACCCAATGTGCGCGCGGCCAATGTGACCAGGGCGGTTTTCTTACCGGGCAGAATACGTTCCACGTAGGCGTAGTTATAATCCCTGGTGCCTTCATCCCAAAGGTGGCAACCAGCAAGCTGCGTACGATTTTCGGTCAGGGCGATTAACCCGGAAAGGCTGCCGCCAAATTGCAGGTGAAGCTGGTAACCGGGTGAGATATCCGGAAAATGCGCCGCCATCCAACTGATAACCGGATCATTACTGCCGGTGAAGGTGAGGGTGTCTGTTTGTGAGGGTGTAATCTCGCTTTGCAGGATACGCCAGCGATCAAAGGCGATCTGGAGCGCCTGCTCGATTTCATTTTGCGTATAACCCGCTGTCAGGGTTTCGAGCAGAAAGGCTTCACTGCGGTTAACCAGGGCAGCACGGCGAAGTGATTGATTGCCGGGGACAACGGTCTGTGCGGTGATATGTGTGCCCTGTCCCGGCCGGCTGATTACCAGGCCCTGTAAGGCCAGAATTTTATAAGCACGCTGCACGGTACCCGGGGTACAGTTCCAGGTGTGGGTCAGTTCGCGGACCGGAGGCAGTTTTTCGCCAGGGGTGCGTTTGCCGTCCAGTATTTCCTGGCGGATGGTATCGGCGATTTTCTGGTAAAGGTAGGATTCGTCCACAGTGCGCTGTCTCTAGGGTACAGGGATCAACCAGTAATCTTCCTGGTCGCCTTCAGCTGTCCAGCCTTCCAGGCTGGTGGATACGGAACGCACACGCCACCACACCCAATCCTGTGTACAGGTGGGGCCTTCCAGAATATCCACCTGCTCGCCTGGCTGGATAAAACCCAACACCTCGGCAGTTGTCGAAGCGCTGGAGCGGACACGGTTTGGTAATGCCGGTTCGCTGTTGATTTGGGCCTTATCGCCCACATGCAGTTGGGTAAGGAGAGAACTGCCTTCACAGGCTATGAAATACTGGGAAGCGGCGGTTGCGCTGGGGAGTGGTAAAACAGCCGCCTCTGTGGCGGTGGGCTGCTGGGTATTGATGATGGAAACACGGGTTTCCAGTGGTTGTAAGGTGAGTGTGGGAACCATAATGGGCGGGGTGCTGCTGACGTTTTTATTCAGCAAACGCGGCAGTACAAAAATAGACATCAACACGCAAGCCGTAATCACCAGCACAATGGCTGCGATACCCAGCCAGAGGACATTGATTTTGTTTTTTACGGGTTCGTCTGCTTTTGGCACATAAATTGGCAGACCCTTTTCCGGACAATATTCTATATTGGTTTGATGATAGTGCCCACAATGCGGGCAACGGACCAGGGGTTCCATGCAGCCCTCCCTTAGGTAGATGATAATAGGAGGTTACATGAATTATGCCGGATTGTCAATGAGAAGGTAGATCAGGAAACAGGAATTCGTTGTCAGGAAACCTCATTCCGGCTTCCTGATTGAAAATCCCTATTTCCCAATACTTACACCGTTTGAGGTGCAGGTTTCTTGGCTTGTTTTTTACGTGTCTTGCGGTGCCAGTTGGCGTTGACCTGCGGGGCTGCTTTACGGGCAGCTACCGGTGCGGATTGTTTGAGAGCCGGTTTATCTATGTAATTGACGGTGACGATCACCAGCGGGCGGCGACGGGTTTCGCTATAAAGCACATTGCGCACGGCTTTTTCCACATCTTTTTGCATATTGCCGTTGGCGTGCAAAATGACGTCTTTTATTCTGGTGGTGGCGATGGATTTGAGAGTTTCCTCATCGCGGGTCATCAGGAAACCACGGGTCTGAATCTCAGGTTGACTGGCCAGGGCGCCCTGTGTATTCAACAGCAGGTTAACCAGGACCACACCTTCTTCGGCCATCATTTCGCGGTCACGCATCACATCGGGAGCGATATCGCCAACTTTATCACCGTCCACAAAGATGTAACTGCCTGAAAATTTTTCGCCTAGTTTCATTGTGTTGGCGTGGAATTCAACAGACTGGCCATTTTGGATCACCAGGGTGTTTTCTGCAGGAATGCCAACCTGGGTAGCCAGATGAGCATGCTGTTTGAGATGGCGTAGTTCCCCATGAATGGGAATGAAGAATTTTGGCCGGGTGAGGTGCATCAGTAACTTCATCTCTTCCTGGCTGGCATGTCCGGAAACATGCACCGCAGCAATTGATTCATAGATGACAATGGCACCGCGTTCAAACAGACGGTTGATGGTACGGCTGACCGCTTCTTCATTACCCGGGATGGGATGAGAAGACAGCACAATTGTGTCGCCGGGGATGACGTCGAACTGGCGGTTCTGACCGATGGCGAGACGTCCCAGAATGGAGGTGGGTTCCCCTTGGGAGCCGGTACACATGATGACGACCTGGCTCTTGGGTAAATTCAACGCCTGGTCGATCGGGATGATCAATTCTTCCGGGATATCCAGATAGCCCAGTTTGAGGGCAATCTTAGCATTATCCACCATGGATGTGCCGGCAAAGGCCATTTTGCGACCGTGACGGGCAGCCGTATTGGCTACTTGCTGAATGCGGGAGATGAGGGAGGCGAAGGTGGCAACGATGATGCGGTCTTTGGCCTCACGGAAGACTTTGTCAAAAGCGGGGTCAATCACCTTTTCCGACGGCGTCCAACCCGGGCGTTCGGCATTGGTGGAATCAGCCAGCAAGGCTAAAACACCACGCTCTGAAAATTCGGCCAGTTTGGCGTAATCTGTAGGCCAGTTATCGACTGGTGTATGATCAAATTTATAATCGCCGGAATGGACAATTAAGCCAGCCGGGGTTTGAATGCCCAAGCCAACGCCATCCGGAATTGAATGGCAGACGTGGAAGGTTTCCACGTGAAAATACTTGCCGACCTGGAATGCGTCACCAGCTTTTATGATGATTAATTCAGCCTTGTCCAGCATACCGCTGCGGCTGAGTTTGGCTCCCAATAAACCAATGGTGAGTGGGGTACCATAAATTGGCGCCTGGACTTCGTCCAGAATATGCCGGATCGCGCCGGTATGATCTTCGTGACCGTGGGTGATGACGATGCCTTTCACCCAGGATTGTTTGTCTTTCAGGTAAGATATGTCGGGGATGATGTAATCAATTCCGAGCATATCGTTTTCGGGAAACATGAGGCCGGTGTCCACAATCAAAATTTCGCGATTGTATTCATAGACCATCATATTGCGCCCGACTTCCCCCATACCTCCGAGGGGAATGATGCGTAATGTATCTGCTTTCATGTTGTTCAATGTTTTCCTTTTTTTAATGTACAAGATTATTTTTTTAACACAGGTAGTCCTGTGATCAGGTCTCGTTAAATGAGTGAGATAAAAAAATCCCACGGTGGAATTCGCCGGGGATCATGCTTCCAAAAACCAATCAATTGATTACAGGTAAACTTTCTCACTGCAAAGCCGGAATGCCGGCTGAAATCCACACTTCTATTATTGACTTGATTTTAACATGATCATGCGGATTTGTCAAAAGAGGTGTAAAAGGATGTAAACGGGTGTAAAAGAAACCGGTTATTTGGGATCAGGAAAATACTAAACCCCGAGTAACAGGAACATCTCGTGCCGATGTGCGCACGAGATGAATAAATTCCTGGAGAGCGTGGAGATCAGACGGCCAGAACCTGACGTCCGTAGAGTTGTTCGCGGATCTGGATCACCTGACGGCGCAGACGGTCGTCCCTTTCGATCATATCGGCTACCTTGTCACAGGCATACATGACCGTGGTGTGGTCACGGCCGCCGAGGGCCAGACCGATTTGTGGGAGGGAGATATTGGCCTCTTCGCGCATGAGGTACATGGCAACCTGGCGCGGTAAGGCGATATCCCGAGTACGTTCACGGCCGAGCATGCGCGAGGGTTCCACGCCGAAAGCATTGGCTACAACCGAGAGGACCATACGTGGTTCCAGATTCTGGCGTTTGGGAAGCAGATCAACCAGGGCAACATTGACCAATTGCATGGTAAGCTGCTGGCCGCTTAATTCGGCAAAAGCCAATACGCGGGTGAGCGCGCCTTCCAGTTCGCGGATGTTAGACTGGATCTGGCGGGCAATTGAATCGAGGATTTCGCCGGGAACCTGACGCCCGGAGCGTTCGGCCTTGGAGCGCAGAATGGCAATGCGGGTTTCCAGGTCCGGGGGTTGGATATCCACAATGAGGCCCCATTCAAAGCGTGAACGCAGGCGTTCTTCGAGGGTGTTCATGGCTTTGGGAGGGCGGTCTGAAGTGATTACCAGTTGTTTATCCTGACCATGCAGGGTGTTAAAGGTATGGAAGAATTCTTCCTGGGTGGATTCTTTACCGGCGATGAACTGGATATCATCGATGAGCAGGACATCAATGCTGCGATAACGGTCCCGGAATGTCTGGGTGTTGTGGCTGCGAATGGCGTTGATCAGATCATTGGTAAATTCTTCGGATGAGACATATAGGACGCGCAGCCCGTTATTCTGGGAGGCGTTTCCGATGGCATGCAAGAGATGGGTTTTACCCAAACCGACCCCTCCGTAGAGGAAGAGCGGGTTATAAGAACGCGCCGGATTATCGGCAACGGACATACAGGCGGCATGCGCCAGGCGATTGCTGGCGCCCACCACAAAGTTGCTGAAAGCGTAACGCGAATTGAGGGGGAGGCCGCCGATGGGAGCCAAATCGCTGAGCTGCACGGGGGTGGTGGCATGGTTACTAATAGAAGTTTCCAGGGAAGGGAGAGTCTCTTCCTTATGCCAGACGGTAAAGCGTACAGCGACACTTTCATTCATAATCCCGGCGAGAAGACGGGTGATACTGGAGGAAAGACGGTTTTCCAGCCAATCGCGCGCATACGCATTCTGGACGCCGACGGTAAAGATCTGATCTTCGTAACCGATCAGTTCAGCGCTGCGTACCCAGGTATCAAAAGCAGCCTTGGACATTTCCATTTGAAGCTGACTAATGACGTTTTGCCAAGCTTGAACAGCGTTCATAGTAACGCTTCCTCCTCCGTCTGGTTGATTGTAATCCGGGAAAACTAACGCAGCCAATAGGTAACAAAGTCCACTGCAAGGGGGCAGTGGGATACATTAAATTTCTGTTAACTTATTTTAAAACGCCGATAATTGGCGAGAAAAATTGCGTTTGGGGATAGCCCCGATTACATGTATCATTCTATCAAAAAAAACCAGTACGAACAAGTTTGAATCCATACGATTGCTTTAAAGATTCGGAATCTTTAAGAAAAAAAATGTTAAAGAATCGGTTGAATCTGTTGATAAAAAAACGGCTGTATAGACAACGGCATTTACCCCATATATAGGGGGTGTACACGTGTACATAACCCTTTATATGGGGTTAAGTTGCCCAGAAAAGAAACCCGCCCCAAATATACGGGGAATCCAAAAATTTCGCGACTGTTAAGTTTTAAGATTCATTGCAAGGTTAATGCCGGATTGTGAATCTGATTGGGAATTGAAAATTTAAGGTATCTAATCTTACGCTGAGTATGCGATAGGGCTGAAATAAGAGCGTGTAGCCTGCGAGGAGCGAGGCTGGAAGGGCGTACGGGTCCGGGTAAATCGGACCTCCCCAGCCCTCCTAAAGGAGGGGGTGTGATAATTTCTTTTCCAAAGTCAGACCCACCTTTGTCTGGCTCACCAGCCCTCCTAAAGGAGGGGGTGTGATAATTCCTTTTCCAAAGGGCAGACCCACTCTTGTCTATGGCCGGGGGCGAGGCATCGGGTGTTGAACGGGCAGAGAAAATTCCTCCAGCCTCGCCCGTACGGGGCCGGGTAAATCGGACCTCCCAAGCCCAGCTATATGTTACCGGGCTGTCGAATTGATTTCGCCAAAAAAATCAATTCGAAACAATTCCGGTTTTAATGAAAAATACCAGCATATAGAGGGTGTGTTTATCTAAAATAAGCATATTTGGTTGTTAATGTGCCGGAATTGTTTCAAAACAATTCAAAAACAATTCAACGCTTACATATACTCAGAAAAATCATCCGGATGGCGAAATTCGCCATCGGGTCTCGTGAAGACCGCGGGTTTGCCATGGGTAAGCCAGTATTCTTTGAGCTTCTTATTGTATTTTTCACGCAGTTCACTGGATTCATCCAAATAATCTTCGAAAAAGGGATCGTTCTCCCTCACCTCGGTGGTCCTTTGGTGAATGGCAAAAAATAATTTCTTGTAGTGGTTTTCTTCTTCAGAACTATTATTGACTGCCTGGGTACGAATGAGACGGTTAAGACAGGCGGAGGCTTGAGAGAGGGAACGCAGAACGAACATGGTTTCAGCCAGTGAAGCTTCCTCACCGGCCTTTTCGATGACACGGCGCATGAAGACGCGCAGCATCTGGATTTCATCGGTCAGTTGGGAGGAATTGGTTTCAGACAGGTCTACTGATTCAGTCTGCTTAAATACTTTGGCATAGTAGCCATGTTTGACGGCGTTCTGATTTCCCTGAGGCGCGCCACGGCGGCGCCGGTTGGTTCCGGAATCATCCTGCGTTGGTTGGTTATCCATAGACCTCCGTGGGGTTGTGCTTTAGAAAGCGCAAAGTTACCTTACAGGTTGGGATGGCCGCAGCGGACTGCGCCGGTTTATACGACTGTGAATTGGGTTGGTCAAATGGTTCCAAGGCGTCCCTCCGAATTGGAAAAAGTTTTTTGACCAGATCATTATAGAATAATTGTTCTATTTTGTCAAGCCCCCAAAATGAGAAATTTTGAAAATTAACCACAAATTGAAAAATAAGGGAGGTTTTTGGGAGTGAAAATATTTTTATTAGCTATACTTAACTGATGAGTGCGGGAGAGGATTGTGCCATGAACGTTTTACGGTTGATTGCTGTGGAGGACAACCGATTGAATTCCGGCCGAAAAGTGGGATTGCAACCATTTATGCAGACTACCTGGGATCAGCATCCGTGATGACAGAAGGGAACGGGGCAGTATCACACGGTATGGGTTGGCTTATCAGTACACGGAGCAACGCCGGGGAGCATCGATATTTATGTTGAAGGATGGAAAACACACATATGAAAGCGGATTAAGTGATTAGGAATTAATCTTTCTGCAGAACGTAGAAGAAATTGTTTTGTGAATTATATTTTTGGGCCCCTGATTTGGATGACAATGTATTAGGCCTGCACTGAGGGTGATCGCAGTCCATTAGAATAGCCTACTCGAAGGAAATTAGAATGGTGCTTGGGATAAGTGAATTCAAAAAAGCGTGATGCAACACCTGGTGATATATTCAATAAAATCGGTGTTTTTATTCATGAATTTGGTTTAGACGGCATAATCAAAATCGTAAATCGAGAAAAATGACCATGAAACTATTTACAATAACACCTGATTTTCAAAATCGGGAAAAAAATTACCATAATGATATTGTTGCAAGACGTAATAGTTATTTGCCAGGGATTAAATGCGATTTATGCGGCCAAACTTGGGCACGTTTGGGAATAGCTTATCCTCTTGTAGATATTTCTGTATTAACTTTCGATAAGTGGTTATTTAGACCAAGAGTAGTGCCTGTAGACGAATACAAACAACTCCGTGATCTGGTTGCGCCACTTATTGCAGAAAACTTACCGCTACCACCTGGTACAGGTTTTGGTCCGTTGGTTGGAAGAGAGACAGGATTGTGCGGCGACTTTTCATGGGCTAATTCGTGGACATTATTGATTAAACAAAGTAGTTACTTAAACCTTCAATCACTGTCTTTAAAGTTGCCTAAAGTATCAATTCCAAATTTAAAAACTAAAAGAATTAGTGGTTGTGAGCTTTATGAATTGGAGATAGAAGCATGGGTATCTCTTACTAATAGTTCTTATTACGAAGCTGAACCAAAGATTTGTTTAAAATGTGGCCGAGATGATAGAAAAGTTGAAAGAATAATTGTCAATAAAAATTCAATCCCACCAGATTTGGATATGTTTCGAATTACTGATTTTCCAACGCATATCTTAGTTACTGAAAGATTTAAATACAATGTTACCCAGCTTGGTTTTTCAAATATCCTTTTTATGGAAATAGAGATGGAGGGATAGTTTTTGAGTAACTGCTCAGGCTGGTGAATCAAGCCGAGCCTTAAGAATAGACGGAGATAATTATTTGCGTATTCAGGTTAAAGATATGGCCGGCAATTTATCTGCATGTACAAAAGTTTTTATTTACTGTTATTATGCCACCCATGTAACTATGTATTATGGATTAAGCTCTGTGACCACTATGAGCCAGGATGGCGAATACTTCACGTCCTCTAATCGCGGACTGAAAGTACACTCAGGGGCGATTCGGGTGATCTCGGAGCAGGTGTCTTTGACCGTGCTGGTGGTTGGATGCGATCGGTAATAAGGTGTCTGAAATCAGAAATAGTTTGTTTGGCGAGATGAGGTACACCAGTGGAAAATCCCCGATTGACAAGACTTACATCCCCTCATCGCTCACCTTCGTCCTTTGGGCTTGGAGTGTTACGCAGCGCTCAGGGGACTTCGTGGGGCAAAGGTCTGCTCCTTCGCTGTGCTCGGAGTGCTTCGGCACATCACTTCGTTCAGTGCACTTCGCAAAAACTTTGGGTTGATGGATTACAATGCGAGATATTACTCTTATTCAGCATTGATGTGGTTAAATCCAGAATATCCAGATTTTCATTAGGAAAAAAAGGAAAAAATATATGCCAAAATTAAGAATTGCCTTTTTGTTATTAATTAGTGCACTATTCATTGCGTTTTTGGCTCTTTTGGCTTACAAAACTTTCCAACAAATAGAAAGGAGGTCTTGTTACAATAGGATAGGGGAGGAACTTCAGGTTTTACCGGAATACAATGAAATTGGTAATAAGTATTTAGCAAAAATCAATGAAGTTCTGCATAAAGGAATGTCGAGAGAAAATGTAAATAGAACTTTACTAGAAGTTGTTGAATTTGAAGAAAAAGAGTCCGGGATTTTTGAAGATACCCGATTTTTTAATATTCACCTAAAAGTTTGTAGAATTTATGGGAACAATATAATACTTAGCATAAAGTATGTTGAAAACGGATTTGAAAGTATAAGTTTATCGACTGATGATTAAGATTTCTATCAATCATATAATCCATACTGTTCAAATCGTCTTGAAGAGTTTGGGCAAGGGACAAGCAATCCTCAAGTATTTGGAGCCAAAACGATTGTAAAACAACCGGATAATAAATCCGACGATACCCGCCAGGAACTTACTCGGAAGCTTGAAGAAAAGGAACAGCAGCGAAAGCGTATCATGAAAATTAACTCACTGGCCTCCACCCCAGTGATAGCTGACTTAGCTGAGGCGGGTTTCTATCTCGAATGGGTTTCTGATCTATATTCCCGGAAGCTAAACTATAAAAATGCAATTCCTGGCTTACTTAAATGGTTACCGCGGATTGACAATTTAGATGTCAAAGAAGATATAGTCAGGGCGTTGTCAGTGCCTTGGGCAAAGTCTATAGCTGCGCCAGCTCTCATTGCTGAATTTTACAAATTACAGAACGAATCCAATATAGGCATCAAATGGACGATTGCCAATGCACTGTCAGTTGTTGCCGATGATCTCGTGTTTATGGAGATTGTGGATTTGGTGAGGGACCATAGGAACGGGAAAGCGCGAGAAATGTTGGCTTTATCTCTTGGGAACATGAAAGAACCGCGTGCTCAAGATGTCTTAATCGGTTTACTTGAGGATGAAGAGGTAGCTGGACACGCGATAATGGCATTAGGTAAATTGAAATCTATAAAGGCTTATCAAACAATTGAGCGATTCTTGAATAACCCTAGGGCCTGGGTTCGTAAAGAGGCAAAAAAGGCATTAGGAAAGATTGCCAAAGAAAAAGACAGAACGCCTGTTCCGGCAGAGCGTCCTGCTCCCCTCGCACCAGCAGGTAGGTATAAAACACGGAACAACGAGTAGAAAAAACTCGTATAATTGATGGAAAGCGGGGTGAGGTATTAGCTATCGTATCCCTAGATGGCAGAGGGCTTCGCTACGATGGCAATTCAGGTATTTTTTTTGGGTTTCTTGGATCCATAAAAAAGTTGAAAGGATAGATTTATGATACACAAAGAAACATATTTGATTTCCACTGGCCTATGCATGAAGATTGGTTAACTGCCGAGTTTTATATGGTTGATGAACCTTTAGGTGAACTATTAGAATGGGGCGAAACACTTGTTCTGTTCCCTCAATCAATTGGAGAACCCTGGAGTTTTCAAAGTCATGACAAATATGGCATCTTGGGTAAATTCCGGATATTAATAAAGAAAAATAAAAGGTAAAAATGAGAAAATATATTCAAAAAGGTGTGTTCTTGCTGATATTCGCTCAACTATTTATGTTATTCGGTTGTACCAATCAAAAAATCAACTCTTCGTTTTACGAACAGGAGATACCTACCCTTACAAGCACTTCAACCAAAACCAAAACACCAATTTCAACTGCTTCTCCTGAAGTACCAAAAACCATCACTCCAATGCATATTCCTTTAGATCGAGAAAAAATGGTCGAGGCATATTTGATGTTAAATGATTCATGCGAACTCCCGTGTTTTTTTGGTATTACTCCAGGAACAAGTAATTGGGAAAAGGTTAAGATCAACCTGAGTGAATTGGGTTTTGAATGGGGAAAACCGTTTGACCCATATGATGGTTCTGACGGAAACAGAAAGATTTATTACACACAAATGCGTTCATCGGTTTCACCATTTATTTTGGTTATTTCTCCATTGATTGATAATGATACTATTGATGCGTTATTAATCCAATTGGCAGGCTCAGGAGTATCTGAGTATATCCCTGAATATTCTATTCCGGGATTGCTCAAATCGTTAGGTATTCCATCCCGTGTATGGATGGATTCGGATTACCATACTGGTCTCCCCAGACCCGTATTTGCATTTTGGATTTTTTATGATCAATTGGGTATAGTTCTTCGCTATTATGTTATTGGATTTTTGAATAATGACGCTATCATCATTTGCCCGAATGACCCAAACAGATTTGAAGATGATGCAAAAAACAAACTTTATGGACTTAATATGTATGTGCAGAGTCCAGAAAATATCAGATTGCTTGAAAATTTAGTTAATGTATGGGGAGAAAAAATACCAAATCTTCCATTACCCATCAATGAAATATCCGGAAAGTCCCTTGAGGAGGCGTCTGAATTCACTATGAAAGATTTTTATAATGTGTTTGTAGATGTTTCATCTCCAGAATGCTTTGAAACACCCAAAGGATTATGGAATGAAAAATAATTAAAGTAACTTTGGGCTAATCCTGGAGTCTAATTTTTAATTTAGTTTAAACTTATTGTACAGATATTCGCTGGATTAATAGTACAAATGTATTTGTGGGACTGGTAGTGAAAATGGATAATTCTATTTTAGATTTTATAATTGTTGTCTTAAGAATCTTTACAGTTTTATTTCTGATTTTTAGTATTTTTGTTCCATTTGTGCTAGGCATAAAAAAGTTTATTCGAGAGAAAAGTTTGGAAACGGATGACTTATTTTATAAAATTATGTTCATTTTCTTATTTCTGACTGTTCTCAGTTATACCTTGTTAATTGTTCTTAAAAATCCCACAAATATACTCGAAGGGATATTATCAGGATTTCTTCTGTTAATAGTTTTACTGTTTTTCATTATAGTAACATTGTTTCAACTGAGGATGTTTCGAGGAAAAGGCACAATTAAAAGATTTTTTCAACCCAAAAAGAAGCAAAAAAAATTGTGAAGAAATTCTTCTTTGAATGATAATTGATAGAAAACTAAAAGATGAGCATTTTATGCAATGTCGCGTTAAATGATTGGAGAGCCCGGAAAATGTGTTTGGATTCTATGATTACAATGTGTGCTGGTATGACCCCGCTTTGGGACGCTTCACCCAGCCGAATACGATTGTGCCTGGGGCCAATATGCGCGCTCATTTGATTGTATGTTTAAACTCGAAATATTCTGATCATTGGTGATACATTTGTTGGTGGCTTTATAGGATTCCCAAAAACGGCCTCGGTAGGTGCTACTTTTAATGAAGGATTATTATGGAATATATTCTTTTTATACCTATTACAATGCTCTTAGGAATTAATGTTTACCTGGTCTGGTTTTCTCCACGTTCCTATAACAAATTGATCATTTGGTTAAAAAAATCAAAATTCTTTTCGCTTTTTTATCTTCCTCCACAGTGGTTTGATCGTTCCAGTATTACAGGATTAGGGTTATCTGCTGATCGAATAATGATAACGATCTTTTTCTTGTGGTTTGTTTTTCTATTGTGTTTATCCATATTTGGTGATTAATTTCGTTACTGACGTTTATACCTTATAGGCCAGCAAGTATCGCTAGCTCCGTTTTATTGAGATATTACAATAAAATAATGAATTTTAGATTTGCTTATTGGTAATTGGTGTTGGTTTCGGTGCTGTTAGGGAATTGTCTTTGCCACAAAATGCATTAATATTTTCAAGTAATTTTCTCAGAGAGTTTTTCATTGAGTGGATTCAAAATGAAATACAAAATACTACATTTGATATTGAATAAACAGGAGTATAAGCGGTGAGATTTATTGAATTGTTTCTGGTGGGTATTGGTTTATGGTTAATTTCTTATTTGCAAAATTATTTTTCCTTTACAAACACTAAAAGCCGGTTTTATGGAAGTTATATGCAGCTTCCTTTATGGATTTTTATTTTGTACGGTTACCCTAAAATCAAGAAATTACCAAGAGGAATA
>PHBZ01000001.1 GCA_002840755.1 Chloroflexi bacterium HGW-Chloroflexi-10 | reverse complement strand
CACCAATTTCTTGGTCAATCTGATGTCCGGCCTGATCGCTTATGCTCATCAACCCAAGAAACCTTCGTTAGGTTTGGACACCTGCCTGGGCCTCCCTACCTAACCCGTACTCACGTTATTTAGAAATGTATGCGGAAACGCCTGATGATCCGGGCAAAAAAACACAAAGGGTAAAGTTCTGATTTTCACTTTTTATACAAGCAAAATCGGTTCTTCGTACTGACGCTCACCAGAGCTACATTCCAGTTGCAAAGAAGTTGGATTTATCGGTGAAAAAATGACGTTAATTAAAAAATTGGAGAAAGTTGTTGACCGTTGTGATTGCAGAAACGATAAACCCTCAGACTCAATATCTGAGCGGAATGAATCGCTGGGGCGGGGGAATATAACTAAAAAGATCTGCCGTGGCAGACCGTATGATCAAAGTTCTCTATAGTTACAGTGTATAAGATTTAGAGCGGAATTACAAGACACGAAATGTACATTCAGCTGCTTATTAATGGTACTTTTTTGCACCAAACCAGAGTCGTAAAATGCAACAGTAGCCATACGCCTGACAATCTAAAGAGTATTTGCATCATCTGATTTCCTTTATACTGAAAAAGATAAATACTGACTTAGGGCTGGTTCTACTATAGAGGTATTTTATGCTGTGTTTTGAACAGGCGGGCAGGATTATCCCGCACCTCAAAACGCGTATTGGCAAACTGTTGAGCACAAATCATAAAACTCCGGAGGTGCGATGTTTACACGACGTTTGGGACGCAGTAATCTCGAAGTAAGCGGGATGGGATTGGGTTGTTTGACGATGGGGGGACCATGGACTTTTGATAACGAACCGCATGGTTGGGGCAAGGTAGACGATGCCGAATCGATCCGGGCCATCCATTATGCGCTCGATGCGGGGATCAACTTCTTTGACACAGCGGCTAACTATGGGTGCGGGCACAGTGAGCGGGTACTATTTCGCGGAATTGGCTGAGAATCCCCCGCATTTCAGAGCTGATAACTGCTTGAATTGGAAAATTGGTCAAGGGAGACTTATAATCCAGAAAGCACCCAAAACCGGTTTGGTTTTTTAGATATGTGCGATAATAATTAGAAGGCAATTCGCCAGCACATGTTCCGTCAGCTGGTAAATCTATAAATCAGCATTGAAACCCCAACACATCGAGCACAGTCACATGATTAAAATTTATTACTCGCCCCCCAACCAACTTGAAATATCCGGCAGTGTGAATGCATTTCAGATGGTCCGCTGGATGCTGCAAAACCTGGCAACGGATCAAGGGTATAAAATGGTTGAAATCTCAGCCAATACCGTATCTAATCCTGCGCCTTACGATCAGGCATTATCGAAATTGGTTATTCGGGTGGGGCAGGGCCTGACCCGAATAACGGTACAGAATGACTGCTGTTTACAAATTGAGGGAGCCCCTGATAATCTTGATCGTCTGGCTTCATTTTTCGATTTTGTTCACGATGCGCCGGATGAGCAGCACCAGCATTACGAATACTATGAAGGAAATGAACACATCGCACCAGAATCCATCCCGGTGGTTGTACATCTTACACCAAGCGAGAGGAAATGCGCCAGGCCTTTACACTTGAAGAAGTGATGAGCCCACAGACCCGATATCTGAGGGGGATGAATCGCTGGCTTGAGGTCCTTTTCCGGGTACTGCCCGGCGCGGTTTGACCGGCAGCCAGACTATTGAAACCAATTTTTATTACCAATTGACACAAATTTTTTATCCCCATACAATTCGGAATACAGGAGAAAATATGTATCATCCGAGATTTATGGGCAAACCGTATTTGATGGGTCAGAAGATGGGGAATATCTTCAGGAAAGCAAACGTGCAGTTTCCAATCCGGCTGGATGCTTTTCAAAGCGAATTTGGCAGAGAAAGCGGAAAACTATTAAAAGCGTATTTTCCCGAGGCGGCGGAAGAAATCAGAGGCATCACGGATGTGACCGGGTATGACAATGAGTTGTTTACCTCCTGGATGATGTGCATGGGGTGCTGCCTGTATACCGCCGAGGACGATTGTGTCGAAGTGCGCGGCTGCACGGCATTCAGCTTTGCGCATGCAGGACAGGTATATTATGGACGGGATAATGATCTGCCGCCTTATTTAGGAAGGGTCAGCAAAAGCGTTTATTACCGGCCGGAAAACAAGCCCGGCTTCATCCTGAACACCTCCTCCTTCATCAATGGAGAGGAAGGCATTAACCGGCATGGGCTGGCGGCAGCGATGACCTTTGTTATGCCAAAATTAGAAGAAATAAAGCCTGGATTGAACTCAGTGTTCCTGGTGCGCTATATCCTGGAAAATTGTAAAAACGTTGAGGAGGGCATCGAAACCTTGCAGCGGCTGCCAATCGCCTCCAGCTGCAATATCCTGCTGGCGGACCGGCACGGCGAGATGGTGGTGGTGGAATGTAACCCGTTCCAAATGCAGATCCGTTATCCGGAGAAAAACAAACAAGGCGAAAATTTTATTGTCACCGTCAACCATTTTACGTCACAGGAGATGCGGGAACACGATGCCAGCGAACGCAATGCTTATTTTTCTGAAATCCGCTACCAAACCGCGCTGGATGCTTTGCAGAACCATGATTATGCCAACGGCATTGAGCATGCCAAAAATATCCTGAGCGGGAAATATGGTTTTATGTGTCAGTATGATAAAGCCTTGAATTTTGATACAATCTGGTCATCCGTGTTTGATATCAGTAACCTAAAGGTTTATCGGGCGGAAGGAAATCCGTTAACCACCCGGTACATTGAAGATAAAAGATTTTGACGACAATCCAAAAAACTGCTGAAAAGGAAATAGACACATGCAAATTCAACTGATTCGCAGCGCAACCATAAGATTGAATTACGCTCAAAAGAGCTTTATCATCGACCCTTACCTGGCCGCCAAATTTACCCGGCCATCCTACACCGGCAAATCACCCAATCCGCTGGTGGAGCTGCCCTGCACACCGCTCGAAGCCATCGCAGGGATCGAGATGGCGCTCATCTCACATCTACATTCGGACCATTTTGACCCCGCCGCACACGAACTGCTCCCCAAGGACCTCAGCATTTACTGCCAGCCGCAAGACCAGGCTACCATCGAATCGAAAGGATTTCACAACGTGATCCCGGTGACAGATACGCTCACCTGGCAGGAGATCAGCATCACGCGTACAGCCTGCCAACACGGTTCCGGCGCAGTTCTGAAGGACATGGGAGACGCCTCCGGCTTTGTTCTCTCCGCCAAAAACGAACCAACCATCTATTGGGCCGGCGATACGATCTGGAATGAGGCTGTTGCCGGGGTGATCGAGCGGACCCAACCAGATATCATCATCACCCATTCCTGCGGCGCAACGTGGGGCGACCATGTTTTGATTGTGATGGATGCCGAGCAGACACTGGCCGTCTGCCGCGCCGCGCCCAACAGCACTGTGATTGCCACCCACATGGAGGCGCTGGACCACGCCACGATCACCCGCGAGGATTTGCGTCGATACGCGGATGCCAACGGTATCGGGCCAGAGAGACTGCTCATTCCTCTGGATGGGGAGAAAATCACTTTTTGATAAAATTATCCGTCGCTATGTTAATTTTTGCGCCTGGTGATCGCTGATTTTCATTACTTCTGCCCCACAATGCAAACAAGCATCCCGATGGGCACTCAACAGCTCTCCGCATTGGCTGCATCGCCAACGAAGCGTTTCACTTTCGGCAAACGCGGTGATTCCATTGGCCTGGATGGCGTGCAAATTATCCACCATGCTCATCGCATAATTTGCCCGGTACCGTTTGTCTAACGCTCTTAATCGTGCACAGGGAAATTTTTGACAGGCGAAACAAAAATGATCGGCTACATCTTTAAGGTTTTCGCAATTCTTAATGCGGCAAATCACACAATGCTTCGGTTTATTTTTATCATCGCCATTGCAGCCAGCACATTTATTCCTGTCACGTAAATGGCCAATACAGATCGCACAATTCATGCCACAGGTTGCAATCAATTCGGTATCAATCAGCATACTTTGCCTATTCCTGCACTATTCTGGCGGGTGCTTGCCCAAATCCAGCACAAATATTTCCTCACCGTCGTCCAGGATACCGGTGTCTTTAAAGCCAAATTTTTCATATACCCGGATTCCATATACATTCGTAGGCTTGGTGCTCAGTTCGATCTTCTCTACGCCGGGATCCTGCATGGCGATCTCCTTTAAGATGTCCAAAGCACCCTTGCCATAGCCCTTGTGCTGAAAGTTTTGATCAATCATGAAGCGGCACAAATACAATTCCTTATCCGCATACTCAAAGGCATACATCAGAAACCCAACCATGGTTTCATCGTTGTAGATGGCCAGTGGAATATACTTCGGCTCAATTTTCGACTGCGCAATGGAAACCACATTAGGCGCCACAAATTTTTGATCGTCGCGCACCGTCAAACCGATACACTCCCTGAAATTATCTATGGTTATTTCTTTGAATGTTATAGACATAGCAGATTATTCTCCTGGTTTGCTACCTTTACTAAACTTCCTTAAAATTGAAACCTGAGCAATTTCGACTTACTGATATACCCGGCGCTTTCCAGCGTCTTTCTAGAATTTGTATTGTAATACCAACAGCCTGGGACGGGTATTTTCCCCTGCTCGTGGACGATTGCTTTTAAATGAAGGATGATCGACCTGCCAACACCTTCTCCGCGGCGGCTGTCTTTTGTAAACATACCGGTGCCAACGCAATTCCGCATGATGACGTTTCCGATCATCACACCCAACCCGATCAACTCACCATTCTCTTCCAGAACATAAATCTGCTGGTGCTTAATTCTTTCAGGATACTTATCCAGGAAATCGCCGGCCAACTGTTCAACCGCCTGCACATCATGCTCATTGGCTATTCTGAAGTGCTCACGGGGGAATTCTGCAGGGCGCACCATGGCATTGGTCGCTGTAAAGTGCAAAGCCTGAATGGCAATACTCTCATATTTTTCAAGCACCACCGAGAGAAACCCGATATCCGTTGTTGGCACAAAAGCCTCGTGAATGTCAAACTGCGTTTTGATCTCTGCAAAAACTTCATTCGCCTTATAAAAATATGCATCCCGGACAAAAAAGATGGTCAGCATTTTTTCGTTTTTCCCGAAGAACCCAATATGCTCTCCCTTGAAAAAGATGGAAAATATAGCGGAATTGAGAATGTGTTCCTCCAGAAAATCATCATAAGGAATCGCAATTCCGTCGATATAATCATCCAGATATTTTTGGTTTTCAGTAAGTGATGAGCTTTTATAAGTAATCATAGCGGTTCCCATTCAATGTGATTTGTCAGAATTAATAACCTGATCTTATTTTATATCTTATTTCGTTTCCCTCGTCCATTCGCGCTATGCGTGTTTACAGTTCCCGTGGAGTAAATTATTGCGGACAGCATGCATTTTGCAAATAATCAACCAATGCTATACTTAACCCATCATCAAATTCGCACTCCGGTGATACCCGGTAGCTTTCAAAATATCTTTACACTTCAAAGTCTATCGAAAGCAAAATTACAAAGTTTCAGAAAACCGCGCAGCAATTCCTGACCGGCTTTCTGAAACTGCGATAGAAAAGGTTGGACCAAGATGAAAATTACAGTCTTCGCGGCAGGTTCACGCGGTGATATTCAGCCATGTATCGCTTTATGCAGGGGGTTGCAGCAGGCCGGTTATCAGGTATGCCTGGCCGCTCCTGCCGATTTTGCCGAATTCGTCCAAAAGCACGGCGTAAGCTTTTACCCATTGCGCGGCGATGTGCAGAAGATTATGGCAAGCGATACCGGCAAGAAGTTCATGGAGACGGGCGGCGCGAACCCACTCAAATCTATTCGCGCAGTCAGGACGATGGTTGCTCCGGTCATCATGCAAATGGCAGAGGATGTTAGCGCGGCCTGCCAGGATGCGCAGGCGTTAATTTGCCTGGGCGTTTTCAGTTCTTTCGGACAATCCGTGGCAGAAGCGCTGAAAATTCCGATGATGCACATCGAGCCAACGCCGCTGCTTCCCACCAGCGCATTTCCGGCACCCTCCTGGCCGATACAAAGAAGCCTGGGCGGGCTGCATAACCACCTCTCTGGCCTGGCCATGCTGCGGGTGATCTGGCTGTGGTACCAGCCTTTCGTCAATGATTTCAGAAAATCTCTGGGGCTACCGAAGCTTACCTTCAAGCGCTACTACCGCAGCTTAAGATCAACCCCGATGCTGAGCGCCTACAGCCCGAGCATCATCCCGCACCCTGCGGATTGGGCAGACAGCGTACACATAACCGGAACCTTCTTTCTGGATTCTCAGGGCGACTGGCAGCCATCCGTTGAACTGCAAGCCTTCCTGGAAGCCGGCGGCCCACCCGTCTATATCGGGTTTGGCAGCATGGCTGGCAACAACCCGGAAAAACTCGCCGGGCTTGTGCTGGAGGCTCTGGCAAAAAGCAAGCAGCGCGGGCTAATCCTGACCGGTTGGGGCGGTTTGCGCCCGGAGCTTCTTCCGGATAACGTATTCGTGCTGGACGCCGCGCCGCATCACTGGCTATTCCCGCGCATGGCGGCTGTGGTGCACCATGGCGGCGCAGGAACCACCTCCGAAGGGCTGCGCGCCGGTGTTCCATCCATCATTGTCCCCTTTGTGCTTGACCAGCCCTTTTGGGGAGCCCGGATTAAGCAATTGGGCCTGGGTCCGGACCCCATTCCGCAAAAACAACTGACCGCCGAACGGCTGGCGCAAGCCATCACGCTCGCAGTCAGCGATTCCGGGATGCGACAGCGCGCCAGCGCTTACGGCAAGGCGATCCGTGCTGAAAACGGTGTAGACAATGCCGTGAAAATTATCCAGCAATATTTCCAATAAAACTGGAACGTGTGAAAAGGAGCGAAACCGATGAAGACCAAACAAGAGAATTTTACCGTTCAACCCTATCCCCGCACCCGCCTGCTGATGGTGGATGGCGGAAAAATGGGCCTCCAAAAGCATACCATCCACGGACTGGTTGAGTTCGACATAACCCGCGCCCGCGAAGCAATCCGCCAATACAGGGTAAAAACCGGAGAAGCCCTGTCTTTCTCTACCTTCTTTCTGGTCTGTCTCGGAAAGGCGCTGGACCTGAACAAACCCATGCATGCCTATCGCAACTGGCACAACCAGATGATTATTTTTGGGGATGTGGATGTGAACATGCTGTTTGAGGTGGAAGTGGATGGCAAAAAAACGATCCGGCCGCACATTCTGAGAGGGGTGAACCATAAGAACATCCGCGAACTTCAGGAAGATATCCGCGCCTTCCAGGAAGGGCACAGCGACAGCCGGGAATCCAAGTTTATTGAATGGTTCGTGCGCCTGCCCGGCTTTATGCGGCGTTTATTCTTATGGACATTGTTTAAGAATCCCCAATTCATCAAAGATTATTACGGCACCGTACTGGTCTCTTCGATTGGCATGTTTGGAAGCGGCAGCGGGTGGGGAATCCCCGTGCCCAATCATTCGCTCCAGCTAACTCTGGGCGGAATCGCCGAAAAACCGGGGGTGGTTGATCACCGGATAGAAATCCGCGAATACCTGAGTGTGACGGTCAGCATCGACCATGATGTGATCGACGGCGCACCTGCCGCGCGTTTTATCCAGAAGCTGAAGAAACTGGTCGAGAGCGGCTACGGGTTGGAGGTGTGACCCTCCCTAAATCCCTAGGCAGGGAGGGATTTTAACAAACCTTTGCAATCGATCTAAATTCGCAAAAACGCCTCATTGTTCATAGCGGGCAGCAGACTCTCTTTCCGGTACCCAGAACCACTTCCCTAATCCCCTTTTTCTCCCATCCGCCACAAGTGCCAAAAGTTTGATAAAATTGGGTGTTGGAAGCGCTATTCACTGTATGGGGTGAATTGCTTCCCAAAACAAAATGATGTATAATATCAAATAAAACATACGTTCTATAACAACGACTCACCCGCGCGCATCACGGGTGGAATGGAGTTTGATTCAGTGACCAAGCAATATAGTGGCGAACAAATCGTTGAACTGGAATTTCTCGACGCGGTGCGCCGCCGCCCCGGCATGTATATCGGTAATAATAACCTGCACGGCCTGCACCACATCCTCCTGGAAGTTCTGGATAATTCGGTCGATGAATGCATGGCCGGTTATGCCTCGACCATTACGGTTACCCTGGAAAAGGACGGCACCGTTGAAATAACCGACGATGGCCGCGGCATCCCCATCGAATATAAACGCGAAAACAAGATGAGCACCCTTACCCAGGTGCTGATCAAACCCCATGCCGGCGGTAAATTCGGCGGCGACGATTCGGCCTACAGCAGTTCGGGCGGCTTACATGGCATTGGTCTCAAATGCACCAATGCTTTTTCCAGTTTCCTGGAAGTGGAAGTGCGCCGCCATGGATTGATCTTCTACCAGCGCTTTGAAAACGGCGGTATCCCGGTAACTCCGGTGGAAATTTACACCAAAAGCATCTCGCCGAAACACAAGGCTGGCGAAGTGAACGCCGAAACCCAGATTATTTCCAACGGCAAGAAAGAACTGGCCAGCGCGCTGGAAATCAACCACATGCGCCTGACAGTGGAAGCCGACCCTGAGCAGATCAGCGGCACGACTTTCCGTTTCCGCCCCAACCGCGCCTGGTTTGCCCGCGAAATGGAATGGCCCAACCCGACCAATACCGTCCCCTGGGATGCGGAACGCCTGAGTAACCGCTTCCGACAGATCGCCCACCTCTACCCCGGGGTGCGCATCGAGTTCACCGATAAATCAACCAACGAGGACGCCGAAGCGCTGGTGTTCTTCTCCAAACGCGGTTTGACGGAATATATTGAATACCTCAACGAAGGCGAAGAACCGCTGCACAAGCCGATTGTGTTTAAAGAAATCAACGAGCTGGAAGTGGAAGGCCGCAAGGAAACCATTGAAGTTGAGGTGGCTTTGCAGTACGCCGGCGAAGAAGTTCAGATTTATTCCTTCGTCAATGCCATTCCCACGCCCAGCGGCGGTACGCACGTCTCGGCATTCAAGGCCGGGCTCACCAAAGCCGTGAAACAGTTTGCCACTAACAAAAAACTACTCAAAGGCAATATGGATGTGCGCGGCGATGACGCCCTGCTGGGGTTAACTGCAATTATCAAAATCACGATGACCTGCACCCCGCAGTTCCTCTCACAAACCAAGGAAAGCCTGACCAGCCCGGAAGTACATGGCCCGGTGCTTTCCACTACCTATGCATTTGTCAGCGATTATCTGGAAAAAAACATCCCCACCGGGAAGCTGATTGTCAACCAGGCGGTAGCCGCTGCCCGTGGACGTGAAGCCGCTTCACAGGCGCGTAAACTGGTCATCAGAAAATCCGCAATGGATGCCGGCGAATATGTCCTGGGCAAGCTAGCTGATATCCAGCGCCGCGGCGGCAACCCGGTTGTCCCGCTGGACCATACCGCACTCTACCTCGTCGAAGGCGATTCGGCCGGCGGTTCCTGCAAACAAGGGCGCGATTCACGTTACCATGCCATCCTGCCGCTGCGCGGTAAGATCCCGAATGTGGAAAAAATGAAGATCAACGACATCCTCAAGAACCGCGAAATCGCGGCCATCATTGCGGCTGTCGGCACCGGCGTCGGCGCCGATTGCGACGTCAGCGGTATCCGCTACGGGCGCATCTCGGTGCTGGTGGATGCGGATGTGGACGGTTCGCATATCGCCACCCTGCTGGCCACCCTGTTCTACCGCACCATGCGCCAGATCATCGACGAAGGACGTTTCTTTGTCGCCCGCCCGCCGCTGTACCTGGTACGCAATACGCGCTCCAAGGAAACCCGTTACGCTTATTCGGAAGAAGAGCGCGAAGAGATCGAAAAGGAATTTGGCGGGGTGAAAAATGTCTCCATCCAGCGCTACAAGGGTTTGGGAGAAATGAACCCTGACCAATTGCGCGAAACCGTTTTTGTGCTGCCGGAAGAAGTGAGCGGTATGCGCGACAAACGTAAGAACAAAGCCAAAAATGCCGGCACCCCTGCTGAACGCCAGCTTACCGGCAATGATTTTGCCCAGCGCGACTTGCGCATGACGATTGAAGATATCCACAATACCCGTTCGGTTATCTCGCGTCTGATGGGCACCGAAGTGGCTCCGCGTAAGGAATGGCTGATGAATGTAGACTGGAGCGCGGAAGAATAAGCCGCGGAAATAGAGGTAGAAAAATATGTCCGATATGAATGAGATACAAAGTGAAGAAACCAACGTTCAGGAACAGGCCCTGGACCGCTTTATTGAAGAAGCTTACCGACGTTACGCCGTCTTAACCATCCTCGACCGCGCCCTGCCGGATGTTCGTGACGGCCTCAAACCCGGGCAGCGGCGCATCCTGTATGCCATGGGCGATATGGGACTACGACATAATACCCCGCATAAAAAATCCGCCCGCGTGGTGGGTGAAGTATTGGGTAAATACCACCCGCACGGCGACCAATCCGTCTACGACGCGATGGTGCGCATGGCCCAGGATTTTTCGATGCGCTCCCCGCTCATCGACGGCCAGGGTAACTATGGCTCGATCGACGGCGACAGCGCAGCTGCTATGCGTTATACCGAGGCGCGTCTCTCCAGCACCGGCGAAGTGATGCTCGAAGATATTGATAAAGACACCGTGGATTGGCAGCCCAACTTTGACGGCTCCCTGCAGGAACCTATTGTTCTGCCTACCCGTTTCCCGAACCTACTGGTCAATGGCGCCACCGGTATTGCCGTGGGTATGTCCACCAGTATTCTGCCGCATAACCTGGGTGAGGTATGTGACGCCGTTAAATTTGTGGCCCAAAACTGGAAACGCCGCGAAAGTATCAGCGTTGCGGAATTAATGAAATACATTCCCGGGCCCGACCTGCCAACGGGCGGCCTGCTTTACCGCTACCGCGTCAATGGCGAAGCTGAACCGGTGGATATGATCGCCCAGGCCTATGAAACCGGGCATGCCACATTGGTGTGCCAGGCCAAAGCCGACATTCAGGATATCGGCGGCGGAAAATCCGAAATTCTGGTAACCGAGCTGCCTTACCAGGTGCAGAAGACTACCATCCTCGAACGCATCGCTGCTTACCGCGATAAATTCAACGGCATTACCGATGTGCGCGACGAGTCTGATTTCCAGGGGATGCGCGTGGTCTTTGAAGTAGCACGCGGCACTGACCCGGCAGATGCATTGGATCGTCTCTTAACCAACACCCAAATGCGCTCCACTCTTTCGCATAACGCGCTGGCGTTGGTGAGAGATGAAAACGGCAAAGCCGCCCCCAAGAATCTGACCTTACGGGCTATGATCGCAGAATTCATCAAACACCGGCTGACGGTAATCACCCGCCGATCACGTTATGAACTGGACAAAGCCGAAGAACGCAACCACATTCTGGAAGGGCTGCTCAAGGCCCTGAGCATGATCGACGAAGTCGTCAGCATTATCCGCAAAAGCCAGACCACCGAAACAGCCCGCAGGAACCTGATGGATAAGTTATCTCTGACCGGCGTGCAGGCACAGGCCATTCTGGATATGCCCTTGCGCCGCCTGGTCTCGCTGGAACGCAAGAAACTTGAAGATGAGCGCAAAGAACTGCTGGCGAGCATTAAATACTACAAAGAAATTCTGGCTTCCCAGGAAAAACGTTTGCAGGTCGTCGTCACCGAGACCGAAGAGGTTAAGGACAAATATGCCGAACCACGCAAAACAGTGATCCTGGCTACCGAAGAAGGCCACCAGGCTGCCGTAACCGTTTCCGAACTGGTGACACCCACCGAAGCTCAATTGGTGATGATCACTGACAGCGGCCTGCAGCGGGTAGATTCAAAAGGCTTCCGCGAAGGCGTAACCAAAGACAAACCCACCAGCCGCGCTGTCAGCATTGCGCTGCTGCGTGAAACCGTAGAACCTTCCCAGGTTTTGCTGCTGGTAACCAACCAGGGCCGCATGTGGCAGGGGAACACCGGACGCCTGCCATTGAGCGCTAACTTCAACGATCTGGGCCTCAAACGTGGAGAAAAGATCGTTGGCATAGGTGTGGTGCGTGATGGCATGAAACTGGTTTTGGTAACCACAGCCGGCCAGGTAAAACGCGTTGAAATGCCGGATTGTATCAGCACCCGCGCCGAAGCCACCTGGGCTGCGATCATCGGGCTGAACGGCGGCGGGGAAGAAGTGCTCTTTGCCGGTGTCGCCGGAGATGACGCGCACGTCATGGTGTGTACAGCTGGAACCGATAAAATTGCACCGCGCATACTGCGCTTCGAGTCCGGGTCGGTTAATCCGCAGGCGACCCCATCGGCCAAGGGAGTGACAGCTATCAAAATGATGGGAGATGCCCTGGTCAGTGTGGTGCTGGTATCGGCCGATTTGCAAAAAAAGGGAATTGCCTATGCCGTCACCGCCAATGGGCATGCCAAACGTATCGGACTGGAAGAATTTCCATTGCAGGGCCGCGGCGGGCAGGGTGTACAATTGTGGAAACTGACCCCCGAAACCGGGCTCGTGGTTGGCTTTACCGTGGGACCCGAAAAAGATGCTGTCGATTTCTACTCGGTGAAGGGCAAACGCCTGCGCATTGATGGCAAAGCCTTACCCAAAGTCACCCGCGCCACAAAAGGTGTTGACCTGGGCGCTAAATACGTCAAAGGCCCCCTGTTTGGCCCGGGCGAAGCATTAGCCGGTGTTGTCATCAGCTGATCATGCCGATCGCCTCACACTTTCATGACAGCGAACATGGTGAAGTGCGCATCTTTCAGGTGCACGAATCCGTGGAAGTCTACGACGGATCGCTCGCACTGGCGGTTGACCATTTAATGAACCATATTAAGGCGCTGATCTCCAGCGCCTACCTGCCGGCAGACAAAAACCTGGTGCGCGCGATGCAGAAACACCCCCTGCTGCGTAAAGGCAGCGCAGAAATCCGCTCCCATGAACGCGTTCTGCTGGCTGATTGTATCCGTCTGCTGGATGCGCTGGTGGAAATTTCCCACCTGGCCGCCTACCCGGAGACCAGCGCCCAGGCCGCCAAAGAACTGGAAGATCTGCGCAAAGATGTGCCCTTCCTGGATTACCGCTACGAGAATGACCCCTACCCCTCGGACGCCGACCGGGAGTAAAAAACAGGGCCGTCTGTAAATAGCAGACGGCCCTGTTACCTTCTTTTTTAACTACTGCTTCGCGCCGCAATCAGGACAGAATTTAGCGCCTTTTACATCCGCACCACAGGCGGGGCAGTTAGCAGGCTTGACTTCCATTTTATTGCCGCATTCCGGGCAGAATTTGGCTCCATGCGTTTCTGCGGCGCACTTCGGGCATTTGGTCACGGCTGGCTGCAGCATAGCGGTGCCGCAATCCGGGCAGAACTTGGTGCCGGGGGCAGCCAACATGCCACAACTGGGGCATTTAGCCGCCTGAGCCGCAGCGTTCTGGGCTGTCTCGGCCGCCTGGCTAACCTTCTTGACCACATCACCCAAACCAAAAGCACTGGCAAATCCTTTTAAGGCTGCTCCGGCTTGCTCGCCGCGGGCTTCGGTTATCTCATTTGTTCGCGGGCTATCGTCGTTGCAAAATCCGCTTTGCGCATCAAAATCGGAAAGACATACCACTCTGCTGCAGGTCGGGCATTCGCGGAAATGAATCTGGGTTTGCTTCCAGGCGTTATCCAACTGAGTCGGGGTCAATTTATAGCTATAACGCGGATCCTCACCGGTGACACTGTTGGCCACAGCGCTGCCAAACAAAGGTACTTTGCGTAACAAGCCACTGACTGCCTGTTTGCCAATATCCTGTGCCGCCGTACCCAGCACATCCGGCTGGCTGCGAAACTCACGGTTGCAAGAATCACAATAAAATACTGCATAAGGGCCAGCACCGTCATTGCGAACATCATAACGTGGCATACGCGAAAAGTTAGCCATAAGCTCTCCTAGTATTGTTTGTAAAAAGTTTGGAATTGATACAATAAAGTGTAATGGAACGCTGTTTTTTTGTCAAATATAATCGATAAGCGAATAAAGAATGGTAAAATAACTCACACGGTCCCTTGAGGCCAAGCCCCAATTCGATATAACTGATATCGATAAACGCATGTTTGGCTTCCCCTATTTTCTACTCATCATATTTGTTAACAAATAATGGCCCGAAATATGCTACAGTATTCAATAGACTGTCCGATACTCTTATCAAAGGTAGATAATGATTGAGCTGATCCAACCTGTCACTTATACAAACGGCAGCAGCAACCGAATTCAGGAGGTTGTCCGCAACCTTGCGCTGCAGCAGCCCGACCAGCAGCCTACACGCCGGGTTTCTTCCGCACGTGACAGTATCGAAATTTCAGCCCGGGGAAAAGAACAGGCGCGCCTGCCATTGGGCGTCCGGCAATTCGATGAAGAAGAGACCCGCCAGCTCAATTATCTAAAATTGAAAGATCGCCAAATACGCACGCATCACCAGGCACAGCGTTACAGCACTACGCGGGCCGCCATAGAGCCGGCTACCGAGGATTTCCGGATAACCACCAATAATACCAGCCGTAAAACCTTCTCCCAGGCCGAAATTACCCGGTTACGCTATGAAGAGTCGGATGGAAAATGGGGTAACGTTACCAAAACCGGCATATTTTTAGATATCTTCGCCTGAAGCAACTTCCTTTAATGAACCAGCCTACTTATTATCAGATTTTGGGTATCTCTCCAGATGCAGAACCGGAAGCTGTGACGGCTGCATACCAGAACCTAATCCAGGCGCTCTACCCGGAGAGTGGAGCAACGCCAGAGTTATTGGCACGCCTTCAACAGATCAACCTGGCATATAACACGCTGCGAAACCCCAAGAAAAGAGCCGCATACGACCAGCAGCTGCAAGCAGACCAGGCGCGCTCCAGCAACATAGAAGCAGATGAAATCGACTTCCAGAGCGGCAATGAAACCCTGGTGCATGAAAGTGATTTCTCAGTTTCCTCAGCGTACTGGGAAGAATCTTCCGATGAGACCTACACAACCCGCATTGCAGACGGCTATTACCATATCCATATTACCAAACCCCGTTGGGAGAAATTTGTTTACCCGGATATTCCGGTAACCGATTTCCGCGCAGTGGTCGATTGTGAGTTTGTCGAAGACAACGCAAATGGAAGTGAATGCGCTCTCCTGTTCCGACAAAGCAAAATAGAAGATTGGTACACCTATTACCGCTTTGGAATTACCAAAAACGGTTCCTATTCTCTGTTTATCAAACTGGAAAATCAATACACTCCGCTGATAAACTACATACCCTCTGCTTATATATCCATTGACGGCCAAACCAACAACCTGATGGTCGAAATGATCGGAGCGAATATACAGTTAAGCATTAATGGGGTTATTGTGGCAAAATTCAATGATAAACGCCTGGTACAAGGAAATGTGGGCCTGATCGGAGCTGCTAACTTTGAAACAAGCACTGCTGCAGTACGTTTTCGTAATTTTCGCTTATACGAAATTTCTGAAGGATAAGCTACTCATTTTTCCGGCGCACTTTTTGTAACCAATGCGCCACACTTTCCACCCAACGCAGGAGAATTTCTGGCAAAGCTTTGCGATATCTCCAGAAAAGCAAGATAAGAACCACAAAAATAACACCCACCGCAAACCACTGCCATCCGCTTATTCCACCTGAATTGGAGCCCAACCAATTGGCCATAAATACTCCCGGCAGACGCCCGAAAATAACCAATAGCAATAAATGCGCAATCGGGAAAGGGGTTAACCCAGCCAGGAAACATAACGCATCATCCGGCAAAAATGGGATCAGAAAGACCAAAAAAATAAACAGCTTCCCATAGCGTTGAATCAAGCCATCCAGACGCTCAATATGGTGGTTTTCTACATAACGCTGCACCAACGGGCGACCAAAGCGACGCGCCAGGAGCATCGCCAGCCATGAGCCGCTGGTCAGGCCGATCATACTGTAGAGTGTACCCAGCCACGGGCCGTAGAGCAGGCCGTTGACAGCATCCAACGCGGTACCGGGAATGGGGGCGCTGAGTACTTGCAGGATATGCAGACCAATGATCACCAACGGAGCCCAACGCCCGTAAGACTGCATCCATACCAGCAGTAATTCGCGGTCCCGTAACAGAACGCCCATAGGGGAGAACCACAATATTACCCCTGAAATGATCAACAGGATAACCAGCAAAACTACCCAGATGCGCGTCTTCATCTTCATAGCGAAATTGTAGCATGCTTGCCATAAATAGAGTGGGCTGCCACGAATGATCGTGACAGCCCACATCGAGGAGAGTCCAAGTGCCAGCCCTTTTATGCACTCAGAAGTTGATTGATTGACTTTAATGCAGGGTATAAGGTTTTGTAAATCTCATAATAATGCTGGTAAAGCTGTTGATTTTCCGCAAGCGGCTGAACCGCGCCGGTAATGGTCAACGTCTCGGAGCAAGCCTGATCCACATCCGGCCAGACATCCACAGCCACTCCGGCCAACAAAGCCGCGCCAAAGGCAGCGCCTTCGGTGGTGTTGACGGTTTTCAGCTCTACATTCAGGACATCGGCAATGATCTGCTGCCAGAGCCGGCTGCGCGCACCACCACCGGATATGCGCACTTCCGTAATTGTTTCCAAACCGGCAGAACGCAGGAGTTCAAAACAATCACGCAATCCAAAAGCCACACCCTCCAACACAGCACGGGTGAGATGAGCGCGCGTATGCAAAGCGGTTAGTCCCACCCACGCGCCACGCGCCAATGGGTCGGGGTGCGGCGTGCGCTCACCGGTCAGATATGGCAGAAACAATAACCCATTGCTTCCGGGCTGGATGAAATCAGCTTCGGCCACCAGGTCTGCAAAGCTAACATCGGGTGCGAAGGTATCGCGGTACCACTGCAAACTGCCAGCCGCCGAAAGCATGACACCCATCAAATGCCAGCGGCCGGGGATACTGTGACAAAAGGCATGCAGACGTCCCTGCGGCTCCACCAGAGCTGCCGGGGTCGTGGCAAAGACCACCCCGGATGTGCCCAGGGTTACAGCAGCCACACCGGGGCGCACCGCGCCTACACCGGTGGCCTGGGCTGCCTGGTCTCCGCCCCCGCCGGCTACCGGTGTCCCAGCGTTCAATCCGGTATCAGCAGCGCCTTGCAACCCTATGCTTCCGGTAATCCGGGTACCTTCAAAGGTTGGCGGCATCCACTCACGCGGGATTTCCAGCGTATGCAAAATTTCATCCGACCAATCGCGTTTTTCCAAATCAAACAAAATCGTACCTGAACCACCAGCGCGGTCCATGGCATATTCACCGGTCAGGCGAAAACGAATGTAATCCTTTGGCAGTAAAATGTGCCTGCATTTTTGAAAAACATCCGGTTCATTTTCTTTCACCCACAAGATCTTGGGGGCCGTAAAACCTGTCAGTGCGTCATTACCGGTAATGGCGATCAAGCGTTCTTTGCCCACCAAGCGGCGAATCTGATCGCATTGGGCGGATGTACGCTGATCGTTCCATAAAATGGCGGGGCGTAATACAGTACCATTCTCATCCAGCATGACCAGGCCGTGCATTTGTCCGGTGAGACCCACCGCGCAGATATCAGCGCTATTCAAGTTAGTTTGGGTCAGAGCAGCTTTTACGCTTTCGCATACACCCTGCCACCATTCCTGAGGGTCCTGCTCGGACCATAAGGGCTGCGGCATGGATAAATGCAACGCCGTGGTGGCAGTTGCCAGCACCTCGCCTTGTGAATTGATCAGCAAGGCCTTGGCACCGGTGGTGGAGATATCAATTCCTAATAAATATTTTTGATCAGACATGCGCTACCCTTCTCTTTCCGGGTTTAGCGCACACCCAGGATTATTTCCATGGTTAATTGATCGAGACGCTCATAGCGCATGCCGCGTTTGGCAATAACAGAGCGATCCAGCGCTGCCGCCTTCAATTTCTGTGCGGCCTCCGGGCTGTAAGCGCCCAAGAGCGCATTGGCGCCATCCTGATCCGAGTTCAGATCGGCAATAATCGCCTGAATTTCAGAGTCTTTGTTCCATTGTTCCGCTTTTTCTTTTAGGATCATATAGGTACGCATACAACCCCGCGCAAAATCTTTCACGCCTTCGTAATCCTCTGTGCGGAAAGCATGCGCATCAAAATGGCGGCTGCCCTCGTAGTTTACGTCTTCGAGGAATTTAACCAGCATAAAGGCACGTTTGATATCAGCCATACCAAAACGGAAGTCCTGGTCGTAACGGCCAAAATATTGATCATTCAAATCAATGTGGAAAAGTTTGCCGCGTTCCCAAGCCTGAGCAACGCCATGCAAGAAATTAAGCCCGGCCATTTGCTCGTGGGCTACTTCCGGGTTAACCCCAACCATCTCCGGATGATCCAGAGTCTCGATGAAGCCCAACGCATGTCCAACGGTAGCCAGGAACATATCCCCGCGTGGTTCATTGGGTTTGGGTTCCAAAGCGAGCTTCATCCCATAGCCATTATCGATCACATATTCGCAAAAGAAGTTCATGGCTTCGCGGAAACGCTGCGTAGCGACTGCAGGATTTTTTGCAGCATCCGTTTCCAAACCCTCACGCCCACCCCAGAAGACGTACACGCCAGCACCAAATTCGGCTCCCAGATCGATAGCCTTCAACGTTTTTTGAATAGCATAAGCACGAACCCGGGGGTCATTAGCTGTAAAAGCACCATCTTTGAATACCGGATCATAAAACAGATTGGTTGTGGCCATAGGGACTTTCAGGCCGGTTTCTTCCAGCATTTTTTTGAAGTCACGCACAATCTGGTCGCGTTCAGCCGGGGTGGCATCAATCGGCACCAGATCATTATCATGAAAATTGACGCCATAGGCGCCTACATCCGCAATCATCCGGCCAATTTCCACGGGTGATAAACCCGGACGGGTTGCACTTCCGAACGGATCACTGCCTTTGTTACCCAATGTCCATAGACCAAAGGTAAATTTTTGTTCCGGCGTGGGGGAGAAACGGTCACTCATGTTATTTTCACTCCTAAATGGGATTTGTTTTGAAGCACAAATCAATCAAAACGCCTGGGATATTATTCAACGGTTTTAATGAATAATTTTCCGGATGGATAACGTCAGGCATTTTGTTTGTATTCGCAACAAACTAATTATAGACAAAATGAAAACCCACGTCAATAAGCAATTTTAGAAATTATTGCAGAATCAGGCGCACTGCTCCGGATAATTTCTGCAAAGAATCCAGACGTTTGCGAATAAGATCCCCCGCATCATCCGGAAAAAACACCAATCCCGCTTCCACTTCCGCAAAAGTTTGGGCGCAGTTTCGTAATAAGTGCTTTATTTCTGTTGTGTTGACTTTGAGCTGCCCCAATGTTTTCTCTGCCTGAATAGTATGCTGGTGTAAATGTGATTCAAAACGGATCAGACGAAAACGGGCCGGCATAGGCTGCGGTTCCCAAAAAAATATCGGATCAGACAAACGACCGTCCGGGAATTCTTTTAATCCCAATAGCACCCGCTGATGCAACTGATCGTAAAAACCGAGCATAGTGGTGATATCTCCGGTAAAGATCGATTCCCTGAACTGACCTTCAATTTCAAAATGTTCAGTCATAAAACTTTCCGGCGCTTTTCCCTGCGGCCATTCCGGTTTGGTACCAGCATAACGGAAAGTATAACGAAACAGCCCATAAAAGGCCCATTCTGTTTCAATCAAATGGTAAAGAATATCGCGCAACGACCATTCTTTTTCTTTAGGTATCCGATCGGCTAACTGGTTATCCACGGCTGCATAAATCAGGCGTAATTCCCAATAAGCCTGGTGGTATCCACTCAGAATGGTTTGGGCTGATGTAAAGCCTTTACCGGTTTGGCGGCGTAAAAGCGCCAGCTCACTATCCAGCGAACGCAATTCTTCCTGAACGCGGAGAAATGACATGCGTAAGCCTTCATCGTACCCTTGCCAGTACCACTCTTTTTCCAATATTGCATCTGGCAGGTAAACCACCGTATTTATCCAATCCAAAAACCACTGGCGCAACTGTTCTTCCATCTTCCATACCTTTCACAATCCGCCTTTAACCGACGGATTTCATTACCTCATCACCCAACAAATCCAGGGCGTAATCCACCGCGGCTTTAGCGTGTAATTTGGTTGTGTCAAATAACGGTAATTCACTATCCTCGGGCCGGAGAAGCAAACCAATTTCAGTACACCCCAATATAATCCCCTGGGCACCTTTTGCCTGTAAGGAGCGGATGATTTGCTGGTATGCAGCCCGTGATTGCGGCAAAATGCTCCCAAGGCATAACTCATCAAATATGATCCGGTGTACCTCGGTGCGCTCTTCCGCTTCAGGAATGAGCACCTTTAATCCATGAACTTCCGCCAATCTAGCGGCGTAAAATTGTTCTTCCATCGTGAAGCGGGTGCCCAACAAACCGATTGTATCCATACCGGCTGCTTTGACCGCCGTCACGGTTGCATCAATAATATGTAATATAGGAATACTAACCGCTTGCTGAACCTGGGGCGCCATTTTATGCATCGTGTTTGTACAAATGAGAATAAAATCCGCACCACTGCGCTCCAGGCGCTGGGCAGCATCCACCAGAATAGCCGTTATGCTATCCCAATCTCCGCTGCGCATCGCAGCTTCCATCGGACTGAAATCAATTGATACCATTACACACTTAGCAGAATGAAAACCTCCTAATTTTTCTTTAATCCCCTCATTGATGTATCGATAATACTCCTCAGAAGATTCCCAACTCATCCCGCCAATCATACCAATCGTTTTCATACTTCTCCCTGCCGGCAAAATTACTTTATAAAATTAGTATAACCCTTTAATATTATTTTGGGCGTATCAGACCAAAATAAATCAAACTATCTTTTGTTTCGTCTCATAATCTGAACGGGTCATGGCAAAATAGATCATGTCGGTCAACTCCCCATTATGGTGACGACGCTCAAAGTTACGGAATGTACCTTCATAGACATAGCCACAGCGTCTGGCGACCGCCTGTGAACGAATATTGTGCACATCGCAGCGAATCAGGATGCGATTGGCACCCACCACCTCAAAGCCAAATCGGGTCACACCTTCCACCAATTCACTGACGTAACCTTTGCCTTCATACCCGGTGCGGATCCAATAACCGATCTCGAAAGCAGGCACCTTCCAATCACGCACATGCAGACCGCTGCCACCGAGTAATTTTCCACCTTCTTCTTTTGAGTAAAATCCCAGCAAAATGTCTTCTTTCAACAAGAATTGAGCAATTTTCTGGCGAATAAATGTTTCACGTTCTTCCACTGTGCCGGCTTCCTGTGCCCAGGGGAACCAGGGCCTCAGACGCTCCAACGACTCCGCAATGGCTTGCTGCAACGCCGCCCCTTCTCCCTTGCGTGGTACACGGATTATTAACCGTTCTGTTTCAAATGAATCCGGAATGTCCCGTAAAATTGGTTCCATTCTTCCTCCTTGGTTTTTTTGATTACTCAGTTTAACAAATTTCTTTATTGAATACCATGTATCAATGAAATGGGGTTTGCGGGTGTTTTGGACGAGCAACATCATCCGCCAGTCATCACCGAAAGCAACGTCAGTTTATCACCGTTACGGGGATGCTGTTCCATCAAAAAAACCGGATCGGTCATTTCGTCATTGATGATAAAGAGGTTAGAACTTAAAAAATTACGTCTGTCCGCATCAATCAAAATATTAACCAGATCAGGGTACAACCTGGCCAATTCAAACACGACGTCATGGTAGGTTGCTGAAGCTGATATTTCCAATTTAACTTGAGAATGACCGGCAATTGATTTTGCAATGCCAGTCAATTCAATGGTTAAGGTGATCACAGGTTTGCTCATTGGTATCCTGGTAAGAAATTATGCTTCCAACCAATCATACCATCTGTTTTGGCAAATCCCTAAAAACACTTTTTGTAAACAAACTGATAGATCTTATTTGAAAGCGAAGATAAACAAGATAAAACCCAGAGAAGAACCAACCCACCAATATTGTTCCACCAGGGCCGGTAAATCCAACGTTGTGTTTGATTTAACGACCACAGCAGCCAACATCAGCACAATTGCGATTATGGCGATCGGCCAACTGCCAATTTCCATGCTGGGCAGATTCTTTTTCTTTTCCATTTCCAGGATTTTCTCTTTTTGTTTTTTTCCTTTGGGCATCTTCATAATGTTTGCTGCATTTTCCCGCGCCAAACGACGTTTTTTTCCACGTAATTGGGCCAAACGCAGATAAAAAATTAAAGCAGCCAGGCCGGTAATTGCATACCCGATTTCAAATTTAAATTCCATAATAAAATTGCTCCCGAATTATTTCTTCCAAAGTTTTGAATAAACTATCTGATAAAAAGCTTCCAAATCTACCTGCGGGCCATTCTGATAGCGCAAGAAATTCCCACGGGGAGTCACTTCTGCCAGACTGGTTCCGGTCAGGCTGATTTTCTCCGGCACACGTTCCAAAACAAAAACACGGGTATTACCCAGCCGCACCGGAAAAAATTTTACCGGCAACTCTACAAACGCCATGAAATAAGCCTCAAAATCTTCTTTTGGTTTTGGCAGGGTAACCAAAACAATTTTGGATTTTTTTTCCGGCACTTCGCGAATTTCATAAGCAACCCCTTCAAAAGGAGCCAATTTAACTTCATCCAGGCGCGCACCCATGTGGTCCCACCAGAATTCCAAAAATTTCAGGCCATCGCGTTCCAAATAGGTAAAAAAACTCTTGGTCTGGCTGTGAAAGATAACCGGCATGGATTCATAGGTATAGTTAAAATGCTGGCTGCGATTTTTTTCCATTATAGCCTCTTTATTAAGATTTTTCGGCAGCCATTTGCTGCACAAACGTTTCAAAACGGGTAGGCGCACGCCCAAGCAGCCAGCCAAGCTGATTGCCATTCCCGATAAAATCATAGTTTTCATAATAGTAGAACATTTTTAACAGTGTTTCCACAGCGTATGCTCGCATACCACTATTGCGTGCTTCAACTTCCCAATAGACCGGATCCAGCCGTTCCGCATGGATTTCTTTTCCGGTTACCCGGCTAATAATTGCGGTTATATCCACAGCCGATAGCCATTCTAGCCCACATAATTCATACGTGGCATAGGCATGACCGGAATCACACAACACCATGGCGGCGACCTGGGCTACCTCACGCAAATCCACCATACTCGAACGCGATGTAACCGCGTAAGGAATGGCATAAACACCGTCACTCATCATCTTTTGCCAGTACCCATGCACATTTTGCATATACGCTGCTGGCTGTAAAATTGTGTATTGCAAACCGGATTGAAAAATAAGCCCTTCAACCTGCATTTTTGCCCAGTGATGCGGCATAGCCTCTACCTGTGGGTGCAGCACGGAATGGTAAACAAAACGCTCCAGAGCGTTATCCTGTGCAGCAGCAATCACAAGCCGTCCTATTTTAACTTCATCCGGACTCACGTTCGGACAAATATGATACACACTTTTTACACCTGCAAAGGCGGCCTGAACAGACTCGGCATTCATCAAATCCCCCAGTACCACTTCTCGCGCCCCCAAATTCAAAAGCTCATCTTGCTGAACGGCATTTCGGACAAAACAGCGCACTGATTCGCCCCGGGTGACTAATGTCTGAAGAAGCTGTTTGCCAGTCTTGCCTGCTGCTCCGGTAATTAAAATCAATGCTTACTCCTGAATAAATAATAATTGCATCTATGAATATCTATTAATACTCCCGACGCCAGAGCATCGACGTCGGGAGTATATGTAGGTGACAGGTTTGCACACCTGCTCTACTGCGCACATACCTGCCAAAAATAAATGTTAAAGATTAATGAACAGCTTCGCGCACTACTGGGGGTTTAAAGAATACCAAGATGAGGTTCATCAAGATACCAGCTACAGCAGCGGTCGCGATCGCCGGCCAACCATTCGGGAAAAGGCCCTGGAGAGCCGGGATGGGCAAGAAACCACCAGCGAAACCGATGTTGCCGCCAATACCGACGATCAGGATCACAGCGCCGATGGCTAACTGAGCAGGATCGAACAGGTTAACTTTTTCAGACATCATCAACGCAATACCCTGCATACCAATGACACCAAACAGGTAGATGGACAAGCCACCGCTGACGGCGGTTGGGATAGTGGAAACCAGGTCGGCGAGTGGTCCGATGAAACCGAGGAGCATGGAAATAGCACCAGCCGTAATAAGGACCGGACCGGAGTAGTTGCGGGTGATGACCATCAAGGAGTTGTTTTCACCGTAGTTAGTACCGGCAGTTGAACCGAAGAGACCATTGATGAGGTCATTCAAACCATCAAGCATCATGTTGAGGCCGATGTATTTGCTCAGACCATATCTTTCACGACCCATTTCATCTGCCAAATGGTCAACATACAAGCTGATCTGATACAGGTGGGCGGTAGATTCAGGAATGGTCGCGATGGCCATAATACCCACACCAAAGATCACGGTGAGGGTCATGTCACTGGCGAAATTCGGGAAAGTAAATGCCGGTACTGTAATCAGGCTGCGAGTAAAGGCGCCAGACCAGTTAACCAAACCCAGGGGGATTGCTACCAGGTAACCAACGATGGCACCCAACAAAATCGGGAGCATCGAGATGAAACCTTTGCCCTGTAAGTAGGTGGAGAAAAGGAAAGCAGCCAATAATGTAACAAGAGCAGCTGCCCACCATTTTAAGTCTCCGGTTAAAATACCACCAGCAACACCGGAAGCCATATTCAAAGCAGAAGCGCCCAGGCCAATACCAATGGTACAAGCAACGGAACCGGTCACCACAGGGGGTAAAATCATATCAACGGCTTTCTTACCACCCGAAGCACGGATGATCAAGCCAACGATAATATTGATTACACCAGTGGCGATAAAACCAACCTGCACAATGGAGAGCAGCGCGGGATCGGCGGGCACACCAAAGGTCGGTTGAGTGATAGCGGTTACTGCTGCAATATAACTGAAGCTTGAACCATAATACAAGGGGATGAATTTACCCATGGACAATTTGGCGCCAACCAGGGCCACAATTGTACCAAAACCAGTGACGGTCAATACTGTGCTTACCGGGAAACCCATTAACAGAGCGCACAGAACGGTAGCAGGGAACATAGTAATGACGTGTTGAAAGCCAAGCAGAAGCATTTGCCCAAACGGGGGGCGGTCATCAGGAAGATAACCAATTAGTTTCGAACTAGTTGCCATACGAGTCTTCCTCCCTCTAAAGGATTGTTAGGATGATTTTATAGATCAATGGATTGAGTTGGTTGGGTAAAAGCATTGTCTGAGCACGTGATTTCTCCTCCATAAGTTAAATCCCGGATGCCCTATTACACGATGCTTTGCCCATGGGATAAAAAGGAAATTTCAAATTTGTGCCTCCTTACACCT
Source organism: Chloroflexi bacterium HGW-Chloroflexi-10 (assembly GCA_002840755.1). GTDB lineage: Bacteria > Chloroflexota > Anaerolineae > Anaerolineales > Anaerolineaceae > UBA6170. The sequence continues at coordinate 366,030 of PHBZ01000001.1, read as the reverse complement.
CCTTTCGGATTTTCTCCGAACGTTCTCCAATAATACCTGCCGATAAACAACAAAATGAGGTTTACCCACCGCTACAGCGGGATAGGAGGAACGCTACTAAAATCAATGCCACAACCAGGGGAATAATATAGAGAACCAGTTTGGTTTCTGCTGTATTGGTTAAACCCCCGACCATGTCTTTCGCTACGGATTTTGCAAATTCTGCTTCGGTTGGAGCCTTGAAATCCACTTCCGTACCGGTAGCTTTGGCTTCCAAACGCGCAGCTAAAGCTGCGTCCAGTGTTGCAAAACCGGAACGAATCATACTCTTGGCCACACTGTCGATCATACGCTGACCGACACTGGCCAATGCACCACCAATATTGACTTCCCCTTCATAGGACATCAATGTAGTACCATCTTCTTGTTCGTCAAATTTAACATTCCCAATCCCATTCAGGAACCCGGGAGCGCCCTTGCCGCCGCCTTTTAAGGTCAGGCTGGTGGGTTTGACTACATTTTCTAACTGCATTTCGCCTGAAAATGCACCGGAAACGGGGCCGACGCGCACATTCATATCGAATTTGTATTCGTTTTCGTTCACCATGTCCATTTTTTGTGCACCAGGCAAAGCGCTGGCTAACACTTGGGGATCATAAAACATATCCCATACGGCTTCTCGGGGACCAATAAAGTTGTGAGTGCCTTCAATTTTCATTTTTTTTACTTCCTCCAATAATTGTATAGTAATTTAATTTAAAAGTAGCTAAAAACGCTTAGGCGTTTTTAGCTGATTGAACGTAGTGGAACAACTTGCTTGGGCTCATGAACGATTGAGTAATAGACAACTCATTCTCATATAGTGCATCTTCAAGCGCCTGCATAAAACAAGGCATTACACAAATCGCGCCAGCTTCACCAATGCCTTTAATGCCCAAAGGATTTAAGGGAGATGGTGTAACCATGTGTTTGATTTCAAATTTAGCAGGCATATCCGAGGCCTGCGGGAAAAGGTAATCCATAAAGGATGCAGTTAATAACTGACCATATTCATCATATACCAAGTTCTCATAAAACGCTTCGCCAATACCCATTTGCAAACCACCGTGGATCTGACCATCCACAATCATCGGGTTAACCGGGGTACCACAGTCATCCGTGATCACCAGGCGGTCAATTTTTACTCTGGCAGTTTCAGGGTCAACATCCAAGATCATTCCCAAGCAGCCAAAACCGGTAGCACCGTGTGGCGGCCCATAATAAGCCGCTGCTTCAAGACCAGGTTCCATACCCGGCTCTACAGTACCACGGGTGGGGTTGGCCTGCATGGCCAAATCGCCCAGGGTGACAAACTTCTCGGGCATGTCGGCTACCCGCACCACACCATCTTCCAGTTCCAACTCTTCTTCCGGTGTAGAAAGGATTTTGCTGGCTATACCCAGTGCTTTGACGCGCACCTTTACCGAAGCCTGATGGATAGCAGTACCAACCAGGGTAATACCTCGACTGGCAAACGCGCCAACACCCCACTGCCATTGCCCAGAGTCACCGATTACTACATTTACATCAGTAACCTTTACGCCTAACTGATTCGCAACAATTTGTGCAAAGGTGGTGTAATGTCCCTGGCCCTGGTTACTGTAAGCGCATACGACATTCACTTTTCCGGTAACACCCACCATTACTTTAGCGCCTTCATACGGGCCAACCGCAGTACCTTCGGTAAACATAACAATACCAATCCCTTTATGTTTGCCTTCAGCGCGCAGTTTGGGTTGTATTTCTTGCTTAAATTTCTCGTATTCAATGGCTTCGAACGTTTTTTCTAAGGCAGCCGGATAATCTCCACTATCCAATACATTTTCAACAAAATCCTGGCCAATTACACCCGTGCGATATGGCATATCTTCTGCCCGCAACATATTCTTGCGCCGAATTTCCACCGGATCTAATCCTGTTTCTTTGGCTACCGCATCCATGAGTCTTTCCATTACAAATATGCCATGCGAACGACCTGCGCCGCGCACCGGGGTAACCACCATCTGGTTGGTGAAAACCATCTTGATTTGTGAATAGAAATTCGGGATCTTGTAATTGCTGATCGTATGTGTTTGGGTGTTAAGCGGAATAGTCATACCGTAAGGATCATAAGCGCCGGTATTATGGTAGAACACATCCTTAACTCCTAAAATGGTTCCATCTTTCTTATAAGCAATTTCAGCATAATGGATTTGATCACGTTCTGAAGTGGTCCCCAGAAAATTTTCACGGCGATCTTCTATCCATTTTATAGGCCGTTTCAATTTTATGGCAATCCAGGGAATGATGACATCATCGATCTGAGATGACATAATCTTGGGACCAAATCCACCACCAATTGCAGGGTTCATCAGGCGCACCTGGTTTTCCAGCAAACCCAAGTAGCGGGCTATGCTGTTGCGCATCGGAATAGGGCCCTGAGTGGTTGCCCAACAATTCAAGATATTTAAGTTCTCATCCCATTGAGCAACAAAACCACGATTCTCTATCGCTCCACCGGCAACATGGTTTGTAACAATCCGTTTCTTAAGCACTGAGTCTGCCTCAGAAACAGCTTTTTCCCAGCTACCCACTTCCTGTACTACATCAGCAGCAAGATTCGACTCTAAATCTTCATGTACCAATGCAGCACCCGGTTCCAGGGCTTTTTCCAGATCGCCAATATAGGGAAGCTGCTCAATATCCAGGGAAATCAGATCCAGCGCGTCTTCTGCTATGTAGCGGTTTTCGGCGACCACCACAGCCACCGGCTCACCGGAAAAACGGATTTTATGTTTGGCTATACATTCCAAGGGACGGGCGTTAAACTTAGCGCCTTTAATTGCAGTTGGCGGTGGCACCTGCAGAGGACCGGGTCTCCAATAATCACCCAGGTCTTCCGCTGTGTATACGGCAACCACGCCAGGGAGTTTGCGCGCTTCTTCCACATCAATTTTAATGATACGCGCATGCGCATAATCGCTGCGTTTAATCGCAACATGTAACATACCGGCAATCTCAATATCATCAATATAGGTGGAATTTCCGGTCAATAAACGGGGGTCTTCATTCCGTTTAAAAGATTTAGAAATAGTTGACTCAGTCACAATTAACCTCTCTTTGCTGTTAGTGGGAAGCCATTTTCCTGGCAGCCAACTGCACAGCCTCAACGATATTTTCATAGCCAGTGCAGCGGCAGAAATTGCCGTCAATTGCTTCGCGAGCCTCTTCGGCAGTTGGGTTTGGATTACCTTGCAGGTATTCCACCGCGGTCATCAAGAAGCCGGGGGTGCAAAAACCACATTGTAAAGCGTGTTTTTCCTGAAATGCTTCCTGTAAGGGGTGCATTTTATCCATTGTTCCCAGCGATTCAACTGTCGTCACTTCACTGCCATCCACCATCACGGCAAATAGTGTACAAGATCGCGCCGAATGACCATCAACCAACACGGTACAGGCACCGCATAACCCATGTTCACAACCTACATGGGTACCGGTTAAACCCAAATCATGCCGGATGAAATCACTTAATAACAGTCGCGGTTCCACTTCACGTTCATAGACTGTGCCATTAACTTTTATGGATACTTTCACTTTTTCAGCCATTGGTTTCTCCTACTTCTTTGCCCGTTCAACGGCTTCGGATAATGAACGCCGCACCAGCACATGCACCAGGTTGCGGCGATATTCTTCTGTACCATGAATATCGGTACCCGGGTCGCATTCGTTCTTGGCGATATAAGCAGCCACTTCTTCAATGGCTGCGGCAGTTACATTTTGCCCTGCCAATACCTGGTTAGGTTTGGTGGTTAAAATGGCCGTTTCACCGACACTAAACAACACCACCCGCGCATCTTTTACCTTATCGTTCTGGTCCAAAGTCACGGTACTGATCGCCGCCGCCTGAGCATAGCCGCCTTTTTGACGGGAAATCTGTTTGTAGCTGCCACCAGTACGCGGCGCCATCGGCGGAAAAATCACTTCTGCCAACATTTCCTCCGGTTCCAACACGGTCATAAAAGGCCCCATGAAGAAATCTTCGGCTTTTACCACCCGTTCTCCATTTTTAGAGAGAATTTTGAGATCCGCACGCAGCAGTAAAGCAATGGCTGGTAATTGAGCAGCCGGATCGGCATGGGCTATCGCGCCGCCAAAAGTGCCGCGATTACGAATTTGTTTGTGGGCAATATTCGGCATAGTTTCGGCAATAACCGGGAAGCGCTGTTTCACAATATCGCTTTCTTCAACCGTACTCGTGCGAGTCATAGTGCCAATAGCCAAACCACCATCCGTGGTGGGGTTGATATAAAATAATTCTTTGACCTTGTTCAGGTCAACCAGAGCTGCCGGGCGCGCCATGCGAAAATTCATGGCCGGGATTAAACTTTGCCCGCCAGCCAGCACCTTACCAGAGTATCCAAGTTCCGTCAGACGATCAAGAGCTTCTTCAACACTGGTGGGGGCGTAGTAATCAAATGGAGCTGGCTTCATGTAAACTGTACCTCCTGGTGAATAAACTTACACCATACACCTTTCAAAAGATTATTTCTTATCCATTTTTATTGCGGGTGAAAAAATTTATTTTTACTAGTTCAAAATTGAAATATGAATTGGTTGTGATCCGAATAGAGAATTAGGGCAATTGCGCTATAACGTCCCAATAAACCGGAACATCGATACAAGACATACGCTACTGCCAGTTACACATAAGCGAGTCTTAAAAAATTATTATTTGGCTGCTAATTTGTATTAAGAATTTGGAGGTTATCATCAGCTTCGCTCACGAACTTATAAACTCTACATCTCGATCACGATGGGGGGGGCATTAAGCACCACTTCTCCAATTCGGAATTGTTCAAAACTGACAAAAACATTAAAAACGATTATTTTCTATACCTGTATTGATTACCAAATTAATGATTCGGTCATCAAGGTATTTATTAAATCCGGTTACCGGATTGCAAAAGATCTGTTAATCGTTATGGTATTTCACCAATTTTGAAAGCAAACTGTCACCACGTGATAATTATGACTACTGCCCCTCAAAAAAGCAAGTCCTGAGGGGCAGTAATTTAATAAACGATTATCCTTCTTTGAAGGCTACGAAACGGCCCCACATGGATTCGATTTCCATGCCTTTTTGCAGATAACAACCAATGTAATAACGGCCACTGGTAGCTTCACCCAATTGTAAACCGAGATTTTCGGCATGCACAATCTTCTTGGGGAAGAGATTGAGATGCATATCCTGATAGAAATGATCTAATGGATACATTTCGTCCCAGTCTTTGCCGAAATCTTTAATCAATTTTTGATTGGCCTCTTCAAAGGTCTTGGGATGCCAGATACGTTGAATAGTATTCATCGGATGGTCCGCGGCCACGCAATCTACACCGATCCATTTGATCTTCTTCTCGGCTGCCCACACGGCAAAATCAGGAGACGGACCTGGGTGCTTGATCATATAGCGAAATTCATCCGAATCCTCACTCATCCAGCCAAATTTGTACCAACCGGTTTTGATCACCAGGATATCGCCTTCGTGTACATCCACCACCGATTCAATCATTTCGGGGGTATACACACTGGAATTACTCACCAGATGGGAGATATCAGCAATCACGCCGGGGCCAACCCACTCTTCCAATGGCGTCTGCCCAATGGAACGCCCATTGGGATAAAAGTGTTTTTCTCCATCCATATGGGTAGCCAGATGAATAGAAGCATTACAGATCGAACCATTGCGGGCCATACCGTAATGAGCTCCACCTACACGTTTGAAATATTTCACTGTGAGTGGTTCATAGTTTGCCCACTGGGGTGAGCGAACACTGAAAGGAACCGACATATCAAACATGACTGCCTTTTCCATTTCAGCATAGAACTCATCTTCTTTCATCCAGGTGGGAGCCTGATAAGCCACGACACGCGCCCAGGCGCTTTCCACTTCCATGAATGGGATTGGTTGTACAGTAAGCCAGGCACGTTGATTCTTGAGCTCATTTACCTGACCGACAATCGATTCCACAAAGAGCACATGGTTTTTCGGCATGGTAACATGAGTCATTTCATAGTACCAATCCTGTGGGAACATTTCGTCCCAGGTTTTGCCGTATTTTGCTACCAGTTTTGCTTCAGCTTTTTTAAATTCATTCTCATGTAAGCGACGGATAGGTGTATTCATCGGATGTTCAGCAGTACCGCAATCCACGCCTACCCATTTCAATTTCTTATCCATTACCCATTGGAAAAATTCCGGTGATGGGCCGGGATGGCGAACCAGAAAACCAAATTCTTTGGACTCTACACCGCCCTGTGCTTTTTCATTGAACACATCTGGCCGGTCCCAAGAGTAGCGGTTGTAACCAGTGTTGATGATCAACACATCGCCTTCTTTAACTTTTACAACCGATTCGATCATCTCGGGTGTATACAGATCATAATCTCCAACCAGAGCGGAGATATCGGCTACTACACCAACACCGCTTAAATCTTTTAATGAAATATCAGAAATTGCGCGACCACCGGAATGATAAGCTGTTTCGCCTACCAAATGGGTACCCACAGAGTTGCTCCAATTCAAAATCTGACCGTTGGCACCTGCGCCGCCACCATACGCGCCGGTAACGCGTTTGAAGAAATGTACCTCTAATGATTTATCACCGGGAAAAGGTGGGGTAAAAATGCTGCAATCCTGTGTGAGATCAAACATTTTGGCTTCCGCCATCATCTTAACAAAACGTTCTCGATCCATACTACCTCCCATTAATACTTTCTATAAGGCATCCTAGATGCCATATTTTTCTGCAAAAGCAACCAGTGCATCTTCAAATACTTTCATCGGAGCACTGACGACACCAGCACCAACCTGACCAACGCCCGGATCTTTATGCGCTACACCGGTATTAACCCGTGGTGTCATTGACAATTCAACCACTTTGCGGATATCCACACCGGTTGGGGTTCCACGAAAATCCAGGAAAGGAATAGTGAAATGTTTATGTTCACCAAATGTAATCTGGTACATATCCAGGGTTGTATTAATAGCATCCTGCGGTGTGCCCCCGATAAAGGTGACCAGAGCCGGGGCAGAGGCCATTGCAAAACCACCGATACCGGATGTTTCGGTAATGACACTGTCTCCAATATCCGGATTGGCATCTTTTTCGGTAAATCCCGGAAAATATAAGGCTTTAACAATTGGCGACGGTGCAGTGAACCACTGGTCACCCAACCCACTGACACGAATACCCCAATCGGTACCATTGCGGCACATGGTTGTGACAATGGTGGAACCTTCAATATTGTGTCCAGCCATGGTCATGGTTTTACAACCAGCCATTACCGGGTTGAGAATTGAAAGTGCGTTCTCGCCGAGGAACTTAATCACTTCAGAGGATGTGGCTGCATCTTTTGCATTTTTCGCAATATAAGGAGCCAACAAATTGGTATAAAGCAGTGAAGCAGCATCCAAACGGTTGTGCCCATCATCACCCATGTGCAGTGCTTTGGACAACAATGTACGGATATCGACCCCACCCATTTCCTTTAAAGCTGTATCCACTACCGGTCCGAGAACATCATTCAACCACTGCATACGGGCAATAACTTCATCACTGTATGCGCCCATACGCAAGACCTTACCTCGACCTTCGTTCAAACCAGAAAAGGCTTTATATCCATTGGTTTTGTTCTCAACAATATACACCATCATAGAGGGTGACATCACACCCGCCATTGGTCCAGTTGAATCGAAATGATGGCAGGGCGCAAACTCAATTGTGCCGCTGGTTAAAATCGCTTCCGCTTCGGATGCTGTTTTGGCACGGCCTTCGAAGATCATCGCACCAATCATCGCACCACGTACCGGACCGGCCATGCGTTCCCAGGTTACGGGAGGGCCAGCATGTAAAAACAGGTTCTTATGCATACCGGGAATTACATCAATCGCTTTTGCAACACCCACCAGAACCGGTCGGGCTTCCATAAAGGCTTCCACGGCTTTTTGGTTTGCTTGATTAATATTTATCGTCATTTTTCACTCCTATTAAGGACTATCAAAACTTGTTCACACGAATCAATATTAACGGTGAAATTAACCATTAAATTTTTTCATTCTTTCGAGTATAGCTGCCAATTTTTCATTACCACCCGCTGCAGGACGCCAATCCACATGGACTACAGGCGTTCCCTGGGCCGTCAGATTTTCGGCAAACGATTCAAGACCAACATTGATTGCCATTAATTCTTTTTTCAGGGTACCCAGGTCAACCGGAGTAAATACTGCTTCCGCTTCTACTTCCTGGTTTAAAGCCCGCAGAATACTTCCTGCTCTGCGAACAACATCCTCATTACTCGAAGACACCCAGGCACCGGCAGCGCGCATTTGTGCCACCTGATTATCCAGGTTCTGTGGATCTAAATCTGTACCGGTAGCCACTACGACCACTTCCAGATAACGGCCTGCTTTTTCCGCTTCGGCTTTGGCCTTGGCAACAGCCGGGGCCAGTTCGCTGGCCGGGTCCGGATGAGAGCCAAAACCAATGACCACATCCAGCATAATGACGGCCACTTCGGGGTCCCTGGATTCTTCCAGGAGGCGGCGAACACGCAATTCATTGTCCATCATCGGGTGCAAACGGCCAACGGTAAACTCATCTTCACCGAGATCCACAATACAATTGGCTTCGCTTTTAAGTGAATCTTTGAGTTGGTTTTCTTTTTTAATAGGAGCATTGGCCAATACCTGACCCACATATTCCTCAAGCAGGAATTGAGCCTCATAGGCCAATGTGCCACCAGAAAATAAACCACGGAAATATCGCTGCCCGGAAGCAAATTTCTTCACGGGTAAATCATCACCTACACTCAGATCCGGGGGATTGGCTGCCAGCTCCACAGAAAGCGCGGCGGCATCATCCATACCGGTAGCAAAAAACAGATTGCCTTCCCGGCGTGTGGTTGGTTTGCGAGCAATGAAATTGATTACTACTGGCTTATTGATCTGACGGGCTTTGTGAATCACCTTTTCAGCTACAGCTGGCGCGGGTGGTTTGGAAACCAATGTAATCACTTTCGTTTCAGGATCACGCGCCAACACATCCAAGGCCATCAGAAAAGTCGCTGCACCAACGGCGTCTTTCAAGTCTCGTCCACCGGTACCAATTCCGTGGGTAATTCCACTGCCTAACTGGTGGATACGGGTAGTCACCTGCTGCAAACCAGTTCCAGCAGCAGCAACCACACCAATAGGTCCCTTGCGAATTTTGTTGGCAAAACCCAACCCAATTCCACTGATCATTGCGGTACCGCAATCCGGGCCCATTACAAGCAAACCTCTTTCGGCTGCTTCCTTCTTTAAAGAAATTTCCTCTTCAACCGACACATTGTCACTAAAGAGGAATACATGTTTACCTAAAGCCAATGCCTGACGAGCTACACCGGCTGCAAAACGACCCGCGACCGAAATAAGCACCCAACTGGCATCCGGAAGCATTTCGACGGCTGCCTCAACACTCTTGGGACGTTTTACCTGGTCTACATTGGCTTTCTTGCGGGTAAGTAATTCTTCAACTTTGCCCAAAGCTTCTGTCGCCGCAGCTTCTGTATCAGCACGAACTACAACGACCATATCATCCGGCCTGGCGGCTTTTACTTCCGGGCTCAATAAATCTATATGCGCCAAAATTTCTTTATTATCTTCTGTACCCATCACAACTCCAGCGTCCTGAATGCCTTCCAATTGGGCCATAGAGCGCTGTAATTGCATGAGCACAGCTGAGTCAAAATAAGAACCTGACCTGATCTCTGCTTTTATAACTGCCATTTCTTACCTCCTGGATTTTCGCAGACAAACAAAACGAACGGCAATACCATGCTTTCGTACTTATCATTTCGTTTTTAACTTCTGCTTCACAATAAACATTTGGTTATTCAGAAATAACTTTTTAGAGCTCTTTTCAAAACAGCTCTTTTTAGGGGACAATAAAAATCAATCTTACGATTGGTTTATGGAAACCTAAGCCGGTTGGCATTTGGTTGAGGGGAACTTGTTAGACAAGTCTTTCAAATTCAGTATAGCGAATCCAGATCGGGGAGTCAACTTGAGAAAAATTTCTCAAGTTGAGGTTTTTTTTAAAATCCGGCCAGATGCCAACCTTTTTATTTTTAATGGAATGCTGTTAATGTACTACCGATAATGTGAGTGTTCAGCTAACCGAAATCAGGGTAAAAACAATTTTATGTATTTATTTAGAAAATTATTCTGCGTATTGAATACCGCTAATTTGAACTACAGTAATACGGATGGATCAGGAAACCCCGATCCATCCAGATTATCGGGTTTTATTAGAGTTCCAATTTATCCGGCATGCGCATTACTTCATTGGCTTTGCGCACTTCGTCGGTTGGGTTGAAGTCCATATCGTTGCCGATATAGTTCGGTAGCCAACCCTTGAGGCTGGCATTCCAGGAATCCTGATTTACATAGTAAATCTTGGCGCCGCCCAACTCGTGTTGATATTCTGGCCAGGGTAATGTCGGTTGAGCCATGGCTAAACCGGCCATGCGCCAGCCATTGTAGCTTTCAAAGGTGGACCACCACTGATTGGCTTTGCAGACTTCGAGAGCATAGTAGGTTTTGGCGTAATACATTGCCCAACCCACTTTGCCGCGGCGAGAGAAGGCCATGGTATGCAGGCTGAGGGCAATTTCTTTATTCATGAAACGCCCATTGGCAAAACCCACAAACTCACCATCAATTAAACCTAAGAGGGTGAAGGGGTCCTTTAAACGCTTGCGTTTTACACCAAGAATTTCAGCATAAACACGGGCGCCAACGATATCATAAAAATCTTTTTCTTCCTGCATAACAAGTTTCATGAAATCCAACAGCATGGGAACATCTTGATCAGTCATGGAGCGGATAAACATGGTGCGGCCATCGCCCAACAAGAAGGATGCATCCTGCCACGCCGGTAGATTCATGGGCGGCGCCTGTAACAAACCTTCAATTTCGGATACGTCAATGGTCATTTTATCTACAGAAACTGGTACTGGGGGTGTTATTTTCATTTTTTACTCCTCAATAATAAATAGATGGGCATTCCTAAGGGTGAACCTGAGCTTCTCACAAAAACTCCGGTTAGCTGACAAGTAAAAAATCCCATTGCAAATCTATAATGCAACGGGGCAAGCCAATAATGTTTTTATATAAATACTCTCAATTTTCTACGGATAATAATGGCAAGCACCTTATCAGTATAGCAAAGCCCAAAATGAGAGTCAATAAGCAATTGTCCGACAAGTATCCTGTTTTTGAACCAAATTTCACAAATTTTATTATGATTTACATCCAAATAATCCATAATCAGATTAAATGGAGCTTTTTTTCTCAGTATTTACATTTTATCTTCACAAACTGGGAAAATATCATTAATAAATCCCTTCCCACCTATCTTATGGTCACCCGGCTTGAGTGACCTTCATCCTCCATCTTTCGACAACTTACTTAATTTTGAACTAAAAGTATAAAGCTGGTGGTATAACAAAACTAAACATCCCATCATTCTTTAAATACAGCAAAATAAATGCAAATTCGACCCATTAATCCCGTATCATACCTGCGTGGTTGAATTTCAAGTTCTTAATCTCAAAATTAAAGGAGTTTACTGTGGACTGGTCAGTAATTGTCATCATCATACAATTAATTTTTCTAGAAGGCATTCTTTCCATTGATAACGCAGCTATATTAGGGGCAATGGTCGCGCGTCTCCCTGAACACGAACCCATTCCCTGGCCGAAATGGATAGGTAAACTGGGTCATAGATTGGATAAGGCCCTGGGAATGCAGCGCCTGGCTGCCTTGCGTGTTGGATTGATAGGCGCTTATGCCGGTCGCGGTATCATGCTGTTGCTGGCAAGCGTTATCATCCGCAATCCCTGGTTGAAATTGATCGGCGCTGCTTATCTCATTCGACTTGCACTGGACGACCTGGGCGCACCCGGCCATGAAGGCAGCGAGGACGATGCCATGCGCACCGTGAAACAGAACGGTTTCTGGCTGACAGTGATGAATGTGGAATTAATGGATCTAGCTTTCAGTCTGGATAATGTAGTAGCCGCGGTATCATTATCCGACCATATTTTAATCGTCATGCTGGGTGTGGCTATCGGTATTCTGGTGATGCGCTTTGCCGCCGGCATCTTCAGTTATGTGGTGGAAAAAGAACCAATCCTTAAAACAGCCGCCTATATCCTGGTTCTCAATATCGGTATAGAGATACTGTTAGAAGAACTTGCTCATATCGAGTTCAGTGACTGGGCCCGTTTTGGGATCTCCATCGCCACACTTGCGCTGTGTCTGGCATATGCTCATCTACCTTTTATGCGCTTTTTCCGCCCGGTATTGATCTGGCTTGGGCAAGGTTTTTCTCTGATCAACGGTCTGGCCTCCTGGATTGTAGCGCCTTTAGGCGGGATATTCCATTTACTTATGAGACTCTTTAAGAAACCTGCCGCAGCCAACGCGGATTAACAAAAAAAGGTTGCTCCAAAAATGGAGCAACCTTTTTTGTATCGTTCTGTTTTAAAGTTTTTTTTCCATCCAGACCACCTGCGTGGTTCCAAAATAATGATTGGGAATACCAGCGATAAAAAAGCCGTTTTTTTCAAAGTAGAGGGTCGTATTCAAACGAGACATGCAACCCAAAACTGTATAGCCGCTTTCTCGGGCAGCTTGCTCCACCGCAGCCAGTAATTGTTTTCCAATACCCTTTTTCTGATAGGCGGGATCTACAGCAAGGTGTGAAACCCAACCCACCCCGGCTGATCGTTCAAACACCTTTATCACACCAACAATTTTTCCTTTGTCCTCATCCACAGCCATAAAGTGCTGGCTTATTGGTTCATAATCATCTTTTTCGGTGTCTTTAGCCTGTCCCCAAGGTTCACGCAACACACGGTAACGCAAATCGTAATATGCTTTAAAATCATCACGTGTTTTTGGGGTCTTTATTGTTATCCTCATGCGTACTCCTCTTGGAATATAGGGTAAATTTATTATACTCAAATTCCGATAGACACAACAGCAAAGACTTATTTTTAGAAAAAGTTCTTGTATCATCACCATAAAACGGGGTTTGCGGGTGTTTAGGAAAAATATTAGGGGGAAAACCCCTGTCAAAAATCACTTTTTTACGGATTTTTTACTTCGATTTGCCACTTATTTCTAAACTACGATTGACTTGCCCTAAAAAAAGTGTAAGATAAAAAGTGTAACTGGAGGGAGAACGGTTACGATATCTGTTTGTCCATTATTGTATTTAGAGGAGTTAAGCTATGAGAAAGTCCAAAGTATTGTTAATGACCCTTGTGGTCCTGTTGTCTTTATTGATCACCCAATGCGCTCCCGCTGTTGCACCAGTTGAAGAACCAGTTGAACAGGCTAAGACCTACAAACTGGCCGCTATTTTCCCTGGTGTGATTACCGATGCTGACTATAACACCTTAGCCTATGTAGGTGTCAGCGAATTACAAAAAGCCACCGGAATTGAAACCGCGTACTCTGAAAGTGTTGCCGTACCGGATGTTGATCGTGTGATGCGTGAATATGTCGATGCTGGTTACAATATCATCTGGACTCACGGTGGTCAATTTGTAACCCAAACCGCAGACCTGGCCAAACAGTTTCCAGATGTCGTCTTCATTGCTGAAGGCGATGCACCGCTTGAAGACTCTCCTGCCAATCTTTGGTTTATCGATCGCAACTTCCAAGTCGGATTTTATGGTATTGGTGCTGTAGCCGCTAAGGCCAGCAAAACCGGTAAAATTGGTTATGTTGGTGGTCTCACCCTGCCCTTCTCTTATGCTGAAGCACATGCTATTCAACAAGCTGTGAGTGATCTGGGATTGGATGTGGAAGTAAAAATGGTTTGGGCAGGTGACTTTAATGATCCGACCAAAGCCCGTCAGGTTGCCGATGCGCTCATTGCCGAAGGCTGTGATGTTATAATGGGTTCGCTTAACCTGGGTATGTTTGGTGTTTTCGAAGCTGTTAAAGCCTCATCTAACAAAGTTCTGGTTACTGCCAAATACTCTGACAAAGCCAGTTACGCTCCCGACAACTACCTCACCTCCTTGATCTATGATTTTGCCGGCCCATTGAAAGCCATTTATGCCAAGATTCAGGCTGGCGAAACCGGTGGTTATTATCCGCTCGGTTTTGACACCGGTGTAATCATCCAGACCCCATTAATGAATGTAGATGAAACTGTCAGCACCGAAATGGAAGCTGTGATCAACGATGTGATCAGTGGCAAAATTACCGTGGTCAAAGATACCAGCGAAATTAAATAAGCCGTATCCCATAAAATTTTATTGATCAATTATCCGCAGGATTTCCTACAAAAGGAATCCTGCGGAGTTTCCACAAATAAGCACCTTGTGCAATTTTTAGTCAATTAAGCAAACATTTTATCGGGCTTAAAGGTGATTGAAGGTTATGGAAAAAGTAAATATTCTTGAACTGACGAATGTTCGGAAAGTATTTGGACAAATCGTGGCGCTGGACAGCGTCACATTCAGTCTCAAAAGAGGCGAAATCCACGGTTTGTTGGGGGGAAATGGTGCGGGCAAGACAACTCTGATGAATATCCTTTACGGTCTTTATCGAAAAGATGAAGGCGAAATTCTATTACGTGGAAAAAAGGTAAATATTCAGGGACCGCGCGATGCCATCCACCAGGGAATTGGCATGGTTCACCAACATTTTCTGCAAATCAGCAATTTTACGGTGCTGGAAAATATCATATTGGGCACCGATGTAAAAAACCGCTACACCATGAAAATGGAAGGCGAAATAGAAAAAATACAGGAACTCTGCCAGCGTTTTGGATTGCAGGTGGACCTGAACACCACCATCGACACACTTACCGTGGGTACCCGGCAAAAGGTGGAAATCCTCAAGGCTCTCTATCGTGGTGTGGATATCCTCATTCTGGATGAACCTACGACCAACCTCACCCCGCAAGAAGTGGATGCCTTGTTTGAATCCTTACGCGTGATGGTTAATGACGGTCTCAGCATTGTATTCATTACCCATAAACTGCGTGAAGTACTCAGTGTATGTGACCGGATTACTGTATTACGTGAAGGAAGTAATATCACCACTCTGGATCGTAAGGACGCATCGGAAGAGGTTTTTGTGCGCGCCATGGTAGGTGACAAAATGGATATAGAAAATTCCATTTACTTTGCCACCGAAGAACGCAAAGCCTATGAACGCAGCAGCATTGCGCAAAGCGCACTTCAGTTAAAAAACGTGCATGTGGTCAATAAAGAAGGCGTCACTCGTCTTAAAGCAGTTGATCTGGATATATTTGGTGGTGAAATTATGGGTATTGCCGGGGTAGCCGGCAACGGTCAACGGGAATTAGCTGAAGTGGTTACCGGGGTAATCCCTGTTAACCAGGGTAATATTTCGCTGGATAACACCGATATCACCATGAAAACCAATGAAGACCTTTTCCGCATGGGTATCTCGTATATCCCGGAAGACCGCTTGCACGATGGTTTCCTGCCCAAAGCCAATGTAGCCCAGAACCTGATTCTGGGGCATCACCGGAGCCAACCCTACAGCAACGGAACATTCATTAACTGGAAAACCGTGTATTCCGAAACTCGCAAACATATCTCTGAATACAATATTAAAACCAGCGGTCCCGAAGACATTGGCGGAAATCTTTCCGGCGGTAATATTCAGCGGGTGTTAATTGCCCGGGCCTTTTCCATGCCGTCCAAACTGATGATTGCTCACAACCCTACCCGCGGTTTGGATATTCCTTCAATGGATTTTGTATACCAGAAAATGCTAGAACGACGCGCACAAGGGGCGGCTACTCTGCTCATCTCGGAAGATCTGGATGAGTTGATCCGCTTATGTGACCGTATCGCAGTACTATACCGCGGTGAGATTCTTGGTATTCTGGTTCGCGGCCAATTTGATAAATACGCTATTGGGCGTTTGATGAGCGGCATACAGCTCGAAAATCAACCCGCATAGGAGCAAAGCGATATGACTTTCGTAAAAAAATCACTCCCTTATTTGATCGCTGTCATCGCTTCATTTGTGGCGGCAGGGATTTTCATTGCCCTAATGGGTTTTGACGTCTTTAAAGCTTATTCCACCATTCTGTTCACTTCGTTCCGTACCCCAAATGGTTTCATTCAGACTCTATTAAAATTTGTTCCGCTGGTTCTTCAAGCCTTAGCCTTTACCGTGCCACTCACTGCCGGCAAGTTCAATATCGGCGGCGAAGGACAAATGATTGGCGGCGGCATTGGCGCTGTGGCAATGGGGATCATTTTCGCCAGCCTACCTCCCATTTTGCTCATCCCCCTGGTTATCCTGGGTGGAATAATTGGCGGCGCGATCTGGGGCTTTATCCCCGCTTGGCTACTGTACAAATTCAATATTAATGAAATTCTTTCCACGGTACTGCTCAACTTCGTTTCGTTCGGCTTAATCGATTACGTTTGCACCGGCCCGTGGCGCGATCCGGGTGCCGGACACCCCACCACCATCGCTATCGGCAGTGGAGGTTTCTTACCCATGCTGATCAATAACCCACCCTTGCATAGCGGTATCATTTTGGCGATCCTGGTGGCTGCCGGGGTGTATATCTACACTTCACGTACCACCGGTGGATACGAACTGATCGCTACCGGCGCCAACCCGCGAGCGGCCGGCGTTTATGGGATCAAAGTGCGACGTATGTTCGTCTTTTCACTGGTTCTGGCCGGTGGTATAGCCGGTCTTTCCGGTGCTATTGAAGTAGCCGGTGTACAACACCGCCTGATCGAAGGTATGCAATCCAATTTTCTAGTGCTTGGTTTGATTATTGGTCTCATCTCCAAAGGCAATAACCTTGCAGTACCTTTTGTAGCGTTCATGATTGCCGTTCTGGAAGTAGGCGCCAGCGCCATGCAGCGCACATTAATGATCCCGGTAGAAATGGTCTTCATCGTTGAGGCCCTTATTCTGCTGTTTGTACTATTATCCGATGTGGTCCGGAGGAAATAAAATGGATACAGTCGTTGAATTTATCAGACTCATTTTACTGTCCATGGTGCCTTTTGTCCTTGCCGGGCAAGGAACCATGCTAAGCGGACGCACCGGTGTCTTTAATGTAGCCCAGGAAGGCATCATGTTAGTAGGCGCTTCTTTGGGATTCCTGGTCAGTTACCTTACCGGTAATATTTTTCTGGGAATAGTCGTCGCCATGATCTCCGGAGCTATCTTTGGATTGGCCCTTGCCTATTTCACCACCTCCTTAAAGATGGATCAATTCGTTATCGGGTTGGCTTTGTTTTTTATTGGAATCGGTCTTTCCACCTTGCTGCCCAAAATCATCATTGGCATCACCCTGACCCCGCCATTGATCCCCACGTTGAAAGATCTACCCATCCCGCTGCTCAGCCAGATCCCGGTTCTGGGACCCATTCTATTCAATCAAAACAGTTTGGTGTATCTCTCCATCATTGTTTCAATTGGTCTATGGTATTTTCTGTACCGCACCCAAAAAGGGCTGGAACTGCGTGCTGTGGGCGAGTACCCCATGACTGCTGACAGCCTTGGGATCAATACCATTCGTATGCGCTACTGGAGCAGCATTGTTGGTAGTGCCCTGATCGCCCTAGCCGGCGCCTACCTGCCAATGGTCTATGCCGGTACCTTCACCGAAGGCATGGTGATGGGCCGCGGCTGGCTGGCTATCGCGTTGACATTCTTTGGCGGCTGGAGCCCGTTGCCAATTCTATTTGGTTCACTCTTCTTCGCCGGTGTGGAAGTACTGGCTTTCCGGGTGCAGGTTATTGGTTCTATCGTCCCGTACCAGTTTCTGCAAATGCTGCCGTACATCGGCACCATTCTGGTGATGGTTTTCACCTTCAAAAAGGCGCGCGTTCCCGGATTCCTGGGGAACAATTACGATCGCGAAAAAAGATCGATATAGATTACTTACCAAAAAGCCGGTGGTTTATCCCACCGGCTTTTTTTTACTCAGCCAAGCAGGAGTTTTTTAGTGGGTATCAGGAAGCAGGATTAAATCCCCTGTTTTCTGATATCTTAATCACAAATTGCCTTATTTCTTGTTACTAATACCTTTTTCCCGCTATAATTACCCCACATCCCCGCCAAAGGATTGGAGTTTCCTGATGAGCCTGACCATTCAAGAAGTTGAACATATCGCCGAGTTGGCGCGTTTGACGCTGTCTGCCGTTGAAAAAGAACAATACCGCGAGCAGCTCTCCGCCATTCTGGATTATGCTGCCATGCTGCAAAATCTGGATACCGCCGGAATCCCGCCAACCGCATCTGTACTGCCGGAACGTTCTGTTCTGCGTCCCGACACCATCCAATCCAGCCTGGATCCGCAGACGCTTCTGCGTGGCGCGCCACATCAAAAAGATAACCAATTCCAGGTACCGCCGGTGATGGAGGATGCCCCATGAGCATTCAGACCGGATTCACTGTAAGGCAATGTCTGGACGCCCTGCAAAATGGACAAGTCACCAGCGTACAACTGGTTCAAGCGTATCTGGATCGCATCACAACTCTGGAACCACAAGTACAGGCCTTCATTACCCTCATCGCTGAGCAAGCATTGACGCTAGCGCAAGCTGCCGACACCTTGCGCACTGACACAAAAGACACACAAAGCTTGCCCCCATTACTCGGCCTGCCGATCGCGATTAAAGACGTCCTCACCCTGGCAAATGTACGCTGTACCTGTGGCTCACGAATCCTGGTTGATTTTGTACCCCCACATACCGCCACTGCTGTTCAACGACTAGTGGATGCCGGTGTAATCATTATCGGTAAGACCAACATGGACGAGTTCGCCATGGGTTCTTCCACCGAAAATTCGGCCTTCCACACCACTCACAACCCGTGGGATCTGACTCGTGTGCCAGGTGGTTCCTCCGGCGGCTCGGCTGCCGCAGTGGCTGCGCGCTTTATCCCGGCTGCTCTGGGCAGTGACACGGGCGGTTCAGTGCGCCAACCGGCTTCTTTTTGTGGTATCAGCGGGCTAAAACCCACCTATGGGCGCATCTCACGCTATGGCCTGGTGGCCTACGGTTCCTCACTGGATACGGTGGGCGCCTTTGCCCAGACAGTTGAAGACATCAGCCTGTTTTTTCCACACATGGCCGGTCTGGATGAACACGACGCGACCAGTATGGATGTACCCGTTCCATCCGTACAACTGGACGGCAACACCAGCCTAAACGGTTTACGTGTGGGTGTCCCCAACGAATATTTCATTGAAGGTATGCAGCCGGCGGTAGAAAAAGCCGTGCGCGAGGCAATTGCCCATTTAGAAAAACTGGGGGCCCAGATTGTACCTGTCAGTCTACCGCACACAAAATATGCCTTACCGGTTTATTACCTGATCGCCCCCGCCGAAGCATCGGCCAACCTGGCACGTTACGAAGGCGTGCGATTTGGTTACAGCGCCGATGCCAGCAACCTGCTGGAGATGTTCAAACAAAGCCGTGGCACAGGTTTTGGCTCAGAGGTTAAACGCCGCATCATGCTGGGTACCTATGCCCTCTCCGCCGGCTATTACGATGCCTATTACGGCCAGGCGCAAAAAGTACGGACGCTGATCAAACGCGATTTCGAGAACGCTTTCCGGAATGTGGATGTAATTGCCACACCCGTCGCACCCAGCACCGCCTTCCGAATCGGCGAACACTCCAATGATCCGCTGGCCATGTACCTGGAAGATGTATTCACCCTACCGATCAATCTGGCTGGCGTTCCAGCACTGGCCCTGCCCTGCGGCTTCGATGAAGAACAACTGCCCATCGGCATGCAACTCATTGGCCCGCACTTCAAAGAAGATTTGCTGTTTCGCGTTGGGCATGCCTACCAACTCACAACCGAGTGGCACAAACAGGCGCCAGAGCTTTAATTCAAAAAACATCGAGCATAATAAATGAAAAGTCATGGACAATCCCCTGATCGTCCATGACATATCCTTCACACAGTAAAAATATTATATTAATCTATCGTGTGAGCATTGGCAAATAGACAAAATAGAATATGGAAAGCGTTTTTCCGCCACCTTCCGGTTGGCGAATCTGAGCAGAATCATCAATTGTCAATACAGAGGATATTAAACCAGCTGTACCCTGTGTACTCAACTGATATGTACCCTGATCAGCGCCCTGCGTTTCCAGAAACATAATAAACTCACCAAGGGCATTCGTGGTTATTCCAATTTGGGCACCTTGTACCGAACCATTTTTGGAATCAGATCCGCCACTTTCCAGATTGACAACATTAACCGTCATACTCTGACCGGCCGGGAAACCACTACCGCGTGCAACAAACACACTACCCGGCGCACCATCACTGTAATTTACCTGAAGTATCTGGGGTTGATCTTCGACTACCATCAACGGCTCAGCAAAAAACAGGTCACGTCCCAATCCCAATGAATCCCCCGAGTTATTTCCCCAGCACTTTGCCCGACCGGATGCAATTGCGCAACTAAATGCACTGCCGGTAGATACTTCAGTGATATTAGCAGCCATTCCTTCCACCACTAACGGCGTGGAGCTAGAATCTATGGTCTGACCACTGCCGAGTTGAATCTGATTGTTTGCCCCCCAACAATATAAAGCCTCATTCTTGACAGCACAAAAATGGTCATATCCCCCGGAAATACTGGTAACACCACTGGACATGCCAATCACATCTACTGGAACATTGGACGGTGCGCCACTGCCATTCCCAAGTTGACCAGAATGATTTGAACCCCAGCATTTTACCGCTCCACCCTCCGTTAATGCACAGGTATCCCATAAACTAGAAGCCAAAGCCTTTATATTACTTAATCCACCCACCATAACAGGTGTCAGGGAAGAATCATTTGTACCATCACCTAATTGTCCATCCCCATTACCACCCCAACATTTAACCGTTTTATCAAAAAGCAAAGCGCAAGTATGGTCACTTCCAGCACTCACCGCTGAGATATTTGATAAATCAGCCACAGTTACCGGCTGATTGGCATGGTTATAACTGGCATCACCCAATTGGCCATATTGGTTATTTCCCCAGCATTGTGCTGTTCCATTTTGCAGCACGGCACAGTTATGAAAACGTCCGGTGGTTATAAAGGTAACATCACTTTGCAAACCTATTACATCACGCGGAACTAATGCATTTTCGTTCGTACCGTCTCCAACCTGCCCTAAATCATTTAATCCCCAGCATTTAACAGCCTGATTTTCATCCAATGCGCATACCGTAGCTTCGAAAACATCAATTTGCTGCACCGGTTGATCCAGACCTATGACAGCCGTAGGGTTGCTTACCTGATTCCAGTCATTATTTCCAATCTGCCCGGCATAATTGCTACCCCAGCATTTCACGACACCATTTTCGTCCAAAGCACAGGCAGAAACATTCCCGGCAGCTAATGCCTGAATATTATTGCCTAATAATGCCACATCCCGTGGAGCACTGCTGACCAACTGAATCCCATCCCCTAATTCGCCTTCCCAATTGATGCCCCAACAAACCGATTTTGTTGGAGAAGATGCACAAGTATGGCTGAATTCGCCGCCCAAAGCCACCACCCCGCTGCTCAAGCCGATCACATCCACCGGTGCTAAAGAATCCACAAACAAACCGTTCCCTAATTGACCTCTATCATTGGCACCCCAACATTGCACCAATCCACCTGTTTCAATGGCGCAACTATGACCACCACCGGCCATCACTGAGAGCGCCGATGCTGCCAAACCGGTCACCTGAACCGGTGAATTCGCATTCTGTGTTTCCCCATTTCCCAATTGACCTGCCCAGTTTTGTCCCCAGCATTGAATGGTACCATTTGCCATTACAACACAGGTATGATCTCGCTCTGTTGATAATTGGGAAACAGCAGCCAACAAACCGGAAACCAAAACAGGTGTATTAGAATTATCATTGGTCCCGTCGCCTAATTGACCAAACTCATTATTGCCCCAACACTGCACATTCCCGTTGTCTAAAACTGCACAGGTATGTGAAATCCCTGCCTCCACTTTACTGACCGGACCACTCAACCCCTGAACAGAAGATGGCACCAAAGTATCATCCATCGTTCCCAGTCCCAACTGTCCAACATGGTTACGACCCCAGCATTTTACACTACCGTCTTCCAATGCAGCGCATGTATGGGCTCCACCTGCGCCAACAGATATTGCATTCTGTATGCCATCCACAAATACCGGCACCGTGGCGGCTATAGTGGTTCCATCGCCCAACATACCGAACTCATTCTCACCCCAGCATTTTATTTCACCACCATCCAACAAAGCACAAGTATAGTTAACCCCAGCAGATAACGCAATTACCCCGCTGGAAAGACCGTTTACATTAACCGGTACTGCTGAACTGAAATAGGTACCATTACCCAACTGCCCGGCCCAGTTACTGCCCCAGCACTGGACTGCCCCCGCAGGAGATAACCCACAGGTGTGAATAGAACCGGCAACGATCTGCAAATAGCGGGCTGTGTCTACTGCATTTTTCTCAGATGATACAACCTTCGAATCACTAAAAGAAGCCTGTACGGTCAGATTACTTTGAATAATTGAAACCAAAAAAATTATCAGCAGAATCATTAAGAAATGAAACCATTGAAAACTTCTGTAAATATGTTTTGAATTGGAACGCATAAAAAAGCCCTCTCTTATCTGAATTGTTTGATAGAAGCATTATATAATTATCCAATGTGTTAATTTCCTTTATATACCTGCCTGCAAATTTGCGAAAATTTTCTATGACAAAAATATCCACCCTTCTCAAAACCTATCGGGTAAAATCCGGACTTACCCAGAAACAATTGGCAAGCCGGATGAATTTCAACCACACCGTCATCAGCCGGATTGAAAATCAGGAAAATGGGTATCTCCCGACCATCGCCTATGTTCAAAAATTTTGTAACGCATTGGAATTAGCAGAAGACGACCGTCTGATCATCCAGGCAGCTTATGAAAAAGCTTTAATGGAACACAAACAACAAGAGATCTCAGAACAAAACCAACCCACAGAAGACTTAATATCCACACTCTTACAAAAGCAGTCAACAAATATCCCCGCTTTCAGTAAGAAAAAAATCCCTCTGGGTTCGTTATTAATTTCGATCATGCTCCTGCTTTTCTCAGTCTGGTACTATTTGCAGCTTTCTGGTAAAACGGAAAAGAAAAACTTGGTTTCAAATTTTTCGCCAGGCACTCTGTTATATGCAGAAAATTTCGAGGACCATTCAACAGAAGGTTGGGAAAACCTGAATATCGGCCAATGGGAAATAATGGACCGCAACGGCAATTCGGCCCTGGCAATTCAACCACCCAACCCGGAAGCAGTCCCCAATGCCTTCCTTACCCAATCGCTCACCTGGAAAGATTACGTCATGGATGTAGATGTCGTATTCAGGTCCGGTTCATTTGAACAGGTATACCTGGTTGTACGCAACGCTGGGAGAGAAAATAACTGTACCGGTTATCGTATTGGCGGTAACCGGTTAGGAGTGGCTATTTTTCGCTTCGATCCTAAAGATCAATGCCTGGGGGAAACCCTGGCAGAAAACTCCAATTTTTCACTGGTGGATGGAAACACATATCACATGCGGGTTGAAGTGGTTGGGGAATTGATTCGTTATTATATTAACGACGAATTGGTGCTTGAGGCTTCCGATTCTACTTATCCACAGGGCGGCATAGGTCTTTTAGGTTATCAGGTTCAATGGGTTACTTTTGACAATATTTTTGTTAAAAGTCGGTAAACAATATTAATTACGGCTTTGCTCGCTGATTCCATTCACTCTGTAATATGGCAAACCAGTATTCACTCGACCAGCGGTTCTTGTACCATAAATGCTCGATAAAATGCGCTTCGCGGCGCATACCCACCCGTTCCATCACTTTGAATGAGTCCGTATTTTCCACATCACAGATCGCGCGTACGCGGTGCAAATTGAGATCCTCAAACAGATAGGCCAGTAAGCGCGTCACGGCTTCTGTCGCAAACCCTTTGCCGTGATTTTCCTTCGCCAGGGTAAAACCAATTTCTGCCTGGCGTTCATCTTCAGCCATTACATAAAACGCGCAATCTCCCAGCATCCGGCCGTCTTCTTTTAACGTGATCGCCAGTTGATACCATTCCCCTGGTGTACCCGGCCGGATTTTATTCATCTCTTCAATAAATAAAACTGCCTGGGCACGGCTATAAGGTGCTTCCCAACCCTGATATTCTGCAATTTCCGGGTCTGAACGGTAGGCAGCAAAGACATCAACATCGGTCATTTGAAATGAGCGTAAGATCAAACGCGGGGTTTCGAGGTTCAAAGCCATAACAGGTGAAATCCTTTTAATATCAACCGTACCGGTTATCCGGTAAATGCTCAATCTACAGACAGGTTTCCGCGTTTATTGTATCAAATTACCACCGCTGGTTTGCACTGCGTATTCCAATCAGCGTAAACCGGATACCATTCTATTCAGGATTATCTTAGCTGAATTCGTCATTTGCCGCGCTTTTTTCCGGCTGTTGTTTCTTTCGACCTACCCGATTACGCAGTTCTATCAACAACAAACCAATTGCAGCAACGGTAACAATCACGATAATTGTGGTTATTTTATTAACGGAAGGAGGTTTTTCTTCTAACCCGGTTTGAAGGATAGGTGCAACGACTGGTTCACTCGTATTTGTACTCGTTGGCGTCTGGGTTGCAGTTATCTGCGGTGTCTGTGTGGCAGGCATGATGGTCATTGTCGCAGTAGAAACGGCTGTGGGTTCTAAAGTGATCTCCGGGGTGGCCGTCACCGGCAAGAATATCGACAACTGCTGCCCAACAAAAATGGTGTTATCATCAGCCGCCAGCCCATTCCACTGCCGAATTTCATCAATTTTGACCCCGTATTGGATGGCAATACTCCATAGAGAGTCCCCACTGGCAACCGTATACACCTGAGCCGAGTCTGAAAGCGAAACTTGCTCAGCAGTCACAGCCGGTTCAACGACGGTAGGAGTGTTGACTTCCGGCTGTGTGTCAGCCGCCTTGCCGCTGCTTGTTGGAACTATCACACTGACAGCCTGCCCCGGACGAACATTAATAACCATATATATCTGGCCATCTTCTCCTACTGCCGCCCCAGCGCCAATGGCACCAATGGAATAGCCGACCATTGTTTTCATATGAATCTCATCCGCCCAAATCGTATCGATTACAAAATCGAGAGTCATAAACCCGGCGTCGCCACCAGCAATGTTCTCCTGATAGCCACTTTCCAATGGAGATGAGCCGTCACTGTGCCTATGAGTCACATTTTGGATGGAAGCCATATAATCGGCGTGTTCCTGAGCATACAGCATGATATTGCTATCTACCTGATAAGCCGCCAATCCCAAACTCGAACGCAGGGCATTTACCCCTTCTATCAATTCATTCGCTGTAACACTTTGCGCTAAAACCAATGATCGTGCGGATAATAACAACACCCCCGCTAGCAACACTATAAAAACGTATTTGACCCACTTCAATTTTATTCTCCCAGGTTGAAAACCCTAATGCGGTTATTTTCGGGGTCAATGGAAACTTCTATTTGAAAAATAACATTGTTTACAAAATAAGTATATAATGCTAATCCCGTCGTAATAAATTTTTTTATAATCTTGTTAAGAAAAACATTGCGGTGTATATCCTACCGCTTAGTCAACTCCCCTGAAATAACAGTTACACATCAGTCTAGTTTCAACTATTCAGAATTATCCTGTTCAATTTCGTCTTGCTTCGATGCTTTCCGGGATTCATTGCGCCGACCAGCCCGGCTGTTCAATTCGACCAACAATAAGCCAATCACTCCGGCAGCTATCACCAGAATGGTCGTCGTAGTTTTATCGCCAGAGGTAAGTTTTTTTAACAACATGGGCCGCGTTGTAGGTGTAGCCGTTGGTACTGGCGTGGTTGTGACAGTTGGTTTGCGGGTAGCGGTTGATTGCATTGTTTGAGTTACTGAAGGGGTGGCCTGTATGGTGGAAACCGTTTCACTTACTTCCGGAGAAGGTGTCGCTGGAGTAGGTGTTGCCGGCGTTATTGTTACCGGTAAAATAATCTTCAACTGCTGCCCAACATAAATGGTATTGGTGCTGGCAGCCATTGCATTCCATTGAAGAATTTCATTTATCTTGACCCCATATTTGATAGCAATGCTCCACAAAGCTTCCCCATAGGCAACCGTATGAATCAGGCTGCCATCGGCGAGGATCATATCCGTTGGCGCCGGCTGCCAGGTAGGTTCCGGGGTTATTGCCTGTTGCGTGCCAGATAATGGCGCATTACTGGTCGGCACCGTATAACTGACGGCTGCTCCCGGACGCACATCAATCACCATATAAATATCACCATCACTCCCTACAGCACTCCCTGCGCCAATGGCTCCACTGCTATAACCAACCATCGTCTTCATATGGATATCATCGGCCCAAATGGTATTGATCACAAAATCCAGTGACATAAAATCCACGCTGCCGCTGGCGACATTCTCTGCATACCCATTAGCCCATGGCGATGAACCATCACTATGTGTATGCGTTCCCGTTTGGATAGATGCCATATAATCGGCGTGTTCCTGAGAGTAAGCCATGGCACTGCTATCCACCTGGTAAGCTTCTAATCCCCGACTGGCACGCAGGGCATTGACCGCAGCAATCAGATCCGAGGCTGAAATGGATTGAGCCGAGACAAAGTGCTGCACAGACAAACCTGTACCAACAAGCAATATCACTAAGAGTAAAGTAATTCGCTTCAGAGGCTTACTTCCTGTTCTCCTGGTCCTGGTTGTTTCTTGATGACCAAAAAATTTCCTATATCAACTTTTTTTCAGCATTCAATAACACAATAAATTTTTCAATGCGTTTGATGCGTGTTTCCTGTTTTTTGGCATTTTCTATCTCATACAGAATTATATAACGATTGCGTTTATCCAGCGCATCAAAAAATGCCCGGGCAACCGGATTTTCAGCCAGTTTCTCCAGGAAATCCGCCGGTATTGCAATATCCCGCTGCGGGGCATAGGCAGCTTCCCAACGTCCATCACGTTTCGCTTCCTCAACCACTTTCATGCCACCTGGTTTCATTCTACCCCGTGCTATTAACTCGGTTACTTTTTCACAATTAATTTTTGACCAGTTACTTCTGGGCCTCCGCTGGGTAAAGTGCTGCAACCAGTAGATATCATCAAAAGAATTTTTTTGACCATCAATCCATCCATAGCACAAGGCCGACTCCAATGCCTGCGGGTAATCCAAAGAAACGATTCCCGAGGTTTTCTTGGCCATTTTAACCCACACACCGGGTGAAACAGTCTGGTTGTCTTCCAGCCATGCCTCCCAATCGGTTTGAGATTCAAAAAAAATAACCGGTAAAAGTTTCTTTGATGCCACAACAACCTCCTCTTAATCCAAGTTATTGTACTCCGCCTCAAGCAAACTCATCTGGATAGCGCTATGGTATTCCCCTTCCCTTAATAAAACATCCCGCCGGACACCTTCTCTTACAAACCCAATCTTCTCATAAACATGCTGGGCGCGCGGGTTAAAATCATATACTTCCAGTTCTACGCGGTGGAGGCCCAATGTTTGAAACGCGTAGTTCAGGATCAAGCGGGCAGCTTCCGTCCCATAGCCCTTGCCAAAATACTGCTGCCCACCCATTGCGATCCGAAAGTTAGCACTGCGATTCTCCCAATCAATTCCGTTGATTACCACTTCCCCGATATAGGCCGGAGCTTCCGGCAATGTAATGGCATAGTCCAGGCGATCATCTGCCTGGGATATCTTCTCGCAAAAGTCTTCAACCTGATCGTAAGTAAAATCCTGCTGAGTACCTGTCAGACGCATGGTTTCTTTATCAGCCAGGGCAGCAAATACGGCTGGCGCATCTTCCACTGTAATGGGACGTAAAACAACTGCTTTCCCATATAAATTTGGCTTTTCCAACATATCTTTAAACTCTCCGACTCATTAAAAACTCATCGTAGGATATTCCATCTACCAGGATGGCACTCGGTTCCACGCCATAAATACTGAAACCGGCGTTCAGGTAACATTGGATGGCTGGAAAATTGGTATTACTGACCCCTAATTTTGCGATCTCCACCCCATGCTCCCGCGCCCAACCCAGGCATCCGTCTATTAAGCGCTCCCCTAATTGATGACCGCGCCAGGCATTTGTAACATAAACGCTGATAATGAAACTGCTGTGACGGGTTTTAGGTGAATCTCCGCGGACCAGACCCATCATTCCTACCAGCTTAGCGGCAGCTTCGGCAATATAGATGACACCATATTCATCCCGGTCATAGCGGTTAATTCTATCCACCCACATGGCAACCGTCTGTGCACGGTTTGTTTCCAGATCGGCGCTAAATGCTGTCGGATGGGCTGTGAGTGCCTCTAAACGCAGCTCACGCAAGGCTTCTGCATCTGCCGGTACAGCCGGACGAATGACCACATCAGTCCTATCCGATTTGCTGTTTTTTCTCATTACTTCTCCATTTTTACGATCACATCACGTCAGAATAAGCGAATTATATCAAACACCCCGGCAAAGAATGCTGGCCGTGGATTGGGTTATATCCATTCACAAAAACTGAGTGTTGAATCGCGATTGTAAAATCCCGGTTACCCGCATAGATAAACCCTGCCAAATCACTGAAGCGCTTCAACACATCGTTAGCACCAATTCCCTGCGGTTTTTGGGATATACGTACGCCGGTGGAACCACCGCTATTACCCTACCCCTTCGGCCCCGCCGCCAACACTTCCGCTGGTACCTCACTGGCAAATTGCTCAAAATTCTTGATAAACATCCCCGCCAGTTTTTTCGCCTGCTCATCATAAGCAGCCGGGTCTGGCCAGGTAATACGTGGGTTTAACACCTCAGAAGGCACGCCCGGGCAGGTTTGCGGCACCATGCCGCCGAAGAACGGATCTTCCTTAAAGGCAACCTCATCGAGGCCGCCATTCAACAACGCATCTACCATCGCGCGGGTATAGGCAATTTTGATGCGTGAACCCGTTCCATATGGTCCGCCCGTCCATCCGGTATTGACCAACCAGCATTTGGCCTGGTGTTTTTGGATTTTTTCTCCCAACAATTTTGTGTAAACCATCGGATGATGAACCATAAAAGGACCACCAAAACAAGTGCTAAAGGTGGCCTGGGGTTCTTTAATGCCCTTTTCCGTTCCTGCCACTTTGGCAGTGTACCCGGACAAGAAATAATACATAGCTTGTTCGGGGGTGAGCAGTGAAACTGGCGGTAAAACGCCAAACGCATCCGCCGTGAGGAAAATAACATTTTTAGGATGCTGCCCCATACCGGAAGGCTCGTAATTTTCAATCTCGCGCAGCATGTAGGATGCGCGTGTATTTTCGGTGATATTTTCGTCATCTAAATCAATCAAACGGGAGCTGGGGTCAATTACCACGTTCTCCAGAATGGTACCGAAGCGTTGGGTCATGCTGTAAATTTGCGGCTCATCCTTTGCCGATAAGCGGATCACTTTGGCATAGCAGCCGCCTTCAAAATTAAACACACCATGATCACTCCAACCGTGTTCGTCATCGCCAATCAGATGGCGTTTGGGATCAGCTGAGAGTGTGGTTTTGCCGGTACCACTCAAGCCAAAGAACAATGCAGAATCCTCTTCCTTTCCAATATTGGCGGCACAATGCATTGGAAAAATACCCTGTAACGGAAACAGATAATTGAGCACGGTAAAGACAGTCTTTTTAATCTCACCGGCATAACGAGTTCCGGCGATCAGGGCCATTTTTTGTCCCAAATGGATGGCTACGACCACGTCTGAACGGGTACCATCAATTTCCGGGTCGGCCTCGAAATCGGAGGCAACCAGAATAGTAAACTCGGGAGAAAAATCTTTCGGGGCAATATTTTCTGCATGGATAAACATGTTATAAGCAAATAAGCTCTGCCAGGCGGTGTCGGTCACCACCCGCACCGGGAAACGAAAATCCGGGTCAGCACCGCCATAACAATCCTGAATAAAAAGCTCTTTCTGGCTGAAATATTCCAGAATGCGGTTCTTTAGTATTTCAAATTTTCCCGGATCAAATGGTTTGTTCGTTTTCCCCCACCAAACATGCTCCTGGCTGGAAGATTCGCGGACAAAGAATTTATCGTTTGCAGAGCGTCCGGTGCTCTTACCGGTATAGATAACCAGTGGGCCGCGTTCAGCGATCATTGCCTCACCACGTTTTATCACTTCTTCATATAATAATGGCGGAGTAAGATTCCAACGGATTTTTTTAGCCTGTACACCTGTTTTGGTAACCAATTCAAACCTGGAAGTTAAACCTTCAGACATTTTTTCTCCTTATGTAAGCATACCTGACGACCTGACAGTTGGTGATGACTTTCTTATTCACGCCCGGTGATCAAGGCAATGATGGCCATACGAATGGGAACCCCATTGGCAGCTTGCCGGAAATATGCCGCCCCTTCATAATCATCGACTTCCCTGGTGATCTCATCTACCCGGGGTAATGGATGCATGATTGTAATGCCGGGTTTGGATTGCTCAACCAACTCTTTGTTGACAATATAAGTACCCTTCAGTCGTTTATATTCTGCTTCATCCGAAAAACGCTCTTTTTGAATACGGGTCATGTACAACACATCGCTCTTTAATGCCGCTTCATTGAGATTCGTTGTCTCAAATACTTCAATAAGATCCATTCGTAAAGCCCTGGTGATTTCTTCCGGCATTCTCAATTCCGCCGTTGAAACAAAATAGAAACGCGGGCCGTATTTTCCCAATAGCCAGGCCAGTGAATGTGCCGTGCGGCTATTCTTCAAATCTCCGGCAATGGTCACCGTGAGATTATTCAACCGGCCTTTTTCTTTTTGGATGGTGATCAGATCCATCAGCGCCTGGGTTGGGTGCTGCCCTGATCCATCTCCACCATTGATGACCGGAACAGCCGCACCATCCGCTAATTCCCGAGAGCTACCAATGCGCATGTGTCGAATAACAGCCAGATCAGCATATCCATCAATCATCTTGCCTGTATCGAAAAGTGTTTCTCCTTTAATCGCTGAACTGGAAGCATCCGTCACGGAAACAACATGCCCTCCCAATTTCAACATGGCTGTTTCAAAAGTTAGCCGTGTTTGTGTGGATGGCTCAAAAAACAAGGTGGCCAACACCCTGCCATCCATATTGTTCAATCTTCCCCCGGAAGCCATCACGTTCTCAAAACGGGTTGCCGTTTCCATAATCAGGCTGAGATGTTCAAGTTTTAGATCCTTTACATCCAGAATATCTTTCCCTTTTAATATGGTTGCCATTGTATCCTGTCTCTTTCGCTTCGAGTTTATCCTTTAGGTTTCGGTTATCCAAACGCGTTTATTCACCAAACAAAAATAGCAGTCATCTAATTCAAATGCTGCCTGTATGAATAAGGTATCCGGATGGGCAAAAACTTTACTCATAGTGAAGTATGTGCCGGCTATTTTCATAAAATGGTTTGGGTGACCAGTTTTATTATAACAATCCGATTACCCGCGAACCAACGATTTAAGTAACCTTTTCTTTCTCATAACAATGACGGATATCATAATTAACCATGAAGTTAAAGGCTCTGAAGAAAAGGTGTGTCCAGTAAATCAGGTTTCCGGTTGAAAAAGCAATTTTATGCTTGTTGTTCTCAAGGTTATCTACATGGCTACTACTTAGCGTTTAACCTACAAAGTGGTTATAGACAGATCGCCTTCCACACGGTTGCGCCCATTACGTTTCGCCTGAAACAATGCATTGTCTGCTCGAACAAGTGATTGATTGATATCTGTGGCCCGTAAATCACATTCCGTCACACCGAAACTACACGTAATCCGCACATCCTGTTGAAAATCCATACCTTCCTGATTAAATAATACCGGCCTTTGAAATGAGATTTCTTCCACAGCTTGCCGCAAGCGCTCGGCAGCTTGCATAGCAAAATGCACAGGTGTTTCAGGCAACAATATGGCAAACTCCTCACCTCCTAAACGGGCCATATTGTCCTGTCCATCGCGTATTACACCCTGGATTATCTTGACCAGGATGACCAGTACTTCATCTCCAACCGCATGCCCAAATGTGTCATTGATTATCTTAAAATTATCTATATCCAAAAGAATAACACTCAAGGGCTTTACCCCACGGGCTCGTTTCAACTCTTTTTGCGCCGTTATAAAGAAGGAACGGCGGTTCAACGCACCGGTCAGCGCATCGGTTGTGGCCAACAATTCCAGTTCTTTGGTGCGTTCGGAAATTCGAAGCTCCAGAAAATCACGCTCCCGGGCTAATGTTTGCAGTAATTGAGCACGATCCAATTGCAATGCATGTAAAACATAACCACAAAAAACGATCATCACAATATATAACTGAACAGCCATCCACGCAACAGCTGCCAGGTTATCCACAACTTGTATTGTGAACATAAATGATCCTACGGAAAGAATTGCCAAACCAAGCACCACCCGTGGGGTATCTTCATGTAATGCGAGCCACAATATGGCTGGCATCGTTAATAATGCTGTCGGGTAATTGCCCATACGTTCAGATAAACCGGAACTGGTAACTAACCATACGCCTACCATCGAAACCAGCACCAGAATGGCGTCTACTACCGCCTGTTTCCGTTGATGGATAGGAAACCGTAATTGGGGTAATGTAAAAAGCAGTGGTGCAAAGACCAGGCAGCCGGTGTAATCACTTAAAAACCATTGCCATAGCAAAGCCATTGTAGCTGGTAACGGTATATCATAATGCGCAGCAATCGCTACGGTACCAATGCTGGCTGAAACCAGGCTTAACACGCCCATACCTGCCAGTAAAGAAGCCAGTGTGGAGCGCACATTCTCAAATGGCTGTTCCGACTTGCTCCAGACCCGTTCCAATATCACACCTAACCAAGGCGCTACGGCATTTCCCAGTGCGTTTATATATCCAATGGGGATGAGGTGTTGTAAATTAATACTAATGTTAATCGCATCCGCCATAAAAATGGGCAGCATTGCCCACGGTCCAAAGCGGCGTACCGCCCAATAGCTCAAGGCTGCTGCCGGCCAGATTGCTACGATGTCGTTATTTGCAAAACCTACCTGATATGCAAAACGGATTGCCAAATAGGAAGCGATACCAATAGCGAGCAGGATAAGAATAAATTGTATAGTTGACCTGGATCGCTGAATTGTGGAAGTTTTTTGCATATCGTTCTCCTTCTCCAGGCAACCAATAATTGTAAAGAAGAGCTCAATGATTCTGGCAGCAGGATAATTCGGCAGTGCACATAAATACTATTAAATTGATAAACCAACAATCAGAAAACAAAGAATGAGAAGTAGTGGGACGGTAATAAATTTTCAATACCATTGTATAGCCAAATCAGGGTGAAAGGCAAATAAATTTCTCAGAAAAAACATTGGCTCACTTCTACGGCCAAAAAAATATACTAACCTTTTTCATTTCTCTAATTGAAAATTGCTCAGATATCAAGACCCGAAGGATAATATTTGAAGGAAAAATATAAAAAAGCCGATTTACCCTTGACATTAACGTAACGTCATAGTTTATACTATTGGCATGTTTACTGTGAAAGAAATCTCCAAGATGGCCGGCATCACACCGCGCACATTGCACTACTACGATGAGATCGGCCTCCTCAAGCCGTCCCGGGTTGGCGTTAACGGCTACCGCTACTACGGGGATGAGTGCCTGCTGCACTTGCAGCAAATCTTGTTGTATCGTGAACTGGATATGCCGCTGGAAGATATTAAAAAAATCATGGGACGCCGTGACTTTGAACTGCTATCCGCGTTGGAGAAACACAAACAGGAACTGCGAAAACGCATTGAACAGATGGAACGTCTGGTAAACACGGTCGATCTGACAATTGATCACCTGAAAGGAAAAAAAGAAATGAGCAATAAACAATTATTTTCAGCATTCAGCGAAGAACAACAGGCTGAATATGCCAAAGAAGCTGAAACCATGTATGATCCGGCCATTGTACGTTCTTCCAATGAGAAATGGAAAAATTATACGGCTGTCCAAAAACAGCGTATCCTGGATGAAGGCAATGTTATCTACACCGATATCATCAAAGCCATGCCCAAAGGGGCTGCTTCTGCCGAGGTGCAAGCCTGCATACAACGCTGGCGCGATCACATGGCAAACTTCTGGGTGCCTAACCTGGAGCAATTAGTAGGCCTGGCCCATCACTACAATGATGACCCACGCTTCAATGCCAACTTTGACAAAATGCACCCCGACCTGGCCACCTTCATGTTGGAAGCTGTCACTATCTATGTGGATAATCAGTAAAAAGGTCGCCGGTAATATATAAATTTAGTAAATGGGCTGGAGTTTGACTCCAGCCCATTGCATTTAATTATTTATCGCTTCCAATACATAACATCCGGCTTGCGTTGGGTGATCTTCCACCAGAGCAGAAGGTGCTACCTTACGCAGCAGCCACAGAATCAGAGCATCCCCGCCAGCCGAAAGAAGAAACAAACCACCAAAGAAAGTTACCCATAAATCGCCAATTGCCAGCCCCACCAACACCGGAAACACACCGGTTAACAACCCGGGCATCAGCGTACCAATCCGATAAGCATTCACCGGCAACGGTTCAAGACAATGGGTGTACGGGGTAAACGTCTTCCATTGGAAACCGAATTTGATTGAACGCCAGGGTTTACACCCTGCCAGGCTCCAGGTAACGCCATGAATGAATTCATGCAGCGCGATACCAACTATCATGACCAACAGGAAAATAGCATAACTGCTAAACACACCCGCCGGCGATTCATAAACTGCGGAAAAGTCATCCAACATTTTTTCAATTCCCCAGAGCAAACCAAACGCGGCAGCAATGATCAAGGTCAGCGGCGCGGTCAATAACAGAACATAGACATTCGCCTTCACCATCGAAACCGAATAGTCTTTGCGTTGGTAAACTGTATCCTTCAAATCGATTGAACTATTCATGCAAATTGCCTTCCTCACCAGAATTTTTCTTCAAATCGTAATCAACACAATCGCTGCCAGACAAACTACCACACCTACACGTTGAGATCGGGATACCTTCTCCTTTAAAATAAAGAAGGAGAGCAATACGGTAAAAGCCGGATAAAGCGAAGATAAGACCACAGCTATATCCAAACGTGTAAACTGAACCGCCAAAAGGAAAAACACATTCCCCAGTGCATCCAGAACACCAGCCAACAGGGTAACAGGGTTGGATTTTACCGATGGTAAAGGTAACCGATTGAACCAGATGAAAAGCAATGCCACAAAAAATGAAATAAAGCGGGAAACAATCAGGGGTAAAAACACTTCACCTGATTCAACCTGGGCAATCAAAATGAAAAAGCCACCAAAACAAACCCCGGCCAGACAAGCCAGGAAGAATCCCCGCCGCGAGATGGATGTTTCCGCACCAACGGAACGGGATACCAACCAAATCCCCAGAAAGGTAAGCAAAAAACCCACCAACCGCGGTATACCCGGCATTCCATCTACCAGCGCGCTGAAAACGACGGGCAAAGCCGCACCAATCACCCCGGAAGTAGATGCAACCGTTGCAGCAGAGTCGAGAGATAGGGCACGATACAACGAAGCCAGGCCAACCGCGCCCACCACTCCGGCTGCCGCTGCCCAAATCAAACTGGAAGTAGATGGAATATCTTCGTGCCAGATCAACGTGCAAAACACCAGAATGACAATACCAGACATGGAAGAGACGGCCAGCACATGAAATTGATTACTGCGCCGTGTAGCAAAACCGCCGCTGAAATCGCCACCACCCCATGAAAGCGCAGAGGCCAATGCAAAGAAAATGCCAAAAAGATTTACAGGGATAAACATTAATCCACCAATGATCCGTTTTTATTTTCCAATTATCAAGAACCAACCAACGGATATTCCAACAGAGCCTGAATTTTTTTCACCAATTGGAAGGTGATCGGATCCTTTGTCATTTCCAAATTCCAGGTTTCGGGATGAAGCAAATCAAACCAGGCGGCTTCCACGATCGCATATACCTGTGCGGCTTCCGGTTCCGGTTCATATCCCGGTGACGCTTCACCGCCGTTAGCGTAACACAGATAAGTTTTATAGCGCTGGTAGAACCGGCCCGGTTCTGCTAATTCATCCAATAATAGACGCTCAACCGTTACGGTCAAATTGGTTTCCTCAAGCATTTCCCGTTGTACACAGGCCTCTTCGCTTTCATTTTCCTCCCTGCCGCCACCAGGAATCACCCAGTAGGATCGTCCAGAAGCATGCTCGCGGTGTTTTAACAATAAAAGACGACTATTGCGAATAATTGCACCCTGGTAACGGATCACCCGATTCGTCATACAACCTCCTGATCTTATAAACGGAGTTGTATTATTCCATTGTTTCAGGTTCTCCGCAACCTCTTTCCAACTTATTTTTGTTCTTTAAGAATACCCAAGCCAATACTTGATGCAATAGCGGCAAACTCCAACATGATTCCACCCATAAACCAGCGTCGTTTCTTAAAAAACAGAATCCCGGCAATCGCCAGCACGATCCCCAGTACACCATTCACCCTGCGGACCACTTCATCTGCCTGGGCTGGTGTTCGCCCGCGCTCTACCAGAGACCACTTTAGAATGGGGCCGCCATCAATCCCTGGAATGGGCAGCAGCGCTACCAATCCAATAAACGCATTGGTCCCAACCGCTGTATTGGCCATATCTCGCATCACCGATTGAGGCTTAGTAAACCGCTTGAAAACCATAGCCAGGGATAGCAGCAACGTATTCCACACAGGACCACCAACAGCGCGAAAAATATGCTGACGGGGAGTCACCATCGCATCATTAATATCATAATAAATCAGCAGCGGCATCCCCCAGGTGATGCGGATAGCATCCACCGGTTTACCCACCAGACGTGCTGCCGCAGCATGCGCCAGATTGTGTGTCCATTCTGCCGCCAGCATCACGGGCATAGTTAAAACGCCTACACCCAAAGCCTGCCACCAGGAACGCTGCGGCAGGCGCTTTTTCGCAATCCAGGCCGTAATTGGCCAGGCAATCAACTGGACAAACGGCAGCCAGGTTTTACCTTTAACCACCAATGGCGCACCAAAGATTCGCCCTACCTGCTGAAGCTTCTCACCTGGCAAAACAAACGCTGGCTTGATCATGGTCTTACCTTTCTTCTAATGTCTAACCCGGACTTATTCTAGTGATTAGCTGTCGCTTTCAATTCAATAAAATCCCACTTGTTACCATACAGATCCTCAAACACACACACCGTACCGAAGATTTCTTCTCTGGGTTCCTCAATGAATTGAACCCCAGCGGTTTTCATCACCGGATAATCCCTCCAGAAATCATCCGTATACAGGAAAAGAAATACGCGTCCACCAGTCTGGTTGCCTACGCTGCTCCCCTGCTGAGGAGATGTTGCCTTTGCCAGCAGCAACCGGCTTTCCAGCGACCCTGGCGGCGCGACCACAACCCAGCGTTTCCCATTTCCCAAATCGGTATCTTCCAACAAATCAAAATGAAGTTTTCCGGTATAAAACGAAATTGCCTCATCATAGTCACTGACAAGCAGAGCAACCAACCCAATTTTTTGTTTCAATCCATTCTCCTGTCTACGATTAATCAGCCGTTTTCTAGGAAGCGAACCCCCTGGGCATGTGAGTCTCTTCCGTTTTACAACTTAACAAACGGATATCCTCGGTTCGTTCCGGGTATTGCTGTATCAACTGCTCATATGTTCCGCCCTCAAACATGGCATCCGTAAACCCGGGTGCCATTGTGCAGCCAAACAAGGAATACTTTCCGCCAGGTAATACATGCCCTGCCTGCCAGACTCCTGCCGAAATAACAAACTGTACCAGGTATCCCTTGAGCGGATCACTGCCCATGATCACTTCGCTGGTCGAACCATCCGGGTGCAGCAAAACCAACCGCAGCGGATCTCCGCCATAAAAATGCCAGACTTCGTCCACCGGCAGCCGGTGAAAAAGCGAGACACTATACGGCTCATCACAGTAAAGTCCAATCATCGCCGTGCCAAATGGATTCCCCCCGACAAATTCCTTTTGAGAACGGTACGTACTTGTAAATAATGTTCCTTCTACAGGTAATGGTTTGAAATTATAGTGGTCAATCAATGTTTTTACTTCCGGGTGCATACTACCTCATTTCTGAATTAATAGAAAAAAGATGGTTCTTTCACTATTAACTACGAAATCTGTTCCAATACGTGAATAATTTGAACAATTGTTTCGTTCGCTGGTGTGGGAATGCCGTATTCTTTTCCCATTTCCACCACTTTTCCACCAAAAACTTCCACTTCGGTTTTACGTCCGGCTTCAATATCCTGCAGCATGGAGGTTTTACCCTGGGCAGATAAACTTCTTAATATCGGATACCACTCTTCAATATCCTTATGGGTGAGATTCACTCCCGAAGCCTGTGCCAGTGTGACCACTTCACCCATTAATGTTTCCATCAATCCCTGAGCATCTGCTGAAGAATGAAAAACACCATACGGAGCACGCATGACTGCTGAAGCCTGGTTGACACCCACATTGACCATAAACTTCCACCACATACTACGGATCATATCTTCCGGGTTCTCATAGGCAATGCCTGCACGGTCAAAAGCCTGCTGCACTCTGCGAACACGGTCACTGATTTGGGCATTCTTCGCTTCGCCAAAATGATGTTTGCCCGCTCTGGTATAGGTAACCCGGTTATCCTCCCGCACGGCATCAATTCCCAACGAAATCGCATACAACACTTTATCCACCCCATACATCGAACCAATGATGGCTTCACTTTCCAGGCCGTTCATCACTGAAATAATCGTGGTTGTATCACCAATTAATTTTTCCAGACCAGGCAGCGCGGCAGCCAAATGGTGGTGTTTTAACGCCACAATTAAGAGGTCCACTGGACCTTTCACCGCTTCCGGCTTTACTACTGGAATGGCATAGGTTTTTCCATTCACAACCAGGCCCTGATTTTTCAGACGATCAAAATGCTCACCCCGGGCAACCAGTACGGTTGAAAACCCACCGGTTTCGAAAAAACGAGTGGCAAAATAGGCTCCCATCGCCCCCGCACCCAGAATAGCTACTTTCTGAATTTCCTGCATGGATCACTCCCTTTTTTTATTTACTATAGCAAAAATTTATATGGATTGTCCAGGTCGACCAGGCACTGAGGGTCATTTTCTGCAAAGTAACCGGTTTTATGTTAGTTAATCAAAAGGGTATCCCGGGTTTACCGCGCAGAGCAAGATAACTCTGCACAGCCAGTATTCCAAACAGAAATGCCATATAAAAACTGCTAAGCAGAGTCAAACCAACCACTGCAATCACCCCGCCAATAATGGTAGAAACCCACAATGACTTACGCAGACCGTCGTATTGATCCGCCTGAACGAATAACCTACGGGCGATATTGCCGCCATCCAATGGATAGACCGGCATCAGATTGATGACACCCCAAAAGATATTAATCCAGATCATCGACATCACAAAAGTACTTAAGAGCTGTCCACCCCAGGGCAGCGAAACGACCGGGAAAGGGATCACTCCAAATAAGGATGTGGTAAAAATCGAACCGCCCATCAGAATAGAGATTGCCATCACCAGCCCGGCCAGGAGAAATCCAGCGCCGGCTCCGGCAAAGGAAACCAGGTTTTCCTGTTTCGAATTTAACGAAATATTGACCGTTTTATCTCCCCACCAGACTGATTCCGGCACCGTCAGCCCACCCATAACATACAGAATTACCTGTGACTTAATGCCATAAGCCCGCATCACCAATGCGTGTCCCAACTCATGGATTAAAATGGAAACAAAGATGGCTACGATCCATATCAGTATGTTTACCAAATTTCTAGATGAGGAGGCAAAGAGCAGCCCCATCAACCAAAATAAGGGATGGACGCGTACCGGAATTCCGGCAATTCGAAAATTCAAATCATAGCGTGTAATCGGCGGTTGCGCAAAAAAAGTCATAATTTTTTCTTTCATGGCGAGATAAATCAATTCTAAACGAGAATTTGTCTGGTAACCAGATGAGTTTATTCAAATTCAACCTGTAATGCAACTTTTTAAAACCATCTGCGTATATATTCATGAACACCACATAATAATGGTGGATCGATATCAGAAAGGATTAGAAACAAATGTCTGCTTCATCTGTTCGAGTTGAACAAGAAAAAGGCCCCGGCCTGCTCATCCGTGCGTTATATTTTATTTTCGTCGGGTTGTGGTTAGGCGGTATCTGGACAACCATAGCCTGGGTACTGGTGGTCTCCATCATCGGTCTGCCCCTTGGATTGCTCATGCTTAACCGTATCCCCCAAATCATGACTCTTAAACCGGTACGCATTAACCGCTACCTGGTGCAAAAAGATGGTCAATGGATCACCCGCACCATCACCAAGACCCAACAACCGTTCCTGCTGCGAGCCTTCTACTTTATCCTGATCGGTTGGTGGTTCAGCGCTCTGTGGCTGCTGGCTGCCTGGGCTATCGCGGGTATCACCCTCGGGTTGGGGCTACCTATTGCCTTCTGGATGTTTGACCGCGTCCCCGCCATCACCACCCTTTCCAGCTACTAAATCACCCCAGCGTACAGAACGCTGTTATGCGACACCGCTCAAAAATGAGCGGTGTCGCCAATTAAGGACAATACCATCTTCTATCTACAGACAAGACATGATATCATAAATGCCGACACAGTTCTTACCCCGCCCAGGATGGTGCCGGGAGCCACATTGCCAGATTTTAGTTTTCCTATTTTTTTGATTTTATTTGCCGGTGGGTTTTTCTCCGGCCTTGTTGATTCTATAGCCGGCGGCGGCGGATTGATTTCCGTACCGGTGCTGCTCTCGGTAGGTTTGCCACCGCACTTTGCCCTGGGCACCAACAAATTGCAATCCAGTTTTGGCAGCCTGATCGCCTCTTTAAACTATACCCGCGGAGGATTAGTAAAGATACGTGAAGTGGCTTTTGGGATTCTCTTTACAGCGATTGGCGCAGCCGTAGGTACGTTCACTATTCAATTGATTTCCAAAGAAATCCTGCAATATCTCATCCCCTTCATGCTGTTGGTCATTCTGATTTTCTCCTTGTTTTTCAAAGAAATGGGCTTGCGGGATACCCAGGCAAAAATGCATGCCCGCTTATTTTTTGTACTTTTCGGTCTGTTATTGGGTTTTTATGACGGTTTTTTTGGCCCTGGCACCGGTAATTTCTGGCTGATCGCTTATGTTCTGTTATTGGGATTTAACCTAAAAAAAGCCAACGCCTACACTAAGTGGGTCAACTTTACCAGCAACATCGTGGCATTGGTTATATTTGCTATCGGCGGTAAAGTGCTGTGGCTGCCGGGGTTAATTATGGCAGCCGGTCAATTTTGTGGTGCTTTTCTAGGCTCACATATGGTGCTGCGATCCGGAGTGAAATTTATCCGATTCTTTTTCCTGATTGTCACTGGCGCCACCATCCTGCGTTTGCTTTACACTACATTTTTCCAGGGATAGACAATTTACCCGACCAGACTCACTCCAATTAAATGCCCAATGCCAAATGTAACCGCCGCCGC
This sequence comes from Chloroflexi bacterium HGW-Chloroflexi-10, assembly GCA_002840755.1. Classification (GTDB taxonomy): domain Bacteria; phylum Chloroflexota; class Anaerolineae; order Anaerolineales; family Anaerolineaceae; genus UBA6170. The sequence goes on along the minus strand of PHBZ01000001.1, from coordinate 324,283 downwards.
CAACAGCCCAAAGACCACCATGCGCATTCCCGAAAACCAAACACCCCGCCCGGTAAACAGCGTAATTACCGCACCCAACAGGAACAAACCCACCACACTCAATGCAATACTGACGAGCACCGCTGTCATCCCGCTCAGGAATGCAAACGGCGCCACCGGAATTACTGCCCCCAGTGCAAAGAGAATGAACGAGGTTATTGCTGCTTCCCAAGCTGATCCACCCAATTCTTCAGGGTCAATTCCCAACTCTTCACGGACCAGAGTCTGCACGGCACTATCTTTGTCAGACAGAATCTGGTCTGCCAACAAACGTGCTTGCTCCGGTTTCAGACCGCGCGCTTCGTAAATAAGCGCCAGTTCTTCAGCTTCTTCTTCAGGAGCCTGTTCAATTTCAGCAGTTTCGACTTTAATCTGATGACTGTACAATTCACGCGAACTCTGAACGGAAAGCCATTCCCCTAAAGCCATTGAAATAGCCCCTGCCAACATCCCAGCGATTCCCGTTATGAGAATAGCGCGGTTACCCACCGCGGCACCTGCCACGCCCATTACCAGACTCATATTGGAAACCAATCCATCATTAGCACCCAAGACCGCGGCGCGCAAAGCGTTCCCGCCCGCACTGCGGTGACGACCTTCCAACTGAGCCAGTACTCCACCTTGTATTCCCCCACGCACAGAATGTTTTATTTGAGTGACCAAAAAGGCATGCGACTGTTCCTCGCCCTGCATACGACTCATATCTCCCAAAGCGGCGTACCCGACACTACCCATTTGCTCCATGTTCTGGATCATAGGTAAGATCAAATCTGCACCAAACCTCTTCGAAAGCCAGATCATAGTGCGTGTACGCCATGTAGGAGAAAATTTTGGTACGGAATGCCCGGCATCTTGAATCTTTTTGGCCCAAACCTCGGCATGCCGAATTTCACTATCGGCAATCCGTTGATAAACTTCAGCCAATCGTCCATCTTTTTCCACACTCACCAGAGCCTGATACAACAAAGCACCATTGCGCTCATCAAGATAAAACGAAACCCATTGTTCAATATTCGTCATGCAGGCACACTCCACACCCAATTTTTTATATTCTTCAGTCTATCCAAAAAGTAGTGTAACACAATGCTATTCTCCAAACCAGCCCCTGCAACAACAGCCGGAAATACATGCAGATACTATCTGAAAATAAAAATTTGTAATGCGTTTTTGTTTTTTTAAACCCACCGGTATACAGTCAATAATTTTGGTATTGGTCGGCCAAAAATGCTTGAATCTCCGAGACAAAATCGGTATCATATAAATACGATTTTAATTGTACTGATTATCACAATTGCCATAGGCAAAATCGAATTGAATGGAAATTCACATTCCAGCACATCGAACCCATTTACCCAACCCCAATTTAGAAAACAACCATCAAACCACATTACCTTTCCAGGCTAGATTCAAATTATTCGTTAATTCAATCCAAGGAGGAAGTGATGTGTACAGTCAAGGAACTGCTCCGTAATAAAGAGAGTATTATCTGGTCGATCCATCCCAAAGCGACCGTCATTAATGCACTTCAATTAATGGCACAAAAAGACATCGGCGCTCTCCCGGTTTTAGATGAAATGGGACTGGTAGGCATTATTTCCGAGCGTGATTTTGTACATATGATTGCTGAAACACATGAATGCAAAATGCATGCGACTATTGACAATTATATGACCAAAGAAGTAATCACCACTATTCCGGATGCCACGGTCAGTGAGTGCATGCTAATCATGACCACCCACCATATCCGTCATTTGCCGATTGTTGAGAACAACCAGTTAATTGGCTTAATTTCGATCGGTGATGTTGTGCGCCAGGTAGTCTCTGAAAAGGACACTACCATTCAACAAATGGAAAACTATATTTCCGGGCGCGGCTACGGACAATAACAGCAATCTACGCAATACAGAAAATTAATTCTAAAAACCTCTTGCATTAGAAAATATATTCTGTTATTATATAGAATATAAATTCTAATTACGAGGTTATGATGGAAAATCAACAATCCCAATCTTCTGAAATCGCTCTCATACTTGGCCTTTTCTGGCTAATCCTGACAATCAATCTGGTATTCAACTGGACTGCTCTCATCCCTGCAATATTATGGTTAGTCTACAGTGCCAGTGCTGCATGGTATTTATTAAAAGGCAAAGAAGAGATCCGTTTCTCGTAATGCCGGATAAGCGTAATTCACTTCCAGAGTTTCTTTGGATAATCATCGGTGAATTTAACCAATTTTTAACACAACTTTTGCCCCCGGATCGGTCTGTTTGTGGTACAAATAGGACGGTTTAACGTCTTTTTTCTGAAGGAGCGTGCAAATAGTGACTGTTGAATTGCGTCCGGTGACGAAGGCAAATTTTGAGGAAATCACCAGCCTGGAGGTCAGTCAAGACCAGCATCATCATGTTGCCAGTAATCTATACTCCATCGCGGAGTCCAAAGTTTTCCCCGAGTGTATTCCGTTGGGTATTTACGTTGGCGACCGACCAGTGGGGTTTTTAATGTATGCATTCAATTTACAGGATGAAAGCTACTGGTTATGCCGTTTGATGATTGACCGCTATTACCAAGGCAAAGGATACGGTCGTAAAGCCCTGAAAATCATTATAGATGAAGTGCGCAAAAGGCCAAGCTGTGATCACATTAAATTAAGCATTTCACCCGGCAATTCGGCTGCCGAATCACTCTACCGCAGCCTGAGCTTTGAAAAGACAGGTGAAATTATTGAAGGCGAAGAAGTAATGTGCCTTTATTTCACCGACAAATCTAATCCAAAATGAAGCGAATCATCACCCAACATCTGGAAATATTTCCACTTTCCATCCAACAATTGGGTGATTTTCTAAAAGACCCGGATAAATTGGAGCAAGAACTGGGGTTTCCGATTTCCCGTTTAATCATAGATGAAAACGTGGAACGCGCGATTAACGCCAAACTGGCGCATTTAGACAATACCCCGGAGATGCATCATATCTGGCGCACCTATTGGCTTATCCAGATTCGCGAACCAGCCTTCGGAGCTGGTTTGGCTGGCTTTAAAGGTTATCCGGATAAAAATAATTCCACAGAAATCGGGTATGGCATTGACCCTAAATTTCGTAACCAAGGTATTATGAGCGAAGCCATATCTGCCTTAACAGAATGGGCCTTATCGCAACCGGAGTGCCGCCGGGTTACGGCAACCCACGTTATCCATCCAGCCTCCAATCGTCTCCTTGAAAAAATTGGCTATTCATTTATAGAAGAGACACCACAAGGTTCTACGTGGTACCGCGAACGTCTTCAAATGAGCGACCAAACAAATGTTTACACTTTTTCACCAATTGGCATTATTCATAGCCCGCACAAGGAACCCTCCGGAACCCCTATCCAACCCAAAGCGGCTGCCAATAGTACCGGATTTATCGATATCTTCCCGCAATACCAGGCTGGCCTGCAAGACCTAGACGGTTTTTCTCATATTATTCTTTTATACGCATTCCACCTTGCCGCACCCAGCCAGTTAATCGTCCAACCGTTCTTAGACCAAAACCAACACGGTATATTCGCCACACGTGCACCGGCAAGACCCAACCCAATCGGTCTTTCTGTTGTTCGCCTGAATTCTGTGGAAGGTTCGCGGCTGCATATTTCGGGTGTGGATATGCTCGATCAGACTCCTTTATTGGATATCAAACCATTTGTACCTCAATTTGATTCACCCATGGTGGATCGTCTGGGTTGGCTTGAACAAAACATTAACGGGATACAAATCACACGGGATGATGGTCGCTTTGCACAAAAACCTTAAACCAGCTTACCGCTTACCAACAATGTAGTTCTCCAGATCAGTAATCAAGGCATCACGCTGATCCAAGAGCACTCGCACCACATCACGAATTGAGACAATCCCGGTCAGTTGACCATCTTCCACCACCGGAAGATGGCGAAAGTGCTTATCAATCATCAACTGCATACATTCTTCCAGGGTCGTTTCCGGAGAAGCGGTAATCACATTGCGTGTCATATACTCAGAAATTTCTTCATCGAGGCAGTTTTTGTTCACGGCGATAATGCGCATCATATCCCGCTCACTGATTATGCCTACCAATCCGGTTTCATCCACCACCGGCAATGCACCAACCCCCTTTTCTGCCATCAACTGAATTACTACACACACACTGGTCTTGGGCACTACATACCACACTTCGCCCCCTTTGGATCGTAAAAGTTCTTTTAATTTTACCATTGTACGGTTACCTTTCATCGCTCTCCTGGAACGCATTTCACTATTTGGACTTATATTATCTATATTAAACGAAACCCGGATCAATTTCAAGCATGGATAAAAGATTATGCTATCAAAATCAATCAACTTTCCAATAGGCCTTAAAATACTTTTAAAAGCATTGAATGGCTACTGTATTATGTCCGGATACTTACTGTAAAACACTTCGCAAGATGAGAATTAGACGTACAATAGAAGCAGAGGACCCTCTATGAATAAAATCGAAGAATACCGCCAAAACCTGCAAGAATCATCAAATTGGTTCGCTTATCTTAAAGTAAACTCCAACCTTCCCGGTCCGCGCGGCAACCTAGAACTGGCCTATGCGACTGCACAAGAGGGTGATGAACCCTTTTTTATTGCTTGCCTGGAACACACGCCCGAGTTGGCCCCCGAGAACACTCCGGAATGTTTTCTGGCTTTTTGCGGTACCCTCGGGTTGGGCAAACTCATCCGTGAGGGCCGCATCAATTACTGGCAGACTCTGCGCCACCAGGCGAATGACCCACGTTGGCGGATACGTGAAGCAGCCGCAATGGCCTTACAAACCATTGGCGATACTAATTTACCAGTCCTGCTGGAAGAAATGAATAGCTGGGTCCAATCCGGAACCTGGCTGGAACAGCGTGCCGCTGCAGCCGGTCTTTGTGAACCGCGTCTACTCAAAAATGCGCAAGACACCCGCCAGGTACTGCTCTTGCTTGATATGATTACCAACAACCTGCTACAATCCGACAACCGCAAAGCCGAAGACCTGCGTGTACTTCGCCAGGGATTGGCTTATACCTGGAGCGTGGCCATCTCCGCCTGTCCGCTGGAAGGAAAAATTTACATAGAGAAATGGGCAGCCGTTAAAGATATGGATATACACTGGATTGTCAAAGAAAACCTTAAAAAGAAACGTCTTCTAAAAATTGACCCGATCTGGGTGGAAGATATACAACAAAAAATCCTTGCCATGAGCGTTTGACCAGGACAAGGATTAATTTTCTTAAAAATAAAAGATCCGACTTTTAAAGTCCAATCACCACTTTCGCAATTGTGAAGTAAATAAACAAACCGGTGGCATCCACCAACGTGCTCATCACCGGGCCAGAAACAACCGTCGGATCAATTTTCAATTTAGCTGCCAGCAATGGCAGGATTGCGCCCGAAATATTCGCCCAGAGTACAATAATCATGATTGAAAGCGAAACCGTCAACGCCAATGCTGATGTAGTACCCCAGGTGATTGCCCGGACATACGCCGCTATCGACATCCCCAGTCCCAACATCAACCCCACTTTCAATTCGTGCCAGAGGGAGTGCAACGCATCAGAAAGATCAATATCACCAACTGCCAAAGCACGAATGATCGTGCTGGTCGTTTGTGATCCGGCATTTCCACCCGTACCAATCAATAACGGAATAAAATAAGATAGCGCCACAACGGCAAACAATTCCTTCTCAAACATGCGCATCACTGTGCCGGTGAGGCTGCCTGTGAGAAACAATAACAGCAACCAGCCAATGCGTTTCTTTGCAATATGCCAGGAACTGGTATTCAGATACGGCTGATCCAACGGTTGAGCACCGCCCAATCTCTGAAAATCTTCCGTGGTCTCTTCTTCGATGACATCAATAACATCATCAACGGTAATCACACCCACCAGCTTGCGATTGACATCAACAACAGGTAACGCCAGCAAGTCATACTTTGAAATGACCCGCGCCACCTCTTCCTGATCTATGCCTACTGTAACTGCCAATACTTGCGGATCCATGATTTCTTCCAACAATGTGTTCGGAGCAGCTACAATCAACTCCCGCAGTCCGAGAACGCCAAAGAGCACATCATGCGCATCCACAATAAAGAGGTAATAAATCTCCTCGCGATCCGGACGCAGTTCACGCAAGACCTGAATGGCATCACCTGCACGCATTTTGCAACGCAATGCTATAAAATCCGAGGTCATCAATCCACCGGCGCTGTCATCAGCATGCAGCATCAAGGGGCGAATCTCATCCGAGTTATCCAGCCCAGCCAAAATCGCTTCTGCCTTAACATCATCCATATCGCCCAGAAGGTCAGCAGCCTCATCCGGCTCCATCTCATCCACAATGCGAATAGCATCCTGCGAATCAAGAGCACTGACCAACTCGAGTACATCCTCGTCTTCCATTTCCTCCAAAATATTTGCAGAAACAGAAGGGGAAAGATGTGGCAACAGCGCGATCTGTTCGGCTTCTTCCAAATCATCAAAAATATCCGCCTGATCCTGAGAGCGTAAATTCTCCAAAACACGAATAGCGGAATTGACATCATCACTTTCCAGCGCAGACTGAATCTGAGCCAGAATAGTATCGGTATTGATTTTCAGCATCGATACACCTCCGGGGCAATTAGCCCTGGAAGCGGTTAGCTGTTAAAACGGCAGACCAGGACTTTGCCTAAAGATTTAAAGTACATTTATCTGATAGCGGTTCCCGGTCACCGGGATTTTGTTGCTCGTCCATAATCTCCATACTCAATAAATGTTTTTGGATAAAAACTTTGCTATATTATACGCCCAAATTATTTTTTTGTGGGGAGAGAATTAACCCAGCGCTACAGTACCTCACCCTCGTTAGCAGGTTTGAGATGGTGAAAATGTTCTGCATGATTTTTCTTTCCCCCAATTGAGCACCCCTTCCTATCTCTCTAGGGATATCCTAATGCAGTATCCGCCCCATTCCCCTGCGTTTGCGGCTCCGGGTAGGCATCCGGAGTTGTGCTGGGATCAGGAAAAAGTTCTTCCGGGGTTGCACTGGATGTTGGCTGCGGTGTTACACTCGCCAAAACAGGGAGATCGGTTGAGGCAGCTGGTGGAGCACTGGTAATCAACGGATTGATTGTCATCTGAATGGGCGGTGTAGGAGTAATTTCGCTCTGCAACCAGGGAAATCCTTTCCACAGAAAATAACCTAAAACAACCAACAGCATCATCCCCAATACAATCGCACCAATTGAACAACCATAAGGAATAGATGATCGTTTACGACGGACAGCTGTCTCTTTTTTCTGTGGTATAGAAAAGGTTACAATGGTGATATTGTCATGGCCGCCGCGTTGATTAGCCAGGTTAATTAAAATCTGTACGGCTTCTTCATCGCTTTTTCCATCAAAGGCTGCCTGAATTTCCGCTTCATTCACCAGATCAGATAGCCCATCACTGCATAACAACAGGCGTTCACCACTCTTTAATTCACAGCCCTGGTTCTGCAGGGCACGTTCATCGCGTTCACTGTTATTCAATCGCAGCCGAAAATCCACGACCGGCGGGTTGAGTGCGCCCAAGTAACGGCGAATTACATGCCTGTTGGGATGACCTTCTACCTGTTCAGGGCTGAGCAACCCACCTTCCAATGCTTCCTGGATCCAGGTGTGATCTGTGCTTACCTGGCGGATGTGGCTGCCATGAATCAGGTAAATGCGCGAATCACCCACTGTTGCTGTATAAAGCTGGTTACCAATCACTAGAACACAGGCAGCCGTAGAACCCATACCTTGCTTATCACTATCTTCACGCGCTTCGTTATAGATAGCCTGACTGGCCCGGTGAATTCCGGTTTGCAAAGCTGACAGCGGGTCGCTCCCGTCACTTTGCGCTACCGCATTACTGATGTGATTGACTGCTAAATCGGCAGCCACTTCCCCGGCTTGGTGCCCGCCAATGCCATCACACAAGACGGCAAGCAATACCGGTGTGTCATCCTGTTTGCTCAAACGAAAAGCAGACACCCCAAATCTGTCCTCATTATTTTTCCCCGTCATACCGGGATGAGTCTGTGCAGTTACCGGGTAACTGGAATGGTTTTCACGAATCATATTTCTTTATTATACGTGATTAATCGCGCTTCGCGGTCATCCGGAGGATTAACGATTTCAAATCGATAGGCGGTTTTAGCAAAATGGACCAGGTCTCCATGTTGTAAACGCAAACCCTGCGCCGAAAGAGGCGCATAATTTACCCAGGTACCAGCCGCGCTGTGATTATCGGCCAACCAGTACTCCTCATCCGCTTTACGCGTCAGAACAGCATGTAACATCTCAATAGCTTCAGAAGAAATCACTAGGTTTGCCAGGTGCGTATCACGGCCAATCACCAATTCGCTGCGGTTCAGCGGAATCGCCTTCTGACGCATGGCTTCAAAACGTTCATTCAATGGTACCAACCAGGCAGCGACATTTTGTCCACCTACCTGTGGGTATTGTGCCGCAGGAATGGCTGCACTACGCAAGCTTTCCTGACGTATAATGACCGGTTGGGTAAGTGGGTCCGTCCGAAGTTTGCGGGCTGCCGACCTTTCACGCCAGTAAGCCCGTCGACGCCCGGCCAGGATAATGGCTACGACCAACACCGAACCGGTTGTAACTACTGAGCCAAGAATAATCCAGCGCTCACTGGTCATCTGCATAGTCAACAAAGACTGCCAGAATGTTAATGGCCGCTCAGCAACACTAACTGATACCAATACCGGTTGTGTTTGTCCAACTAACCCGAGGTTGTCCTCGACTTCTACTATTAAGGAAATATCCTGGGTTACATCCAATGTACTAATATCCCAATCAAATGATTGAAAGGGCGCCTCGTTAATTTCCGCCACGACCACGTCATCTATTAACAGGCGTGCACTAACCAATTCACGCTGGTGGCCATCCGGAAATTCATTAAAAAAGCTAACCGTTTGCTGTACAGGTAACAGGTTTAAACTCTCAGGATCTTCAGCCAAGTCCCATGTCCGGTCAATACTGAGCGGTGGGTCAATCAACACTGGGTTAGGCGGTTGGACATTCAGTTCCACCTGAAGCATATTCGACTGGATGGAAACTCCCAAATAATTAATTTGTGTACGAATAGTATGGTTTCCGTCACTGTTAATAGCAGAACGGTATTGAACCTGGTGAAGAAACCGTCGATCACGAAAATAATCTTCCGGATCAGGCAATTCTTCTACGCCTGAAAATAGAAAAAACTCACCCCCGCTACGTTCGGCCAATTCCAAGAGTGGCTCAACTACCGCAGCGTTAATTTCCGGTGCAGAAGCCGGCGCCACAAGCCAAACATTTACCTGTACATTTTGACGTACAGCACGGTCAATCATCCCAGGAAACGCGGAGATCTGCGCAGCTGTAGGTTGTGGAGTGATATAAAGGATCGTTCGTTTGGTCAGCGGATGTGGATTAGGATCCGTTGACAGGTCCAATGCCTGCAATAGACTGGTCAGGTTGGGTTGGTTTTGGACAAAATCGGGCTGATAGCTGGCCAGCGCATTGGCAAACTCCACAGCACTTTCCATCCGGATCGACTGCAAACCAGTGTTGCCAGCCAGACTAAAATCATCAGGAGAATTATCCGGACGACCGCCCAGCCAGTCAAGCAATGCTTCATTAATCGCCAGAAAACGTGATTTACCACCCTGGGTTGTATTTGCCATTGCCGGCCCAATGTTATAAGCTACAATCACCTGAAAACCCGGCTGAAAAATTTCCAGGCTCTCGATAGGCACTGGCTCTGCCCCATCTTCAATTACGCTGATATGTTCTTCACTCAGCCGGGATAATGAGGAAGAATCGGCCAGGCGTGTCTCCAGATAAAATGTTATCAATGGAAATTGACCGGCTTCCAATTGGGAAATGACCGCTTCTCCCTCAGCTTGCTGTGCCACCACTCGGTTAACGCCAAACAGGCACAGACCGAAGATCAGCGCCCAACGTAAAAGTGGATGTATAATACGACTTTTATGGGTATCCATGTGAAAAAAGAGGGTGGAAAAATCCACCCTGCATGTATTATATCTTTTTTTGGGAAAAATCAAGTAGATGAGGTCAACCGATTTTGTACCCACAATCTGATCCGGATTTTTTTTATTCCTGCATTACTCGATATTCCGTTCCGAACTAAGGATATACTCTGCCGTCAACTGTCGGAAGGTCAATGTCCAGACTGCGCCAATGTAGGCATACATTAAACCGCAAGCAGCAAATACGATTGGCAGGTACACCAGAAGTGTTAGACCGCTCAACCCTGCACCAATCGTTAGCGCAACTTTGGTTTCAAACAAAATAGACACAAGAAACGGTAAAAATACCAGAAAGAATGGGATGATTAATGCGAAGGAAACCACACCTTCTCCAATCGTAACGATCAGCCCTATTACAAGCTGCGGCCATGGTTTGGCAATGAGCAATTTCCAAGCACGTTCCATGGCAGCAAACAATCCGAGATTTTCACCTACAATCGCAACAATAGTTTGTTCAATCCACACCCGTAAGCCAAAGAAAAACACCAGGGCAAGCAATGAAAACGGCAACAAGATGGGCAGAAGAATAATGGCAGCCACTCCCGCGGTCAGAACTGTTAGCAAAATGAATGGCAGCAGTAAAACAGAAACTAACAACGCGATAACTCCATACGTCAGTAAAATCAAGAAGAACACCCGCCAGAAATAAGGTAAACTGGCTCTCCAGATACGGCCAAAGCCAAGCTTTTCTTCACCTTCCTCGGCCATCCAGGCACCGCGGACCACACCTACACGTCCCATGGTTCCAGCAAACATTCCAAACACAACCAAAACAAACACCAGACTGAACAAAGCCAGAATGATCAACATAATCACCCAGGGTTCAGCCTCCCATGTGCGTTGGAAAGCCAGCATCCACTGGTAAATCTGCCCGGGAAACTGCATGTCGGGTGCAGCTAATACACCGGATTGGGGCAGCAAACTGGAGCCGCCTCCACCACCGCTGCTGGAGCCGCCTCCACCGCCACTGCTGGCACGCGCACAACTAGCCAAAACGCCAAAAACCCACAGAGCTTTAAATCTCCAAACTATTTTCCAGGCTCGGGATAACACTTCATCGTACTTCATAGGGCCCTCCAAACACCACTATACATGAAATCAATCCCCTCGTCCATAGTCAAATGAACAGTTAAGCACCACTTTCAGCAAATCCCCGGTCTCAAAAGCGACTCCATCCAAGAACATACATGGAAAATTCCGCTCTCAGTCAGGTGCGATACTCTACCAGGGTAGAGGTTCAACACTGGTAAAAGTATTTACAATAACTATTGAAGAATAAAGGAGAGCCCAAATGCGAAAAACACCAACCCCATTTTTTAGTATTGTCCTCTATATCCTGAGCGGATTGAATCTTGTCGTCATGCTGGTTTGCCTCTTAACCATATTCCGGACCGATAGCGGTATACAAGCCAATAGTTTCTTATTAAATTCGATATTTGGCGTTTTAGCCGATATTCTTTTGGGTTATGCCGCCCAGGCTATCAAGAGCATTGGGGTGTTATTTGTGGTGGTAAACGCGTCTATTTCTCTGTTCTTATATGCCGCCGCCCGTATGGTTAAATTTAATGACAATTTATCCAAAAGGGCAGACCGCTTCACCCTGCGCCTTGATACCCTGACGGGCAAGTAGGTTAATTATTTCGCTCATTCTCATTGGTATTAATTTCTTATACATTTTCCCTCCCTTGCAGGCTGCCCTGCGGTATTTAAAACCGCCAGGGCAGTTTTGCCATTTTTCGTATACCTACCACCCGAAAGGAAACGCATGCGTAACTGTTCATTCCTGAAAGCAAACCTGCATCTGATCCTCATACCTCTGGTAGTGGTTACACTTCATATTCTAACCAATAATCAATACGGTTTTCACCGCGATGAGTTGGATCTTTTGATGAATGCCCGCCAACTGGACTGGGGCTATGTAGCTTACCCGCCACTTTCTCCATTTCTGGCACGCATCGGCCTGGAACTGTTTGGTTCTTCACTCCGCGGGCTGAGAGTTTTTCCCGCGTTGGCGCAAGGGATTGTGGTGCTGCTGACCATGCTCATGGCTCGCGATTTTGACGCCAAACGCCCAGGACAAATAGTAGCCGGTCTATCAGCAGGTATAGCGCCGGTGGCCATGGTTGCCGGCACCCTGCTCCAATACATGTCCTTTGATTACTTTTGGTGGGTGGTTGTCGCTTTCTTTCTGGTGCGCCTGATCAAAACCACGGACCCACGTTGGTGGCTGGGGATTGGCGCCGGTATTGGTCTGGGAATGATGACCAAATTCACTATGGTCTTCTGGGCCGCCGGTGTGGTTGTCGCGGCGTTAGCTACCCCGCTGCGCCGGTATTTGCGCTCCCGCTGGCTGTGGCTGGGCGCCGCGCTGGCTTTGTTGATTTACTTACCCAACCTGATCTGGCAGATTCAACATAATTTTATTTCTTTGGATTTTCTGGCAGCCATTCACGCGCGCGATATCGCCTGGGGACGTACAGAAGGCTTCCTGACCGACCAGTTGTATGCCACCACCTACCCCACTACCCTACCTTTATGGGTTATCGGGTTGTTCTTTTGTTTATTTTCCAACAACGGCAAAACCTACCGGCCACTGGCATATCTGTTTCTCACCACTTTTTTTCTCCTGCTTGTCAGTCGCGGACGCGGTTATTACCTTGCCCCGGCTTATGCCATGCTGCTGGCTGCCGGATCAGCCAGGTGGGAATACTGGCTTGCACAGCGTTCGGTAAGACCCTTCAGTCCAGGTTGGCAGGCAACATGGATCACCCTGTCCATCAGCTTTGTAACAGCCGTTGTGATTATGAAACCAGTCGTTCCGATTAACTCTACCCTCTGGCCGATCACATCCGACATCAATGATAATGTGGTCGAAATGATCGGCTGGCAAGAACTGACTGCCCAAATTGCCCAAATCTACGCAGATATCCCCCAGCTTGAAAAACCAAAAACAGTTATCCTGGCTGGCAATTATGGTGAGGCCGGCGCATTGGACCTATACGGCACCGAATATGATCTGCCCCCCGTCATCAGCGGGTCTAACAGCCTGTGGCAACGCGGTTATGGCAATTTTGAACCCGAGAGTGTAATCGTGGTCGGATTTGAACGCCAATACGCTGACCACTTTTTTAAAGTTTGTAAACAGGTGGGAACGGTCAGCAACCAATACAGTGTACGTAACGAAGAATCCAGTTTTCACACGAGCCTGTTTATCTGTCACCAGCCGCGCCAATCCTGGGAGGTCTTATGGGCAAACATGCAATGGTTTCAATAAGTTTTTGATGTATTGCCATTCTCTTAATCATTTCTTCACTACCGCCCTGAGAAATTCGTTATAATTAATTTAATTCCTGCGAGGTGCCAATGCGCCGCATCCCTCTACTCATCACATTTCTACTTATCTTTTCTCTGTTCATCATCCAACCAGTGCATTCTGCGCCTAATACGGGAACAGGGATTGCATTCTATCCAGGTGTCAGCATCCGCTTTGAAAAAATCAGTATCGATGATGGTCTTTCACAGAATGCCGGACTAGCCATGCTGCAGGACAGTCAGGGCTACCTTTGGATTGGTACACAGGATGGATTAAATCGTTACGATGGATACAGCATAACCCAATTCAAACACGACAAGGAAAATCCCAACACACTCAGCCATAACAGCATCATCTCCATTTATGAAGACCAGGAAGGCTATTTATGGTTTGGAACCTGGGGTGGTGGTTTGAACCGTTATGATCAAACATCCGGGCAGTTTGACCGTTTCTTGCCTGACCCACAAGATGAAAGCAGCCTAGCCAGCGGAATTGTGACGGACATTGTCCAGGATGCTCAGGGCAGGTTGTGGATTGGCACCATGAACGGTCTGGATCTTTTTGATACCGGTTCGGGTAAATTTATTCATTTCCGCAATGACCCGGACAACCCAAATACATTGAGCAACAACGCAGTTTCCAGCATTTTGCCAACCGAAGACGGAAAATTATGGGTAGGTACCGGCGCTTACAGCGTAGAAGGAACCGGACTAAACTTGTTTGATCCACAAAACGGAACCGCAGAACGGATCGCACCCAGGGACAATAATTGCCTTAGCTTAGCCAATGTTTCTTCTTTAATAGAAGCTGAGGATGGCAGCTTGTGGATCAGTTATGGCGGATATAGTGTTTCTGGCAATGGCTTCGATCATTACTTTCCTGAGTCCGGTATTTGCCAGCACTTTGATATTGCGCTGAGCAATGGTCAAATCATCGATAATAATGTCACGCAGATTCTACTGGATAATGAAGAACGTCTTTGGATTGCCTCCTGGAGCGGCGGTCTTTTTCACATGGAACCCAATACGATTGGTCAACTTCAACAAATCAAACACGATACCTCCGACCCGGATAGTCTCTCCAGCAACAGTGTTTACTCCCTTCTACAAGACCATTCCGGTGTACTCTGGGTAGGCACTTTAAATGCTGGAATCAACAAGCTCAACCCGGACGCCCTCATTTTTCGGACCTACCAGCACAACCCGGCCATGCCAGGCAGTATCAGCAGCAACCATATCAGCTCCTTTGCCGAAACCAGTGATGGGCGCATGTGGGTGGGCACCTGGGAAACCGGATTATCACTTTTTAACGTATTTGAAGGTACCTTTGAACCGTACCGATTTGATCCACGCGATCCAACCAGCCTTAGCAGTGACCTGGTCATGTCTTTGTTTGCCGACCCGGACGGCAGTTTGTGGGTGGGAACACTGGGCGGCGGTCTCAATCACTTTAATCCAAAAACCAAGCAATTCCAACGCTTTCAGCATAACCCACAAGATCCCACCAGCCTGGTAGACAATCAGGTAACCTCTATGGATATGGATGGAACCGGGCGTTTATGGATTACCACCATGGGTGGTATTTCTCGTTTGGATCCCGGCAAGAAGAATTTTGTCAATTACCCCAACCTTCCTGTCACCGCAGAAAAACCGCCCGTATCAATTCTGATTGATGGTGACCTGCTTTGGTTGGGTACCTGGGGAGGTGGAGCAGCCCGAATGGACATATCGGACCCCAAAAACCTGCTCCCAGATCAGGCCATCTTTACACACTTTCAAACAGATGAAAACAACCCGGATGCCATCAATGATAACAGCATCTGGTGCTTCCACAAATCTGCTGATGGCCTATACTGGCTAGGAACACAGGGTGGTTTAAACCGCTACGATCCAAGAACCGGCATATTTACCGCATATACTGAAAAGAATGGTTTGCGTAATACTACAATTCTGGGAATCCTAGAAGATGACTATGGTTATTTGTGGATTACAACCAACAATGGACTGGCAAAATTTGACCCGCAAAAAGAAACCTTTCAGATATTTGATAAAAATGATGGCTTGCAAAGTAACGAGTTTAACTCCAATGCTTTTTATAAAAGCCCAACCAATCGCAACTTTTACATAGGTGGAACCGCCGGATTTAATATATTTAATCCCCTCTCTACAATGAAAAATTCACCTTCTCCGGCTATTGTCATTACGGATTTTAAAATTTTCAACGAGTCACATATTTACGAAATCCAGCAAAATACACCCTTGCAATTAAATTACGATCAAAATTTTATTTCCTTTGAATTTGCTGCTTTGGATTTCCGTGCCCCTGAGAAGAATGTGTATGCTTATAAACTGGAAAATTTTGACCCAGATTGGGTCTACTCTGGTACGCGGCGTTATGCCAGCTACACCAATTTGCCCGGCGGTGATTATGTGTTTCTGGTCAAGGCTGCCGGCAGTAATGGTAACTGGAGTGAAGAAGACCTACAGGTACCATTAAAAATAATTCCGCCTTTCTGGCAAACCTGGCAATTCATGCTTTCTGCCGTGGTGCTTTTGGCCGGTATCGTCGCTGCTGGTTTTCAGTGGCGCGTAAAGGCTGTAAACCAGAATGCCGAAAAACTAGCAGACCTGATCACCCAAAAAACTGCCGACTTATCGTTTTCCAACGAGCAATTGGAAAAAGAAGTGGAATTGCGTAAAACGGCTGAAGCCGAACTAGCCCGCCGCGCAGCCGAAGAATTGCAGCATTCTCACGCCCGCTTCCAGGCTGTCTTTGATAATACAGCCGTAGGTGTAGCTATCATGACGCTCGACCGCCACATCGTGGAGATCAACCCGACTGCCAGCCTGATCACCGGCTATTCCTCCAGTGAAATCAGCAAGATCAACGTATCCAATCTGGCCGTGGAAGCTGACCGCACCATCGATCACGACCTCTTCGCTGAATTGATGGAGGGCAAACGCAAACAATATACCATCGAAAAACGCTATATCCATAAAGCCGGCCATGTTTTTTGGGGCAGGGTCAATTTTGCGGCAGTGTGGGATGCAAACAACAAACCACTTTACGTAGTAGGAATGATTGAAGACATCACAGAGGAAAAACAGGCTGCCGAAAAACTGATCGCTCAGGAAGCCGAATACCGGCGCGCCCTGGAGCAGCGGATTGCTGAACGCACCGAAGAACTGAATAAAGCTAATGAACTACTACAAAAGAAGGCTGCCCAGGAAGCTGTAACCAGTGAACGCACACGATTGGCACGCGAATTACACGATGCAGTTACCCAGACGCTCTTTTCGGCAACGATGATTGCTGATGTGCTGCCGGATATCTGGCATCTTAATAAGGAAGAAGGCCTGCGCCGTCTGGAAGAACTGCGCCAACTCACCCGCGGTGCACTGGCCGAAATGCGCACCTTGCTGGTAGAATTACGCCCCAACGCCCTGGTAGAAGTCCCCTTGCCCATCCTCTTGCGGCAACTCACCGAAGCGATGATTGGACGTACCCGGGTCAACATCCTGTTAAACATTGAAGGCGATCGTAAACTACCACCCGAGGTACAAGTGGGGCTCTACCGCGTTACCCAGGAAGCACTCAACAATATCGGCAAGCACGCCAAAGCCACCCAGGCTATTGTGAATCTGCGACTGGGTGATATCGTACGTCTGACAATTGAGGATGACGGTAAGGGTTTTGACCCTGCGGAGGTTACTGCTGACCACCTCGGGTTAAAGATTATGCGGGAACGCGCCGAGGCAATTGGCGCTAAATTCAGTGTATACAGCGAACCCGGCGACGGAACTCAAATCTCATTTATCTGGCAATAATCCCGCTTACCAAATTGGAGGAGCAATGACAGAAACAAAAATTCGTATCATGATTGTGGATGACCACGCCGTAGTCCGTTCCGGATTAAGCGCGTTCTTATCCGTGGCGCCCGGATTGGAACTGGTAGCCGAAGCTGAAAATGGTGAACAGGCTGTGGTGCGCGCCCGCCTGCTAAAACCGGATGTGATTCTTATGGATTTAATGATGCCGGTAATGGATGGTGTAACTGCCATTCAGGCCATTAAAAATGAAAACCCTGCCATTCAAATTATCGCCCTGACCAGCTTTCAGGAAGACGAATTGGTGCAGAATGCGCTTAAATCCGGCGCGGTAGGGTACCTGATGAAAAACGTAACCGCCCGCGAACTGAGCGTGGCCATTGCTGCTGCAAAAGAAGGTAAAATGACCCTTTCCCCCGAGGCCGCCCAGGTACTGGTACGAGCCAGCCAACAACCCAAAGAAACCAATCTGCTTACAGAACGGGAAAGGGAAGTGTTAAAACTGATGGTGGAAGGGATGAACAACGCTGAAATAGCGCATAATCTAGTGGTGAGTGTTTCCACCGTCAAATACCATATCGGTAATATCCTGATGAAACTGGAAGTGGACAACCGTGTGGCCGCGGTGACAATGGCGATTCACAAAAAACTGGTCTAACTTTAAACCATCCTTTTGGACAGGAGGCAACCCAACCGCTGTATGGGGATTAAAAATCCATAGCAAAGTAAACTGGTACTGTAACAGGAGAATAACAAATGCTGGATTTTAGTCAATGCCAACTGGAAAATATAATAAATGATCGGGGAAATCACCCCGGGCAAAGTCACGCCATGCTGCTGAAACGCAGTCTGGCTTTATTTCAACACGCACACGGGAACGGCAGATTTTACCGCCTAATCCGACGTATTCAAAACAAACCAGTCCAATTAATAAACCTGGAAACATTGCCAGAATCGCCATCGGATAACCGCCATTATGCCGGTATTCAACCCGTATCCATCAATCAGGTCCAGGGTACTCTCGGCCGCGATCAGGATTTCGATACCCATTTTCATCCACTTCGTGAGCGAATGCGCGACCGATGGGTGAGTATTGCCATTGCCCGCCTGATGCACATTCCGCTGGAACCAGTAAAACTGATCCAACGCGGCGAACAGTATTTTGTAGTCGATGGTCACCACCGCATTTCGGTAGCCCGCACTCTGCGCGAATCCTTTATTGATGCCGAAGTCACCATCTGGAAAACGGCAGAAGAAGTAGTCAGCATTCCTGAACCAGCTAATCGCTCAGGATTAGTACAGTCCTTAATCTAATCGCTGAAGCAGTTCATTGGAGAGACTATGAAATTATTGGTAAGACCATACCGTGATGAGAAAGACTACTGGCGCATCCGCCAGTTTTTCCGGGAGGTATTTTTGATCAACGGCCGCCGGGAACATTCCTGGCCTCTGTATCGCTGGGATTACTGGATGTGGCATGTAAATGAGAACATCCATCATTTACCCCTGAATGAAAATATTTTTATCTGGGAAACACCGGAAGGACGCGTTGCCGCCTTGCTGACCCCTGAAAACACCGGTGAAGCTCATTTTCATACCCACCTTGCCTTTCGTGATATGGCATTGGAAGAAGAAATGCTGCAAACAGCCGAAGAACACCTTACGCTTACCCGCCCGGATGGCAGCCACACATTAAGAGTGTGGGCACAATCAGCGGATAGTGAACGCCAGGTATTACTCGCTAATCACGGTTACATCCGCCAAGCAGGCGCAGAATATCAGCGCTTCCGCGAACTGAATCAGCCGATCAGGAATGTGCCGTTAGCAGAAGGCTTTAGTATCCGGCCACTGGGTGATGTGGATGAATTCCCCGCGCGCAGTTGGGTTTCTTTTAAAGCCTTCCACGCCGATGAACCGGAGAGCAACTACGACCCATCCCCGTGGTACCACAACATCCAACGCGCCCCGCTCTACCGGCGCGACCTGGACCTGGTCGTTGTGGCTCCGAATGGCGAACTGGCCGCTTTTTGCACCCTGTGGTTTGATGACGCCACGCGCAGCGCTGCGTTTGAACCTGTGGGTACTCACCCGGCCTACCAACGGTTGGGTCTGGGAAAGGCGATCATGACTGAAGGGCTGAACCGTGTAAAAACATTGGGGGCCACCCTGGCCGCGGTTGGCTCTTATTCTCCGGCTGCTCACGCTTTATATAATTCGTTGGGTTTTACGCAGTACACGCTTTCGGAGCCCTGGAGAAAGCTGCTCAATTAATACTATTGTGGGGCCAGCTGCCGTAAGTTGATCTGGTCAGGCATTTGCCTTCAATAGACGCATGCCATTTAGGGTCACCAGCAGGGAGATACCCATATCTGCAACCACGGCCAACCACATACTGCTCAACCCGGCAGCGGCGAGCCCCATAAAACCGACCTTGACGGCAATAGCAAAGGCGATATTAAAGCGCACGGTGTTCATAGCCTTACGGCTGAGGCGTACAGCAAAGGGCAACTGCTCCAAACCGGCCTGCATCAGGGTTATATCAGCGCTTTCCATTGCCTGGGCCGAACTGCCTGCGCCGCCCACGGCAATACCCACATCGGCCATGGTCAACGCGGGGGCATCGTTGATGCCATCCCCGACCATAGCGACCACACCAAAGCGCTCACGTAAGGCGGTCACGGCGTTCAGCTTATCCTCCGGCAGAAGCTGCGCCCGAAAATCGGTCAGGCCGACCGAGCTGGCAACCTGTTCCGCAGTAACGGGCTGGTCGCCGGTTAACATCACCAGGTGCTGCATACCGGCAGCTTTCAGGCTGTCAACCACCTGCCGGATACCTGGACGCAGTTGATCTTCCGCCAGCAGTGTGCCAGCCATTTTTCCATCGACTGCCACATGGATGGGGCTGCCGCCGCCGGCTTCAGCCGCCTGCATCTCGGCGCAATCCGTGGTGGAATGCGGGACACCGCTATCCATCATGCGGTGGGAACCGATCTGCACGGTACGGCCATCCACCCAGCCACTCACGCCTAACCCGGGCAAGTTGGTGACCTGGGTGGCGGCGCTGTAACGCTCTGCCACCTGCAATTGAGCGGCGACTTCGGCCACTGCCACCGCCAGAGGATGCTGACTGCGGCGTTCTACTGCGTGCGCCAGGGCTACCAGGTCGGTACAGTCTGCACACGAACCTGAAATGGGCAAGAACTCACGGTGCGCCAGGCTGCGCGACGAGGTGACCTGGGGTCGCCCAGCGGTTAATGTACCGGTTTTATCAAAAGCAATCGCTTTCACTTTGCTAAGGGTTTCCAAATGCAACCCGGCTTTAAACAAGACGCCATGGTGCGCCGCATTACTGACCGCCGCGATAATCGTCACCGGTGTGGAAATCACCAGGGCGCATGGGCAGGAGATGACTAAGAGGGTCAACCCACGATAAAGCCAACCGAGGGTACCATCCGCCGGGTTGAGGAAAGGCTGACCAAAGAAAAGCGGAGGGACGGCCGCGACCAAGGCAGCCAACACCACCACAGCGGGTGTGTACCAGCGCGCAAACTGATCAATAAAACGCTCGGCCGGGGCGCGATTGTTCTGGGCCGACTGCACCAGTTTCACCACACGGCTGATTGTGTTCTCGGTGCTGAGGTGGGTTACCTCAATCACCAGGGCTCCGGCGCCATTCAACGAACTAGCAAAGACTGACTCTCCGGGCCGTTTTTGCACCAGGCGCGATTCACCGGTGATAGCGGCTTGATTGACGCTGGACTCACCTTCCAGAACCTGTCCATCCATGGGGATACGTTCACCGGGGCGAACCAGAATACGATCGCCAACCGCCAACACATCCACGGGGACCTCCACCTCGCGGCCATCCACCAGCCGGGCAGCCGTCTGGGGTACCACATCCATCAGACTTTCAATGGAAGCACGGGCGCGCTCAGCGGTGTAGCCTTCGAGGGCCTCACCGAGGGCAAACAACACCATGACCATGCCGGCTTCGGTATAGGCGCCAATTACCACAGCACCAACCGCGGCGATACTCATCAGAAAATTGATATCTACACGTTGATTAAAACGCAAACTGCGCCAGGCGCCGCGCACCACCGGCCAACCGGCCGCCAGCAGCGCACCCAGTGATAAAACATTTACCCAGGCGGCCTCGCGCTGCAACAACTCGTTGAGCAGCAATCCGGGCAAGATTAAGAGCATACCCAGCAGAGCCAGGCGAGTTTCGGTACGTTTCCAGAGAAAAGCGAAAAAATTGCGGCTGGGCTTTGGGGCTGCTTCACCGGCTACAGCGGACGGCACCACAGCATAGCCCAGGTTCCCCACGCGTTCGGTCACCACGGCGCGCTGCGCTGGACCGACCACGGTTAACTTGCCAGTGGTAAAGTTTAGTTCGCTCAGAAGCACGCCGGGCAGCTTTTTGACCCCATCAGCCACCTTACGCGCGCAATCCGGGCAATCCATACCGCTGATCTGATAAATTTCTACATTGTTTTCACTCATACTGCCATCCTCTTTGCTGGTGTTGGTTCATCTTACACCTTCAAGTCAGGTTGAAAGTCAAGGGGTGATTTGCTGCGCGCCGGAGCGAGGTCCGGGTGCATCGGTTGGAGGGGGGCGGAGGGGCGAAGCATTTGCAGGTGAGTGTAGATTGGAACCCAGAAGGTCTTTTGCAAATGCTTCGCCCGTACACGATTTATCGGGAATCTTCCTGGTGTGCGTTGCTATTCGTTCATTCGTATTTGGTTGAGAAAAATTCCAATCGGAACGAATGATTTTCCGGGAAATGACCGGCATGGGTGGGGGTGCCTGCGGCGGGAAGAACAGATGCGGTGGTTTGTGGCATGTATTCGTTTTGGAACGAATGGGGGACGAATGCTGAAGCAGGAAATGGGAATTGGGGAAGAACTGTGATGCGGAAGAGATGGGAGCGGGGATGCGGCAAACAGGATTATAAGGATGGGATAATTGGTGCGGATGTAAGGCTGGATTCATGTTCTTTACCTTTCGAACTCCCTTTTTTAGAATTTATGTTTTATAACCAGTATGACAGAGTTGCTCCGGTTTGACAACCTGCCTAAATAGGCAGGTTGTATAGACAAAAACCTGCACTTTTAGGCATATTGTCTATACAACTTACATGATTCCGATGATACAAAGACACCGGGTAATGCCAATTTTGCTGTTTGAAAACAAAAAGATTCTTGCCCCGAGCCGATTCTTGTGATACAATTTTCGATCGCAGGGAGAAACGATTCCCGCCAGGAAGGATGGCCGAGTGGTTTAAGGCGCCTGTCTTGAAAACAGGTGTAGGGCAACCTACCGTGGGTTCGAATCCCTCTCCTTCCGCTGAAATCTTAATATCCATTTGCACCCGGGGAGGTGCCAGAGTGGTTGAATGGGACCGCCTGCTAAGTGGTTGTCGGGTGATAAACTCGACCGCGGGTTCGAATCCCGCCCTCCCCGCCTTATTCCAAGAAGCCCGCCGAAACGCGGGCTTTTTTTGTTCGCGGGTTCTACACCATTGAGGTGCCAAAGTCCCGCCCTCCCCGCCAGAGAAAAAAGTCCGCCGAAATGTGGGCTTTTTTTGTTCGCGGGTTCTACACCATTGAGGCGCCAAGGTCCCGCCCTCCCCGCCAGAGAGAAAAGTCCGCCGAAAAGCGGGCTTTTTTTGTTCGCGGGTTCTACATCATTGAGGTGCCAAAGTCCCACCCTCCCCGGCATTGTTTCAAGAAGTCCGCCTGCGCAGAATGCTAAGCAAAATGGGGATTTAGACGGATTTGGCTGGGGACGAGGCATCGGGTGTTGTACGGGCAGTGGTAATTCTTCCAGCCTCGCCCGTACAAAATGCTGAGCAAAATGGGGATTTAGACGGATTTGGCTGGGGCGAGGCTTCGGGTATTGAACGGGCGTGATGATTCTTTCGGCCTCGCCCGTACAAAATGCTGAGCAAAATGGGGATATAGACGGATTTGGCCGGGGGCGTGGCTTCGGGTATTGAACGGGCTGTGATGATTCTTTCAGCCTCGCCCGTACAAAATGCTGAGCAAAATGGGGATTTAGACGGATTTGGCCGGAATCTGGCTTAATGGTTTAGTAGAAACAAAGCTGCCGTGTTACTTTAGCCGATCATTTTAATCCTTGAGCGCGGCAAATGACTTTCCCAACAGGACGCCTGCCTCCTGATGACTAACCGGTTTCGCAAAGAGAAATCCTTGCACATTCTCGCAGCCCATCGCCAGTAATATGGACAATTGGTCGTCTGTCTCTACACCTTCTGCAATCACATTCATTTCTAAACCGTGCGCCAGTGCTAAAATCGTCCGAACGATCTCTAAACCGCTACCAGTGGCTCCTAATTGGCTGATGAAAGTGCGATCTATCTTCAGTGTATCAATTGGCAGAGAGTTCAAATAAGCCAATGATGAATATCCGGTGCCAAAATCATCAATTTGTACCTGTATGCCCATTTCACGCAAATTTGAAAGCATGTTCGAAGTAGATACGGCATTTTCCACAATTAAGCTCTCCGTCAGCTCCAATTTCAAGCTGCCAGCATCCAATTTATTTTTTTGCAAGATCTCAGCAATCCTTTGTACCAAATCCGCTTGGGCACATTGCCTGGTAGACAAATTCACGCTAACCGTTAACGGTGGATCGGAAGGGTACTGCACCTGCCAGGCGCGAATCTGCCGGCATGCCTCGTCCAGAACCCAGTAACCCATGGGAACAATGAGGCCCATTTCTTCAAGGGTTGGTATGAACTCTGCCGGAGCGGTCAGCCCATGTGTTGGATGTTGCCAGCGCACCAACGCCTCAAATCCGTTAATCCGCCGGGCTTCCATATTCAGGATTGGCTGGTAGTGAACAATAAACTCCTGATTTTCTAAAGCTCTTCTCAGATCAGTCTCCAATTCGAGGTGGGTCATCACACCAGCGAGCATCGACGGATCAAAAATTTCATAACAATTCCGGCCCTGATTCTTGGCACGATACATTGCAATATCCGCATCGCGTAAGATATCCTCCCCGCGTTCATATCTGGCATCATTGAGCACAATGCCGATGCTTACGGAAATAAAAACCTTGTAACCTCCCAAATCGGCAGGTAAACGTAAGCTTTGCAGTATCCGATCCGCAACGATTTTGTAATCCGTAGGATATTCCATGTCTTCAAGCAGGATAACAAACTCATCGCCCCCAAAACGCGCGACAGTATCCTGGTTACGCAAGCAGGATTTTAAACGGTGTGCGCTTTCGATGAGTAACAAATCCCCGATATTGTGGCCCATGCTATCATTCACTACCTTGAAACGATCCAAATCCAAGAAGAAAACGGCAAACAATAAATTCTTTTTACGTTTGGCGCGTTCCATTACATGGCGTAAGCGATCTGTAAATAAAACACGATTAGGCAGGTCCGTTAACGGATCATGTAATGCGGTGTGGGCCAGTTGCTCTTCCACCTTTTTACGTTCCGAGAGTTCAACCTGCAATTGCTGGTTGACTCTCGACATTTCTAACAACCGATCTTTTTCCATCCGGTTACGGTGCTGTGTAAAGACCAGAATAGTAAGTGAATTGACTCCATTAAAGATTAGTGGAAACGTCATATTGATAAATGACACAGTTGGGATGAATACAGGCAGCAGCAAGAAAGTCAAAATATTGACAACGACAAACACGACTGTATTGCGGAAGGACGTTATTGCACTGCTGAGGAGTATCGTCAAACTATTCCAAATGAGTAAAAGGAGAAGGTTCTCAGGGCTGTGATCAGTTTCAAGTCCGACATTCATAATGGGTATGAGGGCCAAAACAATAAGGGATAAGAGCGGGGCAAACCGGTAATAGCGGGTACGACTCAGGAAATATGTGAATCCTATAGCGATATCTGCACCGGCCAAAACAATTCCAACGGTCGGGCTTGAGGAAAAGAACCCCATATAAACCACACCAGTAAGCATGGTAAGGACCAAGACGAAAAGCAAGGCTGACACCAAGCTGGCCTGGCGGCGCTCGCAGACTTCAGTAATTGTCGCTGCCGGTTCCACCAGCCTTTGCCAAACGCTGCGTTTGTCATGACCAGAGGGGTCAGAAGGGTAAGATGAAACAATGTGAGAATTTTTTTTGTTCATATGAGGATTTCTAAAGTCAAGAGCCGACCCTTTCCATATCTATATTATCACCATTTCAGAGCTCAACGCCGGCAAACTTTTTTGTAGAATTGCAAAGAAAACCGTCTACAAATTTTCCCCTTTTTCGCGCTTCCAATATTCATGGTTCAATACCGTTGGGTTTGAAGGGTACCGGTTGGTGTTGTTGTGGTGTTCGCGGGTTCCACACCTTTGGTCCCGCGCAGAGCCGCTGAGACCACACAGTGAAGCGGGGATATGGAGTCATACAGATGGAAGAGCGCATCGGGACTTCGTCCCGACGCTAAAGAACGACGCCGGTTTCCTCACAAAAAAACTTCGGAACTTCGTTAATACGGTTTAGAGATGGGTTGCCCTTAATTTGATGCCGAGGTCTGACCTTCCCCAAAGAGAAAAGCGCGCCGAAAAGCAGGAGGGTGAGGCATCGGGTGTTGTACGGGCGGTGAACATTCTTCCGGCCTCGCCCGTACAGAATGGGATGAGCAGGGAAGGGTGGACGCATGTCCACCCCAACAAGAAGATGGCATTGAGGGGCGGAGGTTCCGACCTGCCGGCCAGGAAGATAATGTTATCAGCGTGAAAGAGGCGCCTGATAGCTGAAACTGTGACTAGTAATTTTTGAAATAGTCAAAACCATAAACCAGCGCGAGGACGGTAATGGTTGTAGCGCAAATCACTGCAAGAATTGATAGCGCTCCTGTCCATATGCCAATCAAAGCCATGGCTCGGCCATTTTCCCCGCTAGTGCGCACCTGGCGCAGGGACAAAGCGCCTGAAACGAGCGCCGCCGTCCCTGTCAGGACAGCCGCCGGGTAACAGAACGGCGCAGTCATTGGCAAGAAGGGTACAAAGCCAATACAAAAGAATAACACCGTCAGCACAGCTAATAGGAAGCTGATCAGGGATAAGCGATTGGTGGGTGTTGGGGAGGAAATCATTGCAGTACTCTATGCTTAATGCCTAAAAGTGGTTTCTCTGTTCATTGGGGCGTCAGGATTGACAGCGATAGGCTATTATAGGCTAAATTCGCAGGCTTTTTGTAGTGAGTTTCGGTCCTGGCTGACTTCTACTCTACTACAAAAAGCCTTTCCTCATCTGCCTATTTTTGGCGAAGTTTTGTTCTTCACGCCCGATTTTTATAGGCGCGCATGGCAAAGATATAGGCCACGAGCATAATCCCGATGCACCAGGCAAGTGCTATCCATATTTCATTACCAACCGGCTGATTAGACAGCAACGCACGGATGGCTTCCACAATTGAGGTGACCGGCTGGTTTTCGGCAAAGGCGCGGACGACTGACGGCATCGATTCGGTGGGCACGAAGGCCGAGCTGATAAATGGCAGGAAGATAATCGGGTAGGAAAAGGCGCCTGCACCGTCCACCGATTTTGCGGTCAGTCCGGCAATCGCCGCGATCCATGTCAGGGCGAGGGTAAACAGGGCGAGGATACCGGCCACGGCAAGCCACGACCATACGCCTGCCGGTGAACGGAAGCCCATAATGAGCGCTACGAGAATGATGATGACAACCGAAATCGCATTGGATACCAGTGAGGTGAGCACATGCCCCCACAGCGCGGCCGAACGCGCAATCGGCATGGAGTGGAAGCGTTCGAAGATGCCTCTTTGCATATCCATAAACAGACGGTAAGCCGTATAGGCGATGCCGCTGGCAATCGCAATCAGCAGGATGCCGGGCAGCAGGTAATTCACATAGTTGTCCGTGCCGGTTTGAATGGCACCGCCGAACACATAGACGAACAGCAGCATCATCGCGATCGGGGTGATGGTGACGGTGATAATGGTGTCCATGCTGCGAAAAATATGGCGCATGGAACGTCCAAGCATAACGCCCATATCGCTTAAAAAGTGGTTATTGTGCGTTTCCATTTACTTCTCCTCCTTTTTGCCGATGATGGCGAGGAATATCTCCTCCAATGTCGGCTGTTTTTCCACATATTCCACCTTTGCGGGTGGGAACAGCTTTTTCAAATCCGCGAGGGTGCCGTTGGCGATAATCTTTCCTTCATGCAGAATGGCGATTCTATCGGCGAGCTGTTCGGCTTCCTCCAAATACTGTGTCGTCAGAAATACCGTTGTGCCATTATCAGCAAGCTCTTTGATCGTCTTCCAAACCTCGATGCGTCCTTCGGGGTCCAGCCCGGTGGTCGGTTCGTCGAGGAAAATGAGCTGCGGTTTCCCTACCAGGCTCATGGCGATGTCGAGTCTGCGGCGCATACCGCCCGAATAGGTGGAAACTCTGCGGCCGGCGGCATCGGTCAGGCCGAAGCGGTTTAGTAAATCATCCGCGATTTGACGCGGATTTTTGAGGTGTCGCAGCCTGGCGATCATGATTAAATTTTCTCGCCCGGTTAAGATCTCGTCTACAGCGGCAAACTGCCCGGTTAGGCTGATCGACTGACGCACATCTTCAGGCTTTGCCGCAACGTCGAAGCCGTTGACTGTGGCAGTTCCGCTATCCTGTTTGAGCAGCGTGGTGAGAATTTTGATCATTGTGGTCTTGCCCGCACCATTGGAGCCGAGCAGAGCGAAAACACTGCCTTTTTTCACCTCAAAATCTACGCCCTTTAGAACATGAAGTTTCTTGTAGGATTTTTGCAATCCTTTTACTTGAATTGAATCGTTTTGCATATTCTTCACTCCTTAGATAAGCGTAACCTTTGACAAATCGATGACCCATAAGCCTTTAAGCGCAGCATAGGTCAGCTTATCCATCATCGCGCCGTCAAAGCTGATGGTTTTCATGGCCAGGTAAGAGCTGTTTGTCAGGGAGAAAGGTACCGTGAATAACACGTTCTTGAGTGTCGCTCCCCGAAACGAAACGTCATTCATCGCGGACTTGTCAAACTTGACACCGATGAAAGTCTGCCCGTCAAAACGAATCCCCCGCAGATCGCACAAATTGAAATCAACGCCGTTATAGATACAGTTCTCAAAGATTGTTTTTCTAAGGTCGGTCTTGGTCAGCTTGACGTCGATCAGGTTACTATTGCGGAATTTTGCCCTGTCCAGCCCCGACATGCTGAAGTTGGTGCGTACAAGAATGGTTTTGTGGAAGCTCGCATCCGTAAAGTCACTGACGGAGAGGGTGCAGTCTGTCAGATTTGCGCCGTCAAAATTGGCTTCGCGCACGTCGCTGGCTTTGAATAAGCTGCCGGTCAGGTCTGCGCCCGAAAAATCGGAGCCGCGCAGCGCGCTCGCTTCAAATTTCGCTTTATGCGCGGTAACGCCCGCGAAGTCGCTCTGCGGAAGGTTGCTGGCGCTGAAGTTTGTCAGCACCTGCCGCTCCAGCGAGCGGGAGAGATTGGCGACCTCCTGTACCGTTTGCTCAATGTCGCCAATACTATCGACGGTCATCTTAAAAGCCGTTTCATCGTCCTTGCCTTCGGCTTTGAGTTCATTGAAGCGCTCCTGCAAATCGGAGAGCAGATCGGCCTTAAGTTCGGCGACGCTTTTTACCCCATCGTATGGCGCAAAAACGCCGTTCAAATAGTTTGTCAGTTTCTCGTTCATAACATCAATTCTCCTTTACAATAAATTATCGAGCACGCGCTTTGCGTACTCCCAGTTGCTTTTGTTGTTGGCGTAGGTGCGCCTACCCTTTTCGGTAATCCTAAAGTACTTACGCCGTCCGCCCTGAGTTTCATCGCCCCAGTACCACTCGATATCCGCATCTGCCTCAAGGCGCCGGACGCTTGAGTACATGGTGGCTTCCTTTAATTCATACTCACCGCCCGAGAGTTCGGCAATCAGCTTAACAATCTCGTAGCCGTAGCGATCAGCTTCGGATAAGAGCCGTAAAATCATGGTATCGGTATGACCGCGCAACAGGTCGGATGTAATTTTATTCTCGCTCATAGGATCACCTCTCGATTGGTATTATACGACATATTACTATGTCTGTCAAGGTAGTATTATAGATATTGTATTTTGATTGAAAAACGAGAGGGCGAGGCATTGGGTATTGAACCGGGAGTGATCATTCTTCTTGCCTCTCCCGTACAGCATGTGGGGATGAGCAGGGATTTCGGGATACCCTACGGCATGATTTGTTGGGGATTTTTACTAGGCTCGCGCAGAGCCGCGGGGACCACAGAGTAAAGAGGAAAGTCTTAATTTCCAAGCGAAGCCCCCTGTAGCTGAAAAAAAAGCCCGCTTTGTGGGCTATATTGGACTTTCGTTCTTCACAGTCTTTGATATTTCGGTATGGTTATGTCCTCAAGAACTGCGGGGACTGTTTCATCAAAACAATGCTTCTCAATAAGGATCGGTGAATTGCGTTCTTCCGGTGATACGGCTACATAAGCATCCGTGATACGTTTCATGGACAGGGTTAAAACAGCGTTGGCACAGCCGAGGAAAAGGTAATGACGGGAATACTGTCATTATTAAATGGGCATTTAGTTGAAGATGATATAATAAATCTATATCTTCTAACGTTCAAACCGACAAACTTGATTCAATAGAAATGCACACCTGAAAGGGGATAAAATGTTACATAAAAGTTCCCACTGGATGAAGATCGTCAAACTCCTGTTTGGCGCCCTGATTGTATTCAGCCTAGTTCCAACAAAACACGTTGCAGCGGAATTACCACCCTATCCGGTAACATGGTCTGACCATGCAACCCTGGCCGATCAGTTTGGCGGTTCAAGCAAAGGCCTCTTTGTCGATGCTGCCGGGCAGTACGCGTACTTTGGGATGGGCCCGCGGTTGGTGATTGCCGACATCCACACCGATGTGGGGCACGTCGTCAATTATTGGGTCAGCGAACCGCTGCATGGGCAGATCGAGGCGATCGTGGTACGCGACGGCTATGCTTATATCGCCGCCCACCGCGCCGGAATGATCATTGTGGATGTCTCTGACCCGGCGAACATGCACGAAGTGGGCACCTATTACTTTCCCAACCACTTTTTTGATATCATCTTATCCGGCGATATGGCTATCTTGAGCACCGAATCGTACGGGGTTTTTTTCGTTGATATAAGCGATCCGACAAACCCCGATGATATCTTCAACTATTTGAATAACGATCTTTATTCCTTCTATTCCCTGGTACTGGATGTGGAAGACAACTTTTTATATGCGGCTGGTGGGGAAGATGGGTTGGTCGTTTTCGATCTCAACTATCTCAACAGCAGCCCACCCAGCATCCCTACTCCGGTCTCCGTAGCGGTCGCGGGGCATTTTTTCCGCAGCATCGTCAAATC
The DNA here is from genome assembly GCA_002840755.1 of Chloroflexi bacterium HGW-Chloroflexi-10. Lineage (GTDB taxonomy): Bacteria > Chloroflexota > Anaerolineae > Anaerolineales > Anaerolineaceae > UBA6170. The sequence continues at coordinate 293,623 of PHBZ01000001.1, read as the reverse complement.
GGGCAATACCGTCTACATGGGCGATACCTCGGGTTCTATGACCAGCTTTAATGTCAGTAACCTAGCCAGTATCACACAAGTCACCGATCTCGATCTCACTCCGGCCAGCTTCTACAACGGTATTCAGGATATCCAGGTGAGTGATGGAACAGCCTACCTGGCGATGGGTGACGGCACGGCTATATATCCCAAAGGAGAGGGCGGAGCCTGCCGGATTGCCGTCTCGGACTCGGGCGTTTTTTCCGGCAGCCCCATCTGTTATACGACCGGGATAGACCAGCAGTCCGCCGACGAGGTGCAACTGCTCAATGGGCAGATTTACGCCGCGTTCTCGGGCGGGCTGCGCATCCTGAACCAAACCGTGACTGAGATTACCTTGAGCGGCGGGCTGCTGTACGATTTCTTGCCGATAACCGATGTGGCTAAGGTTGACAGCTTATATTACATTACCGACCAGGCCAATTTCACCATCTACGATTCATCCACAGTCCGTGACACTTTTGCGGGAGATTTCCGGCAGGTGCGGCCCTTTACCGCCAACCAGATGAAATACGCGGTGGTGCAGGATGGTGATAGTAGAATTCGAGTGTTGAATGTAAATAACCCGGATAATATCAGCCAGGCCAGCACAATCACCATTAGCGGCAATGTCATCGACATGGAAATGGCAGGAACCATACTGTTCCTGCTCATCGATCTGATTCCGGGTGACAACCAACTGGTCAGCTTCGATCTCAACAACCCCACAGTTTTTGCCCTGAAGGATCAGGATGTAATGACTGAGACCGTGAAAGATCTGGAATTGTTTACATGGTTTTCCTTTGGTCCCGGGATGACCCTGAAAGCGAACCGCAGGGCATACGTGGCATTATATGATAACGGCATTAAGGTTCTGAATGTCACCGATCCAGCGGACATGACCCTTGTCGAACAGGTTAACTTTGGTGGCAAGAAAGTGTATTTCCTGGCTGCTTCCAATACCTCGCAAGGCCTGTTGAGCGGCTCGCCCACGGAACTTTATATGTGCATTGACTCTTGCAGCACCATCGCCGTCTACAATCCAAGGGACTTTAGCGAGGGACAGAAAGGGACGATTGATAATGCTGGTACGGCGAGAGATCTGCTGGTGAAAGACGACCGACTCTACATCGCCCGGATTGGCGGGGTGGAGGCGTACGATATTTCTGCGGACGCGATCGCCCCGGCGAAGACCAGCGAAATCGAATTGCCTGGAACCATGCACCACATTCGTGCCGGCACAGCCAACCAGGTGCTGACTGTCTCGAATGAAAGCGGAGTGATGGTTGTCAACGTGCAGAACGAAAAAATCTTCCTTCCACTGCTGATGCGGTAGAGGCAGCTTTTTTGATCATGGGCATGCAGATTGAGACGGGTTAAGGGCACGAAATTATCAGGTTGAACTAGATATTGGACGCCAAATAGGCGCTGGTGAGTGAATGGCTGGCGCTGAGCAGTTGCTTTGGCGTCCCCGCAAACATCACTTTGCCACCTTTATTGCCCCCTTCAGGGCCCATATCGATGATCCAGTCGGCATTTTTGATGACATCCAGGTTGTGTTCGATGACGATGACGGTATTGCCGGAATCGACCAGGCGATTGATGATGCCGAGAAAGTTGCCAATATCGGACATGTGCAAACCTGTGGTTGGTTCATCCATGACATAAATACTGCTTTTCTTTTGCAATTCGCTGGCAAGTTTAATTCGCTGACATTCGCCGCCGGACAGCGTGCTGAGCGGCTGGCCCAGCGTGAGATAGTCCAGACCGACATCACTTAAGGCTTGCAATTTGCGAACAATTTCCTTGATCTCAAAGAATTCGAGCGCCTGGCGAACGGACATGCCCAGCACATCGCTGATCGATTTTCCGTTGAGTTTGTAGGACAGCACTTCGTCCTTGAAGCGCTTCCCGCCGCAGGCTTCACAGGGGGTCTTGACTTCATCCAGAAACGCCACATCGGTGTAGATCACACCTAACCCCTGGCAGGTTTCGCAAGCACCTTTGGAATTAAAACTAAAGAGTGCTGCATTGACCTGATTGGCTGCGGCGAAGGCTTTGCGAACATCATCCAGGATGCCGGTATAGGTGGCAGGGTTGGAGCGACTGGAAACGCCTACCGCGGCCTGATCAATCACCACGGCTGCTGTATGTTGGCGCAGAAAGGTTTGGTTTATGAGCGAACTCTTGCCCGAACCTGCCACGCCCGTCACGACGGTTAACACGCCAATTGGAATATCAACACTGACGTTCTGCAAATTATTCAAGGTGGCATTGACTATGCTGAGTTTGCCCTTTGCCTGACGAAAATGCTCCTTGACCGGCATCGTCTCCTTCATGTACTGGCCTGTCAGGGTATCCGCCTGAAGCAAATCGGCAAAGCTACCCTCATAAACAATCGAACCGCCACGGTTGCCCGCGTACGGACCCACATCAACAACATGATCCGCGATTTTGATCACATCACGATCATGTTCGACCACAATCACTGTATTGCCCTTATCGCGCAGCTTTTGCAGCAGTTCATTGAGGCGGTGAACATCGCGCGGATGCAACCCGATACTGGGTTCATCGAAGATATACATCATATCCACGAGGCTGCTGGAGAGGTGCTTGACCATTTTGATGCGCTGCGATTCACCGCCGGATAACGTATCGGTTTCTCGGTTGAGGCTGAGATATTCGAGGCCGATATTAATCATGTCTTGTAAACGCTCGACCAGGGACTTGACCATGGGTGCTGCTACCGGGTCTTTAATTGCCCGGATGACCTCGATCAAATCGTCAACTTCCATCGCCGCGAGTTCTGCTATATTGCGACCATTAATCCTGGAACTCAGCGCCATCTGGCTAAGCCGAGCACCTTTACAGAGTGTACACGGGCCGAAGGTCATGTAAGGCGCTACCGATTTCTGGGTGCGCTCCGAATAGGATTTGACATCGCCGGTGATGTACTTTCTGCTGAACTTGTCGACGATTCCCTCAAAGGTCATGTTTACGGGTTTGCCGGCCATGGATATTTTGACCTTGTAGGGTTTACTGTGCAGGAGCAGTTCCATTTCTTCGGCGGTGAAGTCGGCCAGTTTTTTGTCACTATCGAAAAACCCCGTCTGGATTAAAATACTCCAGCCCCAGCTATCTACGGCGTATTCCGGGTAGAGAATCGCGCCTTCGTTGAGTGATTTGGATGTATCCAGAAAGACTGACAGATCCACACCAATTTTGCGGCCAATACCGTTACATTCGGGACACATGCCCTGCGGGTCATTGAACGAAAAAACGTTGCGATTGCCCACGTAGGGCTGGCCTATGCGTGAGTAGAGCAATCTCAGTAAGCTGTAAATATCGGTAATGGTTCCGACTGTCGAATGCGACCCGCCGCCCAGATGTTTCTGGTCAACGACAATCGCCATACTCAGGTTTTCGATAGCATCGGCATCCGGCTGGCCATAACGCGGCAAGAAGTTACGAATGAACGTATTGAAGGTTTCGTTTAACTGCCGCCGGGCTTCGGAGGCAATGGTATCGAATACGATGGATGATTTGCCAGAGCCAGATACACCGGTAAAGATGGTAATTTGGCGTTTGGGAATGCGTAAAGACACATTTTTCAAATTGTTTTCGCGTGCGCCGCGGATTTCGATATATTCCTGGGACACAATATCTCTCCTGTTTTTGACTTTTTCTTTCTATCTTCGTTTAGCAGATTCTGTCTCCATACAGGTGCTATTACAGCGACTTTGAACAATACTTATGCAATTACTGAATTCCTTTATTCGCTCGAATCCAGGTTGCTATAGAGCGGTGTGAGGACACCCAAACGGGTGAAAATTTTGGCGAAACTTTGTTGAGTTTAGCATTGTTTTGTCATGCCGCGCATATTTTGTATCATCTCAGTAAACAGGGTAGAAGCAGCTAAAGCAGGTATTGCAACCATAACAATAATAAGGGATAGATCGTCTGCCCGCGGGTACATAAACAAAAAGCGGGAGGGCGAGGCATCGGGTGTTGAACCGGGAGTGATTATTCTTCTTGCCTCGCCCTTATAGAATGCGGGGATGCGTAGGGAAGGGTGGGCGCATGTCCACCCCAACGAGGAACGGCAGTGAGGGGCCAAGGGGCCGAGGTTCCGTCCTTGTTTTAAGAAGTCTGCCCGGCTATTAACAAACGGGAGGGCGAGGCACCGGGTATGGTGTGAACTGGCCGAAACATTGTGATAATTGGCGATGGCACGAATAAAAAGCTCACCGTCTTAACGCGGGCAAGAATACCGCGTGTTGGGAGGCAGATGGAGCGGTTGTGTAGATCCCTTTACGGGTCATACCCGCATACAAAACGGAAGGCTTTCCGGCAGCTCCAGGCCCCAGCTCGAACCCGTTGGTGCCCATCCACGGCAAACCGCTGTTGTAGTCCACCCAGGTTTTGCCGTTATCGCTACTCATCATCACACCATCGTGAGTTATCCCGCGAGTAATGGCAGATAGATATGCCAGATTGGGATCGCGCGGATCGAAGATCACACGATTCACCCCTGCGCCTTCATAGACCTTGGTCAAAGTCGCACCGCCGTCATCGCTGCGCACCAGGCATTGATAGTCGTCTCCAACTAAGAATACATCGGTGTTGGTCGGGTCGATCGAGATGGTATCGACATAGCCCCTGCTTTCGCATGGGTTTACCCCGACATTAAAGCTGGTGAGATACTCCCAGGTTTCACCGCCGTCGATGGTTTTATAGGGAGTAACAACTACTGCGTACAGTAGATCGCTGTCAGTGGAAACACCCGCGATGACCCCGATCGTATTTATCGGGGCGTGCTCCATTTGACTCCAGTCAACCCCCTGGTTACCGCTCTTATACATCCCATTTGCGTACAGCCCGATATAAATGTAGTCGGAATCGACGTACATCGAATGAATATCGTTAGCGTCGCTCGCGATGGGGGTGGTCAACTTCGTCCAGTTGGCGCTGTCTGTTGTGGTGCGGAACAGACCAACGCTCGCGTAATTACTATCACGACCATACAATACGCCACCATCCGGTGTAATGGCCAGCATATCGATGGCTGCATGGGCCGCTATGCCGGTGTTGAATGGCGACCAATTTAAACCTCCATCTGTCGTGCGGTATACGCCGCCGTATTCCCCATAGTCAGCCGACGTACCGAGGTAAACGATTTTTGGATTGATCGGATCCGCCAAGATCACGTTGATGTTCAGTTGGGTGAGAGGCGGCAGCCCCGTGCCATTCATGGGACGCCAGACGGCCACGGCGGCTGCCTGAGTGGCGCCCTGGTTATCCTGAGCTTGTGGATCATCTCCCGTTAGAATTTCCCAATCCCTATAAGCGGATTGAGCAGTAGTTTGAGCATAAACAGGTGCCAGTAGAAAAAAAGTCAGAATAGCCAAAAAAGATGCGATTTTCATAAATTGTTCTCCTCTTGATCTTGATTCGTACTGCCCGGCTGCCCTTCCAGTGAAACCAGGCATTTGAGTAGACCCAGCAGAGCGGTTTCGCTACTGAAGGGTTGGGGTTCCAGATTTTGACTCGCAACCTGCAGCGCACCGCGGAACGCTTCTGGATCTGCGCTATCGACCAGCAAACGCAAAATAAAGGTATAAATGGTTCGCATACCTTTTTATACCCATTGGGACTGCCAGAATACTTACAAATACGGGCGTTATGACGATTATTTCATCCCTGCACACGAAGTGCATACAGGAAGTAAAGCGAAAGCTCAGGGCTTTCGCAAAGTGCGGGCCAATTCCTGCAATTCCACCGGCGGTTGAATCCCCAACTCGTCATGCAGTATCTTTTCCAGTGATTTATACAGGCGCAGCGCACCTGAGCGATCTCCTATTCCAAGGCAAGCGCGCATGCCCAACAGTACGGCCTGATCTTGCCAGGGCTCAATGGCCAGCACCTTTCGGCAGGCTTCCAGTGCTTTAAACCATTCGTTTTCAGCCAACCAGATTTTGGCCATTTCAAGCTCGGCGCGTTGAATATCCTGTGCCAACCATTGCCGTCTGGAGGCAGACCAATCGGCATAGCGATATTCTGGCAGGAATTCCCCACCGCACCATGCCAGGGCAGCGGCCCATTCTTCACGGCGGTAATGCGCCTCGAAGGTCTCGAAATCAACCGTTGAGGGGGGCGGCAGGCGTAAGTTCACCTTTCCTTCTTTCACTTCCAGGTAAAATGATGGGAACTTATCCGGCAAGTCAGGTTCCAACGCCCGTCTCAGAGTGGAAGTGGCATGGTGAAAGAGAACTTGAGCCGCAGCAGGTTCCTTTTCGGGCCAGAGAGCATCGATTACCTGCTCCACCGAGAGCGAACGACCCGGGCTGACGAGTAATAGCCCCAATAATTCACCCGCACGACGCTGGCGCAGTGTCTGGCTGTCAACCACGTATCCCCCCACCTTCACCCGCAAGCCCCCCAGCGTGACTATTTTCAGCGGTGCGGGTGAGACACGCTGCAGATGCTCCAGCAGAATAGCCGACGCCTGTGCGGTAGGCGCATCGCTGCTGGTGAGGCCTGCGGCGATTAATGGGAAGGCCAGAGCCCGTTCGCGCTCAGCCAGGTAAGCAAAACCGCCCTGCGCCAGCCGGCGCGCAGATTGCTGCCAGATTGCGTCGACATTTAGCTGGTTTTGTTGACGAAGCAGCGCCGCGAGCAACAACTCGGCCAGGGCCAGATCATAATCCAGGCGCAGAGGAGCCAGGCGATGAATGGCGGAATGCAAATCATCTTTAGCAGCAGACAAGTTGCCCAATGCCCAGGCGCCCCGCGCTCGTTCAATATAAGCAATTCCTTGCAGGTGGTGATAACCAATGCGTTCCCCAATGGACAGGGCTTCACTTGCCCAGGAAAAAGCTGCGGAGGCATCATTTATTGTGCGACTCAAGCGGCTCAAGCCAATGCGGGCAAAGAACAAATTTTCGGCGATGCCGTTGCTTTCGGCGATCGAAAACGTTTTGCTGAATAAATCTCTGGCGGTTTCGTATTCACCGGCATCCAACGCCAGGCTGGCATGAATAAAATGCCAGTAGCCATCTCCAAGCGAGCCGGAGGAAATGACTTGAAGCAGTTCCTTCAATCGGGCTTCAGCCAGATGACGCTGCCCGGTCAACCAGTAAACCCAACTAATTGTCAGCAGCGGTCCCCAGGCGAACTCTGGAAAACCACGCGAGCGGGCGATATGGATCGCTTCCTCGTCGGCAGCCAGCGAAAGGGCGAACTGACCGCGCGGCATGTAAATTCCACAGGAAAGGGAATGCAGACCCCGAACCAGGATACGATCATCCCCAATTTGACGGCCCAAATCTACAGCCTGCAGATTGTATGCTTCGGAGGCATTCAAATCATTGGTTTCATTGGCGCATATGCTTAAATTGAGCAGCGCCTCTGCGCGGCCATGAGAGTCTACCCCTGCCAATGTTAATGCCTGGCGGCAAAATTCCTGCGCCTGGTGATAGTGCCCCAAACGGATGTGTGCATAGGCCAGCACATTGAGCGCATCCGCTTCGCCATCTGAATCATCTAGTGCCTGTGTCAACTGGCGCGCTTGCTGTCCACAGCGGATGGCAGCCGCGATTTCACCACCACGTTCAAATGCACGGCTTTCTTCAAGCAGCAGGATGACCTTGTCAGACGAGTTCATATTTGCACTTGCAATCCTTTCGTTAATTGTACTCCGATGATCGACACGGGAATGAAATCAACCGACCATAGATAATTAGCATGGCCGGTCCGTTTTTCGGAATTCTGTGCATAGCGCTTGATCGGCGGTAAAGCGGGAGGGTGAGGCATCGGGTTATTTCTTGCCTCGCCAGTACAGAATGCCTAGCAAGCGGACTTTTAATCTTCCCTCAGTTTAGCGGACAAAATTAAAGGGTGAATTGGGGATTTGCACGGTTTGCAGGTGGTGTAGGTTCCTGGAAATTGTTCCGTAGTGATTTTCCTAAATTCCGGTTAATTGTTAATAAAATTTCTTTCCTGGCCAATAGAACAGGTGGTTTTTCGTCTTTCGTCGACTGAACTCAATCCTATTGAAGAGGGACGATATAAATTTCCAACCATATAATAACCTCTATACCCGTCACGGGCATACTATATTCTCAAAAAAGATTATTTTGTACTAAGAAACGGATTTGAGAATTGATTCGTATATATCTCTAAAGGACTATAACGAACGCGTAAAACATCCTTCATACCAAAACCCGTTATAAAAGCCTACCCTATGAACATATCTCAGGATAGGCGACAGGTCAAATTATCGACGATACACTCATAGCAACCAAAAAGCTTATCCAACTTTAACAGTTTGAAATCAGAGGCAACTTATGTATTACCGAACGATCCGCAATGATATTTCAAAGAACAAAGCGATAACACTGACAACAATGATATTTATCGCTACCGCGGCTATGCTTGTTTCGCTGGCGGCGATACTGGTTGTAAATCTTACGGGTGCGATCGATACGCTTATGACTCAGGCGAAAACTCCGCATTTTATGCAGATGCATTCGGGTGAAATTGACACCATGCAGCTTACAGCCTTTGCGGAGCAGAATGGCGATATCGATGAATTTCAGGTGCTTGAATTTCTCAACGTTGACGGTGCGCGAATAATCTTTGAAGAAAGTTCGCTCGCGGATAGTGTTCAGGATAACGGATTCTCCGTACAGAGCGAAAAATTCGATTATCTGCTCGATCTTGACGGAAAGGTTATCAGTGTATCCGATGGTGAGCTTTATGTTCCGATATGCTATATGCAGGATGGCACCGCAAAGATCGGCGACGAAGTTGAACTGTTCGGAAAGACGTTTCGCGTTGCGGGATTTTTACGCGATTCACAGATGAATTCGCTGCTTGCCTCGTCCAAGCGATTTCTTGTGAGTAAAAATGACTACACGGAAATAAAGGATTTCGGAAACACGGAATATCTGATTGAGTTCAGATTAAAGGATCTTTCTGCACTGGGCGCATTTGAAACCGCTTACACCTCCGCAGGGCTCGACGCAAACGGACCGACGATTACCTATCCGCTTTTCAAGACGATTAATGCCATTTCTGACGGGCTGATGATTGCAGTTATTCTGCTGGTCAGCGCGCTTTTCGTTGCAATCGCTTTTATGTGCATACGCTTCACGCTTCTGGCAAAAATCGAGGATGATTACCGTGAAATAGGGGTGATGAAAGCGATAGGGCTGCGCGTTGCCGACATACAGAAAATTTATCTTGCAAAATACGCTGCGATTGCGGCGACGGGCTGTATTCTCGGATTTTCGCTTTCATTTGCGTTCAGAGGCATGCTCCTTGAAAATATCCGGCTTTTTATGGGTGAAAGCGAAAATCCTTCTGCTGCCTTGCTTTTCGGAATCATTAGCGTACTGCTGATATTCCTTGCGATTATTGCTTATGTGAACGGCGTGCTGAAGCGCTTTCGAAAGATATCCCCCGCGGAGGCTATCCGTTTTGGAACATCCCAGGAAAAAACCAGTACAGCAAAGAGTTTCCATCTGAGCAAAAACAGGCTGCTTGATACAAATATTTTTCTCGGAATTAAAGATGTTCTTACAAGGAAAAAGCTTTACGCCACAATGTTTGCGGTGCTAGTGATTTTGGTATTTATCATCATCGTTCCGCAGAATTTATACAACACAATTTCTTCAAAAAGCTTCAGCACTTATATGGGAATAGGAAAAAGCGATATCCGCATCGACATTCAGCAGACCGACCATATTTTCGAAAAAACAGCGGAAATTGCAAAGGTGCTGGAGAACGACAGATCCATATCTAAATATGTTGTGCTAACGACCAAAACATTCAACGCCAAGATGGATGACGGTTCGGAGGAACGCATCAAGATTGAGCTGGGCGACCATTCGGTATTCCCCGTAAAATATTCCGAAGGCAGAGCACCCGCCACTGAAGACGAAATTGCGCTTTCGGTGATGAACGCCGATGAGCTGGGCAAAAAGACCGGCAATGTGATACCACTGGTGGTTGATGGAAAAGAGAAACAACTCACGGTGTGCGGAATTTATTCCGACATTACCAATGGCGGCAAAACCGCAAAGGCAGTTTTCAGCGATAATTCGGCGGAGATTATGTGGAGCGTTATCAGCGCGGAGCTTGCGGATAAATCTCTTGTAAGCAGTAAGATTACAGAAATTGCGGACAGGTTTGAATTTGCAAAGATTTCGGGAATTGATGGATATATTCAACAGACATTCGGCTCAACAATACGATCCATTGGAAAGGCTTCCTATGCCGCCATTACTGCTGCATTGATTATCACCGTACTGGTTACCGTGCTGTTTATGAAAATGCTGGTCGCAAAGGATAGATATTCCATTGCCGTAATGAAAGCGTTCGGTTTTACAAATGCGGATATTAAGGCGCAGTATCTCTCGCGTGCGGTATTCGTACTGATAGCCGGAATTTTTCTCGGCACGCTTCTGGCAAACACAGTGGGCGAGTACCTCGCAGGCGCGGTTATCGCTACGTTTGGCGCGTCGTCGTTTCAATTTGAGATTAACCCGCTTTCGGCATACCTGCTTTGCCCGCTGCTGATGGTCAGTTTTGTCCTTATGGCAACAACTTTCGGCACATGGGACGCGGGACAAATAAAAATATCTGAAAATATTAAGGAGTAAGTTATGAAGAAGATTATTGCCTGTGAGAATATCGTAAAGTCTTTCGGCGAGGGTGATGAAAAGCGCAACGTTCTCGACGGCGTTTCGGTTGAAATCAACGAGGGCGAGTTTGTAACGATTATGGGACCTTCCGGCTCGGGAAAATCGACACTGATGTTTGTGCTGAGCGGAATGGACGGCGTTGACGAGGGAAAGGTCGCTTTTGATGACAAGGATTTATCAACACTCAGAGAAAATGAGCTTGCCGACATACGCAGAACAAAAATGGGTTTTATTTTTCAGCAGCCAACTTTGCTAAAAAACCTTAATATCCTCGACAACATCATTCTGCCGTCCATGCACAACAACAGAGAAAATGCCGCAAAGATTACTGAAAAAGCAAGGACACTTATGGAAAAGGCGGGCATTACGGAACTGGAAAAACGCAATATTACACAGGCTTCGGGAGGACAGCTTCAACGTGCAGGAATATGCCGGGCACTGATGAGCAATCCGAAAATTATTTTCGGAGACGAGCCGACCGGTGCTTTGAATTCAAAATCTGCCAATGAAATTATGAGACTGCTGAGCGAGATTCACCGGACTGGCACGACGATTCTGTTGGTTACGCATGATGTTAAAGTGGCCGCCAAAACCGAACGGGTGCTGTTCATGTTCGATGGGAAGATTGCCGGAGAGTATTTGGCTGGCGCATACGATGAAACTAAAGACGATCTCAAAGCCCGCGAAGAACATCTCACCGCGCTGTTAGCCAAAATGAAATTCTGATCATACAATGGATGCTTAAAAAATTTATTCAGGCAAATATTTTCTGTGATTTATTTATTTTTCTCAGTTTGCCATAGCGCCAATACCAACATCAACACAGCCAGCGGTAGAACGAGCTGATTACCAATTGCACCGGGTGGCGTGTGGGCAAAGGTCACCGGCTTCATCATGCCAACCAATTGGCGCAACAGAACTTCCAGGATAAGCATCAGGTACATCAACGGCACCAGAGAACGGTAACGTAAGACGACCAACAACTGAATGATAGCAAATAACAATTGTGAACTGCCCCACAGTGCAAAGGCAAAGATAATTCCATCCGCACCGGCCACTGAGAGATCCATCCCGGCAATGCTACCTGCGCCGCCATCCGGAGCAAGCAGGTGAATAACACTGCGAACAGCACTGAGAACAGCATAAATGGCAAAAACATAATATGGTAATTTCATTCCATGGATTGTGTTGTCGATTTTTGCGGGTAATAAAATAGCCAATATTCTATTCAAGATAACCTCTTTTTATTTTTGTTACCAGGCTGCCAGATATTATTTAATCATTCAAAATCATTACTGATCTGAATTTTACAGAATCAGTCCCAAAATTTCAATTGTTGCGGTTAGTGCCATTTTGATTTATATCTATTCTTCGCGCCTTATCATCCCCTCACGCCAGGCATAAACGGCGGCCTGGGTGCGGTCGGCCAGGTGGAGTTTGCCGAGGATATTGCTGACATGACCTTTGACGGTTTTGTCGCTCAATACCAGCTTCTCGGCGATCTCCTTATTGCTGAGGCCCTCGGCCAGCATGTGGAGTACTTCCTGCTCACGTTCGCTTAACCCGGTAAAGGGATTGATTGATTGCCCACGGGTACCGCGCATTTCCTGGACCAGGCGGGCGGCGACTTGCGGGTGGAGAATTGCCTCCCCACGCGCGGCTGCCAAAATTGCCTCGGCTACCTCTTCCGGCCCGGCTTCTTTGAGTAAGTAGGAAAGTGCGCCGGCTTTGATTGCCGGAAAAATATGCGCATCGGCATGGAAGGAGGTGAGCACCACCACCTGCGAATGCGGGCTGATGCGGCGAATACGGGCTGTGGCTTCAATGCCATCCATACCGGGCATGGACAAATCCATCAAAACCACATCCGGTGCCAATTCTTCCGCCAGGCGCACTGCTTCGACGCCTGACCCGGCTTCACCACAGACAACAAAATCCGGTTGAGCATTCAGGTAGGCCTTCAACCCATAACGCACCACCGCATGATCATCCACCAGCAAAATTGAGATGGGATTAGTACTTTTTTGGGTATCACTCATTGGTTTTTTCCTTTTCCGGCAAAATTACCTCGAGTAAGGTGCCTTTCGGGCCGCTCTCGATATGGAAACTTCCACCCAATGCCTGAGCGCGTTCACGCATGGAATGCAACCCCAACCCCTGTGTAGCCGCCATAGGATCAAAACCATGTCCATCATCCCGGATTTGCAGGCAAGCTTCGCCTGAATTGGCCGTAAGCGATAATTCGACCAAATTTGCCCGGCTGTGGCGGGCAGCATTGGCTAGCGCTTCCTGCGCAATGCGGTATAGCGCGCTTTCCGTCGCTTTCGTCAAAGACAGCCTCTCTTGAACCTGGCAGCGGATGGCCATACCGCTCTGCCCCTGCCAACCTTCGGCAATTTCACGCAAAGCCGCGGCCAATCCCAATTCTTCCAATTGAGCGGGACGCAGCGTGCGGATCAGGGCACTCAGTTCATGCTGCGCCTGCCCCACCAGTTCAACAGCTTTCTCCAGGTGATCCAGCGCTTCGGCAGGCTGGCGATTCCAGAGGGTTTTCACCACGCCCAGGTTCATCCGAATCGCAAACACCTGCTGCTTAACACTGTCGTGCAGGTCACGCGACAGGCGGTTGCGTTCTTCGGCTGCCGCCAGATCTTCCCGCGTTTGCACCAGGGTTTGCAGATCATCCGCCATGTGGTTTAGTTCATTGGCAAGCTGGCTGATCTCATCGGGTGCTGTCTTCTTAATTCGGGTTGAAAAGTCACCCATACCCCAGGCCTTTGTAGCCTGTGCAATCGCGACGAGACGACGGGTTAAGTTGCGCGCATTCAATGCGCCAAACAAGGTGCCAATTATACCGGCGCCAATTGTCACCAGCAGCATCACAGGGAGGATTGAAAGCAAACTAATACCGAGCAAGGTAAGCTGGCTGGCCTGCACAAAACGCATAAAAACGGCTCCGAGCACGCGCCCATCCGCGCCCAAAATAGGCGCCGCTGCGAAAATCTGATGCGCTTCGCGATACCACAGGCGCTGGGCTGATCCGGAATTCAGCGCAGTCTGCAGGAGTTCCACTGAGCGAGGTGTCAGCGCATTGGACAAGCGTTTTCCACGCAGTTCAAGCTCCGGGTGATTGGCTGCCAATGTCTGTCCATCGCTATCAACAATCGCTAACAGTGTTTCCTGAGAACTAACGGTGACAAAGGAAATGCCATTGCCATCAGCGATATCCAAATTATTCAGCAGAACAGAATTACCTATAACGCTCTTATCCACCCACTTTTGCAATTCTTCATCCCGGATAGGCGCCTGGAAAATTTCCGCAATTTGCAGCGTTGAGTCCTGTAAAGCCAGCGCCAGAGTTACACCAAACTGGTCTGAACTGGCATTGAACTGATTGGTCACCACCATCATGATTGACGTCAACACAAAGATCGTGACCACCGTCACCAGGGTATACGAGAGAGTCAGCTTCCACTGCAAACGTTGAAAAGGGCCGAGGGTATTTTTCATCTGCTATTATTTTAAGCCATTTCCCAGTTTTCCAAACGGTGAATTGCCGCTAACCACATGCGCCTCAAGATTAATCCAAAAATTAATACACCGATAAACCCAACAACCAGATATACCAGCCCATTGGCAGGAAATAAAGGACTGATCAAAGGCACAGCACGAGCGATGCTATACACAGCCACTACAAGTTCACTTTCACCTGCCCATTGAAAGAAAACACCAATAACGATTACCAACAGCAACAGCATCCAGGTCAGACCAAGGCCCAGTGCAATCCAAGGAGCCGGACCGCTCATTTTTGGGTTGGTTGATTCCGCAGAAAGATCGGCTTCCTGTGCGCTGATTGGAATACAAACCGCAGCCGTACCGGCCAATAAGAGCAGCATGAATGCGACCAGTGTGCCTGTTTGCCAAAGCGGAAAACCCAAAAGCCAGCCACCCAGGGCCAATACCAGGACCCAGGGCACTGCCGCGGGCAGCCAACTGATCCAGTACTTACTCCACATCACAGCGGAAAGATTAACCGGCGCAACGCGGTAGAAAACAAAGCGGCGTCCTTCCAGGGCAAACGAAGAGAGGGCCTGCCCTTCCGCGGAATTAATTCCAAACATGCCGCTGTAAACCATAATCAACCAGAAGAGTAATGGACGAAGCGGCCCTTCCATGCGCAACATAGGCAGGAGCATGACCACAGTCAGTAATGGAATGACAACCAGGTTGCTCATCTGACGCGGTTCACGCGTCAGGGCAAACCATTCTTTCTCCAGCATAAAACGAGCGGATGCGGGAAAAGCTGCAAAGAACCCGGCGGAAGAACGCGCATGGGCATTCGCACTGCCATTCAGCTTGCCGTTTCTGCGCCCCAGTCGCATTGGGGAATCCACCACTTGCAGCCGGCTGAATAGGGGAAAATAGAACCCACGGAAGGCTACATAGGTAAGGCCACAGACCAACACAGCACACACCACAAGAATCATGGTTAACCAGAACATCTGGGTGGTGTCCAGCAAAGCGGTTAGCATCACTTTTAGCGCTATGCTCCAGGTAGCCAGACGTTCCAACATCCATTGCTGACCAAGGATGCCGCCAATACTGGCGAATGCAAAACCAATCGGGAGCAGCTCACGCAGCCTTTTCGGCGGAAACAGACCACCCAACAGAAAGACGAGCAGCATACCCAGTGCAGTCACACCCAATACCAGGCTCAGAATAGCGACCAGGATCAGCGGAAAATACAGCAGCGGCGCAGACTGGGCGACCCCCAATGTAAGCAACAGCGCCGTCATGATGAGGGCCGGCAGCCACAGGGAAAAAGTACACTCAATCACCTTAGCCAGAAAAATGGCTGAATGCGTCAGCGGCGCGCGGAGGAGCCATTGTAAATCCGGCGCCAAAAATAACTGGTGCAGCGTATCGGCCAGTTGAATGAGCGTAAAGAAGAGTAAACTCATCAACAGGGTAGGCAACAATGCGGCCAACATGCCTTCGCCACCCGGTTCGGCAAAGCGCTTGCCCAGCCAAGCCAGACCATAACCAACGCCACCCAGAAGGAGAACCAAAAAACCGATATTAATGATATTTTCCCGACGGGAAAAACCACGGAACTGTTTGACAAGCAGCAATACACGAATAGATAGAATATTGCGCACCATCATGGCTCCTATTCTCCCAGGGTGGCGACCATTTCGGCCACTTCACGCCCACCGGTCAACTGCAGGAAAAGATCCTCCAATGTGGCGGCTTCATCCGTGTGCGCCTGCCCACGCAGATCCTGGATACTGCCCGTGGCAATCAAGCGACCGCGGTTCAAAATTCCTACCCGATCGCAGATGCGTTCGGCAATTTCCAATGTATGCGTGGAAAGCAGCACAGTGCCGCCTTTGCGGCAAAAGTCGCGCAGCATATCCTTCATCAGGCGCGCGCCGCGTGGATCGAGGCCGGAGAAGGGTTCATCCAGCAGCAGGACGGAAGGCTGATGGAGCATGGCAGCACAGAAGGCTAACTTCTGGCGCATGCCATGGGAATAGCTCTGGATCGGACTGGCGGCTTTATCTTGCATGTCCAACTGGCGCAGGAATTCGCGTCCACGAGCGGAGACCTCGCGATCCGACAGGCCGTACAACCCACCGATGAAACGCAAAAACTCCTCACCGCTCAGCTTTTCATAGAAGAGGGTCTCTTCGGACATGAAACCGACCAGCCGCTTGATCTCACGGGAATGGGCTTTCAGGTCCAGGTTGGCTATGCGTGCCGTACCGCTGGTTGGTTGGAGAAGACCAATCAACATGCGAATGGTAGTGGTTTTACCGGCGCCATTGGGCCCGAGGAAGCCGAACAACTCTCCCGGTTGAACCAGGAGGTTAAGGTTATCGACAGCCGTATGGCTGCCAAATTTACGGGTTAAGAATTGTGTTTCGATCATTGTTTTTTCCTTGAAATAAGATTGGGGAAAAGCGGATTAATCCCATTTTCCAAGGAATAGGATAACTTAAAGAATGGAGGCGCACATGCTCCCCCAGCAGGGTTCCAACCCCGCCTGGAGGAGGGGTTTAATAGGCCGCAGCCAAAAACATAAACGCAGTGGGTAGAATTGAAGACCGGCTTGAAACCGTATTGTGAAACATAGCCTAATCAGGCAAAAAAATGGTTCAAGCTGTTAAAAGAGAACAGCCTGAACCAATAATGAATCAGGTCAGGAACCGTCTGCGGTTGGTGTTGGGATGGGTGTCCAGGCTGGCTGTGGTGTACGGGTCGGCATGGGTGTTGTGGTCGGCAATAAAGGTTGAGATTGATCGCCAAACTGCGGGCAGGTCGGTTCCTGGTCCGAAACTTCGTAGAAGGATCGATCCCCTGAATTCAGGTCAATTACAACCCGTGAACAGGCATAAGACAACAAGTCATTGTAATCGGTAATCCAGGTGCGGATGGTCTTATCCAGGCTTCCTGTGACAATTCTTTTACCATCCGGGGTGAACGAGACACTGCTAATCACAGCAGTATGACCGCTATAAACACGGAGCTGCTGCCCGGTAGAAATATCCCACAAGCGCGCCGTTTTGTCACTGCTGGTTAACAGCAGTCTGTTATCAGGCGATATTGCCATATTGCCGCCGGGATCGGAAAAGCGATTGATGATTTGGCGGGTCGACACATTCCAAACAGCAATGGTATGGAAATTTTCAGAGATGGCAACCAGGCTTCCATCCCCTGAGAATACGGTCCGGCCTATCTTCATCTCGGCCGGAAAATCCATTTCCCCTCCAGTGGATATATCCCACCAGATACTTCCATTGGCGAGCGTTACCAGGTTACCATCGGGTGAATAGGTAAATGAACCATGATTTAACGGATCGTTCCCATTGAATAGGCGCAATAGCTGACCACTGGCGATGTCCCACAATCGCGCGGTGCTGTCAAAATAGGATACGAAGATCATTTTGCTATCCGATGAAAAAGAAAGGACCCCGATTTGCGGTTGAAGAGAATCGGCAGTGAATGTCTTCAAGAGTTCTCCGGTCAACGGATCATACAACTTAACCGAAGCACTGTTTATATTAAGCGCAGGAACTGCCACCAGACTGCCGTCAGGCGAGAACGCTACGGAGGTTATGTTCGCACCTCCATTTGAAAAATTGCGCAGCAGCTGCCCCGTACCCAGATCCCACAAACCCGTGTTGCCATCCACATCGCCAACCAGAATCGTATTTCCATCCGGGGAAAGGGCAAAGGTGGTGACGCCCGCCGGCGCAGAAATGGTTTGCTGCTGCTTATCCATTGTGATGCTCCACAAACGTGCGGTATTGGAACCGGTAAGCACTTTCGTTCCATCCGGAGAAAAAGCAACTGCCCCCGTCGAAAAAGCACGACCGGAAAGAAGAAGCATAGATTTACCGGTGGCGACCTCCCACACCCGGGCTGTGTTGTCCCAGCTCCCGGTGACCAACCATTTACCATCGCCTGAGAACGCGGCACTCACAACCGAATCGGTATGCCCGGAGAGAGAGCGGATTTCCTGCCCGCTGCTGGTATCATAAATTCTGGCGGTTGGGTTAATCCCGGAAACAGCGATTCTACCGTCCGGTGAAATAGCCAGGGTTCCCCCGCCCACTCTACTATCCTGGCTAACCTGTCCATCGGAGACATTATAGACTTTATCGGCTGCATAAAAGGTCTGACCATCCGGGAAAAAGAAGAGGGAGGAGAAGCCTCCACCGGATGTGACGGAGTAGATCTGCTTGCCCGTCCCGACCTCCCACAGACGAGCCGTCCGGTCATTGCCTCCCCCCAGCGTAAGGATTGTCTTCCCGTTGGGAGAAAAGACGGCGCACATTACAGCATCGCCATGACCCTGCAAGACCCGGACTGTCGTTCCATTGGCCGCATCCAAAATTATCGCGGTGTGATCCCCGCCCGCCGCCACAACCAGTTTTCCATCCTGAGAAAAGGCCAGACTGTTGATGTTGGGTGACTGCATGGCGCGCGTCCAGATGACTTTTCCGCTGGCCGTGTCTCTTAACTCCGCACCACCCGTATTGGGGTTATCAGCGCCGTTAATACCCAATAAGAATGTTTTTCCATCCGGAGAAAATGTGACGATTTGTACGAAACCCTGTTCAACCTGGAACTCCTGGGGAACTACCTTGAGGCGATTGAGCGCATCTACCAAAGCACCATCCGCACTTTCCAGATAGATCTTCCGCAAGACCCGAATGCTTAATAGCGCAGCAGTCTCGGCATTGCCACCCTCGGTTCGCAAGATGCCGTTGGCTGACGCTGAGTTTTTGAGGGATTCAATCATATAACTACCGGCAACGACAGTCTGCGCGACCGCGGTCAATGTGGGAGGAATAGGCGTCAGGGTTTGCCCAATGACAGCTATCTGCATATTACCGTCGGCGATGAGTGTACTCCCTGCCTGTAAGGTAACCCTGGACTGCGCGACCTGTGTATTTGCCTGCCCTTCCCTGGCGATCGAGGCTTCCTGGGCAGCGACTGCATTGTTGGCAAACCTGATTGTTATGATCGTAGCAATCAATGCCAGAATGAAGAACCCTCCCAAAACAGCAGATGCTGTTTTGAACCGGCTAACCAGACGCTCACGTTGGAGCCTTTTCGCCTCCGCTTCGTTTTCAGCGCGACGACTTTCGCCAATATACGCTTCCTGGCCATCCGTTGGATAAGGAGGCGTTTCTTTCTTATGTGATTCGCTAAACCACTTCTCATACTGCGTCAACTCATCCCCGCGCAACAACCCACTTGGATTCTGGCCCTGGTTCTCCCAATCGCGCAGGCGCAACAGCAAACGCGTATGGAGCTTAACACGGTCCGGATCGGTATCCACCGTTGCCAGAAGCGCGTCAACAGCCAGGTTAACGTCATTGATCTGAGTGTAATCAATCCATTGAATAGACTGGATACTCTCCCAGTTCTCGTGCGCAAGTTGTTCATATTTAGATAAATCCGGGCTGTTTTTCCACGCCTGGAACATGGCCTGCTGATCTATCCGCCCAAACAGGAAAGGGATGATCCGCTTATTGTGCTTGAGTGCATGTTGAATCTCCCGATGACAGAACAGTGATTCAAGTGAATTTTGGCTGACAAACAATACAAAGTTATCCGCGCTATCTATTCCGCCACAGATCTCTTCCCACCATTTGGATGAATACTCAATACCATGCAGATCGATCCAGGCTTCCCGATTGCGTGCGCTAAACGATTCAAAGATTTCATGAACAAATTCGGTATCTTTACGGGAATACGAAAGGAACACGTCACTCATTATGAATCACCCTACCCTCAGAGACGCGATAAATTTAAGCAAAAATAGCGCTTAAAAAATGATGACATTGAACATCCAACTTGGGTTGAATGAACAGTGTCTTTACAAATTTATCTTTACAAATTTTGGGAAAAGAATAAATTTAAACTATACCTAAGTACATTATACTCCAATGGTACAATCCGTGGGTTGGCACCTTGGGCTATTTTCAAACTCAAGTTTTCCTCAGGTTTGAATCTACAGCTCCACCCCACCTGAAAAAGGGGTTTAATAGGCCGCAGTCAAAAACATAAATGCGAAAGAGAGATCCATCAGGAAATGAACCACGGCCAAATACGGCAGCAACCGTGGACGCCAATGCAGCAAAAGACCAACGACAATGGCAAAAGGCAGGTACATGAGGGCGCGCCACAGGATGAAGGGGAGATTGAAGAGCAGCGGCACAGCCAGGTGCTGCAAGCCCAAGAACAGTGCCGGCAAGATCAGCGGGCGCAGGTTGGGAAAGGGGCGCGCATCCAGGCGCGGCATGACATAGATAAAATAGAGCGCCAGTTCCACCAGGCCCTGCGTCAGCGGGAACAAGACGATACTGGCGACCACCGCAGCCAACGGCAACGGAGCAACCAGTAGATTCAGGGCTGTCTCCGGGTTTTCAAATAAAACGCCGGCCAGCAAAACATTCGGAAAATAACCGAGCGGACCAATCACCACAAAACTGGCCAGTAAGGCCAGTAAATCCTTACCAACCGTTCCGCGCTGAATGCGGAAAATATCCCAGTAGCGTTTGCCCTCCTGGCGAAACATGCTGATCATAAGCGCCAGACAAACCAGGTTGGTGAGTGTGACAGCGAACGGCCACCAGGCGGCCCCAACCTGCCAGGAAGCTGCCGATCCGCTGAGCCAAAAGCCAAGCGCAAACAGGGACTGGAAAAAGATAAATAATAGCGTACGGCCAAACAATAAAATCCATGGAGTAGTTTTCGTTGACATAATTATTTCCTCTCCTTTGATTATAAAAGCAAGTCATTCAATTCTACCCCGCCACAAGCCGGTTTGTTCCTATCCTGGTGGATAGGAAGCCGACTCTCCCGAAAAATGGGTGGCTTGAAACCGCCTTATAAAAGGTTGTACAATCAGGCTGCGGGCATAACTGCTCATTCTGAATGCGTTTGCATCCAACTCCGCCAATCACCCTTTGCCGGGATTTCCATTTTTTCAGAAATCCACCGCGCTACCCGTTTTCCACAGAGGAGGATGCCAATGACAAACGATACGATTTCAGCGTTCCAAAAAATCCATGAAGCTATTTTTGATTGCACGGCTTGCAGTGATAAAGGTTATTTTGTAATAGCCGTCCAACCGGCCTGGGACCCAAAGAAGTTTCAACGGACAACACCCCAGCGTTGGGGAATGCTGATTGGGCAGGCACCCGGGCTGAGCGAACAACAAAGTGGGAAGGCTTTTCAGGGAAGAGCCGGACGCGGTTGGGAAAAATGGCTGCTGGAAGCCGGGTTTAGCCTGGAACAAATTCGCGAACTTTTTTTCAAAACATCCATCACCAAGTGCTATCCTGGCCAGCTACATGGCAAAGACCGGCGGCCAAGCCAGGCCGAAATTGACCTGTGTGCTCATTTCCTGACCGAACAGATCGCAGTGGTCCAACCGCTTGTGCTGGTTCCGATGGGTAAAATGGCTATCCAATGGTTTTTTCCTGAAGTCAGCACCCTGGAAGAAGTGATCGGCGAACAGCTATCCTGGCAAGATGCCGGCAAAACGTACACCACCATCTGTCTGCCGCATGCCTCCCCAGCCAGCGCCTGGTGGAAGAACCCCGCCAACCAGCCACGCATCAAAAAAGCCTCCGGGCTGCTGTACCATCTGTGGTGCGAGACAGCCGGGAAAAGGAACTAAGCGCATGTCTACCAAAGAATGGATTGAACTGGCCGCCACCCTCATCCAAACCAGCGCCCTCATTCTGGGTGGTCTGTACGCCCTGTACGAATACCGGCGTTTCCGTAGATTTTCTGCCAAGATCGAATTGGATGTAGATTTCAGCCTGCGTCCCCTGCCCGGCATGAAAGATACCTACCTGCTGGACATTGAAATCACCGTTCACAATCTCGGGCTAATACGCAAATCTTTTCCCGAGATCAACATCCACGTTAAATCACTGACGGCAGAAAATATTCAGACGGCGCTGGAGAATAAAGAACGTGTGCGCTTCAGCAGAGAGTTAATCTCCTGGCACAATATTGTTCACAACCCACGCGACCCCTACTGGGTGGATGCCGGCGCAACCCAGAACTTTCGCTATCCACTTGTCGTTGAGAACCCGGGTGATTTCATTCAGGTGAATGTGAATTTTAATTATTACAGGGATCGAAACAATCAGAAGGAAGAAGCTTATCACCAGGCCACACGCGTTAGAGCGGCTGCTGATTTACTCAAGCACGATTGAATTTTCCAGCCAGCCTTGCAGCCGAAGATGCGCTGTGCGCATACGATCCACCAGGTTGACGCGGCTCATCTCCTGCTGGTTTTGCCCGGCAGCCGGGATGGAGCACTCCAGGGTGACAGCTTGCAGTACACCTGGGTCAAGCTGAGTGAAAAAAGCCGGGAAATCCAGCTTACCTTCGCCAATGAAGACGTGGGTACGTCCGGCCAAATAATCGCTGAGGTGGATGGTGCGGATTTGCCCGGCCAGTTTGCGGGCTGCCTCATTGATATCTATATCAATTTGGGCGTAATGAACAGTGTCGAAGGTGATTCCCAAGCCATACTGCCGCGCAAAGTCGTTCAGTTCCTCCGGGGTAATCAACGGCACAGTGTAACCGGGGAAGGCGGGCATATTCTCGACGGTCACGCAGTCACACAGCCTGCGGTAGGGTTCCAGCGCAGACACGATATGATTGGCTAAGCGCGGCCACCAACCGTTGCGGTGCTCCCCCTCAATATGCGGGGTATGGAAGACCAGAGCTTCGGGTACATAACCCAAAGCGTCCAGATAGTCGTCCAGACTCGGGTTGATGAAACCACGAATTGAACCGGGTTCCTCTAACACACCGCCGCCGTCATGAATACTGCTAACATGCAGCCCGGCCTGCTCAACCAGCTTTACCACACGCTTAACCGGCACATCTTTGAGGTGCTGGGCCATGGCCCATTCTTTGCGTTCCCAGAACAAGTCCAGCTCGATATTGGCAAAACCGGCTGCGGCGATCATATCTACGACCTCTTCAAAAGGTCTTAAGTATAGATTGGCGGTAGAAAAGGAAATTTGCATGACCAATAGTATAGCGCATGCTGATGTAGAAACGAATTGGAAATTGTTTTAATTCACGAATTTTGAAATAACAATTCCGGTGAAGCGCGCCAGGGCCACTTTCAGCCATTTGGCTTCATGGGGGATAAAGAACGACCGTTTAGAATGAAACCAGCCCTGCTGCTCCCAGTAGTGGTAGTCCGGCGTGCCAGGTATACCGTCCGTTTGCCAGGACATTTGTTGGATCTTAAACATCATCAGTGAAAAGAAAGACGGCTGCTTATAGCGGTGCTGGTGAATGGCTGTGAATAATTGTCTGGCGGCTTGCGCAGCCCGGGTGTCGAATTGCGCCCGCGATTTGTCGCGTTTCATCAGCGCGCCCATCTTATAGCCCGACTGACCGGCGATATGAAAGCCCCAGGTGCGCAGCGCCATTGTCATTGTTTCCAGCGTTTTACCCGTTCGCGAACCACCGGTAGTTGCCACGACATAGGCTACCTTGCCGGCGAACTGCGGGCGATGGCACACATGACACAGCCTATCGATAAAGTTCTTGGTAATTCCGCTGACATCATCCACATACACCGGACTAGCCAACAAGATTCCATCCGCGGCTTGCATTTTGGCTTTAATCGCCAGCAAATCATCCTTCACCGGGCAGTGTTCCTCACCGCGGTCGTAGCAAATCCTGCAGCCGCGGCAGAACTGTAAATTCTGTTGACCGAGATAAATGGTCTCGATCTCAAGCGGCGTCCGGTGCTGCTCAGCTTGCTTGTGCAAATGCTCTTTGATCAACCCTGTGACCTGGTCCGTATTTCCATTGCGCCGGTAACTGCCTACGAATACAAGGATTTTCATTTTAACCTCCGTGCGATTCTTTCCGACCCTCCCGCTGTAAAGCAGTGTAACCGGGGAAGATGGTCATTTCCCAGCACACCGCCATCACGAATAACTCAAATTGCCGAGAACCATTTTTAGCTTTTTTCACAGATAATACCCGTAAAATTTATTTGTTATATCAGGGCATTGGATGGACAGGCCAATATTTTTGAATTTTCATTTTGATAGTCAGCTTCGTTCCTGTATAATTAATTTTATCCAAACTATACAAAAGGTGGGAGAGTCAGCATGCCCAAACACGTCACCACGCATCGCATACCGTCTGCCAGAATGCAAAGTAATGATACCAATGAACTCACAATCCTTTCATCCACGAAATACTGGTTATTGACAGTTCCGGTCAGCATAATTTTATTCATCGCTGGCTTTGTAATAATCCAAAAGGGAATCAACAGTTTATTTGGAATTCTTCTGATCCTCTTAGCATTATTGATTTCTAATATGTATCCCCTTCGCAGCAATTTGCAATTCGATTTTTTAAATCGGCAAATTTGTTTTCAGGCACGTTATATGTTCAGTGATCTCCGACAGGTTGATCTTAAAATTCCATTTTCCCAAATTGTCAGTCTGGATTCTCGATCGGAATTACACAAATGGGTAAATACCATCGACGTAATCCTTGCAGATGGTACTCATTTTGCCTTTTTTATGCGCCAGGGCTTGACTGAAGCAGGGCCGCTCTTGGAAAAGCTAAAGAAGGATATTCCGGTCACGCCCCCTGTATCAGGCTCAGAGGCTGAACAAACCCTTAGAGAATTTAAAACCAATATTCTGGTAAAACAAAGCTGGGGATATTGGATCGGGTTAATTTTATTGGGAAGCCTCTTAAAACTTACCATTCTGAATATAGCCGGTATGGCAATAATAGTGATTGGAATACAAAAACTTTTGGAAAGTTTCTTGCGTTTTGTAGATAATAACGTTGAAAGACCAATACCAACACCATTGTTGCTAGGGTTTAAGACTGGTGAAAAAAAACAATTCTCCAAACAAATTAACGCCAGGATTATACAATATACCTGTTTGGTGCTTGGTATTGCACATATGATTGCCGTGAATGGAATTTCCCTTGTTGGTGCACTTTTAATATTGATTGGCTTGTTTGCTTTCTATTTTCACCAATCAGCCATTCTGATCACAATGATCACGACATTTTTATTCGCCGGTTTTGCTAATGCACTTTTTGATGCCCGGCAATATAGTTTGCTGACATACCTGGATATTTACCTGGGAATTACCTACATAGAATTGTATTGGTTGGCCCGTAAAGAATGGGGGGATTTCAGTCAAATGGAAGATACCCGTGAAAAACAGATTTTTCCATTTCTTTCCTTCCTGCTTGGAATGCTGCCTTTTGTTTTTTTCTCTTCCCTTTTTATTGGCGGAAAAATCCCAGGTGCATTTCCGGCTCCGATTATGGATCCACTCGCTTTTGGTTGGGTGGAATCCACGGTCCTATTAGCAGCCGTTCCCGGTTTTTCTTTGGGCCTTACTGCCTGGATGGACCATTACCCCCAGCGATTTGCGGCGGTTGCAGGTTGCCTTGCCGGTGGCCTGACGATATTATTCATGTTGGTTTTACTGCATTAAACAACCAGGTAAAATCATTTTTTTGGGTAATGCCCGGTAAAGTCTGTTTGAAAACAGTTATTATTGCCAGATTGCGATAATTGGTGCTATTCTGATACTGATCAGAACCAGACCGGAAAATTAGTTTCCACAATCCATGACAAGTCCATCAAAAAGACTGTTAAGTTTCCCTTATACATGTTTCCACCCGTTGCGGCCGTTGTGTTTGGCAAAATAAAGCACCATATCGACGGCAGTGATCAAAGCATCCGGCGTGCTGCGTCCTGAGGATACATGGATTTTTATTTTAACCTCCGTCCGGTTTTTTCTGATCCGCCTGCTGTAAAGCAGGATAACCGGGGAAGATGGGCATTTTTCAGCACGCCGCCATCCTGAATAACCCAAATTGCCGGGAACCAATTTCGGAGTAAATTCGTCTTCTTTGTATGTCAATAAGGAGAAGAGATGAAACATATTTTGTTAAGTTTATTGCTGATTTTATTACTGACATCCTGTTCCGCACCTTTGGAACCAGCACCGCAGGAAGAAGTGATTTCGACCCTGCCCGTTGTGGAAAATACCACTACAGTAGCTGCTACCCAACCGCCGGCAGCCACGGAAGAAGTTGTACTGCCTACCGAAACTGAAGCAGCAGCACAAGCAGCCTGGCTGGCGTATGCCGGTCCGGATTCTAATATCTGGCTGATGGATGTGCAATCCGGAACGAAAGAAGCGGTTACCCTGAATGGCAGCGCTCAACAGGCAGTTGCAGTCGGTGAAACCAGTGTGCGTTATTCTGACCCGAAATGGTCCAGTGATGGACGTTATCTGGCGTTCGCGATGCAGCGCATGACTATTCTGTCTGACCGCGCCGATTTTCAGGACAGTGTGATGGTTTATAAAATTGAAACGCAGGAAATACGCCCCGTTTTGGAGAACCAGCTATTGGCCGGGTTCAACTGGCGGCCAGGTACGCATGAGATCAGTTTTGCGCTTTCTACCGACCCCAATTACTTTACCGGCAGAGGCGTTGTGGATGCGGCTTTGGCGAAAGGAATCCAGTCTATTAACGTGGAAAGCGGTGAACAGCAGGTCATCGTAGCGCCGCAGGGCTATTCCCTGGTGCTGCCGCGCTGGTCGGTGGATGGTCGGATGGTGACCTTCAATGAGGTTTACCTGATGGAAGGCAGCGGGCAGTTTGCCTATTATGACCTGGAAGCACAGCAATATGTTTCCTGGGGAAAACCGGTGGGCGGGTACGACCTGGCGCCGGACGGCAGCCTGCTGGCCTATGACAACCTGACTTACACCCCCAACGGTGAAGAACGGATATTCATGGCTAACCTGCAAGGCGGTAATGAAGCAACATTTTCACCCACACCGCTGCTGGAGAATGCGTATGCCTTTGGGCCACATTTCTCACCGGATGGGGTTTACCTGGCCTATCTAACCAGCACCGCGTTCAATGAGCCGGCATTATACCAGTTGGTGGTGCAGCCAGTTGGCGGCGGTGAGGCGCGCACGCTGTTGGAAAACGAAAATATCAGCAGTGTGGTCTGGTCGCCGGATGGTGAATGGCTGGCGGCAGCGGCAGGCCATTATGACGTTTCGCAAATTGTGCTGGTCAATTTTGCCGATGGAACCAGCCAGATGATAGGTGAGGGCTGGATGCCGGCCTGGAAACCGATACAGTAACTTTAAAAAACGAGGGATTGGAATCCCTCGTTTTTTTATAACTTTTCCAGAAATTCCCGGATGGGTAAAAAGGCTTTCTCTGCCAGGGGATCCATCGTGATACTGTGACCCAGTCCCTCGATCCAAACTGGTGTAACACGGGATGCTGTCAGGCCGGATTGAATTTTTTCCAGACTGATGGGGGGAATCAATCCATCCTGGTGAGATTGGATCAGCAGCACCGGGGCGGTTACGCGGGGCAGACTGTTAACCATAGCGTTGATCAGTAAATCGGTCTGGTGGTGGATTTTGGCAGGGTACCCGCAATAAGCCGGATAACCGGCTTCACGGCGGATGCCCCATTGGGGATGCGGCTGCACGTTGCGCTTACGGATATTGGGACGAACCAGGGCAGTCAGACGATTAATGATCTGTTCCTGTTGGGAAGGCATCCAGTAAGGCGTGGAGAGGGCAATCACAGCGTCTACTGGCAGATAAGCGGCGGTGGTGAGGCTGAGCATGCCGCCCATGGATTGCCCGATAAGAACGATTTTTTGGCAGTGACCCTGGAGAATATGAAAAGCATCTTCGATATTGGCCAGCCAATCCGTCCAACGAACATTTTTCATATCGGCGGGGGTGGTGCCGTGGCCGGCAAAGCGCACGCCCAGAGTGGTGTAACCCAACTGGGTGAGGCAGGCATCCAACGGGAAGATTTCTTCCGGTGAGCTGCTGAAGCCGTGCATCAGGATGCAGCCAGTAGGACCACCAGGATGGAAGAAACTATGGGCATTGGGTAGGATTTGAGTGTCTGTCATAAAACCTCGTGTGGAAAGCAGATGATATACATCATACCCTTTATCCGGCTATAGAGAAATTAGTCAACCGGGCAATTTTCAAATTAAACGGAATCCGGTACGCTGGAGTAGAAATATGCTTTCTCTTTGGGAGTGAGTGAAATATAGTAATTGGAGGGATGTTATGAAAATCAAAAACGCGATTATCATTTTTTTTCTGCTGACAATGGTTATATCTGGTTGCCTGCCAGGAAATTCTGTTTCAACCTTTCCAACTGCCAACACGCAAGCGCCTTTACCTACCACGCAACATACCCAGCCTATTCCTACCTTACCGCCTACTACTTCTTCATCAACTGAGTCTACGCGCACATTATTGACTGCCGAAATGTTGATGAATGGCTTCGTGTCCGATGGACCCCTGGATGAATCAGCCTTGACGATGCCTGGTGGTGCTGCTGTCACCTCGCACACCTTTGAGGGCCGTCTGGAACTGCTTGGCGAAGAAAAGAACGGGAATATCAAAATTCTGCGCGGAGAATTAGAGCCGGAATTTTCCTGGCTGCCAGAATTTGACTTTGAATTCGTACAAAGTGATGGCTACCTGATTCCTGTGGAGCGCGGGCTGATAATTGCCGATCACCCACAGTGGAATTACATCCTCGAGCCGGGTCGTGTCTGGCAGGAAGCCGGGGATGGTGGCTACTCACGCGCCTCGCTGCCATTTGCACTGACTGTCAAAGGAAGTAACGCTGCCTTCAATGGCACGCTGACCTTCCTGTTTAATGACCAGCAGGTTTCAAAGATATGGTATCAGGTTACACAAGAGACCACCAGTTATACGCGCGCTAACCTATGGGGGCAGTTGGATGCTGTCTATCATCCCGGAAAAGTGGCCGGAGTGCAGCAAATTCGGGAGGATTTCGCTGCCGAATTGGCTGCACGCTTGCCGGTTAAGCCCATCGCAGCGCTGGCTGAGGATTATCCCGGCGTGGATATTTCGGCCTTTGGGCGCGGTGTGACTCCCGAACACATGACCTGGTACGGGGTTGTAGTAAATGGCGTAAACTACTTGGGCGGCTGCCAGACGCGTTTCGGCTTGTATCCCTATTGCGAATCGATGCGAGCCACCTCTTACTCAACCGCCAAATCTGCCTTCACCAGTGTTGCGTTGATGCTCCTTGCACAAAAATACGGTGTGGAGGTGGCAGACTTGCTCATCAAGGATTATGTCCCTGAGTACGTCACCAGTCCAGGCGATTGGGAAACGGTAACTTTTAATCATGCACTGGATATGTCAACCGGAAATTACGTCTCTCCGGGATTCATGGCCGATGACAATAGTGAAAAGATGGGTGTATTTTTTGGCGCGCAGCCCTATGCGGAACGTATCCAGGCGGCATTTGACGTCCCGCATGCCGCTGAGCCCGGCACCCGCTGGGTCTACCGCACCAGCGATACATTTATCCTGACTCGCGCTATGCATAACTACCTGCAAACCCGCGAGGGAACGGACGCCGATATCTACCAGTTTGTCGTGGATGAGGTATACCGTCCGCTTGGGCTTGGCCCAGGCGCATTCTCCACCTTGCGTACCGCTGATAACGATTGGCAAGGTCAGGCCGAAGGAGGGTACGGCCAATGGTGGATTCCGGATGACATTGCCAAATTAGCTACCTTCCTGATTGTCGACGGCGGGAGAATTAATGACGAACAAATCCTGCATTCCGGATTACTTGCGGCTGCGCTCCAGCAGGACCCAAAGGACCGAGGGGTAAAAATCAATTCTCAGAGTATGTACAACAACGCTTTTTGGGCCAACCGTTATCCCAAGTCTGGCGCTTTTGCCTGTGAGATCTGGACCATAGAGATGCAGGGTGTCAGTGGCAATGTTGTGGCCTTGTTTCCCAACGGTATCACTTATTACTATTTTAGCGATAATCAGGAGTTTATCTGGGATGCAGCCCTGAGGGAAACGGATAAAATTAAACCGCTATGTCCATAAAATATCTACCTATCCGGCCAAGCGGGAATTGGTCAACCGGGTAATTCACAAACAATGCGGAATAGGCTATGCTGGAGGTAATCATTTTCTCAAAAAGGACCCCCATGGAACCAACCATTGAACACCGCATGACCTTTGTTTCCGACAATTTGGTGGAGCAGATTATTGAAGGGCGTAAGACAGCATCCGTTTCCACGCTGGAAAGTCTGCTGGAAGAAGAAGAATACGACAGCCCGCTGGTGGTGGGTTGGCACTACACAGTGTATGACAGCCAGAAGCAGCCGCGGGTGGTGATCCGCGTATTGGCAATGGAACTATGCCGCTGGGATGCGATCCCCGAGCGTTTGTGGCGCGGGGAAACCAACGACAACGCCGATGAATTCCGTGAGGATCATTTGGGCTTTTTTGAGAATCCAGCCGATGATTTTGAGTTTGCGGCTTATTATTTTGAACGGGTTAAAGTTTTAGCATAATTTTTTTGGGAGGGACCTATGGATCAAGAAGGGTTTGCGGCGTATTTGAGGACCCGTAATATGGATGAAGCCGGTATTGCGGCAGCGGTGACCATCGTGGAACGCTATGAGCAGTTCCTGAATATCTATTTGCAGGGACGTGCATTAACCACTGAAGATACCTGGGTGTTCTCCGAGCAGCTGGTTTCCAGTGGGGATAATCATTATGATAATTATCTGGCACTGCTGCGCTATGGTTTTTATACCAAAGACGATGTTACCTATGTGGGTTTCCTTGAGATGCTGGATGGGGAAGAGGTGTTGACCAACCTGCATCATAAGCTGGGCGATCTGTACGGCGCCGAGATGCAGGCATATGTCTTCGCAGACCGGGGTGTACCGCCACTGGGCACCCCGACCGGTGAGAAGCCACGTTATATGGAAGCGGTAATGAAGCGTCTGGCGGAGAAGTTTGACGAAGCTGGCTGCAAGGATTTGATCAAAGACAGCCTGCGCACCTTGCCGGATTCGATGCATGGCAATATTAAGGAACAGTATGCAGCCGCCGGTGACCTGGATGCCTTTCTGGATCAGCAGAGCGAGGCTTTTCTAACGCAGTTGGAAGACTTAAAGGAGTCCGGTAAACCGTTTTTTGCCCAACCGATCACCCAAGAAGTGATGGACTATTTGCGAGAGCATCCCGAAATAACCCGCGGGGAACGCAAGGGAAATATTTATTATGAAGTAAAAATCCCCTTTATGACACACAAATATATCAACGAGCAGGATGAGACGCTCAAGCGCTATTATTATTGCCACTGCCCGTGGGCACGCGAAGCGATTCGGTTACACAATGCCGAAGTGCCGGCAAGTTTCTGCAATTGCAGCGCCGGTTTTCATAAAAAGCGCTGGGAGTTGATCTTCGATCAGAAGATTGAGGTAGATGTGCTTGAATCGGTGCTGAAAGGCGATCTGCGCTGCCGCTTTGCTATTCATTTGCCGGCCAGTCAGTAAAGCATGCTATCTGATTTATTGCGGTAGAGATCCCGTCGTCGCTAACGCTACTTCAGAAATATCAGTCATTTTGGTTTAGCGATTAATGCCCAGCAAGTGCAGTTCCGTTTTCCGGCTGAATGACAACATAGATTATTTGCCCATCCTGTTTGGCATAAAACCCCAGGCCGTTGTAGCCGAGGGTCATGTTCATCAATCCACCGGAGCAGCATGCCGGTTCATGGTAGATGTGCGTAAAACTGAGCGGTAGGGTTTGTCCGTCGTACGAGATATGAACCTGGTTCGCCTGGCGGTAGAAAAAGAATGGTTTGTCGTCGATGAGCTTCCATGTGTAAGCCGCCGAGGCATCCAGCGCTTCATGGATCGCGACACCATCCTGAAGAATCAGATCCGGCAGTTCCAGAATCCAGTGTCCGTTCCAGACATGAAACCCACGCACCGGGTTGGCTGCCGGTGTGATGGGAAATGTTGTATAGGTGAAAATGGTTTTTCCATTACGTTTGACGGAGACACTGCTGGGACTAACAAACATGGAATGCTGAACGGGTTCAAATTCAACGGTCAGCAGGTCATCACCCAGGAAGGCATGCCGGGGAACATAGCCCAGGCTGGAGAAAAAGGGATCAAATTTAAGTTCTTCGACCCTGTCTTTACTGATCAGGTAGGATGTGTTGGCAAGCGAATTATCCATTAAAGGCATATAGAATTCATTGCCGGATTGGTTGATCACCGGAAGGCCAGCCCAGGTGAAGCCGCTCTCGATCAGTTTCTCGCCCTGCCGGTAGATCTGGTTGTTTTCCAGGCGAATCTGAAACGGCGCCAACTGCTGGTTGATCATCTTTAACTGTTGTGCAGAAAGTAGACGCAGTTTGCTGGCTTGCTGCCGTGCTTCATTAGGCAGCAGGCTGGCAATGGCTTCGGCGTCGGCGTCTGCATCACTACTGCAGCTAAAAGAGGGAATAGTATAGATGGTGATGTCCAGCCCGGAGAACTGTATATGCTGCGGCTCACTGGGTTTTGGCGTGCAATCGACTGAAAGAGTCTCTAATGGTTTCTCTTCAAGAAGACTCAGACTGCCCAGAATTACATTCTGAAAAGCTGTCGAAATTTGTACTTCCAGGATATTTCTGCCAATGTAATCATTGGGGTACCAGACAAAGACGGTGCCACGGGTGGATGGCGAGGCGTCTGGCAGAGTAATGGCGCAGCCTGAAAAATGGTTTTCCGTCCATATGGTGTTGAGATGTGAAACATTGCTGTAGCGCGACGGGATGCCCGCATTGACCTCTGTCTGACACCAGGTGTACAGGTTGGACTGATCCTGAGTAAGACTGCTGAGAATCACACTCCCATCCTCACCGCGGATTTCGGTATCTGAGATAACCTGCCAGTTGGGTGGGTAGCTAAATTGGATGCCGAAACTCTCGCTGCGGAACACCGGCCAATCGGACGGCGCTTCGTAGGGTGGGTAAACGGTAGGGGTGGTTCTGGTAGGCAGCGGGGTGATGGTGGCGGCCCTGTTTGCAGTTTGGGTGGGCAAAGTTGTATTTGATTCAATATCCCAAACCATGACGACACCCTCGCGTGAGGCAGATGCCAGATGTTTTCCGTTTGAGCTGAAACTAAGGCCGGTCACCGCCTCGGTATGTCCTTCCAGCCGTTCCAGCTTTTCTCCACTGGCTATGTCCCACAAAATGATCTCGGCTGCTGCCGTTGCCAGTATGGTACCATCTGGGCTGAGAGCTGCCTGATCAATACCCCAACTGTGTCCGGCATCACTGGACGAAATCTGCAAGAGCTTTTCCCCTGTTTCAACATCCCAAACTTCTGCCCATCCTCCCTGGGCAACTGCAATATGCTCGCCATTTGAACTTGCATTCCAATCCAGGCTGGTGATCCATCCTGAAGTCTGCATCACTTGCACAAGCTGGCCGGCGTGTACTTCCCATATTTGCATCAGGGAGCCTTCGTCACCAGCTGCCACTACCAACCGGCTGCCATCCGGTGAGAAGTCCACCGCACTGGATGAAAGTGTAGGTTTCCGGAATATGATTTCCCCGTTTTCTACATTCCAAACGGTAACATTTTCCCATTCGGCTCCTGCCAGCCACTTTCCGTCAGGAGACCACAGTAAACGCTGTGGAGGGCGAGTGCTGGCTTCCATCGCCTGCTCCACTTCCCAGGTGGCGGCATTGAGGAGCATGATGTTGTCAGTCTCTCCAAGACGGGCAAACTGCCTGCCTTCCGGAGACCACGCCCCCGGGCTGAAACCGCTATTTCCGATTAATTGTGTAAACAGAGAACCAGATGGTATATTCCAGAGCAAGATATTTCCGGATGGTGTTCCCGCTGAAATAATGCTTCCATCCAACGTCCAGATTGGCCCAAAAACCGATTCTTCACCTGGAAGGATTATCTCATCGCGGTGATCGGAGGCAGGATTCCAACGGATCAGATGGTCCGGTGCCATATTTGCCGGGAAGCGGGATAAATCCACCCCTAATTCTTCCACTCTTATCCGGCTCAGAAAAAACAATTCATCGCTGGGCAGCCACGCTAAACCACTTTCACTCCAGGCATTGTTTGTCTGGTCCTTAAGCTTACTTAAATCGGCGGAGAGCAGCTGCAATGCACCGTTCGCGGGCCTGACCGCCACCTCAGCTTCATCCGGACTCAGAACTAACGCATGAACCGGATTCCCGGCATCCCACTCACCCAGCCTTACGAGTGTCTTCCCATCAAGTCTTGTCACCAGACCATCAAATACAGGGTTGCAGCCCTCCCCGCTGCGGGTATTCCAAATTTTCACTTCTTCCGCATCAGAGCCAGACGCTAACAGTTCACCATCAGGCGACCATGCCAATGAACGGATGTTGTCCACTGAAGCCTGAATAACACGCTGCACAGTACCGGTTCCGGATTCTACCAACACGATCCGACCGTTTGCCAGACCCATTGCCAGCATTTGTGCCTGCGGTTGATACGCAAGCGCCCATAAATAGCCGGAAGCTGTCCGGTCGACCACGGTACACCAGGTCCGTTGAAGATTGGGTAGAGTATAGAGACATAGTTCATTTCCAAATGCTATTGCCAGGTTCTTTCCATCACTGGATACAGCCAGCCGCGCCGACCAATGCCGTCCAAAGGAAGCCATTAAACGATCTAATGGGACTGTAGTTGGTTCGGAAGTAGCAGGCGCGAGTGGAATCTGCTGTGTGATAACTGGCTTCGTCTGTTCCGCCGTGAACTTAATTTCCGGAGAAACTGTTTGCGGATTTTTCTGTGCTAAACATGCCGTCAGAATCAATGAAAATCCCAAGAAGCCTATCCACAGGGTTACCTTTTGACAAAGCGGCTGAAAAGATCTTTTCATGAATTGTTCCCTCCAATTCGTTTACGCTATGCAAGGATTTGGAATCAACCTATTTATTCTGACAAATGTGCAAAAACCAGGCAGAGAGGATTACGGTAAACAATTCCTATCAATTGCTTAAGGCATTGGCTTTGAAATTATTTTGATAGACTTCAGACGGAATCGATTTTGGTTTGGTTCCCATTGTTTAATCCGAGACGGCCTGCCAGGAGTCGCCTGCCAGGCGGCAGTCCAGCGCGGCCTGGGCAAGGCGCTGGTGGTTGGCATGCCAGCGCTGGACGGCATCCATTGGCCAGTAACGCAGTCCGAGTCCTTCATGCGAGAGGCACATTTCGCCGCCAATCACCTCACAGAGATGGACGATGGCGATCATGCTGTGCGGTCCGTAACCGCTGTTGGCATGGCGACTGAAGATACCAACGAAACGCACTACCTCTACTTCCAGACCGGTTTCCTCCCGTGTTTCGCGAATGGCGGCCTGGGCGGGTTTCTCGTTGGGTTCCACCCAGCCGCAGGGCAGGCACCAGCCGCTGCCATCGGCGCGATCCTGCAATAAGATTTCGTTGTGTTCATTAAAGATAGCCGCATCCGCACCCAGCTTGGGGGTGATGTAGCCCAGTTCTTTTTGGAAGCGTTCGCGCATGCCGTCCAACGGCAGTTCAAGAGCCTGACTGTATTCGCGTTCGGCAGCGGACATGAGCTTCTCGTAGCGTTCGCGGTCGTAGAGGTTGTCGGCAAACAGCAGCCCGTTACGGGCAATCGTCTGGATTTCGTCGAGCAGGGTGAACAGATCATTCATGCGGACCTCCCATTGGTTTTCGGAATGCTGAATTTATTCTACCTCCGAACCGACAATTTTGAAAAGCGCCTGATCTGTGCCACTTTTCACCAAGTTGGGTATAATCAAAACCATGAAAATGAAAGGCAGGTGTGTATGAAAATTTACATAACCGGAATCAGCGGCTTTTTAAGTATTAATCTGGTGCGATATTTACTGGAAAAAGGGTATACCGATATCAGCGGGATTGATCTGGTAGATTTTACCTATCCGGAACGCGACCGGATTGAGTTTTACCAGGGAGATATCCGCAATGAAGCGGATTTGCGCCGCAGTATGCAGGGTGCGGATTTGGTGGTTCACACGGCGGCGGCTTTGCCTTTATATACACCGGAAGAAATTTATTCAACCGATGTAATTGGCACCCGCCTGGTTTTGCAGACCGCCCAGGCGATGGGCGTGAAGCGTGTGGTGCATATTTCCTCCACGGCCGTCTATGGCGTGCCCGACCATCACCCCTTGTTTGAAACCGACCCGATGATCGGTGTAGGCCCGTACGGTGAAGCCAAAGTGGAAGCTGAATCGGTGTGTACAGAATTCCGCGAAAAGGGACTGTGCGTACCGGTGATCCGTCCCAAATCGTTTGTCGGCCCCGAACGCCTGGGTGTGTTTGCCATCTTTTACGAATGGGCCAGTGAGGGGAAGAACTTCCCCAATATTGGCAGCGGCAATAACCGCTACCAGCTGCTGGCTGTAGAAGACCTGTGCGACGCCATTTATGCCTGCCTGACTCTGGATGAAGGCGCGATTAACGATACGTTCAATGTGGCTGCCACTGAGTTCACCACCATGAAAGAAGACTACCAGGCTGTGCTGGATGAAGCCGGCTTTGGCAAGAAGATCATCCCCTTCCCGGCTGGCCCGGTCATCCTGGCGCTGCGCATTCTGGAAGTGTTAAAACTTTCGCCGCTCTACCCGTGGATTTATGAGACTGCTTCCAAGGATTCATTTGTATCCGTGGAAAAGGCACAGCGGGTACTGGGCTACCAACCCAAATACTCCAACAAGGATGCCATGATCCGCAATTATCACTGGTACCTGGCGAATATTGAACGTCTGCGATCCGAAACATCCACCGGCGTTACCCACCGCTTGCCCTGGAAGCAAAAGGCGCTGAAGTGGGTAAAAGTTTTCTTCTAAAAAAATTAAACCAGCCGTGCGGCTGGTTTAATTTTTTTAGATTAATGTAGGTTGTTTTAACTTTTTGTTTTTGTTGAGTTGAGAATGTTCTAATACTGACATTTTAGAAATTTGCTTATAAGAGTTCTGTTCCCCGTTATAATTTTAAGTTGCTTAAGCGGGCTGAAAAATATGAAAAAATTATCTTTATCAAATTCAAGAATTGAATATTTAACAATCTTATTATTGGTGGTGTTCCGAATATGTATACAGATCATTCTATATAAGAATGGTTTTTTGTCTATTACTGCTGATGAGTTTGGACGAGTAATTCAGGCTGCAGAATGGAGCCAAGACCCTTATGCTTCATGGTCTGGTATGTGGCTGCCATTTTATATGTATCTATTTGGGACAGTATTAAAGGTCTATTGGAATTTGTTATGGGTTCCAAGAGGGATTGTAATAGTTTGTGGGTTATTGTCAATATGTATCATGTATTTGTTGACTAAACAATTATTTAATGACTCGAGAGTAGCATTGGTAAGTGCTGCTTTGTTTTCTTTAAATCCAGCATTTATTTGGCTTAGCTCTACCCCACTTACTGAAATACCTTATTATTTATTAATTCTTGCGTTTTTATGGCTCTTTGTTACTTATCTCGGTAATCAAAAACGAGTTTATCTCTTTTTTAGCGCTTTTGCATTAGTCTTGGTGAATGGTTTTCGTTTTGAAGCTTGGTTGATAACAGGAATTTTTAGTGCTTTTTTAATGGGTTCACAAATGATGCAGCTTTTGTCAAAAAAGAGTTTACGCACTAATGAAATAATTTTAGGCGTGACGGCTATTATTCCCTGGATATTTCCTTGTGCCTGGATAATTGGAAACTACCTAGAAACTGGTAATCCATTTTTTATGTTATCGGCTATAAAAACATATAAACTTACTTTTTATGGTCAAGGTATATCTTATCTCAACTATTGGAATACTTTTTTAAAGCTAGATCCTTATTTAACCATTTCAGGCATAATAGCTTTGTTTTTTTGTGTATGGCAAAATAAAAAATCATCGTTTGTTCTGTTTTACGGTGTAGTGGTTTTGCTTCCCCTAATTGGTTTTATATTCTTACATGGTGGTCAGGTTGAACCGCAAGGAAATTACCTGCGTTACCTTGCTCCATTTACCTTCACTTTTTATCCTGCATTTGGCTTTTTCATAAATCGAATCAGTACTTTTTTTTCAAAAACCAAGTTGCTCTCTACAATCCTGTTATCTTTGATGCTTGGTGTAATTACCTGGACACAAATACAAACAACATTGAATTTTGTTAATGACCCTGCTTCGGATGGGGTAGCTGTTGGGTTAAAGATAAAGGAATTGCGCGAACAAAACCCTGAGTTGGCAAGGCAACCAGTGCTAATTGAGTTATCTTATTGGCAGTATCTTGCTATTCAAATAGGAGCAAACGATGTTAAGGATATCATATATGATAGAGAACCCGATATGGCCACAAGAAAATCCCAGTCGCTTTTACTAAGCGATTTGGATGCATTCAAAGCCTGCATAAGAGAATACGAAATAAGTTATATTGTCGTTAAACAACCTGAACTGCAAAATATCGTTGAGAGCAAATTACATTTACAGCCTTTAAAAATTGTCAACAACTATGCTTTTTATTCAGTTGCTCCTGATATGTGGAAAGATACGATTGAAACTCACGCAATCTGTCCATTGCTTGCCCATAATTGGTGATTACTATTTTCAGAAAAATTCATGTCTCTAAACAGAAACTACTCTTTGTTCGGTGATAACTGATCCTTGGTTAGTTTCGCAAGGTTTCTATAATGGCCATGGTCACAAATTGCGCCTTTTTTCTTAAAGAAGAAATCGCAATTTGTGACCGTAACGGTTATAATTGCTTTTCAAGACGAACGCAGTATAAATTTCTCAACAATTTGCTGCATGGTGACGGAATTCATTTCCAGGTCACGGGCAGATTGGTTAACAAGATCCACTTGTGAATTCATTTCCTGAGTTGAGGCGGAAATCTATTCGACGGCAGCACTGTTTTCCTCACTAATGCTGGCTTTGGTATGATTGATTGGTGGAAGTCACCTTAATTGGTAGCCATTTCTTCAGTTGAAGCAGTATTTTTTCAATAACCGTGAAGACGGAATCCACCGCTGAGACGAGTTTCTCGGTGAATTGGCTGATCTGCTGGGTCACTATTACGCCATTTCGGCTTGCTACTGGGCGGTTTCAACCGACTTGAGAATATGATCGAATACATTAGCGGCTGAGTTAGTCCGTTTAACACCATTTTTTACTTCGTTGGCACCGTTTCCATGGCAAGCATGGCTTCATCGATGGTATTTTGAATGTTTTTCACCAGAAATGTGATTTCTTTGGTAAAATTGGCAGCCCGTTCGGCCAGTTTGCAAACCTCATCCGTTGCAACCGAGAATCCTTTGCTGTTTTTGTCTGTGCGGGCTGCTTCAATAGCAACATTTAATCTGTGGAAAAGGCACAGCGGGTACTGGGCTACCAACCTAAATACTCCAACAAGGATGCCATGATCCGCAATTATCACTGGTACCTGGCCAATATTGAACGCCTGCGATCCGAAACATCCACCGGCGTTACCCACCGTTTGCCCTGGAAGCAAAAGGCGCTGAAGTGGGTAAAAGTTTTCTTCTAATAGCAATAAAAAAAGTGGCTTTCGCCACTTTTTTTATTGCTATTATTAAACCCTGCTCAAACCAAAACTTGGCGCGGTACGGACATACAGACCATTGACGGCGTTGGCTTTGTCCAGGGTGAAGAGCCCTTCAACCGAGTCGAAGAAATTGGCATTGGCGCGCGCGCCTTCCAATTCCTCACCTTTCAGTGAAGCCAGCTTCATTTTGTCCTGGCGGTATTTGAGGTTGGCATCGATACGTTGGCCCATCTCCTGCAGGACGAAATGGTGTGTATCGGTGGATTGAACGTCTTTCAGGTCCTTAACACCGGTAACCAGGTTAAGAAAGGCCAGTTTAAGGAAGTCGGCCGGTACATCGTCCTGGGTGATGCGCTGAGCCTCCCAGAAATAGGATTCCTTGGAACGCCCGACATCATAAAAGGCGGAGAGGAAAACGAGAAAGCGCAGGTAGGCCTGGCGGTAGCTGTTTTCAAAGAAGGATTGTGCTTCGGCTTCATCCACCTCTTCCCGGTAAATACTGGTGATGGAGGCAGCCGCCATCATGGCGCTTAATGTGGCCAGATGCACACCACTGGAAAGCAGCGGATCCAGGAAGCAGGCTGCGTCGCCGGTCATAAAGTAACCCGGGCCGCAAAACTTTTCAGAAGCATACGAATAATCGGTTTCTGTCTTGACTCCTGAGACCAATTCGGCATCTTTAACGACCTTCTTAATGAGTGGCGAGGATTCAATCGCATTAGCGTAAATTTCTTCCATGCTCTGGCCGCGGCGTTCCTTGATACTGTCTTTATGCATCACAGCGCCAACGCTCATGAGGTCATCCGCCATCGGGATAGCCCACAACCAGCCTTCCGGAATGGAGCCCACAGCAATATCCCCTTCGCGTCCGGTTACCATGCGGTCGGTCTTTTTCCAATAGCCCCACACGCCGATATTCTGGAATACCTGGTGATATTTGCGGTTGTGCAGATAATGGTTGGCCATAAGGCCATTGCGTCCTGAAGCATCGATCATATAATCAAATTCAATACTTCCCTGTTTGGCGTTACCGTTATCGCCTTTGTATACCCAGGATGCGCTAATGGGCCGATCGCCATCAAATTCCAGGCTGCGCACTTCCGTTTGCTGGAAGACATGCGCACCCTGTTCCGCGGCATGATCCAGCAGCATCAGGTCGAATTCAGCACGCGAAACCTGAAAAGCATAGGTGGCACTGCCGCTCAATTCGCCAAAATTGAGTGCCCAGGTTTCGGTACCCCATTCCAGGTAGGCACCGTGTTTGCGTTGAAATCCGCAGGATTCAAGTTTTTCGCGCGCACCCATTAAATCGATAATCGGCAGAATAGTGGGCAGCAGGGATTCACCGATATGGTAACGGGGAAATTTTGATTGCTCCAGCAGAGTGACGTGAATCCCCTGGCGAGCCAACAGGGTGGCAGCCGTGGAACCGGCAGGCCCGCCACCAATGACAAGCACCTGTGTTTTTGCAGGAATTGTGGACATATGAACACCTTTTTACGAAAGCAGATAAAAATAATCTAAATAGCCAATATTGAAACTTTACCGAATCGGCGGGTGAATGTCAATTGGTTGTATACCGGTTTTTTGAGATAAAAGGGAAGGACTAGGGCTGGTCCGGAATTATATTGACAAGGATAAGTTTTTTTAAGAAGACTTATCCTTGTCAATTAACAGCAATATTGTTCACCCCCCAGGCGGTAACCGAGCAGATGGACAACCGGGCGGAAACTGGTAAGCCCAATTTCAATTACCTCACCGTTGAGAGGCAATACCAGGTTGTCTATGGCGGTTTTCACTGCCGGCAACAGATTTTTCAGCGGCATTTCAATCGCCAGCCCGCAGTGGGGAATCCACTGATCGGGCAGGTAATATGGAAACTCCGGCAGGGCGGCAAAAGGGACCAAAAGATTGTGTAATTCCCGCTGGATATTCAATAATTGGCCGGTAACCACCGGATTGAGAAAGATTGCCGCCGTGGAAGGAAACAATCCAATCGCTTGAAACGAGATTGGGAAAGGGGTATGCCGTAAAGCAAAATCACGCAGCAGGTTTTCTGCCTTATTTGTATCCAGGTCTTCAAAAATGGTCAGGGTAATATGCGGACGGTTGGCAGAGGAATACAGGTATTCCTCTATTGCGTTCTCTGCCATAATTTGCCAGATGCGCCGGATTTCCGTTTCGGTTTGCGGGTCGAAATATAACCCTATTGAATAAGTCACCGAAGGCTGCCTTTCCGTGTGAACGTGGATGTCTTTATTATATAGAAAAGCAGTTGTTTTGGGAAATGGACGGGTATTCATTTTGTTAACCAGTAAATCAACGAGAATCCAGAATCAGTGCTGCAGGAAACCTCTGTTCTCACCTGGCTTGTGCTGGAAAATGATAGCCTTTTTTCAGCGATCAGCTGAGTGGTTTTCCCAGTTATGCGCTGTGAAGCCTGTTTGAATGAAGCAGAAACTACTTCATTTTGGCCGGTTCACGCACCATGCACCAAATCTCAGGCTCGTGGTTGGGGATTTTTCCTGAGTAAACCAGGGTGAAGTCAAAATTCTGATAATAGGGAACGTTTTTTTCATCATGCGTTTCCAAATAAAATGGTTTTTGTTCTTTATCCGCTTTTTCAAGAGCCGGCTTCAACAGGGTGGTGCCAATTCCCCTCCGCTTTTGGCCCGGGTCTACCGCCAATCCCCATAAATAATAATGGAGGCGCTGCTGCATTATCTTTTCATGCATATCTGCAACGAATTTTTCACATTCCTGTGAGCGAATGTAATCCCGTATCCCTATGACCAAAGGTGTAAGCAAAAAACCGTTTTGAACATACTCTCCAATGGATATTTTCGTGTGGCCGGGAGGTAAAATAAAGATAACGCCAGAGCTCTCGGGGGTTGTAAATACCTCACCGTATTTTATTGCACAAGTGAGCACATTTCCAAGGTACCAGGGTAGAACGCGTGCCCGCTTTTTTATATCCGGAAAATAATAAACAAACATGGGGTAATCAAAAAAACTCGCAGCCACCACATCGGATGCCTTTTTCTTTAGACTGGGATCCAGTTTAACCACTTCAGGATTAGTTTGCATTACTACAAGTCCCTCCCAGCCGGTTTTTTGGTGATCTCAACCAGCTTGTATAGCATTTTTGCTCTCAATTCAGAAGAGGGAGGGGCAAACCCGAACAGATCAGATATCCATAATCCATCCAGCGCGAGGCGAATGATTGTTCCGATCTCTTCAGATGGTGCTGCCGCCGAAATTTCGTCCTGCATTTTAAAGAATCGCGCCTGTAACGGTTTGATGAGTTCAGGATCGTTTGAGATAGCAGCGAACAGCGCATAAGAAATTTGATCCGGCTCAGACTCC
Organism: Chloroflexi bacterium HGW-Chloroflexi-10; assembly: GCA_002840755.1. Lineage (GTDB taxonomy): Bacteria > Chloroflexota > Anaerolineae > Anaerolineales > Anaerolineaceae > UBA6170. The sequence continues at coordinate 250,528 of PHBZ01000001.1, read as the reverse complement.
GTTTTGAAAGATGCGCGAATATACGCCTCCAGATAATTTCCACCGCTTTTTACCAATTCCTCCTCGAGAGCGGAATCTACTTTAGCGATCATGCTTTCTATCATCCCCTGAATCAGATTCTTCTTCGATGGAAAATGGTAGAGTAACCCGCCCTTACTGATGCCCGCTTCCTCCGCGACCGCCTCAAGAGTAAGCGCGTCTGCACCCTTATCCAGAATAACTTTATTAGCCGATCTAAGAATGTTTTCTTTGGTTGAACGAGAGATACTTTCTTGTTTCATGACAAATAGTATACCGTCTGGACGGTAAAGCTGCAATAGTAATATACACAATTATTGCATCAATGACAGCCTGGTTTATTCCGTCTACTGTACTGAGACCAGCGAACCTACGGCCATCAAGACGAGTGAGAGGAGTGCAAGAGCAAGCATTGCCGGATTCCCCCAGCTGCCGAGTGACCAGCCGGGGTTGCCGACTGGGCCGTTCTGCCGGGCGCGCCAATACATGGGAATGGTTATAAGGGCTACAACGATTGCGGTTGCACCGGCGGCCAGGCGAAGCCACTCGAGGAACTGCCACGCCCCGACCCACAAAATCAGAAGCGAAGGGAGCGTAGCCAACAGCCAGGCTACCCCTCCCGAGAGCCCGGTTCTTTCCCGGAGGATGTCTGCAAGAGCGAGTGAGACCGACCAGTAACTGGTCACCAGGGCGAACATGATAAAGAGTGAACCGGCAATGCCTGCCCATGCCCCCATGCGTTCTGAAATGCCAATGATCGCGACTTCGGTGACCTGTGTTGAGATTCCGAGAGCGAGTAAGGCTACAACCAATGTGAGAGCTCCGTTGATGCCAAGCCCGATAAGAATCGCACGGACTGCTCCGCGATGATCCGGACCGAGACCTTTCACGACCTGGGGCACACTGTAGAATGTCCATAATGCATACATAACCATCCCATAGAGCGCTAACCACTGCGTTGGTAAGCCCGACAGGCTTAGTTGAATATGGAAAGGCAGCGGTAAAGCACCAACCCCGATTGCAACGACAAGCCCTATGAGGGCAAGAGCTCCGAACCTTTCAGCGATACCGACTGCTTTGAGTCCGAAAAATACCACACTTGCCGAGATGGCGTAGATAAATAACTCAGCCAGGCGCCGGTCAATTTGCATGAGGCCTGCCAAAATTTCTCCCGCACCGGAAACATATGCCGCGAGATTAGCCAGAAAGGCAATGCTCAGTAAAGTGAAGACCATCCACAGCAGCCAACGGCCGACGCGGCCACGCAGTACATATAACCGCATCAATTCCACGATCTGGAGGTCACGTCCGGTGCGGAACAGCACTTCGGCGAGCATGAGATGGATCAGGGAACTGGCAGCCCATGCTGCAGGCAGAATGACCGCGAGACCGATGAGCCCCACGCGTACGGTTAGGAATGGAACAGCCATGATCCCTGCTCCAACACCGGCCCCGACCATGAGCGAGATCGCTTCCCATTGTGTGAGTCGATTTTCTGGCATGTTTTCCATCCTTTCGCGTATGGCTCGTAGTTGATTATAGTGCTGCAATTTCTATATAGGGAATCCGTCCATCGAGCTGCTTTACCGGCTCATCAGACCAGGAGACCGCGAAGAGATCGCTGTGGTACTTCACATGGAGATAACGCCGGGCAACGGCGAGGAGCGGATCGTCATCGGATAAGCCAATCATCAGAAACGCTTTTCCACGTTCGTATGCGTTTTTCGTGCAGGCGGAGATCAGAGCTTGCATTATGGCTGGGTTATCATCGTCAATGCAGATGCACGACGCGAAAGCCAGTTGGATTGCCTGTCCCTGTGGGGTGAGCGGCCGCGCCCTGAGAAACCGCGCAGCAAAATTATATAGGGGGCGCAGGCGCCGCAGTGTTGGCCCATAGGCATCGACGATATCCTGCTTATATGCTGCCTGGTCCCACACAACCATCACACCTACCACAACCTTTCCACGGCGAGCGACCATGATATCCTGTGGTTTGAGCCCACGAAGCAGCGATCCACCGGTGAAGTCTTCGAGCGTATAGGCGGGGAAGAACTGCCGGCGGGGACCCTTGAGACGCAGAAATTTGACGATCTCAGTGAGCGTTTCCGGTGTACCAGGAAGCACCTCGATGCCTGGCGTGCGGTGCGCGCGTAACGGCCGCAGGAGGATGGCACAGGTTGTTAATCCACCGATGTACCTGGTGTATAAGTTGCCGGGTGGTCGCGAACCAACGAGCAATTGACGGGCCCGAGGATTTTCGCTGGCAATAACTCCGAAATAGAGCAAGCCGGGGGGACTCGCCTCCCTGAACAATTCTGCTCCAAGGTGAACAAGCCAATGCCCGCGAAAGGATGGTGCTACACGAATCTGACCAATATACCCAAGAGATGCCTCCTGTCCGTTCAGATAGGCCCGGCGTTCCGCACGGCAGGCGATCCCGGCTAACTGGCCATCCTGTCGATGGCGGGCGATCAGAACATCGCACGAGTCGCCCATGATTGTGGTCCCGAGGAAATAGTCCGGCTCGCGAGAAAATCGAACGGCAATGGCACCCGGCATCGGCACCGAACTTATAAGAGATCGAATATCGGCTTCATCATCCGGTGTCGCCCAGCGGAATTCAAAGTTGGACCTGGTGTTCATCGCGTCCCCAACCGCATACCCTGCCGCTTGAATGCTTCCCGCCGGAAGAGCGGATTGTAAGCGCAGTAGGTGGCGAAGCGGAATGGGGTGGCGAGATTAGTGTGGGGATCCAGAGCGCGTTTTACGATCGAGGACCAACTGCTCCAGCGTTTGCGGCATGCCCAGGCGGTCTCGGTTAATTCGTCGGGGGTTATCCGCGCCGGACGAAAAGCCGCCTGGTTAAAGCGGTAGTCCGGGTGGAGCCACCAACGCCCATCATAGAGGAGTCGCCCTTCGGCTTTCAGACGCTCGTAGAATGGGGTCGATGGGTAGGGCATCAGCACGTTGAAGGCTGCAAATGTGAAGTGATTGGAAATACCCCACTCGCAGGTATTATGGATTGACTCGACGGTGTCGTGATCGTATCCGAGCGCAAAAGCCGCCCACGTCTGCAGATGATACGCCCGCAAGGTTGCGACTGCTTCGGCATATCCATCGAACGCGGTGAGGTTGGCCGCTTTGTGCATCTGGCGCAGGTTATCAATGTCCAGGCTTTCGAAACCGATGACATTGCCCATACAGCCACTCTCGACAAAGAGACGCATCAACTCGGGGTCGCGGGTGTGTTCAATACTGGCCTGGGAGACCCAACGAATCTTGAGGGGAATCAGTGCGCGGAGGAGTTCCTTGGCTGCCTCGGGGTTGGAAACAAAATTATCGTCGACAAAAAAGAGATCCCGCCGGGGTTGCGCGGCAATTTCTGCCACCACCTCGGCAACTGGCCGTGTGTAATTGCAATGGCCAAAGTACTGGCTTACTGCGCAGAACTCGCATTTGAAACGACAGCCGCGGCCAAACTGGAGCAAGCTCACGGGCAGATATTTCTTTCCGGCATACAGGTCCCGGCGAGGTATAACGCTGTGCTGGGGAACCCCGAATGTTCCATCGTAGCGCGGCCGCAGCCGCCCATGATGTGCGTCGGCAACAACCTGCGCCCAGAGCGCTTCGCCGTCACCTGTATAGATGGCATCCGCATGTTCAGCTACCTCGTCGGGGATAAGGGTCACGTGCATCCCGCCCATCACAACGGGCACCTTACGCGCGCGGTATTCGGCGGCGATCTCATAGGCGCGGCGCGCAGTAAATGTTTCGACGTTGATGGCGACCAGATTGGTTGGCTCATCGTAGTCGATCTCGTCGATGCGATCGTCGAACAGACGACAATCCACGCCTGCCGGGGTCAGCCCCGCCAGGACGCCAAGAGACAAGGGCTCCATACGTGCTTCATCGACGAACCGTTCGCCATCGCCCAGACAGCCGAGGGTTGGCTTAATGAAGGTTATCTGCATCTGACCATCTCCTACGATGATTGTTTAAGCTTATTAGTCTCCATACACTTAAACCATTATACTGATTTCTCTTTGTTTCAGCGCCAGTTGAACGGCTATTTCTGTATCCGCGAGTCCATAGCCTGAAAGAATGAGGATTTTCCCTCCCTGCTGGTTAATATTCCTGGTTGTCTTCTATCCATACGGATCCAGAGAAGACTGTAAACCTATTAACCTACAAACCCAGTACTTTTCTTAACCCCGGGAAGAACATGGGCTGGAACATGCGCGTCATTTCCAATGGGGTGAGCTGCATCTGGTTTTCCAGCATCCACCATTTGACACTGCTGAGCAAGGCCCCGCTGAAATAGGCTGAGACAAATTCAATTGGCAGATTAAACTGCAAATGCTCGGGATTGTTCTTTTCGATACTCTGGAAGACCTGCATGATGGAATTCAGGATGATGGTGCCAATTTTTTCGCTCATGTTGAGCGCGTTAGCGCTATTAAGCTGGATACGGAAGATTTTTTGATTTTCAACAATATATTCAAAAACCCCCAATAAAGGCGGCGAGGGAAATAATGGTCTTTGTGTTTCGCCAGCCAAGTCGCTCTTACTGAAGTCCAGACTGATCTGTGAAAGTTCTTCAACCCGTTTGCTGACCAGTTCGTTGAATTTTTCCAAGAGAAGATCGTCCTTATCTTTGAAGTGCAGGTAAAAGGTGGCGCGTCCAATATCGGCACGCTGGGTGATTTCATCCACTGAGATTTCCGTGTAATCTTTTTCTTCAATTAATTCTGTCAAAGCAGTAACCAGTGCGTTGCGGGTACGTAAAATCCGCCGGTCGGTTTTTTTTTGCGGGATGTCTGAAGTCATGCTCTTCCTTCTTTCAGATATTGACAGAATGATTAATCGGTTTATAATAGACAGTGTCTAATAAACAACAGTGACTAATTATAGACTTAATTATACCAGATAACATTAAAAGTATTTGAGGATTGGAATGCAGCCTTTAATTCAAATGAAGAATGTGGTCAAAACATTTCACAGCGGTGATAAGCTTTCCATGGCGCTTAAAGGGATTAATTTAGAGGTTGCTAGCGGTGAGTTTTTGGCAATTATCGGGAAATCCGGAGCGGGTAAGACGACATTAATCAATATGCTGACCGGAGTGGACAGCCTGACCAGCGGTGAAGTATGGGTGCAGGGTACGGCAGTGCACCAATTGAATGAAAATCAACTGGCTTTATGGCGTGGACGCAATATAGGGATTGTGTATCAATCTTTTTACCTGATGCCCACCCTGTCTTTGTTGCAAAATGTGCTGCTTCCCATGGATTTGTGCGATCAGTATCAGCGCCGCAGCAGCACCCAACACGCGCTGGATTTGCTGGAGCAGATGGAACTGTCTGAGCATGTGCACAAATTGCCTTCCGGTGTTTCCGGCGGGCAGCAGCAGCGCGCCGCGATCGCGCGGGCATTGGCCAATGACCCCAGCATTATTGTAGCGGATGAACCGACCGGAAGACTTGATTCGACGACCGCAGAGACTATTTTTCAGGTTTTTTTGTCGCTTTCGATGCAGGGGAAAACCATCGTAATGGTGACTCACGACCAGAATCTGGCCGGAAGAGTTTCGCGTGTGGTGCGCATTACGGATGGAGAATTAAGCCAATGAACCAGCCTACCAGTGAAGCCATTATTTCCTTGCAGGATGTCAACAAGGTTTTTCAAAACGGCTCCATCCGTTTTGCCGCGTTAAAGGAGATTAATGCCCATTTCTATCCGGGTGAATTTGTCAGTGTGGTTGGGCGTTCCGGCAGTGGAAAATCCACCCTGGCAAATATGATCACCGGTATCGATCATCCCACAACAGGCGCGGTTTTGATTAACGGAACTGCCATTCATAAACTGAATGAAAGCAAAATGTCCATATGGCGCGGGCGAAATTTGGGTATTGTCTTCCAATTCTTTCAACTGATGCCCACATTGACCATTTTGGAAAATGTGCTCCTGCCGATGGATTTAACCGAGGATTTGCCTTTAGTGCAGCGTGAACAGCGCGCCATGGAATTACTGGCGATGGTTGAATTAAATGATTTTTGTGATCAATATCCCGATCAGGTTTCTACCGGTCAACAGCAAAGTGCTGCTATCGCACGCGCTCTGGCCAATGACCCGCCAATTCTGATTGCGGATGAGCCAACCGGCAATCTGGATTCGCGTACTGCAGAAACGATATTTGGGATCTTTGTTAACCTGGTTCAACAAGGTAAGACCATTATCATGGTGACGCACGACAATACACTGGCAAAGCGTACCGATCGTGTGCTGCGTATCTCCGATGGTTGTTTGTTGGATCCTACACAGGAACAGTAGATGGGAACAAGTATGCTTTTGAAACCACGGTGGCAAAAAGTTATTGTTGATTTATGGACGAACCGTACCCGCACTGTATTGGTGGTGGCTTCGATTGCGGTTGGATTGTTCGCAATTGGTGTAATTACCACCATCAATCTGGTCATTCGGGAGGATATGCGCCTGGGGTATGCGGCGGTTAACCCTGCCAACAGTTTTATTCAAACCGATCTGATTGAACCGGGATTAGCCGATCATATTGAGCGTATGCAGGGCGTTCAACAGGTGCAGGGAGGGCGTTCGGTTGGCATGCGTGTAAAAAATGCCAGCGGAGAATGGCAGTCATTTGAAGTCCAGGCAGCCGAAGATTGGTCTGCACTGGAGATGAACAAACTGGAATTGCTGGCAGGTGACTGGCCGAAAAAAGGCGAAGTGTTATTAAGTAACCATAAGCTGGATGATCTGGATGTGGTTGTGGGGGATAGCATCCAGGTGGAATTACCCTCCGGGGATACAACCACATTACTGGTCTCCGGGATTGTTCGCGACCTGACGATTGGCGCATATAAAGGAAGCGGCGGTTTTTTCCTGGCCTCTGAACAGGGTTATATTCTTCAAGACACCCTGGCCATGCTGGAACACAGTTTGCCGGATTATTATAATAACCTGTTGATTGTGCTGGATGGAGCGGATGATTTTGAGCATGTTCAGCAAATGACAGCTGAAATTTCCGAAGAGCTTGAAAAGAGCGGCGCGGTGGTGATTAACAGCAAGGCAGCTCGTTCCAATGATCATCCCAATAGTTCTATTGTGGATGCTATTTCCGGCACGCTGATCCTACTGGGTTTTCTTTCGGTATTTTTAAGCGGTTTTTTGGTTACTAATACCGTTCAGGCATTGCTCAAGCAACAAACCCAGCAAATTGGAATCATGAAATCAATTGGCGGGCGGCGTGTGCAGATCATGGTGATTTACCTGGTGATGATCCTGGTGTTTGGTATTCTGGCCTTTGCTATCGCCTGTCCGTTGGCAAACTGGGTTTCTTTCCCGATGCTTTCTTTTTTGGCTGATCAGTTAAATTTTGTCTTGTTGGGTCAACGCCTGGTTCCGCCGGTGATCTGGCTGCAAGCGGTATTGGCGCTGCTGATTCCGCTTATGGCTGCCTGGCTGCCTATCCGCGAGGGTACCCGGATTCGCGTACGTGAGGCATTGACCGGTATGAAAGAACAGGAAGCTGGCAAAAAGCCGCCGTCATTTCATAAAGTGCCGGGATTAAAAAAGCTTTCCCGCCCGATATTGATTGCCTTACGCAATACCTTCCGCCGCAAGGGCCGCCTGGGGCTGACTCTGATCACCTTTTCTCTGGCAGGGGCTGTTTTTATCGCCACCTTTAATGTACAGGTCTCCATGGATAACTATGTAAAACAATTGGGACGCTACTTTCAGGCGGATGTGAATATCACGCTGCGCAAACCAGAGCGCAATCAGGAAGTCATTCAACTGCTGGAAAACATTCCGGGCGTGGGAGCCGTGGAAGTTTGGGCAATTGAACCGGCGAAACTGATCCTGGAAAATGGCGCCTCCGGTGAACGCGTGCAAATATTTGCGCCGCCGGTGGATAGTAAGCTGGTCACGCCGATTGTATCTTCCGGACGCTGGATTATCCCCGGCGATACCCAGGCGATTGTATTAAGCGAGTTATTTCATGAGCGCTACCCCGAATTGGTACCGGGTGACAGCATCTGGCTGCGGATCGGTGATAAGGATACCGAATGGATGGTGGCCGGATTCTTCCAGTTTGCCGGTAAAAATGGCGGTTTTTCGGCCTACACCCAATATCCCGATCTGGCGAATGTATTGGGCAATACCAACCGCGCCACTTCTTTTCGCGTGACCGGTGATCATAAAAACCTGACTACGGCAGAACAGGATGACCTGGCCGCTCGTATTCAGACTGTCTTTGAGCTGGAAGGTATCCGCATCGCCGATCTGACCACCGGAAAATACCTGACGAGTATTACCGGTGAAGGTTTTGCCACGCTAACCGCATTTCTTCTCTTCCTCTCTGTACTGATCGCTATTATTGGCAGTATTGGCCTGGCGGGTACGATGAGCATGAACGTGATGGAACGCACCCGTGAAATCGGAATTTTGCGTTCGGTGGGAGCCTCTAACTGGGTGTTAATCCGGATGGTGCTGGTGGAAGGCCTGACGATTGGACTGTTAAGTTATATCTTTGGCAGCATCCTCTCCTTTCCAATCAGTACGTTGTTGAGTAACAGCATCACCCTGGCTTTGTTCGGCGCAATCACCAGTTTTGGTTTCAGCGCATCTGGTTTTGGCATCTGGTTGGGATTGGTGGTGATGCTTTCGCTGCTTTCCAGTATTGTACCGGCCTTAAATGCAGCGCGTTTGACTATTCGCGAGGTGTTGGCCTATGAGTAGCGGGAGTCTTTTTTGTAATTATTTTCGGATTTTAAAAATTATGTTTGGTTCTAGTTATGGAGATTGAAGCCATGAAAAAAATATATCAGATTGGATTAATTATTGTTGTAGCGCTGTCTTTAAGCGCATGCGGTTTAAAAAACCCGCTTTCTCAGCCAAATAGCCCCACATTGCTGGATGAGACGGCCAGTATTACCCAGAACAATCTGACCTTAATTACCGAGGGCACCCTGGTTCCGCGTGATTCTGTCTGGTTGAGTTTTGGGATGGAAGGGGTTGTCAGTGAATTGCTTGTAGAAGAAGGTGACTCTGTGGAAGCCGGGCAAGTATTAGTGCGCCTGGGTGATCGCTCCACTCTGGATGCGCGGAACGCCGCGGCTGGTTTGCAGGTATTGCAAGCGGAACAGGCGCTGAAAACCCTGCAAAATCAGGCTGATCTGGTGACTAATCAACGCTGGCAAGAGGTGATTGCCGCCGAAAACCTGGTGTGGGCGGCGCAGAACCGGCTGGATGAACTGGATACCGATGCCTATCGCGATCGTATTGATACTGCCTGGGTAGCGGTTAGTGACGCTGATGATGCCGTGGATGACGCACAGGAAGAACTGGACAAATACAAAGATCTGGCTGAGGATAACGCCACCCGGAAAAACGCCGAAACCGATTTGGAAAACGCGCAAAAGACTTACGATGGTAAATATGAAGAATACGTGGTTCTGAAAAATGATCTGGAATTGGCGCGTGCAGAGCTAGCAGCCGCCGAAGCGCAACAAGTTGAAACCGAACGATTATTTAAAGCTGCCGGTAACGGTCCAGATGAAGATAACCTGCTTCTTGCGCAGCGCACATTGGAAAATGCCCAGGCGCAGTTAGAAGCTGTGGAAGCTGAACTGGCTAAATTGGAGTTAAAAGCACCTTTTGCTGGAACAGTGAGCCGTGTTTCGGTGACGGACGGCCAACGCGTTACACCCACCCAGCAGGTATTGCAGATTGCTGATTTTTCGGAATGGTATGTGGAAACCAGCGATCTCACCGAATTGGATGTGGTGGATGTTACCAAGGATCAGGCTGTGTTTATAACTCCGGATGCGCTTCCTGCGTTAACAATTGAAGGTGTTGTGGAAAGAATTGGGGATGGCTATACCATTCAATCCGGAGATGTGATGTATACGGTACGTATCCGTTTATTGGAAATTGACCCACAATTGAAATGGGGAATGACTGTAGGTGTGGAGTTTGGCAATTAATCAGGATAAATGAATAGGAATCCACGGGGCGGGTTGAAACCCGCCCCTGACGATGGAAGGGAAAAGAAATCGAGAGTGGATCAGGCGACTTTACCAATCAAGAGTTCGGTCTGAACGGTTTGTTGTAATTTGTTATTCACAGCAAACTGGAAAAACAATTCAGCCGTTTTTGTATAGAGCAGTGGGTAGGCCTGATGGGATTCATCCGGTATGAAAGAGGCACTGGTGAGCGCCCCCCAGACAGTTTCCCAACTTTGATTTAGTGCGAATGAAAATGTGAATTGCTGCAGGGTGGCTGCCTGGAAGTATTGCTTAATATTTGGGAGTATGCGTTTCTCCGGCAAGGTGATACCATATTGTGGGGTCATTAATGACTGAAAAGCTTTATCAAAGTCATTGGGTTCGGATCTGTTTTGCAAAAAAGCCAGCCAGCCTTGCGGTTTTAAAACCCTGGCAATTTCTTTTTGGGTTGGGAGGGGCGTAAACCAATGGGCGGCCTGTGCAGCTGTAATCAGATCCAGGCTATTGGCTGGTAAGGGGATTTGTTCGGCGCACCCTAAAACCCGCTGCAGGTTGTTTTGTGTTTGCATCTGCCGGATCATAGCCACACCGGGCTCAATGGCATAAACAAACTGGCAATATTGGGTAAGATGACGGGTAAGAATGCCAGTACCGGCACCCAGGTCTGCAGCGAAACATTTGCGAGTCAATCCACTGACGGAAAAGATAGCCTCCACAGCAGTGGGGTGATAATTCCAGCGATAACGGGCATAATTGGCAGCTTTGAGGTGATATGGATTCATGGTTCGATTGACTTATTTTATCAACGGTTGAAACGCCGGTAAACCAGTATACCAATGGCAAAGTAGAGCATGGAGAGCAACAAGGTAGCGCTCACACGGAAACCCACTTCCGCCAGGCCGGCGCCGCCAACAAGGACCTGCTGTAAGGCGAGCATTCCGTGGCTGGCGGGTATAAAATCGAAGAGATTAATCGGGTGATCCAGCCAGGTAAACAGGATTGGTGTAGGCATGGCGAAAAAAGCCCCCGAGAGAAATACCTGGATCATGGAAACAGCACTGCCAGTGTTGAGCGCATCGGTATCAGTGCGCATAAAGCAGCCCAGCAGCAGCCCCAGCCCTACAGAACCAAAAGCAAGCAAAACGCCAATCCCCAATGCCAGCAAAAGAGAACCGCGGTTGTGAAAGCCCAGCACCAACGCGGCAGCAAACATCAGCAGCACCTGTAACGCGGCCACAACCAGTTGGGAGATGCAGATACCGCCCAATAATTCCGCTGGTCTTAACAGACTCAGGTTCAGGCGGCGCAGTGTGCCCCAACGGCGTTCACGCCCGATCAGCATAGCGGTTTGGGGTATGATCAACAGGATGGCGAACACCATCATCCCGGGAACGTAGGTATCAAACTCGCTGATCGGGCGCGGGTGTTCCAATGACCTGGGCAGCAGCGTAAAGCGTTCGGGTTTGCCCTGTTCTCTTTCCAGCCAGGGAATGATGATGGACTCCAATTGAGCACTAGCCTTGATGAAGCTCATGTAGAGCGCATCCCCGCGGGTGGTATAGTGGATCTGGCCGGCAGAATCCTCTTCCAGAATCAGCAACACAGCGGCCGTACGTTCTTGCAGCGCTATTTCAGCCTCATCCCGGCTGCCCGTCACACTCAGAGAAAAATAAGGGCGTCCATCGCTGTAGACGGCTGCAGCTAACTTATCTGTCAGTGCTGCCGCTTTGCCGGTGTTCGAGAGCACCAGGAGCGGATAGGTAGCTGTTTTGGGAGTATGTCCATAGCCAACGTAATTAACCAGCATAAAGAAGGCTGGTAAACCCAGCAGAATAATCAGTAAGATGCGGTCACGCAGAGTTTCCAACAGGGTTTTGCGGGCAACCAGGAGCAGGCGTTTGAGGTTCATTCGCGCAACCGCCTTCCGGTAAGCTGGATGAAGACATCCTCCAGGGTATTCTGGCGGATCTTTACTTCGCCGGGGGCAAAGCCGGCGCTTGTCAGACGCTCCAGAATCGTGGTCAGATGGGCTACGGCGTTCAGCGCGCGTACATGCAGGCTGTGGCTGCTCTCGTCCAGTTTAATTTCATTGGCCAGACCCAGCAGAGCCTGGTGGGCAGCCGCAGCATCAACCAGCCCATTGGTCAAATTGATTTCGAGGATATCCCCTTCACCTACCTGCGCTTTGAGCGCCTGAGGGGTATCCAATACCAGTAGTTGGCCGTGATCAATGATTGCGACCCGATCGGCCACACGGTCGGCTTCATCCATGTTGTGGGTGGTGAGGATGACTGTCTTTTTGCGCGCCAGGGATTGGATATACTCCCGTACTTTGACGCGGCTTTGCGGGTCCAGGCCAGCTTCGGGTTCATCCAGGACGACGATTTGCGGATCGTGTACCAGAGCCATGGCAATGTTCAACCGGCGCTGCATCCCACCCGAAAGCGTGGAAGCGCGTTTGTCACGTTTTTCTTCCAGGTCCAGCTCGCGCAGCAGACGCAGGGCATTCTCACGGGCTTTGCGTCCGGGCAGGTCATACATCTGGGCGATAAATACCAGTTGCTCCAGGCAGGTCAGTTTTTCCCAGAGGACAATATTCTGCGGACAAACGCCGACCATGGCTTTGGTTTCCTGGTGACCGTTGCTTACCGCCTTACCACGCAGCAATACCTGGCCGGTATCGGGGTGTAACAGTCCGCAGAGCATGTTGATAGTGGTGGTCTTCCCGGCGCCGTTAGGCCCGAGAAAGCCGAAGACTTCGCCCTCTTCTACCGCCAGGGAGAGGTCTTTGACGGCCTGAAAATTGTTAAAGGACTTGGATAATTTTTGTGCTTCCAGAACAATGTTTGTCATCATAACTCCTTGGAAAGACTGCTTTTTTAAAGGCTTTTGCTCAATACGCGGTGTTGATAAAGCCAGATGCCGGCTGCGAGCAGTACGCCGGATAGCAGTACCATCATGATCAATTCATAGCCTATGCCGCTGACCCCCTGACCATATAAAATCACCTTACTCATCGCACGGGCGGCGTGGGTGGATAGCATAAAGTCGTAGGGTTGGACTGTCTGACCAAAGATGCGAAACCATTCGGCGTACGGCATTGGGAAGATAGCGCCGGATAAAAACACCAGAGGAACCATCAAAGCGGTTCCGTAGCCGGTGGCTTCACCTTCATTTTTGGAAAAGACTGCTGCCAGAAATCCGGCCCCGGCAGCGCCCAGGCTGGCGATGAGCCCGATGCCAACGCAGAGCCACAGACTGCCAACCGGTTTGAAACCCACTGCGGCGGCTACGGCAAATGTCACCAGCATCTGGACCAGTGAAAGCAGTAGCCCGGCCAGAGTAATACCGCCGAGGAAGTGGGCAGCACTGGCCTGGCTCAATTGGATGCGTTTGATGGTGCCATCGCTGCGTTCACGGGTCAACAGCAGCGCATTGGTTATTACCCCAAACAGGATGCCAAAGATGATCAAACCGGGAACACCAATCTGAAAATCATTCAGGGTGCCGGTATTGGGCAGGAATTCGAGGCTAACCGGCAACTCCTGCTGCCAACCGGTGATCTGGTCACTGTAAACCTGCAGGATTTCACCCAAAAAACTCTGGGCAAAAGCATAGGTGTCATTCAATGGATCACCGAGCATCTCAATCTGCACCGGCTGCGGCATGCTGTTCAGTAAAGCAGCGCTGAACTGATCGGGCAGGGTGATCAGCATAGCAGCCTTGCCTTCGTTTAGCATAATTTCAGCCTGGCTGCGGGAAAAGCCTTCCAATACGGTGAAAGCGGCTTTTCCGTCAAATTCCGCGTCGCGGATGGCCTGCACCATTCCGGTTCCATATTCTCCCTGGTCCTGATTGTTCACCAGCACAGTAAGATAATTGGACATGCCGCTGGTTTGCCCGAAGGCGGAATAATACATCAAAACCATCAACGAGGGAAACAACAGGTAGAGCCAGAATAATTGCGGGCTGCGCCAGATTTCCAGTAAGGTTTTTCGCACAAACATCAGTGTTTTCATTGTGCACTCCGGACGAGGATTCCATTTTCCAGAAATGTGAAGAAGCCATTCAGGATGCGTTCCACGCTCATCTCTTCGTCGTACAACTGGTAGTATTCGTTGAGATGCGGGAAAAGCAGTGCATCACCCATAGCGATGATCTGAGTGTTGATCAGGCGCATGGCGGCTTCCAGGTCCACGCCCGGTCGGATTTCTCCGCGGTCGTGGGCAGCCAGCAGCATAGCACGCATCATACCCATCAGGGCTGTGGCGATAGGCCGGACAACCCTTTCCGTCAGGCCTGGAGCGCCCTGGTAAGCAGCCCGCCCAAACAGACGCACCATACCCAATTGTTCCTGACCCCATTCAATGCCGCCACCCAGATAAGCGCTCAGTGCTTCCCGCAGCGGCAGAGCTGCCAGTTCCGCAGTGTAGCTTTCAAAAGTGGCTACTGTTTGGCGCACCACCAGTTCCAGCGCAAATTCGAGCAGGTTTTCGCGGTTGCCAAAATATTGGTAAAGCGAGCCAATCGACACACTGCTGCGCGCGGCAACCTGTTTGATGTTCAGTTCCGCCGGGCCGGATTCGGCAGCTTCCTCGAGAACGGCAAGGATGACGGTTTGCTGCTTTTCCGGGTCCAACCGTCGAAAAGTGCGCGTGATCCAGCCATTTTCTTCGGCTTCCAAAATAAAAGATTGAAAATTTATGAATAATTCATTCATTTAATATGAACCTCTGGTTCATATTAAATCACATAATTCAAAAGAGCGCAAGTATGATCTTTGTCACAATCCGCTAACCACGAAGGAACACAAGGAACCGTGAAGTTTGGAACACGCAGTTCCCCAAAGGATGTAGTTTCGCTTTAAGCCAAAAGGCGCTGCTTTGCGGCACCGGATAGTAATAATTTTCCACACAGCGCTGGCGGATTTTGTATTTAGCCGGGATATGTAATGCGCATGTGTTCAATGGAGAGGCGTACCATCTCTTTGAGGACCTCCTGGTCCACATCTTCAATTTTTTTGATATACAAGCAGCCTTTACCGGTTTTGAACTTGCCCAGTTTGGCGAGCAGTGTATCAAACTGGTCGAAACCGCGCATGATGTAGAGGGTCAGGTTTTGTTTGCGCGGAGAAAATCCTGTCAGTGGCCAATCGCCTTCCTGACCGCTGGAATATTTGTAATGATAGCTGCCAAAACCAACAATGCTGGTTCCCCACATTTGGGCCTTCTCACCACTGACCTGCTTGAACAGTTCCAGAATAGCAAAACTATCTGCGCGTTTTTTTTCATCTTCGACCTGATTTAGAAAGGCTTCTACATTCTGGTCGGTAGGTTTGGTTTTAAGCTCGGCCATATCCTGTCCTTTCTATATAAATACGTACGGACAGTATAGCAAGTGCAGAAATATGAATCAAATAGGGATGATGCCTTGTATTATCTTGTATTGGGCTTTAACTCAATAAAAGGATTAAAACAATCACAATCACTACAGCCGCTGCGATCAGCCCATAGGTCATCCAGTTTGATCCTTGTTTGGGTTCAACCGTCGGGCGTTCCGGGCGGGTGACCAGTTCCCGACGGCAGTAATAGCAAAAGATGGCTTCTTCCGGCAGGGTCTTACCGCAATAACGGCAGGGCTTGGTTTTGTTGTCTTCAGTCATTTTTTTGTCCATGGGTTTAGGGGCGAACACAGTATAATCAACGTCGGCTCATGTATTGATTATATCCCAACTTTTAGAGGCCCACTTTTGGCATTTTCTGAAGCGAATCCGGTTGTTTTTTATGTATTTGTGGCTGTGGCGTGTTTTATGACTGGTTTTTCCAAAGCTGGCTTTGGCGGCTTGATGGGACCGGTTGTGACCGTGTTGATGAGTCTGGTGATGCCAATCAATCAGGTACTTGGCTTGCTTCTGCCGATTCTGATGGTGGGGGATCTGTTTGCCGTAACCGCGCATTGGCGCAACTGGAATACGCGCTTGCTGCTGGTACTGCTGCCCGGAGCTGTTCTGGGGGTAATCGCCGGGATGTACTTTATGCAGTCAGTGCCGGTGACATTTATGAAACGCACCCTGGGTGTGCTGGTTTTAATATTTGTAATTTTACGTTTTGTTGAAGGTGTTGTGAAGCAGCGCGTACAGGGCAAGGCGCCCCTCTGGTACGGTGTTCCATTGGGTATGATGACCGGTTTTTCATCTTCCCTGGCGCATGCCGGCCCTTCGCCGATTTCCATTTTTTTATTAACCCAGCAGGTTGGGCCGGTACAGTTTGTGGGGACAATGGTGGCATTTTTTACCATTACCAATTGGATAAAACTGCCCTTTTATTGGGTAAATGGAATGGTTAACCCGGCATTGATTACAAAAATTATCTGGTTATTACCGGTTGTCTTGTTGGGCGTCTGGGTGGGACGCAAGCTGTCCAGGCGTGTGGATAAAGTATTGTTTGACCGGATCATCCTGGTATTTCTGGCTTTAACAGCGATTTTGTTGCTTATTCAATAAAGAATACTCAGGATAATAAAGAGGGCTGAACAAATTGTTTGGGGATAGCGCCTTCCAGCTCAAGCAGAAATTGCTTGCGCCATAATCCGCCGCCGTAACCGGTAAGAGTGCCGTCCGACCCGATAACGCGGTGACAGGGGATCAGAATGGCAATACGGTTATCTCCGTTGGCATTGGCTACAGCGCGGACAGCCGCTGGTTTGCCAATTTTTTCGGCCAGTTGTTTGTAAGAGATGGTTTTTCCATAAGGGATAGTTAGCAGCGCTTTCCAAACCATTTCCTGGAATACCGTACCGCGAAAATCCAACGGTACATTAAATTTCTGGCGTTGCCCCAAGAAATATTCTTCGAGCTGGCGGTTGAGGGTCTCCAGGTAAGGGTGTTCACCAGGGGTGATTTCGGCTTGAAAGTATTTTTTAAGACGCTCAAATTGTGTTTCCAACATGCGGCGATCGCCAAACTCGAGCAAGCAGATTCCGGTATCGGAAGCTGCGGCCATCAGTGGTCCAAAAGGACTTAATATACGGGTGAGGTAAATCATGTTTTTCTCCTGGCCCAAGATTAGAGGGCTCACGGTTTGTTTTTAAATGCTTCTGTAAAGCCACTCAGCGATTCGTAACCGCTGTCCATGGCGGCGTTGGTCACCGGTTCTCCCAGACGAATGCGACCGGAGACCTAGTTGATGCGCAGGCAACGCAGATAGACCTGGAAGGTTTTGTGATGCTGCTGAATTTCTTTTTTTAAGTGTATGCTTATTTGAACGGCTTTGCAACCGAAAAATTGACATTCCATTTTTTTCATTCAGGAAGTGATTTTTTCACCTGCTGATGCGTATTATATCTTTTGAATACGCAATATCGTATACTATTATTGACAATTTGATTGTTTGTTGGGGTTTTTTTGAGGAGGTTTTATGGCAGAAGCAAAAGATGGTTGTGTTAAACCTTCAAAAGGACCAATTGCAGCTGAAGAAGCTGCGCCGGTTTCGGAATCAACGATCAAGAAGGAGGTTCAAAAAATGTTAGCACGTGTTGGTAAACCCGCTCCGGATTTTGAGTTGAGCGCATTTGTAAATGGGGGCTTTAAGAATGTTCGCTTGTCTGAGCATAAAGGAAAATGGATAGTCGTTTGTTTCTATCCAGGCGATTTTACTTTTGTCTGACCGACCGAATTATCGGCAGTTGCCGTTAAATTTGAAGAATTACAAAGCCTGGGTGTTGAAGTGTTGGCTATCAGTACAGACAGCCGATTCTCACATAAGATCTGGCAGGAAGAAGAACTTTCTAAAATGGTTGAGGGTGGTGTGCCCTTCCCACTGCTATCCGATGCGGGCGGACGTGTAGGTACGGTATATGGTGTTTATGATGAGGATGCCGGTGTGGATATTCGCGGTCGTTTCCTGATTGACCCGGATTTCAATATTCGTGCAATGGAAGTAATGACACCTGAAGTAGGCCGTAATGTGATTGAATTAATCCGCCAGGTAAAAGCCTTCCAGCATGTCGCAGCCACTGGTGAAGTGACTCCCGCTGGCTGGCAGCCAGGCAAACCCACCCTTACACCAGGTCCCGATCTGGCTGGTAAGGTATGGAAAGTCTGGAAAACGGAAAACGCTTTCTAAGATAACTGAAACCCCAACAGAATCAAACAAAAACAGCCGCTTGCCATAAACAATTTGCAAGCGGCTATGTTTTTTAAAAAATTAAGCAGGAAAAGGTTTAAATACAAATTGGGCTTCAAAGGCAACGGCGCCGGTATCCAGGTTGCTGCCGGCTACAGCGTACACATGTGGCTGATTGGGAATTGACCCCATCCGGACCGATACGCGTTGGTCCGGCTTGACCTCGTTACTGTAATTGATCTGCAGCCAATCCATTTGCTTATGACGCAGGTCTTCTACGGCGAAACAATCCATAATCCAATCCACATACTGGGTGTTGTTGACATGCCCCATGACATCCAGACAGGAATAGCTGGCCTGAAAAACACGTTTTTCCTGTAACTCAGCGTTGGACGCAAGTTTTTCAAGTGGTTCATCTATGGCAGCTAACCCGTCATTATCCGGTAATGGGGTAGTCAGCACTTCCGGTTTAACAAAGCGGTGTGTTTGGGTGTTGACCAGCAACCAGGCTGTGGTTGCCTGGGCCAGGAGTTGTCCATCGGATGTTTTGATGGTAAAGTCACGCATGCCGAAGATTTTTTGCGCCCAACCTTTTGGCCAGGTCTGCACCTGCACCGGGGTGATCATGGATGGAAACTGATAGAACTTTATCTTTGTACGCGCCAGAATCCAGGCCAGATTGATTTTTTGCAAAGTGAAATAATCCACTCCCAGATTCCTGGAGTGGTGAGTGGTAACTTCTTCCATCATACGCAAATAGGCGGCTGGTTTACAGCGTAGAAATGCGTCTGTCTCATGCGTGTGTACTTCCAGTGCTTCGGTCCAGATGGTTTGAATCGGTTTCATGTTCGTCTCCATGGGTTTTTTGGCGTGAATCGCAGCTGTCATTTTACTGCGATTGCCGTGTTCAGACAAATTGATTGTGGAATAAGGTTAAAAAGGAAAGAGAAACAGGATTCAGTTGTCAGGAAATTTCCAATCCCTAATCCCTGTTGCCTGATCTTTCCCTGCTTTTTACCGAAATGCGTCGTAAAGCCCTCAGCTTTAGCCGTGGGGATATCAGGCGCGGTGGTGCGAAGCGCCATATCTTTCATCATAGCATTATACAGATAAGAGTTTATAATTAGAACATGAATTCCGAACAAATATTCAACATCAATAATAAGGTTGTGTTTAGTTGTAAATATCATAAAGTCTGGTGTCCCAAGTATCGCCGGAAGGTTTTGGTCAATGGCCCAGATGAACGCTTGAAAGAAATTATTTATCGATCTGCCGTAGAACAACAGGTAGGAGTCATCGAACTTGATGTGATGGCAGACCATGTTCATCTTTTGTGTGAAATTGACCCACCGTATGGACTGCATAAGTTCGGAAAATTGCTCAAGGGTCGCAGTTCACGCCTATAAAGACAGGATTTCAAAACATTGAAAATGCGCCTTCCTACGCTCTGGACAAACGCTTATTTTGTATCAACAGTTGGTGGCGCACCAATGGCAATAATCAAGCAATACATAGAAAACCAGAAACGAGTCTGACCACTTTGGGTTATCGCAGAGCCACTACTACCGTATACGTAGAAACAATACATCTCAGAGGACTTTCGAAAACACAGGAAGACCTCTGCTTTGCATTGCGCTTAGAAGCAGGGCGATGCTGGACGGGCATGGTACAAGCACATGCAGCCAGCCGTGGCAATGAAAAATGGTTGAAGTGTGAAGATATTGAGAAACAATTCAAAAAGAAATATGCACTTCATTCGACCTGTGTACAGGGATTGGCTCAAAAACTAAAAGCCAATATTGCCACAGCAAGGCAATTGCGATTACTACAAAAACAAGCAAATCAACCTATCACGGCTAAATACCCCTATCGAGAAAAGAAATATCAAACGGTGATTTGGAAAGAAAGCGCCCTACGCTGGCGAGCGGATGGGCGGTTGAGCTTGTCAAATCAGAGAGGAACGCCACCTCTCATTCTCGCTCTTCCCAACCGGTACCGTGGCGCTGACATTTGCAGGGCTGAACTGACATGGCGGGCTGACCATTATGAACTCTGCGTCACAATAGATTCTGGAATAGAAATTCAGGAAACACAGTCAAGCGGGTTGGTCGCCGGAGTCGATTTGGGTGAAATACATATCGCCGCAGTAGCTACGGAAAAAGGGGATACCCTTCTAGTGAATGGTCGTGCCCTTCGGTCATCCAAGCAGTTGCGAAATAAGCGCCATGCTGACTACACATGCCTTTTGTCTAAGTGCAAAAAGGGGTCGAAACGCTACCGTAAATTATTGAAAAGTAAAGCTCGTGCCAGCGCAAAGTGCTATCGCCAACAGAGAGATATTCTCCATAAAGCCAGTCGTCATGTGGTTAATTTCTGCGCGGCGAATACTGTAAATGTCTTGGCGGTTGGGGATGTGGGAGATATTCAGAATAGCGTAGATTTAGGAAAGAAAACCAACCAGAAAATCTCTCAATGGGCGCACGGAAGGTTTAGAAGGTATCTGGCTTATAAAGGCGCGTCCTTGGGAATTCGTGTTGAGGATATTCCAGAAGATTATTCTTCGCGAACCTGCTCACAATGCAAGAATGTAAAAAATAATGCACCCAAAGGGCGGGTGTACACCTGCTCTGGTTGTGGTGCAATAATCCATCGCGATTTAAATGGTGCGTGTAATATTTGCTCTCGTGCCAAATATGGATTGTATGGCTGTGTTCAAGCCCATACACAAATGTACCTCCGACCCATTCGACGGAGTAGAGCCTTTGATACAGGCCGCAAGTTGCCTACGCAAGTAGGAACCCCCCGGCTTTAGCCGTGGGGAGTGTCAGTCCTGTTATAATAATCTTAGGTAGAGTGGATGATCCTTGATGAGGATTTTAATTTCCATATTGGGTTGGCGGAGGTTTTTTATGCAGATATTTTTAGTGATTTCACTGATTATTGCGCTTATAGCGGTGGTTTTTGCTGTCCAGAATACAGCCTTGGTAACGGTTACCTTTCTGGTTTGGAACCTTGAGAATTCCCTGGCTGTCGTATTATTGGTCGCTGTTTTTGCCGGTGTTCTCATCAGTATCTTTGCTTCCTTACCGGGCTGGATTCGCAACCGCGTGGGAAAATCCGGGCAGAAAAAGAAAGTCAAAGAATTGGAAACAGAACTGGCCAGGCTCAACGAAAAATATCAGGCTGCTCAACAGGAATTGGAACTGTATCATGCCTCAGAGGTACCTCAGTTGGAAAGTGAGCCGGCTGCATTGTCAGGTCCGGAATCACTCAATCCACCAAACAGCCTGATTTAGGCATTCAGCGATACGGTTTTTTTGATCGTTCCGGCAGTAATGCTTTGTTTATAACCGACCCATTTGGCCGATTAAGGTAAGGGTTCCATATAGTAGGTGCTGCCGTCCAGGGTGGCTTCGACAGACCATCCCTGGGTATCATCAGCCATTTGCACCATCCACCACAGATAGGCACCGCCAGACAGTTCTTCACATAGCGGTCCATCGATAATCGTTAGCATGGTGTTAGCCGGGTTGGTCAGGATCAGGGAGGCGTTGAGGCTGCCAGCGGTTCTCAGGTTTAAGTTGCTGGTCAGGCGTACCCGGTTCCCTACACTAATTCGGCTGGGCATGCTGGCTGGGCAGGTAACCGCTGCCTGGAGGGAGATGGATACAGGAGCTGGTTCCGGCGTATTGGCAGCTGTGGGCGTTGGCTGCTGTGGAGCCAGGAGGGCTGCTTGCGGAGTTGAAGAATTGATAGACAGGCTTACGGGT
Organism: Chloroflexi bacterium HGW-Chloroflexi-10; assembly: GCA_002840755.1. Taxonomy (GTDB): domain Bacteria; phylum Chloroflexota; class Anaerolineae; order Anaerolineales; family Anaerolineaceae; genus UBA6170. Next base: position 228,595 of record PHBZ01000001.1, on the reverse strand, counting down.
GTAATGGTGGTTGCTTCAATCACCCAGCCATTGGTCTCCGATGTTGATGAATCAATTGTCCGGTTTGTTGGCATATCATCTGACCGTTGGGTGGATGTGGATGTTGGGATGATGGTTGGCAAGCGGACGGGCTGGGAATCTGCTTGAGGGGCATTTACCATGCCGCCGGTGATAGGGATGGGGGGAGTGTTCCACAAGCTATTAAATAACAGGAATAAGAGAATTACAACCACAATCAGCTTAAACCAATCGTAGCCTAGCCATCGGTTTTGGTGGTTCATCTGCTCACCCCTTTTGTTGTTTTTCACGGGCAAACTGACGCGCCTGCTCGAGAAGGCTATCTTCATCCGCCAGTCGTTCAATTACGTCGCCGAGTACCTCACGCAAATAATGAATGTCTTTTTCCCCCAATTGATCAAAGGTAAAAACACCGGCTTCATTGAGTTTTTTTTCGATGACCGGACCGATCCCTTTAATGCGCTGTAATTTATCCGGCAGCGGTGCAACTACTTCAACCGGTTCACCGCGATTGGGCATTTCAGCCATCGGAGCCGGTATTTGCGCATTACGTAAGGTTTCATATTCCTTGCGCAGTGCAGCCAGTTCATCCTCCAATTTTTGCCGGGTTTCTTTGCAATTTTGCTCAGCCGCCTGGCAAGCGGCCAATCGCTTGCGCCAGTACAGCCAATCGATAATCCATTCCGCCACCCAGCCTGCCAGCAGACCTAAAATGAACGCTGCAAAAGGGTTCATATCTCCCTCCCAAGAAAAAATATAAGTTGTTACGGATCATCTCAATAAATCGGGGTTTGCGGATGTTTTGGCCGGGTATTTACCCGGCCAAAACATCCTGGACCCTAATTAAAGAAAAGATAAGTTGTTACCTTCATTATATTGCCAATTCGGGCCAATACAACATCCACCTGGTATTCTTTGAGCAATTCGGTCAATGAAAGTTTTGACAATAAATTTTTATTAAAAAGGTGTGTATGTTAATATGTCCGATAAGGAATTGTTTAAATTTGTGGTTTGATAAAGAAATCAGGATAGCTATTTGAATGAAAACACAGGTGAATGATGAATAAATTTTTAAAATCAATTTTCGTTATAGCAGGAGCCCTTGTGGCTTTATTTTTATTGATTCAATTAGTGCCCTATGGGCGCAATCACTCCAACCCACCTGTTGTTCAGGAACCCAATTGGGACAGCCCGGCCACGCGTGAACTGGCTAAAACCGCCTGTTTTGACTGCCACTCCAATGAATCCGTCTGGCCGTGGTACAGCAATATTGCTCCGGCTTCCTGGTTGGTGCAGCGCGATGTGGAAGAAGCCCGGGCAGAAATCAATTTTTCGGAATGGACCGGCAGCGCCGCGCAAATGCGTAAAGTGGATGATCTCTTCGAAGTAGTAGAGGAAAGTGCTATGCCTCCGGTGCAGTACCTGCTGCTGCATGCCGAGGCCAATTTATCCGCAGAGCAGCGCCAACAGCTTTTGGAAGGTTTTCAGAGGACGTTTCAGTAAGGAAGACAGGAATCAGGAACAGTAATGAGTTTAAGATTGCGGAATCAGTTATCAGGAAGGGGCTGCCTAATTCCAAATAACTATTTGCTACTTCCAGATCCTCAATCTCCAATCCCTGTTCCTCATGGCAAACTTTTCGGGGCTTCATGGAAAGGCTTACTGCCCAGGAAGAATAAGCTGGCGCTGTGCGCTTCCAGCCTGACCCGGATTTCTTGCTGCGGATGGGGATTTCCCTGTTGAGTTTGCCATTCGAAAATATACACATTATCGAGGTTTATGCCAAAGCTGCGGATGGTATAAGTCTGTTCGGCTGGTTCATCGGAAGTATTGAAAAAAAGCACTGCCGTTTGCTCCATGCTGTGCGCTGAAAGTGTTTGGCGCACCTGGACCAATATTGGGTCGGCGTTTGTGTTGACCCCGCTGCCCAGAAATGGGAAATGGCACTTGGCTGGCTGCTGGTTGTGCAGGAATTTCAACAGCTGCAGGCGTTCCAGCGGCAGTTGGTTTAAGCTGTCACTGGTCATCAATATCCCGCCGCTCATTCCGGCATAAAGCGCCAGAGCCTCAATTTCCGCATCGCTGAAATGATGGAATTTCTCGCGCAGCAAGAGGCAATCCGGGTCAATTTGCCAGAGAATATGATTGCCGAAGCTGCGGTTGGCATGGTCCGCCAGCAGCGGGTAGGCAGATTGTTCGCCGCGCCAGGATACGCCCATATCGCGGCTGATGCGTACGGCGTTTACCAGCCCCACCGAAGCCCACAGCGGACAGCCGCAGCCGGTCCATAGAGCGTTGCCAATCGCGCTGCGGATCGTCTCGGCGGCTTTGCGCCAGATTTCAATGCGCGTGTAACCGGGTTGGTGGTAACTGGCACGTTCCGGGCCATATTCACTGCCAAAATACATGAAGTCGGTTTTGAAATAATCGCAGCCCCACTGAGTATGCCAGGTGGAAAAAACAGTGCGCAGATAGTCCAGGGCTTCCGGGTGAGTCACATCCAGAATGTAATATTCTTCGCTGCGCTTGTGCCAACGGAACTCGCCGTAAAATTTCATATGAGCCAGTGGGCCGCCGCTTAGACGATCCTGCACTACCCAATCCGGATGGTTTTGGTACAGGTGACTGCGGTTGCCTACCATGAACGGCGCGATCCATAATCCGGGAATGAAACCGGCGGAGCGAATGGCCTGAAGGATAGGCGGGATGCCATTGGGAAACTGTGGTTTAACTTCCAGCCAGTCACCCATTTCGAGAGTGAATCCGTCATCCAACTGGAAGATGCGCAGGTCCAGAGCAAGCTGCTCGCGAATTTCCCGGGCAGCTTGCAGTTCCTGCAAAATGCTTGCCTCACTGATAGCCGCATAATAGTTGTACCAGGATGACCAACCTGTAAGTGGAAAGGGCGGGAGCGCCGGCCTGGTGGGACAGTTGTCGGCAACGATTTGACTCCATAGCTGCAAGCCGCTTTCCACCTGATTGTGTTCTATCAATACCAGCCGTTCAGACTCGTACAGTTGGCCAGCTTCGACGGTCTTTTGGTCCCAGAGGGTGAGGATGGATAAGCCTGCTCCCATGTCTTTGTTTTCAAAAATAAATTGATGCTGGAAGCGCTCGTGCCGGTCGAAGCCGATGGTCAGGTTAGACTGCCGGGACGCGGAGAGGATCTGGGTCATGGCATAGCCGGTATAGGTATTTTTGTCCGAAGAATGCCATTGAACATAACCGCTGCCATCCCAACTGTGATACCCGTTCTTTAAGATTGTATCCACCCCGGTTAGCTCACGGAATTGAATACCAAAGCTGTTAATTTTTATTCCTGGGACCGGGTTCTCCAGCCAGTAGCGCAACCAGCATTGCTGACGATCAGGGGAGAGCTCGATCTGAATCCCCATGCTGCCGTGTTTCAGCTCAGGAGAAAAGTATTCAATTTTGAAACAGCCTTGCGGGTCTAATGGGCAATGTGTAAGTTTCTTTGATAACCCGCTGACCGGCTGATCATTCAGCAGCGGCAGCGGACCACACAGCAGAAATTGATTATTTTTTATGCAAATTTCTTCATTTTCTGTAAAATGAATACTCAGCATAGTTTAATCTCGTGCTGTTCCTGCGCAGATTGTGCGGCGGCCAACACCAGGTCCAGAGATTTGGCGCCTTCGCGCATGGGTGTGCGAGTCGGACGGTTCTCGCGAATGGCCCGGATCAGGTCAAGGGTTTGTTCCAATCGAAAATCGCGTTCCGAATCGACGATGGTTTCGACAGGTTCCACTGTGTCGGTGCGCACCAGGGTTGCCTGGTTAGCATTCTTAAACTCGGCAGTGATGTTTTGCGTCACGACCCGATAATCATTGATCCATTTACCGGGAATGGCATTGTTGGTGGCATACACCACCCCCAACCCACCCTGCTGAAAGTTGACAATGGTCGCGCTGACGTCTTCAATGCTATAACGTTCGACATTCCGGTGAAAGAGGTTCTTTTGTTGACTGTAGACGCTGAGCGGTTCCCCGCCAAAGTAACGCAGCAGGTCGAACATGTGAATCGCCTGCTCCACCACCTGCCCTCCGGATTTGTCCTTTTCGCGCCACCATTTTGCATGTAAGGCGTTGCAAAAATAACGCGCGCTCATCAGGCCCAGCATGCCGGCCTCGCCAGAATCGATTTGTTGTTTTAACGATTCCACAGCTTCGCCAAAGCGGAACATAAACCCCACCTGGGTCTTTATACCGGCTTGCTCGGTGCTGCGTACCATTTTCCAGGCCAGTTCAGATGTCAGCGCAATAGGCTTTTCGATGAGGATATGAACCCCTTTGGAAGCAGCCAATTCCACTTCATCACTGTGAGCAAATGGCGGCAGGCAGATAATCACCAGATCCAGGTTTTCCTTTTGAAAGAGCTCGGTATGGCTGAAGTATACAGCTCCCTGCCCCTGGGTGTATTGCTGCGCAAAGCGGCGGCCATTGTCTTCTGTATGATCGCTAAAAGCGACCATCTTCGCCTGGTGTGGGAGACTGGCAAGGATTTGCGCATGGCGGTGGGCAAATTGTCCGCAGCCCAGAATGGCGGTTCGTAAAGGGTTCATAATAGTTATCCTCCTTGTGGAAATTCCAAAACGGCCTGTAAAACGGTTTCGCTGTGCTGATCGATGCGTTCAAACAACGCGGCGGCCTGGTCGAAAGGAGCACGGTGGGTGATTAGCGGCAGCAGGTTTAAGACCCCATCGGCTTGCAATTGGATGGCAGATTGCCATAACCTTAATTTATCCCAGCGGTATTTTAATTCCGGGTCCACACCGCCAATTTGAGAACAAACCAGGTTGATGCGATTGTGGTGAAACTCTTCACCCAGATAGAGCTGGTTGGCCTCACCCTGGAAAAAGCCCATGGCAACCACGCGCGCTGAGTAAGCCGCCGCACGAATGGCTTCATTGAGCGCTTTGACAGAGCCGGAGACCTCGAAACAAACATCTGCGCCGCGCCCCTGGGTCAGGCCGCGGATAGTTTCGGCCACGCTGGTGCTGACTGCTTTCAAGGTGATATCAGCCCCCATGGCGCGCGCCATCTCCAGGCGCATCTCCCACATATCCACCGCGATCACCCGGGCACCGGACTTTTTAGCCGCCTGGACGACAATTTGCCCCAACACGCCCAAGCCAAAGACAGCCACTGTATCACCAATACGAATGCGCCCGTCATGAATACCGTTCAACGCAATCGCGCCGATATGCGAGAAAATACCACACATAGGGTCCAAACCGGGCGGCATGCGATGCGCCAGGGCATACTCTTCAGTAGCGATATGCCGGGTGCGATGCCCCCAGGTTCCAAAGATAAGATCACCGGGTTGGATGGATTGCACCTGCGAGCCGACCGCCACCACTTTACCGGATTCCTCATAACCCAGGGTACGGATTGGGTAAGACAGGGAAGCGGCTTCATCCGGGATGAATAAGCGTTGGTCAACATCCCAGCGTTTGTGCAGAAATGGACTGGTGCCGCGAAATTGAGTCATCTCCGTTCCGGCGCTGATTCCGGAGAATAACGTATGGATTAGGACTTCAGCTGGGGCGAGTTGCTGGACAGGCAGGCTCTCAAAGCCGACCTTGTGTGGTTCAAGGAAAACAAGCGCTTTTGTCATATTAACCTTTCGTTGGATGAATTAGGAAATTGGTTATAAAGGTGATTGACTCCCGAAACGTTTTGGAGTACTATAAAATTACTCTCCGAAACGTTTCGGACGTTCCTAGCATACATCAAATCCCTTTTTCTTTCAAGTAGAAATTTGTGGAGCCTATGTCAACTCGCGTTACCCTAAAAACCATTTCCGAACATACCGGCCTTTCCGTGACCACGGTTTCCCGTGCGCTCACCGGATATGATGACGTTGCCGTCGAAACCCGCGATAAAATTATGGAAGCTGCGGCTGAGTTGGGTTATTACCCCAACCTTACAGCGCGCCAATTGCAAAAGCAGCGCACCGATACGATTGGTTTGATTTTACCAACCTCCGGACCACGCTATAATGACCCATATTTCAGCGAGTTGATCGCCGGTATCGGAGATGAAATGGCGGATTACGGGCTGGATTTGCTGCTTTCCACACGCGCGCCCGGTTCGGAAGAAATTGCGGCTTACAGGCACATGGTGGAAGGCAAACGCGTGGACGGTTTGATTGTAGTGCGTACCCGCAAACAGGATGAACGCATTGCCTACCTGGCCGGTACAGCTTTACCCTTCGTCGCATTTGGCCGCTCCGATTTGGAGATCGATTTTCCTTATATTGATGAGGACGGTGAATCCGGTTTCTTCCAACTAACCCAACACCTGATTTCTCAGGGGCATACGCGCATTGGCTTTATTTCTGCGCCGTTGAATCTATTGTTTGCCAATTACCGTCTGGAAGGATACCAGCGTGCCCTGAAGGAAAATAATATTCCCTTCAATCCTGAGTATGTTATTCAGGGTGACCTTACCCGTCAGGGCGGCGACCGCAGCACACGCCAATTATTGCAGCTGTCCACCCGTCCAACAGCGATTATTGCCGCCAATGACCTGATGGCGTTAAGTGCGCTTTCCGTCGCCCGCGAATATGGTCTGAAAATCGGGCGCGATATCTCGATCGCCGGATTTGATGATGTGCCTCCTTCGGATATTTTTTCCTTAACCACTTTGCGTCAACCGATCTATGATATTGGCCGGCTGTTGAGTGCCATGTTATTTAAATTGATTCAGGGTGAACCCCTTACGGATCGTCACCTTTTATTGAAACCCAAGTTAATTATCCGTCAATCCACGGGGCAAGCACCCCAAAGCTGACATGGCATCCGGATCCTCGACGGGTGAAACGAAAAGAAAGGAGCGTGAAACCGGAAATATTAACCAGTGATCGATTATTTGTTCGTGAATTTCACCCTTGATGATAAGAAGGAGAAAAAAGATGTCTAAAAGCAAGTTAAGCATGTTGGTAATGAGCTTACTGGTTGTTTTTTCTATGTTGTTAACAGCCTGTGGAAGTGCAACTCCGACGGTAGATTCAGCTGCCGATCAGCGTGTTTCTGAATTACAGGCGCAGATAGATCAGTTAAACGCTCAGTTAGCCGAATCTCAGGCTGCTGCGCCCGAAGAAACTGAACCGGATACAGCTGTACAGGAACAGTTGGATGCTTTGCAGATGGAATTAGAAGCTGTGCAGAACCGCACAGTGATTGAGTTCTGGACAACCGACAATGAAGAAGACCGGGTAAAGCGTTATGAAGAGGTCGCCGCTCGCTACATGGAACTGCACCCAGAAGTTGATATCCGTATTGTCCCGATCGAAGAAGCCGGAACATCGCAGCGTATTTCCACAGCAGTAGCAGCCAATCGTTTGCCCGATATTGTGCGCATTGGTGTGGAACGGGTAGCTTCTTTTGCTGCCGATGGTTTGTTGGATGAAGACGCCACCCAGGCTGCTATTGAAGCTATTGGCGAAGCTGATTTCCGTGCCGGTCTTTTGGAAATGGTTACCAATACGGCCACCGGTAAATATGCGGCCGTACCGTTTGACGGCTGGCTGCAGGCATTGTGGTATCGCCAGGACGTGTTTGATACACTTGGTCTGGCTGCCCCGGTAAAATGGGAGGATATTCAGGCCGCCTGCGAAGCATTGCCCGGACAGGATGATTTACTCTATGGTATCAGCATCGGCACCGATCCCGGCCAGAACTATGGACACCAGGTTTTTGAACAGGTTGCTATTTCCAACAATGCCTGGCCCTTTGATGAGAGCGGCAATGTAACCATGGACACCCCGGAAATGGTAGCTGCGCTTGAATTTTATGCAAGCCTGCAATCTTGTGCTTTACCTGGCCCGCAATACTGGCGCGGCGCCCGCGAAGCCTATGAATATGGACAGAGCGGCATGATGTTCTACTCCACCTACATTATGGATGACCTGGTGGATGGCTCCGGTAAGGAAGATGGTAGTAAAGTAGCCCTGGCTTACACAGACCTGGCATCCCGCACTGGTTTTGCACCTTCCATGGAAGGCCCCAACGGCGCTGCCTCTTATGGACAACTGGTTGCTTTGGGCATCATGCGTGACGCAGACCCGGTTGCTCAGGATGTGGTTAAATTCTTCATGACCGGCGAGAACTACCAGTACATTTTGGCTTTGGCTCCGTTTGGCAAGGTACCGGTATTGGAAAGCGCAGTGGAAGAATGGAAAAGCAGCAGTGAATACTTTGCCAATTACCCGGCAGAGACATTGGATGCAGTAGCCGCCGGATATGAATCCATGCAGCGCTGGCTGTTCCGCCCAGATTACGATGCCACCGAGCAGGCTGTCGTTGGTGATATTGAAGGGCGTTTGCTTATTCCCCAGGTACTCAGCAATATCGCTATCGAAGGTTCAATGACACCCGAAGAAGGCGCAGCCTGGTTACAGGAGCAAGTGGAAGGTTTGCTGGCAGAACGGCAATAAAATACTGCCCACCAAACCTCAAGGCTGGACCCTACGAGAGAATTTAATGGTGGGCAGATTCTATCGATTATAACATTTCAAAAGGGGAGGAGGTCGATCTTCTCCCCTTAAATTCTTGAATAGATTTACCAGGAGACAAGGGTATGTCTACTATACCAATAAAAAAAAGCTTCTCTTGGTTGGGAAAGTCCATGCATGCCCGCGAGGTGCGCTTAGCATGGTTCTTGATTTTGCCGACAGCCATCATTGTGTTCGGTCTAATTCTTTTCCCGGCTGTTTTTAGTATTTGGATCAGTTTCCATAAAGTGGGTCTGCACAACCTAAATGACGTGATCAATGCACCCTTCAATGGTTGGGATAACTATAGGGCTGTCTTTTCGGATTTCGCTTTCAAATGGGGCGGAGCAAAACAATGGGGCGCTGCGGTTACAACCGTGGTGTATTCTTTCATATCCACTTTTCTCACATTGATTGCCGGTCTTGCGGCTGCCATGCTGCTTAACCGCCCCTTCCGCGGACGCGGGCTGATCCGCAGTGTCTTTCTCTTCCCTTATGTAGCCCCGGTGATCAGCATTGCTTTTGTCTGGCGTTGGTTATTAGACCCGCGCCCTTCCGGCGTGTTTAACCATATCCTGATGTCTTTAGGTCTGATTGATACGCCGCAGGCGTTTTTAGCGACCCGTGGGTTGACCATCTGGCTGGTGATTCTGATTCAAGCCTGGCGCTATTTCCCTTTTGCCATGTTAATGATCCTGGCGCGCTTGCAGGCGGTGGATGACACATTGTATGAGGCCGCGGCGGTGGATGGTGCCAGCGCCATGCAAAAATTCCGCTTTATTACCATGCCTGAGTTGCGCTATGTGCTTGGTGCAATCTTCCTGCTGCGCTTGTTGTGGACCTTTAATAAATTTGACGATATCTGGCTGTTGACCGGCGGCGGTTACGGCACCAATGTATTGCCGGTTCTCACCTTCCAGTTTAGTTTCAATATGTTTGATTTTGGCAAAGGTGCTGCTACTGCCATGATCATGTTGGCTGCCCTGGTTGTTTTTATTGTTGCGTATGTTTTGATTATTATGCGCAATGCGGAAGAGAATTGAGAGGGTAAGCAAATGAGTGCTCATAAGAACACCTATGATCTTCGTCCAGCCAGTTTTATGGATCGATTGGCGCGCAGCATGAGCTGGCAAAAATTAATATTTTCCTGCGGCCTGTTTATTTTTCTGGCGATGATCCTCTTTCCATTTTACTGGATGGTCAGTTCTTCCTTTAAAACCGGGGCGGAAATTGCCGGTCGTGCGCCGGTGTATATTCCTGCCAACCTGCGCCTGGACGCCTACCGCGAATTGTTTGACTCTTCCTGGACCCATTTCCAGAATTTCTCTGTAAACATTCTCAACAGTCTATTGGTTTCCATACCCACAGCATTAATTGCGGTGGTCCTTTCGGTGATGGGTGCCTATGCTACGGCGCGTCTCAAGTTTAAAGGCCGTGAATTATTGCTCAATGGTGTGCTGATAGTGTATTTACTGCCGGCAGTGCTGCTGGTAATTCCCCTGTTCGCCATGCTTTCTCAACTCAGCCTGAGAATGGGTTTTGAAGTGCAGGACAACCTGGCTGTGTTGGTGCTCACCTATCTGGCACAGACCTTACCGGTGGCCTTATATATGCTCACCAATTATTTCCGCACCATTCCGGATGAAATTGAACAGGCTGCCCAGATCGATGGGTGCAGCCGCGCTGAGGTGATCTGGCGCATTACTATTCCCCTGGCCGTCCCGGCGCTGGTGACGATTGGTATTTATACATTCATGATCGCCTGGAATGAATTTCTGTTTGCATTCATTTTCCTGAATGACCGCTCCACTTTTACCATTCCGATTAAGATCAATACCATTTTTAACGATCCCAGCCCGCGTCCCAACGTGGTTATGGCGGCTTCCACCATTATGACGGTACCGATCATTGTACTTTTCCTGGCCTTTGAACGTTACCTGGAACAGGGGTTGACCTCTGGCGGTGTTAAAGGATAGGCTGTATGCGCATCGGACATCTCTCTTTCCGCCTGGCAGGCACAGATGGTGTTTCTCTGGAAACAGCCAAGATCGCCCAGGTATTTGCCCGCCACGGACACCAGAATTATTATTTTGCCGGTGAATTGGACCCTGAGGACCAGGCGGACCAACTGGTTGCAGCGCCTCTTGCCGGGCAGATTCTCGTCCCGGAAGCGCATTTCACCCATCCGGAAGCGCTATGGATTACCAAACACGCGTTTGGGACCACCCAAATGCACCCCCAATTGCAGGAGCGTATCGAGACCCTGGCGACAAAATTGGAAGCGGCGGTGGTACAGTTTATCGGGGTGTTTAACCTGGAACTGCTCACTATTCAGAACGTGTTTGCCATTCCGCTTCACCTGCCGCTCAGCCTGGCAGTGCAGCGCGCCCTGCAAAAGACGGGGATCGCAGCGATCGCCCACCACCACGATTTTTATTGGGAGCGTGAGGCCTACCGCGTAAATTGTGTGGCGCATATTCTGGAGACCTGCTTCCCGCCGCACCTGCCCAATCTGCGCCATATGGTGATCAACTCACAGGCTCAGAGCGCATTGGCTGGGATCGGAGTGCACAGCATGGTTCTGCCCAATATTTTTGATTTCCACGAAGCGGCGCCGGGTGTGGATGAATACAATGCTGATTTGCGCAGCGAGCTGGGCCTGGTGGATAGCGATCTGTTTTTTCTGCAGCCCACCCGGGTGATTCCGCGCAAGGGGATCGAGCTGGCGATTGAACTGGTGCAGCGGTTGGATGATTTACCAATCAAACTGGTTATCAGCCACCATGCCGAACATAATACCCTGGATTATCTAAATGAGATGCTGGCGCTCGCGGCGCGCAACCATGTGGACCTGCGCTATCTACCGGCGCGCTTCAAACCGCAGCGCGTACCCGGAAAAGGCGTGCATAAGGTATACAGCCTGTGGGATGCCTATGTTTTTGCCGATTTTGTAACCTATCCCAGCCTGTATGAGGGGTTTGGGAATGCATTATTGGAAACGATCTTTTTTTCCAGACCATTTCTGGTTAACCGTTATGCTATTTACCAGAAGGATATTGAACCGCTGGGGTTGGATGCGGTTGTCGTGGAAGGAAAGATCACTGATCGAACGGTTGCTGAGGTGCGCACACTGCTGGGGTCTCCCACCCGGGTGCAACGCATGGTTCAGCATAACCTGGAAGTTGGCCGGCAGCACTTCTCTTATGAAACTGCCTGGAACCGGCTTTATGAAATTCTCCAAACTTTTTAAACGCTAAGGTAAGAATCCATGACTGACAAAAAATCCCAGCCCATCCAGGCGCTGCTGAAAGCTATCTACACCGAAGAGATTGCCCAAACCACCTTTATTCGCTTGCAGGCGCGCCTGGACCAATTTCAACAGAATACCCGCCGCTATTTCAAAAACGAGGATCAACTTTTTGATGAAAAAGATGTGATCCTGATTACTTATGGGGATACTTTAAACTTTACGGGCCAAAACCCATTAAACACCCTGCTGTCTTTTTATGAGGCTTATCTCAAAGACACCATTAACATTATCCATATCCTGCCGTTTTTTCCATTTTCTTCGGATGATGGTTTTTCGGTGAGTGATTACCATGCGGTAAACCCGCAATTGGGTGATTGGGAAGACATTCACCGCTACCAGCAACACGGTGTACGCCTGATGTTTGACGCGGTCATCAACCATATTTCTGCCGGAAGTGCCTGGTTTCAAAAATTCTTACAGGGGGACCCGCGCTACCAGTCTTATTTTCTGAGCATCCCAGCCGGCAGCGATCTTTCCCTGGTGACCCGTCCGCGCACCCTGCCCTTATTGACGCCCTTTGAAACCGCCGCGGGTTTGCAATATATCTGGACTACCTTCAGCGCCGACCAGATTGACTTAAATTTCAAGAATCCGGATACCTTGCTGGATATCATCGATGTGCTCCTGGATTACGTAAATCACGGCGCCGACCTGATCCGCCTGGATGCCATCGCTTACTTGTGGAAAGAAATTGGCACTTCCTGCATCCATTTGCCGCAAACCCATGCGGTAGTGCAGTTGATTCGCGCCGTGTTGGAGCTGGCTGCGCCGGGGGTGCTGATCATCACCGAAACGAACGTGCCCCATGGAGAAAATCTTTCTTATTTTGGCAATGGGAGCAATGAAGCCCACCTGGTGTACCAGTTTTCTCTGCCGCCGCTCACGGCGCATGCGCTTCTCAGCGGCACAGCCAGCTACCTTACCCAATGGGCTGCCGGGTTAAAGACGTTAACCGATGAAACCACCTTTTTTAACTTTTCCGCTTCGCATGACGGCGTCGGCATCCGCCCGGCACTGGATTTATTACCGGCGGAAGAGGTGGAGCTGTTGTTAAAAACCACCCTACAGCATGGCGGAAGAATCTCTTCCAAGACGAATTCGGATGGCAGCACCGGCCCGTATGAGTTGAACATCAATTATTTTGATTTGCTCAACGACCCGGCCGGGGAAGAGGATCTGGCCGTGCAGGTGGAGCGTTTCCTTGTTTCGCAGGCAATTGTGATGTGCATGGCAGGCATTCCGGGGGTGTATATGCACAGCCTATTGGGGTCGCGCAATGACTCTGAAGGCGTCGAAAAAAGCGGCCAGGCGCGCTCGATCAACCGCGAAAAACTGGATGTTGATCAGGTGCAGGCCGAGCTGCAAAACCCCGATAGTTTACGCGCCCGGGTATTCCGCGGCTACCAGCATCTTTTGCAGTGCCGCTGCAAGCAGCCTGCCTTCCACCCCAATGCGGACCAGCAAGTGCTGGATTTGCATGAAGCTATCTTTGCCGTACTGCGCACCGCACAGAGCGGCAGCCAGCGCATATTAGCGCTGCATAACGTCAGCGCAACCAGCGTTTCTTTTATGTTGAATACTGATGAGCTTCCGGGCTTGGAAAACAAACCCATGACGGACTTACTGGAGGGGCGGGATATTTCCATCCCGGTTTGCGCGCCGGTTACCATGCAGCCGTACCAGATACTCTGGCTGGAGGCTGGGTAGGGGCTGTTGGCGGGCATGGAAATCCTTTTTGGTATTTAGCCCCGACAACGCACCAATTCGCCCTCCCCGAATCCCTCCCTGGTCAGGGAGGAACTTTTTGTGCTGTGCGTGTCAGCGCTCATCCGTAAACCAGACAATGTCTCCTTCCCTTGCTTTGCGTCGGAGCGCCAGACGTATTCGTTTCTTTCGTTTATCGATAAAAGTATTCCAATCGGAACGAATGCTTTTCCGGGAAATGACCGGTATGGGTGGGGTCACGTTTTTGAAAAAGCACAGATGCGCTGGTTTTTGCTGATTATTCATTTAAAAACGAATGCAAAAACGAATAGGAACGAATGGTGCAGGAAATAAGGATGGTTCTACCACCCGTTAGGATCACAAATTACGCCTTTTTTCTTAAACAAGGAAAGTGCAATTTTTGACGACGGGCGTTATATGTATGCAGTTTTTAAGGTGCCAGGCCGTAACGAAAAAACTTTTGGCTTAATACTATTGTAGAAAATAAGTTCTATTTTGTCAAGGTTTTTTTATCTGGTAATTAGCCATAAGTCATCTCCGCAAAGGGGAAAGGGTGCAAAAAAGAAAAAGAGAAGGTCATGGCAGCGGTAATCACCAGGCCAACTGAATTTGACAACAGATCAACACCTTGATATCATAGAAAATTAAGGATCACCCAGGCCGTTGTATTTAAAATTGGTTTGAAGGGTCCCAAAAACAGGGTAATCGCGTATCGCGATTTTTACGGTAATTGATCGTCAAAAGGGGAATTATGGGCGAATTATTTCACTCGTCCATAATTTTTTTTGTAATATCAAAATTTTCTTTTAATTCTTATGCAATCACTCCGATCCGCATACTTTTCACTGAAAGTATGATTTCCATTCGCCAAAAAATTACAATCCGCATCATTTCTATCATCACAGAAAGGGTTAACAATGCAAATTCTCAACACAGTCCTTGCTTTAATTATTGCTGCTTCTCTGATTATGCCAATGCCATTTTATGCTGCTCCGGAAAAAGTTGACGCCCCTCCTCCACCTGGAGAACCGTTGCAGACATTGGAAGCACTTTCCGGTGGTCAACTGGAAATTTCGTATGACGCTGAAACGGGTTTGGCCAGTTCGATCAGCACTACTCTTGCTAACCCGATTGAGCAAAATCTTTCTTTTGATGATCTGGCGAGCGCCGATGGCGCAGCAAAAGCTTTCCTGGTGAATTATGGACCCTTATTTGGAGTGAATAATCCTGATGAAGAATTATCCCGGATGAAGGTCGATACTACTGAAGACAAGCATACCTTTGTCCGCTACCAACAGGTTTACCAGGGTATCCCGATTATGGGTGGAGAGATCATTGTGCAAACGATCTCGGATGGCGGTTTTCTCTCCGCCAACGGTGAAATTCTGCCCGATATTGATCTTGATACGAACCCGACGCTGAGCGCGGCAGCGGCTCAAGCGGCGGCCATTGAAAGAGTTGCCAATGACTATGAAATTACGGAAGAAAATCTGGTGGTGAGCGAACCTGAACTGTGGATCTATAACCCGGTTGTGTTGGGGATTGGCGGTTTGGGAAAAACAAGGCTGGTCTGGCGAATGGAAGTAATCTCGAAGGACGACTCACTTTTGATTGATGAATTGGTTTTGGTTGATGCGCAAACGGGAATAGTTCATCTCCATTTTAACCAGGTGGACAGCCTCCTGGATTTGGCGGTCTATAATTTGCACAATACGGAAAGCTTACCAGGAACGTTTGTCTGCGATGAAACGGACCTCACCTGTGCCGCCGGTGATGCAGATGCCAAAGATGCTCAGAAATTCGCAGCGGATACCTACAACTATTACGCTTCCATGTTTGGGCGTAACAGCTTTGATAACGCGGGCGCACAGATGATCCTTTCCGTTCATTATGGATCAAATTATGAAAATGCCTACTGGAGTCCTTCTGCCGGGCAATTTGTATTTGGTGATGCTAATGGCTATGTCCATGCAGATGATGTGGTCGCGCACGAAATTACTCATGCAGTGACTCAATATGAAGCGCATTTGTTTTATTATTTCCAATCCGGCGCGGTTAATGAATCGCTTTCAGATATTTTTGGCGAATTGATTGACCAGCAAAACAATCACGGAACGGACACAGCCGCGGTTAAGTGGCTGATTGGCGAAGATGTTACCGGACTTGGCGCTGGAAGAAGTATGAGCGACCCGACGGCTTATGGTTATGCCGATAAGATGAGCAGCTCAAACTATTATTGCGGAACTGGTGACAACGGCGGTGTTCATAGAAATACCGGCATTGGGAATAAAGCCGCTTACTTGATGACGGATGGGGGAACCTTTAACGGGTACACCATTAATGCTATTGGCGCAACAAAAACCGCGAAAATTTATTACCGCGTTCAGACCCAACTGCTGACCTCCGCTTCCGATTACGCGAATCTTTACCATGCAGTCAATACATCCTGTAACAGCCTGGTTGGGCAGCACGGAATCACCTCGGCGGATTGCGGTGAGGTGAATAAGGCTTTGCTTGCGGTAGAGATGAACAGCAACCCTACCAGCTCTTTTTGTCAATCAAAAGTCGCTGCCGTGTGCCCGGCCGGAAAGTCACCGGATTATTCCTTTAAGGATGATCTGGAAGATTCCGACAGCGGCAATTGGACTTTCATCACGGATGGAGGAAGCACGAATTATTGGGCTTATCCACAAAATCCAAATCCCACTGGCGCAGATATGACAAATTCTACCAGCGGGGTGACCAATCTGTACGGCTATGATGTTCCCATCGCTGCAGATTATTCTATCGCCATGGGGAAAAATGTGGCGCTGCCAGCCAATAGCGATTCATATTTGCGTTTTAACCATGAATTTCTTTTTAATCATGCGATTTCCGGATCCACGGTATACGTTAAGGATAAAGGGTATCTGGAATATAGTCTGAACAATGGCGCCTGGCAGGATGCCGGCAGTTTGATCGATTCGGGGATGGCCTATAATGTGAATTCCAGTTTCTTTGGCTTTTATTCTTTTGATTATGTTTCCACCCGTCTTAATCTATCCAGTCTTAAAGGAAACGATATCCGCTTCCGTTTCCGGATTAAAACGGATGCTTCGGGTGATGATTATGGATGGTTTATTGACGATATTGGGATTTACTCCTGCACAGATCACTCAGTTTTCCTTCCCATGCTCGTAAAGGGTTACGCCGGATCCAATGCCTTGAATCCACCATCCAACCCTTATCCGGCCAGTGGAGCTTCCTGGAATACATCGACCGCAGCGCTTTCCTGGAGTGGTTCAAGTGGTACCAACATTACCTATTCAGTTTATCTTGAAGCCGGCGACAACAGCCCGGATGAAATTGTATCGTCCAATCAGACCGGGACAGGTTTTGTTACCGGTGTGCTCACTCCGCAAACCACTTATTACTGGCAGGTCACTGCCACTGATCAAAATGGGAAAAACGCTTCGGGACCGGTATGGAGTTTCACCACGACCGCCAGCAATATAATGACCATTTCAGCAGGGGGAGAATCCACCTGCGCTTTGAGCGCCAGCGGCGGCGTGACCTGTTGGGGGTTGAATGATGCAGGCCAGCTTGGGGACGGCACGACGACAAACCAGCTGATGCCCGTGGCGGTCTCCGGTCTCTCCAGTGGCGTGAAAGCGATCTCCGCCGGTGATTATCATATCTGTGCGTTAACCACGGGCGGCGGCGTTAAATGCTGGGGCGATAACCAGTATGGACAGTTGGGAAATGGGACTGCCAATAATTCGTCTACCCCGGTCAATGTGTCCGGACTTTCCAGTGGGGTGATTGCGATCAGTGCTGGTACTTCTCATTCTTGTGCGCTGACCTCCGATGGGGGTGTCAAATGCTGGGGGTGGAATGAAGGAGGCCAGCTTGGTATTGGTACTTTGACCAATTCATCCATTCCTGCGACAGTATCCGGATTGGGCAGCGGTGTGATGGCAATTGCCAGCGGATTGGGACATAGCTGTGCATTGAACAGGAATGGGGAAGTTAAATGTTGGGGATATAACGAGTATGGGCAGCTTGGAAATAACAGCACGGCCGATTCGCTGATACCGGTCAGCGTTTCCGGTTTGCGCGGTGTGAGCGGGATATCAGCGGCGAATCTGCATACCTGCGCACTTACCAACTCGGGAGCGGTTTATTGCTGGGGGCTTAACGATGTTGGAGAACTGGGAAATGGTTCTACAACCAATGCCTCGCAGCCGGTTATGGTTTCGGGATTATCCAGCGGAATAACGGCTATCAGCGCAGGTGGTTTTCAGACGTGCAGCTTAACCCAAAATGCAGGGGTAAACTGCTGGGGAGATAATACCTATGGGCAGGTTGGGGATGGCACAAATACACACCGGTCTACTCCCGTGACTGTTTCCAGTCTTTCCAGCGGGGTGTCGGTGGTTTCAGCCGGAAATATGCATACCTGTGCGTTGAAGACGAATGGTGAAATGAAATGTTGGGGACACAACAATGCCGGCCAGCTTGGCAACGGCACGCTGACCGACAGCACAACTCCGGTTGATGTTGGAGCTGAACAGGCACCCAATGTACCCTCCAGTCCGTCGCCAGCCACCGGCGCCAGCGATCAATCCGTTAATGTCAACCTTGGTTGGATTGGCGGTGATCCCAATGGTGACAACGTCACCTATGATGTGTATTTTGAGGCTGGAGACAATACTCCGGATATCCGTGTTTCACAGGCCCAATCCGCAGCGAGTTACGAACCCGGAACGTTATCCGCTTCCACAACGTATTACTGGCAGATCATTGCCACGGATCCGGGTGGAAAAAGCACGACAGGCCCGGTTTGGAGTTTTTCAACCATAAACCAGGCGCCCAATGTACCTTCCAATCCGTCACCAGCCACCGGTGCCAGCAGTTTGGCACTGGATACCAATCTTAGCTGGAGCGGCGGTGACCCGGATGGGGACGCTGTTACTTATGATCTCTATTTTGAAGCCGGCGACAACACGCCGGATGTGCGGGTTTCTACCGCTCAATCCGGAACGAGTTATGACCCCGGAACTCTTTCGACCGGAACCACGTACTACTGGCAAATCATCGCCACGGATGAGAATGGAAAAAGCACAGCCAGCGTAGTGTGGAATTTCTCCACACTCAACAATGCTCCCTATACCCCATCCAATCCTGCTCCGGCTTCAGGCGCGGCGGACCAATCTACCAGTGTGACACTTGGCTGGAACGGCGGCGACCCGGATGGTGATTCTGTTACCTACAATGTTTACCTTGAAGCCATTGACAGCACTCCGGACGTGACCGTCTCTGTGAGCCAAACCGGAACAAGCTATGCTCCCGGAAAGCTATCGACGGGAACCACATACTACTGGCAAATCGTTGCCACCGATAAGAATAACGTGAGTACGACAGGTCCGATCTGGAGCCTGACAACCGGAAACCAGGCGCCAACCCAACCATACGCCCCGTTCCCATTGGAGAATGCAACCAGCGAATCAGCCGACTCCATTTTGTATTGGAGCGGCGGCGATCCGGATGGTGATAGCGTTACCTATAATGTATATTTCGAGGCGGGTGATAGCAGCCCGGATGTATTGATTTCACCGGACCAGACGGCAACAAGTTTTGATCCCGGAACGTTGGCTTACGGCGCCACCTATTACTGGCAGATTAGCACTACAGATCAGAATCATGTGACTACTGTAGGGCCAATCTGGCAATTTACTACTGCTGCCACCTCCAGCACAGCGCTTCAGCCAGCCAGAATTGATTTTTATGGTACCCGGACCTGCGGTATTAACGATAGCGGCGGTGCAATGTGCTGGGGATCCAATTCAAACGGTCTGCTTGGCGATGGCACCAATAATAACAGCACCGTCCCGGTGAATGTTTCCGGGCTCACGTCCGGTATAACTTCCATATCGATTGGGATGATACATGCTTGTGCTCTGACGGAAAGCGCTGGGGTGATGTGTTGGGGACAAAAACTGGTTCTTGGAAACGGATTCATCGGTGTTGGTTATCAATATACACCGATTCCCAGTACCAGCCTTACCAGTGGGGTAAGAGCTATCGCTGTTGGTGACGGGAATTCGTGTGCATTAACCTCAAGCGGAGGGGTAAAGTGTTGGGGATCCAATACTAATGGAGAAGTCGGAAATGGAACTACAAGCACCGTTCAATCACCGGTCTCTGTTAGTGGGTTAACCAGCGGGGTGATCGCAATCGGGGAAGGCAGCAGCCATAGCTGCGCATTGACCTCCAGCGGCGGGGTAAAATGCTGGGGCGATAACACCTACGGCCAGTTGGGAAACGGTTCTACCACGGATAGTTCAATTCCGACAAATGTTAGCGGCTTAAGCAGCGGGGTGGTTGCGATTTCACTAACCGGAAATTACTCGTGTGCGCTGCTTGGCAGCGGCGGAGTGAAATGCTGGGGGCGTAACAATTATGGGCAGCTTGGGAACGGCACAACCAGTGACAATACTACACCAGTTTCCGTTACCGGCTTGAACAGCGATGCGATTTCCGTATCGGCGGGAAGTATTCATACCTGTGCGCTGATGCGGGATGGGAGCGTAAAATGCTGGGGAAGAAACATTTCCGGGCAGTTGGGTGTTGGGTCAACAACGGATTCCAGTGTTCCGGTTAACGTTTCCGGATTGTCCGGTGGTGTAACTACAATTGGCGCCGGGGGGGCTTCTTCCTGTGCATTCATGACCAGCGGGGGCCTCAAATGTTGGGGAGATAATACCTATGGTCAGCTTGGAGATGGAACCACAATTAACCGGTACACTCCGGTAGATGTGAACTTAGACCAGGCACCCAATGTACCCTCCAATCCTTCGCCTGCCACCGGTGCCAGTGATCAATCCGTCGATGTAGATCTCAACTGGACTGGCGGCGATCCAAATGGTGACAGTGTTACCTATGATGTGTATTTTGAGGCAGAAGACAGCTCTCCGGATGTGCTGGTTTCTTCAGATCAATCCGGTACAAGTTACGATCCGGGTACATTAAATGCTGCGACCACGTACTACTGGCAGATTGTTGCCACGGATCAGGGTAGTGAAAGCACAACAGGGCCGGTCTGGAACTTTTCAACCTTTAACCAGGCGCCTGACTTGCCTTCCAACCCATCACCAGTTTCGGGGGCAACCAACCAGGCTACCAGTGTAACGTTATCATGGACAGGCGGTGACCTGGATGGAGATAATGTTACTTACGATATCTACTTAGAAGCCGGTGACAATACGCCGGATAACCTTGTTTCCTCTGCCCAATCCACCACGAGTTATAATCCGGGAAGCCTATCGGCCGGATTCACATATTACTGGCAAATCATAGCTACGGATGAGGTTGGAAAAAGCTCAACGAGCGCAGTGTGGAATTTCACCACACTAAACAACGCTCCCTATATACCATTCAATCCTTCTCCAGCTGCGGGTGCAGCGGATCAGGCTACCAATGTGATGCTTACCTGGAATGGCGGAGATCCGGATGGCAACAGCGTTACCTATGATGTCTATGTTGAGGCAGATGACAGCAGCCCGGACATATTGGTTTCTGCAGACCAGACCGGGACGACTTACAATCCCGGTACATTATCCGTCTCGACCACATATTACTGGCAAATCGTTGCCACAGATCAAAATAACGTGACCATCTCAGGACCGGTTTGGTATTTTGTCACAGCCGCCGCGCCAGCCCTGGAATTTCAGCCAGACAGAATTGGTTTATATAGCTGGCGCAGTTGTGCCAGCAATGGAAGTGGCGCAGCTTATTGTTGGGGTGACAACTATAATGGAATTCTGGGAGATGGAACAACCACAAACAGCAGCATACCAGTGAATGTTGCCGGACTTACTTCCGGGATTGTATCAATTTCCCCCGGTATTCTTCATTCTTGTGTGTTGACAACGGATGGTGCTGTGTTGTGTTGGGGATATCGACCTCTGCTCGATAATGAAAGCGCGGCATTACATCAAAAAACGCCTGTACCTTCTACTCATCTCACCAGTGGAATCGTCGCAATTGCTGTTGGCGATGGGCATTCCTGTGCATTAACCGCGAGTGGAGAAGTTAAGTGTTGGGGAGGTAATGCTGAAGGTGAACTTGGAAATGGTTCAACAATAGATTCATCCATACCGGTTTCTGTCTCCGGTTTAACAAATGGAGTGACGAGGATAGGCGCAGGCAGCAGTCACAATTGCGCGTTAACTACCAGTGGAGGGGTGAAATGCTGGGGGGATAATGCCTTCGGCCAGTTGGGAAACGGTTCCACTACTGACAGCACAACGCCAGTAGATGTTACCGGATTAACAAGTGATGTGACTGCGATTTCTATTAATGGGTATCATTCCTGTGCATTACTGACAGGAGGAAGTGTGAAATGCTGGGGAAATAACAACCGCGGTCAGCTTGGAAACGGTATAACAACCAACAGTTCTGTACCTGTTCAAGTTTCCGGATTGATCAGCGGCGTGACGCAAATTTCTGTAGGAGATATTCATACCTGCTCTGTACTCTCGAATGGGAGTGTCAAATGCTGGGGAAGCAATTATAACGGGCAGTTAGGTAATGGAACGACAACCGATTCCAGCGTTCCTGTTGATGTTTCAGGATTGACCAGTGGAGTGACTACCATTGGTATTGGAGGGGGAACATCCTGTGCTTTAGTGAACAGTGGAATTCTAAAGTGTTGGGGGAAAAATGAGAGTGGTGAGATTGGAGACGGCACTACCACTGACCGGTATACACCGGTAGTAGTATCCGGTTTCAGCGGATAGTAAAAAAAGTGTGCGGATGTTATTCATCCGCACACTTTTTTAATATCTTTCGATTCACTCTACTTGTTATTTTTCCCCAATTCCATCTTGACTCCTTCCTAAAAATCCTTATAATTTTAACTGGTATGACCTCTTACCATTGCGTCGAAGCCTGTCGTACCACCCCATTATTCGACTTTTATTTTCCCCAGGAGTCCTTATGAGTAACCCGATTGGGCGCGATACTTTGTGGCGTGAGATCCAGCAGGTGTGGGATGTAATTGTAATTGGCGGCGGAATTGTAGGCGCGGGCGTCTTCCGTGAAGCTGTGCGCGCCGGGCTGAAAACTCTGTTGTTGGAAGCACACGATTTTTCCTCCGGCACTTCCAGCCGTTCTTCTAAAATGGTACATGGCGGTTTGCGCTACCTCAAAAACGGTCAGATCAAACTAACCATGGATTCCGTACACGAGCGCCAGCGCCTGCTGCAAGAAGGTAAGGGGCTGGTCGATCCGCTGCGTTTCACACTTGTTTCCTATCGCGGCGACAGCCCGCCCGGCTGGGTCTTTGGCCTGGGGCTGATTGCTTACGACGCCCTGGCGATGCGCTGGAACCATACCAGCCATTCGATCAGCGCGCTGAAGGAAATTTGCCCGGAATTAAATGAAAACCGCCTGGTGGGTGGTTCCAGTTTTTATGATGCCCAGACCGATGATGCCCGCCTGGTGCTGCGCGTGATCCAGGAAGGACAGCGCGCCGGCGGCACGGCATTGAATTATGCGCGTGTGGCCGGATTGATGCGCACGCAAGCCGGGAAGGTTTGCGGTGTGCAAGTGCAGGACCAGATCGGCGGGCCTACTGCTGAGATCAAAGCCGGGGTGGTGATTAACGCCACCGGCGCCTGGGCAGATGATCTGCGCGCGCATGTGGGTGAGCGCCCGCGCCTGCGTCAATTGCGCGGCAGCCACCTGATCTTCCCACGCGAAAAACTGCCGGTTAACGATGCCATCAGCTTCCTGCATCCTGAGGATCGCCGCCCGGTGTTTGCCTTCTCCTGGGAAGGCGCCACACTGGTTGGTACTACCGATGTGGATCACAATGAATCGATGCTAACCGATCCGGCGATCAGCCGGGCGGAAACGGATTACCTGATGGCGGCTGTCGACCACGTCTTTGGCTGCCTGGGTTTGACGGAAAAGGATGTGCGTTCCACCATGGCCGGCATCCGCTCGGTGCTGGATACCGGTAAAGCCGACCCTTCCAAAGAATCACGCGATGAGATCCTCTGGGATGAACACGGCCTGGTCACCATTACCGGCGGCAAGCTGACCATGTTCCGCCATATGGCGCAGAAAACCCTGAAATTTGCACGTTCTTACCTGCCGGAGCATGCCCATTTCAACGGTTCCTCACGCGCTTTGAACACCCTGGACGATGAAGCACTGGAGATGCTGGCCTACCAACCCCAGATGGAAGATGCTCTTCTTTTGCGCCTGTTGGGGCGTTATGGAACAGCCGCGCCGAGTCTGCTGGATGCCGCTCACAGCGATGAGCTGTGCGCAGCGGCGGATACGCCCACATTGTGGGCTGAACTGCGCTGGGCGGCGCGTACCGAGCAGGTAGTGCATCTGGATGACCTGCTGCTGCGGCGCACACGACTGGGCAGCTTGCTGGCTAACGGGGCGCTGAATGAGTTGGCGCGTATCCGCTTGATCTGCCAGCCGGAACTGGGCTGGGATGATGCCCGTTGGCAGCGTGAAGAAGAAAATTACCGCAATCTCTGGCAGCGCGCCTACAGCCTGCCACAAAAGGAAATGCAAAGCGCATGAGTAACAACAAAACCTTTACCCCACCCTGGATCGAACAAACAGCCAGCCCGAACTCTTACCGCAGCCTGTTTAAATGGGGCGACGCGGATGGTTTCAAACATCCCAATTCCGGCTTGTACGCGATGCTCAAAGAAATCTTTGGCATGAGCGATGCGGATTTTGCCGCCCCACGCCAGGATGGAATGGAAGCTTTTGACCAGCAGGCACCCTGCGGATTGGAAGCGCGGCACCTGCAAGCGTTGGAGGAGATGGTTGGCAAAGAAAATATTTCTACCGATGCTTACCGGCGGACGCGCATGTCTTACGGCGCCGGGATGATCGACGCGCTGCGGCTGCGCCAGCACATTGTGGAGAACCTGCCGGATGTGGTGCTGGCACCGCGCTCGAACGCTGACATCGAAACCATCATTGCCTATTGCAATCGTGAGCGCTTGCCGGTGACCATCTTCGGCGGCGGCTCCAGTGTGACCCGCGGATATGAAGCCGTCAAAGGCGGGGTATGCCTGGATATGAGCCGCCACATGAACCAGGTGGTTTCTTTTAATGAAGTTAACCAGACCATCACCGTACAGGCGGGCATGTGGGGACCGGAACTGGAACGCATTCTCAATAACGCGCCCGAGTTGTTTCATTCCAAACACGCTTATACCTGCGGGCATTTTCCGCAGTCTTTCCTGCATTCCAGCGTGGGCGGCTGGGTGGTTACGCGCGGCGCCGGGCAGAACTCGACCTATTATGGCAAGATCGAAGACCTGGTCCTTTCGCAGGCATACATCACCCCACAGGGCCGCCTGCAAACCCCGGCCTTTGCACGCTGCGCCACCGGACCGGATTTCAACCAGATCATGATGGGTTCCGAGGGTTGTTTTGGCGTGCTGACCGAGGTGACGCTTAAACTTTACCGGCATATGCCAAACAATATGCAGCGCTACAGTTATCTGTTCCATAACTGGGAAGATGCCCAGGCCGCCGTGCGTGAAGCGATGCAGGGCGAGTTTGGTTTCCCATCCGTTTTTCGCCTCTCCGACCCGGAAGAAACCGATGTGGCCATGCGCATTTACCATATCCACGGCTCGGCCGCAGACAGCGTTTTGCAGACCCTCGGATATAAACCGATGCAGCGCTGCATTTTGCTGGGTTCCTGTGATGGCGACGCAGCCTATGCCAGGCTGGTGAACCGCAAACTGGGGCAGGTCGCCCGCAGACACGGCGCATTCAACCTCTCACCCTTTGGCGTGACCCAACGCTGGGAGAAGAGCCGCTTTACCGACCCATACATGCGCGAAGATCTGATGGACTTCGGCATCCTCATCGATACGCTGGAGTGCGCCGTCACCTGGGAGCAAATGCCCAAAGTGCATGCTTATGTGCGCAAGTTTGTCAAAAGCCGCCCGCAAACCGTATGTATGACGCATCTTTCACATGCCTATGAGCAGGGCGCCAACCTGTATTTCATCTTCATTGCGCGGATTACCGATATCGATGAATACTTGCAGCTTCAATATGGGGTGCTGCAGGCCATTCAGGAATCCGGCGCGGCCATGAGCCACCACCACGGCATTGGCAAGCAAACCGCTCCGTGGCTGGAAGAACAGATTGGCAGCATGAATATGGACGTGATCCGCGCTTTGAAACAGCATTTTGACCCCAACAACATCATGAATCCGGGCGGCACCCTTGGGCTGGATATGAACCCGGTCCAGCAGGCCAAACGCTGGGGAAAACGCAAGTAAGCAGCGCTTCCGGTGCGTCCTCAGCTTTCCCTCCTCGGTAAAGAGATACCGAGGAGCGCTGCGCGGGACAAAAGGCGCGGCATTCGTTTCTACTATATTAAGTCAGGGATTTTCTCATTCTCAAGAGCGGAACTCCTGCGCCTCCGCGGTCATCGATTATTTCCTCATAGGGTTCAAACCCGCAGGCACGATAGAGAGGTTCTCCCGACAAGGTTGCGACCAACTCCATCTTTGTGAAACCTTCGGCTTTGGCAGCCTCTTCACACAGGGAAATAATCAGTCGCCCTATTCCTTTGCGCGTGTGATTGGGATGAGTGTACATGGCGCGAATGCGTGCGGCATCATTCGACGGATCCAGGAGAGCAGCACTTCGCCCTGGCGTTTGATCTCCGCCATACATAGTTGCGCGGCGGCTCCATCCGCCACAACCTGCCAATAGACCACCGGCTTCAACAATAAAATACGTACCATCCCCGATAAGCTGCGTATCGAGCCCCATGATCGCCTGGCTGGATACAATCTGACTTTTATCCAGAAACGACTTTTGATTTTCAGAGATGGCTGCATCCATTAATGCTTTAAGCGCTTCAAGGTCTTCGTGTTGAGCAATACGATGGGTCAAGGTCTGATTTGTCATCGTTACTCTCCTCTTTTTCCATTAAAGGTACCACGGATTTTACTTCAGAAGACGGCATTAAGTGAGAAGATCCTGTTGACAACGCCACACACCGCGAAATGCTTAACGAGAAGCGTCCCACACGTCAGGTGACAAGTGTCAAGGGATGTCGTCTGGAGCGGTGCTTTGAAATGGACGACTGAAATAGGAAATGGCAAGCTCATCGTCAATAGCCGGGGTACATCGGCTTGTTGATTGATTATTCAACCAGCCCTTATCTGTCATCCTGGCAGATTTCCACATTCATCTGATGAGTGACACGATAGAAATCGGTGAGTCCTTCTGGGAGAGTAATCGGATTTTGGTCCAGCAGGCTTTGCAAGTAGGAAATAGTCTGCCATAGGATCTCACGTCCACCTATTGCACCATGTGCCGGAATAACGGTGTGAACCTGCGGATTATGCGCCCAGCGTTGCAGTGCGGCAATCCACCCGGGAAGAGAACGCTTGTCCTTAACCACCGGGAAGGGTGTTTCAACCGCATCGGCCATGAACAACAGACCTTGTTCAGGAAGAAACGCGACAATAGAGTCGACCGTATGACCTGGCAGGTGCGAAAGGATGAGCGTGAGGTGTCCTAAGTCAACAATCAACTCGTCGGAGAAGGTTGTGGTTGGCGGCACAAGTTGGATCGTCTCCCAGCGTGTTGGCTCTTGCGCTTGTTTCTCCTGCAACTTGCGTGGCACATCCGTGGCAAAGCGAGTCTGACAGCTGGTATGCCCAATAATTTGCGCTTCGTGATAGGGCAATCCTGCGGTTCCCCAACAGTGATCCCAATCTGCATGGCTATAGACGATACGTAAGTCGTGCGCTCCAAGCAATGATGCAAACGGCTGCATATCCTTTGGATGCGACAGGGTGTCCCAAATTAAGGTCTGCTGGGTTCCACGAATGAGCGCCGCGCGCACATCAAAGGCACCAAGTGAAACATTTGTGATCCAAATGTTCGACTCAAATTGTTGACAGTGGGTCATTGATACTTCTCCTTTAAGTACGATACTACATTGCGTGGGACAGATGGTCAAACGATGAATGGCGATGCTCCGACCTACACTATTTGAGTTTTATTGCTACTTCCTTTACCCATTTCTTATGGTCGGGTTCGGCCTCAATGTTCGTCAAATAAACCTCATACCTGCATGCAAATGTATCACCTAAATCGGTGTCCCAGCGATCCATTTCATGCTGATTTGACCTTGCCCACTCAATAAGTGCCTTGTTACCCTGGTATCCACGGTTTTTTCCTGCATATTTTAGTGTTACGTAATTCCCATCAGGGAATGTGTTCGATACAAATTCTCCTTCTGACTCCAATACCGACTTGCAAAGGAAACCAACTTCAAGGTCATACTCAATTCCCATATTTATACTGTGAAAGCGAAAGAATGGCGCACCAGAAATCTGAATACCCTTCATTGAAAGGTATTTTTCCGTTTGTTTCAGGAATTTGGGGACTGCGGATGCGATTGTTTTGCTGGGAATTCGTTTTCTGATTCCAATTGTAAACTGTGTGTCTTTGTGTTCAACCTTTGGACTCTCAACAACGACAGAATTGCCTAATGCTTTTGCCATTCTTTTCTCCTTATTAAAATGAACAACGAATGAATAATGCAATTGATGTTTCGCTTAATATTATAGAATATAAATTCTAAATTTGCAACGGCTTTGCAAGGCAATCGCGGAGGCAGGCGGTTTCTCCGGAGTTGTTCCAGATGGCCAGGCTGCCAGCGTAGTTGAAGCTGCCTATTTCGGGCGGCTGTTTTGCTTTCATTTCTCAGGGAGATACAACGCTTCGACATAGCCATTCCCTGCTCGCTTCGCGTGGCAGCCTGACCCTTACCAGGACTGGACTCACAACGCGACCGGTGAGCAGACGATGATTTATCAGGACACACCACGCGGTGTCAGGCGGCATGAGTGCTTGCCAAATAAATTGCAGGGTTATCAGCAGGCAGCTTTCTCCACATTTTATCGAGCATGATAACGAACACCGTGAAAACCACGAGGAGTATGAGAGCGCCTATTGATGCGTTGAGAAAATTGCCAGTCGTGTTCATGACTGGATGAATCAAGGCTGTTACCAGAATACTACCCTTTGTGCGGTTGAAGAGCCAGGTGAATATGATGGTAACCAGCACAATCAGAACCCACTCGGTGATTATTTCGGAAAGGCTAGCCGCATCAATCCCCCCAAATTTCAGCGGCGCATGCCAGACTGCCCAAAGCGCCCCAAGAATAAGGCTGGAAACAAGGGGATTGAACTTTGTTTCAAGTCTCGGCAAGGCAAATCCCCGCCAGCCGGGTTCCTCAGAAAGCGCACTGTAGGCGATGTTGTAGAGAAACATGAGGACTGCCGTGCCCAGGAGCTTAATATCAACCACAGGAGATCGAACAAAAGGAACTTCCATTCCAAAGGCACGACTCAGGAGATTCCCAACGAGCCAAATCGCAGGAATCAGGATAATAGCCAGGAGATAGTACCCGAAAGACCCCCTTGGGTTTATGTACGTACAAAGATGCTCTCTTACTCCCGGTATCGTGGAAAAGACAGAAGAACCGACAAAAGCTGGCAGTACACCGGTTATAGCACTTACGATCACCAAGCGCGTGGTCAGGTCCATCTGTTGGTTCACAGTTAAATACAAAGTGATGATCAGGCTGGCAAGAATCCACACCACTACGAATGCAATCACTGCGTATTTACGGCTGCCCTGTCTGGGATGCGGCTTGAGAAGAGCTGACAGCCCGATGCTTACCAACGCAGGCGCAAAGATCCCCACGCTGATCAACGGCGCTACAGTTCTTCGCCCTTCAAGGTAAAGTGGTTGAAGAAGAATCCATAGCACCCACGACAATGCATAAGTCAGAACAAAGTATGCTATCAACTGATGACGTTTGAGATATTCAGTCAGATTGATCATATCTACTTTCATCCTTTCTATTAGTGACTGCCTAACGATCAGCTTCACCCGCACGGCGCGCGCTCGTACTGATTACCAAGCCTACGAAAGTAAATTGGTTTGCGCCAAACACACGTTCACGAAGGCGCGAAGCGCCGTGTTGGCGTGCAAGCAGCTGTTAAGCAACACTTGAAATTACTCCCTTCATCTCAAAGTAAGCCACCATCCTGTCATCTATCTGGTCCCAAAAGTTACCCAATTCCATCCCCAATACTCTGGCAATTTCTGCTTCACCGGCCCCATCCCCTTGCCAGGACGACAATAGACGTTTCAAGCAACCCGCCTGACTCTCCTCCAAATACTGGACTAACCAGTATCCACGCACGGCATGATACGCGAACACTTGCTCTTCAAGGCGCAATAGCTCTCGATACGTCGGTGGGCGGTGCTTGGGTCTATAACTCCGGAGTAACTCTACTGTATCCGGTCGAATAGTGCGTTTCCCTAAATACCGATCTACCGTTACTGCTGCCAAGCCCTCATTCAACCAAGCGGGCAACTTCAATGAAGCAGCACAGGCATGTGTCAACTCGTGACACATGAGATGGCGGATTTTGGTCTCCGAATTCTTCTCTTCCACAAACAGATGCCGACCAATGCGCTTGTCGCTGACTTCCAGCAAGCGGGGCGGTTTAATTCCAATCGCGACCTGCCGACCATAGCGTTGCGTCCAACCAGCGCTATAAGGCCACGCCCGTCGAGCCCGGAAACACCAGAGCGGCCATGCAAGAATCAATAATATGCGCCAGAACCACGGCGCGGACTGAAAGAAAAATCCCCACCAAGAAGTCATGACATAGATTCGACAATCTTTCGGACCTCCAAGGCCCCAGCTCTCCTGAATAAGAGGAAGCACCTTAGCCACAGTATCACTGAGCAACTCGGCTGTAGCCAGTTCACCCACATCATAAACCACCGTAATATCACTGATCGTTCTTGATGGCATGTTCTTAAAAGCTCAACTTTCGCATTATTCCAGATGCTGCCCAATTATTAATTATAAGGAATCGTGATACGCTGCCTTTTTGCCCTGCGTATTAACCTTAAAAAGAGGTGATATGATGGAAATCTGCGGGGTTATCCACCCACTTCGTTGAAATTTATTGATGAATTCAGTATAGCACCGGTTTGATTTTAGCCATTGAAAAATGGGTGGAATATTTTTGGGATTAATTGGTGGATGAGGCTGCCGGCGTAGTTGAAGCTGTATGTTTCGGGTGGCGATTCGTGAGCAGATGATGATTTATCAGGACAGACGGTGGGGGGTTGGGCGTGAACTTGTCAGACTTTCCTTTCTGCTCCCGAAAGCATCTGAAGCAAAGAGTCTAGGAAACTATATTGGATGTGACAACTGGTTTAAGTATTCACTGCCCCGATTGTGCACATTCTTTCGTTCCTTTTCATGCAGGATATTCAGTTTTTTTGTAAGGATATCATACGTCAGTTTACCGGTGATGGGGTTGACCCACGCCTGCCAGCCGCAAGTGAAGCCCAGCAGGGGTAGAATCATGGACTAGGTCTTCGCGCTACGGCGCTCGAATGCCTTCACCAACTCCATGATCGCGAGTACAACCATGGCGAACGCGATGCACAAGCCGAGGTTCGCGCTGCTCAGACCGACGGTAGAGAAGAAGGTTTGGATGCCGGGTGTGTAGACGACGAACATTTGCAGCACCACGACCACGAGAATCATGCCCGCCAGCACCTTATTCGTACGGAGCGGCTGCTTCCAAAACGGTTCTAAGAAAGAACGCGAGCTGAACGCGCGGCCAACCTGCATCAGCGCGAGGGCCGTGAACATGAGCGTTCCCCAGATCAGCACCTTGGGGTCGGTGAGGAGCGCGTTGCGGTTCGCCTCGTCCTTGATCTGCAGGAGATTGGGGAGGCCGAGCTGCTGCCACTGTAAATAGCCTATTACCAGGAGCAGCAACCCGATCACGGGGCCGATAATGGCGATGTGGCGGCCCACACCGAGGGAGAAGATGCTATCCTGCGGTGAATACGGCGGCCGCTGCATGGTGTTCTTCTCCACCGCCTCCATGCCCATGCCGAGGCCGAGCAGGCCGTCGGTGAGCAGGTTAGAGAACAGGATCTGGATCGGCCTGAGCATCGCGACGAGGCCGATCAGCGGCGACACCGCCACAATGATCACCTTGGCGATGTTGCCCGAGATGGAGAACATCACGAAGCGTCTCAGGTTGTCGTACACCCCGCGGCCTTCTTCGACCGCGGCTACAATGGTGGCGAAGTTGTCGTCCAGCAGAACCATGTCCGCCGCCTCCTTCGAGACGTCGGTGCCGGTGATGCCCATCGCGACGCCGATGTCGGCGCGCTTGAGGGCAGGCGCGTCGTTCACGCCGTCGCCAGTCATGGCGACGATGTTGCCCATCTCCTGCAGAATGCCGACGATGCGCAGTTTATGCTCGGGCGAAACGCGGGCGAAGCAGTTCGTGTTGGCGTCCTTGAGCGCTTCCTTCAAGTCCGTGTCGCTCATCTTCTCCAACTGGACACCGGTGATGACCCGCCCGTCGGGCGTGGTCATCCCGAGGTCAGCGGCGATGTAGCGGGCAGTGTCCGGGTGGTCGCCGGTGATCATAATCGTGCGGATCCCGGCCGTCTTGCACTTGGCCACCGCATCCTTCGCCTCGGGTCGGGGCGGGTCGATCATGCCGACCAGGCCCAGGAACACGAGCTCGCGCTCCACCTTGCCCGGGTCTTGGTCCACCGGCAGGTCCGGGAGACCGTGGAAACCGGTGCCCAGCACGCGAATGCCGTTCGATGCCATCTTGCTGTTGGCGGCCTGGATCTTCGCCCGGTCGTCACCGGTCAGGGGCCGCACCTGCCCGCCGCTAAACACACGGTCGCAGATCGCCAGCATGTTGTCGGCCGCGCCCTTGGTGAACGCCACGTACGGACAGCCGTCTACACCTGCCGCTATGCCAGAGATCGTGGACGGCAACGCGCCGCCCTCCGGCAGCTTGTGTATGGTCGACATCAGTTTACGGTTGGAGTCGAACGGAACCTCGGCCACTCGGGGCAACACCGCCTCAAGGCCGGTCCGGCTGAGGTTGTAGCGGTGCGCCGCCACCACCAGCGCCACCTCCGTGGGATCTCCGACGCCGGTTTCGCCGTCGGGGTTTAGCACGGCATCGCAACAGAGACCGCAACCCGCCACCAGCGCTGCGAGCGCCGGCTGGTCGTGATCGAGGTGGTAGTGTCTCGCCTGCGGATTTAGTTCCACCCGCTGGTCGAAGGTTTCCAAGGCGGTCACGGTCATCTTGTTCTGGGTGAGGGTGCCCGTCTTGTCGCTGCAGATTACCGTCACCGAACCCAGTGTTTCGACCGCTGGCAGCTTCCGGATGAGCGCCTTGCGCTTGACCATCCGCTGGGCGCCGATCGCCAGCGAGAAGGTCTGCACCGCTGGAAGTCCCTCGGGGATGATCGCGACCGAAATCGCGATTGCAATAATCAGCACCTCGGTCCAAGTCTTGCCCTCGATGTAGACGCCGGTGAGGGCTACAACCACGGCAACGACCAAGGCGATAACCGCCAGGGTCTTGCCGAGTTTGTCTAGTTTCTTCTGAAGGGGTGTTTGCTCGTGCTTGACGTTCTGGATCATCGAGGCGATCTTGCCCAGCTCGGTGCGCATGCCCGTTTCGACCACCAGAGCCTCGCCCCGCCCGTAACTCGCGAAGGTACCCATGTAGCCCATGTTCTTCCGGTCGCCGAGCGGAAGGTCCTCGCGCTCGAGTGGACCCGCGAACTTCTCGATCGGCTCCGATTCGCCCGTTAGGGCGGCCTCCTGGATGCGCAAGTTCACGCTCCGGACGATCCGGCAGTCGGCCGGCACCACGCTTCCCGTCTCAAGCTTTACGAGATCTCCAGGAACGAGGTCGCGCGCGCTCATCTCCTGCACCTGCCCGTCGCGCAGCACCTTCACCGTGGGCGACGACATCTGCTTCAAAGCGGCGATGGCTTTTTGGGCGCGGTACTCCTGCATCACACCCAGCACCACGAACAACACCACAATCGAAAAGATCGCGATGGCGTCGATTGGCGGCCCGCCGCCTCCCTTGAAGAGCAGCGCTAACACACCGGCAATCAGCAGAATCACGATCATCACCGAGCTGACCTGCTCCCACAGGATGTGCCAAACTGTGCGCCCGCCCTTTTCTTCGAGCTCGTTCCGGCCGTACTTTGCCCGGCGGGAATTCGCCTCGGCGGTGGTCAGGCCGCCTTGCGACACGCCCAGTTGGGCGAGGGCGGTCCCAAGCGGCAGTGTGTGCCAGAGCTTACCCTTGAGGACCTTGGTGTCCGGCCGGGTGGGGGTTTTGGTAGGCATGGTACCGGGCTGCGTTTCAGACGGACGGGGACTCTTCATACAGAACCTCCAGACAGATCTTTTATTCTTGCGCCCGCAGGGTAAAGCAAACTATTAATTATAGAGGTTGGCGATACGCTACCTTTTAGCCCTGCGTATTAACCTTAAAAAGAGGTGATATGATGTAAATCTGCGGGGTTATCCACCCACTTCGTTGAAATTTATTGATGAGTTCAGTATAGCACCGGTTTGATTTTTGCCATTGAAAAATGGGTGGAATATTTTTGGGATTGTGTTTTTAGGCTGCAGAGCAAATGGAGGTGGCTGCCGGCGCCAGGAGAAACGCACTTGCCGGCCTGAAAGGTACGTTCACGGGGAAGCGTACTGCGCTAATTTACTGGCGGGCGGGCGGGGAGAAGTGCATCTCTCCTTATCCAGCAGGCCAAACATTACATTAATGGTAGAAATTATCCAAATAAATCCTATAAATAATATAGCATTACCGCTTTTTTTGGTTTCGGAGAGGAGTTACGCCATGCGTAAGCGAACTGGTCGTCTTGGTCTGGTAATTATGCTTAGCATCATGATTTTTGCTTCCACGCTGATTCCGCATGCTGATGTGAATGCTCAGGTAACATTCCCAACTTTTATTTTTACCATTATTTTCCCAACACCCACCCGCACACCCACACCGATCAATTTGGGAAATTTCGTATGGGACGACCTGGACCAGGATGGGCGTCAGGACGCCGGGGAACCGGGGATGCCCAATGTAACTGTCCAGGTTTGGAATTCGGCCAAAACATTCCTGTATGACAGTGATGTCACGGATGCTAATGGACAATACACGGTTGTGGCACCCTTAGCCGGTGATTACCGCGTGCGCGTGGTCTTACCCAGTGTTAGTGACCAGTTTTCTCCTAAGGATTTGGCCGGCGGGGATAACTTATTAGATAGTGATATTAACCCAAGCGGAACAAATTCAGGGTTCACCGATATCATTACCATTGCCAGTAACGTGATCAGTATCACTTCGATTGATGCCGGAATCATCAAATTCCGCACACCCACCCCCACGAGGACGCCCACACCGATTAATTTAGGAAATTTCGTATGGGATGATCTGGACCAGGATGGGCGTCAGGACGCCGGGGAGCCGGGGCTGCCCAATGTAACTGTCCAAGTTTGGAATTCGGCCAAAACGTTCCTTTATGACAGTGATGTCACGGACGCTAATGGACAATATTCGGTTGTGGCACCCTTAGCCGGTGATTACCGCGTGCGCGTGGTCTTACCCAGTGTTAGTGACCAATTTTCTCCCAAGGATCTGGCTGGCGGAAGTGACACATTGGATAGTGACATTAACCCAAGCGGAACAAATTTAGGCTTCACCGATATCATTACCATTGCCAGTAATGTGATCAGTATCAGCTCGATAGATGCCGGAATTATCAAATTCCGCACACCCACCCCCACGCGGACACCCACGCCAATTAACCTGGGAAATTTTGTATGGCACGATTTGGATGAGGACGGCATTCAGGATGCCGGTGAACCGGGCGTAGAAGGGGTGGTGGTTCAGCTGTGGAATGACGCCAAAACCCAACTGTTGGATACTGCGGTTACCAATGCGAATGGAAATTACTATGTGGTTGCACCGCTGGCGGGAGATTACCGGCTAAGGGTACTTTTACCACCAGGCGCCGGCTTTTCACCGATCAATCAGGGTGCTGACGATACCAAAGACAGCGATTTTACTTCGATAATTATCAGTTCTAATTATGGCTTTACCGGCACGATCAGCATAGCCAGCAACGTGATCAGCATCTCCAGCATTGACGCCGGATTGACGAATGTGACGCCTTTCCCCACGCCCACAGTCAGTATTACACCTACATCAACACCAACCCGAACCCCGACGCAAACACCTGTTGCGGATTTAGACGAGAAGGTGTATTTGCCGCTGTTGGTCCGTTAAATAGTAACTCGAAAGGAAAAACGCATTCCGTCTACCTTTTTTTGAAACCTGATTGAACATGTTATACTGATGGGAAAAATTTCCCATCAGGTATTTCCATATGACTGTTAAAAAATTTCCTGAAAACAATTTACTGGATCACGCATATCAGGGGGAACCACCATTTAAAACCCTGTTGTATTTCTTCAGGCAGGAAAAGCTCTCCCTGGCTGGGGCTTCGCTGATCTTCATTGTTAAGCATAGCCCGGTATGGCTGCTGCCGCTGCTAACAGCCAATATCATTGATGTGGTTGTACAGCATGGAAACCTGGCTAACCTGTGGTTGAATGCCCTGGCATTGGTAACGCTGCTCTTTTTGAATATCCCGCTGCATATTCTCTATATGCGCGTTTTCAGCAGTTCCATGCGCGCGGTAGAAACACATGTACGGTCGGCGCTTTGCCGCCAACTCCAGCAGCTTTCCCTGGGTTATTATACCCGCGTCAGTGCCGGCGTGCTGCAAACCAAAGTGGTGCGCGATGTGGAAACACTGGAACAGATGGTTCGCCAACTTTTCGATGGTGGTCTGGCGGCCATCAGTAACCTAGCTGGCGCAATTGTGATTACCGCGATCCGCGCACCGGCATTTTTGCCGTTTTTCCTGGTGATGGTGCCCATATCCTCCACCCTGATCCTGACGCTGCGCCGTTCGCTCAGTAAACGCAACCAGGAATTTCGCGCCGAGATTGAACGCATGGCTGCCAGGGTCAATGAAATGACCCACCTGATCCCAATCACCCGCGCGCACGGTCTGGAAAAATTTGAGCTGAACCGCATGGACGACACCCTCAACCATGTGCAGCACGCCGGGGTCGAACTGGATACGGTCAATGCTGTCTTTGGGGCTATTTCGTGGGTCGCCTTTAATATCTTCAATATCTTGTGTCTGGTGGCGGCAGCCTGGGCCTCCTATACCGGTTTTATTCCGCTCTCTGCCGGTGAGGTAGTTATGCTCTCAGGTTTCTTCAGCAGTCTCACCAATGCGGTGATGCTGCTGGTCAATCTCATCCCGCCGATCACGAAAGGCTTCGAGTCGATCCGCTCCATGGGCGAAGTGCTCGAGTCACCCGATCTCGAACACAATGAAGGCAAGCTGGTTTTGGAACAGGTGCAAGGGATGGTGAGCTTTGAACAGGTTCATTTTGCTTATACAGATACACAAACCGCCGCTGTCAAAGACTTTTCGCTCACTGTTGCTGCCGGTGAAACAATCGCTCTGGTGGGACATTCCGGCGCGGGTAAGTCCACCATCCTGAACCTGGTGATTGGCTTTGTGCGCCCCAGCAATGGACGGATTTTGCTGGATGGCCGGGATATGCAGGACCTGGATTTGCGCACATTTCGCCGTTTCCTGGCGGTAGTGCCGCAGGATTCAATCCTGTTTGATGGCAGTGTGCGCGACAATCTCACCTACGGAATCCCTAAGGTGCCGGATGCCATGGTGGAAACCGCCTTGCGAAATGCCAATGCCTGGAGCTTTGTGCAGGATATGCCGGATGGCCTGGATACGATTATCGGGGAACGTGGCACAAGGCTTTCCGGTGGTCAGAAGCAGCGCCTGGCCATTGCGCGTGCCCTGATCCGAAATCCACGGGTCCTGATTCTGGATGAAGCCACTTCGGCGCTCGACTCCGAAGCGGAAGCCCTGATCCAGGAGGCACTGACACACCTGATGAAAGGCCGCACAACGTTGGTGGTGGCGCACCGGCTTTCCACCATTCAAAAGGCCAACCGCATTGTGGTAATGCAGCAAGGCAGTATTGTTGAAATTGGCACCCACCAGGAATTATTGGAGAAAAATGGAGTTTATGCCCGGCTGCATGCCCGTCAGCAAGGCATGAATGTGACCTAAATCGAACAAAAAACAGGATGTTTAACAAAGGAGAAAATGGTATGAACACAAGGAAGTTGGAAGGAAAATGGGCGTTGGTAACCGGGTCCAGCCGCGGAATTGGGCAACAGATCGCAATGGGTCTCGCACAGTATGGTTGTAATGTGATTCTGCATGGGCGCACCATGGCGCATACTGAAAAAACAAGGCAGATGCTGGCTGGTTTTGATGTCCGCATTCACGCCGTTGCCGGTGATTTGGGGACGGAAGACGGCATTCAGTCCGTGATAACAGAAGTACAGCATTTTCCGGGATACGCGGATATTCTTTACAATAATGCGGCAATCCAAAGCGAGTGGAAACCAATCTTTGAATTCTCGATGGAAGACTGGTTAAAATCCTTCCAGGTGAATCTGTTTGCCATGATCTGTTTTTGTAATGCTTTTGTTCCGGGAATGGCTGAGCGGGGTTATGGGCGTGTCATCAACCTGACTTCCGGAATTGCAGATCAACCCAATCTTTCACCTTATAGTGTCACCAAGGCGGCAGTAGATAAATATTCCCGCGACCTGGCATTTGCGGTCAAGGAAAACAATGTACTGGTGAACTATCTTGATCCAGGTTGGCTGCGTACTGATCTGGGTGGTCCGAATGCCTGGGAAGCTGTGGAAACCGTACTCCCCGGCGCATTGGTACCGGCTTTGCTGGATGATAATGGTCCAACCGGTCGATTGTACGCCGCCCAGGATTATAAAGTGTTGGGTCAGGGAATTACATAAAAATCAGTAGATTTTTTATTGGCTTGATCAATGCTTTTGGCAATCCAATAAAGGAAACAGGTACGAGATAATATGATCCAAAAAATTTCAGATACGCTCGTTCGGTTTTCCAATTAAATCCATGAATTAATGCAGCCGGTAAACGACGGCAATTTTCATTCCATACACGGTGACCGCGTAGACTTCCTCCACGAGTTCACCGGGAGGTTTGTCATTGGGCATATTGGTGACGTAATAATCCGCTTCAGCCATATCTTCAACAACGATGATACGCTCCCGCGTTTCCGGCCTGAGAATATCAATGCTAAACTCACCCGCGCGGTTGGCGAATTTAACATTAATCTCTTTTGATGGGTCGTTCTCATCGAAATATTCCAGGGCCTGACGGTAAGATAACCCCCAATAATCCAGGTCATAGCGTTGCGAAACAGTTTGTAAATTAGGCCCAGCCAGAAAATTGAAATAAAGATGTTCCAGGGGATGCGTTTGAACAACGTGCGTAATGGTGGCGATAAATGAAATGGATAGCAGAACGCCTGATACTGCTAAAGAACCATTTTTGTTCCAGCGGTCGCGCAGCCAGCTGTATATCCCCAGCAGACCATAAATGGCAATGAGCAGGAAGGCAGGATAAATGAAGAAGATGTGACGCCAACTGTTGTAGACAATTGATTTACCGAGAATGATAACGATCACCGGTCCAAAACACCACGCCAGATCCAACAGTAATGCGCGCTTTGGCCTATCCAATTGAAGGATTGGGCGGCGCAGCAGTTGAATCACTGCACGCACTATCCCCGCTATGAAAAAAATAAGATAGATTGGGGGTGTGGTGGTGGCCAGAGAAACCGGCAAATAATACCAGGGTATGTTTTCTGAGCGGATCACCTGCCCCATGAAAAGCATGCTGCCATTCCAATCCGTAAAAGATTGGAAAATTTGGAAAGCAATTAAAAATTGGTTAAAGATGTCATTCCAGACAGCCGGATAGAGCAATATGGTGCCGGCTGCTGTCACAGTCAGATAGATTGCCAGCATACCAAGCAAGCGCAACCAGGGCAAGCGCTCGGCACGCACGCCGGATAACTGACGCAGCAATAAGACAAAGATTGTCAGCGCTGGAATGATAATCCCTGGCATACGCACGCCAATTGCCGCCGCGCTGAACAACGCATGCAGGATTAAACGCCAGTACCCGGGTTTGTCCTCCACCAGGGATAAGGTGTAGATGGCAAAGACAAAAAAAGACAGGAAAGGGGTATCCTTGGGATTGTAAAAGGAATGTGAAAAAATAACCGGGCTGAGCACCAGAAAAGCACTGCTGAGTAACCCGGCCTGCCAGCTTCTAAAGCGTTTCTTTGCCAGTAAAAAAAATACAAAAACCGAACTATAAAACAACAAAAAATTGATCAGATGATCAACAAACAGGACTTCCTGATAATTGGGCGAATGCAGGGTGAATTCGGCCTGAATTTTAATGACATTGAATAATTGACCGTAATAACGATCTCTTTCACTTAGAAAGTCCTGACTGTTACCGGCAATATATTCACGGGTTTCATAACCAAGTTTTCGTTCGAACGATTCGTCCCAGGATAGGCCGTAATTGCGGTAAATGGACAGCCCAATGACCAGATAAAGCAGAAAGAAAAATCCAACAACAAGATACGCTTTTTTGTTCATCGAATGAGTGACTACATCTTTGCTCATTTTTGAATTCTAACATAAGGACTGAGTATTTTTATCACGGACTATGGACACGCGAGCTGGTGTTTCCTAACCGGCAAAAACACTGTTTTTTTGGTACACTTTGTCAGAAGCTTGAGGGATTTTAAAAATGCCGGCGCCGGCTGTGGGATGATCATGGCCCAAACCGGCTGCTTATATGCAGCTCAGGATTATAATGTGCTGCGCAAAGTACTTACAAAAATTGGTTTAAGCTTTTTTGGAACCCGATAATTGGAATGATGATGCAGGTATTGGAGGTAACCACTGAATTAGATGATCCAAAAAACTTCAAATATACTGGTTCGGTTTTCCACTGGCTGGGTTACACTGGCAGGTTTGGTGATATTTGTTTTATTTTTGATTCTGGTGCTGCCGGCGCAATCACAGAAAGCCAGCAGGGAGACAGGCGGAGCTGTTTCGCCGGATATGTCATTTGTCTATACGCCGGCAGATCTGTACCGCATGGCCGAATCGTATGGGGTTGAAGGACGGGTGGCTTATATCCGGGCACGTTTCACCTTTGACCTGATTTGGCCGTTGGTTTACACACTCTTTTTGGGGACAGCGCTCAGTTGGCTGGTATCCCGGGTTTTTTCGCTGGGCAGCCGTTGGCGCTGGTTAAATCTGACGCCACTACTGGGGATGTTGTTGGATTATCTGGAAAATATCTCCACCTCGCTGGTTATGTTCCGTTATCCTCAACAAACGATGGTTGTGGATTTTCTGGCGCCGCTGTGGACAATGCTGAAATGGCTGTTTGTCAACGGCAGTTTTGGTCTGCTGTTCATCCTTGGCTGCCTGTGGATAATTCGTTGGATTGGAAAGCAGAAAAGGATTGGGGAAGGCGCCCGTTGAGGAAACCAGTAGATCAGCGTAATAAGTTGGCAGAAGAAATATTCTCTTTCAAAACCAATAAAGAGGGTAAGGTTTTTATTTACTGGCAGGATCGCATGGTGCTGGTTCTGAAAGAGGATAAAGCAAAAAAGTTTTTAAAACAGATCAAAGGGCTTGATCTTCTTGAAACCCAACTGGTAATGGCTAAAATTACAGGAAATTTTAAACGGGGAAATGAGCGGAATGCAGCCAAAGGCGAAAATTAACTATCATTACCGGAATGAGACGATAGGATTGTTATATAGTCGATTGTAATCAAAATCAGCACCTTGTATACTTTGTTTCAATTTAGAGTATTAGAAAGGAGGATGTTTTGCCAAAAAAACAACCCAAGAACAAAAAATTTAATCCGGCACTGGGTGTAATTCTTCTGGGAATTCTGATTTTGGTTGCAGCTGCAGTCTTATTTGTCACACAGCAGCAGCCCACCCCTGCGCCCACTCCAGCCGCACAGGCGGATATCCCTTATCCGGAAATACCACGTGTGACCCTGGCAGATTCTAAAGCCGCTCTGGAGCAGAGAACGGCGATCTTTGTGGATGTGCGCAGTCTTGACTCTTATACTATTTCACATATCCGTGGAGCCATATCGGTACCGATTAATGAAATTGGAACCCGCACCGCAGAACTCCCGGCAGATCAATGGATCATTACCTACTGCACCTGACCGGCTGAAGAATCAAGTGCCCGTGCGGCACAAATCCTTTTGGATCTTGGTTATAGCAAGGTAACACCTATTTTGGGCGGTTATCAGGCCTGGCAGGATGCAGGCTACCCCATCGAATAAACATTTTATGCTGATCAGGCCACAGGTGATTACAAACCCTGTGGCTTTTTTTTCTTCCCGAATTCGTTCCGCAAATCATTTAAACCATAGAAAAACCAGGAAAACTCAAAAAAGTCTTTCCTTTGTTTGATCTGTCTGATCCGTTGTAAATGATTTCAGAACCTGATTCTTGTATAATGAAGGTATCTCTAACCTAACAATTGGGATGGGTCGTATGAAAAATTTCCAGGAAGAAATCTACGGTGAGAAAATTGCGGATATATATGATGCGTGGTACGCCACAATTGATCCACGAATGATCCATGTTCTAACCCGTTATGCGCAGGGCGGAAAGGCACTAGAATTGGGGATAGGCACTGGAAGGGTAGCGCTTCCGTTACAAAAATGCGGGATAGCGCTCTTCGGGATTGATGCTTCCCCGGCCATGGTGGCAAAATTAAATGCTAAAGCCGGTGGGGAAACTATTCCGGTGCACATGGGAAGTTTTACCGAAATACCTTTTGAAGAAAAATTCGACGTGATATACGTGGTATTCAATACTATTTTTGCCCTGATATCTCAGGAAGAACAGACCCGGTGTTTTCAGGCAGTGGCGGACCACCTCAAACCAAACGGGGTGTTTGTGGTAGAAGCATTTGTGCCGGACCTGGGGCGCTTTTCTGGCGGGCAAACGGTCCGCGCAGTCGAATTGGAAAGCCAGGGTGTGCGCCTGGATGTATCGATGTTGGATATTGCCAATCAGGTGATCAGCAGCCAGCATGTCTCCATCACTGAAGACGGGATTAAATTGATTCCGGTGAAGATCCGTTATATCTGGCCGGCTGAAATGGACCTGATAGCACGCCTGGCAGGGATGCGCCTGGCGAAGCGCTGGAGTGGTTGGGACGAAGCCCCTTTCAATTCATCCAGCGGCAAACACATCTCCATTTATGAATTGAGCTGAAGGCTGATACTATGCTGAAATACTGGCTGCGAAGAACAGGGGTGATCGTGATACTGAGTATTTTGGGCGGCATTGCCCCAGTCTGCGGGCTGGGTGGGCAACCGCCGAAAGTGGTTTCTGCCCAGGCCGGCACTTATTACGTGGCGCTGACTGGCAGCGACAGCAGCGGGAACGGCAGCCTGGCAAGTCCCTGGCGCACAATTGACCATGCGCTCGAGAATGTACCGGACGGCAGCACTATTCTGGTGCGCCCCGGGCGCTATGATGGGCGTGTGCGTCTGGATGAGGTTTTTGCCAGCGGTGTGACCGTCCGATCCGAAGTGCCTTACCAGGCTCAGCTGCGCCATACCGACACGGTGGTAACCTGTTTTTACGGAAAAGGGATTACCCTGGAAGGTTTTGATATAGCCCATAGTGGTACGGGGGCGTTGGTGATCCAGATTCAGGATCTGATTGGCAGCCCGGGCGGCAGTGATACGGTGAGCCGGATTGTGCTGCG
This sequence comes from Chloroflexi bacterium HGW-Chloroflexi-10, assembly GCA_002840755.1. Taxonomy (GTDB): domain Bacteria; phylum Chloroflexota; class Anaerolineae; order Anaerolineales; family Anaerolineaceae; genus UBA6170. The sequence goes on along the minus strand of PHBZ01000001.1, from coordinate 185,271 downwards.
CAATAACGTTCTGCACGACAGTTATAACAATGATATCCTCAAGATTAATAACGGCGCCAGTAACATCACCGTAGAAGGCAACCTGTTTTATAACCAGACCGGTTCGGATGAACATATTGATATCAACAGCGTCACCGACGTAGTGGTGCAGGATAACGTCTTTTTTAACGACTTTGAAGGCAGCGGGCGCACCAACCCGAATAATACCGGCAGTTTCATTGTTATTAAAGATAGTAACGGAAATGATGACAGCAACCTGGGGAGCCGCGATATCAGCGTGCGCCGCAATATCTTCTTCAACTGGCAGGGTTCGACGGGCAGTTATTTTGTGCTGGTTGGTGAAGATGGAACGGCGAATTACGAAGCCCAGGGCGTATTGGTGGAAAACAACCTGATGCTGGGGAATGCCGCCAATGTGATGCGCGCCGCGTTTGGGGTAAAGGGCAGCCGTGATGTAACCTTTCGTAACAACACCGTGGTGGGTGACCTGCCTGCCCTGGCCTTTGCGATGCGATTAAATGTGGAAGACGAAAACCAGCCGGTAACGGATGTTTATTTTTATAACAATATCTGGTCAGACCCGACCGGCAGCATGGGCGCTGAGAATGTTGACAGGCCCAACGATTTTTCTGATACCCCACCAGCTGAGGTGGATGTGTTTACGCTGGATAACAATCTATATTGGAACGGCGGCGAGGCGGTGCCGCTGGATGCGGCCGAGGAAATTAATTATGACGATGATTCTAATCGCCTGATGGCAGACCCGCAATTGCCCGGACAGTCCGGGTTGGTGCTTCCACGCTGGCTTCCGGCGAATAATCAGTTTGCCGGCGGGTACAGTAATATCCGCGCGGTATTTACAGCCTTTGTCTACCGCTTTGGGTTCCCGGCCTATGGCAGCCCGGTGGTGGACGCAGCCGACCCGGCCCACGCGCCCAATGAGGATATTCTTGGCCGCAGCCGCGCGTCCGCACCTGATCTGGGCGCCCTGGAACAACAGCCGTTGGGCAACGAGAAGGTATACCTGCCATGTATCCTTAAATGAGCCTGTTTAATTTTTTTTTCTTTAGAAAATACTATTTGATGTTTTCAGGGTAATCTTTGGTGATAGCAGAAAATCCATAACCGGGTGTCTGCTAAAAATTGAGTGCATTATAACTGAAGGTAAAGATATGCCAAAAATAACACGGGAAGAAATGGAGACTCTACGCAAGTCGGCACTATTGGAAGGTTTGTCTGAATCTGCGATAGAAGCCATCCTCGAACCAACCAGCATCCGGCAAGTGACCGATGGTGCTTTCTTTTTTCATGAACAGGAACCCGCAGAACAGGCATTTATTCTGCTCAAAGGTAAGGTAAAACTAATTCAATTGAATGAGGTTGGGCAGCAGGTCATTTTGGGTTATCTGGTGCCTGGCCGCGTTTATGGCATTATAGGGGCTATCAAAAAGATATCTTACCCTGTTTCGGCACAGGCAGTGGGTGAGAGCAAAGCATTGGTGTGGAGTCAGGAAGTTTTGGGACGCCAGATGGCGCGTTTTCCTGAGATGACCATGAACGCTATGCGCATCATGGCCAGCCAGATTCAGGAATTTCAGGGCACGATTAATGATCTTTCTACAAGACGGGTGGAGCAGCGCATTGCCCGCGCGGTGTTACGCCTGGCCCGGCAAAGCGGTCGTCAAATAGCCGATGGGGTTGTTATTGACTTACCATTGACCCGTCAGGATCTGGCCGAAATGACCGGCACCACCCTGTATACCGTCAGCCGAGTATTGAATGAATGGGAACAACGCGGTTTGATAAAGAGTAAACGCCAACAGGTGACCCTGCTTTCTTCCGCTGGTCTGGGAAAAATTGCAGAGGATCTACCCGAATCAGCAGAATAATACCCAAAAAGAAGTTTAAAACAATGTGGTGTAAAGCGACCTATTAAGGTAGAATTACACTCCTTGCGCCAGCGCAAAGACAGAACCGTGTTATATGCGTAAACTTGAGGCGATACGCAGATTTATTCTCAGAGGAGGCATCAGGTTATGAGGCGATTTTGGAGTTGGATTTTGTTTTTCGCGGTATTTACCGTTTTATTTACAGCTTGTAGTTCGGCTGCACCACAAACACCCAGTGCGGAAGATGTGGCTGCGGCTTTCCAAAAAGGAAGCTGCGGCGCGTGCCATGTAGTCCCTGGGATTCCCGGTGCTGTAGGTACAATTGGCCCGGACCTTTCGAAAATGGGCGAGGTAGCCCAGGAGTATCTGGATAGCGGAGAATACACCGGAACTGCTGAAACTGCTATTGATTTTATTCGAGAATCGATTCAAGAACCGGATGCTTTCATCCCTACGGATTGCCCCGGAGGGCATTGCCAACCCGGGCAAATGCCTGCCACATTGAAAGATTTACTTAAGAAAAATGAGCTGGAGGCGATTGTTCAATATTTAGCCGGGCTGCCGGATGCAACAATCGCTGCCGGTGAGAATGATGCTGTCGCTGTCGCAGGCGAAGCGCCGGTGATGACAACCGAGGAATTTGAGGAGTCCAAACAAATCTTTTTTGATCGTTGTGCAGGCTGCCATGGTGTTTTGCGTAACGGTGCTACCGGGCCGGCGCTTCTCCCGGAAAACACATTGCCGAAAGGCACACTGGCTCTGGCTTCCATTATTTTCAACGGCACCCCGCGTGGTATGCCGGATTGGGGCAAGCAGGGAGTTTTAACGGAAGATCAGGCCGAGTTGATGGCAAAATATATTCAGAATGAACCACCAACCCCGCCGGAAATGTCTATGGAACAAATGACTGCTTCCTGGAATGTACTTATTCCAGTGGAGGATCGTCCTACTCAGCCGGAACATGACCGCGATTGGGAAAATTTCTTTGCCGTTACGCTGCGGGATGCCGGTCAGGTGGCGATTATTGATGGTGATACCTTTGAAGTGGTCAATAATGTGGATACGGGCTATGCCGTGCATATTTCGCGCATGTCGGCTACCGGCCGCTATGTATACACTATTGGACGTGATGGAAAACTGGCTTTGATTGACCTGTGGATGAAAGTGCCTGATAAGGTTGCCGAAGCGAAAGTATGTTACGACGCGCGTTCGGTGGAAGGAAGTAAGTATAAGGGTGAAGAGGGTGATTTCACCGACATGTACGCAGTGGTTGGCTGTTATTGGCCGCCGCACTTTGTGATCATGGACGGATTGACACTGGAACCGTTCAAGGTGGTCAGTACGCGCAGTTATACCTTCGATACCGAAGAATATCACCCCGAGCCGCGCGTGGCCGCCATTGTCGCTTCCCATTTCAAGCCGGAATGGATCGTCAACATCAAAGAAACCGGACAGACCTGGATGGTGGATTATTCCGATCCGATTAATCCGACGATCAAGATGATTGAAGCGGAACGCTTCCTGCATGACGGTGGCTGGGATTCTACCAAACGCTATTTTTTGGTGGCTGCCAACCAGGCCAACAGTATCGTAGTGATTGATGCCCTGGAAGGTGAACTGGAAGCGATTGTGGATACGGCCGCCGTGCCACATCCAGGGCGTGGGGCAAATTGGATAGACCCGGAATTTGGACCGGTATGGAGCACCTCCCACCTGGGTGAAGGTTCTCTGGCTGTGATTGGCACCGATCCGGAGAACCATCCCGAAAATGCCTGGAAACTGGTGCGCAATATTCCATTATTGGGCGGCGGCAGTCTCTTCGTTAAAACGCACCCCAACAGTCCCTGGATCTGGGTGGATTTCAGTCTCAATCCGGATGAAGCCATTCAGCGTACCGTATGTGTGATTGCCAAGGAAAACCCAACCGAGGCTTATAAATGTTGGGAAATAGCCGACTACGGGCGCGCTGTGCACTTTGAATACAACAAAGACGGCACCCAGATCTGGGTCAGTGTATGGGGTACTGCCGACCAACCCGGAAAAACCGGTGAGATTGTAGTGTATGATGATGCCACTCTGGAAGAAGTGGCGCGCATCCCCAACCTGATAACTCCAACAGGTAAGTTTAATGTCTATAATACGATTTATGATATTTATTAGGTAAATTTAAAATTCCCCGCTGCCATACCTGAGCAAAATAAGGTTCGAGCTAAATAAAAATCTCCTGCTATTCGTGCTGCAGGAGATTTTTTCTTGTGTACAGCTTATCCGGAGAAATAGTTAATTGAATGAAACTTGAGAAAAAAAATCAAGCGCGGAAATTCTATCCCTTCTATAATAGACTTATCCATGGGTTCTGAGGCGCTGATGAACTACTACGAACGTTTACAAAACGGTATTGATTACATTGAAGCCCGTCTGGATGGAGAAATCCATCTGGACTATGTGGCCCGGCATGCTTATATGTCGCTGCCCAGTCTGTATCGGCTATTTTTTGCGCTCACGGGTGTAACGGTAAAGGGCTATATCCGCAGCCGGCGTTTTCATCTGGCGGCAGCAGACCTGGCGGGAGGACACGAGACCATCCTGGAGATCGCGTTCAGGTATGGGTTTCACAGCCACGAAGCATTTACACGGGCTTTCAAGCGAGAAACCGGCGTAACACCCGATCAGTACCGCAAAAAAAATCAACAGTATTATTTTGAAAGGATTAACCTTATGGATCAGTATTATGAAATACAGGATGAAAAATTGGCCGCGAAATTCCCGCAAATTCGGGTTTTGAAAAAACTGGCTCCCATGAAAGTTGCCGCTTATTGTTATGTGGGCAAAGGCCCGGAAATGCATGCCTGGCGTGAAATGCAGGCCTGGTTGGCTCGCAGCGGTGTGCAAAAAAAGGTAAAGGGGATGCGATTTTTCGGTTTCAACAACCCCAGCCCCACTTCTCCGGATCAAGAGGAATATGGTTATGAAGTATGGGCTACGCTGGATGAAACAGTGCAGGTGAAAGATGCTGTGGTACAGCAAAAATCCTTTGCCGGCGGGCTGTATGCTATTCGCCACATCGAAGGCAATCCGGAAGAGGTGATGGGGCCGGCCTGGCAGGAATTGAATGAGTGGCTTAAAGACAGCCCGTACACCTATGGTGATCATCAGTGGCTGGAGGAACACATTGATTTTGATGAAGTAATGGACAACCCGATCAGCTTTGATCTGTACATGCCGATCAGGGAAAAATAGAAATAAAAAATCCCCTGCCGAAAACGCAGGGGATTTTTTATTTCTATTTTTGATTGGTGACCGGTGTAGTGGGTGTAAAATTAGGACATTCTGCTTAGAGGATGGTTCTGCAAGATGGGAAAAACAACGGATATCATCAATTCGCCTGATTATACCAAGTGGCTGGTGCTTCTCTCGGTTGGACTTGGTACCTTTATGTCCGCTCTGGATGCCAGCGTGGTGAATGTTTCGTTACCGGTGATCACCCATGATTTTCAAAGCAGCATAACCCAGATTGAATGGGTGGTGACGATTTATTTGTTAACTGTGAGCTGTTTGCTGCTCGCTTTTGGCAGGTTGGGGGATATGCAGGGGCATAAGCGTGTGTATACCTTTGGTTTTGTAATTTTTATTCTCAGTTCCGCTTTATGCGGTCTTTCCACTTCTGCGGGAATGCTGATTGGTCTGCGAGCGCTGCAGGCGATTGGCGCAGCCATGTTGTTTGCCAATTCTCCAGCCATCCTTACCGGCAATTTCCCTGCTGCGCAGCGTGGGCAGGCGCTGGGGTTACAAGCAACACTAACCTATTTGGGGTTGGCGGTTGGGCCCTCTTTAGGCGGTTTCCTTACCCAACACTTTGGCTGGCAGGCAGTCTTTTATATTAATGTTCCGATTGGTTTATTGGCTTTGTTCTTTTGCCTGCGCTTCATCCCCAATGATCGCCGGCAGGCCAACGGCGAACGTTTTGATTGGATTGGGGCCGGTTTATTCCTGTTGGGTATGGTAAGTTTGTTATTTGTGTTGAATCAGGGTCAATCCTGGGGGTGGGGAAGCCTGCCAACTCTGGCCCTAGCAGTATTCGCCTTGCTGTGCCTGTTATTATTTGTACGGCTGGAAATTCGGTCGACCAACCCCATGCTGGATTTGAATTTATTCCGGCAGCGCGTTTTTTCATTCTCTGTTTTAAGTGCTCTGCTGAATTATATGAGCATGTATTGCATCATTTTTTTGCTGCCATTCTATTTGATCCAGGCGCGTGGTTTTTCACCGGCGCACAGCGGGTTGATCCTGACGGTGCAGGCTGTAGTAATGTCACTGACAGCCCCAATCAGCGGCTATTTTTCCGATCGGGTCAGTCCGCGCTGGCTGGCAACCATTGGAATGGCCATTCTGGCTGCCGGTCTTGGCATGCTTTCGTTCTTGCAGGCTGCAACGCCACAATGGTATATTGCTATTTCTCTGGCTGTTACCGGATTGGGCACTGGTATGTTTATTTCTCCTAACAATAATGTGTTGTTGGGTTCAGCACCGCGAAACCGCCAGGGGATTGCCTCCGGTATTCTGGCAACCGCCCGCAATGTGGGCATGGTGCTGGGGGTTGGATTGGCCGGCGCTGTTTTTACTACGGTATTGGGACATGGAGAGTTGGCAATTGATACAGGCGGAATTTTTAGGGCAATCCAATCCAGTTTTGTTGTAGGCGCCGGGATAGCAGTTGTTGGGATTTTTACATCTTTTTTAAGGTCGGGAAGCGAATAGATCAGGCAAATTGTTGGTTGGGAACAGGAACCAGCTTTCGGCTGCTTAGCGCAAATGAAAAATCGATTGGTTTGAGCAATTATCAGGAAGAATTCTTTTTTAATGAGATTGCTTTTACCATTTGTAAACAGGGATTGTCCGCACCCCACAATTCCGGAATTTCCTGTAATGGAATAAAACCCATTGCAAGATAAAACTGGCGTGTCTTTGCATAAAAAGGGTCTGGGTGGCGTGCGCTGAGCGTCTTCACCTGTAAAAAGCTAACTCCTTGTTCGCATAAATACTCCTCGGCTGCAAGAATCAGTTTCCGCCCAGCCCCGCTGCGATGATGGGCTGGTAATACGCCCATCACGTGGATCTCGGCGGATTGCGAAAAATGCATTTGAACGGTCAGAAAACCGATCGTGGTGTCGCCATCAATTGCCAACCAGGTGGGCATAGTGTTGGTATCTTCGATATATTGCCGGGTAGCTTCTTCAATGCCAAACCAATCCGGCAAAGCGCGCAGAATAGGCGAACATACGCCGGACTGCTCAAAGCAGGGCCCAGAAATGGCGAGATGTTTATAATTTTTGAGGTTAGAGCGCATATCTTTTGTCATTGAAACTTCATATTCATCAATCAATTTGTCCTCCGCGGATCTGCCGGCTGAGATGCTGTAAAACACTTCGGAAGCGGCATTTGACGTTGGTGGTTCCCATTCCGCAAGCATTGAAAATACTATACAGTTTCGATATCGGAGGGAATTAAATGGCGTAAATCAAATGCGGGGTGATTCAAAACTGTATAAAAAACGATTTTCCCATCTCGGATGAATTATAAGGCTTTCATCCAGTATTTTCAATGCTTCTTCGTTTCTTCTTCACAGGTTCTTCAAACACACAGCGTATACTCTTTATTAATCAACTGAATGAAGATGAAAACAAGCGGGTTAAGTGAACATAAACTGCTTATACAAATTGCATGCTTCGGTAGAAGCTTTTTCAATCATCATCATCGTTGAAATTGATACTAAAAAAACAAATAAGGAGAAAAATCTCATGACGAGAAAAATAGTTGTAATCGCAGTAGTAGCAGGGGCGTTAGGCGCGCTGGCATTTGGTACCGTAAATCGTACACTGGCAAATTATGATGCAGGTTCAAGTTTATACGGCGGAGTTGGAAATGGACAAAGCGCCGTTCAAGTTGATATTGAACGGGCATCTTTATTGGAAACACTCCCTCTCGGCACCCTGAACCAGGTAGAAGTTGACGCATTACAGTTTATGCTGGAAGAAGAAAAACTTGCGCGCGATGTATATACCAGCCTGTATACTTCATGGAGTTTGCCTGTCTTTAATACTATTACGGCAAGTGAACAAACCCATATGGATGCGGTTGAGGCATTATTGGAGCGCTACGAAATTACCCCATTGGCTTCCACACAGACCGGTGTATTTGCGAACCAGGATTTGCAAGCACTTTACACCCAACTGATAGCCCAGGGCAGCCAATCCATTGAGGACGCTTTGTTGGTAGGGGGTGCGATTGAAGAAATCGATATCCTTGATTTGCAGGAACGTATCCCACAGACAGATCAGGAAGACATTCGCACAGTTTTTGAAAACCTGGAACGTGGTTCATACAACCATCTAAACGCTTTTGCTTCCAATTACAGCCGACAGACAGGCAGCGATTACCAGCCACAGTATTTGAGCACAGAAGCTTATCAGGAGATCCTGGCTAACGCTGGCGGCAATGCCGGAGGCCAGGGTGGCCGTGGGCGCGGCCGCAATGGTGGACAGGGACGTCCATAGTCTGAAAGTTTTAGAATAACCCAAACCAGTCATGGCGAAAACCATGACTGGTTTGGGTTTTAAGCTATACTTATTGTATTCAATATTTGCTTGCGAGGAAAAAGGCATGTCGCTCGCGATGATTGCTGCAACTGGTTTGCAAAAAACGTACCGTGACGGGGTGCTGCGGGTGGATGCCTTGCGAGGGGTCAATTTAAATTTACCTGCCGGTGCGCTGGCGGTTATCTACGGCCCCAGCGGCGGCGGAAAATCCACTTTATTGCATGTTCTGGGTGGTATCGACCGGGTGGAGAGCGGCACGCTGGAAGTAGCCGGGGTGGCTTTACACACAGCAAACGAGTCTGCTATAACCCGCTTTCGCCGCGAAAAAACCGGTTTTATTTTCCAGTTTTATAACCTGCTGCCCTCCTTAAATGCCCTGGATAATGTCTGCCTGCCGTTGCTGGCAAAAGGGGGTCCTTTGCGTGAGGCACGCTGGCGCGCGCAAGAAGCGCTGGAGCAGGTTGGGCTGTCTGAGCGCCAAAAGCACCACCCGGCACAGCTTTCCGGTGGTGAGCAGCAACGGGTAGCCATCGCCCGAGCCCTTGTGGTCCATCCGGCTCTGGTACTGGCGGATGAACCAACCGGCGATCTGGACAGCGCGGCCACCCAGGAAATTATTGATCTGATCGTACAACTAAACCACACACTTGGGATAACGTTTATCATCGCTACCCACAATATTGAAATCCGTTTGATTGCCTCGCACTTGTTTGAAATGCGCGATGGGCGGTTAAGCAAACTATGATGTTGGCCACTGCCCTGCGGTTTGTTGCGGTTCATTTGCTGAGAGATTGGCAGCGCAGTTTATTGACCACACTGGGTGTGGCGGTGATGGTGTGTATTTATTTCTTAACAGCAATGCTGGCGGATGGTTTGAAGCGCTTTGGCGCGGAGCTGATTTCTTTTCCTCAAATAATTCTGATGATGTCGGCTGACAGTCTTTTTCTAACCGACAGCCGCCTGACCACGTTGGATATGAATACAGTTGTGGATGCTCATCATTCGGAAAGTGATTCTGGCGGCATTGCAGCGTTTTCTCCATTGATCGTGCGCCAGGTTCTGGCAGCAGAAAATTACTATACACTGATTGCTCTCACCCAGGAAGATATGCAGGCTTTGTTTGGCCTTTCTCTGATAACGGGGGATTGGCCAGTAGAGCAGCAGGTGGTTGTCAGCGAATCTTTTGCTTCGATAACCGGTTTGGGAATCGGAGCGCAGATTCCTGTTTACGGCAGCGAATTTACTATTTCCGGGGTCGTTCGTTCGGATCAATGGACGATTGCCGTGGTTTATATGCCCTACGAACAGGCTCAAACACTGTATGCTTCCGGGGATGTCTTTCAGATAGGTGTATTGCAGTTGAATCCGGGTGCGGATGCGCAACTGATCTGGCGACACCTGCAATATACGCCCGAAAACCAACAGTACACCTTTTATCTGGAAGACCAGTTAAAAGCGCTTATTTTTCAAACGGTTGCCAGTATTCAAAATATGGCTGTTTTGGTAGGGATGATTGCCTTATTGATCATCAGTTTTGGGGCGTTTAACGCTGCTACCTTGCTTTTGATGGAACACAGCCGCGAGATCACCTTGCTGCGGGTGGTAGGTTTTGAGGCCATGCATATCCGCTGGCTTTTATTTTTACGAACCACCATTTTGATGTTGGCCGGCTTTGTGATGGGCTGTGGGTTGGCTTCCGGGGTTACCCGGATTATACAGGCCGGTCAGGCAGTTGCAATTTCCGGCAGCATTCTGGATTTGCAGATTTCACTCTCAACCTTTGGGATAGGTGTGATTCTGGTGTTGTGCAGCAGCATATTGGGGGTTTGGCTGGCCAGCACGCATTTGAAACATAAATCTATCAGCACCGCCTTACTGCATTTTTCCAGGGGAAGGGTGGGCTGAATGGCATTGGTGATGCAGTTTTCTCTGTCCCATTTACGGTCTCACTGGCGGGTTATCCTGGCAATGGTGCTGATGTTTGCTTTGGCTGGTTTTGTATTTTTTTTGCTTTTGGCATACCGGATTGGTATTGAAAATCAATTTGGCTTTCCAAATTCTCAGTTATTGATTGTGCACGAAGCGGATGCTACTGCGGAACTGTACGGCAGCCGTATATCGACGAAGATCGGGGTGCAATTAGAGGAGATGGGCGTTGGTCTCGCTGTCCCGGCTATCCATGCCGCTACCGGCACCGCAGATCGCGCATTCCAGTTTATTTATGGGGTTGATTTGGAACAATACACCCAGGTGGAAAGCTTTCGCATGCTTTCCGGACGGTCTTTGCAGCCAGGTGATGCTGAGCGAATGGTTATGCTGGGTAATCTGATGGCTCGGCGCCTGGATGCTCAGGTAGGGGATGTGGTTTCACTGCGCGGTCGTCCTTTTAACGTAGTTGGAATTTTTGAAACCGGTAAGTTTACCGATAATGATGCCTGGATTTCTATCGCGGCTGCTCAGGCATTGTTAGGCTGGGGGAAGGATATCTCTTATTACCTGGTGCCGGATGAAGGCATTCTGATGCCCGGAGAAAACCTGGGTGATTCTTTAATCGTCACCCGCCAGGGTGATAGTATGCAAAACGTTGTTCGTCAATACCAGCCACTGCTGAATTTCTTTTCCGTGGTGGTTTACCTGGTGGGATTTGTAGCTGCATTTACCCTGACCAGTGTTCTGCTGCGCTTGTGGTGGGCTAATCGTTATGACCTGGCTATCCTGCGAACGCTTGGTTTTTCAAAATCAGTTTTGAGTATTTTTTTTCTGGCGCAATCCATGTTTATATTGGTGTCCGGATTCGTTCTGGGTTTGGGGGGAGCGCAACTGCTTTCTGTGCTTTACCAATTAAATGTAACCGGGTTAACGGTTCAGCCGGTTTTCAACCCAAAAACCATTTTAACCGGTCTGGGTTACCTGGCGGTAATTATTTTTGCAGCAACACTTTTGCCTGCCTGGTGGATAAGCAGGATCAATCTGGCGCAAATGCTGCGTGTTGAATAATGGAGGTGAATGATGCGTTTTAAATTGGTGTTTTTAATAGTGATCGTATCCTTATTGTCCCTGGGCTGTAATTTGATGCAAATCGCGGATTCCACGGAATCACAGGAACCAACAGTTCAGGCAACCGCAGAGCAACCCGCTGCGGATCAGGCTGTTCCACAATCGACAGAAAGCGTTACCCAACCGCAAAAGCCAGAAGAACCTTCTGGCCCGCCCAGCGTTCCGGTCAGTTTGCGCAAAGGCTTATCCACGCTGGATTCGTACAAAATCAGCTTTGAAACCGAGACGACTGGACCGACAGCTGTGGAAGTCAGCCGGATGAAGATTCAGCAGGAATATTCTTCTGCGCAGGATAGCAGCATCACCTTTACCGAGAACTATGAGCAGTCGATTGAAGAACCTGAGCCTTATACCAGCCAATCCTACTCCTATCAGTTTGGTACGGAAAGTTGTTCGGGAAGCGCGGAAGATGGGTATGAGTTTAGTTCAATAGAACCGGCCCAAAAAGAAATGCAGGATATCCTGACAGGCTTCTTTGACCTGGAAATGCTGATCGAATCCCCAGAGTTTGTTGGCAGTGAGATGGTCAATGGCGTGCAAACCAATCATTTTCAGTTTGCGTTGGATGGGCTGGGTGTTGAATCGGGTGTAGAAGTAGTAACCAACCAGGGTGAATACTGGCTGGCAGTGGATGGGCAATATCTGGTGCGTTACAGTTTACTGATCGAGACACGGCCCAACCCGGAAAATCTCAACCATCTTAAAGTGACGGTCAATCTCGAAGATATTAACCAACCCAAAGATCTGGTCATGCCACAAGCCTGCCTGGATGCCAAAAACGCTACGGAATAAATCGCTTTTTTTATTGAGCAGATTTCCAATAATAGGCCGCGGGTAATTCTGGCAACCTTCCAGAGAAATAATTATTTCAGTAACAGCGGCAAATATACAACTTTGGGAGGTGCGGTATACACCATAAAGTTGCTGGTTGCTACAAATTGCCCGCTGGCATATTGCACGGTTAATGTTATCAATTTGACGCCGGGTGTAGTGAAAGTATAGGCAGCCGTCTTGTTGGTCGGATTGGTGACAACAATATCCGCGAATCCGGCGCTTTTCCAGGTATAGGTGGCTGGTAAAGACGCATTAAATGGTTCGATGACTGCTGTGAAAGTATTGGGTTGGTTAATGATCCCAAAAGGCGCCCTTTGGATGGCAACGTGTGTCTGCGTCAGGATTGCGTTGAGTGCGTTAATGCGCTTAAAAGAAAGTCCATTTTTCGGGTCAGTCAGGCTGACACCGGTCGCCTGCATGGTCTGTAAAATTTGTGCCGGCGTCAGATTGGGGTTTTGTTCCAGCATCAGGGCAGCTACTCCGGCTGCGGTGGGCGAGGCCTGGGACGTGCCGCCAAAGGTGGATGTGCCGCCACCCATCCCTGAAGAGGTGATGAGCGCTCCCGGTGCCAATATATCCAGCATGGTCTGGTGGCTGTTGGTAAAGCAAGTCACTTTATCCCAATAAGTGTCAGAGTCGGTACAACCGGAATCATACCAGGTTATACCGCCTATATTTGCATCATAGGTTGCTCCCACGCCAATTACATTGGAATTGCAGGCCGGGGAAGAAACACTGTTGCTGGAACCAGCATTGCCGGTGGCTGCAAAAATTGTCACACCGGCTGCGGTGAGCTGGCTGGTGATACTGGCAACGGCAGACTGATCGCCATCGCAATTACTGGGGTAAAGTTGATAGGTACCCAGACTCATATTGATAATATCCACCGGCGTGGTACCCAGATTGGCATAGATCCAATCCAGGCCGGCGACCCAATCGCTTAACCAGCCGGAACCATCTGCGTCCAACACCCGTACAGATACCAGATCCACGTCCGGAGCAAATCCAAGCGTGGTTACAGAAACGGCTCCGCTTGATCCGATGATCCCGGCAACGTTGGTTCCATGCCCTTGCAGATCATCGCCATTAGCGGATTGGTTGGTGTTATAAGGTTGGCAGTTACCGTCGGTAAAACATTGCTGGGCAACGATCCTGCCGCTGAAATCCGGATGATCGAGATCGATTCCGGTATCTACCACTGCCACGGTGACGCCATTCCCGGTGATGCCGTAATTGTTCTGGACAATATCCGCCTGAAGGCCGGTCAGGCTGGATGTATCGCTTATGGTAGTGGGTTCATCCAACTGGATTGACGCTACCCACGAGCTTTTGGATAATTTATTCAGGCCAGCCCGGGAAACTTCACCGGAAAATGCCGCTATATAAGAAAACTGATGCCTTAACTTGAAATCCGCATTGGGGAGTTCCTGCAAAACGGCTTGCTGGGTGGAAGCAATATTTTGCGCGGTGGCAGTTTTGGAGAACTGATTTTCCGGTTCAACCAGATTGACGATCACCCGCACACTGGAATCCTGCGCCAAGGCTGCTGTTACCTGAGGGTCAATGTCAGCCATGCCGTTTTGTGCCATTTGCGAAGCACGAACAGTTTGCCAGAAAAACGGCAGCAGCAATATTGCTACCATGATTTGCATTGATATTTTTTTCATAGCGGCACCTTTACCTTTCGTAAAAAGAGGAATGGATTCATAACATAGTTGAAGTAACCAATTCAGTTAGGCTAAACTCGCTGTGCACCCGTTGATTTTGAGTGCCTGGTTAAGGACTTGGGCGACGAAAGGAATTGAGATCCTCGTTTTGGGGTAATAATTTGTCATTGAATACCTCGGTTGGATTATCAATGCTTTTGCCGGTATTCAAAAAAGTAATCTTAAAAATTTTATTAGAGATACCATAACCACCGTCAGCGCTGTAAGTATATACTTCCCAAAAGTATGTAGTATTTGTGTTAAACCCGGCAGGCAAACTTTCTAACGTAAAACTGTTTACATACCCGAGCGGCGGATTTGTAATAAATAATGGATTTATATCGACTGGCTTATACATATTAAACGCATAGGAATCGTTTGGTGTGGCAGGCCGGGTAACCCACAGGAAAGTGCTGGGTAGTGCGACTGATGTATCGGTGTTAGGTGAAGTGATAACGATGTTTGCAATATCAAAGTTTCCAATTTCAATATGCTGGTCACTATTATATGCAGTCAAGGCACGCGTATTCCATGCAAATAATTTGTCTTCTTCTATTGTTACAGAAGGATTCTGATAAAGTACATAATACTTTTGCCCAGAGGCTAAACCCGGAATATGCCGAAATATAAACGAACCGTTTGCCGTAGTATTGGTAGTGGTAAGTGTGGACCAATTTGTTCCATCAAAGAAGCGTAATTGCAATGAAATATTCTCAATGGGTGTTCCATTGAATGTTACCGAGCCAAATATGGTTCCAGATGTTGTGTTTTTAAGCACCAGTGGCAGGAAGATACTTTCCGAAGTGGTACTGTTTGCTGCTGGAAATTTATTGTTTGGTGGAATTGAGTTGATGATATCCTGAGACTTTTCTTGAATTTGCAATGCGTTTTCCACCTGCAAATTATTGGATGTAGAATCGCCGGATGGCACCTGCACTGCCATTACTGTATGCCAGACAAAAGGCAATAGTAATAAAGCGATGATTATCTGTGTGGTGAGTTTTTTCATTGTTTAGTCTTTCGGAAAAGTGGTTGAAGACAGAGACGTTTGACCCCGCCTTATTGTTCTTATACCTTCTATTATACTAGGTAGAAAATGGTATGGATCTTAAATGAGGAATTAAATTTTGAATTTTATATATTATTTACGGGTTAATGACATTTCTTGGGTTTGATTCGGGCTGGGCTTGTTTTTTGATAGTGTATCGGGTATTAACTTTCCGGCAGCAGATAAGATCTCAACCAATAGGACGGATAGGCAATCACTTCGCGGGCCAAAAAGGTGATCCCGCGCCAGCTGAAACCATCAGCGCGAACAGCATAGACTGGGTTAATTCCAAAGCGTTGCAGCGCCAGGCGGGTACGCGGCACATGATAATACTGGGAGATGGCCAGAGCGCTGCCCCATCCCTGTTCATTCATTAGAATGGCGCTGTGCTGCGTCGTGAGGTATGTATTATTCCCCATTGAATCGACCCAGATGACTCCGGCCGGAATACCAGCCTCGACCAGATAGCGTTTCATTGCAACGGCCTCGTCCATCCCTTTTTTATCGACTCCACCGCTGACAAGGATGTTCTTTACCCATCCGGCCTGATACACCTCAATGGCTTTGTCCAGCCGTGCTTGCAGGCTGGCTGAAGGGGTGCCATCTTTTTTGACGGTGGTGCCTGGCACCACAGCCAGATCGGCATACCCAAATCGGTTGGTCAGGCCGTCGATCATCAGGTAGATCGCCATGATGATGATAACGCTTAATGTACCCCATATGAGGGTCTGAACCAAAGAACGGATATTTTTAGGTGTGAGTGCAGTTTTTATGGGCACTTGAAACCGGGATTTAACTCCAGAATTAACCATTGGTGTTTGGCGGGACGGTAGCGGCAGCGCAGGTAACCGGTATCACCCAGTGCGAAAAATACCCCGGCATTGTTTACCGGCGGCTGGGCCCCGACAATGCCACGGAAAGCAGCATTCAGAACAGCACCATGGGAGACCACCAGTGTGGATGCGATGCCCTGACGAATGACGCGCTCCAACGCCTGGGTGGCGCGATTGTACAGCTGCCATTCGCTTTCCCCAGATTCTGCCATTGCTTCATAAGGATTACGAAAATCCGGCACCGGGAAACGCTGTAAGGCCACCTCATGGGAAAGGCCGGCCAACGAACCGTTGTCCATTTCCATCCAATCCGGGTCATTCTTCAGTGGCAACTGCAGCGCGGCGGCAATGATCTCGGCAGTACGTCTGGCGCGCAGCAACGGACTGCACACGATATGGTCAAAGGTGACCCCGCATTTCAACCAGCCCCGGGCACGGGTTTGGACTTGCTGTTCCCCTACAGCTGTCAGGGGGGAGTCGTAGCGCCCTTCGTGAACGTTTTCATCATCGGCGCGCGAGCGGCCATGGCGCATGAAGGTAATGAACAACTCTTGCATGGTTATACTCCAAAAATTCCTGATAAAAGAAAAACAAAGATGGAACCCAGAATAATGCCAATGGCCGTGGCATGCTGGTGGCCGTGTTCGCGGGCGGTGGGAATCAATTCATCCAATGTGATAAACATCATCACGCCGCCAGCAAAGGCCAGAGCACCGGGGATAAGACCTTCAAAACTGGTAAGGAACAGCGTGGCCAATAATGCGCCAATGGGTTCCACCAGGCCGGAAAAGAGAGCGACTTTAAAGGCATCCCAGCGGCATACTCCGCTGCTGCATAGTGGCAGCGCGGTGGCGATTCCCTCCGGAATATTATGTAAAAGGATGGCGATGGCAATAAAAATACCGAATTTGGGCGCGTGCATGTAGCCTGCTCCCACGGCAAAACCTTCGGGAATATTGTGAATGGTAATGCCAATTGCCAATAACAATCCGGTTCTAAGCAATTTACGATTGGTTATATGGTTGCGCTGCATCCAGCGATGATTCAGTTTACGGAATTGCGCGCGCGGGTGCCAAAATGGATTCGAAGTGATGGTAGCAGACGATTGGGCTACCGATGTCTGTTGATGCCGTAAACGCGGCCGCCACAGAAAAGGTTCGATTGGCGCTTGCGGCTGCTCCTGGTGGCGGATTTCCTGCTCTCCAAAGCGCATGTGCGGCGCGAAGAAATCGAGCAGGAACATAAAAAAAGCACCACCACCAAAACCGATGGTGGCGGTGATATAACCTTGCATTTGCCATGCTTCGTTAACCAGTTCCAAAAAAGAAAGGCTGATCATTACCCCAGCGGCAAAGCCCATAAAAAAACCAAAAGAGCGCCGTCCGGGTTTGCGGATCAGGACTATTAACCCGCCTAGCCCGGTTCCCAACCCGGCGATCAGGCTGAGGAGAAAAATGTCCAGAATATTGTTTTGTGTAAGCATAGTCTCGTTGCAGTTTTTTTAAAAGAATGAAGTTAAGAAAATAAATACAATGGATGGGCCGCCCTTTTTTGGGGACAGCCCATCCATTGTAAATTGGTTATGATGACTTGGCAAGCAAAAAAACTATCGTTATGGCATATTGGGTTCAGGCGCTTTGTTGCGGTTGGTTTGGACGAATTGGCGCATAATGTCCTGATCGATAGTTTCTAGCGGGAGAATACGCCCCCAGGAAACCAGTGTAAGCGGTGTATCCATATCTGCCCAGGGGAAGGCAATCAGTTTAACACTACCAAATTCATCCATGACGGATTGAATTTGAGATTTTAATACCTCACAGTTTTCGGATAAAGCGCAGTTATACCAGAAAATAATATAGCCATGTTCGAGGTTGTGCACCAGATATCCTTCAGGATAGGCTACCTGAACATCGGGTTCATCGCCAGTATAAAACCCGGCTTCCCAATCATTTGCATAGTGTTTACCTCCGGCTGGTGGGTTGGAATAGTACGGCCCAGGATCACTGCCTTCAACGACATGATCAGCAGAATCAATACGTACCTCTGTTCCCATCAGACCGCCGCTGACGGGGATAGCTTTTGGGGGTTGGCTAAAGATGAGTGCAAGAATAAATACGATTATTAATCCGCTCAGTATACTGACCATCCAAAGTGTTGTTGAAGGTTTCCTGGTCTGTTTTTTCTTCTTTATTTTCATGATAACCTCATTTTAAGGGAGATGGTATTTGTAGCTTTACTATATCGCGCGTATACTTCGATATCAAATAATTTAGTGTGAAAGATTCTACAAAACTGCCAATGGGATTTGGTACAGAATTTTCTTCAAGCAGCAAGAATATGTCATAATAATGAATGTTATACCCGTCATGGCCAAAAATTGCGCCTTTTTTCTTAAAGAGGAAAGCGCAATTTGTGACTTCGGGCATTATATAGCTGATCCACTACGCAACTGTAAATAAAGGAAACCAATGCCTATTCTTGAAATTCAAATTGTTCTGAAACCGAACGAGGAACTTCCCGAGGGATTGGCTGCACAGGCGGCCAGGACTGCAGCAAAAGTGTTAAAGGCGCTGCCAGGACATACCTGGGTAAAGCTTTTTCCGATCAAAGCTGAATACTATGCTGAAGATGATTCTGACTCGCAGCCGGCGGTATTTCCCGTGTTTGTTTCGGTCCTGAAGCGGCGGCGTGGGCCAGCGGAAGAACTCGAAGATGAAGCCCGATCGTTGGCGTTTGCGCTGGCTGCAGTTTGTGACCGTCCGGTTGAGAATGTCCATATACTTTATGAGGAAGAAGCAGCCGGACGAGTAGCTTTTGGAGGGCATTTGCAGTTGTATTGATATGTCGAATGATTGGAGAGATTGAAATGGTAGAGATTATTGCTTATCAAGAGCGCTGGCCGATTGAATTTCAACAGATTGCGGCCGTGTTGCATAAGGGGTTGGAAAACACGGCCTTGCGAATTGACCATATTGGCTCTACCTCAGTACCAGGACTGGATGCCAAGGATGTAATTGATATTCAGATCAGCGTGCGTGCGTTGGATGGCGAGTTCATCCAGCGCATGCAGGCGTTGGGGTATCAACTGGCGGAAGGTACCTGGCGTGATCATTGCCCTCCTGCTTTTCAGGGACCGGCGAGTGAGTGGGAAAAACTTTTTTTTCGTCCCCCAACGGGACAGCGTCGTACCAATACGCATGTGCGTGTTCTGGGACGTGCCAACCAGCGTTACCCGCTTTTGTTTCGCGATTATCTGCGAACACACCCGGCCACAGCGCAGGCGTATGCGGAATTAAAACGCCGCCTAGCTGCCCATCTGGCTAACCCGGATTTGTACCCGGAAGTCAAGGATCCGGCAGTGGATCTGATCTATTTTGCCGCTGAGGAATGGGCATTGGCAACCGGCTGGCAGATGGGCGCATCTGATTATTAAATCTCGCTTAGATAAAAAAGCTTGCATCAATCCATTCGATTGCGGGTAGTTCGGTGTGTCATACTGTCGTTCAACGATAACGCTATTCCCCCGGGGATAATTAGCGTGGTAACTTTATCTGCCTTTGCAACTACCCTGCCGGTAATAATCCTTGTTTTGCTGGGATCCATTTTACACAAATTGGAATTTTTTCATCAAAAAACCATCGCTGATCTTAAAAAGTTGGTGGTTAATCTGGCTTTGCCGATGGTGCTGATAAATGTCTTTTGGGGAATGCATTTTCAGGTGCAATATCTGCTGATTGTTGTACTTGTTTTTGCTGCCTGTTTGCTGATCATGCTTCTGGCAGGAAAAATAATAAAAAAACCAGCCAATGAAAAGGCTGGCTTTGCTTGCATTGTAAAATCCTAGGCGGCCTGGCTGGGAGCCGGCCCTGCAGCGTTGGTGCGGCTGCGTTCAATCGATTGCAGCACCAGGTATTGGTCACCAAATTTCTTGATATTGTCCATTTCGGTGTCAAATTGATCGTAATGACGTTCCTCGTCGTTGACCAGGTCTTCAAACAATTTTTTGGTGTTCGAGTCGGCGTTAGCGGCGCATTCATTGGCAAAACGGTTGTAATCCATCACACTGGATTCCTCCATGGTTTGGGCCAGTTTGAGCATTTCACCAACATCGTGGAGCTTCTCCACAGCTTTGGAAGCAACCATTTCAACATCACCTTTTAGGAACAGGATCCGTTCGGCCAGGCGTTCCACGTGGAGCATCTCTTCGATAGCGGTACGTTGGAAAAGAATGGCTAACAAGTCATAACCCTGGTCATTACAATGAAAATGAAAATACATATATTGATGGACAGCAGTCAATTCATCTGCGACAGCTTTATTTAATAATTCGATACTTTTTTCGTGCATGGTAAGTCCTTCCTTGAAATTCATTTAATTTAATTATAATGATTCAAGACGGTTCTGTCTAACCATTTCAATCAGGCGTTCACGGTGTATTACACTCTCTTTTGGAGTATTGACAGAATACTGTATTCCAGGTGGTGATGGACAAACTATAGGGAAGTATTCAGGTATCTGATTTCTGATTTTTTAATAGTTTGTTTTTTTGATCCTGATTTGTAACATCCGATTTAACGTGTGTTTCGGAAAATTTGTTGTGCCAACACTGGTAACAGAGCATTATTTCGCCCAGTTGTGGGTCATTAACCTGATAGGCGGCACCATAACGTTTACAGAGAGAGCAGCGTTTGAGGATTTTACCCAATTGTATACACCTTAAATCAGAAATGGCAAGAAGGGCGGATTATGAATGGTGTGCTTTTCAACCCATTGCCCGGCGCCGATCCCTTCGAGAATATGCACACCTTGCTGCCAGAGACTCTCATCCGATTGGCAAGCAGCCAGGGCGAGCAGGCAGGCAGCTGCATCGAAAGATCGATCCATTTGACGAGCCATTTCAAGACTTTTTTCCAACAGCGGTACACTTTCCACTGTATTGGAAATATAAGCCAGACAGCGCAGGGTTGCTTGCTCAAGAATGGGTGAATCAATTTTTTTGCTCAAATCAAGAACTTCCAACATTTTTTGCCGGGCTATTGCCGATTGACCAAGATGGTGTTTGGTCATTGCCGTATACAAAATATCCAGACCAAAGCCAGTGCGCGAACCATGATTTTCAAAATAGGTGTGGGCAATATTGGTCTCCTGGAGAACGGTTTCATAATCCTGAAAATAAAACGCGATTACACCCAGGTTACGGTGCCCGCGGTGTTGCTCTGGCATAAAGCCAATTTTCTGGCAATGCGCAACATGCTCCTTCGTCCAGTACAACGCCTGATCCAGATCGCCGCGGGCGAGGTAAACCAGACCCAGATTACCGATATCATAGGTAACCAACTGATACAGCGCACTTTTACGATAGAATTGAATAGCCCTTTGCAGACATTCTTCAGCCTGGTCCAGTTTTCCCATGCTCCAGTAAACCAATCCCAGGTTGCTCATTAAAGATTCGGCATTAAAGAAATCATCCTCACTTTGGAAAAGCTGGATAGCGTGTTGTAAGTCATCAATGGCACGCTGGTAAATGCCGGTTGCCCATAACAGGGTGGAACGATGGGTTAATAATTCTGCGGTGAGCAGGGCGTCCTGGCTGCTATGCTGCTGGTCCAGCCAGATCATCTCTTCCACCAATGTCAGCGCATCACTGGTTTTGCCTTGTTCCCGCAGCAATTCCAGTTGATTTTGTTTAAAACGTAACCAGGCTGTTGCTTTCTTAAGGGGTACATTTTTGGCAGATCTGTCAGCCTCAAAGATTGCGGAAAATTTCTGAAAGATTTGAGAAGCTGTTTGTGGTTGTCCCAGGGCGCGGTAACTGGTAAATAGAATGCGTAGCGCCCGAGCCAATTCTGAAATTGGCGGATCTTTACTAACCAGAATTTTCTCTGCAGATTGCCGAGCAGCTTCAATATTCCCGCCATAAAATTGGAGATCAGCCAGGTCATTTTGATATTGTGCCTGGGTTGCTGCAGTACTGCTATGTTCAAGCACAAATTGCAGTTGGCTTTCCCACTGCGTTCCGTACCCCCAGCGCAACGGCATGGGATGCAGTGTGGTTATGAGCGTCATAATCTGATCCTGCAGGGTCTCATAGCGCTGCGCTTCATTTAACAAGGTAATGAAGCTGCGCAGATGCTTTCGGATTTTCTCGCGCGGCATTTGGTGCAGATAATTAATGGTTGCGTTTAACTGATCTTGCAGAATTTGCTGATATGCACCATGGTATTGCTGGGATTGTGCCTGGCGGTAATCAGATCCCGGCAGCATCATTTTCTTCCCATAGTTTGAGGATATCGGTTTGCAGGAAGGTTACTGTCAGGCGGTGAAGGCGGTAACGCGGTGTTAGTGTTTCCCCGGAGACCTCCAGCAGTGAAAACTGGTCCAATTCACTCAGGGCAGTATAAAAATTCTCATCGGGCATACCGCTCATCAGGCTGATAAATTCCAGGTCTTCTCCTTCCGGATCGGATGTCAGAAAGGAAAGCATCAGCCGGCGGGCACGCTCACTGAGAAACTGCCAAGCTTCCCAGTACAGATAGCGGTAAAGCTTATCCATGCCTCCCTGTGCTTTTTGAAAACCAGTCAGGATGACGGAGAGCGGACGCAGTTTTAGTTGGGCAGAAACTAACTTTAACGCTAATGGAATCCCGCCAACCAGCTGGTAAAGTTGCTCAAATGCAGCCTGGTCCAGCCGGGTAGGATATCCACGTCGTTGGGTTTCGTTAAAAATTAAATCGGAAGCACTTTGGGGACTCAATTCGGTGAGTGGAATATTATAAACATAAGGGAATTGCCGCAGTGTTTGACGGGTGGTGATCAGAAAACGGCTTTTTCCGGCCAGTTTCGCCAGCGCGGGTATCAGTTGTTGGTACTCTTCCACGGTTTCGAGGTTGTCCACCACCACCAGGTGTTCTTCCATATCCAGGGCCGCCTGAATACCCTCCAGACGTTCTGTGATCGTTTTACCAGCGAGATGACTCAACCCAAGTTGTTCAGCAAGACGGGTGGCAATATCATTGAGGGTGGCAGCCTGACCCGATAGATTGTTTATATGTCCATCTTCACTGAGAATAGATTGACGGGCGCTAACCCAAAGGATCTTTTTCCAGCGCTGCGTGGTTTCCGGTAAGCCTACAAAGGCGCGTGCCAGTGCCGTTTTTCCGATACCGCCAAAACCTTCCAGACTGACCATCCAGGTGCTGTTTGATCCATTCAGGACTGCCATTAATTGTTCGAGATAAGGTTGGATACCGATCAGGGAAGCATAATCGGGTAAGGGTAGATTTGGGTTGCTGTTCGGGAGTTGATTCATGGCCACCAACTCCAGGCGGCGTAATTTTTCTACCAGCATGGATAAGCCCAGGTTGATCCGCCGGCGAAATTGCTGGGGTACAACCCCGGCGGCTTGCGAAAGATCTTCAACACTGGAAACCAGATTGGCCTGATAGCGAAAAAAGATTGCGCTCCAGGCCTCCAATTCGCTGTTTCCCAGGCTAAAATCCGATTTGATCTGCGCTGTCAGGTTTTGCCGGTTGGTGGGGAGTTCATTCGGTAGATTTTCAGCCTGCCGCAGGCTGTGATAGGCGCTTTCAATCAACCCGTTGAGCAGGTCCTGCATTGCCAGTTCCCGTCCCTCCCGGGTGGGATTGGCAATGTTTCTCACCAGTAACATATCTAACAGGTTGTTTTTTTGTAATTCCCCACTGCGTGTACCTCGCAGAAAGGATTCAACCACTTCGGTTGTAATCTCAGCAAGCTGCATGTTTCACTTTCTGTTCGTTTTTTGTGCTGTTTTTGTTCAAATCCAATTGGCTTATTATACCCAATTTGTTACAGTATAAATGGCTTTGGGGAAGCCAATTAAACAAGTTTAATCGGGCGCACTTAGGGGAGTGCGCCTGATTATTTATTTAATCTCTGTATTCCTACGTTGGTAAGCAGATGTAATGGTTACCAGCACCCCACTGATTATTAAAAATGCGGTGATATAAAAGGTTGGGCTTGGTATTTCACCGAAGAATAAAAACCCTAACAACGCGGCAAACAGGATTTGGCCCAGGTTGGCCACGCTAACCACCTGCCCGCGGAAGTTTTTCATGGAGTAATTCAGGATAGTATGTCCACCAATGGTGGGTATGAAAGCCAAACCGAAGAAAAGCAGTATATTAGGCAGACTATAGGCTTTGATCGGGTTGACGAAAGGTAGCGCACCTGTAAGGCAAATCAGCCCGGCAAAAAAATATAACGGCACCATATAAAGCCACAATGGTAAGCGCCCGCTGTTGCGCCGTCCCAGTGCAAGGTAAGCCGCAAAGAACAGCATGGAAATAAAAGTGATCAGGTGTCCCTGTAAATTTGCATCGGTCAGGTCGGCGCGAACAAATGCCAGAATGGCCAATCCGGCGAGCGCCAGCAGTGTTCCCAATATCTCGAGCCGGTTAATGCGTTCACGATAAAAAAACCACAAAAAGAAAGGCATAACCGCCGGGGTAGTATTTACAATCAGGCTGGCGTTTGCCACAGGGCTGAGCTGCACCCCAATATTCCAGGTGATGAAATGCAGTGCCAGAAGCAGCCCGGGCAGTAGTGACCAGCGCACCTGACGCCAACCATAATCGCCGTTGTAATTGCGCTTTTCCCGAAGAAAGAGTGGAAAAAGAACGGCGGCGGCGATGAGTAAACGATAAGAAGCAATCAAGAACGGATTTTCATTATTGGCTTTGATCATAATCACCGCCGATGATCCGCAAAACACGCCAAAGAGTAATATCGCACTGTTAATCCAGGAACGCCGCATGCCGGTGATTATAACAGGCCAGGAAAAGATTCATGGTTTCTTTATGGCATATTAATTCGATCTATATAGTCTATTGATTTTTTGTTGTGTACATTCTTTATACGATCTAAAGTATCGTCATAATAATTGTTCTGCCCATCAAAAAAGTAAGAGTAACGGCAAAAGTTTTTGGTGGAATTCTCTATACGGACGAACTTTTAAATCAAACTAGTTTATGCAATGGATGCGTGTTTAGAGTAACATGAAAAGGACTTCTCATGAAAGTATTTCTTAAATCGGTAATTTTGGTTACTTTAATTGTGATGTTGAGCGTTTCTACCAGATTGGCATTCGCTAAACAGAATCTCGCCGGTTCGGTGACTGGCCTGGATAATTTGAGCATGACTGTCCAGGAGGGTTGGCGTTATTTGGATTCCGATGTAAGCGTTTCCGGATCGGACAACTGGTCTGATGGATACATCGATATCGCTATTAATAGCGGCGGAGATATGGGAGACCAACTACGCATTCTAAGCTCAGGATCATTAGGCGTTTCCGGCGACGCGGTTTCCTGGAATGGGAATCGGGTGGGCACCATTGACCCGGTCCGAAATGGGGTTAATGGCCAGCCCTTACGTATTAATTTCAGTGCTTCTTTATTGAATTCCGGTTTTGAAACCGGGGATTTTTCCGGATGGTCGGTGAATAATAGCTTTTCCGGGTTACCGGGTGATACACCCGTCGGTATTTCACAAACTTCCAATGTAGTAACCTCCCAGTTTTTTTCCGGTACATATGCTGCAGAATTGAAAATAAATGGCAGTGTTACGGTGGGGTATGGCACAGCACATGGCCCCGAGATTACCAGCAGTGTTTTTTATGCCAAGGCGAATGATACCCTTACCTTACGCTGGAATGCAGTGGACAGTGGCGATGATTATGACGTATATGGCTACCTGAAAAATTCATCCACTGGGGTAGAGCAGCAATTGTTTTATGGTCGGGGTGATAACACCGGCGGTTGGGTGACAACAAATGCATCTGTAAACAGCACGGTGTGCCCCAGCGGTACCTGTAGTTTGCAATTTCGTTTTCTGGCCGGCACGTATGATGCTACCGGAGGTATGGTTGTGGGTTCCACCATGTATATCGATGGGATCAATGTGGTAACCGATGTCGTTACCAATGTTATCGCAGAGTATATCGTAGAACATCTCGAATACCACAATTCATCAAACAGCCCGGTCCATAGCAAATCGTATACCCTGACTTTGCTGGATAACGCCTCTTCGGGAACTGCTTCGGCGACAGCCAGTCTCTCCAATGCCAATACAACAACAACCATAACCGCTGATTCTCCGGACCCGAGTGTATATGGGAGTAATTATTCCGTTAGCGTCAGTGTTGCCGCGGTTGCTCCCAGTATTGGCACACCGGATGGCACCGTGAGTGTCAGTGATGGCACCGGCGGTTCCTGTACTATAACCCTGTCCGGTGGAAGTGGTTCATGTTCGTTCCCCTCCGGTTCTCTGGGCAGTAAGACATTAAGCGCTACCTATAACGGAACAGCATTGGGCTATAACACATCCAGTGATACGGAAGCCCATACGGTTGAAAAAGCCAATACAACTACCACGATCACCAGTGATACCCCGGACCCCAGCGTTTATGGTCAGAATTATACGATCAATTTCAGTGTGGCAGCCGTTGCGCCCGGATCAGGAACACCAACCGGTATGGTTACGCTCTCTGATGGCACCAATAGCTGCGGCCCAGTGACCTTATCCGGTGGTTCCGGCTCGTGTGGATTGCCTTCCACATCACCGGGAGCGAAAACATTGACTGCAACTTACAGTGGTGATGCAAATTTCAATGGTTCCAGTGATACGGAAACACACACGGTTAATAAAGCCAGTGCGACAACTACGATAACCAGTGATGGCGCGGATCCCAGTGTGTATGGGCAAGACTACACGGTTAATTTTAGTGTAATCGCTTTGGCACCCGGCTCCGGAGCCCTTGAGGGCACGGTTTTGTTAAGTGACGGCACCAATAACTGCGAACCAGTGGTTCTTTCCAGTGGTTCCGGTTCCTGTGTTTTGCCATCGACATCACCCGGTGTGAAAACATTAACGGCTACCTACAGCGGCGATGCGAATTTCTACGGCTCCAGTGATACGGAAAACCATACGGTTAACATAGCCGATACCGATATTGTCTTATCTTCGCCTTATAATCCATCACCCTATGGTGCTCCGCTGCAAATTTCCGCAACCGTTGCCGCTATCGCACCCAGCTTAGCCACGCCGGTTGGTCAGGTGCAATTTACCCTGAATGGAGAGAATTTGGGTTCACTGGTGGACCTGGCTGCGGGTGTGGCAACCAGTATTTCTTTGCCTGCCGATCAGGGAACCTATTCAATTGGCGCAGATTACCTGGGTACCACCAATTTCAACACCAGTATAGCAGCACCATTAAGCCAGGTAATAGAAAAAGCACCCACTACGACAACAGTCATCTCTTCCCTTAATCCCTCGATATATGGGCAGAGTGTGATGTTTACAGCGACCGTCACAGCCAATAGCCCTTCTCTTGCGATCCCCAATGGAACCGTGCAGTATAAACTGGATGGAATCAATTACGGCGCCCCGGTGACTTTAAATGGAAGTGGTGTAGCAACCCGTACCATTCCCTTTACGGCGTTATGGCCGGATGTGCATTCCATCACCGCGGTGTATAGCGGCGCAGAGAACTTTTTGGCCAGTAATAATTCATCTAACCCATTAGATCAAACGGTTGAGAAAGCTCCGCCGATAATTAGCATAACACCACAAACCAACCCCATTGTGACCGGCCAGCCAGTTGATTTAGAGATAGCTGTGGCTGCCAGCCCGGCGTACATCGGTATCCCTACTGGTACGGTAACACTACTGGTAGATGATGTGTACTATGCCGGGCCTTTAACACTGGAAGCGGATGGCACAGTGACGCTTCCGGACTTTTCGGCTTTGGGTGGCTCGCATGTATTTACTGTTCAATACGGCGGAGATGATTATTTTATAGGCGTTGGCAGCCAAATTACAGACCCTGTCGTGATCAACAAGGCAAGTACAACCACATCATTATCCGGTTATACACCCTTAGACCTGGTAGTCGGTGAGGCAACGACTGTTTCTGTAAATGTGCTGGTAGCAGCCCCGGGCGTTGGTATACCCGAAGGTGACGTAACCATCAGTAATGGTACAGACAGCTGCGTTGCTACTTTATCCGCCGGCAGTGGAAGTTGTGCATTAGTGCCTTCAGCACCAGGTCAGCCTAATTTAACAGCTACGTATAGTGGAAACAATCATTTTAATGGTTCTGTTTCAAATGCAATTCCAGGGCCGGCTGTAATTAAGGCCGATACCTCTATCATCACTTTTACAACGAATCCTCAGGAATTGGTTGTTGGGCAACCTGCAATTGTGAACATTGTTGTAGAAGTTGATTTGCCAGGAAGTGGCACCGCTACGGGTACAGTTGAAGTCAGCAATGGTACAAACAATTGCCAGGTAACTTTGGATAATGGCAGTGGTACCTGTAGCTTTACGCCCACTGCTCCCGGCCAGCCGGATTTGAGTGCGGTATACAGCGGCGATACAAACTTTAATGCCACTTCTTCCGGTGCAGTACCCGGACCGTTGGTTAATAAAGCTGAAACCAGTATTACTGCATTTACCTATTTACCCACAGAGTTAGTAGTGGGTCAGCCAACACTGGTAAATTTTAGTGTAGGTGTGGACCTGCCAGGCAGCGGTACAGCATCCGGAACTGTAATCATTTCCAATGGGGCGGATACCTGTCAGGCTACTCTGGAGGATGGTGAGGCCAGTTGTATTTTTTCTTCTACAATGCCGGGTCAACCAGATTTGACTGCAACTTATAGCGGCGATAGTAATTTCGCAAGCAGTAATTTGTCTATTGCGGGGCCGGATGTTACAAAAGCAGAATCTTCAATCACCAGTTTTACATATGACCCCGCAGAATTGGTTGTAGGTCAACCTGCGATCGTATCTATTGAAGTAGGTATAGATTTACCAGGGAATGGCACGGCCAGCGGTAGTGTTGAAATCACCAATGGTACTGATAGCTGTGTGGCGACCCTGGAGAATGGGTATGGAAGCTGTGAGTTCATTGCATCCGCCATCGGGCAACCGGATTTGACCGCAGCTTACAGCGGCGACGATCATTTTAACCCCAGTGTTTCTGGCGCTATAACCGGACCTTTAGTCAATAAAGCCGGCACAACGATTACCAGCTTTACTTATTTGCCTGAAGATTTGGTGGTGGGACAACCCACAACCGTTTCAGTCACTATGGCGGTAAACCAGCCAGGCAGCGGAACAGTGGATGGCACAGTGACGATCTCCAATGGCTTCAATACCTGCCAGGTCACTTTAATGGGTGGCAGCGGTACCTGTGAATTGACGCCAACAGCCCCCGGCATGCCAGACCTCACCGCATCTTACAACGGCAGTGTGAATTTTAATCCGAGTATGGCTGGTCCAATTACCGGGCCGGATGTGTTCAAAGCGGAAACCAGTATCAGAGACCTGGTGTATTCACCGGAAA
Organism: Chloroflexi bacterium HGW-Chloroflexi-10; assembly: GCA_002840755.1. Classification (GTDB taxonomy): domain Bacteria; phylum Chloroflexota; class Anaerolineae; order Anaerolineales; family Anaerolineaceae; genus UBA6170. The sequence continues at coordinate 155,924 of PHBZ01000001.1, read as the reverse complement.
CTCTGGTAGTGGGCCAGCCCACGAATATAACAATCAATGTGGGTGTTGATGAGCCTGGTAGCGGTACTGCCACCGGAACTGTAACCATTTCCAATGGGGTGGATAGCTGCCTTATAACTCTTGAGAACGGGATCGGTACCTGTAGCTTTACGGCGACCGCACCCGGACAGCCGGATCTGGACGCATCCTACAGCGGCGATGATAATTTCAACCCTTCTTCCGCCGTGTTTTCTGGTCCGTCCGTATCAAAAGCGCCCACAGTGGTTGTGATCACTTCTTCCGATCTTGAATCGGTCTATGGACAACCGGTTTCATTTACAGCTGCAGTCAGCGTGGGTCCGCCCGGTTCCGGGCTACCTATTGGTTTTGTTCAATTCTATCTGGATAACGCGCTGTTTGGCGATCCGGTGGCTTTAACCTCGGGTGAAGCACACAGCGTCAGCATACCCGGTCTGGATATAGGCTCTCACCTGGTCCGGGCTGAATATTTAGGCGATGATAATTTTATGGGTGAAGTTTCTGAAAACATTAGCCAGACAGTTATCCCTGCGGATACGTCCATTGCCCTTGTTTCAACCCGAAATCCGGCACCTTATGGTGACTCAGTAACGGTAATTGCCACTGTTACGGCCAGCAATCCGAGTCTGGCAACTCCTGAAGGGAGTGTACAGTTCAAAGTCAATGGGGTGAACTATGGTGCACCGATCGGATTGAATAGCAGCGGAGAGTCAGCAAAAGTGTTACCTTATACAGCCCTATGGGTAGGAGAGCACCAGATTACAGTTGTTTATATTCCTTCCACCCGCTTTAATGCATCTGATAATTTGGCAGATCCATTGATTCAGGTGATTGGATTAGGAGAAACCGAAATTACGGTTGAAGCCTCCGAAGAACTTTCCGTACTGGGATTGCCGGTATCCTTTACCATTACCGTCATTTCACCAGTCGATAATTTTATAGCTCCTACCGGCTCGGTTCAAATGTTGATCGATGGAGTTCTTTTTGATGGCGCATTAAGCCTGGATGCAAACGGGCAGGCTGTCACAACCACCACCACTTCGTTATCAGTAGGTTCCCATACAATCATCATTCAATACAGCGGTGATGAACAGTACGCGCCGCATATTGTGGAATTTTTGGATGCTCACACAGTGGTAAGAGCAGATACAACCACCAGTATTACAGGTTTTGATAAGGGTGAAGTTGTGACAGGAGAATCCTACCAGGTTTCCGTAGAGGTGAGTGCACTTTCTTCCAGCTATGACCCAGGTGGAATCGTAACCGTGAGTAATGGGGTCGATCAATGTGAAGTGACCCTGGTAAACGGCAGCGGCAGTTGCGCACTTATCCCCAGTTTGGCCGGCCAACCTCCGATAACCGCAATCTACAGCAGTGACAGCAACTTTAATTCCAGCCAGGACACCTCTGAATCAGATGAAAGCCCGCTGGTTGGTAAAGCCAGTACAACCACAACTATTAACGGATTTGATCCGTTGACATTGGTGGTGGGTCAACCAGCTTTGGTCACAATCACAGTGGCAGCTGCAGCACCCAGCGTCAGTATTCCGGATGGTACTGTGACCGTTTCAAATGGGGTGGACGAATGTGAAGTCACTCTGGTGAATGGCGCCGGCACCTGTGAGCTAATTCCAACGGCCACCGGTCAGCCGAATTTCGCGGCAGTTTACGCTGGGAATAGCAATTTTAATGCCAGCCCGGCTGTACCCATTGCCGGACCTCAGGTAGCCAAAGCCAATACCGTTACAACCATTGATGGATTTGATCCTCTTTCTGTTGTGGTTGGGCAGGCTGTTGAAGTGGCGGTGAGCGTTGATGCAGAAACATACGGAGACGGTGACCCCACCGGAACAGTAACCGTTTCCAATGGTGTGGATGATTGTGAGATTTCTCTGGTTTCCGGCAGCGGGTTCTGTACGTTGACATTAGATCATGTCGGCCAGCCTGATCTGACAGCGGTTTACAGCGGAGACGGAATATATAATGGTTCTGTATCAGCTTCAGTGACCGGATCTGTTTTTGATAAAGCCGATACCTCAATTTTGTCATTGAGTTTTGATCCCGGGATTGTAGAGGTAGGTCTGCCAACTACGGTTAACGTCAGCGCCGGTGTTGATTTGCCTGGGAATGGTGTGCCAAACGGTACAGTGACTGTTTCAAATGGGGTGGATAATTGTGAAGTCACCCTGGTGAACGGTAGCGGTACCTGTGAATTTATTGCCCATCAGCCTGGTCAACCAAACTTGACAACTACTTACAACGGCAGTCTTGATTTCAACCCGAGTTCCGGTCAGTTCGCCGGTCCAATAATCTTACGTGCATCCACAACCACGGCGATCAGTTCCTCAAATAGCGACTCTGTTTACGGCCAACCGGTAACTTTCACGGCCCAAGTGAATGCCATCACCGGTGGTATTGGACAACCTGGTGGAAGCGTCCAGTTCTATGTGGATGATGAGCCAGTTGGTGCTCCAGTTGCGCTGGTGAATGGGTCAGCAACAAGTGTCGCAGATGTAACGATGACGCCGGGAATCCATAATGTGCGCGCCTCCTATTCCGGCGACGTGGTTTTTGATGAGAGTCTCTCACCCGATATTACGCAGACTGTTGTATCTGCTGCTACAACAATTACAGTGGTTTCACTGGACAATCCTATTACCTACGGTGAATCCGTAACGGTGCGCGCTACGGTTGAGACCGATGATCCGGGCTATGCAACGCCAGCAGGTTACGTACAATTTAAAGTCGACGGCGTAGATTATGGTGCCCCTGTTTGGTTGAATGTCAGTGGTCAGGCCGAAAAAGTTCTTATTTACAATGCTTTATGGGTAGGTACGCATACAGTAACCGCTTATTATAATTACCCCGCCACAGGTTATACTCCCACTGATCATTTTTCTGCTTCCAATAATGCGCTCTCTCCTGAGTCGCAGGTAGTAGAAAAGGCAGTGTCGGTGATTACGGCAATTGCATCCGCGGAACCATCTGTTTTTGGCCAGGCGATCACATTCCAGGTTAATACCAATAATCAAAATATCCTGGCCAATAAGCCTACCGGAACTGTCACTGTCACCGCAGGCAGTTCAGCATTGGGTACCTTTGCTCTCACAAATGGGACCGCAGCCACTGGGACTATCAGTACGCTCGCTATTGGCGATCATGATATTACCGTTGTATACAGCGGAGACGAGAATTATCTTGCCGGGACATTTGTTTTGGAAAATGAACATCGGGTTAATAAAGCCAGCAGTACGACAACCATCAGTAGTTTCTCGCCCGCCACGGTTGAATTGGGTGAACCCTTTAATGTAACAGTGAATGTGGCTGCGGCTGCACCTGGCAGTGGTACTCCTGGCGGTTCGGTAACGGTGTATTATGCAGCGGATTCCTGTACTGTTTCCAGCCTTTCAGCTGGCAGCGGCAGTTGTGCTATCACCCCAACCACGACAGCAGGAGTCAATTTGACGGCAATTTACGCTGGCAATGCCGATTTCAATGAAAGTTCCGCCACTCCTTTGGCTGGACCGAACGTTACCAAAGGTGAAAGCCGTATTGCTTCACTAACATTTGATCCAGCTACCGTGGTCGTTGGTCAACCCTTCGATTTGAGTGTAACGGTTGAGCACACATTGGATGACTCCGAAATCAGTTCCGGCACAGTTACGGTGACCAATGGCGTGGATGAATGTGATATTGTCTTTACCAACGGCAGCGGCACCTGTGAATTTACCCCCACTTTTGCAGCTGACCCAATGAGTCTGACGGCCTCCTATGCAGGCGATGCGAACTATGGTGCGGATTTGAATGTTGCGTTCACCGGTCCGGTTGTTAATCCGGCTGAAACAGAGATCTATGAAGTAACCTTCAACCCGCAAAGTCCAGTAATGGGGCAAATGGTAGTCATAACCGCTAAAGTACGTGTAAAAGCGCCTGGTAGTGGTATCCCAACCGGAAATATCACCATTACATTGTTGAATGAGGTGGTAGATGAAGCGATGGACTCTCAACCGAATATCAAGGATACGGCAGCAGACTGCACAGTGGAACTGGTTAATGGGGTTGGCATTTGCCAGATCGCCGCACCTGGCACCGGTGTATTACAGGCAGATGTTGAAGTTCTGGGGGATACTAACTTTATCGGTACTACAACTTCGGAATCTTTTTCCGGGCCCTTAGTTATCAAGGCGCATACAGATGTAGTTATCAGTGGTTCACCTTTGAGTATTCTTGGAACACAGGCACAATGGACAGCCCTTGTTTCTCCAATCGCCCCCGCCGGTGGTGATCCACAAGGTAATGTAAAATTTTATATCAATGGGATTTATAACGCTACGGTACCTTTGGTTAATGGTATGGCCAGCATGAATACTACTGATCTGCCATTAGGAAACTACGTAATTACCGCTGAATACCTGGGCAACACGGATTATTATGGCAGCCTATCTGATAGTTGGAATATTCAGATCGTATTCTATAAAATATTTATACCATTGGTAATTCGCTGATCGATTGAAAAATATATAAAAAGGTCGCCTATCGGTTAGGCGACCTTTTTATATATAGGTGTTTAAATTTCTTATAACGATTTTACCCGGTTTTTGTAAGAACGGTATGAGCGCAAATAGAAAAACAGGGTTAAAAGAACAATAAAAACCGGAAATAGAGCGGTAACCACGCGCAAAAACACAAACGGTGTTTCAAAAAGGAAGTGCTGGGTGAATTCCACTCCCTGCATTTCCCATAAACCGGGGGTAAGATAACCGATTTCACTGAGTTTAATCGTGCCGCTCAGGTAGAGTGCAGCATACGGCAACATCACTGCCAGCATGGTGTAGGCAGAGTATTGGGCGGCGCGCAAATTACGCTGCGCCTTAGAAGTAGTATCGGAAAAGATATCTTTTGAGGCATCCTCCTGGTTAGTGTAGAAGTAATAATTGTATTGGTTTTTTACCGGTTTTACATAATTCCAGCCGCTGTCCATGAACAGGCTGAGATACTCTTCCTGGTCTTCATTATGCTTGAAATATCGAAAATCGATCTTATAGGTGCGCTGTTCCGGCTGCCCTTGAGCAAAAGTGTAGCCAAAGCCAGGGGCTTTGATCAGGTGCCAACCCTGGGCAGACATTTCTTCCAGCCAGTGTTCTTCTTTTTCAAATGAAAAAAAGATGGGGTAGTGTGTTTTAGTAATGGTACTCATTTTATTTTTCTCCATATAAAATTGGTGTGCTTACGGAAATAAGCGACTGCATGCGTTCATATTCCAGGGTTAATACTTCCCTTCCTAAATCGGTAAGAAGATAGGTTTTTCTCCTCGATTCACCATCTTCTGATACCGGAACGATCAGTTTTTGTTTTTTTAAATTTTCCAGTGCGCCATACAGGGTGCCGGGAGCCAGTTCCACGTTGCCTCTGCTGAGTTCTCTCACCTGCTGCATGATTCCATATCCATGCAGCGGAACCAGTAAAGAGAGCATAATGTAATAAGTTGTTTCGGTCATTGGTAAAAATTTATTCAGATTCATACATACGTCCTTGTTTATTCAGTGTTGCGTTATATCGTTTGACTGTATACAGCGTAACGATATAATAACGCGAATTCTCATAACTGTCAAGGGGTTTTAAAAAATAAAACCGGGAATTTGACAGTTTTGCTCTGTCCGGGTTATTCCTTTTGGGTATGGCCTGCTTGTACAAGCAGCCATAATTTAAAGCTCGTGTGAAACCATAATGAATGAAAATTCCCCGGTATAATTTAATTCATGGGAGAAACATCGATTGCAGACCAGATTGAAGCCTGCCAGGCATTGGAGCGTAGCGGAGAAGTAGGCGCTGCACTACAAAGAGCCACGCTGATATTAAATGCCGCTAAAAACTCCGGCAATTTGGCTGATGTTGCTGTCGCCCTTGTTGGGCTGGCACATTTTCATTTTCGCCAGGGCCATTACAACCAGACTCAATCTTTGCTGACAGAGGCGCTCCGGATTGCACCCGCCAGCTCGTTTTCCCGCTGCGATGCGCTGCGCATCCTGGGTAATTGCGCAGCAGAACAGGGCGATCCTGGCTGTGCTGAAGTCTATTATCATCAGGCGGCTGACCTGGCGCGTGAGTTGGATTACCGTTACGCCTTATACAAATGTCTCCATAGTTTGGCCACCAATATCTATTGGCCGCAAGGTCAATTTGAATTGTGCCTGGCCGCTGGCAAGGAGGCCCTGGCTTTGGCCCAGTCTCTTAATGTAGTGGAAGAGCTTTGGTTTCCTCTTGCGGATATTGCCTGGGTGTATTGGAGCACCGGCCAATACGAATTGGCTGGTGAGATAGCCGACCAGATGGAACGAAGCGTATTGCCTGGTTCTTTGGGCGAAGGTTTTTATTGCTGTTTGCGTGCCGGGTTACAGCAAGGTATTCGAAGCACAGAAAATCTGCTGATACTGTATACCCGGGCACGCTCCATTGCAGAATCTACAGGAGACCCCGGTCTGAATGTGGAAGTGCGCTTAGGTTTATGCCGCACTTATCGGAATGCGGGAAATTTCCCGGCTGCGGCTGCCTGGGCAGAGGATGCAGTTGCCGTCACCGTCCGCTTAAATTATCGCCAGTTTCAAGCCATTGCATTGATTGAACGGGCACGTACCGCAATGGCAATGGGCGCTCATTCAACTGCCATTACGGATTTAAAGTCTGCCATAGAAATTGCAAAGACGCTGCGTGCTAATTTTGACTTGGCGCAGGCTTATTTTTATCTGGCCGGGATGGAAGAAGCACCGGGACCATTCCTGCAGGAGGCCCTGCGCAGAATTCAGGCAGGAGGCTATAGTTTCCTGCTCGATGAAGAAAGAGAAATCAGTTATCCATTGTTGGCTTCCGGATTGTCAGCCGTGGATAGCGAAACGCGTCAGTGTACTGCAATTTTTCTGAAGAATTTGCAAAGCGTACCACCACAACCGCTGTATGTACAAATGTTGGGCGGCTTTCGTGTTAAGGTTGGAACGCGCAGGATTGAAAAAAAAGTACTCGGCCAGCGCCGCGCGGATGAGTTATTGATTCTGCTATTATTGGCTCCCGGTTACACACTGACGTTTGAGCAGATATCCGAAGCCATGTGGCCCGAAAAAGACCCGGGCAGTACACGCTCATTTTTTCATCAGGCTTGCTCCAAACTACGGCACGCATTGGAACCAGAGTCTACCGCACAGGATTTGCCCTCGCGTTATGTGTATGTGGAAGACGGACGGGTAGGCCTGCACATTCCCAAAGGCTCGCGCGTAGATCTTCATGACTTTTATGCCTGCTGCCGCCAGGAACAATGGGAAAACGCCTTAAAAACGATTCAAGGTGATCTGCTCCCTGAATACCCCTTTGCCGAATGGTTGTTTGTAGAACGTCAACGGGTTTCTCCTTTGATCCAACAGGCGTTATTACTTAATGCACAGCAGTTAATTCAATCCAGTCAGTTTTCAACTGCCCTGGAATATGTACGGCGTTTGTTGACGATTGAACCCTGGCATGAGCAGGCTGTATTGCTAGGTATGCAGGCGTGTATGGCGCTGCAGGATAAAACCGGTGCCCGGCGTTTATATAAACAGCTTGAAAAAATATTATCGGAAGAGTTGGGGACTCAGCCTCATGCGGAATTGCGCACGTATTTTCAATCTATTAATGAACGTATGAAATAAACTCTCGTGTGACGGAATAGGGAACGGACTCTTTTTGCGGGGTAAATTGAACAATCCACCAACTTTCCGGTGAATTTGACCGGGAAGTTTCATTTTTTAATGCAGCTTTTTCATTAATTTTCATGTTTTGCAGAAATTGCTGTTTTTGACAGGTTTGTGTCAACCTTGAATGTTAAAGTGGACACATAAATATTTGATTTAAGGTGAAAAATTTGCGAAGTATAAAGGTTTTGATGGTTCGTTTTTTGGTGGATCCCAATTTGCCGCACCAGTTGATCGGGACAATCCTTGATATTCCGCAAGGCGAGCCGTTATCGTTTCAGAATGAACAGGATTTTATCCGGCAGATTTATACCTTATTAGAGAATCAGGATACAAATCCAGGGGAGCAAGAAGAACATGTGGACGAGCTGAATTCTGAATAACAGCCGTATGCCGGTATAGAGGATCAACTACCGAATGGGTCGTGTGGCAGGTCTTACTTCGTAAGTTTCAATCAAGAGATTTTTTAGAAAGCAAGCGTGAGGTATAAAAAATGAATACACATAAAGTTCCTATTTATCTTACCATTCTGTTGACCGTTTTGCTGTTCAATTGCCTGGGTCCGGCGAGTGGTGTGACAAACGTTTCGGCTGCTGCCGTTTACGCAATTTATTATGTGGCACCCGAGGGCGATTGTGCTGAAATGTTACCCTGTTACAGCAACCCACAAGATGCAGTGGACGCTGCTCCAGCAGGGAGTATTATCCGCATTGCCACAGGAACTTACACCATTCCTGCCGGGAAAAGTCAGGTCCTTCAGATTAACAAGGATTTGATTTTGCAAGGCGGCTTCCGGATAACCGATTGGTTTGACCCGCAGCCGTTCACGTTCCCAACCGTGTTGGATGCCCAGCACCTCGGCAGAGCCATCCTCATCGATGGAAACCCGGATGATCCGATCGACGTCATCCTGTATGGCATCCAGATCAAAAATGGTCTGGTCAACCAGGGGGGCGGGGTATCCGGGTCGGGTGTGCAGCTCACGATGCAGCGTTGTGTGGTTAGCAATAACCAGGCAACTGGCTCAGGGGGGGGAATCTTTCTTTTCGATGCGTCCAGCCTTGTATTGGAATCCAGCCGGATAATCTCCAATATTGCCGGTAATTTAGGTGGCGGCATTGCTCTGCACAGTATAACGGGTAATTCAAGCATTACCCGGTCCTGGATCTTTGGAAACAGTGCGGCTTCGGGAGGAGGCGGTATCTCGCTAGCCGGCGGACAGATGGATTTGATGACAAACATCCTGACCGATAATGTCGTGACAATGCCCATAGCACCTGGTGCAGGGTTGCTGTCTGATGGAACACAGATTCATCTGACTTATACCACAATCGCTCATAACACTGGCGGTAATGGCAGTGGAGTGAGTCTGAGTGGTGCTTCCACGCTGACGGCCGCCAATTTATTGGCAGCGGGGCAGACGGTGGCTATCTCCCTTACCGCACCCAGCACTGGCACGGTTGATGGTGTTTTGTGGGGCAGCGGAACCACCTGGGGGAATACTGCTAACACGGGCGGCAGCGGCAGCCTCTCTATTCAACACGCCTATACCGGCGATCCGCTCTTCAGAGAATTGGATACTGCCAATTTAAAAACCTACTACCATATCAGTGAAACCTCCCCGGCACGTGACCGGTCTGTTTCTACAACTGCTGATTATAAAGATATTGATAATGGAGCAGTTGATTTAGGCACAATTGCCGATCTGGGAGCGGATGAATTCATGACCACTGTTGGCAATAATACACTTCACGTGGATACAGAGCCGGGTGGAGATATTGAAGTGGGAGATGAAGATGGAAATCCGGAAAACAGTCGCGGGACTTTCTTTTGGAATGGGTCTAAGTGGGTCACAAATGACACAGCAGCTCATATGCTATTTACCGATATGCAAATCCAAGATCGGATAAAGCAATACACTTTTGTGGCTGATCTCAATGGAAACACCCCGGCAGACCTGGATATTGACGATTTTCACGTTTCCCGATCGACATACACCTATCTGGTTCCTGCTGTGGGAGGCGGCAATTATCGAATTCAAGCCGCCCGGTACCGCATAACAAGAAGCGATTCAGATGAAATCATTCTGTTAAACTCGCGCGGGAATGGATATGGACAGGCCTCCTTTGATATTTACATTCAAAATACGGCAAACACCACCATCGCCTTCCGCAGCGGCTCCGCCTGGTTTAACTATACAGAAACACCCGATCTGGCTGCACAACACTCGATCAGTGACCCAACCGGACGTGCCGGAATATTAACCACCTGTGACCAGCAACTGATTGATCGCTCACGCTATTGGGTTGACATGAATGGCGGATCGGATATGGGCGGGCTTACTTACTTTTTTCACACAACCAGCCTGCCAAACCTGTACAGCACACTTGGAACATGTTATCCGGATGAGTTTCGAATCAAATACATGCAGGGTGCCCCACAATATTCTTTGGAAGAATTCCGCCTGCGTCCAGTGGTTTATTCAGAGACCTTTCTCAAAAGCATCTATTTGCCCCTGGTTATTCGATAGACAAGCTGCGAAGCTAGATGGATAGCCTATATACGAAGGAGACAATATGAATCAAAAAAGAAGTTTTACCAATCGTATTCGTTTTTATGGTTTTTGCGCAGCACTGGCAGTATTTTTTGTCAGTGGATGGGCAGCCCATGCCCGTGCGTTGGCAGACCCATTTATTCCTGGTGCATGGACCAAATCCACGGACAATCCGGTGCTGACAATTGCAACGCCCGGCGCCTGGGATGACCAATACACCTTCGCACCCAGCGTTTTGCTGGATGGAACCACGTATAAGATGTGGTATGCTGGTTCAAGCACATCCAGTACCATCAGGAAAATTGGCTATGCTATCTCACCGGACGGTACCACCTGGACCCGCCAGGGCAGCAGTCCGGTATTGATACCTGGATCTACAGGCAGTTGGGATGCCGGGCACGTCAGTTTCCCATCTGTTATGAAAGACGGCGACACCTACAAAATGTGGTATACCGGGCTGGATGCTTCTGATATCGGCAAGGTCGGTTACGCAACATCTCCGGATGGATTTACCTGGACAAAATATATCGGAAACCCGGTATTAACCATTGGCACGGGAAACAGTTGGGACAGCGTCTATGTAGGCGCAGCCAACGTGATCAAAGTAGGCAGTTCCTACTACATGTGGTATCGCGGTGGGCTCAACGGTGGTATCGGTTATGCTACTTCTCCGGACGGCATCACCTGGACAAAGGACGTCAATAACCCGGTCATTGCCAACGGCAGCGGCGGTTGGGATCACTATGCCTACCATCCCAGGGTTTTATATGATGGCACTGTATTTCATATGTGGTATTCCGGTGGTGACCCGACTGGTAATCTCAGCCAGGTTGGCTACGCCATTTCGTCCGATGGTGCGCACTGGACTCGCAAAGGAATGGTGCTGCCGCAAGGCACTGCTGGAGCATGGGATGGCGAAAGTGCAGATCATGCGGCGGTATTGCAGGTGGATTCCACCCTCAAGATGTGGTATTCCGGTTTTAATGGAACTTCCTACCAGATTGGGTATGCATCCGCTGAAGCTACAATTCTGAACCACAAAATTTTTCTCCCGGCTATGGTGAGGTAATAATGAAAAACAAAAGGATTTGGTTCATTCTCATTTGTCTGTTTATCCTCCTGTCGCTACCCATATACACGGCTAACTCAGCCGCACCCTGGGGTACCAATCGTCTGGTTGCGAACACAACATCTTCAATAGAGGAGCGCCCCAGGATGGCGTCTGGCCCGAATGACGAGATGGCGGCGGTTTACAGCATGGATTATGATATCTATGCCAGCACAAGAAACGCAGATTCTTCCGTTTGGAATAATCCGAACAAAATTACCGATCCTGGTCACCAGTTGGCCATCTACCCGGATGTGGCAATGGCGTCTGATGGCACAATCTATTCCGTTTGGACAGATAAACGCAATGATTTCAATAATGATATTTTTTTCTCACGCTCTTCGGATAGTGGAGTGAGCTGGTCGGCGAATATGGATATCATTCCGTCAATAAACCGCGCCCCCAACCAGGTGTTGCCGGTGATTGCACTGGACCCGCGTCCTGGGAATAGTAATGTGATTTACGTAGCGTCTTTCGAAAATCCGTCCAGTGGGCAAATGTTCATTGATTTTTCCAGTTCCACTGATTCTGGTAACACCTGGACCTTCCAACGTCTTGCTTATCCGGTTGGTTATGATATCTATAAGATTGGATCGTTAGCAATGGAAGTAGATACCCAGGGACGGATATACCTGATGTTTGATGAGTTGGTTTCAGGTGAGACACGTATTTTCTTTACGACTTCGAATGACGGTGGACAATCCTGGGAAGATATGATCCCACTTACCCCACCTTTCGATGGTTGTTTAGTGGTACATCACCCATCCTTGGCTTTGGGAAACACGGGAGTGGTTTATGTCGCCTATGTTCAAACCAACCATACTGGCTGCGATAATGGTGAAGTTGTCGGGGTCCATTTGGAAGTGATTCGATCTGCGAATAAAGGACAAAGTTGGGAAGAACCTATTTTGGCTGGGCCACTAACGCTGCCTAAAGATATTCTGCAAACCATTGCCCTGGCTGTACTTCCTCATGGGTATGGGGTAACCGATGATGAAATCGTAATTGCCTGGTCAGATTTTCCGGATAAATACCAGCTTTATTCCATTGATTCAAAAAATGGTGGGGAGAGTTGGAGTGAGCCGGTGAAATTATCTGATGCCGCTGAACCGGAAAATATTAACGCTGATTTTCCACAGTTGGTCACACTTGATGGGGTTGTACATGCGATATGGCGCGACGCCCGCAGAACTGGTGGAGTACGCGCGCCATATACGGCTGTGATGCTGCCAATATTTGATCACGCCTTATATTTGCCTTTGTTGGTGAAATGAACAATTGACATCGGAACAACAATGAACGTATGAAACAGACTCGCGCGTGATGGCATAGAGAACGTGCTCATTCTGCGGGGTAAATTGAACAATCTATCAACTTTCCGGTCAAATTAACCGGAAAGTTTCATTTTTTAATGCAGTTTTTCCATTAATTTTCATATTTTGCAAAAATTGCTGTTTTTGACAGGTTTGTGTCAACCTGGAATGCTAAAGTGGACACGTAAATATTTGATTTAAGGTGAAAAATTTGCGAAATATAAAGGTTTTGATGGTTCGTTTTTTGGTGGATCCCAATTTGCCGCACCAGTTGGTCGGGACAATCCTTGATATTCCGCAAGGCGAGCCGTTATCGTTTCAGAATGAGCAGGATTTTATCCGGCAGATTTATACCTTATTGGAGAATCAGGATAAGAAACCAGGAATGGAATGTTTCACTGAAGATTAACTGACAAGCAGTTAAAAACAAAACTGTATTTGAGAGAAAGGACTTTTGGAGATGACCAAACTTTTTAGAATCGTTTTTTTATGGATTGTTTTTTTTGCACTGGTGATGATACCGCATAAGGCCGTTAATGCATCACCATTACTGGATGGTACTACCCATACGGGCACGTTGGCAAGCAATGAAACCTGGACAATGGCCGGAAACCCGCACACCATTGACGGCAGCCTGACGATACCAAATGGTATAAGTCTGACCATCGAACCAGGCGTGGTGGTACGTTTGGTCAATAATTATAGTTATGGTCAAACAGGACGTTTGGTTATCAGCGGCATCTTAAATGCCATTGGTACTGATGCGGATAATATTGTTTTTACTTCAGGGGGGGATAGTGCCCCAACACAGTGGGGTGGTCTGATCGTCAGCGGTGGAACAGCCAATCTGGCCTACGCCGAGGTACGTTATGGTGGTATCGGATTCAGTTGTTCGAATTCACCCTATGCACCGGTGTGTGTGCAGAATACAGGTACGCTTTCTTTGGATCATATGTATTTCCATCACAATAGCCCGGCAGAAAACACAGCATGGAGTGGGGTTGTTTCAGCTTACAGCGCTAATGACACTGAAATCATCAATCTATCTATTAAAAATTCTCGCTTTGAAGATAACGGTACATCCAATACAGCTAGCGGCTATTACCCGGTATTTCTGGATGGGGCTGGTGTTCGGCTTGAAATTGATGGAAATATTTTTACAAACAATCAAAAAAACCGGGTCTTGCTGCAAAACGATCCAATGAAAACCCAAACCTCCACACTATTGACTTCGCAGGAAGGCCTGGAAGCCTATGAAATCGGTTCTTTTTACACAATACATGGCCCTAATACATTAACCATAGAGCCGGGAGTTAGGCTTTTAACCCACCCTGGTTCGTGGGGTTCCGGTTACGCCATTTTCGTGGAAGGCACATTGATCGCCGAGGGAACAGAAGCTGACCCAATTGTGATGGACGCTTCTGACCCAGTCTATGGCTGGGGTGGGTTAATCATTCAGGGTGCAGATGCCAGCGCTACCCTGGACCATATCGAAATATGGCATGGCGGTAGAGCTGGTGGAACGAATCAACGCTATTGTAATGTGGCAGCCATAGATGGCGGACAATTATTTATGAGCCACAGCTTGGTTGCAGACAATATTCTGGAAAGTTCCAACTATCAAAATGGGGTTATTTACCTCTCCAACGGTTCTGCGACATTAACAGACAATACCATTTCCAATACTATGCTCAATGATGTGAAGTTATATTCCATCTATGTTGCCGGGCCGGACAGTGTATTGGATATGACCAATAACACCTTCAGCGGTAATTCGATAAATGCTGTATTGCTGGGAACAGATGGGCTTTCAGGCACTCATAATTCGTTGCGGCCACAGCCTGGCCTGGCGGGATATGATTTTGGGGTGCCATATTCTTCTGATATTTACACTTTGTTGCCTTCCGGAACATTAAACCTTGAACCTGGCACGATCATGCGTGGGGTTTATGGACCGTGGGGCAAAGGTATTGTCTTTAAAGTGCAAGGTCAATTGAATGCGATCGGGACACCCACCGAGCCGGTTGTTTTTCAGGCTGTGGAAGATTCTGCGCCGGCAGCTTGGGGGGGTATTTACGTCAGCAGCGGTTCAGCCAATCTGGCTGCTATAACCATTCGTAATGCTGGTCGTGGTCAGGGTTACCCAATTTTCGGCACCTACCCCAGCCTGTGGGTCGATGCAGGCGGCAGTCTTCTCGTTAATAGCGCACTGATCACCAATAATCAAACGGTAAATGACGTAGATACAACCGTAAGAGTGGATAATGCGTATGCATCCATTCGTAATTCTGTTTTTAGCGGTAATGGTAATCCGGACGAATACGATTATCCGATCTCTATATCAGGTGCAGATAGCCGGGTTACATTGGCCGGGAACCGGTTTGATGTCAATGGGTATAAACGCATCGTACTTTCCAATAATGCCCTGACTGGCGCAGATTTCTCTTTGCCTATGGTAGAGGGCCTGGAGGGTTATGAGCTGGCGTCCAAATTTACGATACCCGTTGGCATTACTATGACAGTGGAACCGGGTGTAAACATTATGGGCAGAATGGGATCCGGCCTGATGGTGAATGGCCGTCTGGAAGCACAGGCAAAAACAGGTAAGGATATTGTTTTTACTTCAACCAGTGATAATGGCCCCAATCAATGGTCCGGGGTGATCTTCAATGGATCTGCAGCCAGCGGGTATCTGGATGGGGTCGCCATCCGTTGCGGTGGCAGCAGTATGGCCGGTTACAGCGAACCGCTGGGATCTCTGATATTTAACAATCTGTCTCCTAATGCAGTGCATGTGCTGCGTTCAAAAATTGAGAGTTCCGGCACAGCGGGCTGGCAGATTTTCAACAGCAACTTCTCCCAAAATAATCTCCTGGATGGCAACCGATTGATTTCCAATCCCGGTGTGGGGCTGCGCATTAGCGGTACCAGTCAGGTAATACTGACCAACACGGCTTTTGTTAGGAATACCGGTGGCGGAATTTATCTGGCGCAAAGCGGTGTGCAAGCTACTTTGCTGCAAACTACCCTGGTGGAGAACGGTTCTTATGGCGTGCGTGCAGTGAGTGGTACAACGACTGGTTTAACCAACACCATCCTTTCTAAAAATACCGTGGGGGTTTTGGCTGAAAGCGGATCTTCGGTAACGCTGAATAGCACTTTGTGGGATTCAAACACTACTCCAAGCACAGGTGGTGGTACCCTGGTCAATAACAGTCCTTACACTGGCGCCGCCGCGCTTGAACCTGCCGATGGTTACCATCTCACTTTGTATTCACAAGCATTGGGTAAAGGTCAAAACGCCGGTATTATCACCGACATTGACGGACGATCACGCCCGCAGCCAACCGCAAGTTCACCGGACCTGGGTGCAGATGAGTTTAATCAGGCTGCTGCAACCGAAATGACCGCTGAAAAATTAGCATTGTCACCCGTGTGGATTAATTTGCCAGACCCGGATGGGAATCCCTTTGGTGAGCTTTTGCAAAGATATTGGGTGCGCTTCCTGTACGGCTCGGATGATTTAGCCGACCAACCTATCCATGTTTCAGTAGTGGATACGCTTCCAACCGGTTTGGATTTTGAAAGTGAAATACACAGCCCGGATATGAGCTTTACACACATTGGTCAAACGTTGGAATGGGAAACGGAGCAGACTGTTGCTCCTCAGCAAACGCTGGATATTCAGATCGACACAAGCGATTCTGACCCAATAGCAGGCCATACTTATACAAATATTGCCACTTTAATTGCTGGAAACAGAAATTTCAACCTCTCGGTTGAAACCCAGGTGCCATTGTTTGCTCCGCTGATCACCTGGCCGGTGTCCGGCGAAATTTGTCCAACCGAGACTACTTCCCTGGAAGTGAAAGGTTCTGCGCAACCGGGAACAACAATCGAAATATATGAAGGCAGTGTCTACAAAGGGCAGTCCATTACCAATTCACAAGGTTTGTTTACCGTTTATTACACCGGTTCCATCGCTGGTAATGCAGATTTATTTTTGAATGCCCGAGCCTGCAAGGATGGCACCTGCAGTGAGTTATCCAGTGTTGAGTTGTTTCCTTCGCAAAGTTTCTGGTGCCCTCAGCGTTCTGCCTGGACAGGCACCCCGGCTGGTGGACCGTTGGCCGGGCAAAATCTGGCATTCGATTTCCGTGATCAGAATGGTTATGCATCCACACAGGAATGGTATATAGAGGGTGTGTTGGGTTTTAGCAACACCCAATTGGATATCCATGCCTGCAGCTGCCCGCCTGAAACCGGCACCACAGACCGGCCTACCAATTTATGGGTGGTGGCGGATGGGGTTACCTATGCTGCTTCATCCGGTTCGATCTATCCCGATTACCATTTTGATATAACTGGCAGCGCTCATAGTATTGAATTTTGGGCACAATGCGAATATGAGGATGAAGACGAAGAAATAATCATAAAGAAAATCAATGATCGCGGGCACATCTTGATTGATCCGGATGGTTATGTGTTTGATTCAACCCTTGGTTTTGATGCAAGCGATCCGACCGCTCATGTTTTACCAGGTTCCACAGTGACCTGTATGGCTAATATACCCGAATGGGGTGGTTGGGTGCCCTGGCCGGCACATCTGTATAACAACCAGGTTAACCCGCAGGTGGTTAGCAATGACGGGTATTTTGCCTTCTTTACACCCCCCGGAGAATATTACTTGCAGGTAGAACCGCCAGCCGGCTACCAGCCATGGCGTAGTCCGGTTGTGGAAGTGGTCAATGAAATTGTCCATGTCAATGTACCGCTGACACCTATCTACACTGACAGCACGATCACAGTGCAAACCGGCCTATCCGGATTTAGTCAGCCGAACCTGGTTGTTCCTGTTGGATCAGTGGTGAAATGGCTGGCCGTGCAGGGCGGGCAAGAGGAAATGAGTGATCTGGTTAATGCCGGGATTGATCCTATACTACAAGTGATCAGCAGTCCCGATCCATTTGCCAGTACACTTGGGTGGGATTCAGGCCGATTGGTACCGAGTGAAAGTTACCAATACCGCTTTAATGTCCCCGGTATATATACTTATACTGATTCAGCTGGGCATACAGCCGTTATTCGTGTGGGAGACAACCCGGCTGGCAATATGATATTTTTACCTATATTGGTGCGCTAAACACATCTTTTGGAATTTTTTTAAAAAATCATTCCCACAGTTTGGGTGGGAATGATTTTTTAAGTTATCAAAATTTGTGCCATAATTCACAATATGACAAATATAATTGTATTTATCTACAAACTTCCTATAATAGAATCAGTTAACCTATTGGCTTTTGAATGAACGGGAGGTCGAATGAATACTGTTAAGGATATTCTTGCCCAAAAGGGCCACGATGTGTGGACAATTGAACCAACTGCAAATTTATTGATGGCCTTGCAGCGCTTGCGAACACAAAATGTTGGAGCCTTATTGGTAATGGAAGGAAGTTCGGTTAAGGGAATTATCTCTGAACGTGATTTTGCCTGGAGGATAGCTGAAAAAGGAAGCTGCTCGTTGGACCAGAGCGTTGCTGCCTGGATGACGAAGGAAGTGATAGTGGTATCTTCCGAAACAACCATCAATGATTGTATGCAGCTCATGTCGAAAGCGCATATCCGCCACCTGCCGGTAGTCGATGGTGACGACCTGGTGGGATTGATCTCGATTGGCGATGTGGTACGCGCATTAATTGCCGGTCAGCAAGCCACTATTGCCGGGTTGGAAAACTATATCCTCAGCCAGACCCACGAAATGTAGATAAAACCGTACAGCTAACAATAACAGCCGGCCCGAAATAGAGCCGGCTGATTGAACTTATCTTTCTGCATGGATTATAGAAAAACGGCAATTTCTTCCAGTGGTTTTTTGGTGATAATGGGTACCACGGCATCCTCTGCCGGGTAACCGGCAACCAGAACCAGGAATGGTTTCTCGTTTTCAGGCCGTCCCAGGATACTGTTGAGAAAACCCATCGGGCTGGGTGTGTGGGTTAGGGTGGCCAGCCCGGCGTGGTGCAGCGCAGCAATCAGAAAGCCGGTGGCAATCCCTACCGATTCGTTGACATAGTAATTCTTTACAGTGTTACCCTCTGAATCGCTGGAGCTTTTCATCCCAAAAATGATGATCAGGCAGGGCGCGGTTTCCAGGTAGGGCTTGTTTTCATCGGTGCCGAATGGCTCCAGCGCTTGCAGCCATTCCTGCGGTGCACGGTTTTGATAGAATTCGCGTTCTTCTTTTTCTGCACCCTCACGAATTTGTGCCTTGATCTGAGGGTCCCGTACGACGACGAAACGCCACGGTTGCAAATTGGCACCATTCGGAGCCGTTCCGGCAGCCAACAGACAGTTTTCAATCACTTCCTGCGGTACCGGCTGGCTGGAGAACTGCCGAATGGTGCGGCGGCGCTGTAGTTCCTGGCGAAACGCTACGGCTCGCTCCAACATCTCTTCGGGCGGGTAGCCCTGATAGCTATTTAATGGGATGTGGGGAAAGGGTTTCATTGGATGTTTCCTTTAAGCTCTTCAACAAAGAAACGGGTAATGAATAATGGCTGTTAATTACGAATATTATAAGGAATCCATTAGCGTTCCCAAAAAAAATAAATAAGCTTCTCATTCCGGAGTTATATTTTCCGGAGCAAAAATTAATTAAGAATGAATTTCGGTACTACCCACCGGTAGCACTGCTGATATCCTTTTCGAAACATATGCTGTTTTCTATTCCGACATATTGCCCGTAATTGGAAACCTTTTTGTATCCGTTCTTTTTGTACAGTGCAATGGCTTCCGGTTGTTTCTTTCCGGTTTCTAAGAGGCATTTTTCATACGCCAGTTCTGCCGCCCAGGTTTCCAATTCGGATAAAACTTTGGAGGCGATTCCTTTACCTCTGAAAGAGGGAAGCGTATACATCCGTTTCACTTCCATCATGCCTGGCGCGTAATCCTTGATGGCACCGCAGCCCACGGCTTCTTCGTTTTCATATGCGACAACCACATGCTTGATTTTGTCTATTTTGTTAAACTGTGCATAAAAGGAATGATCTTTCCCGTCTCTTTCAGCCAGGTCGGCATCCAGATGTTTTACGAGGTTAATAAAATCCAGGTTATCTGAGTCGGTTCTTATTATTCTGATCATCTATACACCTCTTTTCATCACAAAGTCGGTTTGCAGTTCATCACCCATCTTGAAGAAATGTTTGCCAACTTCGCTAAAGCCGTGCTTTTTGTAAAATTCCAGCGCGGATGTGTTCTTCTCCCAAACGCCCAGCCAGACATACGTTTTGCCTTTTTGCCTGGCCTGCTCGATGGCAAATTCCATCAGCTTCGTCCCGATCCTTTTTCCTTTAAATTCTTTCTTTACATAGATACGTTCAATTTCCAATGCAGCGGGATCTTTGATATCCGTTTGGGCATCAAACTCATTGATTTTTACGTATCCCATCAGCACATCATCCTCAAAAATGGTATAAAAAGTGCTGCCCGGTGTGGTTAGCTCGGCAAGCAGTTTCTGCGGGTTGAAGGCTTCCTCCAGGTATTTTTGCATGGTTTCAGCCGTATTCATCGAGCGAAAGGTGTCGCCGTACGTTTCAATGCCAATGTCTCTTAAGGTGTGCAGGTCGCTTTCCGTGCAGCGGCGGATAGTCAGATTCATTTTGAACTCGCTTTGGAGGTGATCTTAAAGCTGTTTATGCGTTCAGCGAAACACCAGTAATAAAGCCCTACTTCCATAGGATATAAACATAATAAGTTGTTTGATTTTAAATTTCAAGCGCAAAAGAATTGGTCGCCAGCGTGGTTCCCATCTTGATAGCCTCATACAGTTCCGTGCTGATTCTTTCGTATTCTTTTTCCAATGCCGGATCCGAAAACCCCATATCATTCCATGAACCCATACCGCCAAAGACGTAAGCTTGTGCCGCCGCAGCCAGTATCTGGCGCGCTTCCAGGCAGTAGCCGGATTCGGGTAGAATTTCTGCAGGAAAAGATGTTATGAGGTTGGTTGAATTCAATAATGCCAGTGCTTCTGTAAAACGGGGAATCCAATAACCGTTTTCCATCGCCGGTTGCTTTGATGAAAATTCCAGCGCTTGCGCAATTGCCATCCCAAGCCGGATTTTTACCAGGTCTAAATCCACCGGCGGGACAGCATGCGAATAGGGGAACATCAGAGCACGGTATTCAACGCTCCAGGGCTTTTCTTTCGGCCCTCCGGTTTCCCATTTCGGGTACCAAAGCTCAAAGCCATTCGGCAGGTCGGCCTGGATGGCATTCGGAACGCCTCCCGCAAATCCCGCTGCGACATGTTCCGGAATATCTTTTCGCTCCCATTGAAAAGCGATCTGCCATAAACGGGTGACCCCGGCCAAACGCAGAAAAGCAAACCATTCGGAAACGCTGCCTGCTGCTTCCTTGCCCTGTGCTTCCTGCTTGTTTTGATAGCGTGCAAATTTAACGGCAGATACATACTGAAAGGCGGGGTTGGAAGAAAGATCAGCCGCTGTCGTTTTGCCGCTGCGCAGAAACAGGTTGCCGTGCGCAACCAGAGTGATAATTTGAGCCAGTTCAGCGTTCATTTATTTTCCTTTTTCTTAAGTGTCTATCCAATCCGGAGATTAATTTAGTGGATTCTCCACCCTGGTTGACTTTAGTATAGTCTACGTGAAAAAATTTCACAATTGGGTTTACGTAACAATCTTTGTATCTTTTTTCCAATGCCTGCATCCAATCTTCATAAAGAATAATTGGTTCCGTATAGGAGTAAAGAATGAAAAAGAACATGGGTAATATCGATCGTCTCGTCCGCGTTGTGCTGGCAGTTTTATTCGCAGTTTTGTATTTCACCGGTGTCGTTTCCGGCACGTTGGGTATCATATTGCTGGTACTGGCTGCTGTCTTCGCGCTGACCAGCCTGGTTTCTTTCTGCCCGCTGTATTTCCCTTTCAAATTCAACACGTTGAAAAAATAAAATTCGCTTAGAACAAAAAGCTGCGTTAGCCATTTGAGTGACCAACGCAGCATTTATATTTTTTCCGGCAGCTTATTCCCAGCGGAATGCGCGCGTGGAAATCAGTGTGCACACCACCAGGATAGCACCCAGCACAACAATTTCTACCCAGTACTGGCCGAGGGGTTCACCAAACCACGCACCTTTCACCAGGCTGACCACGTGAGTTAATGGCAGTGCATAGGATAACTTTTGGATGGCCTCTGGTAACATTTCCCGTGGTACGGTTGCACCGGAAAAGAACATCATCGGGTAGAGTAGTAAATTACCAACCAGGGTTGCTACCCGGTTATTCGGCAGGACGCTGGCGAGAACATAGCCAATAGCCAGGAAGGCGGCGCTGCTCAGACAAAGGGCAAACGCCAGGGAGAGGAAACGGCCTTCAAATCGAATGCGGTAAACGGTTAGTCCTAATACCAGCAACAGCGTAATACCCATCAGGATCAGCACAAAATTAATGAGCACATCACTGAGGATATAAGTAAGCGGTTTCAGCGGTGTAGCCCGGAAACGGCGCAGCGCGCCAATTTCCCGCCGGCTGGTAGTCTCGATCGGTACGGAGATTAACCCAACAATGCCGATTACAAGCGCCGTGTAGGTGGGTAAATAGACGTCCAACTGGCCGCGGCCGCCAAACATTTCCTGCGGTTCATTGCCGGTGACGAAACCCATCATGATTAACATCAAAGGTGCCAGAAACATGGTGAAAAATACGGTGATTGGCTCGCGCAGGTATAGGCGGATTTGGATCTTCAAAAGTTTTTGTAAGGCAAATGCTTGGATCATCCTAATTTCTCATTTCTTTTCCGGTCAGTGCCAGAAACACATCTTCCAGCGAGGGTTGTTCGGTGCGCAGATCACTAAAGGGAATCTGATTGGTTTCCAGTGTATTGACCACGCCGCTTAATAAACCTTCTTTCTTCCCATAAACAATAACGCGCTCGCCCAGGCGTTCTACCCGGATAACCCCGGTACTGTTTTTCAGCAGTTCTAAATTGAGACCGTTGCTGCAATTAAAGATGACCCGGTTTTCGGCATTGAGGGATGCGATCAGGTTTGCTGGCGTATCCAGAGCAATGATTTTGCCGTGATCGACGATGGCTACCCGGTCACATAGACGCTCGGCCTCTTCCATGAAATGGGTGGTCAGGAAAATAGTTTTCCCATTCGTACGCATATCCAGGATCATATCCCACATAGCGCGTCGTGATTGCGGGTCGAGTCCAGTGGTTAGCTCGTCCATGAAAACCAATTCCGGGTCGTTGATCAGGGCCAGGGCAATGAAAACGCGTTGCTGTTGCCCACCGGAGAGTTTTGAAACAAGCGCATCCTTTTTATCGGCCAGGCCGATTTTCTCCAGCAGGGGCGGCCATTCCACCCGGTGCTGGTAGAAAGATGAGAATAGTTCCAGCGCCTCCCCCACTTTAATGCGCGCCGGCAGGGCCGCCGATTGAAACTGGATGCCGATTCGTTCGCGTATTTCATATTCATTGCGCTGCGGATCCAACCCGAATACTTGGACGGTGCCGCCATCCGGCTGGCGCAGCCCTTCAATACATTCGATCGTTGTGGTTTTACCGGCACCATTCGGTCCCAGCATGCCGAAGATTTCACCACGCTGGATTTCAAAGGTGATGTTATCCACGGCAATGGTTTCCCCGTAAATCTTGTGCAAACCTTTTGCCTGTATAATCGTGTCCATAACTTTCCTTATTTCTTTTTCAAAATCTCTTCCAGGGCTGCCACATGTTCTTGAAAAACGTTACGTCCCGTGTCGGTGGCGGCGACGAAGGTGCGCGGCTTGCGTTCAAAGAAGATCTTATTAATGGCTATGTAGCCGGCTTCTTCCAGTTTGCGCAGGTGAGCGCCCAGGTTGCCGTCGGTAACATTGAGCAGTTCGCGCAGGTAAGTGAAGTCCACTTCGTTGCCCGTCTCCAGAGTCACCAGAGCAGCCATGATGCGCAGACGCACCGGCTGGTGGATGGTTTCATTTAATTCTGCCATGGCTACCACCTCACGCGGATATAAACACCGAGGGCGATCATTCCACCGCCAACCAGGATTCCCATCCACAGGTAGAAGATACCGGGCAGCAGGAAGTATCCAGTCAACGCCAGGGCGGCGATGGGCAGTGCCCACCAGGAGGTGGAGAATGAGAACAGCAAGCCCATCGCCGTTTGGCCAATCATTATAAACAAGATAACGATCATGGTCTGCTGTTTTCCGTCCAGGGGTTGGACAACGGTGATGATGGCAATACAGAAGAGGATTAACAGCAGCCAGAAGATGCCGATACGTTTGACGTACGTGGCTGTGGATGGCGCACGCACGTGCCTGCCCCTGCGCATGCCAAGCAGGATGCCCAGGACCGTACCAAGAATACTCGTCACTGTCCAGATAATTCCGACAACAGGTGCGGGCAGAAACTGAGTGGCCACAAATCCAACCAGCCAGATGGCGCCTGTGATGATCAAAAAAATGTAAGCACCGCTGCTGGAAATAGAATGCCGGGTTTTCTGTGTTACTTTTTGGATGGCTGCCAGCGCTTCTTCAGCTTCATTTGGGGAAATGTTCATATGGAAATCCTTTTTAGAGTACTCTATATTACAGAGTATTCTATATCATTAATAAGCCTTTGTCAATAGGTTAGTTCAGGAAAGTACTTGTCGATAATAAGAGCAGGGGCAAACGAATTGCCCTGCTCTTAAGGTGCGTTGTGAAATTGTTCTTTGCCGACCTGACTGCGCCGGGTTTACTCCCAGCGGAATGCATGCGTGAAATTGAATGCGGTAAACAGTTAATCCCAATACAAGCAGCAGCATAATGCCCAGCATTATCATGGCAAAATTGGTGAGAACATCGCCGGTGATAGCTACCCGGTCGCATAGACGTTCGGCTTCTTCCATGAAATGTGTGGTCAGGAAGAAGGTGTGTTTGCTGATTGGAAAAAGCCTCAACAACCATTTTGCCTTCCGGAAATTATTGGATGGTGTCACATAATAAATCACGTAACCGACCGACCGGCTCTGCGCCTATAGAGAGGAGCGCCTTGAAAACGGCATCTTGTGGAATTAAAGCGGAAACAGCCTGGAGAATCGCCAATCCTTTGAGGGTAATGGTGATCGGGTTACGACGCGGGTCTTTCGGGTCGCTGCCGCGTTCGGCTACCTCCAGGCGTTCGAGCATATCCACCGCACGCACCAGGGTGGAGGGGTCCATCATCCCTGGTCTATTTCCTTCTTCCAGTTCAATTACCCATTCAAGGAAATTCTCTATATCAAGGTATGTTTTGAGGCAGTGAAAGCTCCCGGTATTCCCTGGGCGTGACCCCCAGCCATTTCTTAAAGGCTTTGCGGAAGACACTCGGCTCTGAAAAACCGAGCAGGTAAGTGATCTGTTCCACCGTATAGTTTTCGCGCAGGTATTTCTTGGCCAGTTGCTCACGGATTTCTTTAAGCAGTTCGCTGAAGACCACCCCTTCGGTTTCCAGGCGGTTTTGCAGTGTGCGCACGCTGACGGCCAGTTCCCTGGCAACTTTTTCAATGGAAAGCGATTCATCATCCAGGTGCGCCAGGATGATTTTGGTTACACAGCGGGTATATTCGTGTTTGCGTTCCATTTCGATCAGAAAGTCCTGAGCGTACTGTTCAAAATGAGCCAGTAAAGTTGGGTTGGCCATTCGAATGGGTATGGATCCGACACGAATATCCAATGTAAAGGAATTTTCTTTTTGTTCAAACAATACCGGGCAGTGGAAAACGCGTTCGTATTCAACGGTTGATTCGGGTTGTGGGTAAATAAAGGTCACTTTAAGCGGATTAATCTCTACCCCGGTCAGGTTGCGCATCATGCGTATGCTGCTGGCAATAGTGGATTCAAAACAATGGCGCGACATTTTAGGCGCATGTGGCGGCGTATCCAGAATCACTTTGACCTTGTTAAATTGAATCTTCGCTCTTCCTTCGATCAGGTTGCCGATAATGCGCATATAGCGCCCCGATTTTTCAAATGCTTCGCCCAGTGTTTTGCAGTTCATCATCATGTAACCAAGAATCGACCAGCTGCCGGCTTCAGCAAATTCCCCCATGTGCAAGCCGAAATAGGGGTCTTTGGTATATTCTGCCGCCGATTCCTGGATGTGCAGGTAGGTTTCGATGGGTAATTGGGTATCCGCGCATTTAACCATTTGCGGATCAACCCCAATACTACGCAGAAATGCATCGATATCCACGTTCAATGAGGAAAGATAGAGAAACATTTGGGTGAGCACAGTCACCGAAACGGTAATCGGTTCAGGAGTAATAGTACCGGACATGTGTTAATCATACATCAATTTGCGCTAAAAATCACAAATCTTGCAGGAAAAATCATCGTTTTTTCAAAGTGATTTCGCTAAGATAAGAATTGTCAAATTTTGGGCGTTTAATAAAAAAGGACTAAGAAAAACATGAGTCATAAAACAATGAGCAGGCGGAAATTCCTAACATTGGCTGGCGCAGGCCTTGGGGCAGGCATGCTCACTTGCTGCGGTCTTGGCTGGATGCTGACCAGTCAGGAACCATTGGAAACATCTCTTCCTATTGGTTTTCCGGATATTGCTTTAGGTGCGGTTGAATCAAAGAAGAAAATTCTGGTGGCTTATGCCAGCGCCAATGGTTCAACCGGTGGTATTGCCGAAACGATTGGCAAAGCGTTTAACGAACAGGGTGTGGCGGTGGATGTTCGTCCAGTGAATTCCGTAATCGATCTTTCAGGATACAACGCGGTAGTAATCGGTAGTGCCATTAACGGCGGAAAATGGTTACCCGAAGCAACCGAATTTGTGAACATTAATCAGGAAAAGCTGTGCCAACTCCCCGTAGCTTATTTTTTGGTGGGCATGATGGCCGCCAGTAACTCCGAGTCGAACCGGGAACTGGTTGCGAATTTTCTGGAAGCGGAACGAACGTTGGTTGAGCCGGCAGCAGAAGGACGATTTACAGGTGCCCTGTTTGTAAATCGACTCTCGTTCTTTGAAAAACTAGGAATGAGTTTCTTTCTGACTTACTGTGGTTTAGGTATACAGGGTGGGGATTACCGGGATGTTGAGGCAGTGCGTGCTTGGAGTGCTGAAGTTTTCCCATTGTTGATCAATTAACAGGTCTGTAAATTGTTACTCGGAGGAATAAAGATGAATCGCACAACAAAATTCATTGTGTCCGTACTCGGTATTGTGCTGGGAATTTCCGGGTTGAATCATGGCATCTTTGAAACCCTGCAAGGCGCCGTGCCAACCCCCGGGCTGATTATACAAGCCATTGGCGATGACCAGCAAATGTGGGTTCATGGGACCGAAGAGGCTTTTACCATTCTCCCAAATTTTCTTCTGGCCGGAATATTAACCATTCTGTTCAGCCTGGCAATCATTGTCTGGACCGTTTTTTTCATTGAAAGAAAACACGGCCCGGCAATCTTTTTGCTCTTATTTGTTTTGCTTTTCCTTTCCGGCGGTGGGATTGGGCATATTGTCTTTTTTATTCCAACCTGGCTGGCTTCCACGCATATTCACAAACCATTGAATGGCTGGCGCAAGATCCTGCCCGAAAAAACACAGCGCTGGGTGTCCAAAATATGGCCGGCAACCCTGGCAATCAGTCTTCTGGCATTTTTCGGGGCATTATTTATCGCTATTGTTGGCTATGTGCCGGGTATGAGCGACCCGGATCAAATATTGTACTTTTGTTGGACGCTCCTGATTTCAGCATTGGGTTTGATTTTGCTCAGTATGGTCAGTGGCTATGCCAGTGACCTGCAAAAACAATTGCATACGCCGGTTAATTTTGAGACTAACAAAAGGTTTGGAGTAAATCATGGAAAATAAAATTTTAGTAACCTATGCCAGTAAGTATGGTGCCACCGAAGAAATTGCCAGAAAAATAGGAATCGTACTGCGTGAAGCTGGTTTGTCTGTTGATGTGCTGCCGGTGAAGGAAGCGGACAACCTGAGGGGATACGCCGCGGTCGTTTTGGGCAGTGCGTTGTATATGGGGCGCTGGCGAGGGGAAGCTGTGCGGTTTCTGAAAAGCAACGCGCAGACATTGGCGCAAATGCCGCTGTGGTTATTCTCAAGCGGCCCAACCGGCGAGGGTGACCCGGTTAAATTGGTGGAAGGCTACATCATCCCGCTGCCCATTCAGGCGTTGGTCAATCAGCTGCATCCGCGGGATATAACCGTTTTCCACGGCAGCATGAATATTGCCAAATTAAACTTCTTTGAAAAATGGGTGCTCGACAAAGTGAAAGCTGACATAGGCGATTTTCGCGATTGGAATGTGATCAGCGCCTGGGCTGGTTCAATTGCGGAAGCGCTTAGAAAAGATATCAGTTCCGCAGATATCGAAAGGACAATGAAATGAAACACTCCAGTATTACACCAATCAAATTGAATCTTGTTTACACGATAGGCGGCGTGGCTGCCATTGCGGCCGTACTGGTAGGAATCGCCGAGATTGCGATAACCTACCTGCCTGGTGGTTATACTACCCAGGAAAGCGTACTGGACTGGTTTAATCTGTATCAACAAAACCCCTTCATGGGATTGCGCAACCTGGGTTTGTTGAATATTTTCTTTAATATCTGTGCTATTATGATATATTTTGCGTTGAATGAGGTTCATAAAGAAACCCCATATCGACCCTATGCAAAATTTGCCATGTTGATTGCATTGCTTGGCATCGGGGTTTTCTTTGCAACCAACCGGGCTTTTGCCATGCTGGATTTGAGCAACCAATATGCAGCAGCCTCAACGGAAGCACAGCAATCTATATTGCTGTCCGCCGGGCAGGCAATGCTGGCAGTGGGGCAGAGCCATACACCGGGAACCTTCTTAAGTTTTTTTCTGGCCGAAGTTGCCGGGATTCTTATTTCATTGGTAATGCTGCGCAGCGGCGTTTTTAGCAAAATCACAGCCTATCTGGGCATTCTGGGTTTTAGCATGCTCCTGATTTTTGAATATTCCAGCACTTTCCTGTCCGGTTTGGGTACAACGGCGATGATATTGGCTATGATCGGCGGTCCGCTGAGTATGGCCTTTAATATCCTGGTCGCTGTTCGCCTCTTCCGGATTGCTAAAAAAGGAAAGGCCTGAACAAGAATGATTACGCCGAATCGTGCTATCAAGAACCCCATTTGGGGGCTGATTTACCGGATAGGTGCTGTTGCCGGGTTGGTTGCTGCCATTGGTATCCGCAGAAATATGAGCGCGGAGTTCACCGCCTTCAACGGGTTTGGTGTTTTTGCCATCCCTGAAACATTACCGGTGCAGGCTGCCGAATGGTTAACACTGTTGCAAAACAATCCCTTTGTCGGGTTGGTTCTGTTGGATGTTCTTAACCTGGTCGAATACGCCTTGGTGGGGTTGATGTTTGCGGCTGTGTTTGGCAGTTTGCAGCACAGTCTTCACAAAGCCAGTCTGCTGGCTGGTACCTGCGCCGCCGCCGGAATTATCACTGCGTTTGTTTCTAACCAGGCTTTTGCGATGCTCTCGCTCAGCCGCAGCGGCATGTTTGTTATTGGAGATACGCGATCTGCGTCCCTGGCAACCGCGGAGACTCTGCTGGCCAGGCAAAGCATTGGCGCAGCGATTGCTCTTTTCCTGGTATTGCTGGCCGGGTTGATTTTTTCAGTGCTGATGCTGCGCAGTGGAATTTTCTCTAAAACGGCCGCTGTTATTGGCATTCTGGCCAATGCTATTAACTTGCTTTACTTCCCCGCCCTGCTTTTTACCCCGGCGTGGATCGCGGTACCGCCGGTCATCGCCGCGCCGCTGCGCATTACCTGGTATGTGTTGGTTGCTATTAAGTTGTTTAGCCTGGCTAAGACAGATTTTTCTTAATAGTTCTTTTGGAGTTAAAAATGGAAATAGCTCAAAAATTTATACTTCCCGGAATTTTATTTCTTCTAACGTTGGTTTTTGGTTTCTGGCTAAGTCACACGGACAAACCTCTGAATCCGGTTCTCTTCAATATTCATAAGTTGATTGCCCTGGCCATGGTGATTCTGACCGTTATCCAGTTCAGTAAAATACTGAAAGGGATGAATGCTCAAGCATTAATCATTGTGCTGCTTGTGACAACAGCGCTGTGTGTCATCGCACTGTTTGCCACCGGCGCCCTGATGAGCGTCGGTAAATTGGATTATGAAATGCTCCACCTGGTTCATAAAATTGCGCCGGTCGTGTTGGCGGTTGGTTTGGCCGCCGCGCTGTTTTTGTTGGAAAGTTCGATCCGCTCACTCTGAAATCTCCCTATAGCCTGATTGATCCATTGAAAAAGATGCAGGCTAGTGACGAACGCGATTGGGACGCCATTCGGGTTTGGACGGAGAAAATAAGTACTGATATGAATTTGGGGAACCGATAAAATGCAGGTTTGTGCTGGTGATGGGCAAGGCGGCATTGATTACCCCGAAATGATTATAGAAAAGGACAAAACGAAATGGAATCACACAATAATTTAAGAACATTGTATAAAATCGGCGGAGTGACCGCTCTTCTGCAGTTGACAACCGTGGTGGGTCTTATTGTTATTTCGTTCACTATGGGTCCCCGACCCACCGGTGTACAGGAATTTTTTGATCTTTACCAGCAAAACAAACTGGTTGGTTTAGTGCAAGACGATTTCACCAGCTTGCTTCTGATTGTTTTGTATATGGGCACTTATCCGGCCTTGTTTTATGCTTTGCGCCGGGTAAATTTTGCCTGGGCCACGCTGGCAACCCTGTTCACTTTTGTTGCTGTTGCCATCTGCGCTTCAACACAGGCGAGTTTTTCATTGATGCATCTCAGTGACTTGTACGCGGCCGCCTCTACGGAAGCACAGCGTGCACTTTACCTCGCAGCCGGTGAGGCTGTACTCGCATCGGATATGTGGAACAGTTCCGGGGCGTATCTCTCCGGGATTCTGCTGCAGGGTGGCGGCGTGATCATCTCGCTGGTTATGCTGCGTAGCAAGCAGTTCAGCAAGGTGACAGTCATCAGTGGACTGCTGGGTAATGGGCTGGATCTGGTCCAGCACCTTCTTCATCCCTTTGCGCCGTCCATCTCGGCTTCCCTTCAAATGGTCATGGGGCCGTTTTACCTGGTGTGGTTCCCCATGCTGGCGCGGGATTTATTTCGTTTCAAAGAGGATTTGTGAAAAAGGAGTAATTCAATGAAAAATATTGTGGTTGTGTATGATTCGGTATTTGGCAATACCGAAAAGGTTGCCCAGGCATTGGGCAGCGCATTGAAATTAGCTGGTTCGGTTGAGGTCTTGAAGGTTGCTGCTGTAAATGAATCGCACTTGCGCAATTTGGCATTATTGATTGTTGGATCTCCTACGCGTAGTTTTCAGCCTACTCCGGCTGTAAAGGAATTCCTGAAAAAAATAGCGAAAGACCAGCTAAAAGATGTGCTGGTGGCTGCATTTGATACTCGCATTGCGCTGGAAGACATTAAAGGTAAAGTGTTTCGCTTGCTGGTCAATACCGGCGGTTATGCGGCACCGGTCATGCTGAAAGAATTAAAAAAGAAGGGTGGTGCTCCGGCAGTTGTACCGCAAGGTTTTTACGTGACCGGTGAACAGGGTCCGCTAAAGGAAAATGAACTTGAAAGGGCGGCAGATTGGGCACGCCAGTTGTCTTCAATAACCGGCCTTCGTACTGACTAAAAGATCCAGACAATCACCAGGGTTTAATCAGAATCAAAAAGGAAAAATCATGAAAGAATCTAAATCGTTTTATAAACCTGATTTTCGATATGCCTATCTGCTTTCGATTGTCGTTGCTGTGCTATTCACTGGCGCCTCGCTGGCCGGCTTACTGTTTCGGACGGATATTTATCTCACACAGGAAGCACAGCGGGCTTTTGTCTCAAACGATTTGGTCAATCTCTTTCTGGGTTTGCCTGTTTTGTTGGTTGCAATGTGGTTCACCCGCCAGGGAAAATTATCCGGACAGTTATTCTGGCCGGGCGCGTTGTTCTTCATTACCTACAACGCCATTGCTTATAGCATTGGAAACGTGTTTTCCTGGCTGACTTTTATTTACCTGGCCCAGGTGTTGTTGAGTATTATTGCCATCATCCTGATTCTTTCCCAGTTATTTTTCCCACAGATTGGTGAACACCTCAGGGGAAAGGTTAAGGAACGTTTGTGCGGTGCCGTGCTGGTTGGCCTGGGTAGTTTGTTCTTTATCCGCAGCGCCGCTCAACTGGTGGGTACATTTTCCGGGCAGGCGACGCTTTCACAACCGGAGTTGGGTGTGTTGCTGGCCGATTTGCTGACTACGCCGTTTTGGGTAGCGGGCGGTATTTTGCTGTGGCGCAAACACGCGTTGGGCTATGCCGGCGGGGCTGGTTTGCTTTTTCAGAGCAGTATGCTCTTCGTTGGTCTGTTAGTATTTTTCCTCTTACAGCCGTTGGTAGCCGGTGTGCCTTTCCCGCTTGAAGATTTTGTCGTGATTGCGGTCATGGGGCTGGTGTGTTTTATTCCGTTCGGGCTCTTTGTGCGCGGAATCTTGCACCGGAGTATATAATTTTAAATGGATTGAGTATTGTGTAAAAAGGATAATTCGATGACTCAAAAAATTTTGGTAACGTATGCCAGCCGTAGCGGTTCTACCAGTGGGGTGGCCGAGGAAATTGGTAAAACTTTGCGGAAAAATGGCACGGTGGTGGATGTGCTGTCCATGCAGGCGGTGAAGGATCTGACGCCCTACGACGCTGTGGTAGCCGGCAGCGCCATTCAAGCCCATCAATGGTTACCGGAAGCATTGCAGTTTGTGCGTGAAAATAAGCTGGAATTGCGAAGAAAAACCTTTGCCGCCTTTTTGGTTTGTATGACGCTGGCGATGCGCAATGGAGAGACCTACCGGCTACATGTGGCTGAGGCGTTCGTACCTGTACGCGCGCAGGTCCAAACGGTCAGTGAAGGTGTGTTTGCCGGTGCATTGGAATTGGGTAAAATCCCGTCTATTGGTGATCGCTTGAAGTTCGGCATAAGCGTGTTGTTGGGGGTCTGGCCGGCAGGCGACAGCCGCAATTGGCCGGCAATCCGCGCCTGGGCAGAGGGGCTGCAATTGAAATAAATCAACAGTTCTGCTTAGCGCCTGTTAGGATAGGCGGCCGGAATGCCAAAAATGGATTGAATGGCGTAAAAAACGCAGAATCCTTTCGTTCCATTCACCTGATTCCTGATAACCAACTCCGAATTTTTAACTTAGTTATTCAACAATGGAATTATGCATTGCCCACGCGATAATTTCTTCTTGTCTGGCTTCTTGAGTGCATAAATACTTTGGGTTGGGTCTGGTTCCTACCCGGTACAGGTCCAATCGATCCGCATCCCAGCAAGTCCGGACGGTCAGGTCTTTATGCTTTTTTCCGCCAGTATGGCCGGCGCAAGCCTGACACAGCAAATCCAATTCTACCGCCGGCAAATCGATCCATTGATAAAAAGTTGTGCGGACTAATTTACTGGCTCTGCGGCCATGAAACCAATCCGCCCCATCGTTTTCTCGTTGTATGTCATGCAAAAAGGCGAACCATTCGATAATTCTGGTGTTTGCCCCGTTCAAACCTGCCAGCCTCAGACCATTGGTGCGCACACGCATCCAGTGGCTGTAGCCATGAATCCCGTTCCAATTCAGTTTATAAACTTCTCTTAACCTGGCAAGGATGTCGGGGGTGATGATTGTAGATTCAATAAATTCCAATGTTTCTTTCCATTTCCTATCGCAAATTTTCGCTTTCCCGTTCCAAAAGTTTTTGCTTTCGATCCACACCCCAACGGTAACCGCCCAGGTCGCCATTTTCCCTCACAACGCGATGGCAAGGAATAGCAACTGCCAGATGGTTGGCGGCACATGCCTGGGCAACCGCCCTGGCTGCTTTCGGTTGCCCGATACGCCTGGCTACTTCAGAGTAACTGACTCGCGTACCGCTGTGAACCTCGCGCAATGCCATCCATACCCGTTGCTGGAAGGCGGTTCCCTGAATATCCAGAGGCAAGCTGAGGCCAATCCCCGGTTGTTCAAGAAACGCCAGTGTCTCTTTCACCCAGGTAGAAAACATGGGATTGTCGTCCGTATATTTTGCCGCGGGGAAAACATTCTTCAACAAATTCTCCAGCTTGTGCGGATCATCTGCAAATTCTATTAAACTCACGCCTTTAGCCGTCGCGGCGATCAGGACCCAACCAAGATAACAGGGAAGAATAGTAACCATCATCGAGATTCCCTTACCGCCATTTTGATACTGCGATGGTTTCATGCCGAGAATTTCTGTGGCCTGGTCGTAAAACTGGGCACTGGACCCATAACCAGCGTTGAAAATCGCATCTGTGACCGTTTCGTTTTGTTTTAACTGAGCGCGAATTCGCTCTGATCTTTTTTGGATAAAGTATTGTTTGGGTGTGACCCCGACCGTTTCACGGAAAAGACGCTGAAAATAAAACGGGCTCAGGCCAACATAATCCGCCAGTTCTTGTAAAGTAGGGCATTTTTCTGCCTGTTCCATCATTTCACAGGCTTTAATCATTCTTTTGGCATTCTCCTGCGGAAAGTCTGGCTGTTTTGGTTGGCAGCGTTTGCAGGGGCGAAAACCGGCTGCTTCGGCTTCCAGGAAAGTATCAAAGAAAAGAACATTTTGCTGGTTTGGCAGGCGTGATTTACAGGTTGGCCGGCAGAATATTCCGGTAGATTTGACGGCGAAGAAGAACTGTTCATCCGCGGCGGGGTCTTTTTGTAAAACAGCTTCCCAGCGTGCCTGGGTAGTATTAAATAGGTCGTTTTGATTTGTATCCATCGTTTAGTCTCCTCATTATAACTGCTGATCATTCATAGAAAGGTTGGATGTCGTCTTATTACGAGGCTGGCGTAGCCGAGCCAATACGCGTCCATCCATTAATACCAAACCAAAGCCGATCAGAGCCATTCCAATGAATTGGCTGGCTGTAAAAACTTCGTGCAAAATCACAATTCCCAGGGTAAGTGCGCTGACCGGGATGAGGAAAGTGACCAGCAATGCATTTGTAGCACCGGCCACGGCCAGCAGCCGAAAATAAATGATATAAGCGAGTGCGGTACTGAGGACTACCAGGCTGAGCATGGCGCCAATGACGGTGGTGGAAGGAAATGGTTGTGTCCATGGCCGGTCGATAATTAACATAATTGGCAGCATCAGGATAGACGAACAGGTGAGCTGCCCGGCAGCCAGCGTCAATGGCTTTGTTTCTTTAAGACGTTTGGCAAAGATTCCGGCAAAGGCATACGATACCGCAGCTCCAACAACAGCCAACTGAGCCCATGCGTTTCCCTGTATACCTTTGAATAAATCCCAACCAATCAACGTTGTTACCCCAAGAATTCCAAAAAGCACTCCGCCGACTTTGTTGGCAGTCAGGCGTTCATCGCGGGTCAGAAGATGCGCCAGAAGGATGGTCCACAGCGGGGTTGTGGCATTCAAAATGGAAGCCAACCCACTGGAGATCTGCGTCTGACCCCAAAAAATAAGGCTGAATGGGACGGCGTTATTCAGTGTGCCCATCAGCAAAAATCCTGCCCATCGCTTTGGAGCGCCTGGAAGCCGCTGACCAGTGGCAATCAGTATGCCATTCAAAAGGATCGCCGCCAGACTTACCCGCGTGAACACAATTGTAAATGGCTGCAGCTCACGAAGTGCGATCTTGCTAAAGAAAAATGAACCACCCCAAAGAATGGACAGGAAGATGAGCAACGCCCATTCCTTAAATCCCATCTGGTATTGAAGTTTATTTTGCATATAGGTCTCCTTATGGTTTCTATAATGCAAATCATAAACTTATCGCACCTCGTTGGCTATCGGTTTCTTGCGCTCTAATTCAATCATCTACGCACATCCCCATACCTATTTTGCTTAAATCAAGCTAGCAATCGCGGTGTATACCAATAATGCTGCCATTACCAGATTAAACAAACGGTAATGCTTTTTTAACAAACTGCGAAAAAGATCGCCACCAATTGCCCAACTGGAGATAGAGAGAAAACCAACCACCGCAAGAATCAGCGCAAACACTACCACCTGCAGCGGACTCGAATAACTCGGTGTAATAAATATCGAATACACGGTTACACCATAGAGAATGCCTTTCAGGTTCACAAATTGCAATATAAAACCAGCCCGGAAAGAATTCAAATCCTTTTTCTGGCTGTTCTCTTCAACAGGCCCGGAGCGCAGGATGTGGTAGGCCAGGTACACCATATAGACTGCGCCCAGAATGTTCAGCCACAATTTCGCCTGGGGTAAAACACTGGCCAAAAAAGAATTTAACCAACCGCAAAGCAGCAGCAGAACCGTAAAACCACTGATAATACCCAGAAGGAATTTTAAGGTTCCGCGGTAGCCGTAACGCATCCCGTACGTCATTGAAAGGATATTATTAGGTCCAGGAGTAAAGCTGGTGACAAATACATACGCTAAAAAAGGGAAGAAATTAACCATGACGCGCTCTCACTCCATATGCTATAATGCATAAACTAACCGCTATATAATACATGCGGTTTATTGTACGTATTGTGCGTTATGTTGTCAATACCCTGGGAGAATTGAATGGAAGATTTAAACCTGCTCGTTGCCCGCAACCTGAAACGCATCCGTGATGAGAAAAAACTGAGCCTGGATAAACTGTCCGAACTGACCGGGGTGAGCAAGAGTATGCTCGGTCAGATCGAGCGCGGCGATTCGAGCCCAACCATTGCCACCATGTGGAAAATCTCCAACGGCTTAAAGATTTCATTTTCTAATCTGATCGAGATTCAACAAACCGATATCCAAATGGTACAGCGGGCAGAAATCCAGCCCTTACTGGCAGATGAGAGCCGTTACCGTGTCTACCCTTTCTTCCCAATTGAATCCGATCGTCGCTTCGAAGTTTACGTGATCGAAATTGAACCGGGTGGCAGCCTGAATGCCGAACCCCACCCGGATGGCACTCAGGAATTTGTCACCGTGTTTCAGGGGGAATTGATTATGTTGGTGGATGAACAAGAGTTTTTGATCAAAGAAGGTGACGGAATTCGCTTTCGCGCCGACCGCCCGCACGGTTACCGCAATAACGGCGCCACATGTCTGAAGATCAGCATGACCATTCTCTACCTGTAAAGTGGGTGGATTTGTGCTGTAATATATTACTTTGACATAAGCGGCAGGTAGGTATCCCAATGGTAATCGCTCTTCAAAATATACAATCCACCGCCATTCGCACTCACATAAATTAGATCATCTACCAGTCTCAGGCCGTTTGTTCTGGAAGAAAACAGCTCTTCGCCGGCCGGAATTGGATAAGACGCGACGATTTGTGGATGGGACGGGTCCTGCAGGCTGACCATCAACACGCTGCTGTTATCTGCAACATACACAAATGAGTCTTTTGCAACAATACAATTAACTTCTTCCGGGGTGTCCAGTTCGCCCACTTTTTGCGGATGTGTCGGGTTGGATACATCCACAATTACAAGACCCAAATCGCCCGTGAGACCATTTTTACTCTGGGAAGTAATCAAATACATTCCGGAAGCAGCAATACTAATCAGTTTATTCTCAAAAGCCAGGCTTGTGTCTAATGTAGGATGAGCGGGATCAGAAACATCGATAACTTTGATTTCTTTATCGATCAGAATAAAAAGATGATCTTCAATCAGGATCAGGCCGTTCGGATTCCCGCTCAAAGTCAGACTGCCAATCTGCAGCGGATTGAGTAGATCGGTCAGGTCAAAGATAGATAGTTTTTTCAAACTGGTATTCAAAACATACAAATTCTTTTGGTCAAGGAATTTGTATGTTCCCCGTATGGGGATTTCGTCGATTGTTGTCGGTTTTGCCGGGTCTGAAATATCCAGTGCAAGGCTGTTTTTGTATTCGCACAGCGCATAACCCACCTCACTTGTGACCGGGAAAATTTTGTTCCAGCAGTCCTCTTCGTAGCGGGTACCCGGGACAGGCTGCACTGAATTTGAGATGTCCGCGATTAGAAACGAGTCTGAAATACCGTACAGGTAAATATAATCCCCGATCAGGGAAGTTCCGCCCAGCCATCCGACAGTTTCAAAAACGCCGATTTTGGTAGGTTTTTTCGGGTCACTGATCTGAATAATTTGCAGATTATCCAGATTAACCGTTAGTGCGAGCGTATCGGTTAGCACAAGCCGGCTCTCAGCACCGGAAATATTGTAATACCCTGCAAGCTGTGGATTCTCCTCATCGATGACATCAAAAATCACCAGCCCCATTTCATTAAGCAGGTATACATACAGGTCCTTTACTGCTATGTCATTGAATGAAATATTTCCGCCGCCCACACTGAACGCTCCTTTCTTGTCGGGAAGTTCAGGGTTGGAAATATCATAAATACCCATATTGCCATTCTGGGTAAATACATACAACATTTCACCACCAATGGCGATACTGTATAGAGTATCGCCTAATGCAGACTCAAAAGGAACTGTCGCGATCAGTTCAGGCTGAGTAATCTCTGAAATATCGTAAATTTTCAGGTCACCCATGGCTGCGTACAGATAATCACCGTTAACCAGTACATCCGTGCCCATTGCAAATTCATCCATTGACCAGATCTGCTCAGGTTGGGCAGGGTTGGAAACATCTACTGCCTGCAAAACGCCTGTAGCTCCGGCGATAAAAATATACGGGGACGCAAAGGTAATCCCATAAGCCTCTTCAGGGCCGTCTTTTTTACCAACTACCACCGGTGCATTCGGATCTGAAACATCTACGATGAATAAACCAGCGCTGAATGCGGCAACATAGGCATAATCTCCATCCACCACAACATTTTCCACCAGGTCTGGCAATATTTCCGTCCGGCCCAGGAACTGCGGGTTCTCCGGTTCGCTAATATCCACAATCACCAGACGTGGTCCGGCGCCAACATAGGCGGTTTCGCCCTGAACGGCGACCGCGCGCATGCTGCCGCCCATCTGGTTGAGCAGGTCGAATTCCCAGGTAGGTCCGCCGCGCTGCACCTCCGCGCTTTGAATGGCGTTGTACGGCTGTGCCGCTGAAATGAATAAAATCGCTGCCAGCAATGGCAGAAAAAATTTATGTAAGGCAACTTGCTTCAGTGTGTTTTTCATAGAGTTTCCTTGTATGGAGATGGATTGATTATTTCCCAATAGGGTTTATTCTACACTCGAATTCTCAGCGAGCCGCCAATGGCAGATACATGGTCCACTCATATTCATTCTCAAAAATATATACACCGGCAGCATTGGCATTTACAAAGACCAGATCGTCTTTCAAAACTACCTCACCTGCCCCTGAAGGCCATCCCAACTCCGAATTGATGATGGGATGGTAGGCAATCATTTGTGGTTGTGATGGGTCTGTAACACTAACCACTGCTACACCACTATAATCCGCCGCGTACACCAGTGAATCTTTTATGGCAAGATCATAAACGGCTCCGGGGGTGTCAATTTCGGCTAGTTTCATCGGGGTAAGTGGGTTGGAGAGATCAAACACAGCCAACCCACTCTCGTTTTGGCCTATCACGAGTATCGCTCCCTCAGTGGCCATTGGAGCACGTATGTCATCGATTGTAAAGCTGGAAACCTGGGTCGGATTACCTGGCGTTGAAATGTCGATAATAATAATTTGCAGCCCAATGCGCGTATATGCATAATTACCGACCAACACCAATCCCGATGGGCTGCCGGGAAGCGCCAGGCTGCCTATCTGTTGAGGGTTGTATGCATCCGTGAGGTCGAAAACAAGGAATTGACTGTTATTGCCATTAATAACAAACAAAGACTGGTCTTGGATTGCCATACCCACACTGCGGACAGGAATTTCTTTGATGGTCTGCGGCGATGCGGGGTTCACTGTGTCGACAATACTCATATTGCCAGAATCACAGGTGGCAAAAGCGATTTGATCGGAATAGGCAACAATCTCATGCCAGCAGATATCCGCGTATCTTGCAGACATTTGAGGAGTTGAAGGCTCGGAAATATCGTACACCACCGCCGAATCTGAAGCGCCGTACAGATAAGCATAATCCCCAATGATCGCCATCCGATTCATGAATGAGCCTGGTTCATACGCTCCAATGACCTCTGGCGAGATCGGATCGTTGATTTGAATCACATGCATTCCGTCCCAATTAATTAGAAAAGCAATATTATTGACAACGGCTAATTGGGAAGTAAACCAGAAAGGTGTCAGATCATTTATTTTAACCATATTTTGTGGGTCGCTAATATCAATCACGGTTAAACCGTAATAGTCGGCGAGATATGCGTGCTGATTTACTACAATGATATCGAAAGAGAGATATTGATTATGATCTAAAAAAATCATTCCCTTTTTTTCTGGAAGATCCGGTTGGGAGATATCAAACACATAAAATTCAGATGTTACGGAGATTGCATACAGATTGTTCTCTGCTACAGCCAGGCTGTAAAACCAGCTATTATCAAGCGTGTTGGCGGGAAGGGAAGTTACCAGCTGCGGTTGGGTAATATTGGATATGTCGAAAACTTCGAGCGTATCCATAATGGTATATAAATAATCACCATTGACCAATGCATCGGTACCGCCTCCAAAACCACCTTGCGACCAGACCGGTGACGGGTGGGTTGGGTCGGAAACGTTCAGTAAACGCAGGGTACCCGTTTCGGGATTGGTAATAAACACATGGTTGTTGGTATATGCGATGGCAAAAGCCAGCGTCGGATCAGTTTCCGAGCCGACGATATTTGGCAACTGTGGGTTGGAAATATCGATTATCTGTAGGCCGGCATAAGAAGCAGCGACATAGGCGAAGTTGCCAATTATAACGATGTTTTCCACCAGGTGGGGTAGTATTTCTGTCTGGCCCAGGAACTGCGGGTTCTCCGGATCGCTGACATCCACAATCACCAGCCGCGGACCAATCCCCAGGTATGCAGTTTCGCCCTGAACGGCGATGGCGCGCATGTTGCCGCCCATCTGGTTGAGCAGGTTAAACTCCCAGGTCGGTCCGCCGCGCTGCACCTCCGCGCTTTGAATGGCGGTATATGGCTTTGCCGCTGAGATGAATAAAATCGCTGCCAGCAGTGGCAGATAAAGCTTTCGAAAGGCAACGTGCTTCATAGTGTACTTCATAGTTGTCCTTGTATGGATGGATCGTTTAATTCCCGATAAGATAGATTTTACATCTTTTTATCTGAAAAGCAATTCAGCCAGATGTTTGAAACCATTTTGCCGGAATTGTATGCTGTTTTGCAAAGTGTTTTGCTGTTGAGTGCAAAAAGGGAAGCGTTAAGCTTCCATTCATCTGGTTGGCCAGGTTAAACTCCCGTTGGGTAAAGGGTATCTGGCATGCAGACAGAGGGATTTCAACAATATTGTTGAATTGGATTTCGGAAAGCATACAATGTATGTATAATGAATAGTATTGATCGATATAGTGGTTTTGCATTTGAGGTCTTTTGGGGTAATCATATAGTTAGTGCAAATATGTTAATCCTTAAAAGTCTCAATGAAGGCAAAAGCGATGCCCTAACACTGCTTCCTAAAATAGATTTGAGTTGGTTAGGCGGTCCGAACATGATAAAAAAAATAAATGGTCTAAATACATTCGCAGCAATTCCAAATGACAACCTTTTGCATTTTAAGGGGTTTGAAAGCGAAGAACGAATTCGTGTTTTGCTTGAGAACTCAAATGATATGATTTCAGTATTGGATATCACAGGAAAACGGAAGTATGTAGCCAACAGCAATAGTTATAAACGGATTTTAGGCTATGAAGCTGAACAATTGAAAGATCAGAATGTTTTTGATATTGTCCATCCGGATGACGCGCAATCCTTACAGACACTTCTTAACGAAATGATTGATGGAAAAACACCGCATAAGACGGTTGTTTTTCGTGCCAAACGGAACGATGACAGTTGGATCTATCTTGAAGCGGATGTCAACAATTTACTTGGCAATCCGCTTGTGGAAGGGATCGTTGTTATAGCACGGGATATCACAGACCGGGTGAAGGCCGAAGCTCAACGGGAGGATGCCATTGCATCTCTCCGTGAATCCGAAGATAGAATGCAAAGTATCTTCCGTGTAGCACCTACCGGTATTGGGTTGGTGAAGGACCGAGTTTTATTCTATGTAAATCCAAAAATTTGTGAAATGGTTGGTTATCAGCAAGATGAGCTGATTGGACAATCTGCCAGGATCTTATACCCAACTCAGGAGGAATTTGAGTTTGTGGGTAGAGAGAAATATCGGCAAATCGCTGAACATGATTCCGGTCGAGTAGAAACCGTATGGCAGAGAAAAGACGGCTCTTTGATTAATGTCATTCTGGCCTCTACGCCAATCGATTTGAATGATTGGAGTAAGGGTATTACTTTCACAGCCTTGGACATTACCGATCGAAAGATGGCAGAAAAAGCATTACAGGAAAGTGAAGAGAAATTCAGGAAGATTTTTGAAACTTCTGAAATTGGAATTTCTACAAATGATCTGGATGGGCGGTTTACAAATGGAAACCTGGCACTCTTAAAGATGCTCGGCTATTCTCTTGAAGAGTATTGTTCGTTAACAATTAAAGATATTTCCCACCCTGAAGATGAAGCTCTGGATTTGTTACTCTATCTGGAAATGCTCGATGGAAAAAAAGATTTTTATACGATTGAGAAACGCAACCGCCACAAAAACGGGCATTACATTTGGGGACAATTAACCTCTGTTTTAGTTCGGGATGGTAATGGTGCACCTCAATATGTGATGGGTATGTTTGAAGATATTTCCAAACGTAAAGAAACTGAAGAGACTTTACATGAACGGGAAAAATTCATACAAACCATCATTGATACAGTGCCTGTTGGGATATTTACCGTAAATAAGGCTGGGATCATAGATTTTCTGAATCCCGCGGGACAGAAAATCTGGCAGGGAGTCCGTTACGTAGGTGTAGATAAATTGACAGAATACAAAGGTTGGCGTTTGTCAAACGGCAGCCGGGTGGAAGCGCATGAGTGGGGTTCGGCGAAAGCTGTA
Source organism: Chloroflexi bacterium HGW-Chloroflexi-10 (assembly GCA_002840755.1). Taxonomy (GTDB): domain Bacteria; phylum Chloroflexota; class Anaerolineae; order Anaerolineales; family Anaerolineaceae; genus UBA6170. The sequence continues at coordinate 113,151 of PHBZ01000001.1, read as the reverse complement.
ATGCGCGGAGAAACCACTCTGGATGAAGAAATCGAGATTGAAGCCTTTGATGGTGCTCACAAGATCATATCGAATTCAGGTATTCCGCTGTATGATGATGATGGCAATATTAATGGGGCAGTGGCCATACTTCAGGATATTACCGAAAGAAAAAAGTCTGAAAGAGCCTTGCAGCAGTATAGCGAAGAATTAAAAGCTGCCTATGATGCCACATTAAAAGGGTGGTCAAATGCGCTTGAATTACGCGAGCATGAAACTGCCGGCCACAGCCAACGGGTGGTAGATCTTACCATTGAGATGGCACGCAGATTTGGATTTTCGGAAGAAGAAATTGTCCATATTCAACGCGGTGCATTATTACATGATATTGGCAAAATGGGGATTCCGGATAGTATCCTGCTCAAACCCGGGCCTTTAACCGAAGATGAATGGGTTGTGATGCGGCAGCACCCGGTTTATGCAAAACAATTACTTATAGGTATTCCTTATCTTGCCCCCGCTCTGGAAATCCCTTTCTCTCATCATGAACGCTGGGATGGTTCCGGCTATCCGCTTGGTCTGAAAGGTGAAAAAATACCACTATCCGCCAGAATATTTGCTGTGATTGATATATGGGATGCACTGGGTTCAGACCGGCCGTATCGCAAAGGTTGGCCGGATCATGAGATCTTGCGCTATCTCAAGGAAAAATCTGGTGTGCTATTGGACCCGGAGGTAGTAAAGGTATTTATTGAACTGATTAATGGACGGTCGGCGAATCAGGGTTGATAGTGTAATATAGATAGCATGAGGATAAGGTAACCACTGAATGTGGCTACCTTATCCGCAGAGGAAAATTCAAGCAGCGCAAATGTATATTTTGCCCCCGCGCCAGGTACAACTTTTCAATGTCGACCTTGGTCATTTGAAGCATGGCCTGCATCACCCTTTGCGCTTTTACCGGGTCGGGGTCATTTAGCAGTTCTCCAGAAACGAAACAACTTCGGCAAAAGAAAACTGCGGACCCCCCATTGAGTTGCTCTGGTTGCTGATTACTGGATCCAATGAGTGTATTTATCAGGCTATCGCTAAAAAGTATGTCTCTCCTTTTCCACAAGGACCTCTATTTTCTATATAATAGTTCCAAAATAGTAGTCGTTCTGGATTGAGGAGTGATGGAAATGACCAAACTTAACAATTTCAACACCTTTGAAGGGTGGCATTGGGAAACCGGCAGTGTTCACAATTACTACGCCTACCGTGGTGTAAATGCCCCACATACCGGTCGACCCTACAGCGAAGCACTATTGCTGGGCGTCAGCGGCGGGATCACGATGGGCTACTTCTCCTTTGCTTATGCGGGGTACGATCCGCATGTTACTCTGCTCACCCGCAACACCTTTGATCCGCTCGAGACCCTCTTGGGGCGTTTGGGGGTGGAACAGGAGATCCTGCAAACCGCAATTCCTGCAAAGGGGCTGGAAAATCTGCTACATACACTGGAAAGCGGGCTGCCTGCAATCACCTGGGTGGATATCTTCAGTCTGCCTTATTTCGAACTGACCAACGACGATGATATGTACATCATGTACCCGATCCTGGTCTATGGGTATGATGATTCGCAGGACACCGTCTGGATCGCCGACCGCGCCCGCGTTCCATTAACAGTAACGACGGGAGCGCTGGCAGCGGCTCGAGCGCGAGTGAAGAAAGACAAATTCCGTGTGCTCACGCTCAGTGCGCCCAACCCGGATAAGTTAGCCTCCGCGGTGCAGAAAGGCATATGGGACACCCTGCGTCTGTTCACCGAGCAACCGCCTAAAGGCTCACGCAATAATTTTGGTTTTGCCGCCTATACATACTGGCAGGAATTACTGCGCAACCCAAAACACAAAAGCAGTTGGTCGGCGGTGTTTCCTCCGGGGCGAGGAATGGTTGCCGGGCTGACCTCAGCCTTCTTCGGGACGATCCAGAATGGGGAGGGTAGCGACGGCGAGCGCAGTGTGTATGCGGATTTCCTTCAGGAGGCAGCCCTAATCCTCAACCGGCCTACGCTGAACGAGACCGCAAAACTGTTCCGGGCGGCCGGCAAGGCATGGGAAGGGTTGGGCCTAGCACTGCTCCCGGATGAGATTACCCCATTTGGCGAGCTACGTGCGCTGATACTGCGGCGTAAGCTGCTGTTCCGTGATCGTGGTGCAGGTGCATTGGATGAAATTCGGGCTGCCAACACGCGCATCCACGAACTCAAAGCAAAAACGTCTACCGACTTTTCCCTGGCAGATGGTACATTGAAGCACTTCATCAATGCGCTCTGCGATCAGATACAGGTTGTGCAATCCGCCGAACAGGCAGCGGTCCAGTCTCTCCAGGTCGCGATGACCGTGTAAAGATGGCTCAGCCTACCCGAAAGTGGGCCAGGCCTTACCCGGTTATTTCCTCAATCAAGGTTAGTTTATTCTTTTCATACTGTTGCATAATTCTTTATAATTACATTACCTTTATGCAGGAGTAAAACATGGATATCAAAAAAGAAATCATCGCCGAATTGCAGGAAGAACGCGCGCGTTGGGAAGAATTCCTGACCGGGTTACCTGAAGAGAAAATTCTGGCGTCGTTACCGGAATCCCAACGCTCAATCAAGGATGTGATCGCGCATTTGCATGCCTGGCAGCAGGTCTCCATTGCGCGCTTGCATGCTGCCCTGCACGGTGTCGAACCGGTCTTTCCCCGCTGGCTGAACGGACTGGACCCGGATTCGGATTCTAACCTTGAAGACTACAATGAACACATTTTCCAAACCTGCCGGAATCACTCCTGGCATAGCGTGTACCAGCGCTGGCGCTCGGTCTTTTCGCATTTTCTGGATCTGGCTGAGCAGATTCCCGCAGGCGATTTTATGGCAGCCGGCAAATATCCCTGGCTGGCGGAATACCCGCTCTCCGCGGTTCTGCAGGGGTCATTGGAACATCATCAGGAGCATCTGACACCATTATTAACCCTCTATCCAAAGGATGGAAATTTGTAATACAGTTCGTTTCGATAAAAATAAATCCCCATCGATATTTCTACGGCGAACATAATCAATATTATTCTCATTTCATAAAACATATGTATTCAGGGTGGATACATTATCGCTTTACCATACAAGTTTCCGTAACAGTGTTGTTTTATTGTCGATATTTGTCCGAAAAGGTACCGGGTTCTTTATTCCGTTTTAAGGTAACATTTATTTTGATGCACCGTTATTTCCGAACGAAAGATTATTTTTGATGCAATTCGTCCTAAACTTAATGGCACAGTTATGCACTATAATCCAATCGGACGCTGCTCAGCCGAATTGAAGTATTGAACAGCGTTAACATAAGGCAGGTAGCGCATGAATTTCCATTCAGAGCATTTTCTATTGGCCAGTGAACTGGCCGGCGCATTCTCCCAATTCCCCCAGGTAGAGGCCATTGCCCTGGGCGGTTCGCTCAGCGGCGGCATTCCCGATATAAGCTCGGATATTGATCTGTACGTCTTCACCACAGCGCTTATCCCGCTGGCCAATCGTGAAGCCATAGTACAAAAACGTGGCGCCAGCCGCGCCAACCTCAACCTGACCTTCTGGGATTTGGGCGATGAATGGTTCGATGCACCCTCCGGGATTGAATTAGATATCATTTACTGGGACATAAACTGGATCAGCGGCATGCTCGACCAGACGCTTGTGCGCCAACAAGCCGGCATGGGTTATACAACCTGCTTCTGGCGTACCCTAAAAATGGCTCAAGCGCTCTTTGACCGCTCCGGTTGGCTAGCCGCTCAGCAGCAGCGCTGTCAGGTCGGCTACCCGGAGACTCTTCGCCGCGACATTATCACCAAAAATCATGCAGTGCTGCGCCGGGTGATTCCCTCCTACACCTTCCAGCTCGAGAAAGCGGTAAAACGCGGCGACCTGGTGAGCATTAATCACCGCATGGCAGCTTTCCTGGCCAGTTACTTTGACGTGCTTTTTGCTTATAACCGGGTACTACACCCTGGCGAGAAGCGCCTGGTGCCTTTTGCAATCCAAAACTGCTCCGAACTCCCCATTAAAATGGCTGAAGACATTCAAGCTGCACTACAAGCCGCTGCGCAGGCACAGCCCGAAGTGCTCCGCGATGCTAACCGGCTGGTGGACCGTCTGGAAATCCTCCTGTCCAAAGAAAGCTTTAACCCGCACACCTCGCAGTTCAGCGAATAGATTTTCAATCACATCCTTCGCAGCATACCTCGAATAGCGCGCAGGATAGGTTGGGTTTCGTTTTCGATTCCTTCACACAGGCGTGCTGTAGCAACCGGTAATATCCAGGCCTGAACCTGTACCAGTGTAACCTGCGGATTAAGCTTCAAATACTGCTGTAAGTAGGAGCGTCTGACCAGGCCAGCCAAAATGTAAACTGCCTGCCGCAGCAACCATCCGGCGCCGGGTGGAATCCCATAGGTCAGGATTACCAGCGTCCGGGCCACATCCGCCGCCGGATGCCCAAGGCGCGCCGTCATCCAATCCAGGATCACCGGGCCGTCTGCTGTTAACAATATCTGATCCGGATGAAAATCATAATGGCAAATGACGTTACCATCCGGCAGCCCGGGAATTAAGGCGGCTATTTTCTCCTTCTCCCGCGTTTCCAGATGCGGAGCCCGCAGGACATCCCGCACCAGGCTTTCGGACATACGCGGCATGCCATCCGGAGAATCTATGCCTTTACCGGTATGCAGTTGGGCATGCAGCTTTGCCAGCGTCTCTGCCCAATGCTGCACCTGCCAGGGCTTGCCAATCAGCTTGCTCAGCAAGGTCGGCCCGTTAACCCGCTCATAAATGATCCCATACCGCTTACCGATCAGCACCCGATCATACACCTGCGGCACCGGCAGACCGGCGGATGCCAGCTTGCGGCTCACTTCAAATTCGGTCTGCACCGAGTGTTGCGGCATCCAATCATAAAACAATTTGAGTACTTTGCCATCTTCCCCGGCATAAATTTCCGCAGTGCGGCCAAAGGCAATCGGTTTGTTCAATTCCTGTTGGTGATCTTCAACTCTCAAAGATTCCTCCAATCGGGTATGCATCCTTATTTTATCTCGATTCCTGCTTGTGTTTTCAAAAACCCCTTGACTTGGAGTTGACTCCAGGTGCTACACTATTGTGTAGAGGTGATAATATGAAAATTGCAGAAGTCAGTGAACAATACAGTATTTCATCGGATACGCTGCGCTACTATGAACGGATTGGCTTAATTCCACCCGTAAATCGAACAGAAAGCGGTATCAGAGATTATAACGAAACGGATATGAAGCGGGTTGAATTTGTCAGGTGCATGCGAAGCGCTGGGCTACCAATTGAAGTACTGATTGAATATATCGGACTGGTTCAACGGGGCGACAAGACCATCGAAGCCAGAAAAGAAATCTTGAAAGAACAGAGGGAGCAGCTTGTGGTAAGAATGGAAGAAATGCAAAAAACACTGGATATATTGGATTACAAAATTAGTGTTTATGAAAATGCTGTTTTGAAAAAAGAGAAAGAAATAACCCATATAGAGAATTAGAAAGGCAAAATAAATATGAGATACAGAAAATTAGGAAAAACAGACATTCAACTATCCGCTATCGGATTGGGATGTATGGGAATGAGTGCCGCTTACGGACAGGCAGATGAAAGTGAAAGTATTGCCACTTTACATCGCGCATTAGAGTTAGGCATAAATTTCTGGGATACTGCCGATGTGTATGGAAATGGAGCAAATGAAGAGTTACTTTCCAAGGTGCTGGTTAAAAACCGAGATAAGATTTTTATTGCAACTAAATTCGGCTTTAGAATAAAAAACAATCAGGGAGATGCTTTTGCGGGTGAAAGCTATATAGATGGTTCACCAAAGTACGTGAAGCAAGCCATTGAGAACAGTCTTAGACGCTTAAAAATCGATACAGTTGATCTTTTTTATGCGCATCGGGTAGACCCGACGACTCCGATCGAAGATACAGTTGGGGCTATGGCTGATCTGGTAAAAGAAGGGAAAGTACGCTATTTAGGCTTAAGTGAATGTTCTCCAGATACTTTGCGAAAAGCATGCCGCGTTCACCCAATAGCTGCTTTGCAAAATGAATACTCGTTGCTCACCCGCGATGTTGAAACGGAAATGCTGCCATTAACCAAAGAGCTGGGTATAACCCTAATTTCCTTTTCTCCATTAAGCCGAGGGTTGGTAACCAATACACTCAATGTAAATACGCTCGAAGAAAATGATTTCCGTAAACGTCTGCCCCGTTATAGTGGAGAGTATTGGGAGAATAATCAAGGATTAGCTTCTGAATTTGCCGATCTTGCCACAAGCAAAAATATAACACCTGCACAACTTGCCCTAGCGTGGCTTTTGGCACAAAGCGACAATATCATTCCTATTCCTGGAACGAAAAAAAGAAAATATCTGGAAGAAAACGGAGCGGCAGCAGATGTTATTTTGTCTTCTGTAGATATTGAAGCAATCGAAGGATACCTAAAGAAATATCCTAACATTGGTCCGCGTTATAGTGAACGTGAATTCAAATTAGTAAACAAATAAGATTAAAGTTTAATTTCCGGAAATAATCTGATTTCTGATTAACGAAAAACCAGGAGTTCACAAAATGCAAAAACGCAAACTTGGTAACAGTAGCCTGGAAGTTTCGGCTCTCGGGCTCGGCTGTATGAGAATGAGCTATGGCGACAGCCCCGTTGAAGAGGTCGTTTTGCCAACCTGCGAGGAACTCGGCATCGGTTTTGTTCCTTACAGTCCGCTGGGTCGGGGTTATATGACAGGTAAGATTGACGAAAACACAACCTTTGCCAGTTCCGATATCCGCAGCCATAATCCCCGTTTTACACAGGAAGCCATTAAAGCGAACCAGGCAGTGGTTGATCTGCTTAATCACATCGGAACACAGAAGAGAGCCACCCCTGCACAAATTGCGCTGGCCTGGCTGCTGGCGCAAAAACCCTGGATTGTACCCATTCCGGGCAGCCGCAAGCTCGAACGTCTTGAGGAAAACATCGGAGCGGCTGCCGTGCAATTAACCGCGGATGATCTCAGTAAAATCGAATATGCCATGTCGCAAATTACCGTGATCGGGTACCGGTATTAGTATGAAACGTTACCTCAATCTGCAAGACTTCGCCACACCCGTTCTCGGCATCGGTTTGCTATTGGGCGTGGTGATACCGGTTCTGCTCTGGCTGGTGGAGCGCCTGTTCCAACTGGTTGTGTTATCCCTCCTCATGAAAATCTCACTGACCGGCGGCGGCATCGTCCTGGGCGTTTTATTTCTATTAATAATTCTTGAACAAATTCAGGATCGCATACTCACGCGTCAGGTGCTGCAAAACCGCACGCGCATCCCGCTGAAAAATGGCAGTTATGAATGTCCTTATTGCGGCAATCTTGCGCTGAAGAGCATTGACGCCACCTGCCCTATCTGCCAACGGGACCTTAAACCCGAGACAGATAAGCCGCAACCATATTAAAAAATGATTTACCCTACACAAATCCCACAGGCAAAATCATATGTCTTTAACACATCCGTCACCCTGTCCAGCAGCAGCGCGCGGGGATGGTTTATTAGTTGTCCATAACGAATTTTTTCATATTGTTCGGGCAAATGCTGGCTGAGTAAGGTTAACGGTAAGGCGCTTTCCCCTAAATGGAGCATCAACACTTCAAAAGCAGACTGTGCTTCGGATGTGTTCCAATAATAGCGAATGCGGTCACTGAAGCTAAAATGGCGCGCCAGTTTTTGGGCCTGTTGGCTGCCTGTGTAATGTTTCTTCCAATGCACCGGGTTGGTCAGCATGGCTACTTCCAATGTTTCCCGAATACGGCTGGAATTTTCACAAATCGCCTCTTCTACCTCAGCCAGCGCAAAAACCGCTTCCCGGAAGGCAAAAGTCAGCGCGGGGCCTACTTTAAGGATGGCAAAATGATCTTCCACCAGCGCACGCAAATTCTCCCGGGTTTGATAATCGGTAGAATGCGCCTCAAACACCAGACCGGGCACCTTCTCAATAAAACGCGCCAGTTCGGTTGCAGCGGAACGCTCGTATTCATGCACAGACGCATCCCCAAATTCCACTCCCGGCTGGACCACCAGGGCAATCACCCGTTCCCAGGCCGCATCCAGACGCAACGCGGTAAAAGCGCGGTGAGTCAGATCGATGGAAACCGCGGCATTCTCAGGATTGGTAACGCTTATGTGCGTCTCTCCGGCTTTGGCGCCACCTGCCGGGGGTACTTCACTGCCGATCACATAGCGTGGTAGCGGTAATCCGGCTTGATTACAGGCTTCTTCCGCCACCTTTGCCAGTTCCGCCGTACGCCGGGCGATGACATCCACAGGCAGTTCATGTTCATCCGCGCAGGGCATTGAGCAATCCAGATGGATTTTTGCATAGCCTGCCAAAGCATAGGTCCGCACCAATGCTTTGGCTTTTTCCATGGCACTTTCTGCCGCTTCATCCGCCCAAACCAGCGGGCCTAGATGATCACCTCCCAACAGTAGATTTTGCCGGGGAAAACCGGTACGCTCGGCGATCTCACCCACGTAGCGCACAAAATCGGCGGGGGTCATGCCGGTATAGCCGCCAAACTGGTTCACCTGGTTGCAGGTCGACTCGATCAAAAGTGGAATGGATTGTGCCAATCCGTGGCGCATGGCAGCTTCCAACACAAAGGGGTGTGCGGAACAGATTGAGGTAATCCCGCGTGTTTCGCCGTATTTATGGGCTGCCAGAATATAATCAAGGTAATTCATCTTGCCGCTCCAGTCAACTTTTCATCACCGCTAACGCTTCATCCAGTGTAGGCTGACCATCCGTACCACCCACCTGCAAAGTTGAAAGCGCACCACAAGCGGCGGCGAGCTGTAATGATTTCTGCATTGGCCAGCCTTGCAGGTATCCATAGATGAAGCCGGCATCAAAGCTATCGCCGGCACCGACAGTGTCGACCACCTGCACTGGCAGGGAAGGCACCTGAACCATTTTGGCATTGGATACCCCCAGAGCCCCCTCAGCGCCCATTTTAATTGCCAACGTTTCCACTTTTTGAGCCAGCCGATCCGCTGCTCCTGCTGCCCGGTCACATCCGGCCAGGGAACAAGCTTCTACTTCGTTGGGCAAAAAGACATTGGTAACGGTTAAAAGATCATCAAAACCACGCCACTGCCCGGAGGGGTCGTAGTTGGTATCCAGAGAAGTAGTCAACCCATGGGAATGCGCTCGTTCAAAGAGAGGGATCAAACCGGGTTGGAGAGCTTCCTGCAAAAAATAAGAAGCAACATGTAAATGGCGCGCTTTATGCAGAAGTTCATCGGTTATATCTTCTGCCTTAAGTGCCGACATCAGGCCGGCATGCGTCAGAATAGCACGATCCACTCCGCGGTTGAGGATCACACTCAAGCCAGTCAACCCATCCGGGGCGATAATCACATGGCTGGTATCCACCCCGCGGCGCTGCATTGCATCCAGCATGAAACGCCCAAAAACATCATTGCCGCACATCCCAATGAAAGTGACCTTCAAACCAAGCCGCGCTGCGCCACAGGCAAATATCGCTGAAGAGGAGCCAATCGTCAACCTGGCCATATCCACCAGCTTCTCCACCTGTCCAAAGGCCGGTTCAACATCCCCGGAAAGAATGAGATCCGGGTTTATTTCCCCGGCAACGAGAAGATCAAAGGGAATACTCACGATTCTTTTTCTCCACCAAAAACATAAAACATACCCCAATCAACGCAACCAACGAAGCCACACGGAACATGCCTACAATTCCGATATGTTCATACAAAAAACCACCCAGAAATGCTCCGATTGCTGAACCAACACCCAGCATTACGCCGGAGAACAGACCCTGTGCAGTGGCTTCCAAACCGGTTGGGGCTATTTTATTTACGTAGGAAACCCCTGCAACCCACATCAACGCGAAGGTTGGCCCATGCAATAATTGGATAAGCAGTACCAACCATGGATCGACAACAAATGAATAAGCCAGGGTACGAATGACGACGAATAACAACGCAGCACCCATCAATTGCTGAGCATTCCAGCGAAGTAACAACCGGCTTGAAAAGAATAAAATAGGAAGTTCGGAAAGCGTAGCAATAGTAAGCGATAAACCCAGGGTGAATTTATCGGCACCTAAATCCTGTAAAAAAATAAAAAGAAAATTACCACTCATTGAAAGAACCATACCGCCGCAAAAGCTTACTGTCAGAAAAAACAACCAGCGTGGATCGTGTAAAAACAACCGGATATGAGCATGGGGGGTTTTGCCAACCTGCTTTCTTTCAGGGATTTTTATAGCAGCCAGAAAACCCAGACCCAACAACCCTGCATAACTCCAAAAGGACCAGATCACACTACCCAATTCAATTAATCCGCCAACAATCGGTGCAGCTATTCCCCAGCCAACTGCACCCCATAAGCGAATCCGCCCGTAGCGTTCTTTCTCTCCGCCCAGCAAATTCATTGTTGTACTGTCGACAAGCGGCATAATAGGAGAAGAGAAAAAAGAAAACAAGACCACCGCCAAGATCAGCCAGACAAACGTTTTCGCGGCCGATAAAATCAGAGCCAGCAAAATTGCTCCACCCATCGCAATCAATACCGAAAGCTTGGAGCGCTGTGTTTTATCGGACACAGCACCCCAAAACGGCGCGCTCAACAAACTCATTAAAGGCGGTATGCCTGCCAAAAAACCAATTTGTGTCCCTGGCAATCCCAGTTCCTGGTAATAAACTACCAGAAACGGCAACAATGCAGCTGCCGCTGCATAGTACAAAAAATATAAAGAAGGTGCCCAGGCCAGGGATTTATTTTGCATGATGGCTAATAGTTTTTATACCAATCAAAGGGTGCTTCAGCCGTGTAGAAATCCGTGACCGGCTTAGCCAGGGCAACGCACAGCGCATTTAAACGAATGAGGCGCTCTCTGGCAGTGGTGCGCAAGAAATCCAGACGCTGCGCACCGTCCATGGTCACGGCTTCCTGCCAGACAGCGCGCCCCACAGCGATGCCGGATGCGCCTTTTTGACAGGCGGCTATAATCTGGCGCTGGTAGGTATCAAACGAAACCGCCGCAGAAAGCAGGATCCAGGGCACTACAGAAGCCGCGCTGACTTCGGCGCAGGCCTCCGCCCACACTGTCTCGTCGAGTTCATCCAACGTCAACGGGAATTCCGCTTTAAGTATATCCACGCCCTCAATTGGGGTGAGCCGCCGGGCAGTTTCCACCACCACATAGCGTTTCTCTGCGCTGGTCAGTTTCTGATCGGCGAGAGAATAGGAAAGCGGCTCCAGCATCATCCCAAGATCGTATTTAATACATTCAGCAGCCACCTGGCGGGTAAATTCTTCAGCTTCACCGGCAGTGGGTGAATCGGGATGGTAATAGACCAGCAACTTAATCATGCTGGCACCCATACGCTTGGCTTTTTCGACACTCCAGCCAGGAATAATCTGGCCGCGTCGGGCTGTAGCATCTCCTCCGTAACCGGTTGATTCCACTGCGACAACGAAGGCGGCCTGTCCGGGTAATGCTCCGCTGGCAATGGCCTGTGCCGCCGAGACTTCGGGATCCAACAATATCGCCGTGCCGTAGGCACCCAGGCTGGCGATCACATCCTGCTTAAAGCGGCTGAGTTCCGCATCGCTGATAAAGACCGGATTGGCTTTTCGCAGGTTCTGGCGATGGTCGAGTGCCAGGCAGGTAAAGGTTCCGCGCGGGGAAGTGCATTGCTGAAGACTGCGCAGCTTGCTAATGGAAATAGGTTTTGGCATAAATTCCTTTCTGGTTTATCCGGGTGTGGGAACACACCCGGGAAAATAAGCAATCAAATTGACCGTCCATTAAGCTTTATGGATTTTGAACTGGGGCAGGTAATCTTTATGTTGAGCAAACAACTCATTCACCATCTGGCGGATTTCTGCCAGCGAGAGCACCGCAGCAGTTAACGGATCGTGCGCGATAGCGCGATACACCATAGTCGGGTCGCCAGCCAACGAAGCCTGAATTGCCATCTCTTCAATGCCGCTGGAAAGCTGGGTGAGCAGGGCACATTCTGCCGGGAGCGCACCCACATGCATAGGATGGAAACCAGCGCGATCCACCACGACCGGCACTTCAACGCAGGCATCTTCGGGAAGGTTGGTAATCAGGTGTGTATTACGCACGTTGCCATTGAATTTGAATGGCTCTCCGCCTTTAAGAGCATTAATAATATACGCTGCATATTCTTCCCCGCGTTCCAGGTCTTCGGTTGTTAACGGCCTGGCAAGATTTTCACGCACCTGGTCCTGCCAGGTGGCTTCGTTATGCTGGTACTCCTTCAGGATATACGCATACTCGCCTGGGTTCCAGTTGGTGCCATGGGTGCAGTATTTCTCAATCAGGTCGGGGCGCTTGCGGAACCACCAGTTATATTCGGAATTATGCCCACTGGACTCGGTTACGTATTTGCCCAACGCCAAATACATTTCATTGCGCACGGGTTCGGCATTGTAAATTTCGGATTTCTCGGTAACTGCCTTGTGAATCAGGGGGTAGGCATCCTGCCCTTTCCATTTGTAATCCAGATACCAAGCCTGGTGGTTGATCCCCGCGCACAAGTAATCAACCTCGTCATACGGCGCACCGATCCATTCCGCCAGCATCATGGCGGTACCCTGCACCGAATGGCACAGTCCGGTTACCTGCACAAAAGTCTGTTTCTGAATGGAAGAAACCAGCATAGCCATCGGGTTGGTGTAATTGAGCAGTACCGCATTGGGACAATATTTTTCCATATCGCGCACAATATCCATCATCGGATTAATAGTGCGCAGGAAGCGGAAAATACCGCTTGGGCCACGGGTATCACCCACATTGACATCCACTCCATATTTTTTGGGGATTTCAATATCATGTCGCCAGACATCCGTGGTGCCTGCCAGAATGGTAGTCAGAACCACATCAGCTCCCCGCAGCGCTGCCGCACGGTCAAGGGATGCCTCAACCCTGGCAGGGTAATTCCCAGCGGCAATCAATTTTTCTACACCCCGTTTTGCCCATTCCAACCGCCCGGCGTGAATATCCATCAGTGAAAACGTAGAATCCTGCAACAATGGAAATGTGAGGATATCCCGGATCAGTTCATGGGTAAAACCGAGACTTCCAGCGCCAATAAATGCAATTTTCGTCATAACTGTTTCTCCTTTTTATCGAATGGTGTTACCAGGGAAGACCACACACATCAATTTCGCCATTTATCCAGGGATGCTCTGTGACCGTCAAAATCAAAACCTGGGTATCCAGATGGCGGCGTTGAGCTTCCTGGATATAGTACAACCGTTGAGAGACCCTTTGCCAACCGGCATGTTCATATAGCGGGCGGGTCGCTTCTGCACAAATTAATAAACCAAAGGGGACACGCATTTCATCCCGTATAAAAGGTTGCGTTGCACGCAGCAACTGGCTGGCCAGCCCGCGCTTCTGCCAATCCGGGTGAGTAGCCACACCACCTACCCCAGCCACCCAGACCATTTCATCCCCAACGCGGATTTCCCGCCGGGTCAGGCAAAGTTGGGTAACAGGTTTACCATCGATCAGACCCACTGCCATCCATTCATGTGAAGACCATTGAATACCGGCCAGTTCCGGGTCGTCCTGATCAGCGGCAAAGGCAACGTGGTCAATCGCATCCATTGCCTTACGCAGCTCTTCCGGGATATTTTCTTCTGCTAAAAACTGAATTTCCATATTCCTCATTTCGGATCAAATGATACCTTCAAGAATACTACTAACGTTAAATCATAGAGTGTTTCAATGTCAATGATCCGTCTGAATTAACTGGTTCACGGCATGCCCAGCGGATGGGATGATTGACACCTTTGACAATCAGTTCCGCTTTGAGACTCATTCCAATCCATTCCACACCGGCCGGCAGCTTCAAGTGAGCCAGCCGTACCTGATGAGGAATGGGGTGGCCTGCTTCGAGTGTGGCCTCGGAAACCGGATGCCCCTTCTGATCGAGCAGGGTCAGCCGTACAATGCCGGGAACATTGCTAATGCCATCGTTAGCAAGGCCAACGATCAACACGGACTCCGTTTGATTGCCGCAAACCCAAATCCAGGCCGGCCGCAGACGATAGCCAATCACCCGGTTGAGTCCATCAATTCCGGCAGGATATTGGTGGTAATAATTGAGCACATGTTCAGCGTGAATATTATGCCAATTCCAAAGTGACCAGTAATTTGCCCCCACATCACGTACATGGGCAATAATGTTTTCGGTGTGTGGAAGGCCGTTATCCAAACGTAACGATTCAGGCAAACCATCCGACATACCCACTTCTGAGATAAAGGCAACCTGCGGTGGGCGAACTCCCGCCAGTTCAATTTGCTGCGGTTCGATAAAAATCGTATCAGAGCGCAGCCACTCGCCTGCTGCCAATGTGCGCCGAACTAGCTCGTCATTACCAACCTGACTGATATCCGGTTGCAGATTGGTAACCAGGGGAGTCTTTGTCCAATGCCTGCGCTGCATCTCGAATATTCGAATCCAGGTTTCCACGCCAGTCTGCTGATCAGGGAAGGGTGAGACCAGTTCATAAGGCCAGGTGTGGCCTTCACCCCAAAAACCATGCATGTATGTATCCATGTATTCAATACAGGCATGACCATTGTATTTTTCAGCAAGCAGGGCATCGAATTCATCCAGGGCTTCCAGGAAGTAGGGATGATGATAGTACGGAATGTGATGTTCCTTCCGGGTACGAATTTCGCTGGGGTCTGAGACTTCATCCGAGGCCCAACCCTGACCAAGCCGCTGCATGGGAACATTATCCAGCACAAAATCGGGCAGGGATTCTTCGGCTATATCCGGGTTGGCAAGCATGATCCGGAATCCAACGGGTTTGTTATATTTTTCAGCCAGTTCTAGTGTCACCTGCCAGTGCTCGAACATATCCAACCTTCCGCGCTGGCTTTGCATTTGACGCCAGGTGGGACGGATGTAGAGTTTGCTCGCCATCGGAATCTGCACAATTTTCTCAATAGTATCCCGAACCGTTTCAATCCCTTTACGTTTCGGCAGTAAATCACCAATGATGTAAGCGGTCAACCCCATACCAAAATTATGGACAGGCGCATCGGAGGGCAAGGTCGTCATAACAACTTCCCAATTTGGGTATCTGGCGAAGGAATATTGGTATAGGTTCATGGCAGGGCTGCACTTTGTTTGGGAGAGGTAAAATTAGTAATAGTCGTGGGGGCTGGCTGGGGGGTGGCTGTGCTTAACGAGGCAGCATTACCGTCAACCAGTTCCAACACGGTCAGGGCCTCAGTCTTTTCAACACTGCCCCCGGCAGATTTGCTTACTGTAAACAAACCAAGCAGATTATCACCGGTGGTTTCATCCCAGACATTTTCGTTAGCGAAACGCACGGCATAGAGCGGGTTGTTCTGCAAATTTTCAGCTTCGTCGGGAAGCCACAGAGCAATGTTGTATTGTCCTTCAGCCATCTTCGAGGGCAAACGCAGTTTGAGCGTAAAGGATGACTCTCCCGACTGCCAGGTGCGCGGGTCTAGTTCCAGTTGGGTGGTGTATGTTTGCTGTGTACCGCGCACAACCACAAACAGCGGGCGTGGATTCATCAGAGCAGCGAAACCGGTGTTTTGAAGGTTAATGGTCAGGTTCAACAGACCACCCGGCCGTACTTGCTCATTAAAATCAGCGGAAAGCAGGGTTAAGCGGTACCCCAGACGGTTCGTCACTTCTTTCATGCAGCCGCCGTCGTTCCAACTTCGCAGAATTCCTTTATGATAAGCCTCATTGATCGCAGAAAAGTGAAGCAATTCCATTTCCCGAATAGCGGAATTGCACTCAGAACGCGGCGGGTTAGGCGCGCAAGATTCGCCGCTCATCGGTGTAAAGCGGGTCAGTTCGGCCAGATACGCCTGGTCCCGCTCAATGGTGTTTTCACCATCCCGCTCGTAGGTTCCTACATCCGTGGCACTGGATAAAAAGCAGTCGTTATGGTGTGCCACCCGTGCCTTCACGGCGTCCAATGGGTTGGGATACATTTCAATAATATTGGCCGGGTAACGCACCTGCGCCATACGGTTTTCCGGTAAAGCCTTGAGCAGCGCGTTCAGGATATCGCGTTTGTCCTTCAGGTTATCGAGCCCGTTGGTGGAGGTATGCCATTCACCCCATGCACCAATAAACCCGGCTTCCACCCAGGTAATCACATCGCCGTGTTTGCGAAACAGCGGTTCCAACTGAGCAATATGCCTTAAAACCCATGCTTTGCTGGCATCCGGCATTGAGTCTGGGTAAGGTCCCTGGTTATAAGCCACCCGAAGAATCGCCTTAATCCCGGCGTCGCGGATATCATTAAAATTCCGGTCCAGTCCTTCCAGTACTTCTATTGGGAGGTCGGACTCGCGCCATTTATCCAGGCGAATATTCAGGTGTACCAGTGTGCTGCCGGTGGCCCGTATGGCACTGAAACCTGCCGAACCGGGCAGTTCAAACGGGGTAAAAAATCCGCGTTCCGGATTCAGAATCATTTCATCACTGGCTGTATAAGTATGCGAAACAACCTCCGGTTCCGGTGCGGAAGATTGCGGACCACATGCCGTTAAACAAATCATCAGTACCATCATTAAAACTCGTTTCATGGCTTCACTCCAACCACCTGATAAAGCTGTATACCGTTTTTTACAACCGGTTTCAATTGAAGAGTCGCTGTGCCATAGGGACGTTCGGTAAAGTACACAGGCCGAGGTAGGCTGCCGGTAATATAGATAACCGTGCTGTCCGCTAAACCGCTCATACCTTCCTGCGGGTAGGTCTCGTGAAAACGCATTTGCGTACGGCCCTGTTCTAGATGCGCTACAAAATAATACGGATAAAGCATATCCCATCCTGTAAAAACAATGGCATCCGGCTCCAGTGCATTCACCAAACTGGCCGCCTCTTCCTGCACCCAAAAAGGATCCTCGATCGGATAAGGGTATTCATCCAGCGGTGTACCAATCGCAAAAGTGACCTGTCGATCCCGCCAGGCGGTAATCAGTATTTCTGCCCAATTTTGCCCAATCAGTACAAGCACAATCATACCCGCCAGGCCGGCCGCGGCCCGCACAGTTCTCCGGTCGCCCAGAAATCGGATCAGCAGCCATTGGAGTCCGTCCAGCACTCTCCCCAGGCCAACACCGGCCCACAGTGCCAGAAAGACAAAAGACGGGATGAAAAATACATAAAAATCATCCACTGCATAATTCAATGCAAACAGTGTCTGCAGACCGCCAGCCAGCAGAAACAATAATGCTTCACGCCAGTTCATTGCAAATAACATCAGTATTCCCAGGGCAATTGCCGCCAGAGTAAACGGCGCAGCACTTGCCTGTAATATTTCGATATAAGCATTCCAGTGTACCGGCATCACGGACTGCGGGTCACGGAACATCAGCGCATTAAATTGCCGCCCGGTATATAAAAATTCCAGCCGCTCTGCGGGAGATTCAAAATCCGTCTCTGTCATTTTCCAGGCTGAAAGCGCGTGCCGTACGGTGGCGTCATAATAGGTGCCGGGTGTATTCATCCGGTCGATCACAAAAAAAGCAGCCAATGACAACACCAAACCGGATAGCGCGCCTGCCAGTGCCGGGCGCCAGGCTTTTTTTATTTTTCCACTTGTTAGCAGATACACACCAATGGCGGGAGCTGCCAGAGCGACCGTACTGTGTACTGCCAGGCTCAAACCACCCAGCAGGCCAGTCACAAACAACATCCATGGCCGCTCTTGCTGCCGCCAAAGCAACAGAAACAACACAATTAGCGCTGTTAGAAAACTGGCTGGAATATAAAGTTCTGCGATAACCGCATAAAACCAGAATAAAGGCATCACTGCCAGAGAGAAGGCAGCGCTCAGCGACGCTAAACGCCGGCCAACCAGCAATTGGACAATCAGGTATACACACGCCAGGGTTGCCGCAGCCAGCACAGCCGAAAAAAGATTTACCCGCCAGGCCAGGTCACCCAGCGGCAGGAGAGTAAACACGCGTGCCAGCAAAATATAAAGTGGATAACCGGTGGGATGAGTCATTCCCAACGTATAAGCCAGAGTCTGAAACTCCCCACTATCACCCAACAGTAAACCCGGTGCCAGGGTACGAATGTAAAGCGCCAGGCCAGCCAGGGCGGCCAACACGGCAAGGATCGCATCGATTCGGGTGAGGGCGTGAAGTTTCGTTTTCATCATAAACTAACCCATATCAGGGATAATCTTCTATTTAAACGCACTCTGAGAAGCCTGATCCACAATCCAACGCTGCAAAAAGACATACACCAGGAATATCGGCAGCAGCGTCAGAATGGAGGCTGCCAGAATTGAACCCAGATTGGCTGAATGCTGGGTTTGGAACCAGACCACCAGCAACGGGATGGTTCTCTTTTCTGGAGATGTCAGTACAATCAACGGCCACAAATAATCATTCCAGGTAGCCATAAAGGTAAATATGCCCAAGGAAGCCAGCGGCGGCCCCATTTGAGGCAGAATAATCTTTCGATAAATACCAAACTCTGAGGCACCATCAATGCGGGCTGCATCCATCAACTCATTCGGGATCGATTCGATAAATTGTTTCATCATAAAAATACCGAATGCATCCACCATTGCTGGAACAATTAACGCTCGCAGGGTGTCGATCAACCCCAGTTTGACCACCAACAAGTAATTGGGAATTAAAACCACCTGAAAAGGGATCATGATCTGAACCAGAATGATTCCAAACGCAAGGTTTTTTCCTTTAAAGTGATATTTTGCAAAGATAAAACCAGCAAACGAACTGGTAAACAGGGTAATGCCCACCCGTACCAGAGAAACGAACAAGCTGTTGCCCAGGTTGCGTTCTAATGGGATTCTCTCATCCGCGAAAATATTCGAGTAATTTTCGAGGGTAAATTCTTCAGGGAAAAAAGTTGGCGGAGTCTGGCGCAATTCAATATTTGGTTTAAAAGAAGCGGCCACCACATAGATAAATGGGAGCAGCGTAGCAGCCAATCCAATCAGCAGAACAATGTACGCGCCGGATTTGCCAAGAAGAAATGCTAGTGTGGGTCGTTTACGGTTGGAATTAGCTGCCATCTTAATACTCCCATTCGGTGCGCATGACACGGAACTGAATCACCGTAAATACCAGAATAATCATGAACAAAATCATCGACATGGCTGAGGCCAGCCCTAAATTGCCAACAAACTGGAATGCATTTTCGTAGACACTTAATAACATAGTTTGAGTCTGGTTACGCGGCCCACCGCGCGTCAGCAATTGAAAAATTACAAAAACCTGCAGGGAGGATAGTACCGTCAGTACCGATGTCAGTAAAATGGTACGGCTTAAAAGCGGTATGATCACATACCAAAATTCCTGAAAAATATTAGCGCCATCCACACGTGCGGCTTCACGCAATGTTTTTGGAATGGATTGCAATGCAGCCACAAAAATTACCAGATTGTATCCAAAATCCTGCCAGACATACGCCACCACTACAGCGATCATCGCCAGCGGCACACCGAAATAAACAGCGGTCGGGTCTTGCAGCCAGGATTTTGGTGGGACCAACCCCACCAATTTGAACATCTGGCTCAACAAACCCCAACCAGGAGCATACATTTGCTGCCAGATAATTACCAGGGCAACCGATGATCCAATGGTGGGAAGAAAGTAAATTGCCCGGAAAAGCGTTCGAAAGCGTTGACCGATCGATTCAAGCAGCACAGACAGCGGTAGGGTAATCGCCAGATTCAAAGGCAATACCATGGCGGTAAACATGAAAGTGTTTTTCACTGCCAAACGAAATACACTGGCAGGTTTGGAAGTGCCCACAGCCAATTCAATGAAATTTTCAATACCAATAAATGGATTCGCTCCACCCAACCCCAGAAACCAACTGCCTTGACGAATAGGTGTGTAACTGAAGAAGCTCATCACCGCCGCCCATATGATCGGAAACAGTGAGAAGACTCCCAAATATAACAAAATCGGTGCCAGGCTGGACTGGGCAAACCGGCGCTGTCCGGCCATTAATTTACCTGAAGCAGGTTGGGCAGGAAAATCAGTGTTCATGGATGCTCCTTGAATGGAAACTATTTCACCCGGTAAGGACTGCCGTCTCGGCAGTCCTTAAGGGTTAAGATTGGCGTTCGATAAAAAATTATTGACTTGCATCCACCATGGCATTGGCTTCCGTATTGATATTGTCCGCTGTTTCCTGAGCAGTCTGTGAACCCTGGATAGCAGCCAGGATATTGGGGTAGATAATTTCGTATGCCAGTTGATCTGCGTCCGTCATATTGCCCTGATATTGACCTGCATCCAGGATCGGTAAAACAGAAGCCAGGAATGGGGCAGATTCCAGTAGTTTCGGGTCGGAGGCGACAGCTTTTACAGCCGGAATGGTACCAGTGGTGGTATTGAATGCAAAGGCGCTCTGCTGATTGGCCCCCATAAAAGCAGCCAGCTTCCAGGCAATATCAGCATGCTGCGTGCTTTTGCTCACCACAATACCCCAGCCACCAACAGATGAGAATTTGTGTTCCGGCCCCATCATCGGCGGTAAGGTCACATAATCAAATTGCAAATCCGGATACGCAATGCGAGCCTCACCGGCGTACCAGGAACCCAATATGCCGATAGCATTATGGCCCTGGGCGAACGACTCGCCTACCCATTCACTCTCAGCATTAAAGATCACCGGGTCAACAATCTGGTCAATTTGAGCCATATCCATTAATTTCTGGATGGTAGCGACAGCTTCAGGTGAATTGAAGTTGAAATGGAGTCCATCATCGGCAAAATACTCAGCGCCTTGCTCCAAAATACCGGCCAGAAAGTAGGTATACAATTGATCACTATTGGTATAGTGCATACCAGCCACGGTCATCACACCATCAGAACCAACTTGCTTCAATTTGGCAGCATCGGCTACAACCGCGTCCCAGTTTTCCCACACAGGTGGATATGTCACGCCGGCTGCCTCAAACAGGGAAGAATTTACATACGCGCCGCCATATTCTATATTGTATTCCACCGGGAAACCATACAGTTTACCATCGCAGGTCTGTCCGCCCAAAGGAGCCTCAAAGAAGAACTCTCCGGCCGCCTCCTGGCTCATGACATCTGCCGGCACATCCAGCAACTGCCCGCCGGTGGCATAACGACAGGTATAACCGCCGGGCAATTGAATGATATCCGCAGCATTGCCGGCCGGAATGGAAGTCTGAATGGTTTGAATAAAAACATCCCAGGGGAAGGTTTCGAACTTGATTTCCACACCCGGGTTATCTTTGACAAACTGATCAATCAAAGCCTGATCCGCCTGGTTGAAGGAATTATTCTGGTGGGCCCACACCCGAATCACAGTGGTTTCGCCAGCTACCTCCGGTTCACCGGCAGCCGGTTCTTCGTTGGCAGACGGATTTGCAGTCGGGGTTGATCCACCACTGCATGCCGTTAATACCAGGCCGAGAACCATCAACAGTACAAACAACTTGATTTTCATTTTCTTCTCCTTTTGGGTTACAGATTGAGTTTTATAACCATTGTCAAATTACTGGGGCGGTCCGGATTTAATCCTTTCGCCAGGGAACGATAATAAGCCATCAATTGCAGTACAGGCAGATACAACACATTTCGCGCAACCTCGGGAAGACCACTTTGCAGGCAAACATCTGCATTCGCTTCTGCCAGCGAAAACACATTTCCACCCAGCGCGCGCATCTCATTTAATACATCCGTTTCATGCTTATAGTTCTGTTCTGATAACAACCCGACAATAACTGTATTCTGATTGACCATACTCATTGGGCCATGGCGAAACTCCAGAAAATGGAAGGGCTCACTGTGAGTAATAGTCATTTCTTTCATCTTAAGGCTGACCTCACAGGCCAACCCATAGCGGCTGCCGCTGCCGAGAAAATAGAACCGGTCGATTTCCAGGTTTTCGCCCACTTTTTTGGCCAGTGCGTCATATTCTGCCAGCAGCCTTGAACCCAGGGACGGCAGGTTGCGCAAAGATTGATACTCGCTGTCTTTTCCAGCCGCCAGTAAACTAAAAGCTACACTGGACAGATACATGGAGGCAAAAGAACGAGTCTGTGCCAGGCTTTCTTCCTGGCCCTTCGAGATTACAAATGCCAGGTCAGCCATACCAGCCAACGGTTCGTCACCATAATTGGTAATGACCAACACTGGCCCGCATTGCTGCTGCTTAAATTTTTCCACAGCGCGCAGGGTTTCTGTCGTCTCACCGGAGCGGCTCACGGCCACCAACAATGTATTTCGGGAGGATGCTTGCGCAAGCGTCGATTCTCCATTCAATAAAAGTTCGCCCGCCGGCACCGCACGCGCTAAACGGCCAGTTTGAGCCTGATATAAAGCCGCTGCTGCCATCGAGAGATAATAGGTTGAGCCACATCCGGTGAACACTACCTGATCAAAATCGGTACTGAGGAGCGCTTTGATCTCCGACCGCTTTTGGTCAACGACATCCAGTGCATCTGTCCAGGCTTCGGGTTGAGAAAATATTTCATTACGTGTATAAAAACCTTTTTCCATCGATCCTTCTTTCTATTTTTTTGTTAATTCTGTGGAAGGGTGTGCGCTGGTTATGATTCCAGAAGAAAGTTCTTTATCCACACACAAATTGATCAGGGTAAAATGTTGAAAATTGAATATGTCTGAATTTAAGCAATCGCCTTTTTGAACAAAATCCGTTCGGCATTGCAGTAATACACTTTTGCCAATACATCATCCGGCAAAAACATACCGCTAACATGCCAGCGCCCCTGCATGGGAATTTCGCCAACATTGTAATTAAAGTATTCATCTTCCGTTTCCAGAAAACGATAGTACAGGCGGTAAGCATCCAGATCCGGCCCCATATCCGAACCGAACAAGATGCGGTCCTGGTATTGTATAAAAAAGCGCCTGGCAGTGTATGGCTGGCGGCCTAATTCTCCCAGCCTGCCGGAAATATCGATGAAATAATTGGTGCATTCGCTGAGCATCTGCCCGACCCACCCCAGATTTTCTGCATAACAACCGACATGGGCGCCAATAAAGGTGGTAGCCGGATGACGGGAAACCATCTTTTTAAAATCTTCCAGAATTTCCAGGAAAGGCGGGAAAGGCGGGCTGGTAAAAGCCCAATCGGGATGGTTGCCAATTTCTTCCCAACGTTCATTGGTTTCATCAATCGGATCGAAAAAAGCCACCGGGTCCGCCACATGCACCAGCACCGGTAAACCCAGTTCAGCAGCCGTCTGCCAGATCGGGTCAAGCCGCTGGTCGTCCACTTTGACCAAAGCTCCAAGGTGGTCTTGCACGTGCAGCCCAAACGGCTTCCAGATTTTTAACCCCTCGGCCCCACGCGCCTGCTGGATTCGCAATCGATTGGCAGCCCATTCCGGAAATTGATTTCCCATCTCTGCCCATTGCACCCAATCCACCCCGCCAAAGATACTAAAGCGCTCTGGGGCTTTTGCTTTGAATAAATCCAGATGGTCATTCAGCAGGTCTTCCCCCCAGCCCCCGTCCAGATCAACGTAATGGGAAACCCCGGCTTCATCCAACAAATCGAGCAATTCGGGCAGGGGTTTTTTGTCCCAACCGCCGCCAAAGGGCTCTCCCAGATGATTATGGGCATCAATTACCGGAAATTTAGGGCGGTCCACCAGGGTGGTTTTGGTAACCAGTTTGGCTGTTGGGCGAAAATTTTCTAATAACATTAGCTTCTCTCAGGATAGGTGAACACCAATACCGGCTTCATGCAAGGCCGCCAAAAAATCTTCCGGGGTTTCAGCATCGGTGACGAAGGTATGAATACTGGTCAACGGCGCCAGAAAGGCGGTGGCTACAGCGTTAACCTTGGTATGGTCCGCCACCACCACCACTTCCCGCCCGGCTTTAAGAATAGCGCGGTCGGTCATCGTTTCAGGCAGATAATCATTGGTCAGCCCACTCTCGACACTGATAGCATGCACACCAATAATCACTTTATCGGCCCGCACTTCTGCCAGAGCCTGTTCGGTGATATGACCGATAAAAGAAAGCTCACTATCACGCAGCATTCCCCCTAAGGCAATCACATTGATTTCGGATAGCCCAGCGAATGTATTCATCACCGGCAGAGAATTGGTGATCACCGTCAAACCGCGCCGTGAGCGCAGATTACGCGCCACTTCCAACACCGTGGTGCCCGAACCCAGAAAAACCGTCTCTCCATCACTCACTAGTGCGGCAGCTTTCAAGCCGATGCGGTGTTTGAAACCCATCTGTTCCTGTTCGCGCTGCAAAATCGGTAATTCCGGTGGAGCCTGTTTCAATGAAAGCGCCCCACCGTGGACGCGCTGCAAACGGCCTTGCTCAGCCAGAAATTCCAGATCACGCCGGGCAGTGGCTTCGCTGATCTCAAACTGTTCCACAATTTCAGCAACGCTTAAACGCCCCTGACGGGTTAGCAAATCCACAATTCCGTTTTGTCGTTCTGTAGAAGAAATAAATTCACTCATTATCAATCACCTTCAATCATTATCAATCATTATTTTAGCTTGTTTCTGATTAAAGTCAATAGGATCTTTTCGTTTTTTACGCGTTTTCAAAAAAATTCTTACAGGCATCCCTCCTGGCTCAATCAGATTGCTCAGAGAATAACAAATCTGGCTAAAAATGTGTTTTCCTCCGGTGAACGACTCACCTATTTTCGCGATATAATCGCACAATGATTAAAGCAATCTTATTTGACCTGGATGGCCTGTTGATCGACTCTGAAGGCAGCTGGCACCAATCCCGCATACAAATTTTTAAAGAAGCCGGAAAGATCTGGGATTTGGAGGATCACAAAGCTGTGGTCGGGACCAGCACGAATCACTGGGCTAATTACATGGCAAAACGCCTGGGCGGCAATATGAGTGTAGCGCAATTGCAAACCCTTACAATTGGAAAAATGGAAGCTATTTACCGGCGGTCCATTCCCTTTCTTCCGGGCGCTGTGCAGGTGGTGCAGTTTGCCAGCGCGCATTATCCCACCGGATTGGCTTCCGGTTCGCCCCACCAGTTGATCGATCTGGTCACCAGTGAGCCGCGTCTGAAAGATTGTTTCCAGGTGATTGTCAGCGCGGATGAAGTAGCCGCAGGGAAACCTGCCCCGGATGTGTATCTGGAAGCAGCCCGGCGTATGGGCATTGAACCGCAAGCCTGTGTGTGCTTTGAAGATTCAGCCAATGGAATCCGCGCCGGAAAAGCCGCCGGGATGAAGGTGATCGCTGTTCCGGATGCGCGTTATGGTTCCCCGGCGGACGAAGTACTGGCCATGGCGGATGTGGTGCTGAATTCGCTGACAGAATTCTCTGCGGACACCCTCCAACTCTTAGGTTAAGCTTTCTTTGATCGAGGCAGAAAATGCTGTGGCTATTCCTTCGAAGTGGTCAGTGGTGTCCACGTCTGGTTTGAGCCTATATTCGGATTGAAATTGGGGTCATCACTGAGAATATACTCCCCCAGAGGGGTGGACCAGGCCTGTGTGTATCCGGAGGGGAGCTCGATCGTCCGGCCTGTATTCGGGTCGTAATACGGATCTACACCACGGATGGTTTGGCTGAAATTTTCACTGACCCTGTCATAGACAGCCGAACGCTCCTGCCAGCCGTGCATATTCATATCGCTGATCTCGTTATAATTTCGGCTTATCTGACGGGAAAGCGCGCCGATCTGGTTGATGCTTTGAATCGTATTGCTCGTCAGGCCCTGGCTGACCTGTTGGACAACTGCTGTCCAGGCAGGGTTGATCTTGATCGAAGCGAAGATGGTTCGATAGAGTTCAGCGCAACTTTCCAGACGATCGCTGCTGGCTCGAAAACTGGTCAGGTAACCCATGCTCCAGAAGACATTTTCTGTTTTACCAAAAAGACCGGGAACTGCGAGCCGTGTATATTCTGCTACACCGGAAATCTCTTCTGCAACCGGCAGTTGATTGCAGGTGTACTGCAGCCGCATCCGGACTGAGTCTGTGGAGTACTGTCCTGCTTGCACCGGGTTAACCTGATTATGAGATACAACCTGCAGCAGTTCAAGGGCTGGGCTTTCCTCAATAATCGAAAGACCTTGAATCCTGCGGTAGCGCGGTAAGACGAACTGACGCATGGCATCCCGTGCTGTCAGCGGCTGGCGCACTTCATAACCGAAATAAAGACTACCGGTGGGCATGCTCATTTGCACCATCAGATTATTCGTCCAGGTGAAATACAGGGTTGGAAGCACTTCAAACGCTTCGAGGCCGGTAGGATTGACGATCTGCAGGTTGATCTGGGTTGGTGCAGCCGGGCGTTCCGGCACCCACAGGACACCACCGTTCACTTGCCAGCCCTGAGGTACCAGAATGGAAAAGGCTTCCAATCCGGATTGTGGATCATAATATGCAAAAGGATTGAGCGCCAGGCCATTAACGATGGCAGCGGAACCTGGATGATTATCCTTGTGGATTTCCGAATGGGCAAGCGATCTTTTCAGGATCAGTTTTGCCCCACAATGCTCACAGCTTAATTGATCCCCTTGCATTTGAAGTGTCGCTCCACAACGTGGACAATCGAGGCGGATAAACTCATCCTGATTAACTGACATGGATGTCTCCTCTCCAAACGGTTGTTAGCTCCGTTACAAATTATTATGATGCGGTAAGAAGGAATTGTAAAGTGGCTTTTTGTATGCTTTTTCCAACATCGGTTCTTATTTTCATGCAGTTCGTTCTTTTGCGTTTCTCCTGGTTAAAAATCCCTCCTTGACGAAGCACAGCAATATATATTATCATAACCGAATATTCAATCGGTTATAGATCGGAGTCAACATGTCTTCAGACACGCTTATCATTCAAACCGGTTTACCTCTCAGTCAGTTATGGGATGCCGGCCAGATTTTTTTTGAGGCTTTCAAACGCAAGAAACAACCGTTCCTGGGAAGCTACGAACAGATTCTTTCTGTTTTCTCTCAGGTTATTCACCCCGAACAGGCGCTCATCGGGCTGGAATTGGGTAGATTACTGGGAATAGCGGGGCTGCAGCACCGTCAACAACCTTTCTTTGATCCCACCTGGCGCATCTTTGTTAGAACCTATGGATGGTTTCAGGCACTCATTCGCTACCCTATCGCGCGGATGATGAACCACCCGGCCGCTGCCAATGAACTGTTTATCGATTTTATTGCAGTACACCCGGCAGCCCGGGGTAAAGGGGTCGGATCGCAGCTGCTCGAGGCAACCCTGTGTTTCGCCCGTGAACAGGGTTACCAATCCGTCGGTCTGGATGTAATCAACACCAACCAGCGTGCACGTGCCCTGTATGAACGTTTCGGATTTGTTGTAACCAAAAAACATGCTTATCCTTACCTGCAAAAATCCTTGGGGTTCAACGCAGTTTATACCATGTCGCATACGCTGGAGGTGGTTGCATGCCAAAACCGGATGTAAGTGTCGAACGCAAGGCTCAAATTCTGGCAGCCGCCAGCCGGATTTTCCTGAAAAAAGGGTTTGAAACCGCACGCATGGAAGAGATTGCCGAGGAGGCCGGTTTAAGTATCGGCGGGCTGTACTGGTATTTCAAAAGCAAAGAAGAAGTTATCTTCAGCCTGATGGATGATTTGATCAACAGTGATCTGAACGAGCAGCGCGCCCTGCTGGAGGCACCCGGCAGCGTCATGGAACGGCTGAAGCAGTATGTACGCTCCAGTGTCCCTTCAGCACAAACCCTTTCTCCCCTGTTTTCCGATTTCTACGCACTGGGGGGGCGCGATCCACGGGTACAGGTCCGCTTCCAAACCTATTTTCATGCATATCGCCAGATCATTGCCGCCCTTCTGGCTCAGGGTATAGCCCGAGGCGAATTTCGTACTTTTGATGTCAACCACGGTGCAATCCTGTTTGCCGCTTTATATGAAGGCATGCTTGAGCTGGCCATGCTCGACCCCGAAAATATTAACGGCATCATTGAATTATTGCATTCTATCGACATTTTAATGCAGGGCTTGAAACCTGATGGAGGGATTGATGCAAAAACGAAATAATCTTCCCGCGCTGGCACAAGCGCTCATTCATGGTCAAAAACCCAGCCGCAGCGACCTTTTGCTGGTGCATGGTGCCGGCCTTGTTTTTTCAGGAATCTTATTGGCTTTTCATGCATCCAATCTGACGATTTTGCAGTGTACGATCCTCTTCGTGCTGGCATGGGATATGGCTGGGGGCATGGTTGCCAATGTCACCCGCTCCACCAACGATTGGTATTGCGTACAACCGGCCTGGGTAAGCATTGTTTTTGTTGCCTTCCACATTTTTCAACCAACTGTTGTCTTGATCTTTTTTCCCCTGGCTAATCCGATCTATTTTCTCGGACTGTACTTGTTTATGCTGGCCGCAGCGTTGCTGGTTTTACAAATCCGCAAGTCTTTCATTCAAAAACCCCTGGCAATGGCTCTGCTGCTATTAGGAATCCTGCTCTTCAATCAATTTCTACCAGGTGAAACTGCCCTATACTGGTTTGCACCTGTTTACCTCATCAAATTAATCTACGGATTTTCCGTAAACCACTATTCTGCCGGAATACCCGAGTTATGAACCGCTGGCAGCCGCGTTTCTTCACCATCTGGATTGGGCAGGCAGTCTCGCTGGTTGGCAGTTCCCTCACGCAGTTCGTACTGATCTGGTGGATTACGCAGAAAACCAACTCTCCCGGTGCGCTGGCAACCGCTGGTATTGTGGGTTTGCTCCCTACTGCTATATTCAGCCTGCTGAGCGGTGCCATCGCCGATCGCTTTAACCGGCGCATTATCATGGTCCTGGCGGATAGCATCACGGCTGTGTGCATGCTTGTGCTGGTAATTCTCTTCGCTACAGAAACTGTACAATTGTGGCAGGTATATCTGTTAATGTTCATCCGCGCCACCATGCAGTCTTTTCAGCAGCCGGCGGCATCCGCCAGCACCGTCAATCTGGTACCGAAAAACTGGCTGGCACGGGTAGCCGGCATGAACCAGGTTTTGCAAGGGGTTATGACGATAGCCGCTGCGCCACTCGGCGCACTGGCCCTGGCCTTTTTACCGATCCAGAGTGCCTTGCTGATTGATGTATTTACAGCCATACTGGGCATCACACCCTTGTTCTTCTATGCCATTCCACAGCCGAACAAACCAGAAACAGCCCTCACCCTGGCGGCTTTATTGAAAGATATCCGTGGTGGGGCCGCCTATATTCTCAACAGGCCCAGCCTCAAACGCCTCTACGGCATTACCGGTCTGGTGGTTCTGACAATTATGCCAACCTTCTCCATGACGCCGCTGCTGATTACCCAACATTTTCAGGGCGGCGTGAATGAAGTAGCGCTGATCGAAGGCTTTGCCGGGCTGGGTATCATCGCCGGCGGTATCTTTATCAGTATCTGGCCGCTCTTCAAACGCCGCGTCTTAACCGTTCTGATTTCCTTTGCTATCTCTTGTGCCACGGTAGCACTCACTGCGCTCATGCCGCAGCAATTCTTCTGGCTGGCAATCATCTGGTGGACCATCAGCGGCTTTGCCTTCAGCACTGGCAATGCTCCGCTAACAGCCATTCTGCAAACCAAAATCCCTAACGAATTTCAAGGGCGCACGCTGGCATTACTGAACATGGTATATGGTTTCGCCGCACCAATTGGCCTGATTATTTTCGGTCTGCTCGGTGAAGCATTTGGTGTACAGGCTGTATTCATCCTGGGCGGCGTTCTTTCCACACTGGTTTGTGCAGGTAGTCTGTTCTCCAAAAAACTGCTCAGTGTCGAACAGGAATGAAATTAAGTTTTTTCTTTTTGGTTGTGTTTAAATTTTCGGTTCAATTTTTCCGGATTAACTGGATGCAATCCTTGGTAAAAGCCAGTTTCTGAAATTTTCTACACTGGTAAATATCTCTGCCTGTGGCCCCCAGCCATTGGGGTGCAGCGTAGCAGTGGTCGCCCAGGCCGCCCCGGCTGCCCACATTCCCAAACCGGTTGAATCACGCATGTCTCCTTCGGTGTCACCCACATACAGAGTTTCGGCGGGATCCACTTCCAAAGCTGCCAGGGCGCGCTGCAGCGGTTCCTTTTTGCCCATTACCTCGTCAGAGCCGTGTTCAACCACATCAAAATAGGGCAGTACGCCCAATAATTCCAGAGAAAGCAGAGCGCCTTTTGCACCGCGTCCGGTGACCACGCCCATTTTCAGCCCATGCGCATGGATCTCATTCAGGATGGTTTTCAACCCGGGGAAAAGCTGGCAATACTGCACATGCAGCTCCGCATAGGTTTTGTAATAAACGCTCATGGCTTCGCTGTGTCGGTCCGGCAGAACCATCCGGGCAAAAATACCGCCCTCGGCAATCCCAAAATAGCGGGTAATCTCCGGTTCGGTATAATCCTTTCCGTCAATTACTTTCAATGTCTTTTGAATGGAACTCACACACACCGGCAGTGTATCTGCCATGGTGCCGTCAATATCAAATAATATGGCTGATAATTTCATCTGTTAAATCTCCTGTTGACTGAATTTGTGCGTTTCTCTGTTATTGGAAGCCGCCACGCCTAACCCCATGACCAACGCCAATAACACCGGCACAACCAAAAATGCCAATCGCATCCCAACCCAATCCGCCAGACCGCCCAATATTAACGGCAGGCTGAGAATGGCCGCACCGGAAGCCAATACCAAACGCGCGCTGGCCTGTGCGGAGAGCACATCGGGAACACTCCCAATCGCCAGGGAGATGGTCGTGGGGTACAGGTTAGCAATGCCTAACCCGGTGACAAACAATCCGAGGATGGCCAACCACGGGGTAAGAGCCGTCCAGAAAAGCAAAAAACCAAATGCGGTTAACCCGATCGCGGCGCGCAATACCAATGGCGCTGCGAAGCGGCGTAAAATCCGGCTGCCAAACACCCGGCCAACCAGCATAGCGCCTAAAAAGAGCGTGAGTGAAAGCACAGCCGTCTCCCGCGCCAGGCCGCCGGCCACCGCCAGAAAATCACTCCCCCAGAAGATGATACAAAACTCAACCGCCACCGATAGAAACACTATCGACCAATACAACCAGTATTGCAGCGGCAGGTGTGCTTTCGCGTTACCCTGTGGTTTACTTTCAACTTTGGTAACCAGTGAATCAGTGCGCAAAAAAATAGCAGCCAACAAACCCAGGCCCAGCAAAGCCACCGCCACTGCGGCGCGCCAGGTCAGTACAGTGGGCGCCAACAGGCCTACCAGCAATGGTGAAGACATCCCCATAAAACTGGCAACCACATTCATCTCGGTCATTGCCACGGCACTCTGTTCTTTATATTTCAACGATAACCCGGCGTTTACCGCCGAAAGAATTCCGGTACCCAATATACCCATCAGGAAAGCGCCAAAAATCGTCAACGCCACCACCTGACCGGCCAGGAACACCAGGCTGCCCAGCGTCATCCCAAAAGCCGAAAACCAGATCGTACGGGTGTAGCCCCAGCGGCTCTGCACGCGCTCCCCAAACAAACCGGAAAGCAGCATTCCTATCGCAAAAGCGCTGAAATGGAAACCGGCTGTAGTGTAACTGATCTGCAATTCATCGCGCAGATAAGGGGTTAACGGCCCCAGAATATTGAGCAAAAAACCATAAAAGCTGAGGATAAAATAGGCCTGCCAGGTTTCACGATCACGGATAAAAGTCTTTTGCATTCTGCCTCTTTCAAAAACGAGAGATTTCGTGTAAAATCAAGATATATCACGTATAATAATACGATAAACAAGAAGAGTCAAGAAAAAACAAGAAAAATCAACCAAATTAAGGATCTTTTCATTAATTAGAGGTCAGGGTGTTTAGGACGGGCAAATTACCCGTCCTAAACACCCCCCAACCCCGTATTATTGAGAGGTTACCAAATAAAGGATAAACTATGCTGGCTGCTGAACGAAGACAGGTAATTCTGGGGTTACTCCAAAAAGAAGGCCGGGTGCTGGCCGTAGAGCTGAGCGCCCAACTGGGCACCTGTGAAGACACCATCCGGCGCGACCTGCGCGAAATGGCCGGGGAAGGCCTATTGCAGCGCGTCCACGGCGGCGCTTTACCGCGCTCCCCTGCCGAAACACGTTACAGCGATCGCCAGCAAAACCTCAGCCCCGGTAAAATCGAGATCGCCCAGAAAGCTGCCCGCCTGATCCAGCCCGGCATGGTAGTCTTTCTCAGCGGCGGCACGACGAATGTGCAGTTGGCGGCTTCACTGCCGCGCAACCTGCAGGCCACCATTATCACCCACAACCCGGCGGTAGCGGTGGCGCTCACCGACCACGACAATATTGAGATCGTTCTGATTGGCGGGCGGGTTTTAAAACGCACCATGGTCACCGTCGGTTCGGAAACGGTGGATGCCCTGCGTAGCATGCGCGCCGACCTGTGTATGTTGGGCGTGTGCAGCCTGCATCCCGAAGTGGGCGTGAGTATGCCGGATCAGGAAGAAGTCTCCGTGCAGCAAGCCATGCTGGCCAACGCCGCCGAGACGGCCGCGCTGGTTTCCCGGGAGAAATTGGGCACCGTCTCACATTTTACCGTAGCCGGTATAGAAGAAGTCAATATCATCGTTACCGAACAGAACGTCCCGGAAAGCTTACTTAAGCCCTACCGTGACCTGGAAATTGAGATCATAAAATAATAAAAAGCCCTCATGGTACTAAAATGAGGGCTTTTTATTATTGATTCCGCCTTATTCCTTTTTGCCAAACACCTTGCCGGGCTGCCAGGGCGTGCCCAATGCCGGTAAGACCCAGCGATCCAGGCCAATCCAGCCGGCCGTTTTCCAAGCCAGAATGAGCAAAATAGCGATGGTGAATAACAGTGGGTTGGTACTGGCGGTACCGGCCATCATGAAATTCCAATTCATGAAGCCCCCTGCAAAAGCGGCAATGCCAGTAAAGATGCCCAGGATTAGCGCTACTCCAATCAGGATTTCGCCGGCTACAACCAGTTTGGCAAACCAGGAGTACGCGCCGCTATCCAGCATGGATTGCAGAAATACGCGGTACCAATCAAAGCTGATCGCAGGGCGGGCCGGCGCGTCCGGGATCAGGACAGCCCTTTCCCAAAAACCCTTTAGCGCTTCACCGGTCTGCACCCAGGCCGGGTTGGAAATTTTTCCCCAACCGGATGTCAGCCAGGTGTAACCCAGGTAAACCCGGGCTACCAGCCATAACCACGCCCAGCGCGGATCGTTAAAAAGGGAATTCGCCAAAGGCGGATCAGTAAAACGAAGTTGATTCGTTTGTGCTTGAGTAGACATTGTAAATACCTCCATGTAATTTGATATATAAGATAATATTACTCTAATTTTATCACATTGAATAGTGATTTTTGTCACAAGAATATACGAGAAAATACTATGGCAATGGCACCCAAATATGCGCAGCGTCCTGCGCAATGCCTTCCGTGGGCTGAAGACCCACAGCTAAAATATCCGCTCTTTTATTTGACTTTTTTCTTCCACAGGAATAAACTGATTAATGACAATCTTCACAATCCAAGGGAGAATAACGTGAAAAAATGTCCGTATTGCGCTGAAAAAATCCAAAACAACGCCATCATTTGCCGTTACTGTGGTAAAGAATTATCCGGGAATGAAACAATATCTCCCCAACCCGGGCAGAACCTTAAAAACTTCCTACTCCCGGTGGCCATCCTGCTGGGCGTGTTAATTCTCGCCCTGGGGATATATTTATTACTCATGCTAAGACCCACCGCTACTACACAGCTATTGTCATCCGCCACCCCTACCCATCCCGTGCTTTACGCATTGAATTTTGAAAACAAAGCCGCCTTTTTTGGCTGGCATGTTGGCGGGCCGGGAACCGATCCACTTTGGCTGGAAAACACCAGGGATGGTAAGTATCTTTTCGAATTCTCCTCCGGTTATGTCGAAACAGAAGACCTGCAATTCTCAGATATCGAGGTCTCGGTGGATACCGAATTCCTGACGGAAACGCGCATGGATATTAGTGTTGTTTGCCGCGGACATCAAGGGACAGGCTACCTGTTTCGGATTGCCAACGATGGGCGTTGGTTCATTCTCAAGTGGCTCAATGGCGAAACCATCCTGGCAGAAGGCTGGTCTGCCGAAATTAAACCGGATAAGAACCGTCTGGCAGGTCGCTGTATTGGCAACCGTCTCACTCTGCTTGTCAACGGTGTGGAACTTGGATCTGCCCGGGATAACGATATGACCATTGGCAGTACCAACCTGAGCTACAACGCCGACAAGGCCGGGGCAGGCACCTTTGACAATCTTTTGGTAGAAGATTTGGGAAGCGGGGAATCATCCAGCGTCGCCCCTCAAGATGAGGAAATGCTTTTATACACCGAAAACTTCGATGATCCTTCCAAATTATTGGGGTGGGATGCAAAGCTGAATGATAAAACATCCCAGGCAAATCCGCAGGATGGCGCTTATCGGTTAAAAGTAGATAATGGAACGGCAACCATTATTCAGCGTGAACATCGTTTTACCGATGCAATCATCGATGTGGATGTGCAATTTCTCGGGTCCGACCCAGCCAGAGTCAGCCTGATCTGCCGCAACGACGCGGGCAATTATGCTTTTTCCATCTCCAATGATGGCGAATGGATCATTGACGGTGCTGGAAAAAAACTCGCCAACGGCTCCACGGATAGGCTCCTGGAAGACATAAACCACCTTACAATTTCTTGTATAGGCAGCCGGCTCGAATTCGCACTCAACAGACTTGAACTCAGTATTACAGAAAATGACGCTTACTCTCAAGGGCAAATCGGCCTTGGACTGGAATCGGAAGGAAAAGCCGAGGTGATTATTGATAACCTCACCGTCCGCCGCCCGGTTTCTGACCAGGCAGCAATTACTCCCACGCTATTGGCCGCACTCGAACCTGCCACTCCGACTCCTGGCATATCCGAAACTAGTACACCATCCATCACCTTCACTCCTTCTCCCACACCCGAGGGCCTATTTTATGCCAACCATTTTGAGGGTACGGATGCCGGTTTCGATGATTGGATTATTCACGAGATTCCCTTCCTCCCTCGGCACGAGCATGTGAATCAAGCCTATACCTTTGCTGAGAACGAACAAGATAAGCTGGTCATGGATAGTACAACCTCGGAATCCGTTTATGCCATGTACGATCTTCTGCTGCCAACATCCAACCAGAATATCTCCACGGAGATGGAATTCAAAGGCGAGGGTAACGCAAGTCTCTCACTGGTCTGCCGTTATTCCGGAACAGGCTGGTATGAAATGGGCGTCAGCAGCGGCGGCCATTGGCATATCACACTGGCCCAGGCGAGCAGCGAATCGGCAGAAATACAGCGGGATACGCTGATGGAAGGCGATTCCGAAGCCATCATCTCCGGGGTTAACACTATTGAAGCCGCTTGTTTGGGCGAAAAGTTAAATCTTTCCGTTAATGGAAAACAACTTGGTTCGACGGAAGATGACACAGTAAAGGAAGGCAAGATCATTGGCATGGTTTACCAGGAAGATTCCCCCGGAGAAATCGCGGTGGAAATCGACACCTTCATAGTTACCGACCCGGAAGGTAAAAAATATTTAGATCTGCATGCCGATTTGGATTCTTATTATTTTTATATATGGAAATTCGCAAGCTTCATCGGTATGCCGGGAGAACTGCCTGCGTTGATTGAAACTCAAGTCAGCGTGGTAACTGAATCTGGTCAGGGAAAAATCACCACCAACCGCGCCATGCAGTGGATTGCTCTCTATCCGCAAGAGCTTCCTTATAATGTCGAAATAGCGGTTGATGTGGATCTCGAGAGAAGAGATTATGACCAGGGATTCGGCCTGGTGTGTCGATGGTCGGATCAAGCATCGACCTATTCAGGGCAAAATACGGGCGGGTATATTCTGTGGATTCTTAAAACGTATGTTATTGTCACTCCTTATTATATAGATGAATTTGGTAATGCCCAAAGCAACGGTCCTGCAGAGTTTTCTAATCACACTTCATACACTAAATTACTTGAAGGCACAAAACATCATCTTATGGCAAGGTGTTGGAATGAGCAGGTTGAGTTTTACATCGATGGAGAAATGGTTGCCAAACACAATACTTCGGATTTTCCTTATGTGGGAAATAAAAAGGTTGGTTCGATGGCTGGGCTGATGTTTAAAAGCGGAGATGGTGGTGCACTGGCCCAGATTGATAACCTGACGTTCTCGTGGGGTCTCTCATTCGCAACACCAGCGCCTAAATCAAACAGCGGCGATTAAGCTGCCGGGCCTGCTAATTTCAACACATCCCGTATCACCAATAAAGTTTTTTTGATGCTTCCACAGCCTGCAATTTTACCAATCCCAGCCTAAATCGGGCAAAATAAGTTTATTATTATTTCTCTTCCAACGGCTCACTGACCGTTTCCCGCTTAATTAACCGGGTGGGCAGGCAGTGATGGATTGGTTCAATCAGTCCATCCAGTAAGCGCACCAACGTTTTCGCTGCCAGATCGCCTTTTTCCAGTGACGGCTGCGAGATGGTGGTCAGGGCCGGTTTGAGCAATCCGGATAATGGAATATCATCAAAACCTACAATCGATAAATCACGCGGTACCACTACCCCTTCAGCCTGGGCGGCTTTCATCACCCCTATGGCAATAATATCGCTCATGGCAATTACAGCCGTCGGCCGATAGCGTGTATTCCAGATTTTCTGAAAACATTCCACCCCGCCTTTTTCCGTGCTTTCACATTCCACCAGGCGGATTTTACGGCTGTCAATCGATAAACCAAAAGGTTCCAGGGCCTTTATATAGCCCTGTATGCGCGCCCCTAATGTTCCTACATATTCATTATATTGGCCGCGTTTCCCTGAGCGAATTGCAAGAATGGTGATTTGGCGGTGTCCCATTTGCAAAAGATGTTCCATTGCTTTTTGTGCGCCGCCCGTATCGTCCACGTTGACCGCCGGGACTCCTTCAATCGGGTCCGAATCAACCGTAACAAAGGGGACATCCCGCTGGCGCAGCACCATCATCGTGGCTTTGTATTCTTCCAAACCCAACGTCAGGAAGCCATCCACTGCGGCATTCACAATCGCGCGGCGAATACTGCCCTTTAACGGCGGCACCAGCAGCAAAGAGAGCCCCGAATGGGTACACACTTCGCCGATACCCTCCACAAATTCAGGAAAAAATGGATTGCGCACAATCTCCGGAATAGGCTGCGGCAGCAATAAGCCAATCGTACCGGTCTTTCCGGTAGACATGCTCCGCGCCACAGGATCGGGTGAA
Organism: Chloroflexi bacterium HGW-Chloroflexi-10; assembly: GCA_002840755.1. Lineage (GTDB taxonomy): Bacteria > Chloroflexota > Anaerolineae > Anaerolineales > Anaerolineaceae > UBA6170. The sequence continues at coordinate 75,777 of PHBZ01000001.1, read as the reverse complement.
TAGCCCATTTCATCGGCAACTTCTAAAATGTGCTTAACCGTATTTTCCGATAACCGGCTGGGGTTATTAAAGGCAAAAGACACAGCCGTTTTGGAGACACCCGCTTTTTGAGCAATATCCTTAATATTCGCTTTTGGCATGCAAGCTCCCTCGATTAATCGGTTTCCGCTATAAGGATAAGGCCTTGTTTCTCTGCCAGTGTTGGGATGCACAGATTGCCGTCCTGAATAGAAAACACCTCACCGGACAATACATCACGCCACTTCACCGGGACATTCTGTAAAGCGCCCTCTATTTGTATTTTAACATTGGAACGCAAAACACGTGGGTTGATTACCACAAGCACTTTATCGTTTGAATCTGCGCGCAGGTAAGCATAGACTCCATTAAAGGTTAACAACGTTGTATATGCGCCATCGCGCAGCGCCGGATGCTCATTGCGTAACGCAATTAATGTTTTCAGTAAAGCGCGTATTCGGTGATTCCATTGCGCGGTATCCCACTGCATACATTTTCGGCAGTCCGGATCATTTTTGCCAGACATGCCATTTTCATCGCCATAATAAACCATGGGCACACCAACAGCGGTAAACATGCAGATAAATGCCAGCATGGCGCGTTCGACATCCTGGTTGCAGGACGTTAATATTCGTTCGGTATCATGACTGCCCAACAAGTTGAGCTGAACTGCAGCCTGATCCGCGTACTGCTCCAGGAGGCGTTTCACAAAATGATCATAATCTTCGGCATCCATCGCGTCACGCGCGCAATAATCCAGAATATAATCACGCAGCGGATAATTCATCACCGCGTCACAGGTATCGCCCTCCAGCCAATACAAACCATCACGCCAGGATTCGGCGACGATATAAGCTTGCGGGTTAACCTTTTTCACCACCTGGCGAAACTCACGCCAAAATTCCAATGGCGCCTTCCAGGGTACATCCAGGCGCCAGCCATCCATGCCGGTTTCTTTCAGCCAATATTCTGCCACTGTGAAAAGATAGTTACGGACATCCGCATTCTGGAGATTTAATTTCGGCAGAAAACCGGCCCCGCCGCAGGTCTGGTAATTGGGCGGGGTTTGTTCTATTTCAGCAGCGGTCAGATGAAACCAATCGCGATACACCGATTTTTCTTTATGCTGCATTACATCCTGAAAAGCCCAAAAACCATCCCCGCAATGATTAAAAACGGCATCCAATACCACCCGAATCCCTTGCTGATGAGCGTCACTCACCAGTTTTTTAAACAGGGCAAGGTCTCCAAATTGCGGATCAATTTTCAGGTAATCACTTGCATCGTACTTATGGTTGGAAAGCGCCGCAAAAATAGGCGTCAGATAAATGGCATTGAAGCCCATTTCTTTCAGATACGGCAAGTGATCCAATATCCCTTGCAAATCGCCGCCCATAAAGCTTAAGGGTGTCGGCTGTGTGCCCCACGGCAGCACCCAATCCGGGTCATTGGAGGGATCCCCATTGGCAAAACGTTCCGGAAAAATCTGGTAAAACACCGCATCTCGCACCCAGGCGGGCGAATTGATAATTTTTTTCATGATGATACTCCTTGTATTTAACCTTTCAAACCGGAACGGGAAAGACCGGAAATAAAACTACGCTGAGCAACCAGAAACAGAATAATCGGTAACAATGTAGCGGTTACCGTTCCGGCCATCATATAGGTCCATTCGGTCTGGTAGCGCCCCGAAAAAATCTGTAAACCAATTTGAATGGTGCGCATGTTTTCATCATTGGCTACCAACAACGGCCACAAAAAATCATTCCAGGCAAACAAAAAGGCAAACAAGCCCATGGTCACGGCCGAAGAACGATTGAGCGGCATAACCACTTTCCACAAAATTTGCCAATGATTGCAGCCATCCAACTGCGCCGCGTCCAAATAATCTTTCGGCAGGGAAATAAACGCCTGACGCAGCAAAAATATTGAAAAGGCGTCCACCATGCGCGGCACAATTAACGCCTGAAAGGTGTTGAACCATTTCAAGTCGCGGATAATCAGATAAGAAGGAATAATGGTTGCCTGGAAGGGGATCATCATCGTACCCAGAAACAGTAAAAATAGCAGGTCGCGTCCGCGGAAATTCAGAAACGAAAAGGCATAGGCGGCCATCCCGGCAAAAATAACCCGGGCAAAAATAATCGCGATCGCCACTACGGAGGTGTTTAAATAATAGCGTGCAAAGGGAGCGGCTTGCCAGGCTTGCAGGTAATTTTCAAACACAAAAGTTGTTGGGAACAAATACGGCGGCAGGCCGGTGGTACCGCGCAGTTTTAAAGAGGTGGTTAACATCCACAAATAGGGCACCAGAATCACAAAAGCCGCTGGGATTAAGATCAATGCCAATATAAGCGTCGTGCGTGTACGGCGATCCATACGAAATGGGAGCAACCAGGTTTTTTTCATTCCACATCTCCTACAGAACCAAAGCCGACAATACGCCATTGCAGCAAGGTAAACAACGCCACAACCAAAAACATGACCACCGATATGGCTGCGCCGTAGCCTAATTTAAACAAAGAAAATGAAGTGGAGTACATAAACATCCCAATCACTTCGGTGGCATTGGCCGGGCCGCCGCGCGTCAGCACCAGTACCTGATCAAACACCAAAAAAGAATCGATAATTCCTAAGATAATCAACATAACTGTTGTGGATTTCAGTAAGGGAACAATAATATAAATAAAACGCTGCCAGGCATTTGCGCCATCCACCTCGGCGCTATCGAAATAATCCTTGGGTAAGGATTGCAAAGCTGCCAGATATAGGATTAACGTAAACCCCAGACGGCGCCAGACACCTAAAGACATCACCGTAGGTAATGCCCAGGTGGTATCGGCCAGCCAATTCAGGCCTTCCAATCCCAAAGCACGCAGGATCACATTTACAAAACCGAACCCGGGATTAAATAAGAGGATCCACACCATGGCCGCGGCGACCGTTGGTGTTACCACCGGCAGAAAAAACAGACCGCGCCAAAAGGATATTCCGGCCAAAAAGCGGTTATTCAAAAGAACAGCCAGAACCAACCCGAGGATGATACTGATTACCGTGACCACCAAAGTGTATTGCAACGTAACCCAAAGCGCGTTCCAAAAACGGTCGTTTTGCATTAAAGATACAAAATTTTCCAGAAAAATAAATTTCTTAACTTTCGATAAATTGTCCCATTGAAATAAACTTAACCAAAAAATAGAAAAGGTAGGATAAAAATTAAAAATACCTAAAACCAATAAAGACGGCAATAAAAACAAAAAAGCAATCCATCCCTCGCGCTTTTTTGGTTTGGGCTTAAGAGAAAATGATGTCAAGAGAGAGGGATTTTCAAAAACAGTTTTTTGCATCAGCGTCCTTTCTTGAAGGGGAGAGATATGGTGGTCTCTCCCCTTGTTGGAGGGAAATGTCCAGTATTAATTACTTCAGTGCTTCATTTACGGCAGCTTCAGCGGCAGCTAAGGCTTCCTGTGGTGTAGCTTCATTCAACAAAGCTTTCTGAATTTCGCGTGAAAAAGCATCCGAGACCGCGAAATATTTGGCAGTGGCCGGACGGGTATGTGCGAATTGCATTCCTTCGACAAATGGCAGCATGCGGGGTTCTGTTTCATTGATCCAGGTCAGGTAATCGGCGTTTTCTGCTACTGACTTACGTACGGGCAGGAAACCGGTACGTTGGTCCCATTCAATTTGAACCTCGGCGCTGGTCAGGTAACGCATAAACTTCCAGGCAGCTTCTTTGTTCTCGATATTGTCAAACATGAAGAGGTGCTCTCCGCCAACGTTACTGGCAGTCGTGCCATCTTCAGGAGCCGGGACCGCTGCGATACCCCATTGGAACGGAGCGTCTTTACGGTAGCCAAACAGCCAGGAACCATCCAACTGCATACAGGCGTGCTGGTCGCCAAACAAACCCCAAGGCCCCGGTTGGGAACCTTTGCCAGAGAGCATATCGGCAACATAGGCAAGCGCTTTCTCACCTGCGGGAGTGTTGAAGGCTGCGGCTGTGTTATCCGCATTCAGGAACTCGCCGCCAGCGGCCCATAACCACACCTGGAACTGCCAGGTAATGCCTTCACCAGTGGGCTGGGTGTAATATTCGAAACCAACCACGCCGTTATCGGCGTCCTGGCACTGTTCGGCCATCGCCTGCATCTCTGCCCAGGTTGTTGGCGGTACTTCCGGGTCCAGACCGGCTTTTGTAAACAAATCTTTATTCCAGATCAACTGCATATTATTGGTGCTGACCGGTAATGCATAGCGCATACCATTGATGATATCAAAATTTGCCAGCATGGGATAAAAATCATCTACCTGAACTTCGGCGTCATTGGCTACAAAATCATCCAATGCAGCCACGGCGCCGGTTTCCACCAGTTGCGGCAGCAGCACCAGATCCAGGGCAGCGATATCCGGATTGGTTTCGGCGACGATGGCAGTTTGGTAAAGTGTCATGATATCGGCGTACGGCTGAAATGTGGCTTCCACCAGGATATCCGGATTCTGACTGTTGAAACGCTCAATCAGTTCCTGCATAATATCAGCGTTAGCGCCTTCCCAGTTATGCCAGAAGGACAATTTAACCTGTTCAGCGGCCGGAGCCACAGGTTCGGTCGGCTGAATAACTTCAGTAGGTTGTTCAGCAACGGGTTGCTCCGCAGTGGGTTGTGTTTCAGCAACGACTTGTGGTTCAGGGGTAGCCGCGGGAGCGCAGCCGGCCAAAACCGAAGCCAAAAAGACAAACAGACACAATACAGAAACGAGAGTAAGAGATCGACGCATGGGAAACTTCCTTTCAAGAATGGTATTAAACCGGTTTACTAAATCGGTTTAATTATAGGAATGTTTGCCAAAAGAGTCAATACCCCAAATTAAACCGGTTTAGTAAGTTTGGGGATGCCTCTGAATACAAAATAACGCTCTCGCCAGAGCGGTGGGATAAAGTGCTCTCAGCGAAATTGTATTTCGCTCTGCGGGAGTATTTCGCTTTTCCAAAATTGGCGCTCCTCAAACACTCGATGCAGTAGGTGAATTTTATGGCTGTCCCGTAAACTCGAAATACAATTTCTCGCTGGAGCATTGACTGGATGGAGTGCTCTCAGCGAAATTCATCGTCCCCTTGCGGGAGTATTTCGCTCTGCGGGAGCATTTCGCCTTTCCGGAATTCTTACTCTCCTACCGTCTTAACTCGCGGTACTTAATCCTCTGCGGGGTCTCGGCGGCAATGCCCAGGCGTTTCTTGCGGTCCGCTTCGTAATCCGACCAGTTGCCGTCAAAATAAACCACCTGGCTGTCGCCCTCAAAGGCGAGAATATGGGTTACCAGGCGGTCGAGGAACCAGCGGTCATGCGAGACGATGATCGCGCAGCCGGCATAGCTCTCCAGCGCCTCTTCCAACGCGCGCAGGGTGTTGACATCCAGGTCGTTGGTCGGCTCGTCAAGCAGCAGCACATTGGCCCCCTGTTTGAGAATTTTGGACAAATGCACGCGGTTGCGCTCTCCGCCGGAAAGGGTGCTAACCAGTTTCTGCTGGTCGCCTCCCAAAAAGTTAAACGATGCCACATAAGCGCGCGAGTTCATCTTACGCGTGCCCAGGGTAATGTTATCCTGCCCCTCGCTGATCTCCTGCCAGATCGAATTTTCACCGTTGAGAGAGTCGCGGCTCTGGTCTACATAGGACAGCTGCACGGTTTCCCCAATCTTGATACTGCCCGAATCGGGCTGTTCCTGACCGGTGATCATGCGCAGCAGGGTGGTCTTACCGGCGCCATTGGGTCCAATGATCCCCACAATGCTGCCGGGCGGTATCTTAGCGCTGAAATTATCAATTAAGATGCGGTCGCCATAGGCTTTACTGACGTTCTCAAAATTAAAGACAATATCTCCCAGGCGCTGCCCGGGTGGAATATAAATTTCCTGTTCGCCGCGGTACTGCTCGGTTTCCTGGCTGAGTAATTTTTCGTAAGCGGTCACACGCGCCTTGCCTTTGGACTGGCGTGCCTTGGGTGAAAGGCGGATCCAATCCAGCTCGCGCTGCAAAGCACGTTGGCGTTTAGACTCACTCTTTTCTTCCCCAGCCAGGCGTTCCTGCTTCTGTTCCAGCCAGGAGGAATAATTTCCCCGCCAGGGGATGCCGTGACCACGGTCCAATTCCAGAATCCAGCCGGCCACGTTATCCAGAAAATAGCGGTCATGCGTCACGGCAATGACGGTGCCTTTGTAATCCTGCAAATGACGTTCCAGCCAGGCTACCGATTCGGCATCCAGATGGTTGGTGGGCTCGTCCAGCAGCAGAATATCCGGCTCGGTGAGCAGCAGACGGGTGAGCGCTACACGGCGGCGTTCACCACCGGAAAGCACTTTCACCGCAGTGTCCCCGGGCGGGCAGCGCAATGCTTCCATAGCCATATCCAGGCGGTTGTCCAGCGTCCAGGCATCTACGTGGTCCAGCTCATCCTGCAAACGGGTTTGCTCGGCGATTAAGGCATCAAAATCGGCATCCGGTTCAGCAAACTTGTTATTAATGTCATCAAACTTACGCAATTTATCAATAATTGGCTGTACAGCTTCTTCGACCACCTCTTTGACGGTCTTGGTGTTATCCAGGTCAGGTTCCTGATCCAGCAACCCAACAGTGTAGCCTTTGGAAAAAGTTACCTCGCCCAGGTAGTCTTCATCTTTACCGGCGATGATGCGTAACAATGTGCTTTTTCCGGCCCCATTCAGGCCGAGCACACCGATTTTGGCGCCGTAGTAGAAACCAAGCGAAATATCCCGCAAAATCTGACGGTTATTGGGCGGTACCAGGCGGCTGACATGCACCATCGAAAAAATTACCTGTTGGTCATTCATTAATTACTTACTCCTCTGCACCCATACCTGAATGAAACATCACCCGGTAATGGGTTTCTTGAATAAGAGAATTTTACTCGATAATTCCCCCAAAAACCAAAGCCGCTTTAATCCGCGCAACTAATCGTTATAAATAAGTATGCAATGTGATCGGCGGTTTGTCAATTCACGAATATCCTGTTTATTGGTTACTTTTGCCATTGTTGAATTTCGCCCCGAAAAATGTTATTAAGTATCCCTCAAGAGCATTCATTTTGGAGGAGAAAATAATGGTGGAGAATCAGATGGGAGTAACCGCATTGGTTACAGCGTTTTCACGTGCTTATCATTCCATAACCGATGAGCCAAAGATTTTTGACGATTTTTTGGCAATCCAATTATTCAACAAAATGGAAGAAGATTTTTTCAGAAAAAGCATAGGCAGTTTATATTCCTTTTGCAATCCGGAGCCCGCTGCACCTGAGCTGGACACGGATAGCGCATTAGCCTGGGTCATGCAAAACCTGAATGGTTCAATCACCTTGTGTCGTTCCCGATTTAGCGAAGAGCGTCTGCTGGATTCCATCCAGCAGGGCATCGGCCAATACGTCATTCTGGGTGCCGGCATGGATACCTTTGCCTTTCGCAGGCCGGATTGGGCTGCATCTTTGCAGATTTTCGAATTGGATCATCCGGTTACCCAGGCAATGAAACGCCAGCGTATTGAAGCAGCCGGTTGGAAAATTCCGGAAGAGCTGCATTTCGTTCCGATTGATTTTTCCAATCAGGACATATCCACTGTTTTGTTACAGTCCGGTTTTGATCCGCATCAGCCAGCCTTTATTAGTTGGCTGGGGGTTACCTTTTATTTAACCAGAGAAGTAGTGCTTTCCACCTTGTGTTCGCTGGCAGCTACTATACCAGCCGGCAGCCAGGTGGTCTTTGATTACCTCAATAACGAAGCATTCACACCCGATAAAATGGATCAGCGGCTGCAAAGCATGCAATCAATTGTTCAACAGGCTGGCGAACCCATGAAAACCGGTTTTGACCCGCGCCAACTGGAAATGGAATTGGCGCAGGCTGATTTTCAGGTAAAAGAAAACCTGGCTCCCGACGATCTGGAGCTTCGTTATTTTCAACAACGAAATGACAATTATCACGCCTTCCCGCATATCCATTTAATGCTGGCAGAAAAAAAGTAGTCAAAGAAATCCGGATTTCCCTATACTTTCTACGCTACAATTACAACAAAGGTTTGAAAGGAGTAAAGCATGACCGAAGGATTTCGTGATATTGCCGTCCGCGCTGAGGCCAGCTCGATTGAAAAATGGCGCAAACAGGTACTGGCCGGCCAGCCCGAAACCGGGCGCATGTATGCCTTCATCAGCGATGAGGGTTCGTACATGCCCGGCGGAGAGGGCACGGCGCCCACCCCGCTCTCGTATTTTGTCGCCGGCATGGCCCTCTGACTGATCTCGCATGTGTCGCAGGTTGCGGCCAAACGCAGATTAGCCATACAAAATGAACGGGTCAACATTACCGCCCATTTCCATGAACAGGGTTCCGTCTTACGCGGCGACGCCGAAGGTTTTTGTGATGGTTTTGAGGTCGAAATTCTGATCGAGTCACAAGAAGAACCATCCAAAATCGCCGAACTGATCCGCCTGGCGCGGCAAATGTGCTTTACCGAAAAGGCCCTGCTGGGTAATACATCGGTAACGGTCAGTTCCCGGTTGAACAACCAGCCCTTGCTGTCCTGATTACATCTCCCCGGCTCGCAAGAGTATACCGGCTAAAAAACCGTTATACGTTCAGAGTGTTCTGCTGCCTTCTTTTTCTTTCTCCCCAGGCCAAAAATGCGGCAAATATGGCGGTGAAACCATACAGAACTGCGCAGAACCCATACAATATCCGTAAACCGGTAAATGGCACCAGGGCTAACGCCAGCGCTGGCCCAATGGCGCTGCCCAGGTCGCCGGCGGTAAAGACAATTCCCAGCACGCGCGCCTGTTGATTGTTAGCAACCCGGTCGCCGATTATAGTCGGCACAATCACCTGGATACTGCCGCCGGCAACGGCAGACAGCAGCGCGCCGAGCATGGAAAGCGTAAAGACCGGCAGTGACAGGAGCCATAATCCACCGCCGCCAGACACCAGCAGGATCAACGCCAGGACCAGCCAGCGCCACCCCACCCAATCCGAGAACCGCCCCACCAGCGGCGCAGAGACCACACTGACAAGGACCCGAATGGCAATAAAACTGCCGCTCAGCGTCGCCAGTGGTATTGCCCAGCCATTCAGGGACGCCCCTTCAGCCGGTATAAACTGTGAGAGCCACAAAATGGTTGTGGACGTTAGCACACCGGCAAAAATAAGCCGCATCACTAAATAAGGCAGGCTGCATGTTAAAGCGATCCGCCAGGGAATCTGCATGCGTATGCGGGTACGCTGCAGGGTATATTCACTGCCATACACCGGCCGCGTCTCTGGCAGGAAACGCAGCCACAACAGCCAGCCCGCGGCCGAAAGTCCCGTGCTGACCCATAATCCGCCGCGATAGGTAAACAGGTCGGTAAACAACCCGCCGGCAAATGCGGAAACGGATACACCGATAAAGAACCACATCTGCAGCTGTCCGTTGATATGCCCGCGATTATTATCGTTGGCAATATCCAGCACCATACTATTCGCCCCAATCCACAACCCCGACCAGGCTAGCCCCCACAAAACGCGCCCAGCCAGCATCCAACCCATACCGGAACCGGCAGCGTAAAAGACCGTAGCACAGGTACCGATCGCCAGGGAGATCAGCATCAACGGACGGCGTGGCAGCCGGTCATATAACCAACCAGCTGTGTTGTTAAAAAGCAAACGCGCCAGGCGGTTAGCACCCAGCAGCAAACCTACCATTGCCAGAGTAACCCCGGCTTGCGTGGCAATCGCCTCTGCCGGCAGCACCGCATACAATGTAGAATCACCCAATAGCGAGAGCATCAGGCCAATCCCAAGCGGGGTCAAAATAGCAGTAGTGGAGCGCGGCTCTTTCAAAGGCGTGTACAACGAATCAGATGCCGCACAACCCAGCATTCAGCATCCTCAACAGCGGCTGGAGAAAGACAACATTTCTCACCAATTGACTCAGGATAATGCGGCATTGATTATTTCCTTCAGGTGACAAGATGATGGAAAACCCATTATGGCTGAGGAATGAAAAATTGGCAATAGCGCACCGCGCCTCTATCGGTTAAATTCTGACCAGGTTGCACACGATCACCCATTTTGTGGTTAAATTAACCCATCACATCAATAAGGATACCCTATGCCCTATGTAATGATCGACATTGAATCCGACGGCCCCATTCCGGGTGACTACTCTATGATCTCTTTCGGTGCTGTGGTGGTGGAACCTGATCTACAACGCACCTTCTACGCCGAACTCAAACCCATTTCGGAAAAATGGTTGGAATCTTCTCTTGAAATTGGCAAGTTTACCCGTGAACAGACCCTCACCTTTGAAGAACCTCTCTCCGTTATGCAGCGGTTTTCCGAATGGCTGAAGGAAGTCAATGACGGCCGCCTGATGTTCGTTTCGGATAACAACGGCTTCGATTGGCAATTTATCAACTGGTACCTGCACCACTTTCTGGGGCAAAACCCTTTCGGTCACAGTTCCACCAATCTGGGTTCACTTTACAAAGGCATGGTTAAAAACATGCACAAGAACTTCAAGCACTTGCGCCGCACCACGCATACCCACAACGCCCTGGACGATGCCATCGGCAATGCCGAATCGATGTTGATTATGATTGCTGAACTGGGATTGGTGCCCTGATACCCTACTCCCTTCACTTCTCCTGTAACACAGCAATCAATGCCTGCGGATCCAGGATAGGTCCAAAGGGGATTTTCTCACCACCATGGTCCAGGGTGATGGTCCGGCCGGTACGCATGGCCAGTTCCCAGAATACATCCGGGGTGATCTCCGGGTAAACCTGAGCCGCCAGAGCATACATTCCGGCGATGTACGGGATCGACCAACTCCAACCGCCTTCGCCATAAAAAGCGTAGGCGTCCTGTCCATTCACCCAGGCCATGGTGCGTGCATCCATCGGCACCAGTAATCGGTCAGTAAAGCGGTTACCTTCATAAAAATCTTTCGCCCACCAGTAACCGGGTTGGTACGACTCAAACTGGTCCGGGTCGTCCAGAATGTCGCGTCCAAGGCCATGGAACTTAAACCCATAGGTTTCTTCCAGCGAAGAACTTATTACAAAAATACCGGCGTTTTTGGCGGCTTCCACTGCAGCTACAATCTCCTTATACCCATCCTGCTCCGGCGCCCAGCTAATTGCCAACGACATCACCCGAATTTTACGATCTTCCGGCAGGGTTTGGTTAATCTCCACCAGGCGCAGCACATCTTTTGCCAGGCAAGAAAAATCCCAGGTTTGATCCAATGTACGATTGCAGTAACCGGAGGCAATAAAATACAAATCCGCCATGGGAGCTACGCCGATTGTTTTACCAACCGCAATTGATACTACTGATGGACCGTGCATGGATATTTGTTCCCATCCGCCAACCACATCCTCACCCTCTTCATACAGACGCAATTGATCTTTGTATTCCAGATGATCAACCATTAAGGATTGGTCAACAATTGCAATGCCAATGCCGCGCCCATCAATCCCCTGGGTGTGCAGTGTCCGCATCCCTAACCCGGGGTTCTTAGCGGTTTCCATCACAACATCCGGGTCAAAATCGGTCGGCATTTTCTCCTCCGGCCAGATCGTATCCGTATCAAAACTAGCGTGCTGCAAAGTTTCCAGCGTAGTGCTGGTTAAATCCAACTGACTCAAATTTTTAGAGCGCAGATTCACCTGCCAGCCATTTTCATTTTCCGGATCATACACCGGCATCTTTGTCAGCCTCTCCATTGGCATCCCTTGCACCGGTGGAATACGATCAATTTTCGGAAATTGAATTTCCTCAGCCTTTGTGGATGAACAGGCGTTCAGTAACAAAACTAACACGACCAAGAACAGTAGTCCTCTTTTTCGTTTCATTTCTCTTTTCCTTATGCTTACACTGATCGGAAATTTGAATAATTGAATTGACCAATACCTGACCCACCTCATTGTGGCAAAACAACTCATCCAGGTAAAAGGATAATCCCCGGATGAGAATTTTGTCAAGAAGAGAGAAAGGAATTAGAAATTAGACTTCCCAATCCCTAATCTCTTCCTCGTCACTCATCGACTGATTACTTCTCCCCTAATACGACCGCGCATACCAGGCCGCATTCTCCAGTACCCAGCCTTCGGTTTCGCCGAACAGGTTGCGCACTTTCCACCAGGCACCTGAACTGTTCGTAACCGGGCCTTCGATGATCTCCAGATAAGTATCCACACCCAACTGATCCACCACGCCAGCATTTTTGGAGGGTTCAGCGCGCATATTCAACGGCGGGGTGCCGCCCTCCTCGGTCAGGTAGTACACATCCCCAATCCGGAAAGCCAGAACATCGCGCACGCTGCCGCCCGGTACCACAAAATTGGTGTACCAGGCCGGCGTTTGCGGCGGATCGCTTTCCAGCATCTCGCGCCAGGCTTCGTCGGTCAGACGGTCACTGCGCGGTTGGCGGAACTCGTAATAGGTAAACACGCCACCCTGGGCAATCTGCAGCTGGTCACCCAGCGGTACCACCACATAAATGCGATTCAGCTTGCCCACACCGGCTTCGAGTATCTCGTTTTCGTAACCGGAAACCGCCGCGATCACCGGAATCGGGTCAGGGTCCATTTCATTTTCGCTGTACATGCCGCGATCAAGACATTCTTTGAATTCCAGGCAGGATTGAATACGGTAGTAATCATTCTCGCTGAGTGCCTCACCCTTTAATTCACGTTCGGCAATCTCCCCAAAGGCCTGTAAATTCTCATTCAGGCGCGAAAGGAACTGCACATATTCATAAATTCCAGGGTTTCCATCACTGGATGTCCCCATCCAATCGCGATTCTGCCAATCCATTACATAAAAACTTAAACCGTCATATAACACCTGCGAAGCAAACGCCAGGCGGTAAAACACGTTCGGAGCCGGTTCTACATAAGAAGGCGCAGGTCCGGAAGTTGGCGGGCCGCCGCCCCCCAGGCCTTCCGGCATTTTGGCATATAAAACGGTATCGTGTTTCAATTCCGCCCAACTGCCCAATACCGAGTTGACATCCTTATAACCCCAGGCTTTGGTTTGCATAAAGGGCGGGAAGGCCGCATCCTTCTGCGGCAGTTGCGCTCGAAAAGCATACTGCCAGGCCGAATAAAAGCGATTGGTCCAGAATTCTTCCGGCAGCGCATTCACAGTCTCCTGCATGGCTGTCATTTGAGCGGTGTAATTGGCATAGCGGGTCTCCCCGGCTTGCTCCAGAGCCGTGAGCGCCGGCTGCGATCCAAAAGCCGCCGCCACATCCAAACCGCTGGGGAAGAAGCGTTCTGTTACTTTATCCGAAATCATTTGCTGAAAAATCATGCCATCCAGGGTAAAGCGTTGACCCATCAAGCGCCAATCGCGTTCAACGGACATTGCTAACGACGTATTCTGAAAGGTGGAGTTGATTTGCGGAGCAGGCAGTTCATTCACGCGTCCCAAAAAAGTTTGCCAGAGCGCGTCATCCTGCAGGGCAGCCAGTGAAAATCTATCGCCATACACACTTTCCATCAGGGTGTTCAATTCCAACGGCCCGGGATCATCCGAAGGACCAATGATAAAATCGAGCATCTCGTAGACGGACGCCCACACCTGGTAGGCCGCCTGTCCATCCACCTTGGCTTCGCGCAGCGCCAGGGCAATAATCAACGGTGCGCGGCTGGGAACCAGATCCGCGTTTTCCAGGTTCTGAAAATGAAAAGCCACCCGCCCCAGCCAGGTCATCCCGCGGAAATAAGCTTCCAATTGCGCGTTGCCGGCATAATGCCCCACCGGGCGATAAGCACCGTAATCATCGATAAAACCGGGCAGCAGCGCCGATTCGTCTTTACCGGCTTCAGCGCTAATTTGCGCCAGTTGCGCGGCAATCGCCGTTTCCGCATCCGGGTCCAGGGTGGCCTGTGGATCAAACAATTTGATCGCCACCGCCAGATAATTGCGCGCCAGCACAGTATCCGCTTCCACAGAAGTGCCGCCGCTCTGCTCAACATATATACCCACCTGGTCATAAAGCGCCTGCAGCAATCTGACCATCACCGGGTTTAAAGCATCCTTCTCCAATGCTTCCAACAAGTCATTAAAGGTCACATGCAGGGCATGGTAGGCAGCATCCGTGGTGAGGAAGTAGGGCTGTCCATTTACGACAGCGGTATTCTGGCGAATATCTTTAAATTGGTCCTCCCCACTATCAATCACTACAAAACCGTTTTTGGCAAGAAAGGATAGTTGCTCAGCGCTCAGTCCTTCGATAACTTTGGGGTTGAGTGTATTTTTCAAAGTAACCGGCAGTTTGCCAATTGCCTGATCGTATGGTTGCGCCTGGTATACCGAAAGCGGTCGGAAGGCCAGTTCTGCCCAGGAAGAAACCACAAAATTTACCGGTTCAGCTACACCCGTTGCCACCTGCACAGGCGCCTGGGTAGGCGGCTGTGCAGGTGTATTTGTCGGTTGTGCGGGTAACCCGGTAATTTCGGGGGTGGATGTAGGCGGCGGGCTGGTTAACTGGCAGCCCATCACGAAAACCAATAACAGGGCAATCATCCAAAGTTTATGCTTCATCATTCCTCTCCTGTGTGGCAACAACACGCTCCCGTTTTACCGGATTTATGACTCTATAACTCGATTATAGTACAGTTCAATGCCCGTTTCACATCCTTTTAAATTCCCTGATTCACAATAATCTGTTTACTCAACAACCAGGCTGGTAAATTCCAGGAAGCTTCCATCCGCGCTAACCAGCAGCAGAGAATCTTCTACTATGTACAAATATTTCGATGATCCCAAGGCAGACAAATAAGCAGACTCCTGGCTCATCTGCGGTTCATCACAGGCCATCAACGTAGAGCCAACACCTTCAGTCGTGAATTCCAATCCTTGTAAGGTATACTCCCCAAAGAAAGAATTACAACCGGCTGCGCCGCCAAATTTAGCGGCTTCGATAAATTCCAGCGTTACCCGGCTGTTTTCTGCCGGAGCTGCGCCATTCAGTGAGACCAATTGCCAGGCTGTGCCTGTCAGATCGAGTTTGGGCATCTCTACCGGAGATTTGGATACTTCTTTCACCAGTATCCAGCGCTGACCGGACGCATCCGCTGGCGGGTTTTCTACGGTTTCTTTCTGTACTTCCAATTGGTAAGTAAAGCCGGGCTCATAGACAAACCCTTCAATCGAATCATAAAAAAGCTGCCATTCCCCATCGTTACTTTCTTTTACCTCCAGGCACAACCGCGGGGAAACATCCTCACACGGCTTCCAGAATGGTCCAACAAACAAAGTATTACCTCCCTGGTTTTCCTGCGGAGTGCCAGGGATACAGGCAGATAACGCCACACAAACCAATACGAAAGCTATCGTCCAATTTTTTATTTTCATTTTTTACCTCTTTTCATCAATTTCTTTTACAGAAATTTTCTTATTAAGGACGTCCCAGCATAGATTCTGGTTCCCAATTCTCGGGATACTATTGTCCATTACGCTTTTTTTTGTTACGATGTAAAAAAAAGGCCGTAATCGATCGGAGGGCGCTAGAATGGAAACCGCAGGAAAAAACCTGATATCGATGTTATGTATCGGCGGCTTTAGCTTCGTTTTTATTGGCATGGGCATGTTCATGCTGTGGCGGCTCTGGCAAGACTGGATTAAAGTCAAACATAGCCGTTCTTGGAAAACCGCACCAGGCAGGATCATTTTTTCCGGGGTCGATTCGCAAACTGACACGGATGAAGAAGGCAACCGTCACATCACCCACTGTGCCAGGGTCATTTACCAGTACCAGACGGCTGGAATGCTGTACAAAAGTGATCATGTTTTCTTTAATGAGGGTGTACGCACCAGCAACTATCATAAACAAGAAGAAATCGCTGCCCGTTACCCCCTGGATGCTCCCATTAAAGTGCTTTACAACCCGGAAAACCCGCTGGAATCGGTTTTAGAGCGCAAAGTCGGCGCTTTATTTACCACTATTCTCATAGCACTTGTATTTCTGGGTATGGGGCTTTTTGTGCTCATTTCTTCCCTTTCCAGCAGTCCGCCAACCATCCCCTTTCTGAGTAAACTCCTGGGAGGTTAACCGCTTTCCGGCCACTCCCCTGGCTCCATGAACCCGGCTGGTGGGGCGCCTAATGCCTGAATCAGGCGTGCCCAGTAATTCACCTGCGCTGCCGTGGTCGCCAGGACGACAATCTCCCGCTCGGTAAATACGCCCTTTACTTGTGTCATAAACTCAACCGGGAATTTTAAAGGTGTCGCCGAGATTCGCCGGGTATATTCTAACGCCAATCGCTCGCGTTCGCTGAACGTGGAAACATCCTCTATCGCTTTCAACCCCTGAATAGCCGCCAATTCATCCATATTAATCTGATATGCTGCAAACTGTTGGCTGTTCATATCAATACAAAAGGGGCAGGCCGCGCTGAAAGACGCCTGCATGCGCACCAGTTTGAGCATGCGCGCGCTCAACCCGCCGTCTTCATGCGCCACCAGCGCTTCCATCACCCCGGAGGAAAAAGCCGCCTTGGGATACCAGGCCAGCAAGCGTGGCGGCAGTAAATCCTTGCCGGTTACCCGTTTGGTCATCCATAAACCAATTTTCAGCCAGAATGGAATTCTTTTAGGGGGAGAAAGAAAAGCCTGATTCATAATGCTATCCTCCACAGGTTCAGTTCTCTTGCGATAGAATTCGAACGCGTTTTTGCTGTAAAAGATCCAGATCCTGTGCTGTCATTCGTTTGCGCTTTTGCAAACTCTGAACCAGATCCCGCACCTTTAAATGTGCCTGGCGCGCCTGATCCTGTGAATTATTGATATGCGACTGCACAATCCAATCCATCATTAACCCGTCCATAAAAAAGTCCAGGAACCGTTCCGAACCGCTCAATTCAACATCAATAGCGATCTCCCGCTGCACATCTGCCAATTCCCGTTGAAAGCGCTGCATATCCAACTGCACCTGGTTAGCGGCATCTTTAGCCGTATCCATGTGGTCATGTTTTATCATTGTGGAAAGCATACCCCCGCCGAGCATGTCCCAGGTGCCCCAATTTTCCGCTTTCGATAATGCATCATTCACCTCATCTAACCCGGCAAGCACTTGCTGACCGGCGCGAATGGCTTCATCCAGCTCTTTGATGGTCAAATTGGCGGCGCCAATTTTTTCAGAAAGCGCTAACAATTCCTTCGTCACCGCACTATCACTCGACTTGATCAGTTCTTCCTTCTTTGTCAAAAGCTGCGCATACTCCGCATCCAATGAGTTCAATGCGCTCAATTGTTGTTTTAGATAAGTCTGATCGGCAACCAGGCTTTCAACCAATTTTTTGGCTTGCTGGTACTGCATTTGAACCGTCAGCATTTCCTGGCGTTCTTTATCCATTTGCTCTTCCCGGCTGCCTAATATGGTCGCAAAAACCGCTCGCAAGCTGAGCTTCTCCAGTTTCTCCACATCCAGTTTTTCTTTGGCAAAGCGCTTCTCCAATACCTGAAAGTGTTCCTTTTCCTGGGCTAATTTGCGCTCCACTTCCACCAGGTCTTTTTCCAGCTTGATCTTCCAGCCACGTTTTTCGTTTACTTCACTGATGCGTTTTGATACATCGTTTAACATCATAATTTTCTCCTTTTTAAGCTGCCAGTCACACGCCTGGCAGAATACTGCCCACCTGCCAGTTGCGGCAAGCTTACGCTTTCTCCCATAAACACTACAGTCGTCGCCGAGGAACCTACACTGAAAAACATAATACTTCCCCATATCAGCATCACTGCCAACAATCCTGGTACGGTTCAGAAACGTTGTGTTCCGGTTTTATTTTTCAATAACCTTGCCCAATTATTTCGCAAGGTATTCCGACCAAGGGAAGCGCAAGATCAGCCAATTGGCATCAATATATAATGCCGTGGTCACAATTTACGCTTCCATTTTAAGAAAATAGGCGCAATTTGTCACCATGACGGATATGGATGTCATTTTTTTACCTGATTATGATTGAATTTGTTTTTTCAATCATATTACAAAGCTAAAAAGATTGAAAGGCTTTTAACATCCGGAGTATTACAAAGCTATGCTGTCACCACGAATTTTCCTTCGAGGATGGTATCCGGCTGGACTGCCGCACTCACATCCGGCTGCTGATTACCAATCCAGAAATGAAATTCACCCGGTTCAACCACCCAATTGCCTTTGTCATCCAGTAAAGACATTTGCTGCGGAGTGATCCGGAAGGTGAGTGTTTGTTTTTCATCTGGCGACAGGTGAACGCGTTCAAATGCGACAAGCTGGATACGTGGCACCGGCACGCTCGCCTGAATATCTTTCAGGTAAAGCTGCGCAACCTCATCGCCGGCCATCCCACCCGTATTTTGAACATCAACCGTCAGGGTTATTGCCTGGTTCGCTTGAATGCTGGTTTCATCGACCTTTAAATTGCTGTAAGCAAAGGATGTATAGCTTAACCCAAATCCAAACGAGAACAATGGTGTACCGGTAAAATAGCGATACGTACGATTTTCCATGCTGTAATCTCTGAATGGCGGCAGATCATCCACCGAACGATAAAACGTTACCGGCAGCCTGCCGCCCGGATTGGTTAAGCCAAATAGCACTTCTGCAACAGCCATTCCACCAGCCTGGCCGGGATACCAGGCTTCCAAAATTGCGGGGATATGTTCTGCCGCCCAATTGATCGAAACTGCGCTGCCGTTCATCAAAACCAATACAACCGGTTTCCCGGTCTGGTATATGGCTTCCACCAATTCCGATTGGGCATCCGGCAGGTCTAGGGTGTCGCGATCTCCCAGACTGGTAACACCTGGGGGATTTCCCTCAATCTGGCCTTCTTCACCTTCCAGTTGCTGTGAAAGCCCCATCACCAGGATAACCACATCCGCTTCCTGCGCAGCCTGCACAGCTTCTTCAACACCATGTCTGCTGGTTTCGAGAATATCACATCCCTGTGAGTAAACGATCTGAGTATCCTCAGCCGCCAGTGCACGAATGCCCGCCAGTACCGAAACTGGTCTGGAAGCTGTCCCATAATAGTTGCCGTGTAAGATCAAGGTGTTATCCGCACTGGGACCGATCACCGCGATTGATTTCAGCTTTTGCCGGTCAAGCGGCAGGAGATTCTCCTGATTTTTGAGCAAGATCAGTGATTGGCGGGCTGTTTCCAGCGCCAGTTCCTGATGCTGCGCAGAATCCACCACTGAGAGTGGAATTTGCGCATAAGGCACCTGGTCCGGCGGATCAAACATTCCAAGGCGAAAACGCGCTAACAACAACCGTCTCACTGCCTGGTTAATCTCGCTCTCGTTGATCAATCCTTTTTCAACCGCCGCTTCCAGATGCGGATAATCGCAGGGCATATTGTATTCCCGGACGCAGCCGCATTCCAGATCACAGCCGCTACGTACGGCAAGTGCGGCAGCCTCTTCACGCGATTCTGTCAGCAGATGGTTGGCGAAAATATCCGTAATCGCCCCGCAGTCCGAAACCACATACCCTTCAAAACCCCAATCCTCACGCAAGATTTTCTGAAGCAGTGTTGGACTGGCCGAACAGGCTTCGCCATTCGTGCGGTTGTATGCACTCATGATTGAATATGCCTTGCCCTCAATAATACAGGCTTGAAAGGCGGGTAAATAGGTCGTATACAAATCGCGTTGAGAAACAACAGCATTGAATACGTGGCGTTCTTTCTCCGGGCCGCTGTGCACAGCGTAATGCTTGGGCGTAGCCACCGATTTCAGGTAGTGCGAATCATTCCCTTGCAAGCCTTTTACAAAATTAACCCCAATCCGTGCCGTAAGATAAGGATCCTCGCCGTACGTTTCCTGGCCGCGCCCCCAGCGCGGATCGCGGAAAATATTTATGTTAGGGGACCAAAATGTCAGTCCGGTATAGATTGAACGAATATCTTTTCTTAAGGCTTCATGGTGTTTCGCACGGCCTTCATCTGCTATCACAGAGGCAACCTGCTGAATCAATTCAACATTCCAGGTGCTTGCCAGGCCAATCGCCTGCGGAAAAACCGTGGCAATCCCGGCACGGCCAACACCATGTAAGGCTTCATTCCACCAGTTATACGCCGGAATACCTAACCGTTTTACTGCTGGCGATGTACTGACCATCTGAGAAATTTTCTCTTCCAGTGTCATCCGTTTGATTAAATCATCCACTCGCTCCGTAACCGGCAGGTCTGTATTTAAATAATCAGGAATTTGCACTGTAGATTCAGGCATTAATGGCGTCTCCTTTGATTGGGCAGGTGCAAGATTCAGAAAACCTGCCTTGCAGCCTGCCAGAAGCATCCCTCCAAACGCAATGACACTTTTTTTAAGAAATTCTCTGCGAAACATTCAAGATGATGATTTTTCAAAAGAATATTCAGTGGAAACAACACCGGCAGTTTGAACACTAATCGGGCATTCAAAAAGTCGTTTTGCCACCCTGGATGTGTCCATCCCGCTGATCTCAAAGGCACCTTCCAGGCGGATATCTTCACTGGAGCTGCCCAGCATCACCTTGATTGTGCCGGCTTCAAGCACCAGGTTCAAGTCCCGGTCCACGAAAGCCAGTAAATCCGCTGGTAAATGGAATATCACCTGTTTGGACTCTCCAGGTTGTAAGCATATGCGTACAAATCCTTTCAGCTCCTTCACCGGCCGCGGCAGACTGGCATAAACATCCCGTGTATAAAGCTGAACAACTTCTTCACCGGCAACCGCGCCAATATTCTTAACGGTCAATGCTATTTCAATGCTTTCCCCTGAGCCAACCTCTTCTTTTTCTATGACCAGATCTTCGTAAGAAAACTGAGTGTAGCTTAAACCATGCCCAAACGGGTACAACGCGCCGATCGGCTCGTCGCTATAACCGCCATAAATAATGGAACGCATACCGGATGGCTTATGGTTGTAATAGGTCGGCACCTGTCCAACTGAATACGGAAAGGAGATAGGCAGTTTACCACCCGGATTTTTCTCACCAAACAATATGGAGGCTACGGCTGTGCCACCCTCTTCTCCAGGCAGCCAGGCTTCCAGAATACTGTTGACCTGCTGATCCAGCCAGGGGATGGTGAAAACACGTCCATTGACCAACACAACTACCACTGGTTTACCCAGTGCCAGTACTGCTTCCGCCAGTTCACGCTGCACTCCTGGTAAATCCAACCCGGCGCGGTCATGGAATTCTCCGGTCGTGCAGTTGGGTCCCAATCCGGATAAATCGCCCAGGACCAATACCACTGCGTCCGCCTGATCGGCTGCGTTTATTGCGTCAGCGAAACCGCTCTTATCCGGACCATCATTTTCACAGCCCTTGGCATA
The DNA here is from genome assembly GCA_002840755.1 of Chloroflexi bacterium HGW-Chloroflexi-10. Classification (GTDB taxonomy): domain Bacteria; phylum Chloroflexota; class Anaerolineae; order Anaerolineales; family Anaerolineaceae; genus UBA6170. The sequence goes on along the minus strand of PHBZ01000001.1, from coordinate 54,405 downwards.
AAGCACCCGGGTTTGCGGCGAAACCGTTGCCTTGATTCCATCCAGCACACTAACCAGATGAATGTTGTTTTTAGCAACTTTTTTCATATCAGGCTGCACAAAGTCCGAGTTTGCTGCTTTCGTCGCGGTGTTCAATTCGAACATGGACGCATACGAATAATCACCCAATTGGCTGCGTCCAAAATCGGCATTGGGCCCAATGACCGCCAGGGTGCCTATATTTTTCTGCAAAGGCAAGGTGCCGTCATTCTTTAATAGGACCATGCTTTGATTGGCAATTTCAGTGGCTAAAGCGCGGTCCTGTTTGGTTTCGAATGAATCCAGAACAATTTCTTCGTTTACATACGGGGTTTCAAACAACCCCAGCTCAAATTTCTTCTGCAAATGGCGGAAAACCGCCTGATCGATCGTTTCAATGGAAAGTTCTCCGGCTTCCAGCGCCGCTTTCAATGGGCTCCCGTAACAAACCGTTGTCGGTAATTCCACATCAATCCCAGCCTGCAATGCCATCCGTCCGGCAATAGATTGATCGGCCGCTATCATGTGGTAATTATTCAACATAATTACAGCCTCATAATCCGAGACAACCAACCCATCAAAACCTAATTTTCCGCGCAGTAAATCGGTTAGAATACGCTCATTTCCGGCAACTACCTCTCCGTCTATTTCCGGATAAGCGTTCATCATCGTTGTCACACCAGCCTCGCGGATAGCTGCTTCAAACGGCGGCAGGTAAACATCATAAATTTCGTGGGTGCCCAATTGAACCGGGGCGCAGTTCAATCCACCCATCGAAAAAGCATGCCCGATAAAGTGTTTGGCTGTTGCCAGCACACCCTTGGTTAAATCATCCCCTTGCATTCCTTTGATATAGGCCATGCCAAACTGGCTAACCAACAGCGGATCTTCGCCGAATGTTTCTTCCAGACGGCCCCAGCGCGGATCACGAGCCACATCCAGCACAGGCGCTAATGCCTCCCGCGCGCCTACCGCCAGCAATTGGTTGCGGATAACCTGGGTCATCCGTTCGGCCAGTTCAGGCTGGAAGGTGCTGGCCAATCCAATCATTTGTGGAAATGTCGAACCACCCAGCATAACCGCGCCGGAGCAGGCCTCTTCGTGCAGAATTGCCGGGATGCCCAACCGGGTCTCTTCTACCAGAAATTTTTGAATCCGGTTTCCAAGGGCTGCCGTTTGGCGGGGCGGGTTGGTGGAAGCTCCCCCCACCCGGGAGATCTGACCAATGCCATACTTAAGTTTGGAGGCTGCTTTTTCCATATCCAGCACGCCCTCAGTTTGCAGTTCATACACCCAGTAGGAACCAATCTGAGCCAGTTTTTCTTCCAAAGTCATTTGTGAAAGCAGATTTCCAACACGTTTTTTAATTGCACCCATAATGCCTCTTTTTTATCAATTGAACATAACTGCCTACGCTCAATATTTTTTTCTCTTTCAATTTATTCATTAATATAAATCCTGAAATTACCGCTAACCTGCATAAAACCCAACATGTATAACAATCCGTCATAATAACGCCACTTACCGCTGGGGATTTGTGTATCCCATAGCTCCTGCACAAACGGCTTCCCTTTTTCAGGGTCAGCCGCTAAAGCTGCAGCAGCCGCCATCGCCACCAGTCCGGTTGAATGCTCACTGGATAATGCAGTTCCATCCAGGGTGTACTGATTAGCGTAGGAGGATATTCCCTCGGAAGCCAGAAAATCCAATACCCGGTTAGACTGTTCCACCTGCCACGGATCAGCGGCAAACCAGGCATGATCCAACGCGACATTTGATAATGTACGCCAGGCATCAAAACGAAAATCTTTATGGTCATCCGTGCCATAAGGTGTACCGTCAAAATTGGCATAATCCGGCATTAACCCGGTAACCGGATGGGCTGCTTTCTTAAAATAATCCCGGCTGGTCTGCGCGGCTTCAAACCAGAAATCATTATCCTGCTCCGCCCAACGTGCCCACAACTCATAATAAGCCGGCAGGTGATAGGAAGGATCTGTAAAACTGGAGACGCGTCCAATCGCCGGTACAAACACAACCTGTTTGTGCTCCCAATTGAACATATTGGTCGCCAGGTCGCTTTTGGTTTCCTCTTTGTGCAGCATGGTATTCAGAATTTCCTGGGCCTCGGCCTGGTAATCAAAAATACCTTCTCCGTTTCCCCAACGTGCAGATGCAAATAATAATGCCATAACAAACCACTCTTCACCATCCGATGCCGGATTGGCCTCAAGCTGCTTGCCATCGGTGGTGCAGTGCCAGGCAAAGTACCCCTGGTATGCTCCATCGGATTGGTACATGTTTGTTTTAGTCCATTTCCACAAGCGGTCAAACTCTTCGTGCTTGTCTAATTGAACCGCAATCATCATCCCGTAAGACATGCCCTCGCTGCGCACATCCCCATTGCCGATGTCAACCATATAGCCCATATCCTCACCACTGGGATAATAGACCCGTTCATTATCATCATCGCCATAGAAAAGTTGATTCCAGGCAGTCTCGAGTTTGGATTTAATCTCGGCATCGGTTTTGCCCAGGTATTCATTAAACAAATTCCGGTAAACACCGGTGTTATAAGCACCGGAGGATATTGGCGTAACAGGCATAACCGTTAGGGTTGCGGGGACAGTCGTTGCCGGTGCAGGCGTGCTCGACGGAACACAGCTGCCAAACAGATTCACGGCGACAGCCAAAATGACGAGCACATAAGGCAGTTGATTACGCCTCATCCATACCCTCATATTCAAACCAATCGAAATCCGCGTGGTTTGTGCTGGCCATACCGTTACTGCTGGCATACATACCAATAAAAGCGCCGACAAATCCGCCGGCCACCGGTGTGCTTAAAATCCGTCCATCCAGATTTTCGGCAGCGCAATGCCAGGTATCAGCCTCTTCGGCAAAATAAAAACTGTAATTTTGCCCATGCGCTGTAACTTTCAGGGTAACCCTGCCAGCTTTGACGCCTCGTTCAATCAGAACTTCCTCTACTCCATGAGCGCGTTTGATAAAGCGCACAACAGGCACACTACCTCCGCATACAACAAACATATAATAAAAACTATCGTTTTGCTGCAATGCAAGGCCGGCGCATTCATCTTCGTTCTTCGGCGTAAATTCGAGCGCAGTCTGTGCCCGGAAGTGGATATGCTGCTGACGCCGGCCAATAAAACTGGGGGTAGTCTGTTCGGATAAACGCTGTGGACGCAGGCGCAAACGCAGATAACCGGGCCGCTCACTCAGGCTGATAAATTCCTTGGCCGGAGTGCGCAAGGAATTCCATTGCAAAGCCAGGCGTAGCGCGTCAAAATTATCCCGAATAGCTGGTGCCGGCCAGGGTTGCTCAGGTAAATCCGGAATCGGGTAAGTGAATTCTACCCGTCCCGTGCCCGGGCTGACCACCGGCCAACCTTCCTCCCAACGCACTGGAACCAGAAATGTTTCGCGGCCCAGGTTGTAAAAATAGCCATCATAGGGTCGCATGGCCAGCAAAATCATCCACCACTCCCCATTTGGTGTATCTACCAGGTCCCCGTGTCCGGTGCCTACAATCGGGTAGTCCAGCCCCAGGTGACGGTGAGTTAGAATCGGGTTACGCAGATTGGGTTGATAAGGGCCAGTGATGCTATTACTGCGTGCGATGGTAACCGCGTGCTCATGTGCGGTACCGCCCTCAGCGATCAGCAGGTAATACATGCCGTCAATTTTGTAAATATGGGGGGCTTCCGCCCAAATCGCTATTTTGAGCGCGCCATCCCACAGAATATGCTTTTCTCCGATGAGACGCATCGCCGCGATGTCTAATTCCTGCAGCCAGATTTCGGTGTGCCCTTCATAACGGCTTTGAACAGCCATGCGGGTCCCCGTATACCAGGTCCGTCCATCCTCGTCAAAGAAAAGCGAGGGATCAAACCCGGGAGCATCTTCCAGCCAATAAGGCTCAGACCAGGGTCCCGCAGGATCGGTGGCAGTGATGATAAAGTTACCGGATTTTGTCTTGCCATCGACCAGGGTATTGATAATGTAGAAGACGCCCCAGGCATGCCGGATAGTAGGCGCGTACAGTCCGCCGGATGGGCGCACGCCCTCAAGCGGAAGCTGTGTCGCCCGGTCCAAAGCGTTCCCAATCTGCTGCCAATGCACCAGGTCCCGGCTGTGAAAAACCGGTATACCCGGAAAGTATTCGAAAGTTGATGCCACCAGATAATAATCATTGCCAACCCTGCAAATGGAAGGGTCCGGGTAACAACCTGGCAGAATCGGGTTGCGGAATGTATGGCTCAAAGCATCACCCTTTGACGGCTCCTGCGGTCAGACCCGAAACAATCTGACGTTCGGCGAAGATGTAGAAAATGATCGTCGGAATCGCCGAAAGTGCCACAAAGGCCGAGACCAATGCCAGATCCTGGCCATATTGACCCTGAAACTGCATAGTACCCAAAGGCAAGGTCCATAATTTATCACTGTTCAAAACCACCAATGGAACCAGTAAGTCATTCCAACTGGCTATCATCGTCAGGGCCGCCACGGCTGCCAGGGCAGGTTTCACGAGCGGAAGCAGGATGCGCCAGAAGAAGTCAAATACCGTACAGCCATCAATATAAGCAGCATCCTGCAGCTCTGCCGGAACCGATGTAAAAAAGCCGCGCAGGATCAAAACATTGCCGGAAATCTGGAAAGCAAGCTGCACAATGATGACACCTATGAGACTGTCAATCATCGTTATGCCCATCTCATTCATCTGGCGCAGCACAAAATAGACAGGCAAAATGGCGACATTAATAGGAAACATGAGACCAATAGTAAACAGGTTAAAAAGCCAGTTCTTGCCGCGGAAATCCAACCGTGCAAATACAAAAGCAGCCAGACCACATACAAAGACCACACCGGCCGTGGTGCCAGTCATAACCAGTAAACTGTTCAGTAACATGCGCCAAAACGCGGGGGTATTTAATATTCCCACGAGGTTTTCCCAATGCGGAGGATTGGGAAACGCATAAGGATGCGAGTACATCTGACCGGTCGTTTTGAGGCTGCCAAAAATCAGGATCACGACTGGTACAAATATAACCACTACGACAATTGAAAGAATGAAATATTGTAAGACCCTTACAAGGAAACTTTTTGCCTTCATGAATACATCCTTTTTAAAGACCGGTCAGGTAATCGGGCTGGCGTGTGAGGCGCTGATAAATCAGGGAAAAGATCAGACAGAGCAGGAACATATAGATCGCCACTGCAGAACCATAACCCAGTTCAAAACGTACGAAGCCAAAACGATACATATAAGTTGCCAGAGTTTCGCTGGCATTAACCGGTCCGCCCTTGGTCATGATCCAGACCAGAATAAACTGTTGGATCGAGCCAAGTACAGACATATAAACTGAGGTCTTAATGGTGCTGCCCAACAAAGGCAGAGTGATGTAGAAGAAATTCTGAAAGCTATTTGCGCCATCAATGCGGGCAGCTTCTTCAAGTTCCAGGGGTATGTTTTGGAGACCAGCTAAATACAACAACATGTGAAAACCAAAATATTTCCACGTTAAGGCGACGAAGACTGCCACCAGGACAATACTCATATTACCGAGCCAGGCCACGGGCTCAAGGCCCAGGCCAACCATGATCGCATTGAGAAGCCCGCGATCCGGATCGGCGTTATAAAGTAACATCCACATAATTGCGACATTGACTTCGGAAAGAACGTAAGGCATAAAGAAAATGGTGCGGAACAAAGCACGTCCCGGCAGGCTGCGCCCCACCATTACAGCCAATCCCAACGCCATAGGCAGTTGCAATCCCAATGAAAACACGATGATCAGGAGTGCATTCCAGAGCGCTTTTATAAACACTTTATCGGTGAGAATAGTTTTAAAGTTATCCAGTCCAACAAAATCCGTCGCGGGCCCTAAGCCGTTCCAGTCGAACATGCTGAAATAAATAGAGCGAAAAATGGGATAAACAACGAAAAGTAAGAAAAGAATAAGAGCAGGTAGTAGGAATAAAGCAATGAGAATTGCATCTTTTAAACGGCGGGGGCCACTTTTTGCAGGTTTTAGATTGAAAATATTTGAACTGGCAGGCAGTTGTTGCATGGAGAGGTTCCTTTTTTGGGGCTTCGTGGCGCTATAGCGCCACGAAGCCTTTTTTCAACTACGGATTTAGGAAATTCTTGCGAGGTTACTTCATTTCTGCCGCAACAGAATCTTCGATTGCCTGCGCCAGTTCTTCAGGTGTCATGGTGCCAGCAAAGAGACCCTGCACAGAGTCATTCAGGATAGAACCTGTGGCTGGGGGCAGGAACTGATCGTAGTACAGTTGGAAGTATTGTGCAGCAGCAAAGGTCTGTTGGACCTGGAGCATGTTGGCATCGGTCAAGCCAGCCTCGGCGCCAGCAACTACCGGGATACCCGATCCATTTGCAGCAATGATAGTCTGGTTTTCAACACTGGTCAGGTATTTGACAAAGTCAATCGCTTCCGGTTCCGCATCTTTACCAATCGCAAAACCGTTACCGCCACCAACAACGTCAGTTCCAGCGCCAGCGCCGCCTTCAACAGCCGGGAAACCGAACAAACCAAGAGCATCGCCAATACCTTCTGTGGTAGCACTGTTGGCTTCAGAAGTGGAGGGGGCCCATTGGCCGGAAAGTTCCATAGCAGCCTTGCCATTACCGAAGGCAGCCTGCATGTCATCATGGGTAGCGCCTAAGAAGCCATCCTGGAAGGGCTCGAGGGCGAGCAGTTCCTGGAGTTTTGTGCCAGCTTCAACGAAACAAGCATCGGTAAAGGAACCAGTCCGAGCCATGGCGGCTTCGAATTTTTCCTGTCCGCAGATGCGGGTGGCAAGATAATTCCAGAAGTGCATACCAGGCCATTTGTCTCCCTCACCAATGGAGATGGGGGTGATACCAGCAGCCTTAAGGGCTGTAATGTCTTCCAGGAATTCGGTCCAGGTTGTGGCGGGAGCATCGATACCGGCCTGTGCGAACAGGTCTTTGTTGTACCAGAAACCAACCATGCCCATATCCCACGGCACGCCATAATTCTTGCCGCCCATGGAATAAACGCCCAAAGCGCCGGGTGCAAAGCTGGCTTTCCACGCGCTGTCGGCATCAAGATCTGCTGTGATGTCTTTCAACAAACCAGCTTCGACCTGCTGATTAAATGTACCGCCGCCCCAGCTCTGGAAGATATCAGGAACTTCGCCAGACTGCATCACGGTGGAGAGTTTGGTTTTGAAGGCTTCATTTTCCAGCACTGTGATTTCAATGGTCACATTCGGATGTGCAGCCATATAGTCATCGGCCATCTTTTGCCAATCAGAAAGACCTGGATCTTTTGTGGTGATATGCCACCAGGAAATGGTGACAGGTTCAGCAACAGGTGCTTCAGTCGCGGCGGGCGCTTCGGTTGCAGCCGGTGCTTCAGTCGGATCTACTGCGGCGGGTGCATCGGTTGCAGCCGGTGCCTGCGGTTCTGCAGTCGGTGTTGCAGCTGGTGTACAGGCTGCTAACGCAAAGGCTGCAATCAAAACAATACTCAATAACATGGAAACTTTACGTGACATTTCTTCTCCTTATTTTATCGACAAAAGTGAAATTGGGTTATACTTTCACTGTGTGGAGCCAAACTCCTCACAATTGTGCAGGTCTTCGCAGTGATCGACTGAGTAGAAGACCTGCCTTTTTTCTGACATTAATTCGCCTGATGATCCTTCCTCCTTTCGAAAAAATCGTTACCGGTAACGATACCGGAAATATCAACAAAAAAAGCAAAACCAATCGTTCTGCTCTCTAAACAACCAGTGAAACCAGAGATTTACAAGAATTACGCACAAGCAGTTCTGTGGGTATCTGAATCGTTTCTTCTTCCAGTTCCTCATCATGGATCATCCGTATCAGCATTTTTGTGGCAATAAAACCCATCTCGGATAAGAACTGGTCTACCGTGGTCAAACCCAGGTACTTCGCTTCCGGAATATTATCAAAACCGATCAGCGAGAAATCTTCCGGAATACGCAGCCCTTTTTCTGCTGCGGCTTCATACACACCCAAAGCTGCCTGATCATTACCGGCAAATATAGCCGTGGGGGGATTGGGCAGTTCAAACAGTTTATGGGCACATTGAGCGCCGACCTTTAACGTAAAATCACCTTGCACAATCAGATCTTCATCAATTCCAATTCCGGCTTCGGTTAATACATCACGGTAACCGCGCAAACGCCGTTCGGCGCTCTCCAGCTCTGGGCGTCCGGCGATAAAACCGATACGGGTATGGCCCAGGCCAATCAGATATTGTATGGCATCGCGGGCTCCCTGATAATTGGTGGCATGCACCGAAGGATAACCGCGTTTTTGTTTATGCGGGTCCACCGAAACGATCGGTGCATCAGAAACAAACTGAGATGCAACCGGCGCGACCACAATCACCCCATCTGTGATGGAATTGTTCAGCAGCGAAACATAGTGCTGTTCATGATCAGCCGTGGAATGTTTTTGCACATCACCGGTGGTGTAAACCATCAGGCTGTACTCCGATTCGGCTATGGCGCGGTTAACCCCTTTCATGATCTCAAGGGAATAAGGATGCCCAATATCCGGAATAATCAGTCCAATCAGGTTGGTATGGCGGCTGCGCATACTGCGCGCTGCCAGATTGCTGGTATATCCTAACTCACCAATAACCGACAGAATGCGTTCCTGAGTATCCTGGGCTACATCAACTCTTTCGTTCAATACCCGGGAAACGGTGGAAACGGAAACGCCTGCTGCTTTCGCAACATCCTGTATGGTAATAGCGTGTTTTTTGGACTGCTTCATATAGGTTGGTTCCATCTTGTTTTTGGGGGGATTTCGGTATCCTTACCGGTAACGTTACCGAGCACTCAGATTATTACATAATCTTACGTCAGAGTCAATATTTTTTAAGATTCCAATTTTAGAATTTTGCATTATGCTAAAAACCTGATACAATTTCGGTATCCTTACCGGTAACGTTACCGAATCTGTGTCTTTTCCAACCTTAAATCCGTTATTTCTCTTTTAATACCCTTGTTTTCTTTGGAGATACTGATGAACAGCGAAATTAAAAAAAACCGTACAAAAGAAATTCTGGCTACAATATTAACTGCGGATTCCCGCCCATTAGCTCATCAGGATGTGGTGATTGCGCAAACCCGACATAAATTCCTCTTCGGAAATGCCGCCTTCGATCTTGTTCCACTGACAAACAATGAATACACTGGCAAAGATAAGGAAAACGCAGAGCAACGCACGGAAAAACTCCTGGCGCTCTGTAACGCCATCACCCTCCCCTTTTACTGGGCCCGCTTTGAACCCCAACGCGGAAAGCCGCTGACAAAGGAGCTGAAGAATGCCGCCCAATGGTGCGTGGATCGTCATCTCCCCGTTAAAGGTCATCCGCTTTGCTGGCACACGCTGACGGCTGATTGGCTGCTTGAGATGAACAGCCCGGAAATCCTGCAGGCCCAGTTGGCCCGTATCCAGCGGGATGTATCCGATTTTCGCGGTCTGATCAACCTGTGGGACGTCATCAACGAAGCCGTGATAATGCCCATTTTCGATAAATACGATAACGGCATTACCCGTCTTTGTAAAGAAATGGGGCGGATCAACACCATAAAAGCTATGTTCGAGGCAGCCCGGGCTGAAAACCCTTCCGCGACTTTTATTCTCAATGATTTCGACACCTCTCCGGCGTACGATATTCTGATTGAGGGCTGCCTGGCAGCCGGGATTAAAATTGATGTGATTGGGATCCAATCACACATGCATCAGGGTTATTGGGGGCTTGAAAAAACAATCAGGGTTCTGGAACAATTCTCCCGGTTCAATATACCTATCCACTTCACCGAAACGACGCTTGTTTCAGGGCAGCTCATGCCGCCGGAAATTGTGGACTTGAACGATTATCAGGTAAAAGAATGGCCAACCACAACCGCGGGAGAAGAACGTCAGGCACGCGAAGCAGTTGAATTTTATCAGACGCTCTTTGCTCATCCGTTGGTGGAGGGAATCACCTGGTGGGATTTTTCCGATGGTGGCTGGTTAAATGCACCTGCCGGATTAATCCGTAAAGACGGCACCCCCAAACCGGCTTATTCCGAACTGCTCAAGCTTGTAAAAGAAGAATGGTGGACGCCGCCAACCAGATTAACGACAGATCACAACGGCAGCCTGCAATTTTCCGGCTGTTTCGGTGACTACGAAATGGCACTCGATGGAAAACGCCAGGCATTCTCCATTTCAAGAGAAGGCCCTTCCACAATTGAAATCCAGCTATGAGGTAACCGTCTTTTTTACCACTTTTCCTGATGAATCTTTTCTTGGGCGCCGCGATATACCAGCGGCAGTTCCATATCCGCGTACCCCAAAGCAACCAACCCGACCGGTATAATATGCGCCGGCAGGTTCAAAAGTTTACCTAACGGTTTGGTAAGCCGGGTAATCGGATACAGTCCGCACCACACCGCCCCCAATCCAATTCCATGCGCGGCCAGTAGAATATTCTGTATAGCCGCCGAACAATCCTCTACCAGAAAACCGGTTTGCGCTTGGATTAGCTTATTGCCGCAAACCACAATGGCACAGCCAGCCTGTGGCAGCATTTTGGTATAAGGGTGAAATTTTGGAATCGCCTGCAAGGTTACAGGGTCGCGAACAACCACAAATTCCCAGGGTTGCATATTATGCGCTGAAGGTGCATGAACTCCGGCTTGAATCAGTAAATGAATTTGCTCATCGGATACAATTTGTCCGGTAAATTTACGGATACTGCGCCGTGTAAAAATGGTCTCCATCAAATGCGGCTCTTCACCATTGGCCTGGCGGCGGCAAAAATCAAGGTACCACTGATTGATTCGCTCATCCCCGTCAGCTGCTTCATCCACAATTTCTTCCGTCAACTGCATGGAAACCTGCACTTCCTGTCCAGGCACAAGTTCTAATTGTTTGACCATCTCACGCGAAAGAACCAGATAAAACAACCCGTCACCACGCGAAAGCAGCTTCTTGCGATAAGGCAGCATTTCCACAGTACCTTCAACCAGCAGCGCACCAACCGGTTTCCCAAAAACAGCAGCCGCATCAAACGGCACTTCGATATACGTCATCCGTCCTTGCGCCTGGATCGGGCTGTTAAAATTTTGCATGCTGGATTCCCTCCGCAGAATAAATTATCGGTTCAGCAATCAAAATAAGATATTAAAATTATCAGGGAAAACCAATTAGCTGTCAAACCGAAAATTTTTTCGGGAAGTCGCAACACAACAAAGCTAGCCGCTAACTACCCGCTAATATCATTTTTCCCAACATCCTCTATAATTAAAGTATCTTTTCTTGCGAGGTTTCCTTATGTCCACAAAACCAATTACCCGCACAGCCTTACCGGGACGTACCTGGTTCGTGATCGCACTGCTTTCGCTCTCTGGCCAAATCGCCTGGGGCGTGGAAAATGCCTGGTTCAACACCTTTGTCTTCGACACCCTCACCCCGGACCCGCGTCCGATTGCCTGGATGGTAGCGGTCAGCGCCGCTGTTGCGACGATCACTACCCTGCTGATGGGCACACTTAGCGACCGCACCTACACCCGCCTGGGCCGCCGCCGGCCATTCATTCTCTTTGGGTATGTGTTCTGGGGTATCGTCACCGCGCTCTTTCCCGAAGTCTCGCTTCTTCGCCCCATCGGTCTGGCCGTGGTAATGGTCATTCTCGCCGATGCAATCATGACCTTCTTCGGCTCCACCGCCAACGACGCTAATTTCAGTGCCTGGGCCACGGATATCACCGATACCACCAACCGCGGCCGTGTCGAAGGGCTCATCCAGATGACCATCTTCGTCTCCTTTATTCTCACTACAGCACTGGCTGGCATGGTCATTGAGCGCTTTGGCTACTTTGTCTTTTTCTACGGGTTGGGCGGTTTTGTCACTCTCACCGGGTTGATCGGCGGACTTCTTATGAAAGATGCTCCCATCAGTACTGAAGAACGCACCCGCGCTCGCACACCCTACTGGCAAGAGGTATTCAGTACTTTTCGCTTCCAGGTTGTTCGTGAAAATAAAATTCTCTTTTTGCTTTTTCTCAGTATCCTGGTCAACGGTATTGCTTGGCAGGTTACCTTTCCTTACTTACTGATCTATATTGAACACTTCCTTGGCTTCGACAAAGGCGCTATGGGGATGATTATGGGTGCGGCGTTGATTCTCACCGCCCTGGCTACCATTCCGCTCGGCATTCTGGTTGACCATATCCAACGCCGCACATTCATGCTGTGGATGGCCTTCGGCGCGGCTGTGGCTGCGCTGGTATTTGCTTTTGCCCGCGGCACTGCCTTTGTACTGCTTGGCGGTACATTGCAAACCGTGATGATGGCAGCTTTCGGCATCGTTTCTGGTGCCTGGCTGAAGGACCTCTATCCTGCCGAGAGCCGTGGGCAGTTTCAGGGTATCCGCATGGTTTTTATGGTGCTGCTGCCCATGATCATCGGCCCGGCTATCGGTTCATTCCTGATCACACAATTTGGCATTCCCACCACGCTCAACGGGGAAGCTGGCTTCATTCCCACACCGCCGCTCTATTATGTCGCCGCAGTCATCAACCTGCTGGCCATCCTGCCATTGTTGCGTATTCCGGTTCCTGCAAAAAAGGAGACAATCGCATGAGCAATTGGCAGCCAATCCCCGGAAAGATTCAAACTCGTTGGGCACAGCAGGTCGACCCGGCCTGCCCGCTGCCCGAATATCCGCGCCCACAAATGCGCCGCCCTGCATGGCTGAACCTGAACGGGATGTGGGATTATGCCATCCAGCCGCGTGCTGACGAAACCATGCAGCCTGTCCAGGGACAAATCCTGGTACCTTTCGCCGTAGAATCTGCGCTCTCCGGAGTATGTAAGCCGCTCCTGCCCGAACAGCGCCTCTGGTACCGGCGCAGTTTTAACATTCCAGCCAATTGGAAAAAACAACGCGTATTGCTGCACTTTGGCGCTGTGGATTGGCATTGCGAGCTGTGGTGCAATGGGGTCTGGGTAGGTGAACACCGCGGTGGTTACGATCCTTTTACGGTTGAGTTAACCACTAGCCTGCGCTTTGGCGCCGAAAATGAATTGATAGTCGCCGTCTGGGATCCAACCGACAGCGGACGACAGGAACATGGTAAACAAACCCTGAATCCGGACAAAATCTTCTACAGCGCCAGCTCCGGCATCTGGCAAACTGTCTGGTTGGAAGTCGTTCCCAATAACTATATTGAACGCCTTTACCTCACCACCGATATCGACAGTGGCTTACTCCGCGTACAGGTGGACCTGTGTGACGGACAGGGACTGCCGCAAACGTGCAGCCTGCAAATTATCGTGAAAGACGGTCAGGCTGCTTTCACCACAAGAAGCAATCATCCTCTTGTAGAAATCACCCTCACCAATCCCAGATTGTGGTGGCCGCATGATCCTTTCCTGTATGACCTGGAAGTGAGCCTGCTGGACGGAGAAACGGTGCTGGACTGCGTGGAATCCTATTTCGGTATGCGCCAGGTTACGCTGGAAAAAGACCCAAACGGCATCCCGCGCATCTGCATTAACCACGATCCTGTTTTTCAATACGGACCGCTCGACCAGGGATACTGGCCGGATGGGCTGTATACCGCCCCTACCGAAGAGGCGCTCATCCACGATATCCAATTCTGCAAAGACTTGGGGATGAATATGATCCGCAAGCACATCAAGGTGGAACCGGCTCGCTGGTATTACCACTGCGACCGGCTGGGTATGCTCGTCTGGCAGGATATGCCCAACGGCGGCAAACTGCCGCATACTTTGGTGTTGGGTATGGGCTTTATTCTCAATCTCAAGCTGCGTGACGACCATAATTACCCGCGTTTCGGGCGCGAAGATCCTGCTGTACGCGAAAATTACCGTCAGGAGCTCAAGGCGATGATCAACAACCTCAGCAACCATCCCTGCATCATCATCTGGGTCCCCTTCAACGAATCCTGGGGGCAGTTCGATGCTCGTTCGGTGACCGCCTGGCTGAAGGCCTACGACCCGACCCGCCTAGTAGATTCGGCTTCAGGCTGGTTCGACCAGGGCTGTGGTGATATTTATTCAGTGCATAAATACGTCGGCCCGGGTATGCCCAAACCGGAACGCAGTCGCGCGATAGCTCTATCAGAATTCGGCGGGATTGGGTTAAATGAGCCCGGCCACACCTGGGTAACCGAGAAACTCTTCGCCTATCGTATGGTCAAAAGCCGCGAAGAATTAACAGCCTGGTACCTGCGCCTAATGGAAAAGCTGGAAAAATTAAAGCAGCGCGGCCTGAGCGCAGCCATCTACACCGAAACCTGTGACGTGGAATTCGAGGTCAACGGCTACCTTACCTACGACCGCGAAATCATGAAAATGGACGCAGGCGCGATCAGAGCCGCCCATGAGAGGCTAATAGGAAATAAGGATTAGGAAACAATACCCGATTCCTGTTTCCAAATCACGATTCGCCCAGCCTAAAAATCTCCGCTCGAATAACCTTATGCAGCGGCCACAGCGCATCATTTCCATTGGCCAGCAGCGTAATTTGCAGTCCTGACTTCGGATACACACCCGAGAGAAAATTCACCCCCGGATCATCCCCAACCACATAATAAAAACGTTCCGGGGCCACGTCATTAATCCATAATCCCAGGCCGTACTGGTACACCCCATCCTCGCTCACCTTCGCCTGTGGTGTAATCATCTCCGCCAGAAGTTCTTCTTTAAAGTAAGTCTTCTCAAAAAACGCCTTCCAGAAGCGCCCCATATCCGCCGCGTTAGTAAAAGTACCGCCGTCGCCATGCCCCACCACCGGCACAGCAAACAGATTCGAGCGCCAACTGCCATCGGTTTCCTCAATATATCCATGGGCACAATCTGCCGGCATCCGGTCGCTGAAAAAATAACCTGAAGAGCGCATCCAGGCCGGGCCAAATACGCGTTCCTCTACATAATCCTGAAAACGTTTTCCGGTTACTTTCTCAACCACAGCCCCCAACAGCACAAAACCGGCATTGTTATAGGCAAAGTGGTCGCCGGGTGTAAATTTCATCGGCAGGTCGCGGATCAGTGCTATGAAATCCGCGGCAGAACGCATATTGTAGACTGGTTTGTCCTTCCAGTAAGCCTCATAGTCATCTTCCACTTCTTCATCAAAGTAGTCTGGCACGCCGCTGGTATGGCTCAGCAAATGCTTTAACGTTACCGTCGGGTCAAGGAGTGGTAAAGCCCCGTCCAGAAATTCGCTCAATGGCTGCTCTAAAGATAACTTACCCTCCTGCGCCAGCTGGGCAATCGCCGCAGCGGTAAATACCTTTCCGCCGGAAGCAATCCCAAAACGGGTATTGAGCCGGTTTGGCAGGTTATCGCTGCGGTTGGCCAACCCGTATGCATGCGAAAAAACCTCTTTGCCCTGGTGACTGATATGAATCACTCCGCTGAATGGCTTTTGGCGCAGTTGTTCTTCAATAGCAGCGGTTAAATTTTCTAAATGAAGTTCGGTCATGGATTTACTCTCCGAATCAGGTTTTTAATAATTATACCGTTCAAGGGCATCCTAAAAACAGGCTGATTGCTAAAATCCTACCTGGCTGGTTGGCCGGTTTTCTTCAATTTTATTGGTGAGATTCTGTATGCAAACCGTTATAATGAAGTTATTCTTGAATCCATGAGGCTAATTTGATGAAACGCATATTGCCTTTGCTCCTTTTCGCTGGTTTAATGGCAGCCTGCAGCTTGCCGCTGATCAACCCGGTAAGTTCTACGACTCCAACCCAGCCGGCCATGCCACCCACCTTACCCGTTGTGACTCTGGAACCTCTGCCCACAGAGACGCTAATCCAGGAACCCACTCCACAGATTACGGTATTCCCGGAACCTACAACCACCCCCACATCATTTGTTGCCTATACCGTAACCACATCGGTGAATAATCTAAATCTGCGCACCAATCCGGGGTATCTCTTCCCTATCAGCCGGTCGCTAAAAGAAGGCACCGAATTAACCATATTGGGAATCGCCCCAGGATATGAATGGTATTACGTTCGGACCCAGGATGCCGTCAGTGGTTGGGTATATACCCAGCTTATCCAAAACCCGGTGCCGGTAATTCAGTTACCCGTTGTTGAACCCTCCGATGTGGAAATTGTGACGGGAACTTTAACCGACGAACAGGGCAGCCCCATCAGCGGTATTCAATTCGCCATCTGGCAGGGGCAAGGCGTCAATCCACCCCGCAATGATGCCAACACCGATATAAATGGAAAGTTCATCGCCTTCATGCCCCAGGATATCAGCGGTGAATGGAACATTGAATTTGTCGCCATTTCGTGTACCAGCAATACCATGGACGCCAACTGCAACTGTCTTGGTAATATCTGTAAAGACGTAGAACCCAAAAGCATTACGGTTCCGCTGCCATCCTCTGAAATTTTTAAATTCACCTGGAAATAGGCAAATGCAGCTTTTACAAGAGATTTTTTGCCAGGAAAACCTTAATTTGCATGGGAAAACCATCGAGCGGCAGGCGGTGCGCGCCGTCATCGGGCGGCAGCAAACACTGCTGTTGATTTATTCTACCGTCAACCAAGACTACAAATTTCCCGGTGGCGGCGTGGAAGCCGGCGAGGAATTTGAAACCGCCCTGGCCCGTGAAGTGGCTGAGGAATGCGGTGTCACCCTCATTCGCATTCTCCAACCGCTGGGCAGGATCATTGAATATGACCGCCCAATGGAAACCGGGATGGACCTGTTTAAAATGACATCCTATTATTATCTGTGTGAAGCGGCAGATGGTGTCAGTCCGCAGCGCCTGGACGCTTACGAACAGGCGCTTGGTTTTCAACCCCACTGGGTATCTCTTCAGGAGGCCATCGCCAACAACACCACCCTACTGAAAAGCGGATCACCCACACCGCGCTGGACCCGGCGTGATACCTATTTAATGAATTACCTGCACAATAAGGGTATTCTGAAATAGGTTCTGAATAGAATTTTGGTTCCTTTTCTGTCCATGCTAAAATAATTTATATCAACAGGTTTTTTGGAAGGTGGGTAGGGTAATGAAAAACACTATTCCGATGATCCACATCATCTCTTTTACTCCCGATCAAAAAAACTATCGTAAACTGTTTATTGAATTCCCTTTTCGGTTGTATCGCGGTGTACCCCAATGGGTGCCCCCGCTGCGTATGGATGCCCGAGCCATTTTTAACACCCGCCGCCACTCCTTTTACCGGCAGGGTGCTGCCGCTTTCTTCCTTGCGCTGAATGAACACGGGCAGGCATGCGGAAGGCTGGCCGTACTGAACAATCAGGCATACAACAGCTACAACAATGAACACACCGCCTTTTTTAGCCTGTTTGAATGTGAAAATGATCTGCAAATTTCAAATGCGCTATTTGCCGCCGGGTTGGAATGGGCTCGACTACACAATTTAACCCGCATGGAAGGTCCCAAGGGTTTTACCCTGCTGGATGGCATGGGGCTGTTGGTCAAAGGTTTTGAACACCGCCCGGCTTATGGAATGCCCTACCACCTGCCCTATTATGCCACGCTGGTCGAGGCCGCCGGGTTCACCCCCTATGCCGATACTGTCTCAGGCTACCTGCATCGTGATGCCTTTGTTATGCCGGAAAAGGTCCGCAAAGTGGCCGAGCGCGTCCAGGAACGCAAGGGCATTCGCGTGGTGCAGTTCCGCCGCCGCCGCGATTTTGCCAGAATCATTCCGGCCTTTCAACAGCTCTATAACAACTCACTGGAAGGCACCACTGGCACCATGCCGCTCAGTGCGGCAGATGTAAAAACAATGACAGACCAAATTCTCTGGCTGGCCGACCTGCGCCTGATTAAAATCTTAATGAAGGACGACACTTTGATCGGTTTTCTGCTGGCCTACCCGGACCCGTCCGCCGCCTTACAGCGCTGCCGTGGGAGGCTTTTTCCCTTCGGTTGGCTGGATCTGCTCATCGAGATGAAACGCACCCGCTGGGTCAATATCAACGGAGCAGCCATCATTGAACAATATCGCGGGATGGGCGGTACCGCCATTCTGTTCAATGAAATGTACCGCAGCCTCAGCACAGGTACTTTCGAGCACGCCGATCTGGTACAGATTGGAACCGACAACGAAAAGATGCAATTGGAAATGCGTGAACTGGGCATTCAGTTTTACAAGACCCACCGCCTGTACCGCAAAGAAATTGATATAAAGCGCATTATTCATAGTATGAAATAAAGGTAAGTACATCGGAAACTAAGTTTATGGAAATGTAAAAATAATTGTGTAAATGAGAAAAAGACCATCAGATATCCCGATCGAAATAGATTTTTAATTGGTTGAGAATCTTCTTCCAGCTAAAGATCGACGCTGATAAAGCGAAAAGAATCGATTGTTTTTGGCATGGGATAAGTTTCCTTGTTTCATCATTTTAGTAGGATCAAGTTAGTGATGTAGGTTCCGAAAATATTGTCAATCGGGTAATCAGGAAGATTGATTATCTTTCTTTCCGCAAATGTATATTGCCTGATGTCGTGTTCACTGTGATATTGCCTGTTCCTATACCAACCTGACCGGTGATTCCTTTTATATTTGCACCTTCCGCGTTATCTACGGAAAAATCGGATTGGATCTTGCCGGAGGTTGAGTGGGCATCCAGGAGAAACCCCGCGCTGGCCGATAGTTCCAGGGCGACTGAACCGGAGGTTGTGCCCACCTTCAACTTGTAGTTATCAAACATGGGGTAGGACAGGGTAACCTTTCCCGAGGAAGTTTTGAGGTTAAAATTCCCTGTGACGCCGGTCAGCATAATATTACCCGAAGTGGCCTCTACAACGGCCTCCCTGACGGCGCATTGCCCGGTTGTAATATTGCCCGAGTGGGTCGTGATCGCCAGTCGTTCGGCGTTGATACTCTTGACATCAACTGCCCCAGTAGTCGATCGTATGGACACAAACGCGGCTTTAATCGAGTCAACCGTAAGGTTGCCAGATGAGGCATTCATACGAAAGTTTTCAAGGTTGAAAGACTCTGTGGTGACTGCCCCGGAGGAGACTTTTACGTCCAGTGTTTCGCTGTAATCCGCGGGCAGGTAAATATCCAGTGTCA
This sequence comes from Chloroflexi bacterium HGW-Chloroflexi-10, assembly GCA_002840755.1. Taxonomy (GTDB): domain Bacteria; phylum Chloroflexota; class Anaerolineae; order Anaerolineales; family Anaerolineaceae; genus UBA6170. The sequence goes on along the minus strand of PHBZ01000001.1, from coordinate 35,236 downwards.
TATCACCCAGCCGGACTAAGCTCTCCCTACGGACAGACACCTTCCCATTCGCATTTTCTATTGCAAGGTTGAATTTCGGCCAGCAATTTCCATGATAGTGGAATCTGACCTCACCTCCGGATTCCGACCGGTGGATGTGGACGGTTTCACTGGATAGGATCACCTGGATTTCATCCACGTTGTCCAGGGAAATAGATTTTTCTTCATTAACCCTGTTGAAAGAGGGCAATAAACCGGATATAAAGGTAATCATAGCGAAAATTACTCCTATCACAATTATCAAGCTCATCCATTTGGTTTTCACTGTGCGCTCCTTAATGAAGTGATGCTAATTTGCAACCTGTTCGTCTGGGTATTGCTTCCCCATCTTTACAATCATTCCTTTGGGATGACAGGCTGTTCTGGCGAACTGGTCAATCCTTTTATGATGAAATCGAGCAGGTGGTAGATCAGCTGAGGGAAAAACTGGATACCGACTTCAGTTTTATGCATGTCAACATAAACGGTTGAATTGAAAAGGGCCAGGATCATCCCAACTTCCAGATCACTCCGGATTTTTCCCTCCTGCTGCCATTTGAGGATGAATTCAGACAAATAAGTTTGTATGATTTCATTCATCCGTTCGTTGCTTTTCTCTTCCTGAAACCATTTTTCCATCCGGCTGTAAAGATCCTTGTTATACCACTCGCGCAGGATCAAGTTAGAGGAAATAGCGTCACGGCTACGAACCATCATCCTGGTCAGGGTAACTTGTAAGTCCTCACCGGGATCGATGGAAGACATCATTTCCTTTTTGGTCTTCTCGTTTTCACGGGCAAACACCTCGAAGAAAATTTCATCTTTCGAAGCATAATAGTTATAAAAAGTTCCCACTCCCACCCCTGCCAGGTTGGTGATCTCTGGAATGTTAGTCTCCTTATACCCCTTCTGAGCGAAAAGCTCATGTGCTGCACGGAATATCATATCTTTTTTATTTTTCATCGTAATTTTCCTTCACAATAGTGAATGAATATTAAATTTATTCATTCACTATTGTATGACAAACACCTTGTTATGTCAAGCAATTAATAAGCTATACTAATTGGTTCTATCGCTAAGTTGGTAATATATGTTTTGGCTTTTACCTCACCCATGGTGACCAGGGCTTCGAGATATTCTCGATCTTCATCTTTGAGTTTTATATATTGTTTTTTCGTCCCTCCATTTTTAGTCATTTTTTTTGTTTTTGTCAAAATATTCGCTTTTTTATTTTCCGATGTAGTGAGTCTTTTTAAAGAAGAAAAGTGGTATTTAAACTCACCCTACCCATCCTTGTTCGGGCAGTCTTCTCAGCTGATACTATTTCCGCTTCATCTTTCTCTTATGTTAGAATCAACCCATGCTTACACTAACCCGCTTCCAAAACTGCCCGCGCTGTGGCGCAAACAATCTGCAAGCACACGATGCAAAATCGTTTTGCTGCCCGGTCTGTGACTTTATCTACTACCATGCTACCAATGCGGCGGCAGTAGCCGTCGTGGTCTACGCCGGGCAGGTCATCGTCACCCGCCGCGCCTTTGATCCCTTTCGCGGCCGGCTGGCTTTCCCCGGCGGGTTTGTCGATTACAGGGAAACCCTCGAAGACGCATTACACCGCGAACTGCGCGAAGAACTGAACTGCCATGCAAATGGATTACGCTATTTATGTTCTGCCTGGGACCGCTACGACTACCGTGATGTCACCTATTTTACGTCAGTGGCTTATTTTGTTACCCAACTGGAAGATGCGTCCGGCTTGGCGGCAGCGGATGACGTGGCAGACTTCTTCTGGGCGGACCCGCTGCAAATAAACCCGCAGGATTTCGCTTTTCAGGGCGACCAAATCGCCCTTTGCAAGTATCTGGAACTCATCAAAAACGAGGAAGTACATGTATAACGGAGAAAAAACAACCCTGCGCGCTCTACGGCGTGACGACCTGGAAACCCTGTGCCGTTTTAATAACGATGTCGCCGTGGAACTGGCTGGTGGCGGCGACCCACCCATGCCTCAATCATTGGAACGCCTGCAAGCCGAGTTTGACCAGGAAATTGCCAAAGGCGGACGCGACGGCAGCAGTTTCGCCATTGAAGCCGGTGGAAAAATGATCGGGCACTGTGGGCTGTTTAATTTCAACGAGGTAGCCCACACCTGCGAATTGGGAATCACTATTGGTGAACCCGACTACTGGGGTAAAGGCTACGGCAGTGATGCCGTCCGCGTGCTGTTGGATTACGCCTTTTATATGCGTAATATCCGTAAGGTTATATTAACCGTCCATGGGAACAACCCGCGTGCTATTCGCTCCTACGAAAAATGTGGCTTCCATGAAGAGGGCCGCCTGGTGCAGCAGGTATGGAGCAACGGTGAATATGTGGACCTGGTCTATATGGGCGTGTTTCAGGCTGCCTGGTTAAACAAAAATACAAAATAAGCGCAATGCCTCGCGTTTGTCATTCCGGGTAAACTGTTCCTGTCCAGAGAGAAGAAGGGCGGGAAATGACGACAGCTCACTTTCCCAGCAAAAACACCAGCGGAATATGCACTCGCTCACGCCAGGCTGATTCATGGTGCGTGGCGCCCTCAAATTTACGTGTCATCCAATGGATATCCGCTTTGTATTTCTTCTTGATCATTACCTTATCGGCTTTTAGCTGGTACGTCTCATATTGCGCATCCAACCCTTCAGTGCCAAAATCAAAGTAAATTTTATGCGTTTGCGGGTCCGGCAGGTGCAGCTTCATATAATTGATCATCAACTGGCGTACCACCGGCCAATGTGTAGAAACACAGCCAGCCCCGCCAAACACCTGCGGGTATTCGCAGATGGCATACAACGAGATCAGGCCGCCCATACTGGAACCCATCACCACTGTATCACCCGGTCCGGGCAGTGTCCGATATTGCAGGTCTATGGTTGGCTTTAATTCCTCCACCAGAAACTTCAAATAATCATCTGAAAAGATCTCCCCCATCTCTTTTTGATGCTTTGCATAAACTGCCTGCCCTCGCGGAGTTTCTATGAACGGCCGCCACGGCTGGTATTCATGAAAGCGTCTGTCTGAATTCCATACCCCCACAATAATCGCTTCACGCGCCTCACCAGCAGCAGCCAGCTTTTGCATAGCCGGCACAACACCCCAATCCACCCCTCCGTACGCGAGCTGCGGATCAAACAGGTTTTGTCCGTCATGCATATACACTACCGGGTAACGTCTTTGCGGGTTACTGGTGTAACTTTCAGGGAACCAGATATCCACATGCCGGGCAGGGATAAATTGGGAAGAAAACGACTCAAGTCTGGTAAAACTAGGGGGCATTGCAGTCTCCTTTACCCAAATTGGGCTGACAATAGGTATTGTATCCCGTTCTACAGGTTAACGAAATACTTACACATTATTAAAAAATTGTTTGTTTTTGGTTTGCGGGTATACAATATAGTCTTGAATTGCGTTTATGTTGAAAAAAGAAATTTTAACATCAATGATTTTTTCATAAAACTATTTTTATATTTTATTGAGGGATGAATGAATAACGAGATCAAATTTCAAGACCGTATACGCTACGCATTGGATAACACTTTTTCCAAAGGAACCATTGCCTTAATCGCCTGGCTGGGTATATTATCCCTGGTCGTCATTCTGATTGCTGCCATACTGGTTGTTGCGACCGGCGCGACCATGGATGGCGAAGCCCCCGTCTCCTTTATCGAAGCCTTCTGGCTCAGCCTGATGCGCACAATGGACGCTGGCACCATGGGCGGCGATACCGGTTGGGGCTTCCGATTAATTATGCTCTTTGTCACCCTGGGTGGCGTTTTTGTGATCAGCACCCTGATTGGTGTGCTCACCAGTGGTGTGGAAGGCAAACTGGAAGAATTGCGTAAAGGCCGTTCAAAAGTGATTGAAAGCGGGCATACAGTTATCCTGGGCTGGTCCGAACAGGTCCACACCATCATTGCCGAACTGGTAGCAGCCAACGAAAATCAGGCGAAATCCTGTATCGTCGTCTTTGGCCCCCACGACAAAGTGGAAATGGAAGAAGCCATTCGTGAGAAAGCCGGCCCCACCGGAAAAACACGCATCATTTGCCGATCCGGCAACCCGATGGAAATGGAAGAACTCAGCATCGCCTCCTTGAACACAGCCAAATCGATTATTGTGCTTTCTCCGGATAGTGACAACGCCGATGCGGATGTGATCAAAACCATTCTTGCCATCACCAACCATCCCAACCGGCGCGCCACCCCCTATCATATTGTGGCAGAGATTCAGGAGTCAAAGAACAGCCATATTGCGCGCGTGGTTGGTAAGGATGAAGTGGAATGGGTATTGGTTGGCAATCTGGTGGCACGCATCATTGCCCAAACCTGCCGCCAATCAGGCCTGTCGGTAGTTTACACCGAATTGCTCGACTTCGGCGGAGATGAGATTTATTTCACTCAGGTACCGGATCTGGTCGGCAAAACCTATGGTGACACCCTCAATAAATTTGAAAAGAATGCCATCATGGGTATAGCGCGAACAAATGGCAATGCTGAACTGAATCCCACCATGGACACCGTAATTCAGCCCGATGACTACCTGGTAGTGATTGCTGAAGACGATGACAAAATTATATACCAGCCGGCAGCGCCACAATTCGACGCTGCCGGACTGGCAAAAAACGACCTGGTAAAAGCCCAGGCTGAAGCCACTATCATTCTCGGCTGGAATTGGCGCGGCAATACCATCGTCCGTGAACTGGATAATTATGTACCCCAGGGTTCAACCCTGTTAGTCGTAGCCGATGACGAATTAATCGAAGAAGAAATAACCAGACTGGCCGCCGATCTGAAAGTCCAGACTATTACTTTCCGTGCCGGCGATATTACCGACCGTGCCACGCTGGAAAGCCTGAATATGGCTCAATTCGATCACATCATCCTGTTAAGCTATTCGGATACGCTGGATATACAGAAAGCGGATGCGCGTACATTGATGGCGCTCCTGCATTTGCGCGACATTGCCGAACATGCCGGAGTTAAATTCCCGATTGTCAGCGAAATGCTGGATGTCCGTAACCGTAATCTGGCCGAAGTGACCCGTGCGGACGACTTCATTGTCAGCGACAAATTGGTCAGCTTAATGTTAAGCCAGGTCTCGGAAAACAAAGGCCTTAACAAAGTATTCATCGATATGTTCGACCCGGATGGTTCGGAAATTTATATCAAACCGGTTGAGACCTATGTAAAAATTGGCCTTCCCGTGAATTTCTATACAGTCGTGGAAGCTGCCCGTCGCAGCGGTGAAACAGCCATCGGCTATCGTCTGGCCAAATTTGGTCAGGACGGCGCTCACTCCTACGGCGTTGTATTGAACCCGGCGAAATCCGAAATGATCCAATTTTCTCCCCAGGACCGTATTATCGTCTTAGCCCAATAACAAGATAGAATCACCACCTCCGCCTGGAGGCATAGAGGGTGTTTGGACAGAAAATTACTGTCCAAACACCCTCTTTTTATCTACGATCTGGCCTGTTAAAAATCACCAAAAAGCAGAAACCTGTTTCAGGTATCATGTTAAAATAAAACTAATCAAAGTATCTTCCACCCCATGGAGCAGATAACCTCGGCCTTGACCAGATAACTGACCATTCTGGTGAAGGTTGGTCTCTTTAAAAAGGAGTGAGATGATGAAAAATACAATTCTGATTGGCCTTCTGGCGGCACTGACAACCGGCGTCCTGATCGGTGTACAGGCCACCTTCAGCAATCGCGGTGGACAAATCATTGGCCCCATCCGCACCGGAGTTCTGACCAACTTGGGCAGCGGCATCTTTGCCCTGATTTTCATCGCAATCACACTGGTCTGGCGTACCCTGGAATGGCGCAACCTGCCGCAGCCCACCCTCACCATGTTGATCTTCTCAGGCGGGTTAGGAGTCTTAATTGTGATCGGCGCCGCTTTTGCCATGGGTACCGTGGGGGTTACCGCCGGCATGGCTTCATTGATCCTGGGGCAGCTCCTCATCTCAACTATTGTGGATGCTGCCGGTTGGGGAGGGCAGGCGCCCATCCCGGTAACTTTCCAGCGCATAGCGGGTCTGCTAGTTATGGCAGTCGCCGTCTATCTCCTCGTCCCGCGCAAATAAGCGAAAATCCCGTCTTGCAACTCCTCATAATGTATACTCTTTTTCTTCCTGATTCCCTGATTCCTTTTTCCTTTTTCCTGATAACTTTTTCCTAATCCCTTTTTCTTTTTCCTGATTCCTAATCCCTTTTTAATATACTTTCTCCCCGATTTATGGTTAAATTAGATCTATGAGTTCCTTTGAAATCACCCTCCTCGAACAAGACTGGCTGGGTACCGAACCGGCTCAATTTGACCTGTGTTCACATGGACGCATCCGCCTGATCATTGGCGGGCAGGTCATTCTGGATGGGCGCGAGAATTATGGAATCAGTGAGAGTGCGCTGGCTCTGCTGCGAACCCTCGACCACGACCATACACCCGAGCAGCACCTCTCAGACAGACTGATTTTTCATGGCTGCGGTACCGTACTCATGATGGGCTGCCCGATCGGGTTGGATTGGAGCGTATTGCACCATAACGGCCAGGTCACCATCAAAAACATCTTGCGTTGGGACAGCCCGGATGAAGACCGTGCTCAGCATTTCAATGGTTTGGAAGTGCGGTTAACCGAGGCTGAATACCGCCAGGCCATACTCGAGTTTGCCCAACAGGTCATACCATTTTTTGAGGGGCAAACCAAAGAATTTTTTGATGCGCAAGATCGTCTCTCCTATGAAAAATTCTGGGCCGAATTCCATACCCGCGTACAGGCGCACACCAAACCCATATAAACCCGCACCCGAACGGTCACAACCATGCCCGTCAGTTAACCGGGTTTGGGGTTGATCGGTCTGCTTTCTTTTAAATTACGGATCAGGTCAATGATCAGCGGTGGTCCCAAAAAGAGCAGTGAAAGATAGATAGTAAATAAAGCCATTGGCCATGCCTGTTCCTGCCAGGTTGCCGGGCTAGTCATCCAATAATCCTGCCTTCCGTTCCAGTAATAACTCACAGCTATGGTGCTTATCAACATAGCCAGTAACGTTGCCCCATACAGGCTGGCCAGACGCTGCCAGTTGATTTTACTGCGCAGATACACAATAGCACCCAGGAGCAATAGAACAGCATTAATCACCTGAAACGGCAGGCTAAAGTTGTCATCCATTTCATCAAATATGACAATCATCAGCGGCGGCAATATTCCATATAACGCAAAACTCAAACGTGAGGGGTCGTGCCAGATGCTCCGCCACATTTGTTTAAGCGGACCCAGCGAACGGGTTGCCAGCGCAATGATCAGCATAATCAGAATGAAAGGCACCCAGGCGCGCCAGCCCCACACCGACCTGCCTTGGGACAAACCAAAAAACCACAACCCCGGCGAACTGGCATTCTGCAGAACTATCGAAAACAGAACCGGGTAAAGCGCATACGGATACCACCAACGCGGGAATCCTTTGATCCATCCCGCAATAAACACCCCGAAATACCAGAAGATTACGAGGATCATCACAATGTTGGCAATCCACTGCACTGGATCTTCCGCTATGGACAACAGGCGTACAATTCCCATTACAGTCAGCACAATAATCCATGGACCGCAAAAGGGGAATATTCCCACCCAAAAACCCCAACCCCTTACAGGTTCACTTTCTTCGTTAACAGTTAGCTCTTTTTCCATATCATACTCCGCGGTGGTGCAATGCAAACCATGCTGAATATGCCACTCTATCTACAATATCAGAATTGCAAGGCTATGGCAAGCAATGCGTATGCTAAAATCAAATCAAATGCTAGAAAACCAGGAGAGACTGTTATGCAGAATAAATTAAGTGAACGCGCTGTTCGTGGATTAATTCATCCGATCGGCCTGGTCATGCTGATCATTTTGGTGTTGAACGACACCCTCCTAAAACCGTATTTTCCATCCTGGCTGAGCGGCAAACTCAGCGATCTGGCACTCGTCTATCTGCTGCCGTTTTTCATCCTGGCTGTGCTTGGACTGCTGCCGCGGCGCATGCACGGACAATGGATAAAATGGTTGGCTTTTACCACACCATTTTTGTTTTTTGGCCTGGGTAAAACGATCCCTCAGATCAACCAGGTCATCTACCAGGCAATGCAGGTCATCCTGCCCTTCGCCACTCATTTTGTTTACGACCCTTCCGACGCGCTGGCGCTGTTCAACCTGCCGCTGGCATTTTGGGTGTGGCAGCAAACTGCCCAACCTTCTCGCAGCCTGCAGCGCAGTTTACAATGGCGCTGGGTCATCCTTCCACTCACCGCACTCCTCACCCTGGCGGACGCGGCTGCCCCGCAATATGGGGTCTCCTGCCTGGAAGCGCGCTCCGATGGCACATTGCTGACCACGACTGAGTATTACAATGCGGCCTTTATCAGCCAGGATGGCGGCACAAGCTGGCAGCCAGCCGGTGAAGAACAAGGCATCGAAAAAGAATGCACCATGCAATATAACGATCCCGGCGAAGTCATCGATTTTGACAGTGGTTCTGGTTTCTTGCTGCGCTTTACCGTAGGAGAAATGGTGCAGGAATCGCGTGATGGCGGTGTCACCTGGGAACAAGTGCTCACATTGCGGCAAATGAGCCAGGCAGAGCAGGCCTACCAGCAGCAGCAATCCACAATTGAGTTTGTCCCTGGCCCATTGGATATGGTCACCGACCCAGCCAGCGGAAATGTGGTGATCGCCATGGGGCACGAGGGTATCTTGCTGCGCAAGGCCAATGCTGAGTGGGTCTGGGTAACGGTAGGTGAATACGGACCAAAAGCCGGTTTACAGGAAATTGGGCTGGGGGCGGCTTTCTCCCTGTTATGGATTGAATGGTTGATGGCTGTTTTTGCAGGTATTTTCCTGGTTAGTCTGTATAATTTGCAGCTTCGCCGGCGCTGGTGGCGCATCGTCAAGGTAGTATTGGGATTGTTGGGCTGGTTTCTGGTTTTACTTCTCTCACCGGCTATTTCGGACGGTTATATCCTGCCATTGATCGTGGTTATTGCCATCCCGGTGGCTGCTTTCTGGGCGCTCTTCTGCCTGGTAGATGATATCCTCTCCTGGGTGAAACAACCTACACCCGCATGGCGTTTAACCCTGCCCCCAGCTATCCTTGCCGCGGTAGGGCAAATCCTCATTTACAGTCTTTGGGTGATGAATTTGATCAAAGATTACGCTGGTGCCTTCCTGCTTGTAGTGATTGTGACCCTTATTTTTGCAATTAGCGGTACAATATGGGTCAGGGCACGCCGGCCCATGGAGGATGAGAAGCATGAGTACCCACGAATGGATAAATGAAGTTCGCAAAGACCTTGAAAAAATAACCGGACAGGTGGCGATGGAAATCTGGCCTACACCGGATGGAAAGTCATACTTCAACTATCGCCTGGAACATGTGCGCCAGGTGGAACGTGACGCCCGCTGGCTGATGCAGTTGGAAGGTGGCGATGAAGAAATCATTATTGCGGCTGTCTGGCTGCACGACCGCTACCAACCGCAATTGGCTAAGCCCGATCAGCATGCCGTACTGGCCGCCAATTGGGTACGCGCCAACCTGGGCAAAACCGATTTTCCACAAGAAAAAATTGCCGCAGTAGCCAATGCCGTGGAGAAACACTCCAGTCCCGCACAAACCCTGCCCGTTGAAGAACACGAGGCCCGCCTCTTATGGGATGCTGATAAGCTCACCAAACTCGGCCCGCTTTCTTTTGTCAACATGATCGCCGTAATGCCGGCTTTCCCGGAGCACATGATGAGCTACGGCGAAGTGGTGCGCATGGCCAAAGACGAACTGGCCCGCCGTAAACAACTGGTAGACCTGTTCTACTTCCCCGCCTCGCGAGACCGCGCTGCCCAGCGCATTGCCGCTCAGGAAGGCTTTGTCCGCCAGATGCGCAAGGATATCGCCGGCGTATAGGTTTCACAGGGTTTTGGAATGAAGCCATAGCAATGAAAAAACCAGGGATACATATCCCTGGTTTTTTGATAGGTGAATGATCATCTGTAATCCATTCGTCTTTCTTTTAAAAAGCGGGGAATTTGGAAAGGCAATAAATTTTTGCATAGGGCTTAGGCAAGCATACGCCTCTCAGATATATAATTGCTATAATGTTGACAAGAATAGTATTTAAATAAAACTACGCTACGAGATGAGTAAGACAAGGAAGGAGTCAGGGAATGTCTACACTATCTGTGGACCAGGAGCCGGTCGATCTGTACCAGCCGTCATCCGCCGCACTCGCCGCCGCTACCATTAAAAATCGGGCAGAACAAACGCAGATTGCCGCCGGGAACCTTGAGGGTTTCTGGGCGGAACGTGCCTCTGAGTATGAGTGGTTTGAACCCTGGGAGAAGGTGTTGGATGACAGTCGCGCACCTTTTTACCAATGGTTTGTGGGTGGTAAGGTAAATATCGTTGCCAACTGTTTGGACCGCCATTGTAGTACCTGGCGCCGTAACAAGCTGGCCCTTATTTGGGAAGGCGAAACAGGCGAAGTGCGCACGTACTCCTACCATGCGCTCAACCGCGAAGTCTGTATGTTTGCCAACGTGCTGCGCAGCATGGGGGTACACAAAGGCGACCGGGTCACCATCTACATGGGGCGCGTCCCGGAATTGCCGGTAGCTATGCTGGCCTGTGCCAAGATCGGCGCGGTGCATTCGGTGGTTTATGGAGGTTTCTCAGTTGAAGCGCTGCACGAGCGCATCGAAGACAGCCAATCCAACGTGGTAATAACCTGCGATGGCGGGTATATGAACGGCAAGATTGTGGAACTGAAAAAAATCTCCGATGAAGCCATTCGCCGCGCGGGTTCGGTTGAGCATGTGATCGTCGTCAAACGCACTGCCCATGAAGTACCCATGGAATCCGGGCGTGATTACTGGTACCACGACCTGATGTCCCTGCCGGTAGCGCGGACGGCCAGTGGAAACTCCCGCTGCGAGACGGAAGTAATGGATGCCGAGGACCCGTTGTTCATGCTGTATACCTCAGGCACCACCGGTAAACCAAAGGCCATCGTGCACTCACACGGTGGCTATATGGTAGGCGTTGGCACGACTTTGAAGTGGGTCTTCGATCTCAAAGAGGAAGATCGCTGGTGGTGCGCCGCGGACCCGGGTTGGATTACCGGGCACAGTTACATCGTTTATGCGCCGCTGCTGCTCGGCGCGACCAGCTTTATGTATGAGGGTGCCCCAACCTATCCCTATCCCAACCGCTGGTGGTCAATGATCGAGAAGTATGGGATTAATGTGCTCTATGCCGCGCCAACCGCCATCCGCGGATTGATGCGTTTTGGCGAAGCCTGGCCCAACCGCCACGATCTGTCTTCGCTGCGTTTGCTGGGCAGCGTAGGGGAACCAATCAATCCGGAGGCCTGGCGCTGGTACTATCGTGTGATTGGTAAGGAACGCTGTCCGATCATGGATACCTGGTGGCAGACTGAAACGGGCATGTTTATGATTACCCCTTTACCGGAGACCTCCCTCAAACCCGGAAGTGCCACCTTTGCCTTTCCTGGCGTGGAAGCGGATATCTATGGTGAAAATGGTCAGCCCGTGGGTCCCGGGGAAGAAGGTTTCCTGGTGCTCAAACAGCCCTGGCCGGCCATGCTGCGTACAATCTACAACGATCCCGATCGGTATGTGCAGCAGTATTGGAGCCGCTTCCCGGGTGTGTATTTCACCGGTGACAGTGCCCGCAGAGACTCTGATGGGTATTTCTGGATCATCGGCCGTGTGGATGATGTGATCAAGGTTTCAGGTTATCGCCTTGGGACGGCCGAGATCGAGAGTGCGCTGGTCAGCCATGCGGCAGTGGCTGAGGCGGCCGCTATCGGGCTGCCGCACGATATTAAAGGCAACGCCATCCATGCTTTCGTAATCCTGCGTTCCGGAGCAGAATATACAGATCAGTTAATCAACGAACTCAAGGCGCATGTAGTCCATGAAATCGGGCCAATTGCCAATCCCGAGCGCATCGAGATCGTCCAGCAGTTGCCCAAGACGCGCAGCGGTAAGATCATGCGCCGTGTGCTCAAAGCGCGCGCCCTCGGCCTGCCGGAAGGTGATCTGACGACTCTGGAAGAATAAGTTAAACACACCCTGTTAAACAGAAAACCGTCCCTGAGAAAGGACGGTTTTTATTATTGCCACTCATCACTCGTTACTCATTACTCATTACTCGTTACTCATCACTTACTATCTTACTTCCCTTAAATATTAAAGCGAATATTCAAAATGTCGCCTTCTTTGACGCAATATTCCTTGCCTTCCAGGCGCATTTTGCCTTTGGCTTTTACCTCGTTCATGCTGCCCAGGGTAATCAGGTCATCGTAAGCCACCACCTCTGCGCGGATAAAGCCTTTCTGTAAATCGGTATGAATCACCCCGGCGGCTTCAGGTGCCATAGCCCCCGCGCGCACGGTCCAGGCGCGGCATTCATCCGGTCCAACCGTAAAGAAAGATTGCAAACCGAGTAAATCGTAAGAGAGCAGAATAACACGGTTCAGGCTGGGTTCGGTAATGCCGTATTCCGCCATAAACATTTCGGCATCTTCAGCGGGCAGTTGGGCAATATCCATCTCCAGTTTACCCTGCAGCGCCACCACTTTGCTGCGCTGATGGCGATACTCCAGGCTGGGCGCTTGCTGCCCCTCAGAAAGATTAAAAACCACCAATACCGGCTTCAGGCTGAGAAACCCGAACCCTGAGAGAGCTCGTTCATCTTCAATAGCCATTTCCATATCCCGCAGCGGAATTTCATCGCTCAATGCGGCGTGCATCCGCTCAAACAGGGCAATTTCCCGCTCAATCGTCGCCTTATCCCGCCCGGCACCCTTCTTGCGTTCTTCGTGCAGCCGTTCCATTTTGCGCTCCACCGAGATCAGGTCATTAATCACAAACTCGCTGTCCATGGTCTCCAGATCCCGCAGCGGATTAACACTGCCGGACTGGTGCATAACGTTTTCATCCTCAAAACAGCGCACCACATGAATAAAACCATCCATTTGCGTGAGTTGGTTGAGCAGCACACCAGAAATGCCGCTCTTTCCGGTGCTGCCGTCCAAACCGGCAATATCGGCATAGGTAACTTTGGCATAAATGGTCTTTTTTGGGTTAAACATGGACGAAAGCTTGTCCACTCTGGCATCCGGTACATCCACTACCGCCGTATTTACCTGAATACGCCCGGCAGACATACCGGTGGGAACATCCCCCCGGGTTAACGCATTAAACAGGGTGGTTTTTCCACTTTGTGGTAAGCCTATGATTCCTAATTGCATATTAATTTATACCTTGACCCTTCCAAGATTATTAGATATACAGCAATACATTCGAGCCGGAGTGGCGGAATTGGCAGACGCGCACGACTCAAAATCGTGTACCTTCGGGTATGTGGGTTCGATTCCCACCTTCGGCACAGCAAATTATATCACAGGGCAAATGCCCACCAACAAAGTTGACCTCTCAAACGGTCAGCTTTTTTTGCATTTTTTCAAACTTGCGCGCCAATGCTGCTGTTGTAATAAATTATTGTTTTTCAATGATCATTTTTGAATTAAAAGCATATAATAAATGTGGAAGAGAATTATATGGATCGCCTCATATAATCAAGTTTGCAATCAGGATAATTTTTTTATTCACTTTATAAAAGTTAAACTATGAATCTGCAAAATATCCTATTCGTCCTTTTGCTGATCCTATCTATCATATTTTCAATCGTTTTTACGGTTGTTTCTTTCCGTTCCCGAAAAACACTGCCAGGGGGTTTTGCCCTGTTTTTTGTCGGGCTCAGTATTTTCATCGGAGCCGGGGCTTATCTTGTGGAAATATTTATGCAAACTCTGCCTGCCAAGCTGTTTTGGGCCAATGTCAAACAATTGGGAATTGTAATTTTACCCGCCGCTTTCCTTTTCTTTGCCCTCCGTTATTCGCAGCTTTTAAAAGGTTCCGGTAAAAGCCTGATCTTCTTATTGTGTCTGGAACCCGTCACTGTACTTAGCTTGTTCTGGCTTGGCAATGGGTCGGCTTTAATGCGCATCAACCCGCATATCATTCAGGTGAATGGTTTATCCTTTTTGAGCTTTGAATTTGGTTCCAGGATGTTTTTACATTTTGCATATAGTGCCGCTTTAAATATTTCCGCAGTGGTCATTCTTGTTTTTCAATATTTTCGCTCCGAGCAATTTTTTCGTAAGCAGATTGCCATCCTATTGCTGGGAATGTCTATTCCTTTTCTGGGTTCCATCGCCACTATACTGGGCATATTCTCACCCCAATTAAACATCATGCCGCTGTTATTAGGTCTTAGCTTTCCCATCATGGCGCTGAGACTTTTCCGCAGCGAATTTTTCAAGATGTCTCCGGTGGAAAACCAGATCATCCTGAATACCATCCCCATGGGTATTGTTGTGTTGGATCTGACCACCGCAGAGCGCATTAACGGGCTCAACCCGGCAGCCTGTCAGATTCTGGGAGCCACTTCGAAAGAACTGATTGGCAAACCGCTGCATAATTTTTTACCTGAGTGGCAGTTTTCACCAGCTGCTGAAGATACTATCTACCGCTTTGAAATTTCACGCAATGACCGTGTCTTTTCTGTTTATTGCGACCGCATCAGTACGCCGCACAGCCCGCTGCGTTTGTGGCTGGTTTTATTCCAGGATTTTACCGACAAACACAAATTGGAACGTTCTCTCGAATCCAGTGAAGAAAAATACCGCACCCTGGTGGAGCATTCATTGGACGGTATTGGCATCATCCGTAACCGCACCATCCAGTATTGCAACCAGCAAATGGCAGCCATGGTCGGGTATAAGCCGGAAGAATTATTCAATACCAATTATGACAAATTACTGACGAAAGAAACTGTCCAGCAAGAAAAATACCGTCACCATCAACGGGTAAAGGGGGAGACCCCACCTCCTGTATATGAAAGCTCTGTCATTCACCGCGACAAACACATTGTCGATGTGGAAATCAGTAGTGCCTTCATTACATTCGAAGGCGAACAAGCCATGCTGGTGGTAGCCCGGGATATTTCCGAACGCAAAAAGGAAGAAACCGAACGCGACCGCACCCTGGCTTTACTGCAAGCTACTATCGAAGGCTCATTAAACGGAATTCTGGTGATTGATACACAGGCCAATGTATTGGCCCACAACCGCCGTTTTTTGGAACTTTGGCAGCTGCCGGCAGATTGGGCCCGCATTGAACCGGCGCAAAAACGCTTTGATATGATGTACGAGCACATCAAAGATCGGGATACCGTCTATCAATCTACACAGCGTTTGCTCGTCGATATGGAAACAGAAGAAAATATTCTCTTTCATTTTATCAACGGGAAGGTCATCAACCGCTACGCCACCCCATTTCGCATACTCGGTAAATTGACCGGGCGGCTGTATACCTATGAAGATACCACCGAGCGCATCCGCAATGAGCAGCGCTTGCGTGCCAGCGAAGAAAAATACCGCCTGCTGGCAGAAAACGCCTCGGATGTGATCTGGACAGCTGATTTAAATGGAAAATTCACCTATGTCAGCCCTTCAGTTAAGAAATTACGCGGCTATAGCGTGGAAGAAGTGCTGCGCCAAACGGTTTTGGAGTCCCTTGCGCCCGAATCACTTCCGGAGATCACTTACGCTTTCGAATGCATTCAAAAAACCAGTGCCGGAGAATGGACACTGAAAAAATTATTTGAAGAGATTCCCCTTCGCTATAATCTGGCCCAGCCCTGCAAAAACGGCGATATCGTCTGGACGGAAGTGGAAACAAGCCTGATGTTCGATGCCCAGGGAAAAATCAACGGCATTCAGGGTGTCTCACGCGATATAACGGAACGCCGCAGTTACGAAAAAGATTTGGAAGCCGCCCGTCGCCTGGCCGAGGAGCGTTCCTTGGATACGCAGGAAGCCCTGCATCGCGAAAAGCTGCTCCATAACATCACCCGCACCATCAGCAGCAGCATAGAAATAGATACTATTCTGTCTGAATTAATGCGCCAGGTATTGGAAATTACCAAAGCCGACCTGACTCAACTGGGCTTGCTCAGTGAAGAAGGACAATCCCTGCATTTTCAGTACAGCATGAACCGCGATTCCAGTTTCCTGGTTGAGCAAATTGAACCACGTAATCTGCGCCTCCTATCCTGGGACATCATCAACAACCGCCGCAGTCTCTTGCTCGATTCGGTAGCCATGATGAAAGCGCGGGGTATCTACACTCAGGATCTGGCTGAGATCAAAGCCACCAGCCTGATGGGTGTACCGGTTATGGCCGGTTCAAGCATGCTCGGTGTCATCGGCATTATTTCCATCAAACCCGGTTTCAAATTCTCCCCGTATGACCAGGCAATGATCGAATCAATTGCCAGTCAGGCGGGGATTGCCATTCAGAACGCGCGCCTCTTCAGTGAGGTTAATTTGATGGCTGTAACTGATCCATTGACCCATCTATATAACCGGCGCTATTTCTTTAATCTGGCAAATGTCGAATTGGAACGCTCCCGGCGCTATGAACGTGAATTTTCCATCATCATGCTCGATATCGATATCTTTAAACGGGTAAATGACACCTACGGCCACCTCGCCGGTGATGAAGTATTAATCCAGGTAGCCAATTGCGTGCGCCAAACCATACGCCAGGTGGATATAGCCGCCCGTTACGGTGGTGAAGAAATGGTCATCATGCTGCCGGAAACTCCGATGGAAGCTGCCCGGATAACCGCCGAACGCCTGCGTAGCGAGGTGGAAAAGCTGGAAACCAAATTTAATGGAAAAACAATTACCGTCACCATCAGCCTGGGCGTAGCCACGCTGGCCGGACAAACCGACCTGGATACCAGTAAACTGCTCGACCAGGCCGACCAGGCCATGTACATCGCTAAACAAAGCGGTCGCAACCGCGTTGAGACCTACACCAATCCGTCAAATTAAATAACGCGTACGCGGATCATTGGATAGCGCCTGGTAAATCTCGTTCAACTGCTTACGGCTTTGTGCAGTAAACGGCACCGTTACTGAAAGGTATTTACCCCCGCTGCTGGGCAGAGTCCGCACAGCCTCCGCATCTACCCCTTCAACAAAAGTCGCCACCGTATCGATCACAAACTGGCGGTAATCATCCTCATCAATACCAATAGCCTTGAGCGGAAAATAACACGGGAATTCAATAGGTTCATTTTCTGACATATGGTTTTCGAGTGTATCATAAGTTGGGCAGGTACGCGAGAAAGTGTAAAAAGCAATCAGCAAATAGGTACGGCTTCCTGATAACTTTTTCCTTTTCCAAATTCCTGATTCCCAGTTCCTGATTTCCTCATTTCCTGATCCCTTTTACTGGAATTTTTATCCTTCTCGTTGTATACTTTAACATTCAAAAAAATATATTAAAAAGGTAGAGGGTACCCCATGAAAGCATCGGTCTCACAGCAGGAATTGGCACACGGATTAAGTATGGTTTCGCGTGCGGTCTCACCGCGCAGCACACTGCCGGTCTTGGCGAATATCCTGATCGCCACCGATGAAGGGCGCTTGCGTCTTTCGGCTACCAACCTGGAACTGGGAATTTCCTGTTGGATTCCGGCCAGGGTGGATGAAGAAGGCGCTGTCACCATCCCGTCGCGCACCATCTCAGACCTGGTGAATGCCCTGCCCAATGACCGCGTTGAAATGACCCTCAATGAACGTACCCAAACTATCAATGTCCGTTGCGGTACCAACAGCACGGATATCAAAGGTATCGATGCCCAGGAATACCCGCCCATGCCCATTCCCGATCTGAGCGAAGGCGTGGCCTTGAATGTGTCTGACTTCAAAGAAATGATCCAGCAGGTGGCCTTTGCCGCCTCTACCGACGAAGCCCGCCCGGTACTGCAGGGCGTGCTCACCCAGATTGAAGGCAATCTCATCTCCATGGCCGCCACGGATGGCTTCCGTATTTCGGTACGCAAAAATTCCCTGTCCAACCCAACCAATCAGCCGCTTTCTATCATCATCCCGGCGCGCGCTATGAACGAACTGGCGCGCATCGCGACCAACGGAGATGAAACCATCACCATGAACGTACCCGCCGGTCGTGGACAGGTGATCTTCCACCTCAAGGATGCTGAACTGGTATCCCAGTTAATCGAAGGCAACTTCCCGCCCTTCGAAGCCATTATTCCGCGCTCTTCTAAAACCCACACAATTATCTCCACCGGCGGCTTCCACAAAGCCTGCCGCCAGGCCGAGATCATCGCCCGTGACGGCAACAACATTGTGCGCCTGCACATCCAACCCCAGCCCGGCGGCCCGGGTGTGGTGGAAATCTCCGCTCAATCCGAAGAAACCGGCACCTCCGAAGTCCAATTGGATGCCACCATTGACGGTGAAGGTCTGTTGATCGCCTTCAATGTACGCTACCTGCGCGAAGTGTTGGATGTAGTCAAAACCCCCAACATCGCCCTGGAAACCAATGCCAACAATACCCCGGCCATCTTCAAACCCATCGGCGAAGAAGGCTTTATCCACGTTATCATGCCCATGCATTTGGGATAAGAGATAGGGATTGGGAAGTAGGAACTAGGAATTAGGAAAAAAGTAAAAAAGCCGTGCGCAATGCGCGGCCTTTTTTGTGTTTTTCTCCCTCACGGTTTAGCGGTATCGTGCACCTATTCCCAAATTTCTCCTACTTTTTCTCCATCGCGGCTTAGCGGCTTCGTGTGCCTAATCCCTAATTCCTATTTCCGAATTCCTGTTTCCTCCTTCCTCCCATTTGTATACCCTCCCCGGGCATGGTACAATGCGAGTGCTGGTAAAATGCCCGTGGTCACAAATTTCGCTTTCCTCTTGAAGAAAAAGGCATTTGTGCTCGTGACGGGTATAACAGTAAATTTACCTGTTCTTTGGAGGTTTAAATGACAAATGAAGTTGGCACCTTTGCATTAAAGAAGGGGCTGGCGCAAATGCTCAAGGGTGGCGTGATCATGGATGTGGTCACCGTCGAACATGCGCGAATAGCAGAAGAAGCCGGCGCCTGCGCCGTGATGGCATTAGAACGCGTACCCGCCGATATCCGCGCCGATGGTGGCGTAGCCCGCATGAGCGACCCCGAATTGATCCTCAAAATTATGGACACCGTCAGCATCCCGGTGATGGCCAAATGCCGCATCGGTCATTTTGTCGAAGCACAAATCCTCGAAGCCATTGGCGTGGACTATATCGACGAGTCCGAAGTGCTCACCCCAGCCGATGAAACCAACCATATCCTGAAACACAATTTCAAAGTCCCCTTTGTCTGCGGCTGCCGCAACCTGGGTGAAGCCCTGCGCCGTGTAGGCGAAGGCGCGGCCATGATTCGTACCAAGGGCGAAGCCGGCACCGGTGATGTTGTCGAAGCCGTGCGCCATGCGCGCCAGGTACTCGGCGATATCCGCCATCTCCAAGCCCTGCAGGAAGAGGAATTGATGACCTACGCCAAAAACATTGGCGCGCCCTACGAACTGATCGTAGAAACCCGCAATCTGGGTCGTATGCCGGTGGTCAATTTCGCAGCCGGCGGCATAGCCACCCCCGCGGATGCCGCGCTGATGATGCAGTTGGGTGTGGATGGTGTCTTTGTTGGCTCCGGAATTTTCAAATCCGGCGACCCGGCCAAACGCGCCGCCGCCATTGTCAAATCCGTCACCCATTACCAGGATGCCTCTATCCTGGCCGAAGTCTCACGCAACCTGGGCGAACCCATGGTCGGGATCCAGATCTCTACCATTCCCAACGAAGAACTGATCGCCCAGCGCGGCTGGTAACGCATGAAGATTGGGATCCTCGCTCTGCAGGGCGCCTTCAGCGAACACCAGGTCATGCTGGAAAAGCTGGGCGCAGAAACCGTTCAGGTGCGCCTCAGCCGCCAGTTAGCCGGTGTAGACGCGCTCATCATCCCCGGCGGCGAATCGACCACCATCGGTAAACTGGCCGTAGATTTTGGCATGCTGGATGACCTGATCGACTACGGAAAAAGCCACCCGGTATGGGGTACCTGTGCCGGGGCGATTTTTCTCTCCAAAGACGCCCACCGTAGCCAACCACTGCTGGGGCTGATGGATATTACCACCGAGCGTAATGCCTTTGGCCGCCAGGTGGATAGTTTTGAAACCGACCTGAACATCGCCGCGCTCAATACCAACGGCAGGCCCTTCCATGCCGTGTTCATCCGCGCCCCATTAATCAAATCCGTCGGAGAGGGTGTCCAAATTCTGGCTGCTTTGCCGGATGGCCGCATAGTCGCTGCCCGCCAGAACCAATGGCTGGCCACCTCTTTTCACCCGGAATTGACCAACGACGACCGCTTCCACCGCTATTTTATGGAGATGGTACTATCGAAATAAGACCGTTTGCCTGGCACGACCTGGTAGCCATATACCGCTACCGCAACCAACTCCTGTGTACCGACAGTCCGTTTGGGACAACCCACGGCAGCCCGATCGGTCCCGGAGCCATGTTGGGGCAATTAAGGTTGGATTACAGCAGTTACAGCGGTATCGCCAGGCCGCGCAAGGGGGCATCCCCGCTCATCGGGCAGGTGCACTTTAATTTTGGTGAACAAGCCGCCCGCCTCGTGTTTTTAGCCCCCGAAAGCGCCTTATCCAGCAATGCACTGGTGGCCCTGTTAGACCACCTCTCCTGGGAAAGCAGCAACCGCGGCGCGTTCCGCCTGCTGGCCGAAATTGACGAAGACCACCCTACCTTTGAGAGCTTCCGCCATGCCGGGTTCAGCGTCTATACCCGCCAGAATGTCTGGAAACTGTCGCTTCCCGAAACCAGCGCCGCCAATGGCAACGGGCACTGGCGCCCGCTGCACAGTATCGACCAGCACAGCCTGCAAACGCTGTATCACGCTGTGGTCCCGCCGCTGGTTCAGAGCGCCGAAGCCATCGACAAACGCCCCCTGCACGGCTACGCTTATATTTCCGAAGGCGAACTGCTCGCCTTTGTGGAGGCCATCAACGGCCCCCTGGGGATCTACCTGCAGCCGGTCGTGCACCCCAACCTGCGCAACCCGGAAGAGTTCCTGACCTCCCTGCTGCGCCAGCTCCCGGTTGTTATGGGTCGTCCGGTCTACCTGGCCGTCCGCGATTACCAATCCTGGTTTAACGGCACCGCCAATGCCATGAACGGACAAAGCAGCACCCGCCGCGTATTATTCGTCAAACACCTGGCCCGCCAGCAGCGCGTCGCCGTCACCAGCTCCCTGCTTAAAGTACTGGAACAGCACGGCACCGAGCCCACAGCGCCGCTCGCCCGCAGCCAGAATGGTGAGAAAAAAGAAAAGTAGGGGCAACGCATGCGTTGCCTAGCAAGCATGCGCCCTCTGGCCAAATCCATCTGTCCCCCATTTTGCCCGGCGTTCTGTACGGGCGAGGCCGAATCACATATCACCACCCGTCCAACACCCCATGCCTGCCCTTCTCCGCGGACGCGGCATTGATCAACCCGCACATCCAAATCACCTTCCGTACGGGCGAGGCCAGAGGAATCTTCTCTGCCCGTTCAATACCCGATGCCTCGCCCTCGGCCCAATCCATCTAAATCCCCATTTTGCCCGGCATGACATTCCATCTGCCAGGTCGCAATTGTCACAAAATACAACCCCGCCTGCCCATAATCATACCCCTGCGTTGATGAATTCTCGGATCAATTTTCATCTCTCCCCTCGCTGATACAACCAGATTTGATAATCCAGCGCCCGCGGTGTCAAACCCGGATACTCCTCTTCCAACAACCCGCATGCCCCCACCACCGCCGTATGGCAATCCTCCACACAATAATGCTGCCCCGTCGCCGAAAACAAAAACCGCATCACCATCCGGTCTGGCTTAATAAAATCATCCCGCCCGGCCAGCATATAAAAATAACGCAGCGAAATTCCCGAACGCTGCCCCGGGATCTCCTCAATCGCCGCCTCAAATCGCGCATCGCCAATCACCCCCACCACATCCTGCAAGACGTTCACGCCCTGTTCAAAACATACTTGCCCAAAGCGCAGCACAGCCTCCGCCTTCAGAATCCCATTTCGTGAAGAAGTCCGCTGCCGGTTCTGGTAAATACTCTCTGCCATCTCCGCTGTGCTGTAAGTCGCATAAAAACCCAACAGATCCGCGATCGAAAGCTGCTCACCGCGTTCCGGAAAACCGTTTTTCGAAACCAGCGGCACCCGGAAAAACGCCGCGAACCGTTTCACCGTCATTTCAGTCGACGCATACCGCACCCCGATCGAAAACACAGCGTCAATCACACACAGCGGCAGGCTCGCATACACCTCAGTATTCGGTTTAACCGATGCCAGGTCAAGCGTCTGCTTGCAAAACGCCGCGACGTGCGCAATTTCATTCGGTTTCAAATAGCCCTCTTCTACCCTCACAGATCATTTTAAAAATCAATATCGCTCAAAATACACCAGCTTTTGACATATATGCTAGTCGGCAATTTGCCAGATATGCAACTATAGCGCAAATTGTATTGTTAGGATAAAAATACACCTTAATATTCAAATTAAGGTGAAAATTTTGGTAGGGTAAGCCTAAGGGTTTTAACCCTACTGCTTTAATCTCAGACACAAGTGTAGATTAATTGGTAGTGATAAACGGTTTTGGTGAAACCACCCCATAAAAGCAGCACCTACCACCAATGTTTTTAGAATAACAGACATTTTTACCTCCAATTTCGATTTTAAAACCGGTTTAATAGTAAATTTTGACTTAATAGTCACGGTGTAAAACAAATAGATGGTTGCCAAGAATTCTAACCACGGATACCAATTTTCTTTTGTCACACTTGTTAAAGAGCAATATTTGATGAAAGTATATCAAAAAAATAATTAGCATTCAAATTGAATTTCTACCTTTATTTGCCTAAAAACAATAGAATATTTTTTAAAAATAGCCAACCAAAACAATTTACTTTGGGTTAATAATATGCAATAATGGTAAAGATGTTGTTTTACGTTGTAAAAAATTGGGGTTTCCATGGTTCAAAATAAAGTGAGCTCAATAAGTGTTTTTGAAGGATATGCTCTATCAGCACAATCGCCGATAGAAATAGAATTTTACTTAAAAACAAACTTATCAATTAATGAGCCCTATATTGAATGTCGTGAGTGTATTGTTTACCATAAAGGAGATTTGGGATTGTTGATACAAAACAATTCTTTATTAAGCACTTTATTTATTGAGTGTATCAATCCTAATGTGCCAGCCTTTAGAATTACACGCCGGATTAATAAAGAATATCACGTGCAAGGTGTCATAGTAATATTAAGAGGAACAAACGATTTCCTTTACAGAATTATCTCTATATCAAAAAGTGATTTTTGGAATTTAGCTGTTAAAACTCTTATTAAAAGAATGTACCCAAAAATCAGTTTTATTTATTTTAGGCAAGATGAACTTGAAAAGGCATTATTAAGTTTTGAAAAACAACTTATAACAAGATTTTTAGGTAAAGTTAGATTAAGTGTTATAGAAGTAACCAGAAAATCCGAACGGCCATCAGTCGCAAATAATAAATTAAAATATACTGACACAGAACGTTCCTGGACTCATTCTTCATTAGGTGAAACCTTTTTGGATTTAAAAGAAAGAGGGTTTTGGTTTACAAGCTTGAAATTCAAGGTTGAAAAAGCAACAAAAGGCTCTTATTTAAAAAACTCCGTAGGTAAGGTATATAAGTTTGGTACTTTCAGTTGTACCAATATGTATGAGCAAATTCGGTCATTACTGATAGAACCTCTCGAACTTGTTGCATCAGAACGAATGCATTTATTAGATGGTAGAGGAATTATTGAACGAAATTATAAACCAGGACCTCCATTGGAAATTGTATATGAGGAAAATGTTTTCGAAACATCAGACATGGTTAGAAAATTTGGAGAAGTATTAAATCATTACAAAGATGCATCATTGGTTATTTACCATGGAAATCCATATTTCCATGCGAATATTGCAGACCAAAAAGACGGCTCTTCGTTTGAAATTTGGATTTTATCTCAAAAACGGATTTTAATATCACCTCAAGCCAAAACCTCAGTACAAGCTTTATCAAGGGCAATATCATTTATATTTGATAAATTCAAGGAGGGAATAATAAATGAGTATGTCCCAAGATCAGAATAAAGCAAGCTCTCTTGATTTTATTTTACAAGATATTAAAAACAGAAGTGAATCATATTTATCAACAATTTATGCTCTTCAAGCATTTATTTTCGTAACAAAGGAATTTTGCCAATTAGAGAAATCTGAAATAGTAGCATCTATTGGAAGACGAATGCACTATAAACTTAATCCTAAAAAGCCACCTTGCACCCCAGATCTAGTAATTCAATTACATCAAAGAGAGGGTATTGTCGGGGAAGCTAAGTTATTAATATGTGAGAATAAAGACGAAAGATGGAATCAATATATAGAGCAATTAAAAAAATATGATACTGAACTTCTCGGTTGGTGGACTAAAAATTATTGTATTGATGAAACAAGCCTTGTTTGGATTACGGAATTAGCATTTTCAGCAAAATTAAGCGAATTCATTCAGGAAAAAATTAGTACAGGTGCAATAAAGTTTGATCGTCCATATGCAATTTTAGAATTTGCTAAACATCAGAGAGCACAAGAATTTTTGTTTCTTAGAACTGTCACAGGCGCTTTTCCGAATCCTATAATGGCTAAAGTCTTTAAAGATGGTATTGATGTATCTTTAGAAAGAATGATTTTTGAAAATCAAGAAAAAAAATTCTATGACGCAAAACCACAGGATGTTGAATATATAATGGAAATATTGTGGCAGAATATATTTACACAAGAAGTTTTTAGTGATGAAAATGAGAATGTGACTTTTGATGCAGATAAAAAAATTTGGTATGTTCCAGTTGATCTGGATGTATTAACAAAAAAATTGCAAAATTTATATGGTTCAGACGGATCAAAAAATAGAGAAGTTGAATACCCTCAAATTTCTTGGGTAAAAGAAGCTCTAAATAAATTCGTTTCAATAGGTTTGGCTCAAAAAAGTGAAATAGATAGGGAATATATTATAAACTTTAAAAAATTTACGAGACCCCTTGAGAAATTTGCTACTCTTATAAATAAGAAAAAAGGCAGTTCAAAAAACAAAGGGAAACAATTAGATTTATTTCCTGAACATTTACTTCAGTCAGAATAATTATTTTTTGTGTAAGGTTTGTTATTCAGGAAAACACAACAATTTTTGATAAATCTATTGTGTCAAAAGGTATTAGTACAATTTAGGTGATATCCTGGCTTAAAAACAAAGAATCATAAATTGTATTTTGATCGCTAGGTTGTAATGCCCATCGATATGCTGGATGAATCTCCCAATCAAAACCAAAATCAACAAATTGGGAAGACAAATATCGATTTTCTTCAAAATATTTTCGTTCAATTTTTCCAGAAGAAATTTCTTTTCTAGCAGTCAAAAAATTTACCTTATATAAAAATGATGCCAAGTCTTTCGCTTCAGCACGTTGTTCATTAGCAAAAATAAATTGTTGCGATCCCATAATATTTTTAATTTTTTCTAAAAGCTTTTCCGTTGTGTAAACATATCCTTCCTTTGTTGTTCTTTCTCTTTTGTTTGGTTTCATATTCATTATGAGGGATTCAATATTTGGAAGCTCAGAACGATACTCATTTATTGTGTCCTGGATTCTTCCCTGTGAATAATTTTCAAAAATCGCTTGGAAGTCACTTGTTTGTATGATATTTGATTTATTAAGATACGCGTTTCTTGCTGCAAGGGTACAAAGTTTAACTAAATCTCTTGGGCGTTTTCTAATTAATGACATTAACACCTTGTATAACGGTGCATTTTCCCATAAACCTCTTCCAGTAAAACGTTCTTCCATGACTGGATATAGATATTTTGCTAATTGTGACTGTGGAGTATGTAATAGTAATTCTTCATCTACTTTATTTCCAAAAAAAGTTTCTATTCTTTTTATAAGCAAAACAAAAATTTCGTGATTATTCCATGTATGCCAAACAACAGATCCTTCTATTTTATCTGTTGATTCATCAGAAGTACGGTAAAGAAAATATACGTCCGACCTAAGAGCAATCCGAAATGATATATTTCTATTGCCATTACTTAAATCTCTAACAGCATTAATTAAGGTTGATATCCTCGTAATATCTTCTTTTTTGCCTTGCCATCCTCTGTCCAAGTCATCAATATATACTGAAACCTTAAAATTTTCTAATAATCGCATAATTGAATCAAAACGATTTTCAATATAAACCTCATCCTTAAGAGAATTAATTACTTTGTAAACATAATCACTAATTTTGCCATCATGGTTTTTTATATCGGATGCATAAGTTTGTGATATACCGAGGTTTGAAAACAATTTTTTTGTAATTATTTCTTTTATATTTTCAGACCAGTTTCTAATTGCCAATAAAAAATTTGTTGTATCAACCCCAATATTTGCAATGTCATTAGGTTGTATCATCAAAGCGATGGAACCTTTTTCAGTTTCTTCATCCATAGCAATTTTAAATAATGCAGATTTTCCAATTCCTTTATGTCCGACCAAAATCCTTAAAGGAAGATCCGCGACAACTTGGTTGTAGATATTTGTTTTGAAATAATACTCTTTCAATCGAGTTGGATCCTCATCTTCAGCCGCTTCATTTCCAAAAAGTTTTTGGATATTTACTTCACTAAACTCTATATTTTTCTCCATTTGCTATTCCCTCCAAGTCATTAATTCAATGGTGGTTTACCAAGATCATTTAATTTTTTATTTAGATTATTTCTTCTTTCTTGATCTTTTGCAAAATTTATGAAACACTCTTCAAATATATGTTCAATTATTTCTAACAACCATTCGGCTTCATGTGGTTCCACATTTACAATTTCACCAGTGGTCATATATTTATTGGGATGTGCTGCAAAATTTCCAATGTGCCGAATGGCATCAACTTCGTCTTTTAATGGTTGCGATACACTAGGGTTTTCACAAAATTCTTTTATTTCATTTGCTAGGTTTCCATGTTTTACATGATATACATCTCTTAATAAAGTCTGAAGCAATCTTCTATTCAAAGCAGCGCTTGATTTAGGGCTAATGTTAATGACAGATGCCGCTTCATTAAACATATCACGATAAATTTTTGGGACTTCTTCTGAAACACATTGCGAAGTAATTGTTGGAAAAATGATTACACTTTGTTTAATTTCTGTAATCTCCCCTTCTTCTTCATCAATAAATCGATATGAACCGCGATTTATTGTTGCAATGAAATCACCACATTCAGGGCATAGTCCATAGACAAGTTCTATTCCTTCTTTGCCATTTACTATTGAGGTTTTTAATGCAAAAACACTTCGTCCCTTTACATCAAGTTTAATTCCAATGTGGCAACTGGGGCATTTCATTGTCTAACTCCTTATCAATACTATTTAATTTTATTTGGCCAGTTTTATTAGGATTGTGATTTAAATATTTTGAGAAACGAAAATGAAGTTTTTTAGAAAATTAAAATAAGATTAACAATGAATTATAGTGCTTCTAAATTTTCTTCTTGTGAGCTGTTTTTTTGATGCTAATTAAGTCAAAAGTCACAATAATTCTTTTAATTCTACAACACTTTTTGTGTAAGCTATTCACAACTCCCCGCTGAAAGCCCTTTGCAGCAGTGACTGAAAAAGGTGCTCCGCCTGTCGTTCGGATTCTTTTATTTCAGCATTCAAATTCTCATGATTCTTTACTATTTTTGAGAACAATTGCTGACTTTGAAGATTAGGAATTGGCACCTCCAATTCCGCTAATCTACCCATATTAATTCTTTCTCGTGTTTGCCCATGGATCATTCCCGTTGCAAGTTTTAATGTATGGGGCATATTCAATAACCAGCACACAAATTCAGAGGTAGCTTTAGTTTTATCCACTCGAATTTGTACACAATCAGCTTTGTTCAGTGCTGATTTTAAATAATTGGGCTGAATAAACGCACGCAAATTGGGATCACCCAAAGTTCCTACAATAATATCGCCCGGTATACACAAATGTTTTGATATTTTTTGAAAATGTTCTTCTGAAATGAAAGCTTTATCATCATCGATAAATTTACCAACTCCAACATTTTGTAGTCTTATGATCCGTACACCTGAAGGAACATAATGCTCAGTTTTTAAATCTGATCCAAAAGGACCGTCTGAGAATTTTAATGAAATCCACTTAAGTTGATAAGTTGGATAACCCTTCGGATTGCTTGCCGGATCCCCAAACATCTCCAAAAACACGGACTGCAAATACGTATCGCTCATCTGACGCGCATACCGCCGCAGGCTACGCAGCCGGTTTGCTTTGGTCAGAATGGCGGCAATCCGCTGTTGCTCGGAGAGAGGCGGAAGGGGAATCAATGAGGATTCAAACGGTTCTCTGGTTATATGCTGCATTGTAGAACCATGAACTTTTGTTTTCATATCATCGAGAATATGATCAATCGCATAATACAAATATAGTTTTTCAATTCGTTTATGTGGGATCACTTTAAAAATATGTTGATTAAGTACGCCATTTTCCTTATTCCAAATATAAACACCTAAAGAAGCAGACCAGGATACCAGCAAATCACCATTTTTTATTAAGTATTTTGGATCAATATCTCCACTAAAATAATTGGTAATATTTGTGCTCCCTGTAAGGTTTTGAATTCGAATGATAGGTAATCCTTTGGTTTCCCATTCTTCTGGTTTGAAAGCTTTTCCGTTAATAAAATCAGCTACTTCACCTAATGGATGTAATTCAAAATTCACAACATATTCCTTAGAGTTTCAATTTCAGAATCGATAATATTATTTAATTGCCTTAATCTTAGCAAAGTGGATTCTGGCTTCTCATAATAAATCTCCTCATTCCCTACTTCCCGGTATCGGCTGGCGCTCAGGTCGTATTTATTGGCTTTCACCTGCTCCTTCGTCACCCGGAACTGCCGCGCCAGTTGCTTATATTCTTTGCGCAGCGGGGCTAGGCGGCTCTGCAATTCTTCCAAACGGCTTTTGGCGGCTTGCATCTCCACAGCAATCGGGCCGTCGCCGTTGGCGGAGATCACCTGTTCAAACGTCAGGCGGTTTATCTCGGCTTCCATCAGCAGGCGTTCGGCGTTCAACGGTGTCAGTGCTTCTTTTAATTCGGCCATGCGCGTCTCTCGCTGTGCAGCATAGCCGGCATTTTGGCGCTTTTTCCAGCATTCCAGAATATCCGGAATATCGTTTTCAGGCACCGCCGCGCGTTTATCATCCAGGGAGAAGCCGTCCGCGGCCATATCGTAAAACCAGATGCTCTCAGTCTTGGCGCCGCGCGTGAACAACAACACAGCGGTCGAAACGCCTGCGTACGGTTTGAACACCCCGCCCGGCATCGAGATCACCCCGTCCAGCCGGTTTTCTTCTACCAGTTTGCGCCGTAGTTCCACATGCGCCCGGCTGGAACCGAACAGCACTCCATCCGGTACAATCACCGCGCACCGTCCGCCCATATCCAGCGCCCGCAAAATCAGGTGAATGAAGAGCAGTTCGCTTTTCGTCGTGCCCGCCGGCTGTAAAGTGATGTGCAGGTCATCCTTGTCCACCGCGCCTTTAAAGGGTGGGTTCATCAGGATCACGTCGTATTCGCGTTCCTGCTCATATTTCTTGGAGAGTGTATCCTGGTAGAAGAACTGCGGGGCTTCAATGCCGTGCAGCATCAGGTTCATCGCGCCAATCCGCAGCATCGTCATCCCCGAATCATTGTCAAAGCCGCGCAGTGCTTCAGGCCGCTTGAGTGCCGCCATATCTTCCTCACTCAATTTATCGCCAATTAAATTATGCGGCCAGCCGTCTTCGTCGTAGTGCAGAATTTCCGGCGAGGTGTGCGTTTCCAGAATGTACTGGTACGTATTCACTAAAAATCCGCACGTGCCCGCCGCTAAATCCCCAATCCGTTCCTTGGGGCGTGGGGCGATCATTTGCACCATCATCCGGATAATATGCCGTGGGGTGCGGAACTGCCCGTTGCGTCCGGCGCTATTCAGTTTGGATAGCAGATATTCATACAGATCCCCCTGCACATCCTGTTGCTGCTGGTTAATTTCCATCCCGTCAATCAATTTACAGGCTTCAATCAGCAGCGACCCTTTATTGATCTTGCATTCGGCGTTTTGCATGTACAACTGAAAAGAACTGCCGTTCCCGCCCATCTCCCGCAGCCCAGGGAAGATTTTTTCCTTTAAATACTTTAGCGCCTCATCCGCTTTCAGGTTCGTCCAGTAACTCCAGCGCATATCCGCTTCTACCCCCGCCAGGTAAGGCTGGTGCAGGCGTTCGGCAATCCGCTGCTTTCGGTTTTCGTTATCATCCATCCGCTTAAGAAACAACAAATACGAAAACTGTTCAATCGCGTCCAGCGGATTGGTTAAACCGCCCGTCCAGAATTTATCCCAGAGTTGATCCACCTGGCTTTTAAGTTTCGGGTCTGTCAGCAAATTGTCTCCTGAAAGTGCGGATTGTTTTTCTTCTTGAAGATTATAGTATAAATTCCCGTTTGCATGAATCCCAACTCTAAAGGCAAACCTTTGATAACTCAAGGCACGAATTTTACCCTGCATCCATTATTCAAGCCTGCTTTAGCAGGCGCTGTTCTTTAGCGTTGGGCTTTAGCCCGATGCGTTCCCCGTTCGTTTTAACCCGATGCGTTGTCCGATATAACCCGATGCGGGTTCCATGTTATCACCCGATGCGTCCCATTCTCTAAACCGCCAGGTGGTTAACAAAAGCCAGCAGTTCTTCTACCTGTTTGGGCGCAAACCACCGGTCTACAGCATCCGCGCCAAAATTGGTCAGCGGTGCCTGGTACAAATCCGCCAGCGCCAGATGCCGTTTGCGTAAGAAAACGCTCTGTACGGCCAGCATAAAGCGAATCTGGTCGGCATTGAATTGATGCAGGGTGATAAAGTGTTGGAATTGTCCGGCAACCACCTGCTCATACCCCGGAATGGCATCCATATCCAGCACCACCCGCAGCAAATCCAGGAAACTTTCTATGCGCACACCGTAAACTTTTCGCAGGTTCTCCTGCGTCGCTTCCAGGTTGCCGCCGCCTAAATCCTGCTGCAGAACGCGTTCCAGCGCGATTAATTGCGCTTCATCCACCACCTCGCCGCGTGCAATCGCCGCCAGGGTCGGGTGGTGTTCAACAATCTGCAAAATGCGTTCCTCCACCCGCCGGCGGTACTCGCTCACATATACCTGTTCACCGCTGTTGGTTAGCAGAATATAACCGCTCAGGTCAATCATATCCGCCAGGTCGATAGTCAGAAAAGAACTCTGCCTGCGTTTGTTTTTCATGTGTATAGCCAGTTTGTCGCGCACTTCATTCAGCTCCGTGGGCCGGGCCGTGCTTAATTTTTCCGGTGTGCACTGGCTTAAAGCGGATTGCACGGAAGCATCCTTGATCACAAATTCCGGCAGCAGTGCGATATCTTCCAGAATTGATCTCAGGTGGTTTGTCGGGTCTTTATGCAGTCGCAAACTCAGTTTGAGACGTTCAATTTTATGCGTAAATGTTTCCGCAGCCACATCCACATCCGCAGCCAGCCGCAGCAGTGGGCCAACTTTCAACCGCAGAAAATCGATTTTAGAAGGCACCAGATAACTCCAGAACGCGTCCGTCCAGCAATCTTCAATCTCCGGCAGCACCCGTTTCACCGTGAAGGACTTGGTTGGAATGCGCAAAATCATTGCCTTCAGATCCGCAATGATCTGCTGGCAATCTGGGTCGCTCTGCTCAGCCAGGTAAGTCTCCAGAATTTTGAGGCGGGTATTGAACAGCGCCGTCAAAACCGGTATCTCCTGGGCAATGGCTTCCTCGGCGGATTTGTTGAACTGGTTATCCCAGAAATCAATCACCAGAAATTCTTTTTTAACTCCGTCTGGCAGCAGGTGTAGCAGTGCCGGACGGCAGGCAGCCTGGCTGCGCGTACCGCGTCCCAGCATTTGTTCCAGTTTAATCCGTGAGTGTACCGGCTTCATAAAAACCAGGTTAACCACTTCGGGAATATCCACGCCCGTATCCAGCATATCCACAGAAACCGCTATTCGTGGAAGATCCTGGTTCTTAAATTTATCCATCAACTGGCCGCGGTACTCGGATTTGTACGTAATCACCCGGCATACATCCGGCCACTGTGGGTACATTTCATCAAATACAGTTTGCAGGCGTAAGGCGTGTTCCTGGGTAATCGCGAAAATGATCGTCTTCCCTGGAAGCTGCCCGGAACGGTCTTTAATGCAAACCTCCATCAGCTCTTCCCACTGTTTGCGCAGCGTGTCGCGATTAGAAACATCCTTTTCAAGCTGGGTGCCCTCAAAATCCAGTTCGTCCGGATCCAAACCCTGTTGGATCAGGCTGTTGCGTTGTTCTTCGCTTAATTCAAGTCCGTGGATGCCGAAATTCTGAAATTTGGTGCGCGCCGCGTACAGCGTGAAGTCAACTAAATAGTCCTCACCTATCGCTT
The DNA here is from genome assembly GCA_002840755.1 of Chloroflexi bacterium HGW-Chloroflexi-10. Classification (GTDB taxonomy): domain Bacteria; phylum Chloroflexota; class Anaerolineae; order Anaerolineales; family Anaerolineaceae; genus UBA6170. The sequence goes on along the minus strand of PHBZ01000001.1, from coordinate 2,603 downwards.
GAGCGTAGGTATACAGGTAGGTTGGCGCGCCTTCCGCGCAATCAAAAATGCGGAAGGTGTCCCGTTCAATGAACTGTGCCGGCGTGGCCGTCAGTCCAATCATCCGCGCGTCAAAATATTGAATCACATCGTTGTATTTATTAAAAATCGAGCGGTGCACTTCATCGAAAATGATCAGGTCAAAGAATCCGGGGGTAAACTGCTCAAAGCAGTTGCTCAGCGTTTGCAGCGTCGCGGCGTACAACCGGTTTGATTTCTGAATATCAGTACTGTATATCCGCGTGCAGGGTTCCATTGGCAAAAATTTCTCAAAACCGTCTGTTTTAGCCTGCTTCACCAACTCATCCCGGTCGGCCACAAACAGAATATGCCGCGCCTGATTGGCGCGTAAAAACACATCGATCAGCGACATCGTCGTGCGCGTTTTGCCGGTTCCGGTAGCCATAACAATCAGCGCCTTGCGCTTGCCGGAATGAAACGTCTCACTCACCCGCCGGATGGCTTCATGCTGGTAGGGTCGGTCCGTAATAGTGTTGTTGAGTGAGATTCCAGCCAGGGGTTTTTGGTTTTGTTTGAGCCATAATAAACGTTCCAGGTCTTCTGGGGAAAAGAAACCGTAAATCAGGCGTTTGGCTGCAACGCCGGAATCGAGGAAATAAATGTCCGTGCCATTCGCCAGGAAAATAAACGGTTTATAACCCTGGTGCTTGGCAATCTCGGCTGCGTAATGTTCAGCTTGTTGTTGCGCCAGTTGTGGGTTATGCGCCGTGCGCTTGGCCTCTACTACTGCAATAATCTCCCCATTCGCGCGGTACAGGCTGTAATCGGTTACCCCGTTCCATGGTTCGGCATTCTGTCCGTCCACCGGAATCTCCAGCCCCACCCGCGATTTATCCTTTAAATGCCAGCCGGCAGCCTCAAGCTGCGGGTCAATCATTGCTTTCCGGGTTTTCGCTTCGTTGATTCTTTGCAAACTTTCCTGCCCTCATCATGTATAAATTGACTGCGTTATTCTATGATTATAGTACGGTTTAATTGCTTTTTTACACCCCAATCTTCGCACAATCCACCCTCATCGGGCATTGACTACACAACGGGCGGCTGCTATTACACCACTGCCGTCCAATCTTCCACAGGGCGCCATCGACCCCGCCGGGAAACTGCGGGTTGAACCGCTTGGCCGCCTGGATGGCTTCGTTCTCCGTGGTCGCTGCCGATATCCCCAACCGGTAAAGTACCCGAACGGTGTGCACATCCGGTTTGATATCCATCTGGCTGTGATCCAGATCGCTGAAATGCAATTGGTAACCCTTTTCAATCAGGAGCAGAGTCATATTGGCAATCCCCGGTCCAACTCCATACACGCTTAAAAAAGTTTTTTTCACGTCTTTGGCGCTGCGATTCGTCCAGATTCGCGTGGCATCTCCGCCAAATTGATCAACAATGATCCGGGTGATTTCCTGAATGGTGCGTGGAGCATCTGTGCGATACCGTGGTTTTTTGGGAAGCTATTCTACCAGTTGGGTTAAAGTTTCCAATGACATATTGTAAAAAGAACGCACTTTTAAATGGCCAACCTGGCGGTACAGCCAGTAAGGGATCGTCCAGATGATATCCGATTTTGTGCCGCGATCCAGGCAGGCCGCCACACAGAAAGCGTAGTCATTTTCGTGAATCAATTCAGACGCACCTGCAGCCAGTGTAGGAAACAATTCTTCCGGATCCATTTTCTGGTTGATTTCAAGCAGCCTGACCAGTATAGCTTGGTGATTACCGCCCATTAAAACTCCCTGCATGATAGCTATATTTATAAAATGATTTATTGCGGATATTTTTTAAACATTTAACCGGCGGCAGTCAGCAGTTCGTCAATCCTCGAACGGGCCAATGCTTCCGGCGTGGACATACTTCTATTCTACCGGAAACCCCAAAATCCGCACCGCAAATTGCGACGCACATTCCGCTTTTTTTTCTAAATTTGGCTGGTGATTACCCATGAGTAGTTTTACCCCCTACAGGTTCCGGTTTTCGCCTTTCAATTTCCGGCACAGGTGGCGTTAAAACAGAAATGTGGGTAATCACCAGAAATTTGGGGATTGACTTAATAGAACAATTATTCTATAATTGATGTGTTGTAAACCATCGAACCTTAACAACTGCATAGTCATCACCTGCCCATACCATCCCATTGCCTGATTTCCTCTTTCTATCTGTAAACCTTACCAAAAATGTACGGGCGAGGCCGAATCACGCAGCCCCATCTGTGACGCATCCCAAAGCCTCGCCCAATCTTCCCCGATTTCCAATTCCCAATTCCAATTTCCTACTCCCATCTCTTCCGCATCACTCATCACTCATCACTCATCACTGTTCTTCCCCATTCGTTCCCCCATTCGTTCCAAAACGGTATACCCGCCATAAAACACCAAATTTGCTATTTCTGCCTGGCACCCCCCACCCATACCGGTCATTTCCCGGAAACACATTCGTTCCGATTGGATTTTTTTTACAACGAAAACGCAACGCGCTCCGACGCAAAGCGCTCCGAGCGCAGCGACATTGTCCTGAACGTCTTTTTGTGAAGGAAGGAGTCGTAGCGACGT
>PHBZ01000075.1 GCA_002840755.1 Chloroflexi bacterium HGW-Chloroflexi-10 | reverse complement strand
GCGGGAAAACTGGTGCGCGGCAGCCTGAGCCGATGCCACCGTACCGCTTATTCCGGAGGAAATCAGCGGAACGACAATGCCATCCGCTTGATCGGCCAGGCTTTCGAAAGCCTGGAGAAAATCCTGGATAGACGGCTGCGAGGTAGTGGGAAGGGATTTGCTATGAGCCAACCGCGTATAGAACTCGTTAGGCGCGATATCTACGCCATCGAGTGTGGTCACGTTTAACCAATGAATCTTAAGAGGAATCACCCGAATGTTATATTGCTCAATCCACTCCACTGGAAGATTTGCTGTACTGTCTGTCAAAATTGCAATCTTGGTCATTGAATCTCCAATCCGAAAATAACGAAAATATTAGTTAAAAAAATTAACTTGATAAAATGTGAACGACCTCGCGCGTGAACTCACCCAACTTTTGTCGGCTCTCTTCATCCAATTGCGCGATTGCATCTTCGTATCGGCTGAAATGAGAAAGCAGAATGGACGAATAACGGCGATTGGCGTGTTCCATTACAGAGACCAACATAGCGATCCCACTCATCACACTTAGACCAATTTTCTGAGGTAACCCAATCTGTTGTAGGCGTTTCAACAATGCATGAATTTCAGGAGCATCCTGGATCGTCGTTAGCATTAAGATCACGGCAGTAATTAGTTCTGTAACAAAAATTAACAGGGAACGCCTCTCCGGGATACGTAGTAGAAGATTTGAAAGCAGATCTTCGTAACCTCCAGCTTTTCCTTCTCGTAGCTGTTGTAAGATTTGTTCTTTGACAACCTGCCAATTCTCTAAATCGGCAGGATTGCCAGCCAATACGTTGACCAAATTATTGGCTTCCTGGGTCGGAAAAAAGTGGACAACTGAACGACCTGGACCGTGTTGATCCGGATTCGTCTGGTACTCGGCGCGTACAAGCCCCTTTTCTTCCAGCAAGCGCAACATCTCATACGTCGTAACTTTTCCGATGCCCAGACGTTCGGCAACGGCCACGTAATGCACAGAATGTTCCATTTCCCGGTAGATATCCAGGAATTGGCTCAAAAATTGTTGTTGGCGGTGAGTAAGTTTCTTTTTCATTTATTTTCCGAAAATAACTAATTAATTGTATCTTACTTATTTGAATCTTGTCAAGAGCACGAATAGTAATGGTTAAATGAGTAAGCGAAATGCGGCCAGCCATGGAAGAACGTGCTGTGTAGCCCATGGCCAGGAAAAATGGCTACCCAATGCAATAGCTGCAGCATATTCTAGCGGTTTTTGAAAGGACTCCTGCATGGCGATTCCATTCTGGTTCCGACGAATTCGGATGACCGCAGGGAGGATAAAGATAAGCGAAAGTGCAAAAACAAGCCATAAGACCCAAAAGGTAAACAAACGGATGACAAAGGCTGTCATAATCACTGAAATTACTGCCAAAACCATCATTGCACCCATTAACCTGGTGGTAACCTTGGGTCCCAACACTGCAGCAGTATGTTTGAGGCCCGCTTTTAAATCCCCGTCCAGGTCACGCATTTCATTAAGTCAACAAAAGCGATATTCTTCAGGCGAACCGGTTTCCAAGAATACAAGAAACTGATCAAAAGAGTGATCATACCCAACAAGAAGGTTGTTTTCCCCAGAGTGGAATATACGAGTGCGGATCCAGCTGCCACACCAAAACTCATCAACCGGGCAGTAAAAGGGGATAAATCGCGCGCGGCGACTGGGTTCCGTCGGCATTTATGAGGAGTTAATGCGTCATCTTCAGCATCTTCAACATCATTAATCATGAAAGCAAAGGCTACAGCCAGCCAATTTGCTAATAGAACTCCAATCAGTTTCCATCCAAACGAACCATTGCTTGCAGCAGTAGCACCCAACAGGGTGGTTACAGTGACAAAAGCCAGGTACTCCTTGAACCTTGTTAATCGGATGCTGCCGTTTATCGTACGTCTGATTTGCATGATGCCTCTTGTATGTGGAGAGCTTTTTCGAGTTCAATATTGCTTCGATTAAATCTTACTATAATTACATACTATGTCGCATTTCCGATATTTAGGTTTTCAATTCGTCATGTAATAAACAGTATGATTTAATTCTGGCAAAAATGGCCAAAAATTGTAGTTTGCGGTGAGTATGTTTCCTTTACGTTAAATTCCGAAAATAACGAATTTATTATAACTCATTGGTTTGTTTCTTGTCAATGAAACGAATAGCCATGCTGCGAATTAACTCAACGGCAAGTTAATTATTGTCCATAAATGATTCTATCGTAAACAATCGGATGCCATCGCTCTTGGCTCTATCTTCCAGGTCAGGGGTAAAGCCGTTGCGAGCAAAGATGGCGAATTGAACTTTGTTGATTTCATGGTCTTTCGTTAAGACCTCAACTTTTTTCTTGAGATCATCCAAAACACTCGTACCAACCGGATGAACTGTCCATTTACACTCTCCCACTAAGGCGATCTTCTCGGAAAGGTTGACCGCGAGAACATCAATCTCCGCGTCCCGATTCCACCATCCCCCGATCCGCTCAGGGAAAAAGTCCAATTGGCCTGTTTGCGCTAGACGCCCGGTGAATGTTATCGCTGCTTCCTCAAATGCAGTGGCGACAAAATGATCCAAATCTGGCTCGATCCGCTGCTGAAGGATCGCATCCGCTAATCCAAGATCAAGACTGCTTTGATTGGGATGAACATAGCGAAACCAGAAACGCAGGAAATGGTCGTCAATATTGTAAATTCCCTTTTTACTCTTTTCTGGTTGCGTTTCGGTTGCCGGCACACGCCGGGTAATTAACCTCATTTGCTGCAGAATGTCCAGATAGCGAGCAACAGTAGTTACATCCCCTATACTTGCGCCTTGTGCAATCTCGTTTAAACGCGTTCGGCCTTGCGCGATTGCCCTCAACAAAGAAAAATAATTACGCGGTTCTCTCAATTCTTCCATAAGGAGTAAACGTGGTTCGTTGAACAACGTGCCGCTTTGCGCATCTAAAATATGTTGCCGGATATTGGCAAAAACATCCTGGCTGTCCTGGAACGTGCGCAAATAATAGGGCATTCCCCCGACAACTGCCCAGGTGATGAATTTTTCTTCGGCAGAATAGCTTGGAAAAAACAACGCAGACGAAGTCAGATCCATGGGCCGCAAAAGAGTGCTTGCTGTCCTGCGGCCATACAGAGGAGCCTGATAACCGAGCACTTCTGTTTCCATCATGCCAATGTATGAACCACACAACACTATCATTATCTGTGTATTTTTGAGTGTTTCGTCCCATACCTTTTGCATGATGGATGGAATGGCTTTGTTTCCGCTGATCAAATAAGTAAATTCATCCAAAACAATGATCGGTTTGGGTTGCCCAGGGAGTTCGCCTAGCGCCCGTAATGCTGCTTCCCAGGAAGGGAATGTAAATCCTGAGGGAACATCTGCATGGGTGAAACCGTACACCTGTTGAGAGAATGTGGCTAATTGCTCTGAATCACTGCTCAAGGTGGCTATAAAAAAGATGTGCGGTTTATCTGCGCAAAATGCATGTAGCAGTTCCGTTTTTCCGACTCGCCGACGACCGTAGAGGACGAATAGTTCTGCCTGATTGGATCGGTAACGTTGGCCTAATAATTCAAGCTCGGTCTTTCGGTCGATGAACATGGTTTCCTCCGCTAGAAGGGCGTTGTTATAATACTAATCGCAATTATTATAATCGTAATTAGTATAATTTACTACCGCTATTTTCAATCCGTTTACCTACTTAGGCTATTTCACAATAAACAATTTCTACAAAATCTGTTTTCGTAAGATTTCCAAGCCATATTTGTCAGTAACCAAAATCCCATTTTCAATTGCGTAATGGAGCGCGTCTGCGGAGAATCCCGATCTGGAAACGAACCAGGCTCGTGAATTTTGCTCTTGGGCGTGCTTATGAAGCTTTTCCAGCTCCTTACTCCCTGTTCGTTTGTTACGCCATTTGACTTCCACGACCCAACGTTCATGACCTTCGCCAATAGCGTCCAGTTCGATTTGACCATCCGGTGAAATATCGTCTTTTACTTCCTGGAAAACCGGCAGCGTCACCTCGCTTTGCGCGTGAAAAACCTCTCCGTGGACAGCTTGACCATTAAAATGGCGCATCAGCTCACGTACCAAACTTTCCTGTGCATCTCCCAATTCCTCTGCAACACGTTGAAATTGCTGATCCAGCCGGTGTATTAGTCCTTTAAGGTCCATGGGTTCGGCAGTGAGGCTGATCTCGATACCTTTGATAACGTATCCCACCCAAAAACGCAAAACCTGATCACGGAAGTAATACGCTTTTTCTTTTTCTACCACCAGGTCAACTTCACACAACCAGCGCAGGTAATCACTGGCGCTGCCAGAAGTGACATGTAACCGGCGGGCAACCTCTGAAGCAGAAAGGCCTTCCTCTTGAGCCAGAATTTGCAACACCGACTTAAGCGCTCCGTAGCCTTTGGCCTTCTGTAAAGAAAGATCATAAACATACTGGCAGAAATCATATATCCTTCCTCCGGGCGAGAGTGTCTCAACCAGAAAGGCTTGTTTGACCAAATCGGTAGATGGAGGTCGCTGTACCACATCCAGTAAATAACCCATGCGTCGGACAACTGCTGTAATATAGAAAGGATGTCCCCAGGTGAGGGAGTGCAACAAGGGGTACAAATCGGCTTCTAATGGCTCAGACAAGAGTTTGTTGGCTAATTCCTGAGTACTCTCACGATCAAATGGTTCAACAGAAATGCGGGTAAACTGGGCAAACAAAGGACTATCAGGATTGGATAACAATCCCGCCAGCACGCTGATAGCGGAACCGGCCAGAATATACTGCACTATATTTTGGGATTGCAGTTCTGCACGCAGCAGGGCAATTACATTTTGGCTGTTTGGATAATTCTCCAGGGTGCGGATTTCTTGGAATTCATCGCAAATCAAAACAAGTTTTTTATCCAAAATCGTTGCGGCTTGACGCGGAAATCGAAAAGCCTGGCGTAACAATGCCTGGCGATCGGGTCGGGCCCGCTGTAATTCTTGAAGGATAGGCTGAATTTCATCATAGAGTTTATCGCCCCCCACTCGTAGAACAGCAGCTCCCAAAGTAGCTGGATTAAGAAAAGGCTCCGGGTCGCTATTGCCCTCCTCAAGCAACCAGTAACAGATTGAACCTATAAAACCTAATGAAAAATTTTCGGGTGAACTGCAAATGATAGAAAAATCCAGAAATGCGGATTGCTCTGCAGAATTCGTCTCCCTCAATCGGCGCATGTACTCTTTTAATAAAAGCGTTTTTCCTATTCTGCGCAGACCAAATAAAGCAATATGTTCTACAGGTCCGTCGATCAGGCTATGATGGTAGTGATCCAAAATCGCCAATTCCTGGCGACGATTGGTGAAAAGAGCTTGTTGGTCAGAAGGATAAAAAAAGTTCATTTTAGGTTAACTGCCCTTCAGGTTGATTGACCTAATTATTGCTCAAAAAATGCTAAAAGTCAACGGTAATCTTTTTTTATGAGAAAACAACCTAATATCGCTGCCCTCCTTTAGACAACATAATAAATGGCTCAATGATTTCACGCAACCTCCAAGGTCGGTATTCTCTGACCTCGATGCTCATATTGATATGATTAGGTCCAAGATTGGAACCTTCGGGAGGTGGTGGAACATTGTGAATATGACCATGGAGGTTGATCCAACCATCTTCAAGGGGAACTATCGGGCGATGCGAAAAGATCAGGTTTATTTTGGGATCTAATATTATCTGAAATGAATTCTTGATCAGAGTCACGCCATGTGCTTCACAATAGATTTGACTGAGGCGATCATGATTGCCCTGGATTAAGAACAATTTTCCATTCAAAATCCCCGTTAGCAATTCGAAATGAGTTTTCTTCCCTAATGCAAAATCGCCTAAATGAAGGACGGTGTCCCCTGGGGCAACCTGATCATTCCAGTTCTTGATGATCAATTCTTGCCAGTTCTCTGGACGGCTGCAATACCTTCCAATGTTTTCATGGTAGAAATGGGTATCTGAAATGATCCATGTATCTGGGGTAACTGCGTATGGATTGTCTGCGGCTAGCATCCTTTTTTGTTCATTTTATCGATTAATAACGATTGCCTAATTGAATTTTACCCTATCAACTTATCATCAGTTGTGATATGCAGTTCGTAATTCGCACTAAATGCCAATTTGTGACGAATTACGAAAACTCATCATTCGGTAAATTTGAAAACCATGGTTTCATTTCAATTCCCCTAATTTTTCCCAATAAGGTTCTTCCGCTGAGGATTCCTCTTTATATCGATAGATTGGTTCAAAATATACGTCACCGTTCTTCAAATCCTTGGACACATTGGATATGGCAATCACCCGGCGAACTTCGTGACGGA
>PHBZ01000053.1 GCA_002840755.1 Chloroflexi bacterium HGW-Chloroflexi-10 | reverse complement strand
TATTTTTAACCAGCTCTTTTTCCCTCTTTACTGTGCGGCATACTCCGGAATCGCTGTGCGATTTCCCCGGAATACGCAACATTGAAGCAAAAGGTATTTTGGTTTATAAAGATAGATTACTTGGATATAAAATTACGCCAAAAGGAATGTTACAAATCGGTCATAAGCAAGAAATACCAGAAGAATACTTAAAAATAATTTTCAAAGAGAGCCTGGAAACAAAATAACTTTAATTTCCGAGAAAAAAGTTGAATTTCAGAAAACAATGCAGAGAGAAGCATGGCTCAGATGCAGACGATTCCAAATTTTGAAAAATTTATGGAGGTGAAAGATGGCGCGTGAGCCCAAGTATTTTCCGCTAAGCATGGAGTCGCTCAGGGCTTTGGGAAGCTGGGCTGCGGATTGCGCTGAGAGGGCACTGCCGGTGTATGAGAAGTATGCTAATTCAGACTCAAGGCCGCGTGCCGCGATTGAGGGCATTCGGGTGTTTGCCGGCGGGGGAAAGCGAACCGCTCAGCTGCGTTCCCTGGCCTTGTCGGCGTTTTCCGCTGCACGTGAGGCAGACGACGACCCCGCTGCAGCTGCCGCCGCTCGCGCCGCCGGCCTTGCAGCGTCGAGCGCTTACACGCATCCATTGGCAGATGTTCAACAAACGAAACATATTGTTGGTCCTGCAGCCTATGCCGCGCTGGCGCTTGAGTTAAACCACGGCGGCGATCACAACATTGGGGATGGGGAGGTTCGCTGGGCAATCGAACACGTCACCCCTGAAGTGCGCGAAGTCTTGCTGCAGATGCCCACTCGTACAGCGGGAAACAGCCGGTTGGAAAAGATGTTATACGAAGTGGATGAGGGCATCCGCAATCGGGCCTTGCCAGAAAACGATTAACCTTGCGCACCGGCATTCTATCATTTTCCTTGCACTGAGCAAACAAAAATTTAAATTGGTATGAATATTCCTTCACTTGAACTGGCCGAAACTTTTATCAAAGAAGCAGAGGGGTTGAATCCTGGTCCCTGGGTTCAACATTCTTTTTTTGTCGGAAAAGCCGCAGAAGCGATTGCAGAGCATCACCCAAAACTCGATTCACAAATTGCTTTTATTTTGGGTTATCTACATGACATCGGACGGCGGGCTGGCGTTGGAGATATGCGTCACACTTTGGATGGTTATTATTTCCTCAGGCAACAAGGATTTGATGATGCCGCTAAAACTTGCATAACCCATGTATTTCCCTTGAAGCAAATAAACTCTGTCGCGGGCAAATGGGATTGCACAAAACAAGAGCTGGATTTTCTGGCTAACTATCTTTCCGGAATCGAGTTTGATGAATATGATAGGCTCATTCAACTTTTTGACGCTATTGCCTTGCCATCAGGTTTTTGTTTGGTTGAAAAAAGATTGATGGATGTGGCATTAAGACATGGCGTAAACGAGTTTAGTGTCCCACGCTGGAAAGCGTTTTTAAAAATTCAGAAAGAATTTGAAGGCGCAATAGGTCAATCCATTTACAAAGTACTTAATGGCGTTGTCGAGAATACTTTTGGGTTTGATCCATGTAGATAACAAGTGGGGGCCGGTAAGTGCAACTCTCTTAGCGGTATGCCCTAAAACCAACCGGTGCTATACTTGTTTCAGTAATGCATTGTTTCCAGGATTGAATACATCGCAGGTTTAAAATATATCACCCCTTTATCAGGTTGGTGCGCAGGGCAAAAATGCAGTGTCGCTTTTCCCTCACAAAAAAATGGTCTCCTCACATTTGTTTGGAGCGCTACGCGTCGGGACTACGCCCTCACAAAAAAATGGTCTCCTCACATTTGTTCGGAGCGCTACACGTCGGGACTACGCCCTCACAAAAAAATGGTCTCCTCACATTTGTTCGGAGCGCTACGCGTCGGTTTTCTACGGTGCTTTTTGCATCCAAAGACCGCAGTCCAACACCGCGTGCATACCTTCGCTACGATTCCGCGGGTAGTGGCTTTATCCGCTTCCCCAAATACTATTTTTTTTCATGTCTCTGGCTTGCGCTGGTTGGCTTTTTGATTGTACAATAGCCGTATAACTGCCAAAAAAAAACAGGGTTGTATATTAGTGGTATGGCAAAAATTCCAAATAGCAGTTGTGTTTTCCGAGATGGCTTTGTTCAACTTTAACAGTGCCCTTCGTTGGGCGTTCTCCCACCAGTAAAAGGTGAACAACCGTTTTGAAAAAAGGTAAACTTATAGCCAGTGGCTAATTGGTTAACCAGTGTATTTGAAAATAATACAAAAAAAGGAGACGGTTATGTCAGCAGAAAAAGACAAAGGACAAAGGTATCCACTTATTGGTGTATTTATTTCGGTGATTATTACATTTTCGATGCTATTGGTTTTCAGTGAGAGGATATCATCAAAACCAACCGAAGCAGGTTTTTGGATGATATTAGTATTTGGTGTTTCTCTGGGAGTAGCAATAACTATGACTGTGATGCAAGTATTTAAAAAGAATAAATAAAAATTTCTATCGTAATTATTCGCAGGTGAAAGCATTGGGAACAATAGCGCAGACCGTTGCGTTCGGTTTTTATCTGCAATAAAAAATCCCGCCTACAAAGGCGGGACAAGTCTAAAAGATAAGATATCTTTCATTCCGGTTTCGATTTCTGTATATTGGCACGGAAAGTTTCAAGTTGTAGCCAATGCTTTTCTAAGGCTTGCTGACCTTTTGCAGTAATTTTGACCTGTGTTTTTGTTTTTTTGCCGACAATTTTTTTGTCGTAACTGATAAGTTTTCCTTCTACAAGTTTCGATAAGTGAACTGAAAGATTACCACTCGTCAAACCAGTCAAACGTTGCAAGGCAAGGAAATCGGCGCTTTCAACTGTGGATAATATGGTCATAATAGCAAGCCTGGCAGGCTCATGGATTAATTTATCCAATCCTGCGATTTCTTCAAATACATTACTCATCTTTAGCCTCTTCGACGGGTAATGATTTCACAAAGAAAATGTGCCACAGCACACCTTGCAATACCACGAGCGCCCCAACAAACATTGTGACACCAATCATGGTTGTTCTCACACCTAAAATACCCCACCAATTTTTTCCAAAGAAAAAAGGCGTGATACTTACGAGGATTATACAAATTGACACCACCAACCTGACGACAGAAAATTTGTTTAATGGTAATGTTACCTTTGGCTTGTCGAGCAAAAATAGCGAAGCAAATAACAGTCCAATAAAATTGATAGGCAAATTAAGAGTGACGTCCGCCCAAAAAGCAACAATGCCAAGCAAAAACCAAACACCCTGCGCTATCCAATATAGACTGCGCCTGGCTAGAATTGGTTTTACTTCACCAAAAGTGTGCTTATAATACCGATCAACAACTATCGACAAAAGCAAAGAACCAATCACTAAAACTATTGGTAAAGTAAAATTCTTTATAGGATATTGAACGATATTTGCCCAAAGACTTGCCAGAAAGAGACCTAACCCCACTGGCACTGCATTTAGTCCATGCAATGTTGAATAATTTTCAGATAAGAATTTGGTCTGGGAATTGGATTTCATGAGAAGCTCCTATACTTGAAACACAAATCGCTTTGAAATACAAACCACTTTATATTATAAGAATTTATTTTGAAATGTCAAGAGCCTTAAACTCAATCATCAGATCTGAAAATCAAAAAATGCCTAACGTCAGGCAATCATTGTAAAAACGGGAGAGAATTAATATGACAAACTATTGGGAAGCAGGGGAGAATTGCGTTGTACGTGGCATTGTAAATAATCGGGTTTGGATGGCGGAATCGGTTATTGTTGTAAAAGACAAACCAGACGAAACTGTCCTTTTGCTAATTCCAGGCGCTCAGTGCGCTTTTCCTGAAGGTTATTGGCGTTGGAAGAAAAACAGAGACACTTCTCAGGGAACCCGGTGGCAAGAAGCCAAAAGCGACCACTTTACTTTGAGAGAGTTTGCCTGGGAAAGAAACAGGATTTTGATGTTTCTTGAACCAGAGAAATATTATTCCTGCTTTATGTTTTGGAACCATGTTTCGGGCCAATTTAATTGTTACTACATCAATTTTCAACTTCCGTATCAGCGAAGTCATTGTGGTTTTGATACTTTAGATTTAGACCTCGATATTGTTATAGACCCTCAATATCATTGGGAATGGAAAGATGAAGATGATTATCAAGATGGCATTAGAGAAGGCGGCATTCAGGATGAATGGGTAAAAGGAATTGAACAATCACGGGAAGAAGTTTTTGACAGGATAAGCAAGCGAAGCTATCCTTTAGACGGCTCATGGCACCATTGGCAGCCGGTTCTAACCTGGCTTCCGCCGAAGCTGCCAGAAAAATGGCAGATTATATAAAAACGCCTACACTACCCAGGCCGCCAAAGCCCTACTCAAAATGCCTCGAAATATTGCGAGTCTGATTCGGTAGAAATTGGAGCAAGTTGCAGTTAACTTTTTTGCAGCCATTCCCAACGCTAAAAAGCTTCAAGGCAGATCCGGTTATCGTTGGCGGGTTGGTGATTGGCGCGTAATTTATGAAATCAACAAAGATGAAGTGGTAATTATTGTTATGAAGATTGCCCTCAGGGGCGAGGTGTACAAATGAACGTGCAAGTAATCAAACAAGGTGATCAGCCGGAATGGGCAGTTATTCCTTATAAAATCTACCTGGAACTTGTCGAAAAGGCTGAAATGCTGCAATATGTTCAGGATTATGACAGCGCAGAAGTTCAACACGCACTACACGACGTTAGGTTTTACTGACACAGCGAAACTCTAGGAGGGCGACCTGTGGACAGTCACCTTCGCGCTAAAAAGATTGACTGCCACCGAAGAGGCAAGGATCAGCGACTCGTAAATAAAACGGTGAGTTGAGGACCGATCGCAAGGTTAAGAGACCCCGACGATAACATCAAAAAGTATAATAAGCTATAATTAATTGGGTCTATAAAAAGTCAATCCACACTCAAAGCAGGCTATCCAATGTCCTTTCAAGCGATCTCATATTTGGCAATACTCACTATCGCAACAGTAATATCGATCCTATTGGCCTTGTACACCTGGAAACACCGGCAGACTTCAGGCGCTAAACCTTTTTCCCTGATGATGCTGGCTCTATTTGGGTGGAGTCTGACTTATCTTATACAAATCATTTCTCAAGATCTCGCATCACAAGCATTCTGGAATAAAGCAACTTATTTCGGTATTGTAACAACTCCAATATTGTGGTTTTTATTCTCCCTGGAATATACTGAACGCAAAAATTGGATAACTCGTACGCGCCTGATTGGCCTTTTCATTGTACCTATAATTACCATTCTTGTTATTTGGACCAATGACGCCCACCACTGGTTCTGGGCATCCGACGGAAAACTTGTTCAAGAAGGCGATATATTGCTTAGAAGTGCTGAGAATGGATTATGGTTCTGGGGACACACCCTATATTCGTACTTATTTATCCTGGCGGGGACGGTCATGGTTGTCCGCGCCTTGTTACACTGGCCTTTACAATATCGTGGTCAGATGATTTGGATATTACTTGCCGTCTTCGCCCCCTGGATTTTCAATGTTATCCAAATCTTCAAACTGCTTCCCATCGTAATTGACTTAACTCCTTTTGCGTTCACAATAACCGGAGTCGGCATGGCTTTTGCCTTATTCAGGCATCAACTGCTGGATTTGGCGCCTATTGCACGTGAAGTTATCATTGAAGGGATGCAGGACGGCATCATTGTGCTTGATCCAAGCGACCGTATTGTTGAGACAAATAAAGCCGTATATCACATCCTGAATATCCCGGAGAACCAAACTCTGATCGGTAAAAAACTTACAGAAGCGATCATCCAGTGGCCAAAACTGGTCAAACACAGCGAAAAAACCACAAAAACAGAAAAGGAAATCGCACTTGGCACAGGCGCAGTGCAAAGCTGGGTTGGACTTACCAGCTTGCCACTGCAAGACAAAAAGAATAATGATGTTGGGCGCCTGATCATAATCCGCGACATCACTTCCCGCAAAAAAGCCGAGGAGCAAGTACGGAAACTATCGCGCGCAATTGAGTCCAGCCCAACATCGATTATCATCACAGGGGTCGATGGAAACATTCAGTATGTGAATCCAAAATTTACGCAAGTGACCGGCTATACCATTGATGAAACAATTGGTAAAAATCCAAACATTCTAAAAACAGACCAAACCCCTATTAACACGCATGGCGATCTATGGAAAACAATTTCTGAAGGACGCGAATGGAGTGGTGAATTCTGCAACCGCAAAAAAAATGGTGAGCTTTTTTGGGAGTTAGCATCGATCTCCCCAATCCATGATGAGGACGGGGCTATCACGCACTATGTTGCCGTTAAAGAAGACATCACAGAACGGAAACGTGCCCAGGATGCTTTATTTATTTCTTACGGCCAGGCACTGGAAGCCAGTCGCGCAAAAAGCCAGTTACTCGCCAGGGTAAGCCACGAATTGCGTACACCACTAGGAGGTATTCTAGGGTATGCCGAACTTCTCAGAGACGGTGATCTAGGAGAAATCAAAGAAGAGCAAAAAGATGCTGTAAAAAGTATATTGCAAAGTGCTGAGCACTTAACCAAAATGGTTAATGAATTGCTCGATGAAGCCCAGATTCAAGCCAACACCACCATCTTGAAGGAAAAGACATACTCGCCAGCCACGCTCTTGGAGCAGGCGACTTCAGGCCTGAAGATTATGGCTGAAAAAAAGGGTCTGGGCTTTGTCACATCCATTGACCCAAACTTGCCCAAGAAATTATATGGTGACGAGCACCGCTTACGTCAAATTTTGATAAACTTGATCGGAAACGCCATCAAGTTTACCCGAAAAGGCGAAGTGCGGGTCCGATTGGAGTTTCAAGCCCCAAAATATTGGGTACTCCAGGTGACGGATACCGGCATGGGCATCCCGAATGAAGCGCAATCGTCCATTTTTGAACCCTTCCAACAAGCCCAAAACGGTATCACCAGTGAGAACCGCGGTATTGGATTGGGGTTATCCATTACCAAACAACTGGTAGAATTGATGGGAGGGCGCATCATGCTCGAAAGCCAAATAGGACAAGGAAGCAGCTTCCGTATACTACTTCCCATTAAATTGCCCCCACAAGAAATGTAAAGGTGACATTATGGAAAAGCCGCTTGTTTTGATTATCGAAGACGACCCAGCACAGAATCAGATTTTTAATATATCGTTAAGAAATGATTTTGTTGTGGAAACCTTTTTAGATGGGGATTCTGCCGCCGCCCGACTTGACAATGTAATCCCCGCATTGGTCTTACTGGACCTGAATCTGCCCGGCACATCCGGGCGTGAACTCCTTGCCCAAATTCGTGGGGACAAACGCATCGCAAACACATGCATCATTTTGGCCACCGCAGATGAACGACAAGCAGATATACTCGACAAAGATGCTGACCTGGTCCTACTCAAACCCATCAGTCCCGGGCAATTAAAGGAGCTCGCGCTACGGCTTGTTCAGAAAATGGCAGCGGATGAGTCGTAGTGACTTATTATATATACTGAAAAAGCCGCCCAACCAAACGTTCTCAGGATACGTTCCGTGTCCTTTCGGGAAAAATGATGGTTCACCATCTTGATAAGATGCGGTGGGACTGAGCTTCGCAGTCGAGTAGAGTCAGCACGCGTTCAACTGCCACGACGCCGCAAACCGTAAACTTCACAAAGCTACTTCTCCGCTTTAATCTTTTGTTGGATTTTTTCTCGTTCTTCCGTCCAGATCATGACCAGCTTTCTGAAATAGTTTGCTATGAGTTCCAACTCATTTTCAGTATAACTCATGGTTAACTTATCAATTTCTTCCCTTCCCGAAGCGAACATATCACCAATTTCCTTTGTCCTTTCATTTGTCAGAACAATAAGTGTGCCCCGCCGGTCTTGCGGATTGCGGCGGCGCTCAATAAGGTGAGCTTTCTCAAGACGATCGAGCATGACCGTGGTCGCGCCGGAGGTCAGGCCTGTATAGCGGGCCAGATCTGAAGGAGCAGCCAGTCCCTTGGAGAAAATAAGGGCAAGGCATGTCATATCAGTAACATTAATACCGAGAAACCCGCTAGCAGCATGGCGAAAGAGCACCATGCTGCTAGCATATTCACTCGCACCCCAGTTGACTTGCTTCGCCAGATCAATTTTGCTATTTTTTACCATATTTATCCTCTTGACAATTTGAAAATATTTGGTTAGAATACAAAGTATCTTTATAATAAAGATACTTTATTATAAAGCATAATATTGGTTGATGCAATAAGAATTCGCTTATTGCAAAGATATGAAAAAGGAGATAACCAATGAAAATTATTGATAAGCTGACGATGTTCTATATGGCAGTCAGTGACATGAATAAGGCTAAAGAGTTCTACGTGGACAAACTTGGATTTAAGGTAACGAACGACTACCGGCAAGATGATGCACACTGGTGGGTGTCTCTTGATCTTCCAGGAGGAGGTACTACTTTTACCATCTCTACTGATCATGGAAACATAAAACCTGGTGGTATGCAGCTTTATGTTTCAAGTCCGGATATTCAAGCAGCCCACAAACTGTTGACCGAGAAGAATGTTCAATCGACCAGTGAAATCAAGGATGACCTATATGGCCCGGGATCCGGGGTCAAGTGGTTTGACCTGAATGATCCGGATGGCAACCGCTGGTTGATCTGGCAGTCGATGTAATAACGTCCAGATGTATGTACCCAACTATCAATCACTATTAAGGAGATTTTCATGAACTTACAAACAGATACACAAAAATCCGCTCAGAGCACCGCTGCGATCAACAAGAAATCCGATCGATTCACGAACGAGGAAAAAGCCGCGATGAAAGAGCGTGCCAAAGAGCTGAAGGCGGAAGCGCGCGCAAGCAAGGACAGGGAGGCCGGGGAAAACACCGTGCTCGCAGCAATCGCCGCGATGCAGGAACCGGATCGCAGCATAGCCGAGCGGCTGCATGCGATTATCAAAGCCAGTGCGCCGGATCTCTCGCCAAAAACCTGGTACGGGATGCCTGCGTATGCCCGGGATGGCAAAGTCGTCTGCTTCTTCCAAAGCGCGCAGAAGTTCAACACGCGCTACGCGACGTTAGGCTTCAACGACACGGCGAAGCTCGACGAAGGCGACCTGTGGCCGGTCGCTTTCGGACTGACTAAATTGACTGCCACCGAAGAGGCAAAGATCAGCGCGCTCGTAAAGAAAGCGGTGAGCTGAGGACTGACCTCGCAACTGGCCCCTGTCCCAGACCGGATCATCGGTCTGGGACAGGGGATTTCGCGTGACGAGCACATTTCTGAATTTATCGGAACGGTTCTACACAGAGATCATCACATCCTTTGTTTTTCTGCGTTAGGGGGATAAATCTTGCATAATTTGCCTGTCCTCCAACAGAGAATAGCCCCCCAGCCAACGGCTTGATATATCCTTTCTTCTGCCAGTAGATTAGCTGCTGCCTGTGAAAATCGGGGGCAATCTAGCGTATGCCATTCAAATTAAATACAGTCAGCTCTTTTATTTTTGTTTCAAAATCTCGAAATTTCATAGTTTGTTTCTTTTTGTTAATCAATTTATTAACATTATGAAATGTAATCTGATCAAATTATTAGTATGTCAACTGCCTGTGTTGGAGGTTAAGGGATTTGTTCGGATCGGGTAATTGGTGGAATTGATGAAATAAATGTTGCCCGCCGTCGCAGGGCTGTGTTAAACTGCGATTTGACATTCTTTTGATCTGATGCCATAATTACCTTGCACTCTGCTATTAGAGGGAAAGAAGAGATATAACTAACACTCACCTCCTATCCCACCACGATTCATCCTAAGGAGCTTAATTATGAGAAAGATATTTCGTTTGCTTATCCTGGCTGCGCTGCTGCTGGGTGTAATGCTGCCGGCCGGAGCTTATCCGGTTCAGGCCCTGAACACATTCTCCTGTGCCAGTGTCAATGAAATCCCGCCGATTGAGTGTGAAGCTTTAGTCGCTCTCTATAACAGTACCAATGGAGCTGCATGGACAAACAGTACGAACTGGTTGGTAACCAACACACCCAGCAGTTGGTATGGTGTGACGGTAAACGCAGGGCATGTTTACAAACTGGATTTGAATGAAAATCAACTGAGCGGTGCGATTCCATCAGAGCTGGGCAACCTCAGCAAATTGACAGACCTTTACCTAAGTTACAATCAACTGAGCGGTGCGATTCCTGCGGAACTGGGCAACCTCAGCAACTTGCGATTCATTTTTCTGGATTCCAATCAACTAAGCGGTGCGATCCCGGCAACACTGGGCAGCCTCAGCTACCTGAAAGAGCTTCGCTTGAGTACCAATCAACTGAGCGGTGCAATCCCTTCTGTGCTGGGCAGCCTCAGCAACCTTGATTATCTTTTCTTGAGCAGCAATCAACTGAGTGGTACGATCCCGCCAGAACTGGGCAACCTCAGCAACTTGAAAGACCTATGGCTGAATTCCAATCAGCTGAGCGGCCCGATCCCGGCTGCGCTGGGCAACCTTAGCAAGATGTCTGATCTTCGATTGAACAACAATGAATTGAGCGGCCCGATCCCGGCAGAACTGGGCAGCCTCAGCAACTTGGTATGCCTTCGTCTGAATTCCAATCAACTGAACGGCACGATCCCGGCCGCGCTGGGCAGTTTCAGCTACTTGATAGATCTTCGTCTTGATTCCAATCAACTCAGCGGCACGATCCCGGCAACGCTGGGCAACTTCAATAACTTGACAGACCTCCGTCTGGATTCTAATCAACTCAGCGGTGCAATCCCGGCAACGCTGGGCAACCTCAACGACTTGAGAGAGCTTCATCTGAACTCCAATCAACTGAGCGGTACGATCCCACCTGAACTGGGCAACCTCAGCTACTTGGGATACCTATCCCTGAATTCCAATCAACTGAGCGGTGCGATCCCGGTGGAACTGGGCAACCTCAGCATCTTGACAGAGCTTCGTCTGAATTCCAATCAGCTGAGCGGTACGATCCCGGCGGAGCTGGGCAACCTAAGCTACTTGCGATACCTATCCCTGAATTCCAATCAATTGAGCGGTGAGGTACCGGCCAGTTTTATTAACCTGGTGAACCTGTTTGGTCCAGATACCGCGGGGAGTCTCGATGGACTGGACCTGGATTACAATGCCCTGACCGTCCCTGTGGGTTATCCCGTTACGGGCAATACCCTGCATGAATTTCTCGCATCTAAAGATATCAACTGGCATCTGCGCCAGACTATTACAAAAGTGATTGGCAGCGGCGGCGGCGAAATAACTTCATTGGACGGCAGTTTTAATCTCAAAGTTCCAGCAAATACACTCACCGGCGACACTACCTTCACCTTCACTCCACAGCAACAGCCCAACCACAATACTGGCAAACGGACCTTCGCCAACAACAGCTTCCAATTGGTTGCGTTGGATGGCCTGGGCAACCCGGTGACAAACTTTACCCCACCGGTCACCGTTACAATTGCCTACGATGAAGCTGCACTCAGCCTGCCCGAAGAATCGCTCAGGCTGTACTACTGGAATAATGGAACCAGTGACTGGGTGGATGCGGTAACCTCCTGTTCAGACGGCGAATACACCCGCGATCTAACGGACAACACCTTCTCGCTCCCCCTATGCCACTTGAGTGAGTTTGCTGTGCTCAGTAATGTATCGAACGTCTTTCTGCCTTTGCTGCTAAGGTAGTTTTTTTACCAGGGTCCTTCTTCACGCCGGACATGCTCTTGATAACATGTCCGGCGTGTTTTTTTGGGGAGGATGAACCTCAACCGAAACTGTCTTCAGACACCCATAAGAATCCCGCCCCGCCATGCCGCGTACTTTAACCATCCCATCCAAATTTACATAATGTGAGGCTATATTCCCGCTGATTTCCTTAACCAACCCACTACGCGCAAATTTGCAATGGTTCGGAATTCCGTATAATTAGTCATCAGGCGGTTTTGGAATTAAGCCGCTTGCAGGTAAGCAGGAGTATGCCATATCCAAAGGCGCGAAAGGTTCTGAATGCCACGACAAAATAAAGCCATAGGCCGTTTGAAGCGAGGACGGATTTTGGCAAATTCTATTTCCGGAGTTACACATGGTTATCGAGTTCGAAGGTGAAATTATCTATTGGCGCGGTCCGGCCCCCTTTCTCTTCGTTGCTGTCCCGGAAGAGCCGAGCCAGAATATAAAAGCGATCTCAGGCATGGTCAGCTATGGCTGGGATGTAATCCCGGTCCACGTAAGGATTGGTGACACCGAATGGAAGACTTCCCTGTTCCCCAAGGATGGCCGCTATCTTGTGCCCATCAAAATGATTGTACAAAATTCTGAAAATCTTGAAGTGGGCGATCGTGTCTCCATTCAACTCGCAGTTGGTTGAAGACCAGTAAACAAAAGGAAAGTTTCAATGGCACAATTTAATCAATTGAGCAACCGTGAATGGGAAGTGGTAAACCTTCTGCTAGAAGGAAAAAGCAATAAGTTAATTGCCACATCGCTGAGTATTTCTGAGCGCACAGTTGAATTCCATTTGAAAAACATTTACACCAAGTTACAAGTAAGTTCCAGAATAGAACTGGTTGTGAAGCTGGGGAACTCCGCTGACAGGCTCGAAGCCGAAAAACCAGGGTTTTCCACAGTTGCGGACAAGGGAGAAGTCGCTGAAAATAGAGACAGGTTCAATTTACGGAATTGGGCCGCATCTTTGAGAGAAACAGTCTCTACATTCGGCAAGGAGTTAAAAATGAAAAGTACTCTGAATTCAAATGCCCACAGCGAAGGTAACCCGATGACATTCTTTGAATCGATTCGCGTTTGTTTCACAAAATACGCGGATTTTAATGGACGAGCAACACGCGCAGAGTTCTGGTGGTTTATGCTGTTCATCACGCTGGTTACCGCGGCGTTAGTGTACATAAGCGAGACTCTGGGCAGCATATTCCTGATTGCGGTGCTGCTGCCGCTATTGGCAGCGGGGTCGCGCCGGCTGCGTGACAGCGGCAAGAGCGCATGGTTGCAATTGTACCTGCTGGTTCCGGTTGGCGGCATCATTATGTTAGGGTTTTGGTGGGCACTGCCGCCTACGAGCCCGCTGCCAGACGATACACTTCCGGCGTGATTGATATAGTTTGAAGCAACCATCTGCCCTTCAGCAGATATGCCCTACGCGAGCGACATCGCCAATCATTGATTAATAAGGTTAAGGAGAAAAAGATGAGCCAACAACTAAAGTCGAAATTAGAGCGGTCATTCAAACTAACACACGATCTTGTAAACCATCTCGATGAAGTTTCCTTGAGCCTGGATTTACCGGACCTGCCATCCAACCGAATTGCGGGTCAGTTGTGGTGCATCGTTGGCGCCCGTGAAAGCTATATTACAGCAATCGAAACGGGCGGATGGCAGGGCTTCTCTTGCAGCCTGACAACACCGCGGGTTAAGCAATCCGTGCTTGCCGCATTGGAAGCAGCGCATAAACGATTAAACGAAATCGACTTCGCAGATTTGACTGAAGCACAGGCTGAACTTGCATTCGATCTCCTTGAACATGAAGTCCAGCATCACGGGCAGCTTATTCGTTTTGTTTATGGAAATGGGCTTACCTTCCCCGACAGTTGGAACAAGCGATACACAGTGTAGATAACGTATGCCTTTCGGCTTTGTGCTGAAGGAGCATACCACGCTGCATGCCATGCTTATACCTTAAATTCCTTGTCAAAACCAACCGGTGCTATACTCATTTAACCGATCAATTTGCATGAAGTGGGTAGGTTAACTCTTAATTTCACTGAATCAACCCGCTTTGAGGTTCATCCATAGTGCAAATTTGCAGCGTTTCCTACCTTCTGCTGCTTCCCCTCGCGTTGCAATCATTAGCCGCACATATCAGATTAAGTCATGATGAGTTCAAAGCCCACCACTTTTTTTCTACATAATCCTTTTTGGTTATATTTGAGCGCATTGGTTTGTCTGGTTTTTGCAATGGGGGCGGGGTTTATGGCAGCATCTGCTCTGATCGTGCCTCACAGTGATAATCCTTCAGGTTGGTCACAAGGAAGCTTGTTTCTATTCGGATTATGCGCGTTCATCCTTTGCATTGCAGTTGCTTTTCACTTTTATGGGCAGGCCCGTTACACCAGGCTTGTCGTAGCGCCAAACGGAATTGACTACCATACACCTGGTTACAGCATTTTTGCTACCTGGGAGGATGTGGAATCAATTAAAAGATTACCAGGGTCCCAAGTTGGGGAAGGACTGAAATTGAAGGGCGGAAAGGTAGACTGCAATAGCCCCCAGATACTGAATAAACCACAGCCGCCATACGATCAATTTATTCCTTTATTGCACTTTGGCTGGAATTGGGAAAAAGAGCAGTTAGGCAGTTTGTTGAAAGAATATAATCCAGGTCTGTTTGAAGCAAAAGGAGATAAATGATGAAACTAAGCGTGATTGTCCTGGGTGCGGGTTTCGGCGGGCTCGAACTCAGTTCGATACTGTCCGAGACAATTGGCGACAATCTCGATTTGACGCTGATCGATAAGAGCGACACCTTTTTCTTCGGCTTCTCAAAGCTTGATGTGATGTTTGGCCGTCAGACGCCAGAGGCTGTACGCCTGGCTTACCGGAACATCGTGAAGCCGGGTGTACGTTTTCTTCAGGAAGTTGTTACGGCAATTGACCCTGAAGCACGCCGCGTTACAACCAACAATGGAATTTACGATGCCGACGTACTGGTGATTGCACTTGGCGCTGATTACGACCAAAGCGCCACACCGGGGCTCAGCGAAGGCGGCAACGAGTTTTATTCTTTTGCCGGCGCCGAGCGCCTGCGAGAGGTGCTGCCCTCCTTCTCCAAAGGCCACGCGATCGTTGGCATTACCGCAACACCCTTCAAATGCCCGCCCGCCCCGAGCGAAGCCGCATTGCTGCTGCACGACTATCTTACGATACGCGGCGTGCGCGCCGCCTGCGAAATCAGCCTGGTTATGCCCTTTGGCATCCCCATACCACCATCGCCTGCGACATCCCAGGCTATCCTTGCCGCCTTCGCCGAGCGGGGGATTGGCTTTGTCCCGGATCGCCTGGTGCATGCGCTTGATCCGGCACGCCGGGTGGCCATCCTTGACGATAAGAGTGAGATGCCTTACGACTTGTTCCTGGGTATCCCGAAGCATTGCGTGCCCGCGGTGGTAGCGGCCAGTGGCATGACTGTGGATGGCTGGATCCCGGTTGATCCAAAGAATCTCAAGACGCGATTTCCCGGCGTATATGCTATCGGTGACGTGACAAGCGTTGGAACACCAAAGGCTGGCGTATTCGCTGAAGGCGCTGCGCGGACTGTGGCGGAAGAAATCATCGCCGGGGTACGGGGCAGCACTGAACCAGCGGCATACAGAGGAACAGGTTCCTGCTACGTTGAGTTTGGAGAAGAACGGGTTGGGCGCGTGGACGTGGAGTTCCTGGCCGGACCGCCGACGGGAAGCTTCATGGAACCTTCGATTGCCCTGGTTGGCGAAAAGCAGCATTTTGGCTCCAGCCGCCGCGCCCGCTGGTTTGGATTGTAGCGCCGGCAGATCGTTAGCCCGCTTGCGCTAACAGCCAGAACTTAATGAGCTAATCCGCAGAAAGGAGAATGCCATGCTCAAAGGCAAAACTATTACCCTCCGTCCCGTGCGGGAAATTGATCTCGATCCGCTTTACACCTATCATCTTGACATCGATAATCGAGGCGACTACTTTCCGCGCGGCGTTCTCGCCCAACCCGTTTTCCATAAGCAATTCCAAGAGACAGGCTTTTGGAGCAAAGATGACGGCATGCTCATTATAGTTTCTCCACAGGATGAGATTCTGGGGCACATCGAATTCTTCAAGACTGTCAATTATCTGGATGAGTACGAACTCTCCTATCAGGTCTACACATCCGAACAGCGTGGCAAAGGTGTGGCAACCGAAGCCGTTAACTTGCTGGTGCGTTACCTGTTCGAGACCAAGCAGGTCAACCGGATCAGGTTAGTCATTCATCCGGATAACCTGGCATCACGCCGGCTTGCCGAGAAATGCGGTTTTCGACACGAAGGCACAGCGCGCGGGGCATGGTATAACAAGGGTTTGCACCAGGATGTTGAGATTTACGCTATTTTGCATGAGGATGTGATTGTCTCGTAGTGATTTTTCTGCAATAGCTGCTGCATCTTTAAATTCAAAAGCGGGTTAAATTAACGGCAGTTATATAAGACTCCCAGGGCCGGTCCATTGGGCCGTTCACCAGTACCACGCCGCGCACGCTGGTTCGGATTGTAGTGCTGACAGATCATTAGCCAGCTTGCGCTAACTGCCAGAACTGACACGCGGTTGAGGGAGATGGTGCAATTGAATTAAATTTCGTGTATTACTAAACAAAACATAAAGTCATTCGGTAAAAACAGTTGCATAATCGAGCATAATAGAAAAATCCCCTGCTACTTGTTCCCAAATAGAAGTTGGACTTTTAAAAACTACCAAATGAACCCAACTATCGGAAATAATGAATGAGTATTGAATAGTTTTGTCAGGTTCAGTTTCGTCTAGTAAGAACGCCTGAATTTTCATATGTTGGACATTATGTGTGTTAATTTCTGAGTCCCAAGTGTCAATTATTTTCGTCGTTGTATTTGCGTTGGCAAAATCAGTTATAAGGCTTTCTGTAAACAAATCAGGATCGTCTGAAACAAATGCTGTAACTGCCATTCCAATGGAATACTTTCCATTTTCATCAAAGTTTTTTTGAGATATATCAATCTGCCCGACAATATTCACATCAAATACATCTGTTTGTTTAAGAAACCAACCATCGGGAACTAAAATGGCTACCTTATACTCAGGTATAAGTTTCCATGAAAAGCCAGTGGGTGCTGTTTCTAAATCTTCTGGTAAAGGCGAAGGGAAATGGGTAGGCAGGGTCGTTGGGGATAAAGACGGCTCGGCAGTCAGGGTCAGTAACGCTGTATTTGTAGGTAAGGGAGTTTCGGTTGGAATAACTGTAACCGATGGTGTACATGAAGCTATGATAAAAGCTGTGAATAATGCTATGACTATGGCTCTTGTTTTCATAGATTTTTATTCTTCCCTCAGGCCGCATTATTACCAAAAGCATATCAGTAAGGCATGCTATTCCGGAAATCCGCGAGGTTATCTCCCTGAACAAAATTTTTTCTGTTTGTCAGGGGTAAGTATAGCATTGATTGGATTGCGGTAAAAAGTGTTTGGCTACAAATTTAAAGGCGGTGGCAAGCGCATTGAAATGCTGATTTTCAAATTAAAGTCAACGGAAAATAAATCCTAAAATCATGCCGATAATTAAAAACAGATTCAAATAATGACCAGCAATAATATAAGACTCCCCGGACTATCTGGCGATCTCCCAGATATAGCCGCCGGGGTCTTTGAAGCTGGCGGTACGGATGCCCCAGGGCCGGTCCATTGGGCCGTTCAACAGTACCACGCCGCGCGCGGTTAGCTGTGCGCAGGCGGCATCCACATCATCCACTGTTATGGTAAACACCATACGGGTTCCACTCTCAGGGCCGGCCACCTTTGCGGGCTGAATAAGTTCATCCGCTTCCGAGATTTTTAGCAGATTTATCAGTGTTTCCCCAAACTTAAATACGCTCGAGTTGGGGTCCTCATAGAACACCGGCAGACCGAAGACCGTCTGATAGAACTGTTTCGCGGTCTCCAGGTCTTCAACAAACAGTGTGATGGCGCTGATCCCCTTTGGCCAGGGATTTGATTGCTCATCTTTTTCCGGATTTTGACTCATGCATATCCTCCGAATGTTACCGAGTGGTTTTTAGTACAGCCTGCGAACCAAGGCCACTGCGTGTGCTATTGTTTTGCGGTCCTATTTTTATTATACGGATTTCCAGTTTGCAGAAAATTGGTTTAAACAAGGTTACTCACTACAAAAAACCTGCCAGGCTGGCAGGTTTTAAAAATGAAGTAAGTTTGTTGTCGTGAACCGCTAATCATTACCCACGAACAACTTTCTTATTTCTGGTTACTTATTGCAGCGCGCCGACCATGAACGGGTCATCACCGAGCTGCAAATCACGCAGCATGGCTTCGTACAACAATTTGGTAACCCCATCGGCTTCGGCGGCTTTTCTGACTGCTTCCAGGGTTTCTACATTTTGATCGCACAGTGGCTGTAAGACTGCCAGAGCCTGTTGCGGATCCGTCAATCCGTTTTGCCAATCATCCACCGCGGTCAGAATGGCTGTCGTTTCTTCCAATACTTGCGCGCGTAAGTCCAGCTGATCTTCCAATCCCGGCCAGAGGTCGTAGGCAGATTGCACGTTATAGAGCATGATGCCCTGATTGAGGACATCTTGCTGCACCTGCTGCTGGTCGATCTCGCCGTTTTGCACTTGCTCAGCCGTTTGCACGATCAATGGGCACATCAGGTAATTAATGGTGGCGCCAATCATCAGGCGCTGCCATTTTTGTTTGAGCCCACGTTCATCCGCCGTAAACGTTGCTGTGACGGCTGGGGCCATGTCTTTCACAGTCGGCGCATCGGTGGAGACGACGCCGGATGCTTGTGTGGCGGTGCTCTCCACCACCGGGTTGGCCGTTTGGGGTTGGCAGGCTGTAACTACCAAAACCAATATCAAAAAAACAAAAATTCGTCGAAGCATTCTTCCTCTTTCCAGTCGGGAACTCTCCCGGCTTATTCAATTCATCAATATCAATAACGATTGAGTATAATCAAAATATGAGATTTTTCCATACCAATCTTGAAAATTGTCAAAACACCGTGCGCAACCACCCGGAGGCCGTGGTGATCGTTATCGATGTGCTGCGCGCTTTTACCACCGCGGCACACGTTCTTGCTGCCGGCGCACCCGAGATCATCCTGGTTTCCACGATCAACGAGGCCTTCGCCTGGCGTGAACAAAATCCGCGACTGCTCCTTTTGGGAGAAGTGGGCGGTATACCGGCGGAAGGCTTTGACCTGGGTAACTCGCCCTCACGAGTGCCTGCGCAGATCACGCAAACGGTGGTGCAGCGCACCTCTGCCGGCACCCAGGGCGTGGTGTTAGCAGCCCGCGCCGCCGCCGAAAGTGGCAGCGTTCCGCCGATCCTGTGTGTATCCTTACCCAATATCAGCGCTACCATGCGCGCGGTGCAAACCTGCGCCGCGGATACGGTACTCTTTATTGAAACCGGTGTGCGCCCGGATAACTGGGGCGGCGAGGATATTGCCTGTGCGGATGCGCTGGAATCCCTGCTGCAAGAGCAGCCTGTGGATTGGCCGGCGATCACTGCGCGGGTGCTGGACCCGCGCAGCAGCGTCCTATTCGATGGTTCACACCCCGCCTTCCCTTCCGCCGACCTGGACTGCGCCACGGACATCGACCGCTTCGATTTTGCCATGCAGGTTCATATCCTGCCTGACCGGCTGGCGCTGCGAAAAAGTTAACCTTTGCAAAGACACGGTTAAAAATTTATTGTACAATGATCAAAATTCCTAACCCA
This sequence comes from Chloroflexi bacterium HGW-Chloroflexi-10, assembly GCA_002840755.1. GTDB lineage: Bacteria > Chloroflexota > Anaerolineae > Anaerolineales > Anaerolineaceae > UBA6170. The sequence continues at coordinate 13,086 of PHBZ01000053.1, read as the reverse complement.
TTTATCCCGAAATTATACAGGAAACTATATGGCCAATCTAAAACTCCCCCCGCAAAAAATACTTCAGGAGCTGGAAGAAATCGGCGCGATGATCGAATCAGAAAAAGACGATCAGTTGCAGGCTGCCGAAGAGCGCCTGATTCTATTGGCAAAGAAATATCCCAATCAGGATGTGCTCTTTGAAATGCTCAATAGCATTTACTTACAAACGGAAAATGCGCAAGGATTATTGTGGAGCTCAAAAGAAAGCCTGCGCTTAAGCCCCAATAACCCCATACCCAAATTCCTGCATGCCAATGCACTGCTGCTCAATATGAAAATCTCGGAAGGTATGGGGCATCTGCGCCAAATTCAAAAACGCTGGCCTAAATTTGAAGCGATTGAGGATATCAACAAAATCCTGGATGAGTTTTATAAGGCTACCATTGAAGCCAAAAATATTAACGGCACAGTTGACGAATTGATCGACTTGATGCGCGAAGAAGATCGCATTCAGCAGGCGTTTACCAACCACCAATATGAAAAAGCAGAAAAAATTGGCGATCGTATTCTCCAGCGCTATCCCAACTACGAATACGGACACATCAATCTGACATTAAAGGAATTATTGACTAATCGGTTTTCCCAGGCATTGCATTATACAAACAGGCTCTTGAGAACTGATCCCGCGAATGTATCCGCATTATCCATGCTGGCGGAAATAAATTTTCTTACCGGACGGTTGGATGAGCTTGAAACGACCCTCCAAAAAATGCGTGATTTGCCGGCCGAGACGCCAGATAAATGGTCACAGCTCGCCTTTGTACTGGCTTTTACCGTCAAACTGGAAGAACTGATTGCATTGGAGGCAGAAATCGCGGATTTACCGGCCAACATTCAAGCAGATATTCCGGCAGATTTCTACCATTATCTGGCGTTTGCTTATGCGCGCAAGGGCAAAAATCCGCAGGCCAAAAAATATTGGAAAAAGACACTCCAAATTGACCCAGAGTTTACGATTGCCCAGGAAAATCTGGATGAACTCAGCAAAGCAAAAAAGGATCGCCATCCGGCATTCGCTTTTGAAATCTTTGAGTTTATGGATGAAACATTTTCAGACGATTTTGACGGTTTGATAGATGAAGAAACCGAGGAATTTGACCCGGCTTTATGTATTAAACTTCTGGAGAATTACCCAAGGCTGTATTTGATCGCTCCCATCCTGATGGAATATGGCAGTCTGCGCTCTGTTTTGACAATTTTAGAACTTGCCTTCATGACCCGCGACCCTCAATTGATGGAAGTGGTAAAAACCTGCTGGGCTAATGGTATTGGCGGCAAATTAGTTCGCTCTTATTGGGAAGCCCTGCAAACAGGTTTTTTTGAAGATGATGAAGACTTTGCAGATGCCGCTACGGATAACCTGATGCTTTCTTCCAAGTTACCTGATGGTACTGCCGCGTTCGAAATGGAAATATATACCGAACCGGATATTGAAGATCATCATCCCAAAGCATTGGAATATGCTAATACAGGTTACCAACTCATTAACAAAGGGAAATTTGTGCAGGCTCAACGGGCATTTGAAAAAGCACTGGAATTTGAACCGGGTGCACCTTATTTAATCAACAACCTGGCATTGTCACTGGCTAAGCAGGGATTGGAGCAGCGTGCGCGCGAACTCATCAACCAATTGCATGTGGACCACCCAGAATACCTGTTTGCCGGAATCAATGTAGCTCATCACCATATTGCAGAAAAGAACTACCCCAAAGCACGGGAAATACTTACCCTGTATATGGGGCGCAAACGCTACCACATCAGCGAAATGACGCAATTAGCCATTGCGGAAGCCTATTATTGGAAAGCCGTAAATAACCCTGAGCAAATGAATATCTGGCTGGATATTCTGGAAAAAATGGATCCCGATAACCCCGAACTCCTCGATCGCAAATTCTCAAAGGAGATTAATAAATTAACGAATTGGAAAAAATAAGACTCTTCACGGGTATTTCTAATGGGGCGGGTCAGATCGGTACCTAAAAAACAGACCCGCCCCAATCATTTCACTAACTCGTAATGGCCCACAACAACAGAATTACGATAATTATCAGGCCGGATAAGGCCAGCAGGCTGTAATATATCCTGCCGCCCAGCGACCACCAGGCCTTACGCCAGGCCTGTACCGCCGCGACAAGCGTCACGAGGAGCACCAGCGCTGCCAGCAGCGCCGGGACAAACACGGAGCGGGCGCCAGCCGGCAATCCAAAGAAGATTACCGAGTTATTGGCATTCACCAGCATGGTTGTGATAATTGTTAACCCCAGGATAAAACCGCCCAGGAGCACAGCCGCCAAAAAGGGCAGCCAGGCTGCAAAACGTACCAGGAACGTCTGCGAGCGGGCTGGTTTATTAGACAGCTTACGCACCAGCCAGGCCCCCGGCAGCACCACGCCCACCGAACTTAAAAAGCCGGCAAAGAACAGCAGGGAAAGCACCGTAGCTGCAGCAAACGGTTTCAGGTTTAATGCCTGCAAAATCACCGGAAAATCCACCACCGATTGGGGGGTAAAGTAGACTGGCGCGCCCATTTCCGCAATACAGCTTGAATCCGGTGCAGCCTGAGGATTATTTAGAAAGTCAAAAATAATGCCGGTGGGGCAGGGATTGGAGAGAAATGCTCCATGGCCCATCCCCGGAAAGACCAGATTGACAACATTGCTCAATGTTTTTGCAGCCTGGGCGCCATTCTGCGGCGGTGTAATCGGGTCGAACTCACCGTTCAGCAGCAGTACAGGGATATCGCTGCTCACAGGCTCATCCGCCTGCGGGTTCAGGTCCACCGTGCGCCAGTTCTGGCAGGTGGCGATCATACTGGGGATGCTCTCCCGGTCTCCGTCAGCCAGTAATGGGCGAACGCCCTCCAGGGCCTGTTCAGCTTCCTCGGCGGTATAGTCACTATCTTCAGCGCACAAAACCGCATAGTACATACCTTCGCTCATGGTGCGGTCAAAGACCAGTAATTCCAAAATCCGCGCAAAGAAATTGGTATCTCCGGCTTTCAAATCGTAGACCGTTCGCGGCAGCGCCGGGATAATATCGGTGGCATACAACATCTGGAAGAAAAGCGCCACAACCGTATCACCATCCACCAGGGCCTCATGGGTCTGCATGGTATCCAGGTCCGTGACAGGAACACGGATTGGATTGGCGTTTAGTGTATTTACCAGTTCGGTAAATTCAGCCTCCAGGTTCGGGTAAGTCCGGTTGCAGGCTGCATCGGCGAGACAACTTGCGAACAACAGACCGAAAGAACGCTCCTTATTACGCGGGGCGTCAATCACAAAGTTAATATCAGGCGGCACTACAGCATCCAGTACCACCGAGCGCAGCCAGGCAGGTTCAGTGCGCAGCAAATGAAAACCCAGCAGGGTACCGTAGGAGACTCCATAATAATTGACCTGCTCATACCCGAGCGCCTGACGCACCCAGTCGATATCCGCAGCATTTTCAAAAGAGTTAAACGCTGCCAGGTCTACGCCTTCATTGATCAGGCGGGTACGGCATTTCTCCAGCGCTTCTTCATATAAGCGGTTACTTTCGGCGACGCTCAAGTCCTGGTCCAGCGTGTCCATGGTTAACTGCATGGTCTCTTCACACATCAGCGCCGGCTGCGAATAGAGGGTACCGCGCTGATCAAATAAAATCACATCGCGCTGCTCCAATGCTTCGGGCTTCATCAGCAAGGCGGTGACATAGGTATCAATGGTGGAGCCGCCGGGGCCGCCCTGGGCCATAATCAACGGGTCAGATGCCGGCGCGGCACCAGTTGCCTTAATCACAACGACAGCCAGCTCAATAGTGGGGCCATCCGCTTCAGCGTGGAACTGCGGCACAGCCACCGTTCCGCAAATGATCTCGAGGTCGCCAGTACCACCCAAAGGTTCTTCAAAAGGACATTCCCCCGGAATAAACACCGGAGCATCCGCCTGAACCGGCCGGGCAGAGCCCCAGAAAAACAATACGGTAAAAACAGGGATGAGAAGTAAATAGATTCGTTTCATAGATTGATTATAAGGTAGGATGCTCAATTTGTCTTATGATTTTATAGGAAGGGGTGGGAAAGGCGGCGAAATATAATTTCACCGGAAGCACGGCGGGTGGGTCTGGACCATGCTTAACCATGTCTCGTCCATTAACAGACCCATCCTTGTCTCACTTTAGCACTTCTATGCTATCATATCCCCATGCGCAAAAACAGCTTCGCTGCTCTCAAACCGGATTTCGAGACGGTCATCATCCCCTTCCTTACCTCGCGCAGCATCCTGGTGTTGGCCGGGCTGCTCTCTTATCTCTTCCGCGCCAGCGATAGCTACCCCATTCCTTTTGCCATCCAACGCGGCTGGCAGTTCACCCCCATCCGTTTATTGGACATGTGGGCGCGCTGGGATACCGGTTGGTATTATTCCATTGTTGGGAAAGGTTATCTCAGCGCCGAAGGCCAATCCAACCTGGCTTTTTTCCCGCTGTATCCGTTTCTGATCAAGGCCAGCAACTATTTCCTGCTGGACCTTCACGAACACCGCACCACCTTTACCCTGCTGGCCATCCTGATAGCCAATCTGGCTTTTGTGGGCGCACTACTGATCCTCACCCGCATTCTGGCACACATTCAGCTTACTCCGGAGCACATCCGCAAGACCATCTGGCTGATTGTGATCTTCCCGCTAAGCTTTTTCTTTTCGGCCGCTTATACCGAGAGTATTTTCCTGTTTTTTATGGCTGCCAGCCTGTATTTCAGTCTGAATCGCAGCTGGTGGCTGTGCGCGCTAACGGCCGCCCTGGCCGCATTGACCCGGCCTTTGGCCCAATTGATCGTGATCCCGATCGCCGTTACCTACCTGGCACAGAACCGTTTCCGTATCCGCTGGAAGGATGTGGCTGCTTTTGCTGTGGTGCCGGTCCTGTTCTTCCTGTATCTGTGGATGCAATACCAGGTAAGTGGTGACTGGTTGGTGTTTCTCAATGTACAATCCAGTTGGGGGCATACAGCCTCTACGCCCTGGAGTACCCTGTTCGTCTCCGCCAGCGGTTACCCGTGGCTGGATCTGATCAACCGCTTAATTGTCTTACTTTTCATCGTATTGCTGGTCTTTTACCTGTGGAAATACCCTCACAAAGAATGGGGCATTTTCGGTGTACTGCTGGTGGTAACACCACTATTTGTGGGTCCTTCCCCGTCCCTGGGACGCTATTGTATTGCGATTTTTCCGGCATATATCAGCCTGGCCGGTTTAATAAAGGGCCGTCCGCACCTGGAACGCTGGGTAGAGACTTTCTTCCTGGTCACTCAGGCTGTGTTCTTTGCCGCGTGGTGTCGTTTTTATTTTGTGGGGTAATCTGCCTGCTTCCTTCAAAGCACCCCATTAATCCAAACGCCCGACTTTATCGGGGTGGTAATTTAGCATGTAAAACAGCTTCCAACCACAACTGGCGATCCTTTTCTGCCGTTTCATTTAGACCGTGTCCGGCTTCATAAAAGCGCATTTCTTTGGGTTCGACGGCACAGGCAAAAAAATCGTGCGCTCGCGGAAGCGGCACGTGCGGATCGTTGTTCCCAAATTGAAAGAGCACCGGCACGTTGGTTAATTTGCCAATATGCGCACAAGGATCATACGGCGCCATATGGTCTTTATAGGCATCTTTCTCTGCACCTTCCAGCCGCGGATAGTACAAATACCAATCCGGAAAATTCGGCGCGCCGGCCATTAAAACATAAGCGGTTGGGCGCGGGTCTACAGTTGCCAGGATTGCAGCATGCATGGCGCCAAAATCATGCCCGACATACGCAAAACGCCGGGCGTCCACGCCCGGTTCTGCCAGCAGCAAATCCATCCACAGGCGCAGTTCCACCACCTGACGGATGGTATTGAGCTCATCGTCTGCCTGAGTGCGTTTATAAAACCAATCCAAATCACTCCACATGGTTTCCACCAGCAGGCATACCACACCCCGATTGGCCAGGCGGATAGCTTCTTCGCGGAATTGAGAACGATTATTATGAACAGGCTCCTGCGGTTCATACCAGTGAACGAACAATACGGCTGGATACGTACCCTGTTTCTCCGGGAAAATCAGCTCTGTCGCCCGCCGGGTGCCATCCGGCATGGTCACGATCATTAAACGTTCCCGCAGTAAAGGCTCACCCACTTCAACCGGCACACTGCGTTCACCAACGATCCTTACACGCTGCTTAAGATTACGAATATACTCAAAACGGGAGAGGAAATCTTCCATGGCTGCTCCTTTTTTATAGATTATACACATCCTGCATCCTCATTCAAATCTGATAGAATTAATCAGAGCAAAGGAGAATCTTATGACCATCACAGCATTTCTGCCCGAACATATTCCTGCGGCTGCCGGTTTACTGGCAGCGCAGTTTCAAAACTTTCATCGCCGGTTTCCGATCCTGCCCGCACGGATGAACGAAGCCGCAATCACAAAAAATTTCTTAGAAGCGTTATTGCAAAAAAACGATACCAATGGTGTTGCATACCTGCACAACGGAAAACTTGCTGGATACATCATCGGCAGTTACAGTGACAATGTCTTCTTTGGCCCGCACGTGTGGGTTCCGTTGGGTGGCGCGGTATTGGCGCCCGAACTCCCGCTGGATTTGCTGGCGGGTTTATATACCCAGGCTGGTCGAAAATGGATTGAGGATGGTATTTTGAATCATTACCTGGTCAGCCCGGCGCTGCCGGAATGGCTGTCTCTTTTCCAACTGCTCAGTTTCGGCCAGGAGCAGGCTTATGCCGTCAGCAGCCTGGCTGAGGAACTCCCGGATACGCCATTGCCCACCGGTATCCTCATCCGTAAAGCTGAAAAACAGGATGAACAGGCACTGCATGACAATGCGCATTGGATTGCGCAACACCTGAATGGCGCGCCTGTCTGGGAACCGGTGCCGCAGGAACACCTGGATAATATCCGGCCGGGTTATGCCGAGTTGGCTACCGACGAGAGCGCCGAAACCTGGCTGGCTTTTGACGGCAATAAAATGGTTGCCGTTGTGGCTATATACACCGAAGATATCGGTGCGGAGCACCTATGGGGAACCCCCACCGCGGCTCATTTTGCCGCCGCTGCCACGCATCCGGACTACCGCGCCCGCGGCATTGGACGAGCGCTGTTCAGCCACGCGATCAATATCAGCCGTACAGCCGGCTTTGAATGCATGTTCACCGATTGGCGCACCACGAACCTGGAAGCAAGCCGTTACTGGCCGACATTTGGCTTTCAACCCTTCGCTTACCGCTTAATCCGGCGCATCAACCCGCGCTACGCTCCGTTTGATCCCGCTTGAGGGCAGATAGACAGTAGTGGGTCTGGTTGAATGGGAAGCATTGGGCTGGAGCCGACAAAGTGGGTTCACCCGGTCAAGGGACACGGGTGGGTCTGGACTGTGGACATTCATCGTTCATCCTTAACAAGACCCACCCTTGTCTGCCCATCCGGCATTTGATGGCCTGGTGAATAGGAATCATTGGGCTAAAGCCGGCTAAATCAAACTGGATGGAAAGCCCAATTTACGTAGTCCCGAGCTTGCGAGTGGATTGAGCGTTTTTCTTTATCCGGGGGGGTTCTAACCTCCGGCGGGCATGGCAATCAGGAATGATTTACCCGGTCAAGGGACACGGGTGGGTCTGGACTGTGGACCTTCATCGTTCGCCCTTAACAAGACCCGCCCTTGTCTGCAGTGCAGGCTTCTTGCAGGTTAATTCGATTTCTTCATGATTTTCTGTATTTCATATTCAAACCTGCCTCTGATACAATTAACCTTAGAATCATGAATGCCTGAAAATAAGAGGTAGACAAATGCTTAATCTTTCCGGTAAAACTGCTGTTATCACCGGCAGCACCCGCGGTTTTGGCCTGGCCATCGCCCGGGCTTTTGTGGATGCTGGCGCGAACGTGGTCATTTCTTCCCGCCACCAGAACGCTGTGGAAAAAGCCCTGGCGCAGCTTAATGATCCGCAGCACAGCCAGGGTTCCGCCTGCGATGTCGCCGACCTGGAGCAGGTACGCGCGCTGGCAAAACTGGCGATAAACACCTTTGGAGGCTTTGATGTTTGGGTCAACAATGCCGGGTACGCCGGTCCATACGGGCCTACCAGCGGCGTGCGGCCAGAGATGTTCCACAGCGTTATCCAAACTAATATCACCGGCAGCTATAACGGTACCAAAGTAGCCCTGGACCATTTTTTGGAACGCGGCAGCGGTAAATTGATCAATATCCTCGGACATGGCTATAACGGCCCGGTGCCCTTTCAGAGCGCCTACGCAGCCAGCAAAGCCTGGCTGCGTGCCTTCAGCCTGGCAGTTGCCAAAGAAAACCCGGGCAGCGGGGTGGGCGTATTCATCTTCAATCCCGGAATGATGCTCACCGAGTTATTGACCGATGTGGAGGTTGTCGCCGGTTCGGAGGAACGCCTGAAAGTCTTTCCCACGATTATCCGCATGTGGGCGCGGCCACCCGAAATAGCCGCTCAAAAAGTAGTCCGGATTGCCTCCAGTGAAACCGACGGCCAAACCGGCAAGTTATACAACCTGCATTCCACCGCTCACACCCTGAGCGGCGCGCTGCGGGAAGGTTGGCGGCGGCTGACCAAACAGGCAAAACCACTCGAACTGACCATTCACACTATTCCATACGACGGAAAAGAATAAGACTGCATGCCATACAAACGTCTCAGCACCACCAAAATAGCCAAAGCGGTCGGCTGCCACCCCAATACGGTGCGCCTGTATGAGGGTTGGGGCTTTCTGCCGCCGATACCGCGCGCGCCGAATGGCTACCGCATGTACACCGAAGATCATCTGCAGCAGATGCGCCTGGCGCGGACAGCCTTAAACACTCCCTGGCCGGGAAAAGCCATCCGTCAGGCGGCCGTGGAACTGGTGCTGCATGCCGCCGGAGGGGATTTGGGCGGCGCATTGGAAAAAACCTACCACTACATGGCAATGGTCCAGGCGGAACGCTCGCAGGCCGAATTGGCCGCCGATCTGGTGACGCGCTGGGCCCAGGGTATCCCGGCGGACAGCACCCGCCGCGGTCTGCGCATACGCGATGCCGCCCTGCACCTCAATGTCAGCGTGGATCAACTGCGCAACTGGGAACGTAACGGTCTGCTGGTGGTGCCGCGCAACCCGTCCAACGGCTACCGGCTCTACTCTGCCGTGGATATTGCGCGCGCGCGCATCATCCGCGTACTGCGCAACGCTGGCTACAGCCTGATGGCGATCCTGCGCATGCTCACCCAGTTGGGCGTCGATGACAGCACCGATATCAAACAGGCTCTGGATACCCCGCGCGCGGATGAGGATGTGCTTTACGCCACCGACCACTGGCTGACCACCCTGAAAGAGATGGAAACACGCGGCCAGCAAATGATCGCCATACTGGAAGAGCGCCTGGCCAAGAATATGCCAATCTAGCTCCTTCACTTCCGGAAAAATTGCAGCACAGCTGTTTGACACGGGTGGGTCTGTTTTAAATGTAAAACATGCTTGCTTATGTTCCAGACCCACCCGTGTCTCTTAAACCCCGCTCCGGGTGCAACTGTATTCTAACAACCATTTTAGATTTCACCGGCTTTTATTGTTCCTATGGTTCGGGTTTTTTGTGGTGAAAAATTTGCCTCTTGACAAATTCTAATTATATCGTAAAATTACGATATAAGGAAAACAGTATGAAAGAAAACGCCACCCTGCACCCGCTGACAATCAATGAAGAGCGCCTCTCCAAAATGCTCAAAGCCCTGGGAAACCCGGTGCGTTTTCAAATTGTGCAGGTGCTGGCCGAGAAACAGATGTGCATTACCGGTGAAATCGTGGAACTTACCAATCTGGCGCAATCCACCGTCAGCCAGCACCTCAAAGTGCTGCGCGAAGCCGGGTTAATCTCCGGTGAGGTGGAAGGCCCGGCCACGTGTTACTGCCTGAATGAAAGCAATATTCGTTGGTTAAAAAATCAGATCGGCGCATGGCTGCCGCAGTGCTGCGCTAGCGATTCCGATGTGAATTGCTGCTGATCTCTTTTTTTTAGAATTAATATCGTATTTTTACGATAAAGAAAGGATTAATCAATGACCACCCGTTCCAATCAATATTTTAAAAACGTTGCCAACCAGTGGGATAGCCTGCGCAGCGGGTATTTTCAGGAGGCTGTGCGTGAAACAGCCATTCAAAAAGCGTATTTGCGCCCGGAAATGAGTGTGGCGGATATCGGCGCAGGCACCGGGTTCCTCAGTTCGGCTCTGGCGCCGCTGGTTCAACAGGTGCACGCGGTGGACGCCTCGCCCGAAATGCTGGCTGTCGCCCGTAATAACCTGGCCGGGTTCAGCAATATCCACTACCACGAGGCCGAAGGGCAGTCTATTCCGCTGCCCTCCGCCAGTATGGATGCTGTCTTTGCCAACATGTACCTGCACCACACGCCGGACCCGCTGGCGGCCATCCGCGAGATGGTACGCCTGCTTAAACCGGGTGGGCGTCTGATTATCACCGACCTGGATACGCATACGCACACCTGGATGCGCGAAGAAATGGCCGACACCTGGCTGGGTTTCGAACGCGAGCAGATGCGGCAATGGTACCGGCAGGCTGGCCTGGTGAATGTGTTTGTCGAATGCACCGATCAAAGCTGCTGCTCCAGCAGTGAAACGCAGCCCGACGCCGAAAAAGCCGAGATCAGTGTCTTTGCGGCCGTGGGTACCAGCCGCGTCGAACGGCGCAAGGCGGTCCAGCAGTCTTACTCGCTGATCGCCGAAAGCGGCGGCGGTTGTGGCTGCGACAGCCGCTCCTCGGCAATCACCGGTCAGAGCAATGCCGGCTCGGGCTGCTGCTCCGGTTCCAGTTCCTCCCTTGGAGAAAGCGTTTCCCATCCGGTTTCCCTGGGTTACAATGCCAGCGAATTGCAGGTGATCCCTGCTGAGGCCAGCGAACTTTCACTGGGTTGCGGCAACCCGTTTGCCTTGGCCAGCCTGAAAAGCGGTGAAACCGTTCTGGATATCGGTTCCGGCGCCGGAATGGATGCTTTCCTGGCCGCTAATAAGGTAGGCGCCAGCGGCAAAGTCATCGGGGTGGATATGACCCCGGCCATGCTGGAACGCGCCCGTCAAAGCGCCCAGCGCAACGGCTACACCCAGGTGGAATTCCGCGAAGGGCAGGCGGATCAGCTCCCGGCAGAGGATGCCAGTGTGGATGTGGTCATCTCCAATTGTGTGATCAACCTGACTGAAGACAAAAGCGCCGTATTTGCGGAAGCCTTCCGTGTTCTCAAACCCGGCGGACGCCTGGAAATCAGCGATACGGTCAGCGCGGCAGGTATGCCCGAGGATCTGCGCAGCAGCACCGCGGAATGGGCCGCCTGCGTCTCCGGGTCGCTGCCTGAAGCGGAGTACCTGGACCTGATTCGCGCCGCCGGTTTCTCTAACGTGCGCACCCAGCGCAGCTCAGGCTACACGATGGGCGATTATGCCCAGATTCACTCCCTGGTTGTCTCGGCTGTCAAACCCGATGCAGACTCACCTGCGTCTGCGTCCGGCTGCTGCGGCGGGGTATCCACCGCCGGTAAAACCGGGATTGCCCTGGGTATCTAAAAGTAATGTGTCGCAATCAACCGTCCCTTCCGGGGCGGTTTTTTTTAGTTGGTGCATCTGCACTGTGTATTAATCCAATCATGCTTTTTGGCACAGGTATTTTTAGTTTTTTTTTGCTACAATCGGTTAAATTACTCCCCGCGCAGGATGCGCTTCATTAAAATCACTTTCCAGCAGTATTGAAAAGAGCACTATTATGACCAATGTTCAGCAACAATTGGATCGTTTAACTACCCAAGGCAGCCTGGTGGAAGTGTTAGCGGAAGGCGCCTTACGCTGCACCGCCTGCGCGCACCGCTGCGTTATCAAACCCGGACGGCGTGGGATCTGCCAGGTGCGTTTTAACCAGGATGGTGAACTGCGCGTACCCTGGGGCTATGTGGCTGCCTTACAGGTGGACCCCGTGGAAAAGAAACCTTTCTCGCATTTCCTTCCGGGCTCGGATGCGCTCTCTTTCGGTATGCTGGGCTGTGATTTCCACTGCGGCTATTGCCAGAATTGGATCACCTCACAGACCCTGCGGGATCCGCGTGCTGATCAGGGCGCAAACTACCTGCGCGAGATCACCCCGGATCAAATGGTGCGCATTGCCAGGGAAAACCAGGCTTCCATACTGGTCTCCACCTACAATGAACCGCTGATTACCACCGAATGGGCCGTGGATATCTTCAAACGCGCCAAAATGGCCGGCATGCAGTGTGCCTTTGTCTCGAATGGCAACGCCACTCTGGAAGCGCTCGAGATGCTGCGGCCGTATCTGAGCGCCTATAAAATCGACCTTAAGTCCATGCAGGATAAGAACTACCGCAAATTGGGCGGCGTTCTCAAGAATGTCCTCGACAGCATTCAAAAAGCCCACCAACTGGGCTTATGGGTGGAAGTGGTTACCCTGGTGGTGCCGGGCTTTAATGATGACCCCGAAGAGCTGTGGGATGCCGCCCGTTTTCTGGCCTCCGTTTCGCGGGATATTCCCTGGCATGTGACCGCCTACCACCCCGATTATCATATGACCGAGAACCCAAATACGCCAGCCTCTGCGCTGCAAACCGCCGCCGATATCGGCCAGGAAGCCGGCCTCTCCTATGTGTATGCCGGTAATCTGCCCGGACGGGTTGGCTCGCTGGAAAACACTTATTGCCCACAATGCAGCGGCTTACTGGTGCAGCGTCACGGCTATGTCATTCAGGATTATCAGATTACTCCCCAGGGCACCTGCCCCTCCTGCGGTCACGCCATCGCCGGAATCTGGCCCGACCAGCCCAACGCGGTGCGCCTGGGTGGCTGGGGGCTGCCGAGAAGAATATAGTGTGAGGGATCAGGAAGCAGAAAACAGGAATTGGGTTCCCTTATAACTGATTCCTGATTCCTAGTATGTTTAAAGCGGTATTAGTATGTTTAAATCGGTATTGTTGCCAGGAAAATAATCTTAGATAATATGGTA
>PHBZ01000074.1 GCA_002840755.1 Chloroflexi bacterium HGW-Chloroflexi-10 | reverse complement strand
CTTATCTTAACCGCTTTACCCAACCTGATACGATTATACCCAACCCCGCAAATTCACAAGACTGGGATAGGTACGCCTACGCTCGAAATAATCCGCTTAAGTATACTGACCCATCAGGACATAAGCCCTGCGGAGATGGAGAAGCCTATAATTGTAGTAACGGTAAGCGGGATCATAGAGTAAGTTTGATCAGCCCCGAAAAGGAGTTCGTGCGTAAAGCGAAATCGCCTTTGCATGAAGATGACGGGCCAGCTAATTACAGTGGATTCGGCGGCTGCAATACGTATACAGGTAGCTGCTCAGACGGCTGGCATTCTTCTTTGGACAGTCGAAATGTTTATGGTGACAATCCTCTGCATGTAAATTGGGAAGGCAGACCTATATACGCAACAGAGTCTGGTGTAGTGATAAAGGTTGGAGCGGCGGATTGGGGAAATTATGTTATGGTAGAACATGAGATACAAGGCGAAAAATTTTATTCAATCTATGCACATTTAAGTGAATCTTCTGTAGAAGAAGGAACAGTTGTAGACTCTAATACGCAAATAGGGGAAATGGGAGGTACGATTGATGACGGAGGTCCTATAGACCCGCATCTTCATTTTGAGGTTCGAAAAAGTGTGAATGTTAGTTTATCTCAAGCGAATCCTTTCCGAGGCAACGTTTGGTGGTCCCATTCTAAAGAGGAATTAACCACTAATTTCGTTGACTTAGGAGCTACTAATTTTGCAGACTATGATACTAACTACTTTAACTTGCCTTAGCCAGGAGCTAACTACATGAAAACGAAAATTCTAGCGTTCATTCTAAAAATGTTTTTAGTCTTTTTCTTATTAGGCTGTGTAAATACCAACACAATAACATCTGAAACATCATCACCTAGCTTGCCGCAAACAACTTCAACAGAGACACCGACACCTGTTCTGCAGCCAACAAATTTTACAAAGACGCCATCGACCATAATTCGTGATAATCTAATGATAGCGTTAGCTAGTAAAGACTATGGAGATATCTTTCTAGTTGCATTAGGTACCGGTGATCGACAAAGGTTGGAGATCAGTGGAGATACAGTTATAAATGTAATAGGATGGGCTACTAATGGATGTACATTATTTGTCGAAACTGAGAAGCAACGTATTTTCAAGGTAGACATTAAGGGCAACATATTAGGAGAAATTGCTGATATCAACAGTCTCAATTTAGAGGCTGCGATAGCTCGAATTAGAATTTCGCCTGATGAACAATGGATGGCCCTGATCCTGGGAACAGGTAATCAGGAATTCACCTCCTATGAATTTCAAAATCTTGTCACTATTTCATCTCAAGATTCAAAGGAGATTTTCAAATTGACTGAGGATGGGGTCGTAAATGATGTGTCATGGAAATTTGATTCTACGATGGTTGCTTTTACCGATAAAGACAATGATAATATTCAGCAAATATTTGTCTCATCTCCGAACGGCTCTAATAGAGCTCAGTTAACTCACCTTAATAAAATGAGTTTGACTATAAGGTCGTTGAAATGGTCGTCAACTGGCGAGAAAATTGCATTCGTTATTCTTGACGAAGAGAAACAAGAGAGTTACTTAGGTATTGTTGAGACGAGAGATACTGACAACTTAATTTTTATAAATTCGGTGATTGGGGTAAACGAGTTCTTTTGGTTACCTAACGACAGAATAATTGCTGATATATTGCCAAGTGGTAAAGACCCCAGCAAACTTGCTGATCGCGCTATTGCTTGGTTCGATTCTGATACAGGTCAAGAAGTGGAAAGAATCAGTCCGGAAAACTTACCAGGTGAAGTATTTCAATTGCCAAGCCTATTGGCTAATTCTGACCGGATTGGTTTTTTCTCCGATGAGAATTTTTATGCCTATGATACTTCTTCCATGCAGATAGAAAAAGGTTTTGATATGTTTGCTGACGTGAGATACTGGATTTCTGCGCCAAAAGAAATTGAGGAAGAAAGTTGTAAAACTCCAGAATAACAATTTTAAACCTTGCTCGGCGGTGGTTTTTGACCCGCCGAGACTCGAGTTTATCGCTTTCCATCCGTTGCATGTACCGTTACCGAAGCGCCACGTCCCGGTATCTTTTCTAGGAGATGCCGGGACGATGTGCAACGGAACCCACAGCCGCTCGAGTCGCACTCCTGCGTTGCTCTACCCTGCTGTGAGTAATTTCATTGTACTGCTTTGGGTTGCAGAAAAATATAGGTTGTTAAGGTGCAGCAGTTCAAAACTTTCACTATCCAACAATCGCCATACCCCTGTGGGGCACTTTCATTGGCGGTGAGAGTTGGCTGGCAAAACCCAGGCAAAGCGTCTGTTTGAGACTTGCGGCAATTTCCAGGCGCTCCTGCTGGCAGAGTTCGGGCAAGGCCAGGCGCTCAACCCAAACCAAAACTTGATCGGGTTCGCCAAAAATGGGCGGTACATAGACAATGTCGCCTTCCGGCTTGGGTTCTTCCTTGGGTGTGGGAACTATGTCTGCATTGAGCCGCTGTGCTGAGCTTGCCGAAGCAGCGGCCGAAGTGTCTAAGCGCTGTTCCACCCTTTGCATGGCGGCGAAGTAATCTTCAGCCACGTTCTGGTCGTGGGCATGGGCATAAATCATGGTGGTGTTGAGTTTCTTGTGTCCCAGGAAGCGCTGAATGGAAGTGATCCGGCAGCCAGCATTGAGCAACTGCGTGGCGCAGGTATGCCGGAGCCGGTGCGGATAAACCTTTATACCCACTCTTTGCCCGAGATAAAGCATATGGTTCCGGATCAGGCCACTTTTGAGCGGGGCGTTGCGGTACAGAAAAACATGATCGCTGTGTTGGGTATTACTTCCACCGCGCACGGCCAGGTAGCCCTGCAAAGCCTGAATGGCGGTCTCGGTGAGATAGATCGTGCGATCTTTCAAGCCCTTGCCATTGCGCACACTGAGCCGCCCGCCGGGGAGGCCCGCATTGAGCCTGGCTGAAATGTCCAGGTCTTCGAGACGCAGCTCTTCCACCTCGCCAATTCGCATTCCGCCCTGCCACAAAAGATAAAAAGCGGCGCGAACGAGCAAGGCTAGGCGACGATGGCTGGCAAGTTGCGCCTCCCGCACGCCGCGTTCGACCTCGTCGCGCAGCTTGCGCACCTGCTCATCGGTGAGATATTTGGGTAAACTATCGGGCTTTTTCAGGCCGGGAATGCGCAGCAGAGACTGTGGCACTGTGTAACCTTCGTCCTGCAAAAAGAGCAGCAAGCTGTGCAGACAGCGCAGATCGTTGTTCACCGTGGAGGGAGAATAGTTGGCCTGCAGACTCACGTCGATATAATCCAGAATGTGCTGGCGTTTCAGATCATCCAGACTTTGCACCTGGCGCTGTTGCACCAGGAAGCTCCAGACACGCAAATGGCCGGACCAGAAACGGCGGATGTTCTGATCCAGGCGCGCTGCGCGCCAGTTCCTTTGCCGGACATGCTGATAGCGCTCCAATTCCAGGACCAGCCACTGCGGCATCCCCTGGGTGTGGGATGCGCTATCGAAGTTCCTGGCCCTGCTCTCCTCGCCCAGGCCACGTTCCAGGCGCAGGAACCGCCGAAAAAGGTTCAGTCCGTTGCGGCAGGCCTTGATCCGGGCTTTGCATGAGCCTTTGGCCTGGGTATACTCCATGACGCGTTCCAGATCTTCCTGCAGGTTGATCTGCGGGTGGGGCTTGAGATTGAGTCCGAAGACATGCCCGGCTGCAGGCAGGTAGATGATTTCAACAGCCATTTCGCAAGTCCCGCCTGAAAGCAGCCAATCGCGATAGCGCTCATACAGGCTGATATTTTCCGGCGGCCAAAAGGCGGTGGGCTGCGGCCTGATGAAATCTGCGGGCAGGTGTTTGTACCGGGTGGAATGCAGGATCTGGTCATACTGCTCGGTCAGGGAATCGGGTTTGTGCTTGGGAGGAGTCATCAGGCCCACCCTTCAATTTTCTGGCAGGCGGCATAATAATCGCTTTGCACCTGCCTGTCATTGGCCTGGACATAAACCTGGGTGGACTCGATCCAGCGGTGGCCCATCAATTTCTGGATGCTGGTGACGGGCACATCCGCGTTGAGCAGATCATTGGCGAAGGAGTGCCTGAACTGGTGGGCCGTGAGCGTGAGACCGGCTAGCTCCCGATAGCGCATCAGGCGCTTGTGAATTGCGGTAGTGGAGAGACCCTTCAGCAAATAGCTGAGAAAAACGAAATCGCTGGTTGCCTTGGGGCGGGTGAGCATATATTCACGTAGGGCGCGCTCAGCCTGGGATGAGAGATAGACCGTGCGCTGGCGCGAACCCTTGCCCCTGACCAGCAGGCGCGGGAAGTCTTCATCCAGGTACAGATCTGTGAGTTGCATGGCAGCCACTTCCGCAATCCTGAGACCGCACCTTAACATCAGGGTGAACATAGCCCGATCCCTGGCATCTGTGACCACTGCGAAAAAATCATGCAGGTCTGCTTCCTGCACCGGGCGCGGCAGCCGCTGCGGTTCGCGCAAATGATGACGACGCGGCAGAACGGGACAGGCCAGACCATCATCTTCGGGAGCGAGGAAGGCATATAGCGCCACAATCGCCGCCAACCTGCGATTGATCGTGGTGGGCTTGAAGCCTTGCTCGGATTGCTGGCCAACAAATTTGTCCACCTCACGAAAAGTGACTTCGCGGGGTGGGCGGTCCCCGACAACCTGGACAAAGAAATGCAGGTCATAGCCATAATCGCGCCAGGTGCGCGCCTCGGGGCTGCGCCTGCGCACCCAGTTGACGAAACGTTCGATTTCAGATAGCATGGGAAAGCCTCCTGTTTGGAAGAATGTGTGGTTGGGATACCTTCATTCTACGACCAGGAGGTAATTTTTCGACAATTTTGTTTGAGCGCGCGCGTACGCGCGCGCTCAAACAAAAAACCACTCCCGA
>PHBZ01000052.1:18915-55880 GCA_002840755.1 Chloroflexi bacterium HGW-Chloroflexi-10 | reverse complement strand
TGCAACAAATTCTACTATGATTGAACCACAGTCATTTCCAATGAACCCTGTTTTTGATTTTATTTGGCGATACTTTTAAAGAGAAAGATTTAAAAAGATATGAAAATATTCAATAAGCTAACATTGATCATAATCGGTTGGATTCTTTTTCTCATATTTCTTGTAATAGGGTTAGATTATGTCTTTCGAATAAAAAATGTTGAAAGAAATAAGGTGCCAATCGAATCGAAGACGGAAACGGTATGGGAGATCAAGTTTGATGGTGAAATTATTTCAACTCCGATAGTGGATGAAAACATTCTTTTTGTGCAAACAACGCAGTCGTTATCGGCTGTTGATTTGCTCACAAGAGAGGTGCTTTGGAAAGTGAATGTTTCAGGAGCTTATTCGAATGCGCCATTTCTTCTGAAGGATGGAATTTTAATTATAAGCGATAAGGAGTTTGAAATCTCAGCGATCGATGCGTCTTCCGGCGATGTTTTGTGGCATAACGAGTTGAATTCCGGGTCGAATCAAAGAACATTGGATATTATTTTACAAAATGGGCAAATATACATAGCAAAATATTTTGGACGTATTTATTCCCTGGATGCGGATACCGGGCAAATTAATTGGTTGGCACATAGCGTGGATAAATCGCCATTATGGTTATATGGAAATAACAATGAAAATGAAATCATAGTTATTGGAAGGAACAAAATCTATGAATTCAGTGCTTTGAATGGCTTAACTTTTGGGGAAGTTACTTTCGAAGGGACCCCGAATAGTGTGTTTCTTGATTGGGATCAGAAGTACTTTTTTGGTGATAAAGGAAAAGATTCCCTTGATCCAGTTCGTGTTTTTAACGATAAAGAAAATAGTGTTGATTTGATTGGGTATTTGCCAATTACAGGCGCGAATTGTGCAGTCGCAAACGGCAAGGATCTGCTTATTGTTGGAGATGGGATAGTCAGGTATGATCCTCAAAATCAGTTAATCAAATGGGTTCAGAAGATTGGAAAAAATCTCACATGTCCGATAATTATTGATGGTCGGATTTATTCTCGAAAAAGTGCAGATGACTTGTATATTTTTTTGCTGGACACAGGCGAATTGGTTGGCGGTATGGATTTGTATTCCGAACTTTATTTTATTCATGACTTTTCTGTCGATCCATTCATTGTAAACGACCTGGTTATTTTACAAACCCAAAAAGATGTTCTTTCAGCGATTCGATTTATTGACTAAATAATCAGCATTGTGATTAGCAACAGCAGATTAGGCGATATTGTTTGGAATCGGAATTGGGTTAGTAACTTATTGGGTGTTTCGTGTTTTTGTTCCAATTCTTGGAAATATTATTTTTTTCCTGGCGATTGCAAACGGGATTATTTATGCAATTCCATTAATAAGGCAATACGAAGTCTTTAAACTTTAAAATACCTGACCTTCAATAATTCCTCCAGAATAAGGCTATTGGTAAAATACATTCAACCCCTTCGCAGTCACTCATGCAGAGGAGGGGATTATTCCCCGATGATCATTTTAGCCGTTCGGCGGCCGATCTCAACGGCGAAGTTGGTGCCGCGGTCCCAGGGGTAGACCTGGCTCATGCTGGCGAAGTAGAGGCCGGGGATGGGGGTTTGGATAGCGGGGATGTTTTTGGAGTGGTTGAGCAAGGGCACGGGCTGGGCGTAGTTGGTTTTGAAGACCCAGCTTTTTTTGACCCAATCGGCATTGAAATCGGGGTTGATGCGCTGGAGGGAGGGTATAAAACGGGCGACGAGTTCTTCCTGGCTGAGTTTGAAATGTTCGTGGTCGGTTTCGAGGTAGTCACCGCAGTAGAGGATGTGGTCACCGCCGTAATGCTCGGGGGAGAGGTAGTTGGTGTGCTCCACCAGGGCGAGGAAGGGGTAGCCTTCTTTTTTGGGGAGGTTGTACCAGTAGTAGCCCTCGCGGGAGAGCTGATGTTTAATAGAAAGCACGAGGATGACGGCGCCCATGCTTTTGAGATCGAGCAAGCCTTGCAGGTAGTCACGCGGCAGGTCGGGGGCGATACGCGCCATGAGGCTGGGGGAGGTGGTGGAGAGGACGCGATCAAAGGCGGCTGTGCCGGCGTTGGTGGTTACCTGGAGTTGGCCGTCTTCATCACGGCGGATGGACTGGACGGGGGTGTTCAGCCGGATGAGGGCGCCGCGGCTGGTGAGATTGGCGGCCAACTGGTCACAGAAGGCCTGAAAACCGCCTTCGTAGGTGCCGAGACGGGTGGTACGCGATTTGAGACGGGCCCACATCCAGGCCATGTTGACCTGTCTTGCATATTTTTCACCGAATTTGCCGATCAACATCGGTTCCCACATTTCTTCGTAGACTTTGGCGCCGGCGTATTTGCGCATCCAGGCGTCCACTGTGGTCTTTTCAAAGTTTTTCCAGTTGTTGGTGAGACGGAGGAAGACACCTACCAGCCCAAAGCGGATTTTATTGATGCCCCAACCCAGCCCGGGATAGAGGAGGGCAGCCGGGATGGAATCGAATGGGTAGAATTTGCCCTTATGGGACATGACGGTGGTGGGGCGCGGAAATTGGACCTTGCTGCTCCAGCCCAGTTCTTCAATGAGACCGAGCATGGACGAATCGCTCTGGAACCAGTGGTGGTAAAACTTCTCGACTGACCAGTCCCAATGCGGTTCCTTGAACCCACCAGCCAGACCACCGACGAAATCGGCAGCTTCATAGAGGGTTACCTGGTGACCGGCTTTCAACAGATCGTGCGCGGCAGCCATACCGGCTATTCCCGCTCCTATGATGGCGATTTGCATATTGTGCTCCTTATTTGGCGGTATTTACGGTTTTACGGCGCTTTCCTGCTGGATCTGGCTAACCTCTTTGGAGCCCCAGCGCAGCGGTTGGCGCAGGTAGTAATAAGCGCCCAGGAGGGTAATGGGGAACCACAGGGCAGCATGTAAGACGAGGGTATATGCGGCAGCCACTTCGCCAGGTACGCCATAGGCCGTTAAGAGCGCAATCCCGGGGGCGTCAAAGGTGCCGACATAACCGGGGGCGGCGGGGAGGGTGGTGGCCAGGTTGACGATGCCGTTCATGAGCATCAGAGCAAAGAAAGACACCTGGAAATCAAAGGCATGCATGACGAACCAGTATTTGGCGGTTTCCAGCAGCCAGATGAGGAAAGAGGTGAAGAAGATCATGAGGGCTTCCTGCGGGGAACGCAGCGATTCGAGACCGGTGAGGAAACGCAGGGCAACCGGGCGAACTTTTTCCCGCAGGCGCTGCGGCAAGAATTTGTCTATGCCCCAGTTGACGATTTTCTCGGTGATATGCGGAAACATGGCGGCGAGGAGAAAAACAACCAGCGCGCCGATAAAGAGGATGGAACCCCATAAGGCGGCCTGCTGGATATTGCCGATGACGCCCGAGTCGGCGGTCAGTTTGGCGAGTTCACCCAGGTTGAGGAAGACAAAGGCGAGCATGACGACACCATCGAAGATACGCTCGACGATGACGGTGGCTAAAGAGGCGGATATGGGCACACCCTCGCGTTCTTTGAGGATGACGGCACGGAGCACTTCGCCGGCGCGCGCGACAAAGACGTTGTTACCCATGTAACCGATGGTGACGATGGGGAACATGGTGCGGGTGGGGATATTCTTGAGTGGACGGAGCATGTAGTGCCAGCGCCAGGAACGCACCCAGACACCGATAAAATAAACAGCCACACCGGGGATGAGCCACCAGTAGCGGGCGTTTTTTACGGAAATCCAGACTTTATCCAGTTCGAGACCGCGCAATGCAAAATATAAAAAGACTGCGCTGATGAGCATTCCCAACCAAAATTGCCAACGTTTCATTTGAGGAATTTTACCATGAAAAAAACTTAGCCACGAAGAACGACAAAGAAAGAATAGCGCGGATCCCGCACCCGGATTGAGTGCGGGATCCGGGGATTATTTAATCCATGAACCCGTTGTTGTTACTACAGTAGTGAATTTCTTTGCCGATATGCACGGCGATGCCACGGTAATCTTCCGCGGTGAAGCTGAGCGTGTATTTATCCCATTCAGTATGGTTGGCATTGAGGAGGAGGATGGCTTGATAATCGCCGAGATTGAAGGTTTGCCAGGGTTGGGGCTCTTGATGGCGAAAGGCGTACATGCGGCAGGCCAACGCAGCACCGAGCAGATCATGGGTGCTGCCGGGGGCTTCCAGGGTGGTGTTGTAGCCATCCACCAGGGCGGGCACCACGTCGTTGCTCAGCTCCGTCAGGTATTCAAAATCGAGCTGGTAGCCTTCCTGCTGGGAAAGTATAGCGCGTTGAATATTGTGCCTGGCAATAAAGCCGTCGATATTAAAGGCAAAGCAGGTGATGGTGAAGCCGGCGGCAAAGGTTAGCAGCGCGAGCGGGAAAAACCCCTGACGGCGGATAATTTCCAAAATCATGACGATGAGCAGCAGCGCACCCAGCCAGGGAATGAAGAGATGGGTGTAGGTGCGCAAACGGGAAAAGCCGTAAGCCGCCTCGTAGAGCGCCAGACGTTGAAAGGTGGAGACCAGGATGATGAGCACCTGGGCAAAAATGAGAACACTGAGGGTGGAGAAGAGACGGTTTTGGCCAGGGTTGTCTTTGCGGGTCGCGGTTGAAAGCGCCAGATAGAGCAACAGGCTGAAGATGGCCACGGTGATCAGTTCACCAAAGCCACGCCGGGCGTATTCCGAATAGGTGTAGCCCAATTCACTGATATTGGCCTGACCGCCAAAGAAGTAGCGAAACTGGATAAAAACAAACATGGCAAAGAGGGCATTGACACTGCCGAGGACAATGCTTGCTTCGGTAAAGCCGAGAAATGGGGTTACCTGAGGCTTGAGCGGGTCCGGTCTGGCGTATTCCCGTTTGGGGAGGATGGCATGGAGGAGCGCGCCAGTGAAAAGATAAGCAAAGAAGAGGACGTAAATACCACGGAAGAAAATCTCCGGGAGCTTTTCAATCTTAAACAGGTTCAAAAAATCATTCAATCCGCGTTCAAAGATCGGATCAGCGGCAGCCAGCAGGGCGGCAAAGACAGCCAGGACGGGGAGCGCCAAGAGGATGCCGCGCAGGACCGGCCAGACAGCACGGTTTTTCGCTGGAGGTTCTGCCGCCAGCGCGGCTGCTTCACTATCATCAACAACCGCTTTTGGTTTGGGCGGAAAAATCATTTCCCAGGCGCGCCAGAAAACCGCAGCGGTTAACAGGAATAGACGCACAATGTAATCGCTGAGGCGGAACCAGGGCCATTGAGCATCTTTGTAGGTGGATGTGAGCAACATCAATCCAAAAAGAGCGCCGCCAATACCGGTGAAACGGGTAAATGGTTCCAGGCGAAAGAAGGGCGCACTGGCAAAGGCAATAGTAAAGAGGGAGAGAATGAGGGTGGGTGGTTTGGGACGGATGCCCCGCATCCAGCCGGTGACGGCCAGAGCGAGAACAGCGACAATGAACCAGATGCCTACCGAAATTCCGACAGGTTTCTTATAAAAAAGAAAGTCAACAGCCCAGGCAACGGCCAGCCCGGCGATTAAAAAATAGATCGATTTTTTTTGCATAGAACTCCTTTGAGGAGACCTACAGCGAGACGAGCAGTGAAGCAATCCAGGATATGATGAGGATGACCGCCATGATGCCAAATAAAATCTGGTTACGCCGGCGGGTTCGGTCTTCGGCTGTGGGTCTTGGTGTGGATTTGTTGGTGCTTTTTTTGGTCATTTGAACCTCCATAAATTTACGGGGCTTTTCCGTTGAAATGCTATCAGAGATGCGCTTAGATTCTATCAAAAACTATCAATGTCTGCCAAAAGCTGGCTAAATTCAACTGATGGGCAGGATGCAAGACGGTTGTTTGGGAAATAAAACTGTTAGGAGACATGGGCAGGTTTTTGTGCATAGTCCTTCTGTTTTGAATGAACGAGATGGGCTGCCGGGAAAAGAAAAACCCGGGAGTCTGACCCGGGTTTTGTCGATTCTTTGACGGGTGAAGAATGTTTCTGGGTCACCCGGTGAAGATTAAGAATTATTTGTACTACTCTTACCGGTCGACTCTTTGGTGGTGGGTTTGCTGGCAGTGGTGTCGCTGCTAGCGCTGCTACCGCTGCTGCCAGTGCTACCAGTATCAGTGGTCGATTCGCTTTTTGATGATTCGCCGGCAGACGCCGCTTTTTCTTCGGAGTGGCTCTTGTTGATGCCTGCCTGGCCAGAAGGTGAGCGGTGATCTGTCGCATAAAAGCCGGAACCTTTGAAGACGATTCCAACGGGGGTGTAAACTCTATGGATGGCCTTTTTGTTGCATTCCGGGCATACGGTCAGTAAAGGATCAGAGAGCGATCGTTTCTGATCAAATTGTACACCGCAGTTGTCACATCGATACGTATAAATTGGCATAAAACACCTCGTACTCTATTACAAGTCTTTCTCGAACGGAATTGTATCACTTTAAAAGGAAAAGGCAAGATGCCCACGACGGTATTAATAAAGTTTTTATATATGGGGGGAAGAAAAGTGATGAGTGATGAGTGATGAGTAATGAGTAATGAGTAGGGGTTGATGAGGGATGAGGGATGAGGGATGATCATTATTTCCTGATTCCAAATAGCTTGGGGCGTAGTATACTTAAAATGTCAATGATTGAACAGCCGGTGCAAAAATGAACTATATGTGTGTTGGCTGAAACAGGAATGCATAGGAGTTGTGTTGATGAAACTTTTAATCGCAGTGGACATGGAAGGTATCACCGGCGTGGTTAATTGGGATCAGGTTACACCAGGGAGCACTGAATGGCAGCGTTTCCGGCGTTTGATGACTGAGGACGTCAATGCTGCTATTGTTGGAGCACTGGAAGGCGGGGTGGATGAAATTCTGGTAGCTGATGGTCATTGGAACAGTGATAACCTTGTGATCGATCAACTGCATCCCCGCGCTGTATTAAATTATGGATCGCCTTCTCCTTTCTCGATGATTCAGGGCGTGGACCAGGGCGTAGATGCCGTCTTTTTTATCGGGTACCATGCGATGGTGGGAACAGCTCAAGCGATTCTGGACCATACCTGGTCCAACGCAAAGGTTGCAAATTTATGGTTGAATGAGCGGCTGGTGGGAGAAACCGGGCTGAACGCGGCTGTGTGCGGGCATTTTGGGGTGCCGGTAATTCTGCTGAGCGGGGATCAGGCTGTGGCTGCCGAAGCGAAAGACTGGCTGCCGGGTATTCATTGCGTGGTGGTAAAGCAAGCTGCCGGCCGATATTCTGCTGCGTGTTTGCACCCAACGGAAACAAAAAAAATGATCACAAATGCTGCACACCAGGCTGTTTTGGATTTTAAGGCGGGACAAGCGGCACAGCCGCTGCGCGTGGTTGAACCGGTAAGTTTGCGGGTGGAGTTTAAAACCACCGATATGGCTGATCGAGCGATGATGGCTCCGGGTGTTGTCCGAGTGGACGGCCGCAGCCTGCGTTTTTCTTCAGACAGCATGCCGCAAGCTTATCTTACTTTCCGGGCGTTGGTTGGTTTGGCCGGATAATTATGATCGAAAAAGTGACAGCATTTATTCTCCGGGCGGCGCAACCCGAACCACAAATTCTGGTTTTTGAGCACCCCACAGCCGGGCTGCAATTGCCGGCAGGTACGGTGGAGGACGGAGAAGATCCACAGGCGGCTGTGTTACGCGAGGCGGCTGAAGAAACCGGATTAAAAAAACTGGAAGTGATACGCAAGCTGGATGTAGTGCACCAGTTCACGACACAGGAAGAAGCCGTGTTAATGCAATCCATGCGATTGTTTGTCTGGCCGGCACGCGGGGCCTCGCGTTCCGGTCCGTTGTTCACCCGCGGGCATCGTTTTCTGACTTTTGAACGCAAGGTTGGTTTTACCAAAGTCAAATATGAAGATTATGACCTGAACAAAAAAACTGCTAAAATTTTGCATACTTATGAGGGTTGGCTGCCAAGCGAGTTTCTTACCCATGAACTCCAGCGACATTTTTATTTGCTGCGGGTTTTAGAAGATACACCGGATAGCTGGTCTCAGCTTTCCGACCAGGGACACACCTTTCGCCTGAAGTGGGCGCCGCTGCTGCCCCACCCGAACCTGATTGGCGAGCAGGCAGCCTGGTTGGATCATCTGGATGGAGTAACGTTTGACGGCTAAGAAAAAAAGCGCTCAAACCGTTCAGGATTGGCGAATTTTGAATGAAGAAGAACTGCGCTGCGGGTATCGCCGGGTATTGCGCCGGCGTTTTTTAATGCCGGATGGCAGAGAAGTTGATTACGACATTAAACAGGAAGCAGACTGTATTGCCATTGTGGCGTTTACTGAGAGTCAACAGGTGATACTAACGCGTCAATATCGTCCGGGACCAAAGCGGATTCTGCTGGAAATTCCTGGCGGCGGCATGGAGCCCAACGAAACGCCTTTGCAGGCAGCCCAGCGCGAATTACTGGAAGAAACCGGCTGTAAGGGTGATATACAGTTTGTGACCAGCAATGTGGATTGCGCCTATTCAACCCTGACCCGATATAATTTTGTGGCAACCAACTGCCGCTTTGTTGCCGATTTAAAACTGGATGAAAATGAATATATTGAAGTGGTACTGCTACCACTGAGTGAGTTCCGCCAACTGTTAAGATCCGGAGAGCTTTCAGACGTGGAGGCCGGCTACCTTGGGTTGGATTATTTAGGGTGGTTATAGTTCAGGAACCTTAAAAATGGTTCATCGCGGAGCGACATGTAGAAGCGCTACGTACCGTTAAGCTGAAAATAGTCGCATAAATCCGTGAGAGGGCAGGCGGGACAATCGGGCTTGCGGGCATGGCAAATTTCGCGTCCCAGGCGGATCAGGTTGAGGTGCCCGGGGCCGTAGGTTTCCGGGGGGAAAAGGGCGGCAAGATGGGGGTGTGCCTGATTGGCATCCAATGCTGCGGGGCGTAACCCGAGGCGGCCGCTGACACGGTAGATATGGGTATCCACCGGAAAGGCGGGTATGCCCAGTGAAAATTGCAGCACAATAGAAGCTGTTTTAGGACCCACACCCTTAAATCGGGTGAGCCAGGCCTGGGCATCGGCTGCGTTATATTCTTTCAGGAAATCCAGATTGAGTTCACCGCGTTCGGCAGTGATTTGGCGCAGTACGGTTTGAATACGCGGCCCTTTCTGGTTACCCAGGCCAGCCGGACGGATTAAATCGATCACCTGTTGGGGATGAGCATCACGAACCGCTTCCCAGGTGGGGAATTGAGCCCTGAGCGCATTAAATGCAATATCGCGGTTGCGGTCATTTGTGTTTTGCGAAAGGATGGTGGATACCAGTTCATCCACTGCCGGGAGCGGGTCGCGCCATTCTGGCAACCCAAAACGATCCAACAAGCGATTATAGATTTCCATTGCTTTTATGATGAGTTCAGGCTGGTTGGTTGGCATGCGGGTTAAGCCCAGTTCAGTTGAAAAGCCGGGCGCAATTCCCCGGCCACAAGTTTACTCCAATTGTAAATTGGTCTGGTGTAGAACTCAGACAATGCCTGAATCTGCCCGGCAGACAGGGCACCCAGTTGGCGCAGAATTTCGATTCCCACCAGGGGGCGGGCACGTTCCAACGGGTCACCATCCGCAATTTTAAAGACGATTCCCAGGGCGGGGCTTTCTGGTCCAAAGGCACCTGGCAGCAGCCCAATACTCTGGTAACCTTCAGCGCCGCGTTTCACCACGATTTTTCCAGCGCCCACCTGCATGATGCGGGTATCTGAGCTTCCGAATCCGGCTATCATTTCGGGAAAGCTGGTCATGGCATTGGTGATCTTGCGGCAGGCCGCGGCGCGGCTGGCGGGGAGTTGGGTTGGGTCACACAAGTTTGCCCAACCCCAGGCAGCGTTAACTAACGGGATTCCAAAAACGGGAGCAGAACAGCCATCGATACCGATATGGACATCTTTAACATCGATATGACACAGTTCTGCAAAGGTTCGGGTAACTTCCACCTGGAGCGGGTGTTGGGGGTTGATGTAATCCGCTTTTTCCAAATTATTCAGCAAAGCAAGCGCCAGAAACCCTGTATGTTTTCCTGAACAGTTATGGCGATTGGGTGAAGGTTTTTCACCACGGAGCAACATGGCTTCCGAGGTGGACTTGTCGTACGGAGGATGGGTACCACAGAGCAAATCTTCCTGTTTAATCCCGGTTTTGGTTTGGATGGCGGCAACCACTTCGACATGATGATCGGTTCCAATGTGTGAAGAACAGAGAACGGCAATCTCTTCATTGGTTAAATGAAAGGCTTCCGCACCGCCTTGTTCAATAAATGGGAGAGCCTGGAAAGGTTTGGAAGATGATCGAAGAAAAGCAACCTGGTGAGGATCGCCGCAGGAGGCGATTAATTGGCCTTTTGTATCCACGACGGCAATTGCGCCAAAATGGGTAGACTCAACCAGATCGCCGCGTGTGGCTTCAACCAACGGTACGAATTGAGGAACAGGTGTCATGAGGTATCCTTATTGCCTGCCGGCTGTTTAATTGTCTTTTTTGAACGACTTTTCCGAATAGTGGTGCATGTAACAGCTTTGCAGGCCAAAGGCGAGTCGTTTTTCATTGAGGTCAACCTGATTGGCAGGCAGGCGAACGATTTTTTTAATTAAATCGGGAACCAGTTTGTTAATCGAGTCACTCAGGTTTTTAGCACCACTTAAGGACTGTAATTGAGTGTGCACTTCCACCAAAAATGCCGCTTGATTATGCACATCTTCCATGGTGACCAGACCATTACGGCCGCTGACCATGAAATAATCCTGATATATGGTGTTTGATGTGAGCATTTTGAGGTGTTCTATCCATAGAGGCAGGTTGGCGTCTCCGAGGAAGGGCACCTGCTGGCGGATGACAGAATCCCCGAGAAAAATCACTTTTTCATTGGTTAACTCTACCCAAATGGAACCTTCGGCAATTCCGGGTTTGTAGAGAATTTGGATGGGACTATCATCCCAATGGACCATCATTTGATCGCTAAAGGTGATGTGAGGAGTGCCCCAGCGGATGCTGCCAAGGCCGTTGTACTTTTCCCATTCGGCGCCGGCATCGGTGGTTTGAGCCTTGATAGAAGCCGGGCGGTTTTGAAAAACGCTGGCCGCTTCCAGGTGACTGAGAATGGTACATTCCATTGCTTTGGCACCCATGGTGCGGTCCATGTGTGCGTCCATCTGGATTAATAATCGGGCTACGCCGCCGCCAAGGTTTAATAGCGTGGAGCGCCAGGAACGGGCATCATCCTGACGAAAAGGAGAATCAACCAGGATCAATCCGTGCTGACGGTTAATGGCACCCAGGGTTACGCCAGGGTATTGAGTTTCAATAAAGACTCGATCTACGATTTCTTGCATGCATTACCTCTATTATTCGGGCAGGGTATCTTGTTTTACAGGGAGCAGGATGTTAAAGCGGCTTCCAGACCCGGCTTCACTATCCACCCAGATTTTACCATTATGTGCGGTGACTGCGAGCTTACAAAATGCTAAACCCAGACCAATTCCTTTCGGGAATTGTTTCGCCTGCAAGCGGGTAAACTTATTAAATATACGATCACGGGCTTCGTTAGGAATACCCGGGCCGCTATCAGCTACCCAGATGGAGAACATTGCGTCATCAATTCGCGCGCCAATTTGAATATTGCCATCCAGGGGGCTGAACTTAATCGCATTTTCCAGCAGGTTGATCAAGACGCGTTTTAGCATGTTTTCATCCCCCATCATTTCAGGCAGATCAGAAGGCACATCGATTAAAATTGCCTGACGTTTGCTTTGGGCTGTAGGGTCGACCGTTTCTGAAGCTTCGTGGATCATTTCATCGATGCGAATGGCTTTCATATTGGCAATCGGTTGACCAGCTTCGAGGCGCTTGATATCCAACAAAGAATTGATCAAGCGCTGCATCCGGTCGGTGGAACGGACGGCAATTTGAAAAACAGGTCTTACCTGGTCGTTTTGATCCGGCAGGAGGCTGTTGAGAATATCCAGGCTGGAGATTATATTTGCCAGTGGCGAGCGTAGATCATGGTAAATCATCGCCATCAGGTCTTCCCGAAGACTGTCCAACGCTTTTCGTTCAGAAATGTCACGGATAATCCATTGCAGTACCTCCTGTTCATTGATGATTGCTTTGCGTACGTGGATTTCGACCGGAAGGTTTTGTTCTATACAATGCATCTCTGATTCATAGCTGGCGGTTTTCCCGGCGCGCAGATGAACAAATTTTTCACCCACTTCCTGCCAGTTTATGGAATGGAAATCATTGATAAATTTTTGTAAGCGTTCGTTGGATTTGCCAATACATTTTGCGCCCTGGCGGTTGCTTTCGGTGATCTTCCCATTCCAATCGGTGATGAATATTGGATCGATACTATCTTCGAAGAGCTCCTGGTAGCGTTGATTGCTGGATTGGAGTGAAGCATACAGTGAAGCATTGTGGATGGCGATGCCCGCCAGATCGGCAATGGCTTCCAACATGATGAATTGTTCCTGGGTAAAGTAATCCGGTTGGGGGTGGACGATCGTCAAAACACCAACCATGCTGTCTCTGGCTTTGAGCGGCATGCAGATGGCAGATTTGGCACCGGTTTGATCTTTATCATCGTCCGGGCGGCGCAGCCAACGGTCGTCTTTGCTGGTATCTCTAATCCAGACGGAGGTCTGGTTGTTAATGACATTTCCGGCCAGACCATGTTCTAAAAGGGTGCGCAATTGACCAATGGTATGTTTTATAGGGCGACCATCCGTTATGATGGCCGCTTCAATCGGTTCCATTTTTTCGTTAACTGCTATCAGGCTACCGCGTTCTGCGCCTACATTTTGCATGGATAATTGAATGACTTTGAATAAAGCCTCTTTCAGATCCAGCGTTGTTGCCAATTCGCGGCTGATGGTAAGCAGAAGACCGAGTGATGATTTGGTCTGATCAATGCTCATAAATGGCGCCCCTTCATTTGATCACAAGTATTTTATACCGCTGCCGGTATTGAATAAGACCACACGATCATGTGGTTGGATAAACTGCTGATCCAACAGGATTGGTAAAGCAGCCAATGTAGCAGCACCTTCAGGCGCCGCAAATATTCCTTCTCGCTCGGCCATTTCTTTTTGAGCAGATAAAATTTGTTCATCCGTTACGGCAACAGCCGTCCCTTCGCTCTGGTGCAGCGCCTGCAGGATTAAACGGTCGGCAAATGCGCCAGGTACACGCAGCCCGGAAGCGATGGTATGGGCATTTTCCCAGAATTCCGCGCGTTGACTGCCTGCATGAAACGCTTTAACTATAGGGGCACAACCGGTGGATTGGACTGAAACCATTCGGGGTCGTTGGCTGCCAATCCAGCCCAGTTTTTCCAATTCCTCGAAGGCTTTCCACATGCCCACCAGGCCTGTTCCACCGCCGGTGGGATAAATAATCACATCCGGTAAAGACCATTGGAAATCCTCAGCCAATTCCAGCCCCATGGTTTTTTTGCCTTCGAGGCGGTATGGTTCTTTGAAAGTTGAGACATCAAACATAGCGTTACCCTGGCGAGCCTGGTTGGCAGCTTTGGCAGCATCACTGATCAAACCATCCACCAATACCAGGCCGGCACCAAATATTTCAACTTCAGCCTGATTGGGGCGAGGCGCGTCTTTGGGCATATATACGCTGGCCTGGACACCCGCTCGGGCAGCATAGGCGGCGAGGGCGCTGCCGGCGTTCCCGGCTGTGGGAATAATAAAATGTTTCACACCCAGTTCGCACCCTTTCGCAACTGCCATGACCAAGCCGCGCGCTTTAAATGAAGCTGTCGGATTGAAAGATTCGTCTTTAATCAACAAATTTTGAATGCCATAGCGTTTACCTAAATGGTTCGCTGGCAGTAAGGGGGTATCACCTTCGCCCAGAGTGAAGCGAAAAGCAGGATCAATCACCGGCAACAGCTCTGCCCAACGCCAAATACCACGCGGGCGGCAACTGATCTGTGAAGGGTCCAAGACAAGGCGCAGATCATCCAGAGAATAACGGGCAACCAATGGTGATTGACAGCTTGCACAAAAACCATGGATTTCCCCGGCATTCAGGTGAATACCGCACTCGGGACAGGTGAGATGGCTGAGATAGCTAATTGTTTGGGTCATATTAATCTTTAGTTAAAAATAGTATAGCATAAAGCAATACAGATATTGATTAAACAGCTTTCTGTTTTGGATGATGCACGTGATGGCGGACAGCATCGCAGCGCGGGCAATTCTCCCGTTCACAGAGCAGCGCTTCAGGATCCTCGCGGATGATACTGGCGACACTTTGGATCATCGGGTCGAGTGGTAATGCCTGGAGGATGGCGTTACCAACCTGTGTTTGCCGGGTCATGCCTACCAGGTAAGGGGCAACCTGATCAAAGCCATCGGAACAACCCGGAAAATTGGGACATTCAACGATACCATGGGGGGTGAGAGCCCATCGGGTAAATGGCCTTCTACCCGCATGCTGTTCCGCTACGTGCAGGCTGGTATTTACACTATGGTCCACACCCAGAAGAATGACCCATCCCTGTTGTTCTGTTAAGCACATGATCGGTTCAAAAGGCTCTTCCAGACTTTGGGAAGCCAGTGCATCCTGAACCCCAATTCCACAGAAAGAAAGAATGGGATGGGTGGAGCGTTTGGCCTCTGCGTGATTGCGTAATGCCTCTGCCAGTTCGCCGATTAATGGATCTACAGGCATGCCTTCCGTAAAGAATTCAGCCATCCGATTGGTATCTTTACCACTGCCATAGAGTAGGCCATTGTTTTGCGGGCCATCTTCCGGAATCAGCATGGTTTTAAAAGTAAATGAGGGCATCATCAAATTGGTATAACAGGCCAGTAAAGCGCCTAATGCGGTATCGACGCCACCGCGAATATCACCTACTGCTGAAAGTGAGGCGTGTACGATAACGGGCTTTGCCGGGTCTATTTCTAGGTGCTTAAATCCTGATACCAAATCGCGAAACGATACCATATTACAAATCTTCCCTTCAACGAACGAAATCAGGAGAAAACCTTAGCTCTCCCCCGCTATAACTCTGAGTA
This sequence comes from Chloroflexi bacterium HGW-Chloroflexi-10, assembly GCA_002840755.1. GTDB lineage: Bacteria > Chloroflexota > Anaerolineae > Anaerolineales > Anaerolineaceae > UBA6170. Next base: position 40,794 of record PHBZ01000052.1, on the reverse strand, counting down.
TTATTATAAGTCAGAATGTGCTGGAGTGGGTGCTAAAAATTATGTAAAAAATGGATAAATTGTTTTAGCCAAAGAATATCACCAAACCGATCCTATGGGCAAACCGGGATTCTGGCAGGTTCATTTTTGGCATTCAGACTAATGTTGAAGTAAGGGGAGGGATCGAGTGTATTGATTATTTCCAGCTCATTCAAAAATTTTCCATTGCCATCATCCTTTACAATGGAAAAATGCAAGTGAATCCCGGTTGGACTGCCAGAGACGCCAGAAAAATTTCCCTGATATCCCAGCAAGGTTCCCGCTTTTACGAAAACTTCGGTGGTATTGGGTGGAAAAGCACTCGCGATAAAGGAATTACCTTGCTCATCCGCCATATGCGTATAGTAGGTCCAGATTTGGCGACCGGGTTGAAGAGGGTCACTGGGGATACGAATGATCACTGTGGATTTCCAATCCGGCAGGCGGGATAAATAGCCATCGTAAGCGGCATAAACCGGCGTTATTCCGGAGGCAGCGCCGCCAAAAATATCCAAACCAGCATGACGGTGTCCTGGACGGAATGAATCATCCCAAAGGAAGCCGATAAAACCGTTGGTAGGCATTTGAAAGGGGGCGTCACCGCAGCGCTGGCCAGCTTCAATCGTCCAATCAGGATGATTTTCATTGTTGCGCAGCCATTCCATCACCCGACCAGAACGACCACTGGTATCCGGACGCAAGACAAAGAAATAAAAGCCTGCAGCACCGGTGATACAAATAACCAGGGCAAGCATCCCCCAAAATACTTTTTTCATGCAGCGATTTGTCCCAGCATGGACCAGGGGCCACTCCAGGTGATTTCCACCTGCAGCAGTTTCCCGAGTAAATTTTCGTCGCTTTCCGCAAACACCAGTTTGTTGGTTTCGCTGCGTCCGCGCCAGCGTCCTTTTTTGCTTTTTTCTTCAAACAGAACCGGGACTGTTTTGCCCAGGTAACCGTTGTGAATTTGCGCAGCAATACCTTCCTGCAAATCTTCCAGTACCCGGAAGCGGCGCCATTTTTCTTCGTCCGGCACATTATCTTCCATGCGACGAGCTGAAACGGTTCCTTCACGGGGGGAATAACGCGCCAAGTGGGCAACATCCAGTTTCAGGTCTGACAGCAAGTCGTAAGTGTCCTGGAACTGGGCTTCCGTTTCACCAGGAAAGCCAACAATAATATCGGTAGCAATGGAAACACCGGGGATGCGTTCGCGGATTTTTTGGACCAGTTCGCGGTATTGACTGTTCGTATACCCACGGCGCATCGTTTCCAGGACTTCATCGTTACCAGCCTGGATAGGTACTTCTATATGGGGCATAATTTTGGGAAATTCACCAACCGTATCGAGCAGTTCTTCGGTCATATAACTGGGGTGCGAGGTCAGAAACCGGATGCGCTCAATACCTTGAATAGTATGCAGACGACGCATGAGACCGCCGAGTGTGGGGTAATCGGGATTGTCTTTGCCGTAGCGATCCACAATTTGCCCGAGCAGGGTAATTTCTTTAACTCCCTGGTCGGCCATGGATTGGGCCTCGGCGAGGATATCCTGCGGCGGGCGGCTTTTTTCTATGCCGCGGCGGTAAGGAATGATGCAATAAGTGCAGGCATGTGAGCAGCCCAGAACTACCGGGATAAAACTGGAGACCAGGTTGTTTTTATCATGGGCTGGCAATAGCAGATCGCCATCCATCATCGCAAAACGGGTGAAGGTTTCATCCAATTCCAGATCACGGCCTTCTTTTTCCAGAAGGTGGCGTACCAACGGGAGCGGGTCAGAAGGGGGCGAAAAAACATCCACATAAGGGAATCGTTTCCGGAGCACCGGGTTATCTTTTACACCTACCATGCAGCCCATCAGATTGATCACCAGATTGGGGTTCTCGGTTTTTAAAGGGCGTAATGAGCTTAAACGACCTATGGCTTTATCCTCTGCGCTTTGGCGCACAACGCAGGTGTTCAGAATAATAACGTCGGCATCTTTCGCTTTTGCAGTGTCTTCATAGCCCATTTTTTCAAGGGCAGAAGCCACACGCAATGAGTCTGCCACGTTCATTTGGCAACCTTCAGTCCAGATATGGTATTTCATGCTCCGTATTATAACAAGATTTTTCGAAAAAAGTGTACCATTTTACTCCTAATATGTTTCGAAAAATTTCTAAATTCCTGTTAGAATCGACCTATGAAAAAAAACCTCATCAAAAAATATTTGGTTCTGGGAGTCGCCGGGATCATGTTTCTGACCAGTGCCCTTCTGGTTTTGCCTGGAATACAGAATCGATTGTCATGGCGTTGGGAACTGGCGAACGCTTATCTGCGAGGGGTGATTAATCCGGTATCCGCAGTGCCTACGGCCCTGCCAACGAGTCTTTCAACAGCGGTGGCAGCGGCGTTACCAACTACACAACCATCCTCTACTGTAGTGGTGACACCCACTCCGGTGATTACCGAGGAAGTACCCACCCCAGAGCCGACAGCCAGCCCTACACAAATTCCCCAACGCGTACTTCTGCCCGAGCCCAAATACGAACTTCAAGATATTAACAATTGCGGCCCGGCGGCTTTAGCCATGTATTTACGCTTTTACGGCTGGGAAGGCGACCAATTTGCGATATCCGATGTGATTAAACCCATACCCCAGGATCGCAATGTCAATGTGGATGAGTTGGATTATTATGTGCGGAATTTTGCCGGCTGGCTGCAAACGCTTTTTCGTGTTGGCGGTACCCCGGATTTATTAAAAGCGCTGATAGCCGAGGGTATCCCGGTAATGATTGAGGAGACCTTCCATTTTGATGAAAACAATTGGCCCAATGATGATCGTTGGGCCGGACATTATTTATTAATCACCGGTTTTGATGACGAACTCCAGGCATTTGTGGGACAGGATTCTTTCCATGGCGCCAATCAATGGGTAGATTACAAAACATTGGATAAACAATGGCAGGCGTTTAACCGTGTCTATACCATTATTTATTTACCGGATCAGGAAGAAACCGTTAAGCGCATATTGGGCGAAAACTGGGACGCGGATAAGAATCGAGAACAGGCGCTGGAAACTTCACGGTTAGAAACGGAGGAAGATCCGGAGAATGTTTTTGCCTGGTTTAATTTGGGTTCCAACCTGGTCTATTTCGAAGAATATGCCCAGGCTGTTCGAGCTTTTGATACAGCACGTGAATTGGGTTGGCCGCAGCGTATGTTGCGTTACCAGTTCAGCCCCTTCCTGGCGTATTTTCATGCGCTACGGAATGAGGAGCTTGCGACTCTGGTAGAGTATGCACTGGATCGGACGCCTAATTCTGAGGAAGCATTATTATGGAAAGGCTGGGGGTTGTATCGGGCCGGCCGGAAACAGGAAGCCATTGCCGCTTTTCAGGCGGCGTTGGCAGCCCATCCGGATTATTTGGATGCCACTTATGCTCTGAATTATGTGATTGCAAATTAATAGCAGAACTTACAGCCCTTTATAAGTCATCACGGAGCCCAGAAAATGTATTAATCCTGAGGTGCTGATTGGGTTGTGATTTCCGCGCAGATTGATGCTGGTGATTTGATTGATAATTCTGAGATATTTTTATAAAATCAGAGCGGAATGATTCGCCAATCCAAGGTGTACGTTCTGCCAAGCAAGCATCATGAAAAGAGGAGTGGAAACTTCATGACCAAACAACAACGAAAAGTATTTTTCTTCCTACTATTGGGTGTTATTGCGTTTCTATCGGTTTGTGCCTATATGGCAATATCCCCGGTAGGCCGGCAGATTGTGCAACAATTCATCCCCCTGGCTGGGCAGAACGCAGTTGCCCTGGTGGACCCGGCTGCACCGGACCAAACAACACAGGATATTGGTATGCAGGCTTTACCGACAATTATTCCAACACCAACCAACATTGTGATTGTGCCAATCGTCCCTACGGATCAAAAACTTTCCATCGCCATCACGGCGCAAATGGATGATATTCAAATGGATGTGGAGAGAATTCGCGGTTTACAGCCAGCCCATAAGATTATTCGACGCAATCTGACCAATGAAGCATTGTCGGATATGGTTTCGGAAGATTTTCTGGATAGTTATTCGATGGAAGAAATTTCCGATCAGGTGCTGGTTTTTCAATTGCTGGGATTGATCGATCGGGATTATGATCTTAAGAATTTATATGAAAATTTATACGGCAATTCGATTGCCGGTTACTATGATCACAGTACCAAAGAAATCGTGATGATTGACGCGCAGGAATTTTCGGGTCAGGACCGGACGACATACGCGCACGAATATACCCATGCTTTACAGGATGCAGCTTTTGATTTTGGCGGGAATTTACACCGCACCAATGAATATTGCGCCCAGAACAGTGAATATTGTTCTGCCGTGCAGGCTTTAATTGAAGGGGACGCCACCCTGACAGAATGGCTGTGGTTTTATGGATATTCCAGCTTTAAAGATAAAGAAGACCTTTATCAATATGAAATTGTCTATGATACTGAAGTTTACAATGCCTTACCAGCGTTTATGCAGGATGATTTCACTTTTCCCTATGTTTATGGTACGGAATTTGTACTTGCTCTGTATGAAATTGACGGCTATGATCTGATCGATGCGGTTTTTAAAACGCCGCCGCTTTCCACTGAACATATTCTCCATCCAGAGCGCTATCCGCAGGATATGCCGATTGATATTCAATTAATGGATTATTCGCCACTGCTGGGCAATGACTGGATCCAAATAGATCGGTCTACCCTGGGTGAGTGGTATATTCGGTTAGGGTTTACCAAGCCTGGTAACGCAGCCTGGGCTTTACCGGAAGTGGAGGCGTCTCGTGCTGCCGAAGGTTGGGGTGGAGACCAATATATCGCTTACCGAAATACAAGCACCGGGGAAGCAATATTAATATCTTTAAGCGAATGGGACACATTACAGGATCGTAATGAGGTCTGGGAAGCTCTGAAAGTGTATGGCGGGGACCGTTGGAATGCTCCAGTGGAAATAGCTGCTGATGAGATAAAATGGCAAAAGGATGACCAGGTAATTACCATCAGTCGCCAGGGAAACCAGATTTTATGGTTGATTACACCGTCACAAGAAGTAATGGACCTGTTACAATCTGTTTTTCCATTATTTCCTTAGGAGATTGGCATGGCATTGGATTTTGCCCGAATAAAAGCAATTTGTTTTGATGTTGATGGCACTTTGAGTGATACGGATGATAAATGGGTGAGTGATTTTTCTCACAAATTATCCTTTTTGAAATTCATGTTCCCACAGGGCAATCTACGCCCATTTGCGCGCTGGTTGGTAATGGCTTTGGAATCGCCCGGTAACCTGGTGTACGAGGTTCTCGACCGGCTGCATCTGGATGATGAAGCTGCCAGGTTGATCAGTTGGATATCCAAGAGAAGGTTAGGTCGTAAGCCCAAGCAATTCTGGTTGATCCCGCAAGTGGAAGAAATGATCACTCACTTCCATTCCCGTTACCCCATGGCTGTCGTTAGTGCCCGGGATGAGGATGGAACGCATATATTTCTCACTCAATTTAACTTATTGCCGCATTTTCAAACGGTGGTTACCTCGCAAACCTGTGTATACACCAAACCATTCCCAGACCCGGTACGCTGGGCAGCTGAAAAAATGGGCGTGGCACCGGAAGCATGCCTGATGGTGGGGGATACGACTGTGGATATTCGCGCCGGAAAAGCAGCCGGTGCCCAAACGGTGGGGGTTCTGTGCGGTTTTGGCACTGAGTCTGAATTACGCAGAGCCGGTGCGGATTTGATTGTGAATTCCACGGCTGAGCTGATGGAAATATTGAAAATTCATGAGTAGAAATTGAAAAGGGTCCGTGACCAAATTTGGCACGGACCCTTTTTTTATGATTGACTATATTAGAAAGTAAGGCCAAATAAACGCAGCAAGGGGCGGGCGCTTTCCATACCGGGCCAAGGAATAGCAGCCAATACCATTAACAATGAAATAGTGAACCAGATAGCCGCGCGGCGGTATTTTTTTACATCCTCTGCGGCTTTCTTTACCTGGGCACTGCCAACATGAACCAAAATGGCAGCCAGGAGCATGATTGTCCAATGTTCCACGGCAAAAAAGCGTACAGCAGCTGTGCTCATTACCGAAGAATCACCACTCATCAAAGCATTTCCCCAACCTTTGGTAAAGAAAAGAATTATGCCGAGCAGGATTTGCAGGTCGAAGATTCCACTATACATCACAGTAAATTTGCGATCCTGATCCTGATACGCTGTCTTACTGAACCATCCACGAAAAGCACGCACAATAACCAGCAGAGCCAGGATTAATAATGCCCAACGGGTAATATTATGGAGAGTCAGAAGAATTAAATTAAGTGTTTCCATGTATCTACTCCTTGATAATTATCTGCTGGTTTCCACGTTTTATAAACGGTACAGTGCTTCTTTCAGACATAGATTTCACTTATCCAATTCGTAGCCCAGCCAGAAGGATTAAGAATGTCTTCGAAATGATTTTACGATAAGTGCAGCGGATTTGGTATGATACAGGTTGTACAAAGCTTTTCCAAACCATATATGTAAATAAATTTCCCCGTTTAAAGCACCAAGCGTTTGAGTGAGGGGGGCACCCAAGCGCTTGATTTCATAATTATATGCATACTTTTATTTTTTTGCAAGGTTTTTAACCCTAGAGGTTTTGGAATGAAATTTTGAAAAAAATAAGACGGAAGAAACGGAAAATGATCAATAAAGTAAAAATGGCCGGGTTGTGAGAGCGGAGCTGCGAATAAAGGAAGCAGAACACATAGAATGCGAACTATCTGCAACAAGGGTAAGGATAGACAAACTGAAAATAAGCAGTGATGGAATATGGCGTGGTTTTTGATTTCCCCGGTTAAAAAACATCAATCGATTGAGTGAGGGGGGCACCCAAGCGATTGATACTTGTATTATATACAATTATTCCAAAAAAGCAAGATTCTTTAAGATTCCAGGTGTAGATTGATGCTTATTTCACCTGTTCCGAAAAAAGGAGAAATTCGGTATACTTGAAAAGGGATAGGCGATTGAACCACTAATGGTCCATTTTTTGTCTGCCCAGGAGAATGACCAGATGGTGCGTGTTGAATATGTTCACGAAATTCGACCCAGCTTTGATAATGTGTTTCAGCCGGGTGATTTCATTCCGCGGACAGATGCGATTGCTGAGGCGTTCCGATGGGGTAAGGAATTACACAATGGTCAGATGCGCCTGAGCGGCGAACCTTATTTTGAAACCCATTGCGTGTGGGTGGCCGGCCTGATCGACAAATTGGCGGGGAATGAAGCCTGGACAATTGCAGCGTTACTGCATGACAGTGTGGAAGACCGTGATAGCAGTTTTGAAATGATTCGTGAACACTTTTCCGGAAAACTTGGCGAGGAAGTAGCCTATATTGTGGATGGTGTTACCAAGATCAGTAATCCGCGGGACGGAAGTTCGCGCGATCTGGAAACTTTACGCAAAATCGCACGGTTCCGGGACCCGGGTGTGTTTTTGGTAAAACTGGCCGATAAAAGCCACAATGTGCTCACTCTGGGTCATATGCCTGAGCATAAACGCGTCAAGAAAGCCAGTGAGGCTATCCGCGCTTATGGAAAGCTGGCAGGAATCCTGAATTGTTACCGGTGGCGGCGCTGGCTTGAGGACATGGCCTTTCCACATGCCGAACCGGAAACATACGAGTTTGTGCGTCAGCGAATCGACAGCGATCCACGCCTGGATTTGCATTTTATCAATCCCACGTTGGAACAATTGGCCCGCCTGATGGAGAAAAGCGGTTTAAGTGGAAAAATCAGTGTTACTGTCAATGGTTACTGGCAGGCATGGCAAAAATTACGCCGCCTAGCTCGGATGCGTAAGGCATCCATGCATACTTTTGAGTCATTGAATGATTTGATCAGTTTTCGCATGGTGCTGGACGATCCCAATCCGGTTGGTTGTTATAGCTTATTGGGGTCGGTAAACCGTTTTTACGGCCCGTTTTTAGACCAGAATCGCTTTGATGATTACATTGCTTGTCCGCAAAATGGCTATCGTGCCATCCAGGTTACCACCTGGCTGCCAAATTATGGCGCCGTGGAGGTGGCCATTGCCACCGAGGAAATGGAAGGGGAGAATACCTGGGGAATCATCTATGCTATGCAACACGGTAAGGATACCAGTAATTACCGGCCGATTGAAGTGTTTACCCCCACTGGCGGGGCACGCTTTTTACCGGAAGGCGCAACTGTTTTGGACGCAGTGGCGTCGATTCAGCAGGAATTTCTATTGGATAAGATCAGTGTGGTGCAAGTTAATAGCAGTCTGGTGCATTTACATGAGAAGGTAAAACCGGGTGATGTGATTGAGGTGATTACCAATGAGAACCGCATTGTCCCGGAAGAGAGATGGCTGCAATTTGTCAACTCTACCACGGCACGTTTGCTGCGTTCCGTGTTGGCAGTTGAGGCGCTGAAAAAAGCGGCAGAAAAAGGCAAGGAACAGATTCGCGGGGTTCTCTCGCAGCGTGGTTTGTTGGCTTTGGAAGATGTTGAGGCATTGCGCCCGCAATGGGTGGATCAATTATTGGAATCCACCGGGGCTGCCAATTTGCAGGATCTCTACTCTGCGGTGGGCAGCGGCGCTGTGAGGCTTTCGGAATTGGCAGCCAGTATGGATGAAGTGGGGATTGCCAGGGATAAACTTAAATGGACAACCATTAATATTCAAGCTACAGCCACATCGAATAAACCCGGGGTACTGGCACGATTGGCCGGCCTGGTTTCGGACGCGGGCGGCAATATTATCCGCTCAGTCAACAATACCATGCCAGACGGTGGTTTTTATTTGCGCCTTGTAGTGGATGGGCTGGACGTAGACAAACAGGATTTCATCCAGAATGCTTATTGGGTTTCCGGAATTGACTTTGATCTGTTTGAAATTGTTTCATAGACTCAGTGCTGGTTGATTTGATGGGTTGTTTTAACCTCGACTAAAGTCTAATCCAGCCTGCCCATTCGGTCAGATTCTTCTTTTATGCCTTCAAAAAGACCGGAATCTGCTTGACAGTTTATAGAGAGGGGATATAATAATTGTAAACTGGTTTGCAATACAAACTAGTTTATTGGAGACAGAATGACGAATGAAGTTATAAATATTGACGAAGTAATGCGAAATACTCGCAAGTATTGGTATGTGGATGGCCTGACTGAAATTGCGGGAGGTGGGTTGATTGTAGGTATCGCTGCCTTTTATTACCTGACCAGCCTGGTGGAAAACCCAATTACCCGATCTTTGCTGCTGACTTTTGGTGTTCCCCTGGTGATGCTACTGGGTGGGTACCTCATTCGGAAAATTATTCCCTGGTTGAAAGAGCGCATCACTTATCCACGTACAGGATATCTTTCTTTTCGTAAGCCGGCCAGGAGCCAAAAGACGCGGCGATTTGTGATGCTTTTAATAATAGCGGTGATGGTCAGCGCGATAACTGCATTTTTTACCCGCCTGTTACCGGAACGGTATATACCGTTAGTTACTTCGATCTTTTTTATGCTCTACACTTGCTACCTTGGTTATCAAGCTGCTGTACGGCGCTTTTACCTGATCGCGGTGATTAGTTTACTGGTTGGTGTACTGGTTTCCTGGCTCAACCCGAGCGGTATTTTGCCTTTTGTCTATCTGCTGGGCGGTGTTGGATTAACCTGGGTGGCGGGCGGGGCCGCGGCTTTGTTCCAGTATTTGCAAAAAACGGAACTACTCAAGGAGGAAACATGAAAGATGAACAGCCGTTGTACGATGTGGACCGTGTAATTCACGAACCGGCCCGGCTGCTTTTAGCCACTATTCTGTACACTGCTGACCAGGCTGATTTTCTCTTCTTATTGAATGAAACCGGACTCACCAAAGGTAATTTATCGGCACACCTGAGCAAGCTGGAGGCGGCCGGTTATGTGGAAATTGAAAAAACATATCGCGGAAAGGTACCACAAACGCTGTGCCGCCTGACAGAAGCTGGCCGAAAGGCGTTTGAGACCTACCGTAAGCAAATGAACCAGATCCTCAAACGGATCTAAAGGAGTAAAGAATGACATCTGTAGCCATTAAAACAATGGGATTATCGCGCAGTTTTGACACGGTACAGGCATTGGATCAGGTAAGTTTTGAGGTTGAGAGTGGCGTGGTCTTTGGGTTTCTAGGCCCAAACGGTTCCGGAAAAACAACTACTATCCGCTTGTTATTGGGTTTATTGGAACCCTCCGCAGGCAGGGCAGAGGTGTTGGGAATGGACCCGATTCGCAATGGGCAGGAGGTGCGTGAGAACTGCGGTGCTTTGTTGGAGCAGACCGGTTTATACGAACGTCTGAGTGCAGAAGACAACCTCGATTTTTACGGCCGGGTCTGGCGAATGCCGGGCACGGAACGAAAGACGCGGATTAAAGAACTTCTCGATAAAATGGGTTTGTATGACCGCCGCGGTGAGATCGTCAAAGGTTGGAGTAGGGGGATGAAGCAAAAATTGGCCGTAGCACGCGCCATGCTGCACCGTCCCAAGATCGTTTTTCTGGACGAACCTACCGCCGGATTGGACCCGGTAGCTTCGGCAGCCTTCCGGGAAGACTTGCAGACTCTGGCAAGCCAGTCGGGTGTGACAGTTTTTCTGACAACGCACAACCTTACCGAAGCGGAAAAACTTTGCCAGCAGGTGGCTGTCATCCGTAAGGGTAAATTATTAAGCGTCGGCTCACCGGATGCCCTGCGCCTACAAAAAGGCGGCAATTTTATTGAAGTGGTCGGCTCCGGGTTTACCCAAAGTGTAATCACTGCAATAAAACAAGAACCAATGGTGGCTGATGTTACCTTACAGGATCAGCACCTGCGCATTGACCTGAAGAACGGCTCGGAATCGGCTTCATTGGTGCCATTTCTGATAGGACAGGGTGTTTTAATTGAAGAAGTACGCAAAGGCAAAGCCAGTCTGGAAGATGTGTTCCTGACTTTAATGGAGGAAGAAAATGTTTAACGATATGCTAACCATCATCCGCAAGGATATTAAAGAAGTGCTCACCAGCCGGGGTAACTCCATCCGATCAGGGTTCATGTACCTGGGGATTGTTGTGGCCGTCATGGGTATTTTTATGCCCTTACAATCCGGACGCGCCTGGTTAACGGAGCCATTACTCCCATTGGTGTGGTCCTGGTTTCCGGTATTTTTGGTGATCAGTGTAGTTACCGATTCGTTTGCCGGGGAAAGGGAACGCAATACCCTGGAAACGTTGTTAGCCAGCCGCTTGAGTGACCGTGCAATTCTTTTTGGAAAGATTGGCGCCGCGGTTCTGTATGGTTGGTCGATCTCATTTGTCAGTAATCTGGTTGCGGTAGTGACGGTTAATATTTCCAATCCTGGCAGATTCCAATTTTATACCCCCTGGTTGTATCTGGTGCTGCTGCTGGTGCCGCTGCTGGCCGGGTTATTAATGAGCAGTATTGGGGTACTGGTTTCACTCAACGCGCCGACAGCGCGAGCGGCCTATCAAAAATTGAGCCTGGTGATGCTGGGTATCTGGCTGATCCCGACAATACTGGCTAATGTTGGAACCGAAGCAATGAAACAAGGGATGGGCGAATTTTTGATGAATCTCAACCTGACAACTGTGGGGATTGCTGCCGGTTTGATTATTCTGGTGCTGGACATCGTGTTGGTATGGGTGGCGATGCAGCGCTTCCAGCGCTCGAAATTGATATTGGATTAGATAGAAAAAGGAGCTGGCCATTATGGGCCAGCTCCTTTTTGATTCTAAACGAATTTTCCTGATCGTCTCAACAGCCTCGGATCATCGCCAGGGCATGGGCAGGATGCCTTTTTCGCGGGCTTCTGCTATTTCTATCCAGGCGTAGCCTTCTTCCTGTGCATCCAGGTGTGGCAAAGTCTCTTCCCATTCCTGCTTGCCTACATCGACCGCCTGGGAAAAATCGGTCTGACCGATCAGGGTGGTTTCAATGAAATAATAATTGGCATTCTCTTCATCCATGCGGACTCCGATATAGGCGTGGCCGGGAATGCGAATGATAGCAGCCTCTAAACCAAGCGCTTCTGCGGCTGACGCATATAGATTAGCCAACTCAATGCAATTGCCGCTGGCCTGGTCGATCACCTCATAGGGCATTCGCATACGCTGTACTGTGTTGGGTCCAAAGGCGATCATGGTGCTGATATAGGTTATGTTGTAGTTATGCTCTTCAGCCAGCCAGATAGCCTCCAATCGCTCCCAAACGCCGCCACTTTCGTCGTTTACATTTCCTCCATAGCCACTCCACATCATACCGGACGAGGTGTAATCGGCTGCGTGCCGAATTAACTCTTCCACAGCCGGGTCGGTTGGGGTTATCCAGGCAGCGAAAAATTCGTAGTTTTCCTGTGTTTCAAAACCACTGATCCATACATAATCCCGCCTTGAATACAGCAGAATTTGTGAACTTTCCTTAAGCAGGATATTATCCTCACCATCGTTCAACTGTGTAACCTGAATATGGAAATTACCGGGTTGTTCGGAATTCAATTTGTCCACAGCATCCGGGATCAGGCGCGGGTTTTGATGGATTGTGACTTGGTCATTGGGCGCCACATCAATCGTATCGGAAGAAGTGGTGCTGTAGCCTTCGATGTTGGTTTCTACCAACAAGGTTACACTCTCGTTTCCGTTATTGGTCAGGGTTATATCCACAAAATGATCCAAGACATTGCCATACAGGTGATACAGTGAGGTAATCAACCCATCGGTGTAAATATAGTCAATTTCGATATCGGGTGCTGAACCTGTAACTGCTGTATTGGCAGGCCGCACCTCTGAAAAGACTGTTTCTTCGGTACTGGCAGCATTGAGAATATTGCCTACCTCCTGCGGATCCGGTGAGTGATCCTCCTTTAAAGAAAGCAGGTTGCACGCCAATGTGGAAAAAATCAGTACAATTGCCAGAATAAGGCTACCCGAACGCCGAATTAACATCTTACCCTCCCTGATGCGTAAAATTCCATAAATAAATTGAGGCATTTATGCAACCAACCAGCCTTTCCAGCATCCTATCCTCCCGCTGATGATGGAGCCAATTGGTCTTCATTAAATGATTACAATTTTTGTGTCATCTCAATAAAACGGGGTTTGCGGGTGTTTTAGACGGGCATTTGCCATCCAATACAGCCTGGTCCCAAATTAATGAAAAGTTACCAATTTTTATTATAGATATTCCCTATACCTTGTCAAGCAGGTCCGGTTTGACCTGAAAAAACGCTAATAGTAGAGATATTCAGCAAAGCATTTCGTGTTTGGAAAATGCGGACTTTAGTTTGAAATTCAGCGAAAATTACGCCAGATTATTATTAACAATTTGTTAATAATTGATTAATATTATGGTAATATTAAAGATTACAACCTGATTACTAAACTCACGCCAGAAAGGTTTCCTGCCATGTCTCTGAAAGACTTGTTTAAACGCAAACCGGATAAATTTTTAATTCTATTGGTGCGACAGACCACGCTCACCATCCAGGGGCTTGATTTATTAAAGGATTATCTCAAAAAGCGTAACCGTGATATTGCCAGGCAGATTGCCGCCATCGAACAAGAAGCCGATGAAGTCCGCCGGATTCTCATTGAAGAATTAATGCGCACATTTATTACCCCATTCGACCGGGAAGATATTTTTTCGCTTTCCAGAGAAATTGATGATATTCTGGATTACACCAATACGACGGTGGAAGAAATGGAAATCCTGGATGTAAAACCAAATTCGTATATGCTGCGCATGGCATCCCTGCTTTATGATGCTGCTGTAGAGATAAACCTGGCAGTTTCGCGCTTGCAGGATAATCATCTGACGGTTGCCAATGAACATGCCCAACGAGCCAAGAGTCTGGAAAACCGGGTAGAAACGGTTTACCGGGAAGCCATCGCTGATTTATTTGCCAAAGCAAAAGATGTGAAACAAGTGGTGGAAATGATGAAAGTGCGCGAATTATACCGCCATCTCAGCAACGCGGCGGATCGTGGAGATGGCGCTGCCAATGTGCTTTCTGATGTAATCATGAAGATGAGCTAAGCTAACCTGATGACTCTCTTATTCATCCTGATTGGTCTGGCGTTAGTTTTTGATTTCTTAAATGGTTTTCATGATTCCAGTAATATTGTCGCCACCATAATTTTTTCCCGGGCCATGTCTCCGCGGAAGGCTTTGATGATGACCGCTGCAGCCGAGTTTGCAGGACCCTTCCTCTTTGGCGTAGCAGTTGCAAAAACAATTGGTGAGGATATCGTCGTTCAGGGCAGTGTGGATACCCTGGTTCTGGTAGCAGCATTAATTGCTGCCATATTTTGGAATCTGTTTACCTGGTATTTCGGGATTCCATCCAGTTCTTCTCATGCATTGATTGGCGGGATTATCGGGGCCGTAGCGGCAGGCGCGGGTATTGGCGCCATTCAGGTCAGCGGGTTGATAAAAGTGGGGATTGCTTTATTCGTTTCACCGGTATTAGGTATATTGGTGGGTTTTTTGATTACACGTTTAGCCTTTTTCCTGTCTCGCAGCGCAACGCTGAGAATCAATACCTTCTTTAAGAATGCACAGGTGCTTACCGGGTTAGGGCTGGCACTCAGTCATGGAGCCAATGATGCCCAAAAAACGATGGGGATTATCACGCTGGGTCTGGTTGTTTCCGGAACAATTTCGAGTTTTCAGGTACCTTTGTGGGTAATTGCCATCAGTGCCGGCGCAATAGCCCTGGGAACGGCCGTGGGCGGATGGCGTTTGATAAAAACCCTTGGCGGCAAGTTTTATAAAATCAAGCCAATTCATGGCTTTACCGCACAAATTTCTTCTGCCAGCATTATATTGGGTGCGGCATTGTTGGGCGGCCCGGTCAGCACCACTCAGGTGGTCAGTTCGGCAATTTTGGGCGCGGGTTCAGCCCAGCGGGTGAACATGGTGCGCTGGGGTGTGGCTGTCAATATTCTGGTGGCCTGGGTCGTGACCATTCCGATCACGATCATTATTTCATTTGCTGTGTATTGGTTGCTGCAGATTTTGTTTATAAGGTAACCGGATAAGTTGGGAATGGTGAAACAGGAAATAGTAGTCAGAAAATAGGAATTTAGAATCAGGAATTGGGGATGACCAGAAAAACAGCCCTTGACAAGCCAATTTTTTAGTGGATAATTGGAATATAACATTATTAAACCCGTCATCGGCAATGACGGAGGAAAGTAGCATGGTGAAAGCCGACAGGGAAGCCGGGGCAGAGATTGAGACCCCGCACGGCAGAAGCCATACGAAGTTCCCTCCCGAGCCGCTCAGGTGAAAACCTTCCCAGGTTGGTAGTCTGAGCCGGAAAGCCACCGTTAAAAGGCGACCTGATCGCCCGATTATCAAGATCGGAGCCGTCGGGGCAGAGAGCGTCGGGAAACCGGCGAATGTGGGTGGTACCACGGGTCATTATTGCCCGTCCCAAGTTTTTGGGGCGGGCTATTTTTTTTACAGGAGGTTTTATGGCAGAGAAACCACAAATCCTTGCGGAACTGGAACAGGAGCAGGTGAACGCGTTGGCCGGATTGAGCATGGTGCAAGAGGAAGAAGCCCTGCAGGTCTGGAAGCGTGAATACCTGGGAAAATCCAGTAAGGTTATGTTAGCCTTTTCCAGTATTGGCCAGCAGCCCAAGGAAATTCGTCCCCTGGTAGGGCAGGTTGCCAACCAGGTAAAACAGGCATTGGAAGCCGCTATGGATGCATGCGCTGTAACAGTGCACGAAGCCGCGCTGGCACATAAGCTCGCCAGCGAGAAATTGGATATAACCCTTCCGGGTCGACGTCCTGTATCCGGTGGTCTGCATGTGCAAACCAGTGTATTGCGTCGAATTTACGATATTTTCGCCGAGATGGGTTTTCAGGTTTATCGCTCTTGCGATGTAGAGAGTGATGAGTATAACTTCGAGTTGCTCAATATCCCGGCGCACCATCCTGCGCGGGATATGTGGGATACATTTCACGTTGCCTCACCGGGTATGGTTCTGCGCACGCATACATCTCCCGGACAAATCCGGGCTATGCGCCAATATTGTCCGGAACCGATTCGGGTGATTCTGCCGGGCATGTGTTACCGCTACGAGCAGATCAGCGCCCGATCCGAGATTCAGTTCCATCAGGTGGAAGTACTGGCTGTGGGCAAGAATATTACCTTCAGTGACATGAAAGGTACGTTAAATGGGTTTGTGCGGCGGCTCTTCAATGCGGATGTACGTACACGCCTGCGCCCATCATACTTCCCGTTCACTGAACCCAGCGCTGAGATGGATGTAGAATGTTTTGTGTGCGGCGGTAAAGGCTGCCCAGTCTGTAAGGGTTCCGGCTGGCTGGAGATTATGGGCTGCGGTATGGTGCATCCCACGGTTTTGCTAAACGGTGGTTATGATCCTGAAATTTACTCCGGTTTTGCTGCCGGTATGGGCCCTGAACGTATCAGTATGCTCCTGCATAAGATTGAGGATATTCGGTATTTTTGGGGGAATGATGTGCGATTTTTGGAGCAATTTTAGTTAGGAAGTAGGAAAAGAAGAAAGTAAAAATAATGAGTAATGAGTAATGAGTAATGAGGAAGAACAAGTAGTAATGAGATAAGGAGGTTGTGATGGATAAAGGATTGGAATCATTGAAGGTTTGGCAAAAGGCGATGGATTTTGTGACGTATAGTTATAAAAATATATTGCCTGTCTTTCCTGATGAGGAAAAGTATGCCTTGACTTCACAATTGAGACGTGCTCTTGTTTCCATACCTGCAAATATAGCCGAAGGATACGGTCGTCAATACTTCCGTGAAGGTATCCGATTTGGGTTAATTGCAAGAGGGTCATTAGAGGAAGTCCGTACTTACTTTTACCTTGCAGTCCGGCTGGGTTATCTTACTGAAGAACTTTGTGCGGCAGCAATTTCTCAATCAGTTGAATTACGCCGGATATTAAATGGATATCTGAAATATCTGGAAAAGCAACTTGATTCCAAAAAAGAAGTAATGTGCCTGCACGAAGACCCTGAACTCTACCAGATTGAACAAGATTTTACATTGACATATTGAATTTTCCCCTCATCACGGATTACTCTTCACTAAGGTTAACTAAATAAAAAATTATCAAAAGAAACAACAGGTAACAGACTATGCAAATACCCCTTTCATGGCTTAAAGATTATATCGATATTGACCTCGACCTGGAGTCGTTGGCGCGGACGCTGACGATGGTTGGTTTGGAGGTGGAAGAAATTCAGGTGGTTGGGCTGCCTATGCCGGTTAACAACGGACGCCAGGAGTTCAAGATCAACGGTTTGGCCTGGGACCCTGAAAAGTTTGTAGTTGCGCAGATTGATGAGGTTATGCCGCATCCGGACGCCGACCGGCTGACTCTGTGTCGTCTGAATGATGGCGCTCAGGAGCTGGTGGTGTTGACCGGCGCGCCTAATCTCTTTCCTTATAAAGGGATTGGTCCGCTGGCTCAGCCGCTCAAGGTGGCTTATGCGCGCGAAGGCGCAGTGTTATACGATGGTCACAAACCCGGTTTTGAAGTAACCAAACTTAAACGCACCAAGATCCGTGGTGTGGAATCCTTCTCGATGGTTTGTTCGGAGAAGGAGCTGGGTATATCCGAGGAACACGAAGGCATTATATTGCTGGATGCAGATGCGCCTACAGGGATGTCTCTGGCTGATTATATGGGCGATGCTGTCTATAGCGTATCGATTCTGCCTAACATGATCCGTGATGCCAGCGTGATCGGTGTGGCACGTGAGCTTTCGGCCGTTACCGGAAAACCGCTAAAAATGCCGCAGTGTACATTAGCGCCTGGCGGCGGTCCGATTGATGGCAGGGCAAAGATTGAGATTACGGACCCCAAACTGAACCCGCGTTTTGTGGTGGGTCTGATCAACGGCTGTGAACCGAAAGAGAGCCCGTATTGGGTGCAGCGTCGTTTACGGTTGGCAGGAATGCGCCCAATCAATTCGATTGTGGATTCGACCAATTACGTGATGCTGGAAACTGGCCAACCACTGCACGCCTTTGATTATGATGTGCTGGTAGCGCGCGCCAAAGGTAAAACCCCGACGATCATCACCCGCGCTGCCGCGGAGGGTGAAATACTGGTTACCCTGGACAACCTGGAACGCAAACTTGATAGCAATGCCATTCTGGTATGCGATACAGCCGGATCACTTTCGTTAGCCGGCATTATGGGCGGCCTGGAAAGCGAAGTAACCGCCAATACCCGGAATGTGCTTCTGGAAGGCGCGAGTTGGAATTTCATCAATGTGCGGCGCACCAGTACTGTGCTGCATCTCAATTCTGAAGCCGGTTACCGCTTCGCACGCGGAGTGCACCCGGCATTATCTCCCTGGGCAGTGGGTTTAGGGATGGACCGGATGGCACAGTGGAGCGGCGGTCTGATTGCCGAAGGAGTAGTGGATAATTATCCATTGCCGGCAGCGGACCCGCTGATTACCCTGAGTGTGGAAGATGTGCGCAAGAAATTGGGTGTGGTCATTCCGGCACAGCGAATCGCCGATATTCTCACCCGGTTGGAATTCGTCTGCCAGGTGAGGGACGACAGTGTGATTGCTCAGACCCCGCCACACCGCCTGGATATTGGCACAGGCGTGGTGGGTAAAGCCGACCTGATCGAAGAGGTTGCCAGGATTTACAGTTATAACAATATCCCCGAGACGAACCTGGCGGATGAACTGCCGGTTCAACGCAATAACCCGGAATTGGTTTTGGAAGAGCGCATGAAAGATATTCTGGCTGGTTCAGGGTTACAGGAAGTGCTGACCTACCGGTTGACTTCACCGGAGCGCGAACAACGCGTCTTACCAGGTGACCAGATCGCTGATGTCCCTGCGTATGTGCGCCTGGTAAACCCCAGCGCACCGGAACGCGCCGTCATGCGCCGGTCTTTGCTGGCTTCTTCCCTGGAAATTATTGAAAGGAATTCCCGCCTGCGTGATCGCCTGGCCTTCTTCGAATTGGGACCGGTTTTTCTGCCTGTGGAAGGTCAGACCTATCCTCAGGAACCGCGCAAGCTGGTGATATCCATGACCGGAAAACGCACCGCACCTGCATGGGACCTAGCAGCATCCGGCGAAATGGATTTCTTCGACCTGAAGGGTGTGTTGGAAAATCTACTGGAGGCTCTGCATCTTGAGAACGTCTCGTATGAACCGGTGGAGCATGTGAGCCTGCATCCCGGCAAATGTGCCCAGGTGAAAGTAGGCGAGCAGGTGGTAGCCGTTTTTGGAGAGCTGCACCCGCGCGTAAAAGCCAACTACGATTTCATGTCTCCGGCAGTGCTGACGGCAGAGATTGATGTGGAAGCGCTGCTGCCCCTGATACCCGAGCGCTTCATCACCAGTGCTGTGTCGATCTTCCCGCCAGTTCTGGAAGATATTGCCGTGGTGGTTGATGAAGGCGTGCCGGCGGGCAAAGTGGAATCGCTGATCCGCCAGACAGGCGGCAAGCAGTTGGCAGACGTGCGTCTGTTTGACGTTTTCCGCAGTGTGCAGATTGGCGAAGGCAAGAAGAGTCTGGCGTACAGTATGACCTACCAATCTTTTGACCATACTTTCAGCGCCGGGGAAGCCACCGCCCTGCGCAATAAAATTGTCCGCCGCTTGGAACGTGAATTGGGCGCGGTGTTACGCAGTTAATTATTGTGAATCGGATTTGAAAGCCCGTATGCTAAACAGCATGCGGGCTTTCTCTTTACCTTCAGGTGCATCGCATGGTAGATTTTTAATGAGGATTTTATCTTCAAAGGACCCATATTGCCTTTCACATGAAACGCACCAAACTTGAACTTTTAATTTCGTAACCTCAAAAAACAAACTATAATTCATACACCTGTACTAAGTTTATTGAGGAGAAGCAATCCGTTTTTATGAAAAAACCAACGACAATTACTGCCGTTCTGATTTTATTGTTAGCCAGCTTATTTCTTTCAGCCTGCCAACCCAACCAGGTCCCACAGGAAAATGCGGTTAGCACCGCAAAACCTGAAAAGACTTCCGCCAGGAGTACCCCTCCCAGCCCAACCATGCTGCCAACCCAGGTGCCCACGCCGAATTGGTACGTGACGGCTGAACTATTACAGGGTGTTCCGCTGCGATTTGTGCATCCGTGGAGCGGCGAACAGGCGAAAGTGGTGGATATTCTGGTGGATACGTTTAATCAGACGAATGAGTGGGGTATATTTGTCACCGCGATTGCCCCGGGCGGCGCCCGATTGGCTTTTCAGACTGCTGAATCGCAACTTCAAATGGGTTCAGCACCTCAGGTGGTTGTGGCGCCGGTGGAGGAATTATCTTACTGGCAGCAGGGCGGCTCTTTGCTATCGCTGGATGCCTATGTTGCTGACCCACTGTATGGATTGAGCCAAGAAGTATTGGCCGATTTTGAACCCATCTTCTGGTCACAGGACGTGGTAAATGCGCAGCGTTTGGGGATTCCAGCCATGCGCGATATGCGCGTTTTGTTATATAACATTACCTGGGGTAAAGAATTGGGTTTTGCTACAGGTCCGCAAACGCCCCAACAGTTCAGGGAACAGGTTTGTGCGGCCCGTGACGTTTATTTGAATGATAATCTATGGGATAACAATGGTACCGGCGGCTGGGTGATTAACCAGCAGGAATATACCATTTTAAGCTGGCTGCGCGGTTTTGGTATTTCGGATTTCCCCCTGACGCCAGAACCCTATTCCTTTAATCAGCCGGCGGCACTGCAAGCCTTTACCTATTTGCGTCTTTTATCTGATGATAGCTGTATCTGGGCAGGCCGAAACCCGACTGTTTACGACTATTTTGCCAACCGCCAGGCTTTACTGGTCAGCGCCAGCGCTGAAGATGTGCTCATACAGGAAGATACCATGGCGCGGTTGGAGTCGGACGACCAATGGAGCCTCCTGCCATATCCTTCGCCGGATGGCAAAGGCAGCCTGATCAGTTATGGGCCTTCATATGGGATTTTTCGCTCCAGCCCCGAACAGGAACTGGCTTCCTGGTTGTTTGTGCGTTGGATGAGCGAACCTTTACAGCAAAAACAACTCACCCGCCAGACGAATATGCTGCCCGTCAGCCGCGAATTGATGCTTGAATACGCCGAAACCCGCGGAGCACATTGGTCCGCGCTGGTGGAACTGGTGGAGAATGCCCAAGCAGCCCCGCGTACGGCTGAATGGCGCGTTGGGCGGTTTGTGCTTCAGGATGCAACCTATCAGTTTTTTTCCGCGGGGGTGCTGCCCGACCAATTTGAGCAGGTTTTGAATCTATTAGATGAGACCCTGCAAGAACTGGCAAAACAACCAGCCAGCCCGGGTTGGGAATAAAAAAACACCGGAAACCGGTGCTTTGAGGAAATTTTTTCTTCCAAAAAAGAGGCGACGATGGGACTCGAACCCATGATGAGGGTTTTGCAGACCCTTGCCTTGCCAACTTGGCCACGTCGCCGAAATCAAGAGCGGGCAACGGGACTCGAACCCGTGACCTTCTCCTTGGCAAGGAGACATTCTACCAACTGAACCATGCCCGCATCTAGCAACACTATTTGTTTGTTAATGTGTCCGCTAGTATAGCACTGAGAAAGCGAATCGTCAAGAGTTTTTTGTGCGGTTAATTAAGCCAGGTGAATGAGCAAGTGCAGCGCATGTGTGGATTTTGGATGGAGATTCATTCCAGAAGGATGTGGTTTGCGGTCGATATCCAGGGCAGCTTTTCTTCAGGTGCAGCGCATGTGTGGATTTTGGATGGAGATTCATTCCACAAGGATGTGGTTT
>PHBZ01000052.1:0-18819 GCA_002840755.1 Chloroflexi bacterium HGW-Chloroflexi-10 | reverse complement strand
CAGGGCAGCTTTTCTTCAGGTGCAGCGCATGTGTGGATTTTGGATGGAGATTCATTCCACAAGGATGTGGTTTGCGGTTCACATGCACCGCACCTTTATGGGAGTTCAGCAACTTTTTGTTGAAATCAGCGTATATAGAAAGAAGAATGATAGTTCGTCAGGATTGAAAGGTAAATAATGGATCTGTTTATACGCAGGAATATTGCTTTTGAACCCGGACTGTTCCCGGGAGAGACTTTGCCGGTGGAGCCCGCCACCGTTGGGGAGATGGTTGCGGCTTTTCTGGATTATTATCAGCAGATCTGGTGGGCATGCAGCGCAGACCTGCCTGAGTTTAAACACAGCTACACCAAGCCTGAGCAGGCTGCCTATGAAAAACGCCTGGATCGGATGCTTAACGGCCTGGTGCACGAAATGAGGCACATCCCGAAAAGTGAAGCGGAACGGAGCAGCTGGCAACAACGCCTGCAACCGCCGTTTTATCAGTTTGCGATGGATGTTTTTCACCTCCAGCCGCAACACCTCGCGTACATTGAGAACAGCGGGCTGGTGGAAGGTATTCAATCTTTTGCCCGAATGGCACGCCAATTTGACTCTCGAATCTCCGCTGAAGATATTTACCAGGCCGGGCGCAATGTGATGACGGCTAATTTCATCCAGTTATTGCTGGGGCTGCCGGTGAGCGTCACACCTTCGATTTTTGCCTATTCGATGCTGTACCCCTACACCGATAATTACCTGGATGACCCAAGCGTTTCGACCGCTACCAAAGTGGCTTTTAACCAGCGCTTTCGCAGGCGCTTGAAGGGCGAGGTTGTAGAGCCGGCCAATGCTTATGAAACGACGATCAATACTCTGATTGGGATGATTGAAAGCGAATGGGACCGGATTGGTTACCCACAGGTATACGCCAGCCTGCTGGCGATTCACAGCGCCCAGGCTCACAGCCTGAGCCTGGTAGCGCCCGGTGTTTCTCCGTTTGAGCGCGACATTCTGGGTATCAGTTTTGAGAAAGGCGGTACTTCAGTGCTGGCGGATGGTTACCTGGCTGCCGGAAATTTAACCCAGGACCAGGCACGCATTTTGTTTGGCTTTGGCGCTTTCACTCAATTGATGGATGACCTTGAAGATATTCACGCGGACAGCCTTGAAAAACGCGCGAGCCTGTTTACCATGACGGCTCCCTTCTGGAAGCTGGACGCCCTGACGCAGCGCTTCTTTCATTTCGGGCATAGGGTCATCAGTGACCTGAATGCCTTTCACGGAGAGGATGTGCCTATTTTAAGTGAGCTGATGGCTGCCTGTGTTGACCCGATCCTGTTAAACACGGTGGGCCAATCCGCGGAATTTTACAGTAAAGACGGCCTGGCACGGATGCAAACCCACCTGCCATTTCGTTTTGCGGTGGTAAACAAACAGCGCAAAAAGCTAGCCCGTCAGAAACTGGATATGGCTCGTTTAATGGAGTTATTTTTGGTGGATTAACCGGCTGATAGGCGTTTTTCCGCCAGCCAAAATGCTCCGCCCGCAAGCAGCAGCCACAGTCCTGCCGCGATCAATGGCAGGAGGCCCATGGTGTAGTTATAGATGCTCTCTGGCACCTGTTTCCCGGCCAGCAAGTTGTAGCCGCCCATTACCAAAAAGATAAAAACAGCCGGAAACAGCGCCGGGATAACCGCCACAACCAGGGCCAGTAGTTTTGCCAACCAGGATCGTCCCAGCAGGAACAGGGTGCACGCGCCAGCGGTGAGTAGAAAAACACCCACCAGCCAGAGCGGGTTGAGTGCTAGCGGTTTGGTGCTGATAGCGGCATGCGGCAGACGAAGCACCTGGTAAAGCCCAAGCAGCAGCGCGGCTATTAATCCGGACACAGCGGCGGTTGCAAACACCTGACGGAATGAAATACCTGTACCAGGATTGGAGGTGATTGCGTGCTTCCGCAGCTTTCGCCAGCGCAGCAGCACGATGAACAGCGCGAGCACCCCCATTACAACCATGATTGCATCGCCACCGTTTAATGGAGTGAACAGAGCCACATGGTCAAAAGCAGCAGTCAGCGGGTAGTGTAACAACCACATGAGGGGCGGCATCTTGCGCAAACGCAGGGTAAAATCGCCGCCGGCGTGGTTGACGAGTATATATTTATCCCCACCCAGGCTGGCAGCCTGGAGACGGGCATTAAAAAACGGATCGCCATCCGTCGTGGCGGCCAATCCGGGAACTTCCACATAGCGGTATATTCCACCACCGGTTACGCGCACCGGGATTAACCCCTGCGGCGCGCCATGGAGGGTTAAAGTGCGTACACTGCCCACGGTATTGTCGCGGCTCACCTGGTAAGGCGGCGTAGATTGCAATGCGATGCGTGGATCACCCAGCAGAAAGTGAAAAGGAAAGTTAGCATAGCCCTGCAGCGTACCCCGCGTTTGCAGCGCGGCAATTTGCCCAATGGGAAACTCGGGCCAGGAGTAGCGGAAAGGCAGACCCTGGAAAGCGCCGATCAGGTAGCCTTCCATCGGGCTGTAAACAAAGCCGGCATACGCAGCCGCGCCTTTGCGAGTAAATCCCAACGCTATTGAATCCTCGCTCCAGATGCGCATTGTCTGGCAACTCCCGGTGCTGATAAGCACCTGAGGGAGTGCGGGGATGCTGCCGGCGAGGAGTTTTGTATCCGCGTCCAAGCGTAAATAATCATCGCTGCCGTGTCCGGTAAAGGTCAAGTAATCAGCCTGCTGAAGTGCGTCCACCAGCACAGCCTGGTTTAGCGCGGACGTTTTAGGCTCACTGGTGCGGAAGTCGATCAAACGCGCCTGCGGAATCCCGGCAGTGGGGAATTCTCCGTTGGCGGCGAAACAGCGGGGTTGCGCGCCGCTGCCAGAACGCAGTTTCTGACCACGCTGCCAGAGCTGGCGAGCCTCCTCCCGGGTGGAGCCGCTGATAATGCCGACCGCTGGAAGTGAAGCATTTCCCTTCAACGCCATCCCGGCAGCCGCCATGACCGTATCGGAAAGCTGATCCGGAGCGGCCACCCACAGGATTACCAACGGATCCCGGGTCAGGGCTGCTTCCCAACTCTGCACCAGGGGCAGGGATTCAACTCCGGCGATCTCTTCTGCCAGAGGATAATACGCATCTTCCGCGAAGGACAGAACAATTGTATCCAATGACTGGACGGGTCGTTCCACTGCCGCGTACACACTGGATGGAGCCAGCGCCAGCAAGACGATAGCGAGTAAGAAGGGTATTTTGTTTCTCATTTGCCTCCGAGAGCAGTTATGAATTCTATAATATAGTAACCCATTACAGCAAGAACGGCAGGCTCAAATTCAATTGTCCCGGAAATTATCAACAGGGTTCGATTTTTCATATTGCTACCCTTGTGAATTATGCAGGTTCCAGCAATTGTTGATTCAGGGGGTGGAGGAATGTTCTTCTTTACTGGTTTCAATGT
Source organism: Chloroflexi bacterium HGW-Chloroflexi-10 (assembly GCA_002840755.1). GTDB lineage: Bacteria > Chloroflexota > Anaerolineae > Anaerolineales > Anaerolineaceae > UBA6170. The sequence continues at coordinate 15,368 of PHBZ01000052.1, read as the reverse complement.
ACTGTCTGGGTAATTACCCTACTAATATATTTGACTGAAATCAAATAATGCTATACTAATATCATCAATAAATACACATCCGGGGTGGGTAACACCGCAAATTTTCAATATATCACCCGTCTATCAGGCCAGTATTCAGTAATTCAGCAGTGTATCGGAATTTCGTATTACAAGTAGCTGGGTCATTACCTGTGTTTAGCGAGTGTTTCGCTTGAAGTCTTCGTAACCTGAGCAGTTTGGATTGGCGATCAGTCGGGCCAAAATATTATGATTATGGTATATGTGAATGCTAATGTGCCGTAATAAAAAAGTGTGGGGACTACGAGTATGTCTATATTAAACATCATCTGGAAAGATCTGTTGGGGCAAATTTGCCCTTTACTAGGTTCGAATAGAGTGGAGTTATTCCTCGTATTTCTCATTTCCGCCCCCCTGGTTGTTTGGAGCGCTGGGGATGATATGCTTTACGTTAAATTCAGGAGCGTTAAGATTTTACGAATAATGGCAAGGGTCATTCTCTTTTTATACTCGTTTTTCGTCGCTATTGCTTTTTTCTTACTGGGTCGAATATCGATATTGAGCATTCCTCAATTGCCAGGAAAGTCTGGTATAGCCATTCTTGTCTTGCTATTCCTTGCTCTGGCGCTCTGTTGCAGTAGATTTATGGTGAGATTAAACCAATCTATTCTGCGCCTACAAGTAGTCCTTAGTTACCCGCCAGAAAACAAAAGGCACGATGACCCACAGGTCCGGCAAATTGAGCATTTAACTGTACAGCTTGGAAGGATGTTTGTTTTACGCGGCGGCCTGGTTATTGCAGCAGTATTAACGTTCTTATGGCAACTGTGTTTGGATGAGACAGTATTTCAATCCTTAATTCAGACAATTCGTTCTATTATTTGGGTCGTACCGTCATGGATGATCGTATTGACTGCTTACTTGCTGGTTTTTATCTTACCTTCTGTAAGACAGTTCTTTCTCAATGTGTGTGGTGTAGTTGGTGTAATAGTATTGGTCTTTCTTGGAACCTTAACCGGCGTACACTGGGCGTGGTTCATTTTTCCCATCTGGATGACTCTATCAAAGACAATGCATCTTTTGGGAGCTTTGAATTATCGAAGAGTAGAAACATGGTGGAACGAGTTTCTCAAGCAGCATGGTTTTGTAGCCTATCTGGCGAATCGAATTCTAGCAAGAGAGCCAAAAATCGACGTATCCACACGGGCTAACCGGTTGGAGTTTGGCGGAAGGACGCTAACGTATGGTAAACTTTCAACCGGAGACCTGTTTGTTTTTTATGAGGTGACCGGTGGAAACACTGACGATTCAAGAAATATGGATGAATATAAGCACCTCATCCGAGAGTTCTTTGAAGCTGTATCAATAGCGGCGAAGTCCGACTGTGCTCCCCGGTGGTTTCGATTCCTAGTCATACGGCCATCTTCATATACATTACCGATGGCGTTTGAATATCAAAACAGGAAGCTGGTATCGATCCATTTTCACTCGCAAATCCAAGATCCACTCCTGGCTCCGGGTGAGATCGATAATAGCATACAAAACATGGCAAGTGATATGAAAAACTGGTTGATTTCACTTGATCTAGGATCCTTTGTTCCGGATAATGAGGATAACTGGCAAGTGAGCGATATTCCCGAATCAATCATGCGTATAGCTTATGAAGCATACCATGCACGCTTTTATTAAGCAGCGGCCAATTTAAAAATCAATATTGGAGAAAACTATGCCAACTTTTAATAGAAGAACTATGGATGAATCCTCATCCATAGGACAAGCAGACTTTCAACAAGATATGCTTAATTCATATTGTGTCCTGGCGTATTTTGAGGTTCAACCGACAGATGTGTCCAAGCTTTATAGCATTGCAGAAACGCACGCCGAAAAGATCAATGTTCCAAGTCCCAGAATAAAAATCAGCCACCCTGTAAATCCGGATTGGTGCATTTATCTCGGAGAATACGGCAAAACTATCTGCTGTAGTACTAAGTCGTTTGCTGACGCAAAAGGGTGTGCGATATGGCTTCGAGCGGTATTGTTTCCTAAGGCAGGTGTAACACCTCGAACGATTGCACTCGGGCAAATCGTGAATGGAACGGCTGAACTACGACTGAGAAGCATCCAGGTGATCAACCAAGTTTGCCTGACTGAGAATCTCGAGACTGTCCAAGCACTTGCCGCTTTAGGGGAGGAAAAGATCAATTTGGATGCAGTCAGTAAAATACTAGCAGAGCAGGGACTTACCGACATTATCGCTGAGCACAGGATTGATACCCACAACAGCCAACTTCACGGGCTGGTTATCCATATTCAAGCAAAAGAGAAACTTTTATTTCACCTTAGCACCTGCTCGAAAATGGAGATTATAGAACGTGCTACTCGTGCTCCAAAAATTCAGGAACGGTTACAAGCCAGATACGTCTTAAAAGGCATTGCCGATATCGCATGGGCTTTAGCCTTAGGTATCATCGGAGATGCCATATTTCAATATGTAATCATTCCGCTTGTGGCGAAATTTATGGAAACCCATGCAGAGGATGTCAATATTCCTAGGGTGCTTGATGGAGAAACAATGTTATCGGCTTTTCCTGTTTTACGATATCTCTCAACAAGCATATCACAGACCGTGCTAGAAATCTCTGAACGAACGCAATTACCTACCTGGGCAGTGATGGTTCAAATAAATCAATTGAGGATGAAGCAGCTTGTGGTAGAAAAAAAATCTGATTCTTTCCTGTTGGTATCCGAGGTGAGTTTAGAAAAACTGTCTTTCCTTGAGTCAGGCTTTCATCCTGTGGAGGCTCAACCGATCGCGGTCAAATATTATGGGAGTGCGCTGGATGGGATCAATGATTAGAGCGTTACCCTAAACAATACCAGATTGCTGATTTTGTATAATCCATATTTGGTGCTTAGGCGAGGTTAAACGTCGAAAAGCTGGTTTGCTCAAAACAATCGATGAATCATTAACGGCAATGACAGCATCTACTAATACATCTGACTGAAATCAAATAATGCTATACTGATTTTGTCTTTAAATACAGATCCGGGACGGAATCTCCCGCAGTTTGGTCAATATCGGATGTATCGGAATTCCGGATGAAATGTTGTTAAGTAACCATTTAAGGAGTTTACATGACACGTACTCAACCTCATGGATTTCTTGCTACGCCGCCCAGTGGCAACGGCCGTGGTGTACTGGTACTGCACCCGTGGTGGGGTTTGAATGACACGATCAGGGCATTCTGCACACAGCTTGCCGAAGCTGGTTTTATCGCCTTTGCGCCTGACCTCTTTCACGGCAAGGTTGCAACCACCATCGAAGAGGCAGAAAAGTTGAGCAGCGCATTTGACGGTGAGGGGGTCAGAACTGACGCTGCCACGGCCGCGGCTTTTCTCAGTGAACGTGCGCAAGGCGGCTCGGCGATTGCCGTGATTGGTTTCTCGTTTGGCGCTTATTATGCACTGGATCTTTCAAACACCGATCCTGAGCATATTCGGGCTGTGGTGGTTTTCTACGGCAGTGGAGCCAGTGATTTTTCCGCATCGAAGGCAGCGTATCTGGGTCATTTTGCAGAGGTCGATGAATTTGAGCCGGAAATCTATGTTAACAGCCTGGAAGAGTCGATACGGGCAGCCGGCCGGCCGGTCACATTCTATCGTTACCCGGGCTGCGGACATTGGTTCTTTGAAGCTGACCGGACTGATGCATACAACCCGGCCGCAGCCACTTTGGCATGGGAACGAACATTGACGTTCCTGGAGAATTCCTTGCCGTTCGATTCCTGAAATTCCTGCTTTTTTGCTATTCCAAAAATAAAATAATGCTATACTAACTTTGTCAACAAACATGTATCAGGGCGGTAGAATCTCGTTAATATGTATCAGGCTGCCTTTGAGCAGGAAGAGTTGATAACCGTTCGGGTAGTTTTCCGAGCAATGGAGCCGCATTCGATCAGCAGTTTTTGGTTCGATTCGGAAAAAATACGGCAAGAATAAGCAGATCGGAGTTGTGCAGATGAGGAACCTTTTATCCCAATCCTTGCGTTTAGCGGATGGGCGCACCCTGGCTTATGCAGAATATGGGGCACCAAAAGGGAAGCCCGTATTTTACTTTCATGGTTCGGCTGGCTCACGTCTGGAACCGGTGATGCTAGGTGGTGAGGTCTTTGAAAAAGCCGGCATTCGGCTGATCGCGTGTGACCGTCCGGGTATGGGCGGCTCAGACTTCCAGCCTAGGCGAACTTTCAGGCACTGGCCTGTGGATATCGTCACACTGGCAGACAGCCTGGGGCTGGGGAAATTCGGTGTCTTTGGCGTTTCGGGCGGCGCCGGATATGTATCTGTCTGTGCCCGCTTTGTTCCGGAGCGGTTATCGGCTGCCGTGATCGCCAGTGGAGCTGGCTGGATGGACTCGCCAGAGGCTCGGGCAGGTTTACCATTCATGGGGCGATTGATGTGGGGATGCGCCGCTCGATCGGTAGGTCTGACAAATGTGCTCCTGAATCTAACCAAACCCAGGGTGAAAGGAAATGTAGATATAGCCAAAATTCGCCAGCAGATGCTGCGCAATATGCCACCGGAAGAGGCTGTCATTTTCGAAAAACCAGGCCGCCTGGAAGCCTTCATGGCCAGTGCCGCGGAGTCTATGCGCCCGGGAATTCAGGGGATTGCCTGGGATACGCACCTATGCGCCTGCCCCCTAGACTTCCGCCTGGAAGAAATCAGTTTCCCTGTACGCCTGTTGCATGGCGAAGCAGACCAGAATGTGCCGGCAGCCGTGGCCCGCACCGTCGCCGCTGCCATCCCGGGCTGCCAGGCCACTTTTTATCCAGGTGAAGGGCATTTTTCGACAGTGGCGAACCATTTGGATGAAATTTTAGAAACACTGGGGTAGAGCGAATTTTCTCTTCATCGCTTGCAAATTTAGCATTTTTGTAATACCCTTAATTTCAACAGGAAATAAAAATCCAACGGTGAGGCAGAATTGTTTTTCCAGGGGTATGTTGATCAGCCCGGTAAACCGGATGACGTACTCCATTCACTACAGTTTGAATCATCGTGAGGCTCTTGCCAATTGGCAGGCAGCAGAGATTTAATAATTTGGAGGCATACAATGATTGTTACAGCATGGAATAACGGTGCACATATTCGTAATGGTGCCGGATATGGCTTTAAGGTTTCAATAGAAGATCGCGACGCCTATTTCAAACCGGAATGGGACGTCATTATGCTGGAACTGGATGGGGAAGCGCAGCTGGTTGAAGTACCTATCCACAAAGAAAGTTTCTGGGACGAAAGCTGCCGGGAATTGATCCATGCCGGAGTTGGCAAATGGCTACGCCGGAATGGCTTAGCCCCCTGGCCTCAGGGCAACCCGCCGCGATTTGTTTTAGAACCCGTGAGTGAAAACCGCTTTATCGTTTCCAAGGCCCAGAAAAAGTCGGGCGGGAAACTGCGTTAAGCGAAGTGAAGACACCCGGCGCATTTTGACAAAACGAAACCTTTTCAACCTTAACATAATCCATTTATTAACTATTTTGCCAATGTCAAACCCCGCTGAATTCCCACACAATGAGCTCACCTGACAGTCTTGTTAGGTGCGTAATTCCGGCGTCACCTTTGCTTGACACTGTTTGGCGAGTGTGCTACATTAATAACTGGTATTGTACAGTTCTTATTAAATCCTTCGTTCAGGAGCGCACCTTTGACGAAATCTCGAACTCAACTCATGGTAGAGCGGTTAAGGGAACTTCAGGCTTCCTCACCGGATATTGAAGCATCCGCAATTGTCAGTGTGGATGGGTTGACCATAGCGTCTGCTCTTCCACAAGGGGTCGAAGAAGATCGTGTTTCAGCGATGTCAGCCGCCATGCTTTCGCTTGGGGAGCGCATTGCGAATGAATTAGGACGTGGTACCCTGGACCAGGTTTATATTAAAGGCGGGCAGGGGTATGTGGTATTGATGTCAGTAGGAGAGGATGCGGTATTAACCGCTCTGGCGCGAGAACAGGCAAAATTGGGCTTGATCTTCCTGGATATGCGTCGTGCCGCAGAAGATCTGACAAAACTCATATAGATTGGAACAGCATGGAACCCATTCCGGAAAGCGGTTTATATTACCCCAATAAGATTGCCAGAATTGCCCTGCATGCATTAGAAGATGTGATGGGCAAAAATGGTGTCAATGCCATTTTAAATTTAGCGAATTTACAACATTTGTTGGATAATCCTCCCCTAGATAATTTGCAGCGGGAGTTTGATTTTGCATATTTTTCCTCAATTTGGGGTGCGCTGGAAGAAATGTATGGTCCACGTGGTGGACGCGGGCTGGCATTACGTGCCGGACGGGCCACTTTTGACGAGGGGTTGCGTAATTTTGGTGTGTTGGCCGGCGCCGGTGACCTGGCGTTTAAAGTATTACCGCTGCAAACTAAATTAAAAATCGGCCTGCCAGCGATGGCACGTATTTTCACGCAAACAAGTGACCAGCATTCTACTGTGGAAGAACGGGATGATCATTATATTTACACGATTCACAAATGCCCATGCTGCTATGGACGCCAAACCGATAAGGCCTCGTGCTTTGTAGCAACCGGGTTGATCCAGGAAGGCCTTAAGTGGGTCTCTGGCGGGCATGAATTCAGGGTCAATGAATCACTCTGTATGGCTGTAGGTGACGAAGTGTGTGAATTCGTGGTGATGAAAGAACCGATAGGTTAAGTATTTGTGGAAGAACATGTCCCTGCAACCATCTTAATTGTTGAGGATGATACCGATATCGCGGAAATGCTAAATGCGTATTTCCGTGTACAGGGTTATCAGGTTTTTACTGTCAATTGGGGAGAAGATGGCATACGCGCCTGCATTGAAAATCCGCCGGATGTGGTTATCCTGGATATCCGTTTGCCGGACATGGATGGTTTTGAGGTTGCGGAAAAATTAAAGTCCAATCGACGCACCCAAATGATTCCAATCATATTTTTAACAGAGAAACGCCAGCGTGAAGATAAATTACGGGGTCTTTCGCTGCATGCCGAAGATTACATTACCAAACCATTTGATATTCAGGAATTACGCCTGCGGGTGCGCAATGTGCTTTTACGCCATAAACGCGGCTCACTAACGCACCCGGTTACTGCTTTGCCGGAACGCCAGTTGTGCATTGAGACACTGGAGAACCGTCTGGCAAGCGGAACGTTTGGTCTGGCTGTTTTAAGCATAAAGAATATGGATGCCTTCCGGGAAGTGTACGGATTTGTAGCCTCAGATGATCTGCTGCGTGCTGTGGTGATGATGCTGCAGGATTCGCTGGTTAAACTTTGCGGCGATAACGGGTATCTGGCACAATGGAGCAGCGCCGATTTTATCTTATTAACCCAGGCAGAAAATTGTGATGGTCTGGTAAAACATATCCTCCAACGCCTGGAAAAATCCTTTGATTATTTTTACAACGAACGTGACCGCGAAAGCGGACGTTTTCAACATCAATTAGGGGTCCGCATGCAGTTTTCGCTGATTGATCCCAAGGTGGAAAATCTACAGAAAGTGATTAATGATCTCGATCATTTGATCCGTCAGGTGTAATTTGAAAACAACAATAGTCATTCCAACTTACAATGAAGCAGAAAATTTGCCAAAATTGGTTAAGGCCCTGTTCGAACTACCCGTGGACATCAATATCCTGGTAGTAGATGACAACAGCCCGGATGGCACCGGTGATATTGCCGAAAAATTAAAAACAGCCCACCCGGGCCGCTTGAATGTGAAACACCGTCAGGGTAAGCAAGGCCTGGGCAGCGCATATATTCAGGGTTTTTTGCAAGCGATCAGCGAAGGTGCTGAAGCCGTGGGTCAGATGGATGCTGATTTCTCGCATCCGGTGGATAAGGTACCGGTTTTGATGCAAGTGCTGGAAGGTTGTGATTTTGCCATAGGCTCACGCTATGTATCGGGTGGAAAACTGGATGAAAACTGGCCGTTCTGGCGAAAAGCACTTTCCGGTTTTGGTAATTTTTATGCACGCACTATTCTGGGAATGAAAATACGCGATGTTACCGCTGGTTTCCGCTTATGGCGGCGCGAGACATTAATTGGTATGCCATTGGAGCGAGTGCGTTCTAATGGGTATGTCTTCCAGGTGGAAATGGCCTATGTGGCCACACGCCTGGGGTATACATGCAAGGAAACCCCGATTTATTTCGCTGACCGCCGCTGGGGACAATCAAAAATGTCGTTCCGCATTCAAGTAGAAGCCGCCTTTCGAACATGGGTGCTTCTGGGCATGTATCGCGATTTGCACCGGAAGTTACCGATGGGGAGAAAGTAAAGGAATTTGGGAGTAGGAAATAGGAATTTGGAATCAGGAATCGGGATAAAAATTTTATTTCCCACTTGCTGATTCTTTCTCCGACCACTCCACAAACTTTGCTGTCAGATCACGCCATTCTTCCAGGGCGAGGGTTTCGGCGCGGCGAGAGGGGTCGATACCACTTTCGATGAGCAGGCGTTCACCTCGTTCAGTGGACCAACTTATCCCGGAAGACAGTGATGAGCGCAGCATTTTACGCTTTTGCCCGAAACCGGCTTTGGCCAGGCGAAAGAAAGTATCCAACTGTGCGCTGGGGATGAGCGGTTCGGGAAACAGTTCCACGCGAATAACTGCGGAATCGACGTTGGGTGGTGGGTAAAAGGCTCCTGCGGGAATGCGCGCCACAATGGTTGGTTTGCCATAGACCTGCACACTGAGCGCCAAGAGGCTGAGATCATCCGGTTGGGCACAGATCCGCTGAGCAACTTCTTTCTGGATGGTCAGTACCAGGCGTTTGGGTTTGCGGATCGATTCCAGCAGATGGCGGATAATGGCTGAGGTAATGTAATAGGGGATATTGGCGACGACCAGGTAACCGTCGGTGAGGATCAATTTGGCCGGATCGAGTTTGAGAATATCACCATAGATCAGTTCGACATTAGCTTCCTGCCCTAAAACGGTTTCCAGAACGGGAATCAGGTGCTTATCCAGTTCGACAGCCACTACGCGGCGGCTGGCTCGCGCCAAAAAACGGGTCAAAGAGCCCAGTCCGGCGCCAATTTCGAGTACTGCATCGACACGAGTAATTTCAGCGGCATCCACCACTTTTTCGAGGGCGATGTTATCGATCAGGAAATTCTGCCCCAGGCTTTTGCGTGGGCTTAGTCCATGCGCACGCAGCAGGTTGGGGATATTCAGTGGGGTGGGAATTAAGGCAGGATCCATGGGATATTGTCCGGTACGGGAGTGAGAAAATAAACGGTAACGTTATGATGCCAGGCTACGAAATCAGCATCCGAGTAGCCGACATCAATCCAATATTGGCCGGCAACGCCACCGCCGGTATCAGCGATCACGCCGGTGCCATAGCCGGGGACATACAGGCGCTGCCCGACGAGCAGGTTATACCATGAGCGGGTTACACTGATGACACCATGCTGCACCGGCAATCCACTGGATGTGCCGTAATAACAACGATCGACGCCTGAACGGCAGGGGGAATAGGAAGTGACATACACATTGACAGCACGCCAATATTCAATTGTGCCCTCGGGTGTGTCCATGGTGCGGACAACCACCTGAGTGCCACGACCTATCTGCTGGGTTTGCGGTTGTTTGGCGACCCAGGTTACTTCTTCACTGCGGCTGGTCTCCTGGCCGTCTTCGAAGCGGATGCGAGTGCGGGTTACTTCTAACCCGAATTCACCCGGGATAACAACTTCGGTTTTATCCAGTTCCACCTGATCGGATTGGATATATTCGTTGGTGAAAGGGATGGACGTCTGGGTCAGTTCGGTTTCTTCACGGACACGGACGACGCGGATCTGGCCATCATCGGGTAATGGGTCGGTTTCGGCAGGAATGCTGTAATCCAGTCCCTGCAAAGCCAGGCCGGCTTCTGCCAAAGCCGAGCCAACGCTGAGCGCAGCACTGGAAGTGTTGATGTGTTCTTCTTTGAGAGTGATGGTGATGGGGCGTGCGCGGCGGATGGTTACCGGGAAACTGCCATTCAGAGGTGTTTCCAGACCGGGTTCAATGCGGTCGGCGGGTTGCAGCGCAATACCGGCTTCTTCCAGGGCTTTTGCCAGGTTGGCTGCGCTGGAATTGATAGTACGACTGGCACCGGCATCCTCAATGGTGAGGGTGACAGCGCGTTTGAGCTGGAGATGATACGCGCCGGTATAGGGCAGTTGCTCGTCAAAACTGGCCTGGTTTCCGTTTACCAGAAGACGGTCATCTTCCTGATAGGCTATACCAGCGAGTGCCAGCAGGTTGCCGGGAACACGTTCCGCGCTGAAGATGACGGCGCCTTGCTCAGCGGGCTGCACCTGGATATTTACCGGGCGGGCCAGTTCGATTTGAATTGTTTTTACACCCAGCAGCCAGGATTGCGCTGGCGGGGCGAGTTGGTCTTCGGGTTGCAATGAAAGGCCGGCTTGCTGAAGGGCATCACCAACGCGCCAGGCAGTGGTAGTAAGGGTTTGAGCTTCACCGTTGATCGAGACAGTGTAAGAACGGGGGATCAAAACCAGGAGCAGTGCGGCTACCAATAATAATCCGGCTAACCCCAGGGGAATATACAGTTTTGGTTTCATAGTGGGAATTGTAACAGAGAAGTTAAAAAAATTCAGGCGCCTGGTGGGGCGCCTCACAGAATCGAACTGTGGACACCACAATTTTCAGTCGTGTGCTCTACCAACTGAGCTAACTCGGCTTGAGTTCCGATATATGTGGGGGTTGGTGCACCTCTTAACCCGTATATATGGTGGTCTTGTAAAAGTTCTGAAAAACACGAATTTTGATAGTTGTGTGATTTAATATCAGCTGCACAACACCCAAGCGGGTGATTACAGTTCCAGTATGACATTAATAATCAGTTTTGTCAGAACTTTCTTTAAGATTCACCCCCCTTGCAACCTTAGAACAATCGCACTATTATAGAATAGACGTTCTGGAATTGTTGTCCTGGAGGGAAGATAACATTGAGTGATAGGCAAAGTAGCTTCATCAAAAAATTCTGGAGAATTTATTTTGGTCGATCCGGAAATATGCGCGTGTTAACAATCGATCTGCTCGGTTGGTCAATCCAAATTTTGATACACAGGGTTATGAAATAAATGAGCGAAAAAATCAATTTCTACGACACAATCGTTTATTGTAGAATTTGTGGTTATAGATTGATTCGCCGTGAAGCATTTATTGGATTTAATTTGTCAGTAAGATTGAATAACTTCCTTTGTTTTGATTGTGCTCAAATGGCAAAAACCAGGAAGACCCATTGGTTTAATTCTTATCAAAGACAAAAAATGCGCAATGCAAAAAAGAATCAAATATCCCCGGTTGATCCTGAGAATTTTTCTTATAAAATCATGAATTTCCTGAAAAAATTATTACCAGGTTTGTGAATGATACGCTCATCTTGAGGGCAGACAAATCCACCAGACGCCCGCGAAGCGCCCGCACTTGTCCGGTGCAGACGGTGTTGGGTGGCGGTTTTTAAGAATATGGGATGGCATCGGCTTGTAGATATAAACACGCGCCAGGCCCAAGCAGAAGATATTTTTGGAATTTTTCAGGAGTGAGAGATGTTACTTTCTCCGAAGGCCCATCTTGAGATTGCAATGGGGGATGATCAGGGTTTTTGCCAAGCCAAATGCGTGTGTAATTAAAGGTATCTTGGTTTGGGCAGATGGTTATAAAATCACCTGATCTAATTTCAGGTTCACCATATTGAATGATAAAGTCTAAATCATCGTAATAAAAGGTCATTCTGTACCATAATTTCCACGGAGGTGGGGGAAAATCATGAACATGAAGCAAACCAAATGTAACAAAAGAAGGTGGCCCATATTTTTTTAGTATGCTTGCTGGGGAAAATAATGACCATTCAAATGAGTTCGCCTGCTCAATGTCAATCTTAATACTTTTTACCTGTCCGTTATAAACGAAGAACTGAGTATGGGGTGGAACATCACTATCGGGGTAATTGTGAATGTTATAAACGGTGTTTTCATAAACATCAGGCGACAAACCTAAACGATACAAGGTGCTTTCTAATTCGTCAAATTTAGTTTTTTTTGGAATAACACTCAAGAAACAAGGCAGTTTACAGTCCATATCATTTTGCATTAAGCGTCTGACTTCTGGGTCGCGCAATTCTGGAAACAAAGATGCGGGCAATGTTGGTGTCATCGTAAGGATTGGCATTTTGGTGGAAAAGGCGGTTGCACTAAATGACGGTGTTGCGCTCGGCAAAGGAGTAGATGTAAATTTTACAGTAGATAATGTCCCAACCGGAATAGAAGTTTGTGCTGTTTCAGGGTTGCACGAAACCAGCATTAAACTCACTAAAAATAGCAATATCGTTTTGATTGGCCTTTTGGATATTTGACTTTGCATATTACCCATTGACAATGGAAGCCACCTAACTATTATTATCCGGGAAACCTGCATTCCTACATTTTTCCCATATATTTACCCGAACAAGGATTGGCAAGTTGTAAGTTTGCATGTTTACCCACCCATTTTTTGAACACATCTTTCTAAATTAAGTATATGCAGAAATTTACCTCACGCAAGAAAATCTCATTACGAAAATTCGTATCTCCTCCGATAGTCACTTCTTCCGACGTCGGAAATTTTTCTAAATTCTGCCTGCCCGGTGCAGGCTTCGATGGGCGGCTTTCACTTATTTCAACGTGCCTTGCAAACAAAAATTAGTTTCTTCTTCCGAAAACTGGCGAAACAATGCTACGCACGCATCCTGCAACACTCCACCAGTATACCTATGCACACGCTTTTTGACATAAGGAATAGCATCGATTGCTAACTTTCCGTGAATGTAGTTATCTGGCATCCCGAAAACAATTTCTCGAATGTTAGCCATGATGATTGCACCTAAACACATAACGCAGGGCTCGCACGTCGTGTAGATTAAGCAGTCATGACCGTGCTGTTGAAGGTAGGCAGAACATGAAAGAATGGCGTTCAATTCAGCATGAGCAATATCGCTCTTCCCCGTTGCAAAAGTATTAGATGCTCGCGCGATAACATGATTATCATGCACAATTACTGCGCCGATTGGTCTGTCTCCCCTTTTTAGAGCGGCTTCTGCTTCCAGAAGTGCTTCTCTCATAAAGGCTTCGTCATAGGATGTAGAGGTGATAATCATAATTTAACTCTCCAGCCAGCCAACCAAATGAAAAACTGTGATAGTCTAAGCGATGAGCCCCCCAACGAATTAAGGATTGATGTCCTTCGTTCCTCAGGATTATATCCGAGTTGAACTCAGCCGTTTTGGAAAGTATACCTGTAAGACACACCAATCATTTAAATCCAGGTTTTGCAGGCAGTAATACATGAATTGTACAATCAAAAAGCCAACCAACGCAAGCTTGAAAATATGCTTGAAAATCGCGCTGAATCCCCAGCGTCCAGTGTGTGCACGCGGTGTTAAGGGCGTTACTCGTTAAATACAGACTGTGTTGAGCAGTTGTTCATCTTACATATCTACAGCGCGCGTAGTACGGTTATAGATATCGTGAGCAATTCCAGTAACGACAGTCAACAAAGGCAAACCGAGATTACAGAAAAAGAAAAGAATGAAACTCAAACTCAACATAATCTGATTAAAGAAATATCCAAGAATCCATCCGCCAATTGACCATGCCACAAAAGCAATCAAAGTCCACGGCCATAACTTTGCCAGAAGATTCAAGACCCTGCCAGAGAGAGATGTTTGTGCAATGGAAAACGGCGCATTGATTCTCGAGCCAACAACTCCCGCAACGATGCCTGCGAAAGGAGGGACGAACCCTGCCCCGACAAGGAGCATGAGGACAGACAACAGAATCAAGATCAGTCCGCCATTCTTCCGCTGAACAAACACGGCTGCCCACACAAGGGCAATCGAAGAGATGGTGATAGCAAGTATTCCAGTTGTGATGAGGTTAGGAACAATTGTCATGGCAGGCAAGCAGGCGTGCCACACCAAATTTCCCTGACAAGGCGTTCCAATAGCGTTTATACCGATTCCATTTGACGTAACATCACCCTGTAATAGTTCAAAGTAACCATGTAATGCGCCAAGCAGTCCTGCATAAACGCCAATAGTTGAGGTCGCTACTCTGGTTGCGCTGTTCATTCTTTATCCTTATGTTTTTTACACACGATTTTTTGCATCGGGTCAAAAACTGCCGAACAATGCACTTCTGGCTTTTGCAAGGCACAGCCCAAACTAAGTATAAGCAGAATTTCATCTCACGCAAGAAAAATCTCATCGCAAAAATTCGTATCTCCTCCGATAATTACTTTCCGACGTCGGAAATTTTCCTCAATCCCGCCTGTCGGGTGCACCCAATCAAGATGGCGGGCTATCATTTTTCCCGAAAGGACACGGACCGTGTCCTGAGAACGGGGTGTTGGTTACGGATTTACAAACCGACTTTATTCTTTGAGAGAGATTTTATCAACTCGTCTTTGTCTAAAACCGAATCGTACATCTCTTTACGAACTTCACGACTCGTCATATTAATGCGGATTCGTTTTAGAAAATCTCGAAAATCTGGATTGATACTCGACAACTTGTTCACTGTGTCCCAATCAATTATATCTTTGGGCTTGGCTGGCAATATGACCTCAGAAGAATCGGGGTCGTCAACGTCTAATCGTATTACACCAATCCCAAAAGCCGTTGAAAGCCGCTTAAGTTCATTCATAAAATCGTCGTCGGTGTCAATATTTGCGGCGTTTTCGTATTCTCTGGAATTTTACCGCCCAAACTTTCTGCTTGATTTTTCAGAATGAAACGTTTGGGACGTGCGCCAATTGGAACAAAAACACTTGATGGATTGTTTCGAACATCGACATAAATCAGAGCGCCTAAAGTAGCCCAGGGAGTTTTACCTTTGGAATCAACAAGTTTTTCATAGCCTTTGATCACGGCAATTTTCCAAATTTCTGATGCCGTCAAAGGCTGTTTTTCGTCATTGAGGACTTTTTGCGCCATTTGCAAGAAAGGTGAATGCCGGTAGTTTTCATTTATCAATGCAGTGTTTATAAACCTCGATAGTGTGTGGTTTGCACTGATTGGAAGAGGAAATAGCCAATAAATAGCTTTTCAAAGCATCCAGGATTTTTTCAGGGATTATTTGAGTTGTGTGATTATGCCTCATAAAACAAAAACCTCCCAATCGCCATATATAGGGTTTGAGAGGTCATTATTAGGGGACTCACCCCCAGGTGTGCCGAGTCACAGAATCGAACTGTGGACACCACAATTTTCAGTCGTGTGCTCTACCAACTGAGCTAACTCGGCTTG
>PHBZ01000051.1 GCA_002840755.1 Chloroflexi bacterium HGW-Chloroflexi-10 | reverse complement strand
GGAGAGGTTGGCTGCCCGCCGCAAGGTGAACTGATCCAATCGGGTAAAACCGAGCATACGTTCAATGCGCTCCTTCTTTTTGCTGCCATGAACGCCATTGGTATCCGCGAAAAAGTTCAGGTTTTCTAATACCGAGAGATCCGGGTACAGGCTAAAGTTTTGCGGCATATATCCCACCATGCTTCGCACATTTTTTGCTTTTTTGTGGGTATCAAAGCCGCCAACCCAGGCATTGCCATGTGTAGCGTTCAATACCGTTGCCAGGATGCGGATTGTGGTGGTTTTTCCCGATCCATCCGGTCCTAGCAATCCGTACATTTGTCCGGCTGGAATCGAAAAATTGAGTTCCTCAATTGCATACACCCCATTGCGTTGGCTGCGGTATTGCATCGCCAGGTTTTCTACTTGTATCACCGCGGGTTGTGCCCCTTGCTCTGGCACTGGCGCGATTATTTTACTTTTCAGGAAAGGTATTTGCAAGCTTTCCTCCTTTTTGTGTATCTGCCTGATTTATTTATAAAGGATAGAAGCGAATATCCATAGATGCCAACCACCACCAACCTGTATGACAGGCATCACCCAACCAGGTGAGCAGCGTCATATTCCAGCTGGTTGGTGGTCATGATTTCGAAATCTTTTCTGAAATTTATGTTAAGATGAAATCATGAGACTGAAAGCGCCGATCGAACCGGGCTTGATACGTATCTTCCGTTTCTTTGCCATAGCCGAGACGGTTGCCTTTTTACTTGTGCCGTTGGGAGAATGGCTCGTTGTGGGGTCAGTTTCAACCTGGATCATTGACCCGTTTTATATCATCTTTACCCAGGCCATGCTGCTTTCTATTTATCTTTCCATTCCCTGGTTACAGCGTAAGCTGCGCCATTGGTATTTGTTGATTGCTTTGCTGGCCGCCATTTTTATTCCTACTATTCTGGTGAATGTAGATCTCACTTTACGTATGTCTCAAGGCCAGGCTGTCGAACTATACCGGTTATGGGCTTTGCTGCCACTACTGATGATCCCGCTGGTTCCGGCTGCTTGGCAATATGATTTCCGCACCGTGTTTTTATTGTTCGCCGGCTTGGGGATGGCTGATGGTCTTTACCTGATTATTATCTTTGGCGGGTTTCAGCCGGACTTGTTGATGCCCTTATTTGCTATCTTTATCCGGGTAGTTACATTAACGCTGGTTGGGTTGATGATTACTGAACTGTTGCACACTCAGCGTGAACAACGTCGCGAACTGATGCGTGCCAACCTGCAGCTCAGCCGTCAGACCTTGGTGCAAGAGCAGTTGGCAATTTCGCATGAACGCAATCGCCTGGCGCGCGAGTTGCATGACACGCTCGCGCATACGTTAAGTGGTTTGAGTGTTCAATTGGAAGCCATACATACCGTGATGCCGCCGGAAAACAATGAGGTACTCGAGATGGTTGAGTTGTCTCTGGAAACTGCGCGCACCGGGCTGGAAGAGACTCGCCGGGCGTTGAAAGCACTGCGCGCAGAACCCATAGAGGATTTGGGGCTTAATCTTGCATTGCGCAACCTGGTGCTGGCCACCCGGGCGCGCGCTCATCTGCAAATTCATCTGAATCTACCAGAAAAACTGGACTTTCTCAACCGCGATGAGGAACAGGCAATCTACCGTATTACACAGGAAGCTCTGGAAAATGTAGTGCGCCATGCGGAAGCCGGGGTGGTGTCCATCTCATTGCTGCCAATCGATAAGGATTGGATATTGGAAATCCGTGATGACGGCAAAGGCTTTGATTATCAACTAGCGCTGGAAAGCCCTGAGCACATGGGTCTACGTGGTATTCAAGAACGCTCTGCAGGCATGAATGCTGCATTTAATGTGGTTTCACAACCTGGGAAGGGCACTACTTTGCACTTAAGATTGAGGAAAAACGATGATTCGGATAGTGGTTTGTGATGATCAGGAGATCGTTTGCCAGGGTCTACGCACGATATTAAGCAAAGATGAGCAGATTGAAGTGGTAGCTGTGGCGCATGATGGTCAGGGAGCCTTGGATAGGGTAAAAGAATTCCAGCCCGACCTGGTATTGATGGATCTTAAAATGCCCGGCATGAATGGAATACAGGCTACCCAGCGTATTCGCCAGAGTTACCCACAGATTAAAGTGTTGATTCTGACCACCTATGATGACGATGAATGGCTCTTCGATGCCATTCGTTCCGGAGCTTCCGGGTATTTACTCAAGGATACACCCTCTGCCCAATTGGTTCAGGCGATCAAGGGCACCTATGATGGCAGCACGTACGTCGATCCCAAGGTGGCTGGTAAACTGCTTACCAATGTTTCCCAGCAGCGCCAATCATCACCGCGCCAGACGAATATACAACTCAGTGAGCGCGAACGTGAGGTTTTGCAGTTGATGGCCCGTGGTCTCTCCAATGCAGATATTGCTCGCGAATTATACCTCTCTGAAGGCACTGTCCGTAATTACACCAGTGCTATTTTCGCCCGTTTAAGTGTATCGGACCGCACCCAGGCGGTGATTGCCGCAGTACGCCAGGGTCTTGTGGATTTGGGAGATTGAGTAGCACTCAGAAAAAAAAGATTTCACGGTACAATTAGCGGTATCTCTACTGAGGAGTTTGGTATGACAACAACAGTATTAATCACCGGTGCGTTTGGCCGCTTGGGTGAAGAGACCTTGAAGGTACTGCTTAAGCGTAATTTAACGCTAGTTTGTACCGATCTGGAGACGGAAGAGAACCGAAAAATTGCTGCAGGATTGGACTCCGCTGGAAAGTTCAAGATTGAATGGGCAGACCTGCGTAATCGTCAACGTGTTCAGGAAGTGTTTACCCAACACGAACCGAATAAAATCATCCACCTCGCCGCCATAGTGCCACCGCACTGCTATCTCGACCCTGCTTTGGCTGAAGAAGTTAACTTGGAAGGCACTCGCAATCTTTTGCAAGCTGCAAAGCAATTGCCGCAGTTAGAGCGCTTTGTGTTTTGTTCAAGTTACTCGGTATATGGCCCGCGCAACCCGCACCGTGCAGTGGAACTATTAACCGCAGGGACCCCGCTCAACCCCCAGGATAATTATGCGCGTCAAAAAGCACAGAATGAGGCCGATCTGCGTGCTAGTGGATTACCTTTCAGTATCCTGCGCCTTGCTTCTGTGTTTGGTTTGCGCTCGCAGCCGTTGAGTGGTGGGCGCATGAAATACTTATTTCTCAATCCACCGGAACGTCGTCAGCATGGCATAGACGGACGCGATGCCGCCCTGGCATTGTCCAATTCTCTTGATGCTGACGTGTTAGAACGCGTCTGGTTAATTGGTGGCGAAGCCCCGGATTGGACACGTACTGCAGCTGAATTTTTTGATGCGATCATGCAAGCCCAGGGAATGAAACCAATGCCGGAGCGATACTTTCGCAAACCTGGTCCCCACAAAGACAGCCTATGGTATTACGAAGATTGGATGGACGTATGCGAATCTCAGGCGATATTGCGTTATCAACAACATAGTTTTGAAGAATTGATCGCCAGCCTGAGCGGATCGGAACCGGCGGCCCCACGTTGGGTGCTGCGTTTGTTATCCGCCAGTATGCAGCGCCGCCTGGTAAAACAATCTCCCTTTGATCGCAATCGGGATGGCCTGGACCAGCGCACACATTGGCAGGCCGTCTGTGAATTATTTGGCATTGTGCCAGATCAGACCTGAGCAGTCAAAATCAACCATTTCTAAGGATTTTAATTTCACCTTTCACACCAAGATTTTTTGCGATACAATTTGAAGGCAATATTAACTTCACAAATAATGATTTTATAAAATGTATTAACAATGATTTATTACCCATCCACCCTTCAATATAAACCCCGTATCTGGCCTTTCATCCTCTGGGGATTGGCGACAATAGCAATTGGTGTTTTTATTCTTGTCGATACCCACGATTTCGCCCAGATTCTAGCCTATGCTTTTGGTTTTTACCTCCTTATCAGTGGCGCTATCAGCCTGGCGTTGGCATGGTTTACACCACAGATATTGCGGGAACAGTTTGTCCCCAAAATGCTTGTCTGGCAGGGCATCTTAAGCCTGGTAGTCGGGATTCTCACCCTGGCTTTACCGGTTTTCGTAGCCGGCCTAACCTGGATTACCATGCTTTATCTTATTGCCGCGCAGTTTCTGGTTACGGGAGTAACACAAATTTCGGTAGCCTGGCGAGTAATGCATACAGGTTATCCACTGGGTGTTTCCATTCCGCAGTTCCTGGGGAACGGGGTGGCGGCTTTACTGACTGCCCTAGTATTGTTGTTGGCACCCCGTTTTATTGGTATTTTCCTGCTGCGCCTGGTGGGCATAGGCTTGATCCTGGTTGGTGTGGGCTTGATTGTTTTCTTTGTCAGATTCTTGCGTAAAAGTTAAACAACCGACAACCCGTATAAATGAATATCTGTAAAGGAACCGCTATTAATCCCGGTGAACTTATATTAAGGTTGTACAGCTTTTCACATATTTTTTCTGGGCAATGGTTATAATTGGGAAAGATCACTTCTTATCAAACTGTTTGAGATTTTCATTATAGTTGTTCTTGAAAGGAATTATTGTTATGGAGTGGACACCCGAAGAGACAAAAAAGCGGGTGATTCTTTCGGCTGTATTGCCTTATGATCATCTTGATAGTATCCGAGAAATGATTCGGAATGCCGGTGGATATGTCGGCGTGGCTTTACTTCCTGGTTTTACAAAACACGCTCGCATCCTTCTGCCAGTGGATGGAACCACGCATCTTGTCGGTCTGGTGGGTTATCCTACCGGGGGAGTAACTCCCAAGACCAAGACGACTGAGATCCGTGAAATGATCTACCAGGGTTGTACTGCATTTCGAGTGGTAGTGAATACGGGAATGCTTTTAAGTGGTGAATGGGAAGAAGTGGAATGTGATTTGCGTTCGACAATGTTATCAGCCGGCAATCGCCCGGTTGGTGTTATTATCGAAGCGGCCTACCTGAATGACCCTCAACTGCAGCGTATTTGTGCACTTGCAACGGAAATCGGTGCGGAATCTGTATGCGCTGCCAGCGGCTGGCTTCCAATATTGCCGGATGGGGCTATTTTGCAGCGTTTGCATGAATTTCTGGAAGGTAAGGCATTGTTGGAAACGGCAGGAATCAGCAGCTATGATCAGTTTGCCGCGGCACAACAGGCTGGTGTAGAGCGTTTCATGCTGCGTTACCAGCATGCTGAAGCAATCCTGGCTCAAATTTCGTAAACTGCCCGATGGTTTATTGCATCGAATAGATCATTAATCTTCGTAATAAACAACCATATTTCCCAGTGTACCCCATGATCTGAGGAAAATATCGGTTGGGATTTCAAAGAAACGGCCGTTATTGATGTAACGGATGTGATCCAGGCCATATCCTGTTAGGATTACAGTGTGTTCGTACGCCGCCACAATAGTGGTTTTTCCTGCCTTGTCAGTATATTCTGCTGGAAAACCGGCAACCATATTTCCAATTACCCAGGCGATCACCGGTTGTCCGCTGGCCAACTCCTGTTTAACAGCTTCCAGTGTGAAATTTTTTTCGGCACGGGCTGGTAAGTTGTACAATTCATTGAGAACATTGGCAATGGGGGCGGCATGCACACCGTACGAATACGGAGGAACCTGTCCCCAGGGATCGTTGAAGTTCCCTACAAAACCCTCATCCGGATTATCTGAATTCGGGAGTCTGAATTGTATATCGGCTTCGTAGGCTTCTTTCCCAAAAAATACGGCCCAATCTGTTGCTGAACGTGATTCGCAGCTAATCGCGTAAGTCTGACGGAATCCGAAGATACCCTGTATATGAAATTCCTCTGGGATGGGGGTTGGCGAAGGTAATGGTGTTAATGATGGAGCAGGAGTAGTGCTGGGGATTGGGGTGGATGATGGACGCAAGGTCGGGCTGGGGCTTGGCAGGCTGGTTGCGGTTTGCTCTGCCGGTAGGAAGGGTGTGGCACTGTTTGTTTCGGTAGCTGCCTGTTTCGTTGCCTGTGGTTCATCTGTTGTAGCGGGTGTTTCAGCGGCAGCCTGACCCATGCAAGCCGTCAGTACCATACTTAAAAGAAGCACAACCCCGAATATGGTTGAAATTTTTATTCGCATTGCTCGATTATACCTGTTTTAATTTTGAGGACAAACCCCTGTTTTAAGCTGCCTATGGTCCCTATTCACCGGCAAAAAATAACTCATTTTATATCCGATTAATTCCTTGACTCTCTAATCCGAAAATGTTAATATATATTAACATCAAAACAATGAACACTAACACAAACACAAAACCTACCCGCAAATACAATGCCCGTGTGCAATCCGATGTAAAAGCGCTCACTCGTCAGCGCATTCTGAATGCCGCACGTGATCTATTTCTGGAAAAATGGATTGATGAACTCACCCTCCAGGATGTTGCCAGGTACGCCGGCGTGACCGTACAGACTGTAATCCGTCATTTTGGCACGCGTGAACAACTGCTTCACAGAGCAGTGGAGGAAATCGACCTGGGTGCCCGTGATCATCGCCGGGAAGTGGTGGATGGCAGCTTGAGTGGGATTGTAATTGCCCTGGTTGATTATTACGAAATCTACCATGCCTGGGTGCTGCGCTCTTTAGCCCAGGAAAGCCGGGTGCCGGAACTGAGTATCTCGCTTACCAAGGGACGACAGCAGCACCGCGATTGGTTGTTAACCTGTTTTGCAGTGTACCTGAACGAGGTAGCCGAACCTGATCGCGAAAAATTGATCAACCAACTCTATACCCTGTGTGAAATCTATGTTTGGCGGGTATACCGGCTGGATTTGAACCAGTCGCGTAGTGTACTGGAAGCAGCCTGGCGCAGCTTGTTGGGCGCTGTGATTCAATACTATTCTCTGGTTCCTGTGGATTGATAACAATGACAAGACAACAATACCAACCCGAATGGTGTAACCCTCGTATATTCAACATCAATAAACAGCCGGCTCGCTGTAGTTCACTCTCTTTTCCCAGCCGGGAGACGGCAGAAAACAAAGCCGAACATCATCGTCAATTATTCCTGGATGGGCAATGGCGTTTTCACTGGACGCCTAAGCCTTCCGGAAGGCCGATGGATTTTGAAAAAGCAGATTTTGACGATTCAAATTGGAATACCATCGCTGTACCCTCTCATTGGGAATTACAAGGTTATGGTGTGCCCATCTATGCGCCCTTCCACATGCCGCCCAGTTTACGTAAGAAGAACATGCCTGATATTGATCCGCAGGATAACCCGGTGGGCTCTTACCGTCACAGCTTCATACTGCCGAAGGAGTGGCAGGGCCAGGAAATTTATCTGCAATTCGATGGTGTTTGTTCTGCGTTTTATCTGTGGCTGAATGGCAATTTTGTGGGTTATTCGCAAGACAGTATGCTCCCAGCGGAATTCTATATCTCACCTTATTTAAAGGAAGGAGAGAACCTCATCTCTGTACAGGTCTATCGTTTTTCGGATGGGACTTATTTGGAAAACCAGGATATGTGGTTCCTCTCGGGTATTTTTCGTTCAGTGCGTTTGTTTGCTCTGCCTAACACTGCCATACGTGATTTCTTTTTGCGAACAACCTTCACAAACGGTTTTGATCTGGCAACCTTGAATGTGCGCGTGGATATTCTTCAGCGCCAAGTCGCTGAAGGCCCAATGCGTCTTAGCCTCCAAATATTGGATGGCAGTACACGCCTGGCAGAGACACAGGTTCAACTGCCGGATTTTGAGCAGAACCATGCTGAAGTTGAATTGAGTCTCAATTTGCCTGATCCACGGTTGTGGTCGGCAGAGACTCCGCATCTATATGAGGTTTACCTGATTTTGGAAGGTGTAGGTGGGGAGGTGTTGGATGTTCGCCATATACGTCATGGCTTTCGCCAGGTAGAAATTCGGGAAGAACGGCTTTGGGTCAACGGGAAGCCTATCCTGATCAAAGGTGTCAATCGCCACGATTTTGATCCGCAGACTGGTCACACGATGGATGAGGTGCGCCTGATTGACGATATTCTGACGATGAAACGCTATAATATCAACGCGGTGCGTACTTCCCATTACCCGGATGATGAGCGCTTCTACGACCTGTGTGATGAATTTGGACTGTATGTGATGGACGAAGCCAATATTGAAACACATGGTTACCGGGATGCAATGCAAGGTGATATGCAGTGGCTAGAGGCAATGAAAGAACGGGTAAGCCGTATGGTTGCCCGAGACAAAAACCATGCCAGTATCATTTTTTGGTCATTGGGCAATGAATCGCAGACCGATGATAAGTTCAAGCAGCTGACCGACATGGTTCACCAATTGGATTCCAGCCGCCCGGTCCATTATGAACAGGACTATCACGGAGAGTATGCTGATGTGTACAGTATGATGTACCCGACTCCCATGGACCTGGAATCAATCATCAATGGTGGAAATTATTCTTCACGCTCGGGTATTTTAGGCTGGCATACTTTCTACGGAAAGGATGCCCTGGGTAAACCCTTGATTTTGTGTGAGTATGCCCACGCAATGGGTAATTCATTGGGAAATTTCCAAAAATATCTGGATCTTTTTGAAAAATACCCCCGCCTGGTCGGCGGGTTTATCTGGGATTTCGCTGATCAGAGTATTCTTAAACAAACTCCGGAGGGGAGCGACTTCTGGGCCTATGGTGGCGACATGGGTGATCCGTATGATTTTCGAGTATTTTGCTGCAACGGTTTATTCAGTGCTGATCGCAGCCCGCATCCGGCAGCCGATACAGTAAAAAAGGGGTATCAGGATGTGGCAGTGCAGGTAATAGACCTGACAACTGGGAAATTCCTGGTGAGTAACCGCTTCTTTTTTCGAAGTCTGAGCTTTTTGACCCCACTCTGGAAAGTGGAGGTGGATGGTATTCTGCTGCAAAACGGGGTACTGCCGGTTTTGGATCTGCCGCCACGCGAGAGTATGGAAATCAATATTTCATATCAATTACCGCAATTGCAGGCTGGCCAGGAAGCATTTTTAACCCTGTCTTTTGTAACCAACCGTGATCTGGATTGGGCCAAACAGGGGTATGAGCTCGCCTGGGAACAATTTCCCCTGCCATGCAAAACAACTCCGTTTGCGCTGGTTAGCGCACCTCCTGCAGTGCCAGTTCGGGGAGAATTGGTTGTAAAATCTACCCGCGAGCGCCTTTCGATCCGTGGGACAGGTTTCGAGGTGTTTTTCAATCCGCGCAGTGGATATTTGGAGCAATATCGGGTTGGGCAGCGCGATTTGTTAACCTCCCCACTTCGCCCAAACCTGTGGCGGGTACGCATCGACAATGACATTTCCGGACCGATGCTGTATCCTTGGGCGCGCAGTTTGTTTACCCCACAGTATTGGCGCAGGGTGACGCTGGGGTTAAGATGTACACGTTTTACTATGCAGCAACCATCCGAAGATGTGGTGTTAGTCAGTGTTGAATGGTCCCCGCCGCTGTGGGACGTGCGTAAACAGCCATTTCGCGCCAGTTTCACGATTCACGCTGATGGCGAAGTGCTGATTGATTGCGAATTTACACCGCAGCGCGAATTGGAGCGCATGGGGATGACCGTTGGACTGGCTGATGATCTGGACCGGGTAGAATGGTTTGGTTTGGGGCCGCAGGAGACCATGCCAGACCGCAAATTGGGTGCGCGGGTGGGGTTGTTCCAGGGTGAAGTATCCGAATTAATGCACCATTATGTGCGCCCGCAGGAAAACGGTAACCGTAGTGATGTGCGCCGGGTTCGGTTGACCAATGTTCGTGGTGAGGGTTTGCGGGTCGAAAGCGGGGAGAAAAACTTCTGCTTCAGTGTATGGAATTGCACTCAAGCAGATCTGGCAGAAGCGCAGCACATTCACGAACTCCCGCAGCGTGATCTGGTCACCCTGAATATCGATCTTGTCCAGAAAGGCGTCGGTGGAGACGTACCGGCCGGAGGCAGTCCGCATGTGGAATATCTGCTGCCCGGAGGCAGAAAATTGAGCTACAATTTTTGTCTGAAACCGGTTGGTTTCCCTGAAATAGGATAGTTCGTTATACGGATTTCCGATAAAAAAAGATTTTTTTATCGGAAAGTATTTAAGACTGAATATCCGGCCATGGTGATATTTGACTTATGTGATAAACAATATATACTGATATAAAGGAACATATATTTTTGCAAAGAAATCTGAGGATAGAAATGTTACTTTTCTCAGGTAGCCAAAACCAAAAATATCAATTAGTATTAACTGGAGTATTGGACTTTTCGCGAATGGTCTTAGGTGGGGTGGCCCAGGTATTGCGACGGGTTGGAAAATGGCAAAGGGGACGCGAATGGAACGCTTTGTGAGTAGAAAAGACTTTTTAGGAGATTTGTTAAACGTATGACATTGCCTACTTCTTCCAATTTAATGGATATCCTTCTTGTCGCTGTTGATACGCGATTTATCATGGATCACAATCTGATAATTCAGCAATTATTTGCCCGTACTGATATTCATGCTACTGAACGTAACGCAGACCAATATAGATCTATTCCTTTACATCTTTGCTTGCCGCCGGAACTGGTGGAGGCTATTGAAAAATCCCTGCGTTTGGCCAGCGAAACCATGCAGCCTGGTTATGGAGAACTGTATGTTGAACACCACAACCAGATCTTTCCGGTACGTTACGATCTTTTTATCGTAGACGAGGAACGGGTGCTTTGTACTGTCAAACGTATTCTGACGCAGACCCCTACAGATCTGCTGATTACGCAGCGTAACCTGGCTTTTCGCTTGTCCGAAGCAACATCCATCGATTCGGTCTTGTCTTACGTTCTGCAGGCTGCTATGGAAATCTCAAAGACTCATGCTGCCGGTTTGTATTTGCTGAATGAGGTCGGAGATACTCTGGTTTGCCGTGCTTCCGTTGGGATTAGCCCTCAGTTTTTGGAAAATACCCAGGATTACAATCGTGAATCAGACCGCTGGAATATGGTGATGTCTGGCCGCCCGGTATATTCACGGGTCAATGATCTGCAGCTGAAGAATAAGCAACATTTAGAATCAGAAGAATTTAAGATCCTGGCTGTAATTCCTATCCCATTTCAAGGTAAGGTGATTGGCTGTATCAATTTAGCCAGCCGGCAGGTTATGGAAATAGGCGAGGACCAACGCCGTGCGGTAGAGACTGTGGCCGTACAAACCGGGATTACGATCAAACGCCTGCAAAGCCAATATTCTTTGCAAACCGGCTATCAACATTTGATGCAGTTGTTTGATCTTATTCAGGAATTGGTTTTTGTGGTGAATTTGCAGGGTAAGATTTTTTATGCCAATAGAGCAGCCGTGAAAGCATTAGATGTGTCGTCGGTGGAAGATGTGGTTGGTAAATCGGGGATAGAATTTATCTCCGAAAAAAGTTTGGCAGATATGACCGAGGCGGTTGCTTATATTAGCCCCGATAATTTCCACGATTTACAGCTTGATTTTATTTCCCGAACTGGAAAGCACTTTACCGTTGATACCCGTATGACCCTTGGTGTGTGGGAATTGGAACCGGTGATTATTTCATCCTGTCGCCCTGTCACCCAAAGAGCACAACATTCACAGGATGAAATGTACCAGATGCTTGACCTGATAGAGCGCATGCCTCTGCCGGTCTTATTTGTACGCCCGAATACACTGCAAATTGTTTATGCCAATATGAAAGCTGGTGAAATCTTTGGTTTTACTCAACAGGACCTGCATAACCACGCTTTCCTTTCGTATTTTTCAGAAACCGAGAACGAGCGGCTTTCCACTGAATTAAGAAGTGGCGGTATCCAGCGTATTTCTTTGACCAATCCCTGGTTGCTGCTTAGGAAGGATCATTCTTCTTTTTTGGCCGACCTTTTTGGTAGTCGTGTATTGTGGCAGGACGAAGAAATGATGATTTTTGTGATCAGTTGGTTGGACAACGAAGGACAGAATCATCTCGGAATGGACAAGGATCGTTATCGTGAGGTAATTAACCAACAGGTTGATCTGGTCATCCGCTTTACACCAGATGGACTGCTTAGCTTTGTTAATCAAACTTATTGTGACTTTTTCAATATGACTGCGGAGCAATTGATTGGTTCACACATGCAGGCGCATGTTCATCATGCAGACCTGGAATTTGTTCTCAACCATTTTAACGAGTTAACTTTTACTAATCCGATTCTCAGGAATAGAAACCGTATGACAGATGGCCTTGGCCGTATCCGCTTGATGGAATGGATTGACCGCGGCATTTTTGATGGCGAAAACCTGGTGGAAATTCAGGCAGTTGGCCGGGATATTACTGATGATACTGTGATCAACCGTACTGTTCCCCAGGTTGAAAAACGCTTTAGAACGCTGGTGGAAAAAATCCCAGCGATGACCTATATCATGCATGCTAAAACCATGTTCCCTTTATACCTCAGCCCGCAGTTTGAAAGTATGACGGGTAAAGCCATTGAAGATATCTATGCCCAGCCGGATCTTTGGCCCGAAAGTATTCATCCGGATGATCGCGAGAGTGTTTTTGAGGGAATTAATCGTCGGATTATTGGTGAAGACCATGGTGAGCCGATTGAATACCGTTATTATCACCGTGATGGCCACATGATTTGGGCCCTGGATTATGGTTCGCGGATTGAGGCCGAAGACGGTACGGTGCTCTTGCAGGGTATGATTCAGGATATCTCCGAAATGAAACGGATGCACCAACGCCTGGATTATATGATTGGGTTTGAACATTTGGTAAATGAACTTTCACTGGTGTTAATGAATACCACTGCCGCTTCTTTGGATGCTTCTCTTCAGGGAGTACTGGCGAAACTGGGAACCTTTAATCAGGTGGACCGTGTCTATATTTTTGATATCATTTCTGGTAAGGAAGCCATGTGCAATACATATGAATGGTGTGCGCCTGAAATTCCACCACATATGGATTTTCTCCAATATTTGCCTTTTAATTCTCTTCCCTGGGGTATAACAAAAATATTTAATCAGGAGCCCGTGCATATTCCGGATACCTCTCGCCTGGCGCCTGAAGCCACAGCGGAGCGCTTGTTTTTGGAATCTGAGGACGTACTTTCAGTGCTGGTGGTTCCGATGATCGATCAGGGTCAGGTAACCGGGGTAATTGGTTTTGATTCGGTCATCCAGCCGAAAAGTTGGGATGCTGAAGCCATTACCCTGTTGCGCATGGTAAGCGATATGATAGTTAACACGCGGTCACGTTTTAAAACACAGTAGCGGAACCTGAACTGGTCTCTATAACCAGTCTAACCGGCGGATCTCTTCTTCACGGATCGGTTTCATACCGCCCAATACTTGTGCCTCGATAATCGAACGTGCGGTAAATTCCGCTACTTCCAGGCGGTCGTAAGCCTGCATCAGGGTCTTTCCGGTAACCAGAATACCCAGGTTGAGGATGATCATGGTAGAGTGGTTCTCGCCAATCAGTTTAGCGGCTTTTTCTGGGGTGATCAATACGTCTTCCAGGGTGGTTTGTTGAACATTGCGCAGCAGCATATAGCTCTCAGGGATAGATCGCGTATTCAGCCTGGTATTGGTAATGGCAAAAGCTGTTGCGTAGGGTGCCTGCGAGGTGAGGATGGCATTAACATCCTGGTGTTGCTGGTATATTTCCTGATGCAGCCGGTAGGCGCGGCTCGGTGGATGGTTACCGTAGATGTGTTCGCCATCGATTCTGGTGAGTTGCTGCGCTTGAAGTTCGCAGCGGTCCTGGTTGCTGGGGGTGATCAGAAATTGGTCAGCATTCAAGCGAACGGAGGCGCTGCCGGTGGTGCTGACCATTAATTGTCGTTGGTAGGCGCGTTGCACAACTGCACAGATCATTTCGCGTTCGGCTGTGTCTTCCAAAGTCTCTGGTAGGATTTCCTTTTCAAAGTACGGCGGATTTTCCCATAAGTGCTGCAGTTCGTTCGAGTCCCAGCTTTGCACATCCCCTAAACTGTGTGCGTAGATAAGTGCACGGGCGCTATATTCCAACGTCTCCAGGCATTGATAAGCCGTTTGCAGGTCTGGACCTACTGCAACCGCGCCGTGGTTTTCCATAATGACCAGTTGTGTGCCGTCAGTGAATTGGGCGGCTACCAATTCTCCCAGCATTTGACTACCAGGTGGGGCGTATGCCACAAAACCGATCCGGCTGCAAACCTGTTGGGTGATCGGAGTGATTTTGGGGTCAGGTGTTTTACCGGCAATACTGAAGGCGATCAGTGCTGGCGAATGGGTGTGTACAATGGCGCGCACATCCGGGCGCTGACGGTATATCGCCATATGAAAAGGATATTCACTTGATGGGGTACGCTTTCCAAAAAATTCCCCGCTTGCGTTAAAATAGACAACATCATCAGCACTGAGATTACCCTTATCAACAGCGGTGGGGGTGATAAAGAAATTTTTATCTGTGTCTATAGTAGAGATATTCCCGCCGGAGAGTGAGGTTAACCCTTGCTGATAAATGCGTTTCATAATCCGCGCAATTTGTTCCTGGGATGAATGGTAATTTGTTTCATTCATTCAGTTTTGTCCTGTTCTTTGGCGGGTTTCGTGTAGTATTGTGTTTCCCATCCATCATGCAGATTTAACATGGGTTTCCTTTAACTAGTTTTGTTTGCATTGTACCATTTTCCCATTAGAAATGGTCGAATATTTGGATATACAATGCTGATTTAATAGAATGTTAACTGGGAGAGAATCTTAGCGCTCATAGGCGGGGATGATCGTATGGCTTATGTTAAAAATTTGTTTAAATTTTGTTAAAATTCTGTAATAATGGTTTGCAAAATCAGGGCTTTGGTGTAGAGTTAAGCAGGATATTATCCTGAAGATAATTAAGAATAGATTTAAATCGGAGCAATCCGCTACAATTGGAAAAATATGGATAGAGCATCAGCAATAAATGACTTTTACGAGGCCCATCGCAAGGCTTCTTTAAAAAATGTAATGGCTCAAATAACCGGAGATTCAGTTGATTTGCTCTCTTATGACGAGGTGCTCAAACGCCTGCGCATGAAGGGACAGGTGGAACGCGGCCGTGAGGAAATTCCGCTGGATAAGATTATTGGCAGTGTTGGGCGTTACACCGATTTCACCCGGGACTTTTTACCGCGTAACGTTTCGGATTCCGCGCGGTGGGCCAGTGTTAAAATGGCAACGGAAGGGATGCGGGGTGTTCCGCCGATTGATGTATATAAAGTGGGTGAAGGTTATTTTGTGCGCGATGGCAATCACCGCGTTTCGATAGCGCGCCAGAATGGACAGGAATTCATTGAGGCGTACGTGATTGAAGTTCAGACCCGTGTACCTCTCACCGCCGACATGAAGCTGGATGACCTGATTATCAAAGAGGAATATGCCGTTTTTTTGGAATATACTCAGATTGACAAGCTTGTCGATAGCGTTGATCTGGCCGTAACAGTAGCCGGGGCGTATGACAAACTGCTCGATCACATTTCTGTGCATCGCTATTTCATGGGTATCAACCAGGATCGTGAAGTTCCTTACGAAGAAGCCGTATTGGAGTGGTACAAAACAGTCTACCAACCGGTTGTTGAAGTGATCCGTGAACATGGTCTGCTGCGTGAGTTCCCCCGGCGTACTGAGACCGATTTGTACCTGTGGATTCTGGAATACCGCGTAGAGCTCCAAACAGAGTTGGGCTGGGAAGTAGAAGCGGCCACGGCTGCCGAATCACTGGTTCGCCAGTTTTCCAGCCGTACCCAATATACACTGCGGCGAATCTGGTTCTGGATCAGTGATTTGTTTTTGCCGGATAATCTGGAAACCGGACCACGCACCGGTTCGTGGCGGCGCCGCCACCGTGCGGATATGGAAAAGGATAATAGCCTTTTTCGCAATATTCTGGTTACCATTCAGGATAACCCGCAATCGCAGCAAGCTTTCGAACAGGCCCTCTGGATCGCCCAGGTGGAAGGTGCGCGCATCTCAGGTCTGCACCTGCTGGAGAACGAGACCGAGATCGAGTCCGATGCAGTCACCCGTTTGCGCAATCATTTTAACTGGCGTTTGGGTGAAGTGGGGGTGAAAGGAACACTGGTGGTAGAAACCGGTGCGGCTCAACGCGCCATTGTGGAACGGGCCGAGTACACCGACCTGGTCGCCATTCACCTGACACATGCTCCTGGTTCCCAGCCGTTTAACAAGCTGCGTTCCGGGTTCCGCACCCTTATTCGCCGCTGCGCCCAACCACTCTTCGTTATTCCTGGTCAATGCCGCCCAATCCGTAATGCCCTTTTGGCCTACGATGGCAGCCCTAAATCTAAAGAAGCGCTTTTCATGGCTGCCCACCTGGCCCGCCACTGGCAATTGGATCTGTGGCTGTTAACCGTCTACCGCGAAGATGCCCTGCGCGAGACCCAGAAGGAATTCTTTGAGGAGGCCAAGAGCTACTTGCGTGGACACGATATCTGGCCGCATGCCCACATGCGCAAAGGCCTCAGCGGTGAAAACATCCTCAAATTAGCAACAGAAAAAAATGTGGATCTGATCATAATGGGCAGCTATGGCGCCGGGACACTCAAGGAAGTCATGTTTGGCAGCGCGATTGACTATGTGCTTCAGGACAGTCAAATACCCATGTTAATCTGCCGTTAAGCACAATTGTTCATAAAAAAAATCTTAGCGCATATTTGCTATTGTTGTATACTATAGCTATGTTTCGAATTGATTTGCTGCCTTTTTGGATCTATTTGTTGATCGGAATGTTTTCTTTGGTGCTGATTATTCCGATTTATGTGCGCCGCAGGGTGCCGGGCAGCGGATACCTGGCTATGCATATTCTCAGCTTAGCGATTTGGACGATAGCAGTGGCATTGGAAACGGCATCTACAAATCAGGCAGCTAAGATTTTGTTTAACAAGGTTTCTTACATTGGGTTTGCCAATATAGTGCCTTTTCTGTTAATTTTTTTATTGCTTTATTTTGGGAAACTCAACCAACCTCTGCCACGCAAGATCATTCTGCTGTGGCTGCTGCCGGTCTTTGTGATTCTGGCAGCCTGGACAAACGAGTGGCATGCGTTGGTTTGGCCGGGATTTGGAGCGATTGACTCGCAAACTAATTTCATGGTCTATGAGCATGGGCCGTTTTTTTGGGTGGGCATAATATATATCTATTTGCTGATGTTTTTCATTCTGTTTTTCATGTGGGATCAATGGCATCACTCCAGTCACCGTACATATCGCTGGCAAAGTATGTTGATTTTAGTAGGTGGTGTTTTTCCTATGGCAACCGGCACCTTTTACCTTTCCAATATCAACCCGGTATTGGGGATGGATTGGACACCCATAGGGAGTTTTTTCTCCTTGGTCTTCATTACCGTTGCCATCTATGCCTTCCGTTTTATGGATGCTGTCCCGGTAGCGCGTGAGATTGTGTTGTCCAATATGCAGGATGGCGTGCTGGTATTGGGTGTCGACCAGCAAGTCCTGGATTGGAATGCGGCTTTCCGTAATCTCTTCCCCTTTCTGACTCTGAGGATTGGCATCCCCGCTGCTGAGATTCTCACCCAGCTCAAACTGCCTGCTTATCTTTTCCACCACGAAAGCCGGGCGGTTCGTTTTGAAGTAGAACTTGAGGCTCCCCACCTGGGGATATTTGAGGTATGTCTGAATGTTATCTGGCAGGGCGAGCGCTTTTCCGGGTGGCTGCTCATCTTTCATGTTGTTACTCAGGAGCGCCTGGTTACCCGTGCACTGAAAAACGCAAACCAGCATTTGCAGGAGCGTCTTGTAGAGATTGAAGGCCTGCAAATAAAGTTGAAAGAACAGGCTATCCGGGATCCTTTAACCGGTTTGTTTAACCGCCGCTATTTTAGCGAAACATTGGAACGCGAACTGGCGCAGGCTGTCCGCACACAGTCGCCGCTTTCCCTATTGATGATCGATATTGATAATTTTAAGTTAGTCAACGACCAATTAGGGCATGTCAGTGGTGATGATGTCCTCAAACGTCTGGGGGATATTTTGTCCTTCAATACGCGCAAAGGCGATGTTGCCTGCCGTTTTGGTGGTGAAGAATTCATGGTGTTGCTGGTTGGTGCAAAAGTGGATCAGGCTCGTGACCGCGCGCTGAATATTCAGGAGGTCTTTGCGGATGCCTGTCGCAATGACCCGGACCTGGGTATGCCTGTGACCATGTCAGTCGGCATCAGTTCCTTTCCGGAAGCCTCCGATAGCGGTGAGCTGATCCGCCGTGTCGACCAGGCTCTCTATGCCGCCAAACGGGCCGGACGTGACAAAATCGTCATCTGGGAAGACGGTTTGGCTAAATAGGGGCAAGCAGAAAAACCCGTCATATCCGAAATTACGCTGTAGAAAAATGTTTTTTCTGAGAAATGTGTCATATAATTAGCTTCAAAAAATAAGAGTATCCTTTATTTAAGGGCACAACCCCCGATTTATTGAAGTGATACAAATAAGAGTATTTCGAGGCAAGCGGTTTATTAATTCATCATAGATATTCATGAAAGAGGAAAGATGCGTTCAATATTCAGGTTGTTTTCATTTTTGTTGATAATTACCATATTGTTCAACCCGCTCATCAGCTGGGTTGGCCGTGCTCAGGCCCAAACCCCGCAGACAGTCAAGGCCATCATTGATGCGCACGATCAATCGGCTCTCAATTTGGCCAAAGCGCAGGGTGGCATCTCACTGGTCGATTATGGCGGATTCAGCTTGTGGAGTGTACCGGTTGAAGGTATCTCCCGCCTGGCAGGAATGAGCTCTATCAGCGTTCCAGTGGATATGGATCGTATCTATTTGCGGGGTGATCAATTGATTGACGGACAATCAGGCACAGAACCCGCTATGGCTGCCGCGAATCGCCAGACGCGTATTGAATCTGCGCAGCTATGGATGGTACAATTTGCCGGCCCGATCAAAGATGAATGGCTCGAAGAGTTGGCCGTATTAGGTTTGCAGCCGGTTATCTACATGCCCAATAATGCCTATGTCGTCTGGGGTGACGGCGAAAGCCTGGCGCGCCTGGATGCGGCTGTTCAAAAAGGCCTGCCTTTCCAATGGGCCGGTGCGTATCACCCGCAATATCGCCTCTCACCAGCCTTATCTTCCCTGGCTGCCGGCGGAAAATCCGATTTCGTAGATGTTACCGTGCAGTTTTACAATACCAAAACCACGCAGGAATCCATGCAGAAACTGCTGGCCCTGGGCGGCTCTGTCTACAAATCTCCCGAAGAAATCCTGGCTTTCACCAATATCAGTCTGCAGGTACCTGCAGATCAGTTGTCTGAAATCGCGGCTTGGCCGGAAGTCTTCAACGTAGAGCCCTGGTCAGCCCCGGAATTGCTGGATGAAGTCCAGAACATGATCATGACCGGGCAGGTGTACACTTCAGGCAGCAATGTGCTGCCGTCCGCGCCGGGTTATCTGGCCTGGCTGGCATCCAATGGTTTCCCCACTACTCCCTCCAGCTATCCCGTTGTGGATGTCGTCGATGATGGACTCGACCAGGGTAATGCTGCCAATCTGGTTCACCCCGATTTCCACGAACTGGGGCTGAGCGCTAACCCGGACAGGGTAAGCTATATTGGCAACTGTACCGCCGATGCGCTTGGCGATGGTCAGGGTGGTCATGGCAATCTGAATGCGGGCATTGTTGGTTCATATAATGATTTAACCGGCTCGCCTTATGTGGATGCCAATGGCTACAACATTGGTCTGGGTGTTTCTCCTTATGGACGGATAGCCAGTACAAAAATCTTTTTAAATTCCGGAAATTACGATGCTTCGTATTGCTCCAATACCGATGTGGGTGTGGTAGCAGCCAGCTACAATGCTGGTGCGGACTTCACCACCAACAGTTGGGGCGCCGATGTCGGTGGAGCGTATGATTCCAGCAGCCAGGCGTATGATGTGTTAACCCGCGACGCTTCATTAACCACCACCGGCAGCCAGCAAATGCTGCATATTTTCTCAGCCGGTAATGCCGGCTCAGGCGCTAATACTATTGGCAGCCCGGGAACGGCCAAGAATGTGCTCACTGTAGGCGCAACCGAGAATGTGCGCGATGAAGGTGTTGTCGATCGGTTATGTGGTGAATCGAATGCCAACAGCGCGGATGATATCGCCGTCTTTTCTTCACGGGGGCCGACGGATGATCAGCGTGTCAAACCGGATATCATGGCCCCCGGTACGCATGTGCAGGGTCCGGCTTCGCAGGCCGTTGGCTATAATGGCTCCGGCGTATGCGGATTTGGCGACATATCTCCTTACAACTACCCCACCGGCCAGTCGCTGTATACCTGGTCCTCCGGCACCAGTCATTCCACCCCGGCTGTTGCCGGAGCGGCTTCACTCATCTACGAATACTACGGGCGTGTACTGAACCCGGGTCAGGAGCCCAGCCCGGCTATGATCAAAGCCATGCTGCTCAACAGCCCGCGCTATCTGGATGGCATTGGCACCGCAGGTACCCTGCCCAGTAATAATCAGGGTTGGGGCGATGTCAATTTAGGGATGTTGTTTGATGGAACCCCACGCCAGGTTTACGACCAGCGTGCTATGGATGTACTCACAGCTACCGGCGAAATCCGCAATTTTGTTGGTTCCATCCCGCAGGAAGACCAACCTTTCCGTGTCACCCTGGTTTGGACGGATGCACCTGGTTCCACAACCGGCAGCAGTTATATCAATGATCTTAACCTGGAAGTGATCATCGCTGGGAACACCTATAAGGGCAATGTCTTCAGCGGCGAAAATTCCACCACGGGTGGCACTGCGGATCCGCGTAACAACGTAGAAAATGTCTACCTGCCCGCCGGCGTTTCCGGGGATTTCATTGTGCGGGTTACAGCCGCCAATATTGCCGGTGACGGGCTGCCTGGCAATGCGGATATCACCGACCAGGATTTCGCCCTGGTCATCTCGAATGCCCAAACAGTTTCATACGCTGTGTTGGAAGCCGCGGGAAATACCCTTACCCAGGTGACCGGCAACGGTGACGCTGTTGTTGATCCGGGCGAGGTATATGATCTGCTCATCCCATTGAGCAATGCGGGTGGCGCACAGGCGCTTGATGTAAATGGCACGCTTTCCCTTTTAAACAGCGGAGCAGTCATCACCCAGCCGTTTTCTGCGTACCCGGATATAAATATGGGCGCAGCCGAAAACAACACTGTGCTTTATCGCTTCACGGTCAATTCGGACCAGGTTTGCGGGGAGAGCCTCTCCTTCAGGTTGGCGGTTGCATACGATACCTCCAAAACCCTAATCTATAATTTCAGCGTGGATGTTGGATTGCTTGTCATCGGTACGCCGTTGTCTTTCGTGTCCGGTGATGTGCCCAAAGCCATCCCCGATAATAATGAAGCCGGTGTAAATTCAACCGTGACTGTACCCACCCAGGGAATGGTTGGCGATGTGGACGTGACAATTGTTAATCTAACCCATACCTATGATGGGGATTTGGTGTTCAAACTTACCTCACCCGACGCTACCCAGGTGACGTTAATCAGCCACCGGGGCGGTTCCGGGAACAATTATACCAATACCGTTCTGGATGACAGTGCAGCCAATCCCATCAGCAGCGGAACGGCGCCCTTTACCGGTTCCTTCCGCCCGGAGTCGCCATTGTCTATCCTGAATGCCGAATCGATGAATGGGGTTTGGACTCTGAATGTTTCCGATAATGCTAACCTTGATACCGGCACACTGACTTCCTGGTCGCTTACGATCGCATCTCAAAGTTTTGTCTGTTATACAGGGCCCAATCATGCCCCCGTTTTAAATACGATTAATGATCAATCAGTCGCCGAAGGAAATCTTTTATCATTTATGGCATCGGCATCAGATGAGGATCTAACCCAGACTCTCACCTTTTCACTGGATCCCGGCGCTCCGCTAGGCGCCGCCATCAACCCGGGTACCGGCGAGTTCACCTGGACCCCCAGCGAAGCTCAGGGACCTGGCGAGTACCCCATCACCGTCCGCGTAACCGATAATGCTGCTTCAACGCTCAGCGATACGCAAACCTTCACGGTCAGCGTAACCGAGGTCAATACGGCTCCGCAATTGACAGCCATCTCAAATAAAACGGTAAAAACTGGCAATCTGTTGACCTTTAGCGCTTCTGCCAGTGATGCGGATCTGCCGGCAAATTCACTCACCTTTTCACTTGATCCCGGCGCTCCGGCAGGAGTGGCCATCAACCCGGCTACCGGCGTATTCACCTGGACCCCCAGCCAGGCTCAGGGACCTGCTGAGTACTCCATCACTGTACGAGTAACCGATAACGGTGCAGGCTCGCTCAGCGATACCCAAACCTTCTCCGTGACGGTGCTGCAAGCGTTTGATATTTATCTCCCGCTCCTTCTTGCCCAATAAAACGGCAATCAAAAATAACCCTGGCCCATACAGGTCAATCTGTATGGGCCAGGGGCTTTAATGAAAGCGTAGCCATAAACCTTGAATAAAGCTTGAATGGATTATTTGCTCTTGAGGTTTACAACAATACCGCCAGCACTATAATTAGGGCCAAAGGCGCAAAGCCTAACAATATAGAGGCAAATGCTCGCCATTTCGAGAATTGATTCACTTCAGCCAGACCGAAAATGAGTATTTTTGCCATCCAGAAGACCATAATTCCGCTAAAGATATCAATTGGAATAGTAATTAATCCCAATACGGGATATTGGTCCATGCGGGGAGTTGCAGTTGTAAATAAGTCCGTGCCGAAAACGATTAACTGGAGTACCCACACCGGCAGACTGAGCCAGACGGGAAAAACACTCCATGCCCAAACTGCGCGTACATCCCGGTAATCTGCATTACCGCCTAACCATCCCGATGTCCATTTAATCACTGCACTGTTAATATACAACGAGATAAAACCGCCTATTGACCCAAAGACAATTGCCAGCCCCAAAATCCACCATATCGATTGTGCATCTCCAAGTGCTTGTCGTGTCGCTCTATCCAGAGCTCGATCAATCCCCGAAAATGCGGCCAGCAAAAAAAGTATCTCTCCCCTATCCAGATTGTTATCCAGAAAATATTGGATTGTCTTACGCGGTTGGTTCCAGATTGTCAGCCATAATGGCATTTGTTTCGGATTTGCTTCCATGCTTTCTCCTTAAAAATGGTTTGTATTTTGAGAATTACGCGCTATAGTTCAAAACGCCGGCCTCAGCCCTAAAGCTTTTAGGCTCTGGTGAACAAGCGGGTAATTTTCTTGCGAGGACATCGTAAAGGTTTTCCAATTTCTATTATTAAACAAGGATTGTTTGGGGAATTTCCACCCTGTAAAAGGATCCCGAACAACCTGATTATATCATAGATTGATATCGGATATTACGCAGGTCCTTTGGATAGTAACGCCAGCTCAGGTTGTCTGTGGATTGAACCCGTACCACTGCTGCACAAAGCCTATTCTAGAACTAACCCTGCAAGCGAGTCGAAATCAAAATCGATAAACGGCCTATCCTGCTCAATGCTGGCTTTGCGTCCCTGCATAAAGCGCGCGCACCATTCATTGTCAATATTCCCCACATCAAAATCGCGGTGCAGCACGGCATACAGTTCAATCTCGCGCATCTTCAGAAACGCGGGGATTTCCTTCAGCAGCACAGAGTCCAGCGGGCAGGCGCGCACATATCCGCGCAGAAAATGCCCCATAAACGCGCGGGTGAATGCCGGCCAATCCTGGGCATCCTGCACGACATAAAACAGCACAATCGCAACCTCATTGATGAACCAGCTGTAAGCGCATTCATCGAAGTCAAACAATGTGATTCTCCCGGCCGTGTCCACGAAGAAATTGCTGCCGTGAGCATCCTGGTGGATCATTCCGTAAGCGTCTCTATCCTTGGGCAGCTGATTTACCTGCCTGCACAGTTCGCCATACTTCCGCTTCGCCAGCGATTCGAAGGCGGGCAAATAGCGTTCAGGGAACTCAAAGAGCGCATCGTCCCACTCCGGGCGGCGCAACGCAGGCTGTGCGGGCACATAGTCTTTCGCCAGGGTGTGCATCCGCCCAATCACTTCACCGTAAGTTTCATACAAACCGGGTGACCATACTTTCCATGGCGGCTGGCCGTTTGCCTTCACAAACGCCGTAACCAGAAAATGACCGCCATGGCCGTCTTCAATCGCTTCTACCAGCTTTCCACGCTCGGAAACAATCGCCCGCGCCGCCGGAACCCCGCCCTCAGCCAGGTAATTGATCCAATCCACCTCACCCAGAATCAGCGCTTCACTGCGCCGGGAACTGTGCGCGATGCGCAGAATAAAGGCCTGCTCGCCATCCCCGTGTTCAAATTCATAAATGAAACTCTCAAAGGCATTCAGCGAACGGATCTGATCTTTTGATATGCCATAGCGCCGCATGGCTTCGTCTAAAATAGCGTCTGTGTAGCACTCTCTGATAACTCGCTCCATGCCTCTCCTCTGTAAGCCCTTCCTCAACTAAGCAAGAAATAGATCAGCGGGTAGGGCAGCACAATCAAAATCGCGCCAACCATCAACAGCACCAAGGCCGTCTTCCGCCGCTTCAGCAGCAGCAGTACCAACACCCCGATCACGATCAGTGCCACGCCAAAGATTGCCAGTAACAAAGAAATTCCCATATCCAGCCTTTCTCAAATTCTACGCTGATCACAGTATACACTGCGCCAGTTCCATCCCGCAACCGGCTATGCAAGGCTGCTGCCTCTTCATCAAACAACGGCTTTGGGGTAAAGCCCATTACCTATCAAACGCCTCGTCCCGCTGAAGGACTCGATTCCACTGTTTTGCGTTATACTATTTTGTATGGATAAAATTGAATTATTGGCTCCGGCGAAAGACCTGGAATACGGCAAAGCGGCCATCAACTGCGGCGCGGACGCTGTCTATATTGGCGCGGCGCGCTTTGGTGCGCGGGAAGCGGCCGGCAACCCCCTCAGCGATATCAGCGCCCTGGTGGAGTATGCTCACCGTTATTGGGCGCGCGTCTACGTCACCCTCAACACGCTGCTCTATGATGATGAACTCGAACAGGCGCAGCGCATGGCGCACGAACTCTATCAGGCCGGTGCGGATGCGCTCATCATCCAGGATACCGGCTTGCTCGAGTTGGACCTGCCGCCCATCCCGCTCTTCGCCAGCACCCAGATGCACAATCATACTCCCGAGCGGGTGGCTTTCCTGGAGAAGGTCGGTATTCAACGCGCCATCCTGGCCCGCGAGCTGACCCTGAATGAGATCCGCGCGGTGCGTCAGGCGACCAGGACCATTGAACTGGAAAGCTTTGTCCACGGCGCGCTGTGCGTCAGCTACTCCGGGCAGTGTTACCTGAGCTGCGCGCTGGGTGGCCGCAGCGGCAACCGCGGACAATGCGCCCAGCCCTGCCGTAAAATCTACGATCTGGTGGATCGTGACGGGCAAACCCTGATCGCCAAACGCCACCTGCTTTCACTCAAGGATCTCAATCTCTCTCAGGATCTGGAAGCGCTGCTGGATGCCGGGGTTACCTCGTTCAAGATCGAAGGCCGCCTCAAAGACAAAAGCTACGTGATGAACGTCGTCGCGGCCTACCGCCAGAAGCTGGACGCGCTGCTGGAAAAACGCGCTTTGCAGCCGGCGGCTTCCGGGCGGGTGATCTGTGATTTTATACCCGACCCGCAAAAAACGTTCAACCGCGGTTTCTCCAACTACTTCCTCCACGGACGCAAGCATCCGGTTGGGTCGATCGATACGCCGAAGTCAATCGGGGAACCGTTGGGGCTTGTTACCCGGCTGGGCAGGCAGTCCTTTCAGATGGATAGCAACGCGGCGCTGGTCAATGGAGACGGGTTGTGTTACTTCAACGCCAAAGGGGAACTGCTCGGTGCTGCGGTCAACCGTGTGGATGGCCGGGATATCTTCATCGGGCGCATGGACGAGCTGGTTCTGGGGATGCAAATCTACCGCAACCACGACCACGCTTTTTTGGCGCAGTTGGAACACAGCAAAACCGTGCGTAAGCTGGCCGTGCATTTTCGCCTGGCCGAAACGCGCGCCGGGCTGACCCTCTTCGCGCAGGACGCGGACGGCAACGAAGCCGTCTTTTCTCAGGAGCAGGAGTTCATCGCGGCGGAGAAACCCGAACAGGCCGCCGCGGCTATCGAAACCCAACTGCGTAAATTGGGGGCCAGCGAGTTTGAGTGCGAATCCCTGCAAAATGACCTGCCGGTTCCACGCTTTATCCCGCTGGGCGTGCTGAATGCGCTGCGCCGTGGGGCGCTGGATGCGCTGATGGCTGAACGTCTGCGAAACTTTCCGCGCCAGGCGGGCAGAGTTTTGGTGAACAACGCCGCTTACCCGGTCCAATCCCTGAGTTTTGAGGGCAATGTGCTCAATGAAAAGTCACGCAGCTTCTACCGCCGCCATGGGGTTGGTGAGATTGAGCCGGCTGCCGAGAGTGGCCTGAACCTGGCCGGGCGCAAACTGATGACCACGCGCCACTGCCTCAAACATCAGCTGGGCTGGTGTAAAACCTATCCCAACCCGGCGGCGCCAACCCTGGCTGCAGCGCTTGAACCCCTGGCGCTGATCGACGAAGAAGGCCGGCGCTTCCTGCTGCGCTTCAATTGCAAAGACTGTGTCATGGAAGTTTATCACGACTGAAACAGGCGTACCCGGAAATTGGTAAAGACAGCACCGGCGCAATCATCCGCAGATACAGCGGAAGATCTGCGTCGTTTCACGTTTAAAAAGGGTGTATTTTTTTAAACCCTGGCGGGATGCACAGCCAGAGATGAGCACATCCCGCCAGGTGGTCAAGGTCATCCGTTTGAGCGTAACATTCAAGATCACAGTCCTTTGGCGTGAATATTACAAAGCGGATAGGAGGAGGAGACCAAAAATACCATAAAATGGGCTGTCCAAAAACCCATGCCCCATTATAGGCTGTGGTATGGCTGCTCTTCATCAGCCGACAGGACCATATTGGTACTATACATCAAGATAATAAAGAATTAGATTGCCGAGCTGGGGTCGGTGGATGGTTGGCGGTTCTGCCCGGGGGCCGGCTTTAGGGGACCGGGGTTGTGTAAGTATTCAGATGTTAAGGTGCTGGGTTGAGTCAGGAAGCGGGTGGGTTTTGGGGCTTGCAGGTTCGTGAGATTGACCGGTTAAAGCAACCCAGCCTCGCCTGAGAGGGTCGGGGATCATGCCGCTTCGGGGTATTCGTTCATTCGTCCATCGAGGTGAAAAATTCCAAGCGGAACGAATGATTTTTCGGGAAATGACCCGTGGATATGGGGGTGCCTTTCTGAGAGAGGACAGATGTTGTGCTTTTTTGAAAATATACGTTTTGGAACGAATAACGAATGCTCAGGATCGAATGGGGAAGGGATGATAAAGAAGGAAGCAGGGAAAAAAAGTGATGGGTGATGAGCGGCAGGCTGCGCTGCAACCTGGGGATGGGTGCGCGGGGTGAAGCGGGTTGGGGGTTGGGATAGAAGGAAGGGTGCCGACAGTTGGCGGCGGTGATTGGTCATCGGTTCTCTTTTGCCAGAACGCATGTTCTGCACCATGCAAATATTATGATTAATTTCCCGGCGTTTGACAATCTGCCTATTTAGGCAGGTTGTATAGACGAATTATTGCACAAAAAGGCAGGTTGTGTAGACAAGAAAAGCGACCCGAGCGATACAGCGGTAATTTACCCGGTCTTCGATTAAGCCACTGCTGGTTTATTTATTTACCAGTATCATTATCACAAGGTAAATCACAGGAATACTAAACAAACCTACAATGAATAAAGTAAAACGTAGCATCCTGGCCTTGCGTTTCGCAGGATCAATGGACGGATTTACCTGGCCATAAATCTTTGCGGACTGCTCCAAATGGGTGCGTATCACCGAAATATCACCAGCTGCGTGTGCTTTTTCCAATTCATTCAATGCCTTAATCGCTTTGAACCCACGAAAAAGGCCAAACAGGGCTAAAAGATGAAACAGAAAACTGTACCATTCGCCGAAAGCGACCACAATCACCGCATCCAACGCATAAACGATGAAACCGGCGATCACAACCCACCGAATACGTTTGCGCCCGAAATACCCGCACAAGATAAATAACAATGCAAAAAACACACTGACCGCAGCCCCCATACCGCGGATGATAACCGCCAATGTCCCGGAAAGCTCCAGTGAGAACCCATAAGCGAAATAATCCACAATTTGAGTTAACCCCAGCCCGGCGACGAATGTTAGCGAACCACCGGTTAGAAAAATAGCTGTGTTTATCAGCGAAAGACCGGCAATCCAGTAAAACCAGCCAATGCCGCCTTTCAATTGATTCTCCAATGCCAGCAGGCTTTTGGCCAGGTCAAACTGTGTTGTATCGGTGACCGGTTGTGATGTTTCCATGAATGAAGTCCTTTGTAATGTTTTTGATGAGGAGAGAAATGTGAATCAATGCCTATCGGTGATTTCCACCCTGTGGAAAGGATGATTTAATTATATACCGGTTCTGACAAAGTATTAGCATCGGAAATAAAGAGGCTGCGCAGAAGGACTATCTCCTGCGGCTTTTTGCCGCGGAGCCAGCGAGAACCCACGACCTCACGGATGTGAACCATGCGCTTTAGCCAGTAAATTTTCCTCCCTGATTAAAAGCTATTGTGCCAATTATAAATAAACCACTGAAAATATCCGGATTGCCTATG
Organism: Chloroflexi bacterium HGW-Chloroflexi-10; assembly: GCA_002840755.1. Taxonomy (GTDB): domain Bacteria; phylum Chloroflexota; class Anaerolineae; order Anaerolineales; family Anaerolineaceae; genus UBA6170. Next base: position 9,154 of record PHBZ01000051.1, on the reverse strand, counting down.
ATGTGAAGTATGCCTATAATAGCCATTCCTGCTGTCCAAACTGGTCCAATTGGACCAGTTTGGACTTGATTAAAACCTGTATTTATAAATGAACAAAACTGGTAAAGACTTTGGCTGCTTGCAGATAGAATGGATACAATTCTTTTTCCTGCTTTCGAGTACGATCATTGCGCCAGGAGGGAAAAATGGAATTAATCAATAAAACGGGGTGCTGATTGATTTTAACAATTTCGATCCGCTCATGTATTTTGGAAATGATCTGGTATTCGCTTATGTGTGAGATATTTTCAGTAGAAAAATGGACCGCATCCATTGCACGGGTACCCTGACTGACGATGATATCCGGGTTCAGGATTTCCAGTTCATCATGCATGTAATGACGGCAGTTGCGGTAGAGCACAGCCGGAGCCATTTCTTTTCCACTCTTTACCGGGCAGCATTTGGCACTGTTGGTATGCGCAAAAATAGAATTAGCGTCCTGATAGGTAAGCTGCGGTTCAAAAACTTGAGCTATTAATACTGCCAGTTTATGAGTAGCATACCAGTGATTTAATGGGTTAAACTGCTGCCAGTATCGGTTTTCTTCCACTGCACGTACTCCTTGGGGAGTTCTCTGCTGCGGAGTCTCAAAGGAATCATCCGAACCCATATCCAGCGAGACAAACAGGATACGCGGAAGACTATGCTCCTCATAGCGTGATCCAACGTAAGCGGATTTACCTTTGACCAGATCCTTAAATTCACTTACACACTGGTCGAAATATTGACAATGAAAGTTCGTAGAAAGAATTCCAACCTCATCATAATACCGTTTCAATTGGGTTAACATTTCACTTTCCTTATTTTCCCTGACCAGAATGATATCTGCAATGGTCATGGTGTCGTTTCCAAATATACCCACTACCCTGACATCAAACGTGCCCAATCCTGGGGTTTATTCTTGGATAACGATTTTTTCTCAAAAACCCCTTTTTTGCAATGAACCTCCTTTTAATTTTTGTAAAGCTTCACACCTAGAATTTTCTCAATTCAACATCCTTCAGACCTCTGCGCCAATAGGCTCAGCGATCAGACGGAAACGGGGAGAGAACAACCCGAAAACCAAGATCGTTACTTTCGAAATTAGGAAGATCCCTAAAGCGGGAGGCTAAACGCAAGTCGATCTCATCACTAAAGAACGCGCCACCGCGCAACACCCGTTCCTCTTTACCAACCAAATCCTCACGCCAATCATCTTTCTGATAAGGATAGGTTTTGTGCTTACTGCGCGTCCACTCCCACAGGTTGCCAGAAAGATCGTGCAATCCAAATTCGCCCTGTAGCGGGAAGCAGCCAACTACGCTGGTTGTGCCAATCATGGTTTCCTCTCCGTTAGCCTTGCGGCTATCAAAGGCATCTCCCCAGGGGTAGATGGATTTTCCGGAACCGCGCGCGGCTTTCTCCCATTCGGCTTCGCTGGGCAGGGTGATGCACCAACCCTGCTGTAATTTTGCGCAAATGGCCAAAACAGCCTCATCCGCAGCCAATATCCCCGTGATGGGCACACGCCAACCTTGCGTCAATTTTTCCTGAGTATCTTGCACGGTCTCATGCCAATCCAATAGCTGGGTTTGGAGCCAGTCGCAATAGGCCAGCGCATCGTACCAGGTGACATAGCGCACCGGGCGGCTGCCCGGGTCTTTCAGCGCATCCGGATCAAACTTTTTATAACCACTACGTTCCGTAAAAACGCGGAATTGATCCACCGTCACCAGGTAACGCGAGAGGTAATATTCCGGCAAATCGACCTGGTGCTGTTTTTGTTCATCTTTATGAGAACCTTTATCTGTTTTCGGGTCACTGCCCATCCAAAACACGCCGGGCGGGATGCGGACAAAGCCGAGCAGATCTTCCTTGGGCAGGCAGCCCAGTTCGGGGCCATAAAAGCGAGGGTCGCCGATCTCTGTCAGCAGGTCGCCGGCTTCAGCCCATTCTCTGCGAGTAAGCGCCTTGCCAAAGGTCTGCGGCAAGCGTTGGCGCAGCGAATCCAGAAAGCGCCTGCCATCGAAGCTCTCCATTTTTTCAATATAGTCACAGCCCAGCAAAGCAGTAATATAGGCAGCCCACAACAGTTTGCGCTGCGCGGCGATGTCATCCTCCCGGGTAAATTCCTGGTTTAATTGCAAAGCCAATCCGTAGAGGACCGTTTTACCGCGCCGTTCATGGTAATACAGTTCTTCAAAAGCAAAGTGCACTGGCAGCGTCCAGCGGTCATCCTGCCCGGCAAGCTGGTGCAATAGTTCGAACAGATCTTCCCGCCCGGCCAGGTAGCAGCCAGCCAGGTATTCCTGAAAGGTGCGGTGCGGGAAACCATAACTGCCCGGCTTACCCGGTTCGCTGCCATGGCCGACCAACAGCCCTGAACGCTGATCCACGTAATTGAGAAATTCGCGCGCCAGGTCCCAGTTTTGCGGAAAAGATTCTTCCAGAAGGATATCCAGAGCCTGTGCTTTGGGCAGGTTACCGTCTTTTCCCCGGTGGGTTTCATACGCCAGGCGTTCCAGCAAGGGATACACGCGCTGGTCGTCTTTGAGAAATTCGCTTAATTCTTCGGAGGGAGCCAAGCGGTTGATTTGAATGCGCTGCCAGCGGCGTACCAGCAATTCCACAGCTTCTTTGTATAATTTCACGCGCTGGTTGGGCAGTTCGGTATCTCGCTGGTGGATGAGCGCCATAGTGGTCAGCAGCAGCGGGTTCTGGCTTAACTCGAACAGGCTGGGTTTGAGCGCTTCACTTTGCAGGTTTTTGATGCGCGCGTCAGCAAAATCTTTGGAAATTTTATTCAGATTGTGTTGGTGGCGGTACCAGGCTTGAATAAACCCGTGAATCTGTTCCTCAGTTAACTCGGCAAGCTGGCAGGCAGGCACCCCAATGATCACCGCACTCTCTGTGTAGGAACGATTGCGGCAGGTAATTAACAAGCGTTTGGGCTGCACCTGTTCACGAAGCGCCGCCACCGCCAGCCGCACCACGCTGCGCTGTTCTTCGGGTACTTCGTCCAGGCCATCCAGCACCAGAAAGACTGTTCCCTTGCGCCAGCACTGGTTGAATTCTTTTTCCAGTTTTACGCAATCCTCGGCGCAGGCGCGCTCTTTTACCGCATCACGGAGTACGCGCACCAGGGTGGTCTGATAATCCACCTCGGAAAGATTATCCGTGTTGATCTGAAAAAGGCTGTGGCTGACCTCACGCAAATTGAGCAGCAACGGCAGCAGAGAAGTATCAAAGCCTTCCAGAAGCGCGCCTGCCTTTAACTGCGCAGTGGCAAAATGGGCCAGCAGGTATTTGGCAAAGGAACTCTTGCCGGAGCCGGCCTCACCCAGCAGAACCAGGTGTAAATGTTTGCGGGCAGCGTCACGGGCACGTATAGGAGTTCTTTTATATTCATCCCATTCTGTCTTCTCTCTTTTAAGTTCTTTTTTTCCCTTTGGTTTAAATTTCTGAATGACGCTGCCTTCAGATACATAATCGATATCTTCGGAGAAAAATAAAGGAAAATCTTCGGTTTCAATGAATGCAGTGGTGTTCAACTCAATATAGATATCCTGTAAGTCTGTATGTGCATAGCGCCCATTATCGTCTCCCAGCGCGGTTAACAGCGGCAGGTTATTGCAGGTGCGGATGAGATGCTCCAGGTAGATAGTGCGCGCTTCGCTTTGCGCCTGCTGAATGCGCTCGCCTTCATAATCGGGGGTAGTTAAATGCTGGTGATAATTGATTTGCAAATCACCATTCACCACCCCCACCGCGATATCATTATTTTCAAACGTAAACTGAAAATTCTGAATAACCTGTTGGACCAGTTCTTTTTCTCCGCCCGGATATCCTTTGGCTGCCAGAGCCTCCTTGATTTCTTTGCGGTCGCGCAAATCCTGATAATCCGCCAGGAGAACACCCCAGTATTCATCACGGCTGATCTCGCGCTTCAGGGTGGTGAAGAATTTTTTCAGATCCGGCAACATGTCCGGATATCCGGCAAATTTTTGCTGCCAGTCTTCAGCCATTTGTTCCAAATTAAAATCGGATTCCAGGTCCAATAATGCCGTCAGCACCTGAGTCAGAAAATCGGTACTCTTTAAGACCAGGGAGAGCGGTTTACACCAGCGCTCATCATTGGCAACTTTTTCCAATATCTTTTGCAGCTGATTGGCATGCTGCTGATTCTTATCGCCGTACAGGCGGGATTTCAGCGATTGAGCGGCTTCTTTATAACCGGCGTCGATCACATTATCCAACCCCTTTTCCAGGATTCTTTGGATCAATTGCGTAACAAGATTGATGGTCAGCGCTTCAATGAGCATCACTTCACCCCAAGCAAACAGGATATCCTCATTGTAGCAAAAATTCTGTGAAAATAGAACAGAAATGGAACCCGAACCCAACCGGACAATCACCAGTCCCACCTGTCACCATTTGTCAGTGACCGGGTTAGACTTTGCCAGGGAAGGTCAGTCTGACCCACATCCCGCAGGGGGAGAACCTGGACGAACGACACCGGTTAAAACCGGCTTATTTTAAAAAAACCAATTTACTTAGTCCTGAGCATATCTTCGCGAGTGGATTGGCGTAATCCTGAGCGTTTTTATCGAGGGAAAGGCGGATTGGCTATGACTGCATTGGACGGGGAGGTACAGCTATCTCACAATTAATGGCAGGAAGATAGAAGGATATTCCATGAGTGTAATCGTCACCAATGCATCTAATTGATCATCAGGAAATAAGTAAGCAAGAGGAGCAGCACCATCCGCATAAATATCATTATATTGAAGTTGAAGACCGGCTACGTCCCCCGGCTCCAGACAGAAATCATGAATATCCCCGCTGCATAACGGAAAGCTGAGCTCATAATGATTTTTGTCTCCCACGCGTGTTGCCCGGCCTTCTCCATCTTGCTGGGGATCAAATGCTGCGGTTCCGGTTGTTCCAATGAAATGCAGGTCCTCTATCCAGGGATCATAGGCACCCAAAATCACCTTATTTTCACCAACATCATAGAGAGTACCACTGTTATTGTCATCAAAATTAATTTCCAGCGTATCCCCGTAGAATCCATACCAATAAAACGTAGACAGTTCATCGTCATCCACGGTAAAGCCCAAATAAAGATTGGTGCTATCCTGCATTACGTAAAGGCTGCCATTCAAATAAGGGCTTGAAAAAATCATTTGGATGGATGCTACATCGGCTGCTGCCCATTCGGTTGGGTCAATCACCCCGTCAATCGCAGCCGTGCCAAATCCCGCTGCAAGAGCAGGGTCATCGCTCGCAGAGACTTTATGTATGGTTGCGGAAGAGTTGAAGACAAACACAGCAGCGAACATTGCCGTTAACAGACAGAAGACAAACCCAAAAGATACAACCATTTTCCGGAGCGCAGAAAACATCTTAACCTCCTGAGAATATTCAATTGTGATCTTGAAGCTGGTGTGGGATTGGGGCTTCGCGATGTGGTTTACCCCTTGGTTACTTATACAATACTATACATCGGTTTTGTGTAACTTTCAACCGGTATTTCAGGTTTGCGGTATTGGCGTACTTTGCATCCTTATCACCTCTTTAGGGGATTGAGTCTTTCCCACTAACCTTTCCCTAACATTTTTTCCCGCTTATGCTAAACTATAAATGACATTCAACCTTCCGGAGTATCGCCATGTCTTCCATAACGCACACTGCTGTACTTTTTCGCTTCATGTTGTTCATTGTCCTGATTGGGGCCAGCGTCGCTCCCGCGTTCGCCGCTCCTATTGTTGCGCAAGAAGGCCCGGGAACAGGGCTCTTCTTACCCCCCTCCGATAGCAAACAGTGGACCCCGCCCGCGCCGGATGATCCCGTTATCCTGCGCGCGCGCCCAATCGCTATCAACTGGCCCGTGCTGGAGGCAGAGCAAAACACGCCGCAAGAGTCGCGTCTGCTGCTCAACCTGTTTGAGGACTTGACGCTCACGGCCGTGCTGGACCGCCTTGAGGCGGGTTACGAGGGTGGTTTCATCTGGCAGGGCCACCTGGAAGGCGTTGAAATGAGCGAGGTTTTGCTGGCAGCCAATCAGGGAATCCTGGCCGGCAAGATCGCCTGGCCGGGTTCTGTTTATACCATCCGCTACAGCGGCTCCGAGCATGAGATCGCCCAGATTGACCAGGTTGCTCTGGGTTCCGGGCTGGAGCCTATCCCCGTAGACAGCGCTCCGCTTACCACCGCTGAAAGCGAAACACCCGCAGACGCCTCAGCCAAGGCGTCTGGCTACCGCCCGATTGTAGACCTGATGGTGGTTTACACCGCGGACGCCCGGTCTGCTGCCGGCGGCACGACCGCGATGCACAACGAGATCCAGATGATGGTGGCCGAAGGCAACATGGCGTATGCCAACAGCGACGTGAACCAGCGTTTCCAGCTGGTGTATATGGGCGAAGTGGCCTATACCGAAACCAATAATGCCTCCTTAGACCTGGGCAGATTGCGTACTCCCGATGACGGCTTTCTGGATGAAGCCCTTACCTGGCGCAATACCTATCACGCCGATACAGTATCGATGATTACCCAAACCGGCGGCTGCGGGCTGGGGTATGTGATGACGACCGTGAGCAGCGGCTTTGAAGATACTGCCTTTAACGTTGGCACACGGACCTGCTTTATTGGCAACGTAGGCATGCCCCACGAACAGGGCCATAACATGGGATTAAACCATGATTGGTACCTGAACTCCAACCTCAATCCCTTCCCCTTTGCCCACGGTTATGCCTATCCGGCTGGGCAATTCCGCACCATTATGGCCTATAACACTCTGTGCACTGCCAGCGGCACCTCGTGCACAACCCTGCCGTATTTCTCCAACCCGGCAATTGCTTACAACGGCGCGCCGATGGGGGTTGCCAGCGACGGCCCGATCAACTGTGTTTCCGGTCAGACCACGCCAGTTGACCCGACAACATGCGCGGCGGATAACCGCCTAGCGCTGAACATGACCGCCGCCACGGTTACCCAGTTCCGCAATGGTCAGATCACCTGGACGGGCGCTGTCAGCAGCGACTGGCAAACTGCCGCCAATTGGACCATCCCGCTGGGAAGGCCTGGCGCCACCACGGCCAGCGCCCGCGTTCCGCTCAATATCGACTCGGTATATATTCCGGCTTCCCCGGCAGGCGGGCGTTTTCCCAGTATCAGCGGCGGCAGCGCGCGGGCCTTTCATGTAACCCTGGCCAGCGGCGCACGGCTACAGATGAGCGGCGGCAGCCTGGAAGTCTACGGTAACTGGACGGAGGACGCCGGGGCGATCTTCAGTGGACAGGGGGGCAGTGTGATCTTTAAAGGCGCGCTGGAGCAAAGCATCAGCCCGGCTTCTGGCTCGTACTTTAACGACCTGGTCATCGGCGACGGCCTCTCCACGCAATTAATCTCCGCCGGGGCAGACCTGGATGTGAACGGCGATCTCACCATCCAATCCGGCGCTGCGCTGTTGGGTGGCAGCTTTACCCAGCATGTGGCCGGCGATTTCAACGACAACGGCACCAGTTTCTCTCCGGAAACCTCAACCGTCATCCTGGACGGCAGCGGCGCGCAGGCCTTGAAACGGCTCAATACCAGCGCCGCTTTGCTGGACGAAACCTTTGAAATTGGCACCGGTAAGGATTGCTGCAGTACTGCTTACATCCCGCCTGGCTGGGTGCGCTACGGCGCCTGGTACGGCGGCACCTGGTCTATTGATCTTAGCCACGGCGGTATTCTGGTGCAGTGGAACAACGTCACCGATGGCTGGATGTTCAGCCCGGCCTTCTACCTTAAGCCGGATGTTAACTACAGCAGCGCTTTTGACTTTCGCAATGGCAACTATGGCGCCGTCAAGACCTACAGCTTGCATATCGGCAGGATGCAGAGTTCCGGGGCAATGACCCAACTGGTCAGCACGGGAACTGGCAGCAGCACCACCTGGGCAACCCAGAACGGCGCCTTTAGCGTAGCTGAGGCCGGTTACTACTATCTCGGTTTTCGGGTGCAGACCACCAGCGGGACTTCTTACGCTCTTCTGGATAATGTGTCGCTGGACGCGCAAGCCGACAGCCTGTTGTTTTATAACCTGGAGATTGCTCCCGGCGCTCTGGTTACCCAGCATAATTCCCTGCTCGCGAAGAATGACCTGACGGTGGATAGCGGCGGGCTGCTGGACGTTGGTTCGCAAGATTTTGGCGTAGACGGCAGATTGAGCAACCATGGCTTGCTGCGCCAGCAAACCGGCGTGAGCCAGGAAAAGCCTTTCCTGGGAACGGGCAGCTATGGCGGCCTGATGGTGAATCCCAATGGTCAGAATCTGGGCATGACGCGGGTTCAGATTCTAGGCAGCCAGGACTGTACCACTAACCCGGGCGAAACCGTCCGTCGTTGTTTCTTTATCACCCCCGAAATCGACCCGAGCAGCGCCAGCACCCTGACCTTTTTCTTCAGCGCTAGTGAGATTCCGGACGGGCAGACTTGCAGCGCAATGGAAGTGTACCGTTCAGAAGGAGCTGCGTGGAGCGCCGCGCTGGCCCGGGATACCTCCTACGGGACGCAGGGGCGCAGCTGCGCGGCAGAACCGTATTCCATCCGGGTTAGCAGTGTGGGCGGCCTTTCGGCATTTGTGCTCAAGAGCGGCGGCGCGCCATCCGGCGCATTGGCCACACTTTTCAAGGCGGCGCCCAACCATGACGCCATGGTCAACCCCAAGAGCCTGACGCTGTTCTGGAATTCCACGACACTTGCAGAGGGTTATGATTATTGCTATGATATGACGGATGACGGTGAGTGCGATAGCTGGCAATCCAGCGCCGCAGATCCTTTTGTGACTTTGAACAACCTGGAGCCGGGCGTCACCTATTACTGGCAGGTGCGCGCCCATTACTCCGGTGAGACGGTGGTGTATGCGGACGAGGGAAGTTGGTGGTCTTTTACCACGGAAGATGTGCATGAGGTGTTCCTGCCGCTGCTGGTGAAATAACCCCCCATATTCCCCACCCTCGTGCTATGCACTCGTGAGCCTTACCTAAAAAAATGGACACCAAGTTAAGAAGAATCTATAATGGAACTTGGAGACCAAAATGAAAACAGAACGGAAAAGATATAGCAAGCAGTTCAAAATAGAAGCGAT
>PHBZ01000050.1 GCA_002840755.1 Chloroflexi bacterium HGW-Chloroflexi-10 | reverse complement strand
TGGTAAGCAGGGCTTCTACATTCTCTTTTTCTTTGGCAGATGAACCCTGGCTGAAGAGAATTTCTACATCATATCCAGCAGCTACTAAAGCATCTTTGAATCGGGCTTCATCCTGAATCCAACGTGGTTCGTCTTTGGTCGGCAAGACGATACCTACTGCTAATTTACTTTCTACTACAGGCTCATTATTTTCTGTTACAGGAGCTTCGGTGGCTGCTTGCGGTTGGCAGGCAGACATAATCGTTGCAGCCATTATCAAAATGGCCAGAATAACGAACAACTTGCTCTTCTTGAACATTCTTTCCTCCAGTTATATTGTGTTTTTGGGTTAAGTATTTAGAGATTCTTGATGCATAGGTTGGTGAGAAGGGAAAATTTCTTTAATCAAAAGCAACAGAGACAGACTCCTCCTTTCTTTACACAGATGGAAGCGTATACTATAATCTTAGGGAATTGAAAACAAAAGGGCAACCCCCCTGATCCCCTGTTTGTGATCAGGAATATCCCCGCTGTTGATTAGGGGAAATCCCCTAATCAATTTAGAATTGTTGGTCACATGAATAGTGTAAGAACTCTTATTGCCGATGATCATGCCCTGGTACGTGCCGGTCTGCGTGATGCTCTCACGAAGCTACCTCAAATTGAGATTGTTGGAGAAGTTGCCAATGGCCGGGAATTGGTTGAGGCAATCAATATGCATTCCACCAACCTGGATCTCCTGGTGGTGGATGTTAATATGCCGGAATTTGAACCAATCGCCGTCATACAGAACATCCGCGATCAATATCCGGATTTAAAAATTCTGGTAGTCAGTGCTTATGATGATCAAGCGTATGTCGTAGGTTTGCTTTCCGCTGGTGTAAATGGGTATCACATTAAAGACCAACCCCTCGCCGATCTGCATCTTGCTGTATTACGTATACTGGAAGGCAGCCGTTGGATTTCAGCGCCCCTGGTAGACAGACTGGTTCACCATCAAACTACCCTCCCGGAAAAAAATAGAATCTTATCACCCCGCCAGCGTGAATTACTCTATCTGCTCACCCAGGGATTTACCAATCAAAAGATTGCCCAGGTAATGGATCTGAGTGTAAAAACGGTAGAAAACCATCTGACAGCGTTATATCGCGCCATAGGAGTGGAAAGCCGTTTGGAAGCAGGTAATTATGCCGCCCAACATCCCGAACAGCTCAGCTCCCCAACGCCAAAAAAGATCCCCAACCGCTACGATACCCCATCTAACGCCCTCTCCGTCCTGCTGGTGGATGACAACCCCCGTTACCGTGCGCAATTGGCCAAACTACTGGGTAAAACCTGCCCGGCAGCTTATTGCTTGTTTGAAGCGGAAGATTGCGACGAAGCATTACGAATCGCCATCTCTGAAAAACCACAATTGGCATTTGTAGATGTGATTTTACAGGAAGAAGATGGCATCGAGTGTATCCGGAGAATCAAGATTGCCTGCCCGAATACTCGGATGATTCTGATGAGCGCCTACCCGGATCGCGAATTCCGTCGTCTGGGCATGAATGCCGGGGCAATTGCTTTTCTGGATAAAAAGGATATTGATGCGGCCACTGTCCGTCAGGTAGTGGAAGACGCACTCGCCTTATAAAGATTCAATGGATGGATAAGGGCTGGGGATTTCAATAACCAATTCCAAACCACCGTCGCGCGGGGAAGACACTTTCATAGTGCCACCCAATAACGTCACTCGTTCACTAACCCCCACCAAACCAAAATGCTTTTCATCCGAAAGATTCGCCAAATTAATCGGCTTGATAATGCCCTTGCCGTTATCCATCATTTTTACTAACAGGCTGGCTGTAGGAGTTCTCAGTAAAGTTAATTTAACCTGGGTAGCTTTTGCATGTTTGCGCACATTACTCAACCCTTCCTGAATGATACGAAACACCGAAAGTTCAATGGTCTCGGGCAATCGTCCTAATTCCGGATCAATCTTCAACTGGATATCAATATTGTTCTGATCGGACCATTGGTGTGCCAACGAGCGGATAGCTGCAGAAAGACCATGGTTATCTATAGTGGGTGGGCGCAAGTCGCTGCAAATTTGCCGCAAACTGCTCACCACCTGGCGAATACCATCACGGATACGCGCCAATTCAATACGTTGTTCCTCTTCTCCCGCTACGTTCTCGGCCTCTTCTAATAAATAGTTATAGCTCAACAGATCCTGAATAACCTGATCATGTAATTCGCGTGCCAGGGCCTTACGCTCTGCTTCACGTTCAGTCATGGAACGTCGGTTTGCCTCCTGTAAGGCCTGGTTAAGACGATCTAATGCTTCAACCTGATCACGAAGTTTTTCAATCAATTGCCGGTTTAAGGAATCTTGCGCTTGCAAGCTTTGGCGCAAAGATCGTTGAGCATTCCGCAATTCTTCAGCTTGTTTTTGCGCTGCATGGTAATTTTCAATCGCCCAAATCACCGGGGTAACCTGCTCCTGGCGCTTGGAACCAACAATCAACTCAACAATCTCTCTGGGAGTCGATTCAGTTGTATTGCTGAATGCCACCTGAGAACCCTGATATAAAACCAGTATGTGGTCGGTAACTGTAAAAATATGCTTCAAATCATCGCTGCTAATAATTACCGATATGTTTTGAGCAGAAAGATGCTTGATATATTCTAATAAATGTTTCTGGCGTTCAAAACTTAAAGCCGCCAACGGGTCATCCAATAAAAGTAGTTTGGAGGGTCGTATCATGGCGCGTGCCAAAATCACAATTTGTCGCTGTTCATTGGAAAGATTGGAAATTTTTTCAAATACAAAATTGGATGGCATATTAAAGACATCTAAAAGGTCGCGGGCAGCCTTAATCATCTCGCCTTCCCGTGGCATCAACCGGGATTGCCAGGGACCACTCAATTCCCTGCCCAGAAACACGTTCTGAAATACACTCAGGTTGTCTGCCAATTGCGAACTCTGTTGGGCAGCCTCAATCCCCAATCGTTGTGCCTGCGCAGCGCTATGCAGTGTAACCCGTTTCCCACAAACCTCAATTTCACCCGCTGTTGGTGTACTACTGCCACTTAAAAGCTCAAACAGGGAAGTTTTCCCTGCGCCGCGTTGCCCAACCACGCCTAATACTTCTCCGGGAGACATGGAAAAAGTAACCCCTACAAGTGCGGCAACTAAACCATAATATTTGGATACGTTATTAACACTGAGGAGTTTGGCAGAACCTTCCACACTGGCTCACTTTTTCAGATGAAGTTATTTACCCGGTTGCTCTTCTTTTTGTATTTTATAGACAAACCGACAAATCAGGGGAATTTACATAATAGGATACCCTTTATCCTCAATTCATTATACTTCAATTAAGCGATTGAAAATTATTGTGTGGAAACGCTTTGCCCGATCCCTCGTTGAAAGACGCGGTACCGCCGCAATAGGGTAGCATTTAATTTCTGGAGGGCATTATTCATCGGATCATTATCTTCCAATACATAATTAATTTCCAACCTCATGGATGGAGAGAATATCGAATCATACAGTGCCCGATACAACAAACAGTCAATTCCCTTACCATGATATTCAGGGATAACACCTAATGCAAACATACGGTAGTTTGTTAATTTAGGCAACCCATGGAGAAGTTTCAGCCAGCCAAAAGGAAACAAGCGCCCATCCAGGCCTTTGAGCAGTATATTAATATCCGGAATAGCTATGGCGAAACCAACCGGTTTTCCTGCTTCATCCTTTGCAAAAATGACTGCTTTGGGGTGAATGATCTGCTTAAGATCGTTTACCATAGCGGTCACTTCAGCATCAGTCACCGGCGAATAACCCCAGTTCTTGATCAAACTGTCATTTGAAAGTGAAATAAGCATTTCAGTTTCTTTTTCCAGGTTTTGCATATCCAAAGGACGTGTGAGAATCTTGTATCGGTTGGACACTTTGTCTGTCAGGGTAAGAATCCGTTCCGGAATCTGGTAACCCCTGCGGGCATCAATCAGGTACACAAGCAAATCTTTTACCTTTTCAAGGCCAAAATCTTCATATTGTTCATTATAATAAGGTGGATTATAAGGGGACATTACCACCGGCGCGGGTTCAAAACCCTCTACCACACTGCCCCATTCCTGTGAAACGAACGACCATGGACCACGCATGAACTGCATACCACGCTCCGCAAGCCAATCTTGGGCTGTTTTCAACAAGAGTTGTGATGCGGCTGCATTCGCTGGACATTCATAATAACCAAACAACCCAATCGCTTCTCCCCAGGCTTCTATCGCCAGATAGTCAATAAACGCCGCAATACGCCCCACCGGCTTTTTATTTTCCCAGAGCAAAAATAAAACCGATTCACAATGCTCCAGAAATGGATTCTTTTTTCTATTAAACTGTCCAGCCATTTCACTGCGCAAGGGTGGCACCCAGCGTGGATCATCACGGTACAACTGGTACGGAAGTTCAATAAAAGTCTTACGATCACGGTGGTTCTCTACCTGGGAAACATGCATCGCAACAATCCTTTACATATCTTTAGAATAAAAATAATACTCTAATCCTAGCATAAATTTTTAAGGGTTCTCTGAAATTCTCGGATGGTTCCGGCAATGATACAATAGATTTATGTTCTCTGCTCTGCCTGAATTCATCCCCGGCCTGGAATTGAGCCGGCGTTATTACCAGGAAATTATCCGTCCTTTAATAATGGTGCATTTTCCTTCTCTGCCCCACTCTGCCGCCCTGGTTGGCTTCGGCTCAGATGTAATTGGCATGGATACTCCTCTTTCACGGGATCATATGTGGGGGCCACGTCTGATTTTGTTTCTTTCAGAAATCAATTTTGAGAGCAATCGCAGTCTGCTTGATGAAATGCTGCGCGGCCAATTACCATATAGTTTCCTGGGCTATCCCACCAGCTACGGGCCGCCCGACCAGATTGGTGTACGTTTACTCAAGTCCATTCAGGATGGCCCGGTGGATCACCTGATAGATATAACCACCCTGTCATCCTATTTTGACAACGAATTGGGTAGTGGGGCGTGGCAAAATCCTTCCCCATCCGAATGGTTGACCTTTTCTGAACATCGCCTGCTTACGCTGACAAGTGGAGCGGTATTTCATGATGATTTGGGGTTAAACGCCATTCGCACCCGTTTGACCTATTATCCACGCGATATCTGGTTGTACCTGATGGCCAGTGATTGGAGCCAGATTGGGCAGGAAGAACCCTTTGTCGGGCGCACAGGAGAAGTAGGTGATGATTTTGGCTCCCGGCTGCTGGCTGCCCGCCTGGTGCAAACCTGTATGCGTCTGTGTTTTCGGTTGGAAAAACAATATACCCCTTACAGCAAATGGTTCGGTAGTGCTTTTCAACGTCTGAACATCGCAGCTCAATTAAGTGACCATCTCAACACAATATTGACCGCAAATGACTGGCAGACCCGCGAAACAGGCTTATGCCAAGTCTACATAAATTTGGCAGCTGCTCATAATCAACTAGGAATAACCAGCCCGTTGGATGCGGGCTGCTCCAGCTTTCATGGCCGGCCCTATCAGGTGATCCATGCTGAGCGTTTCGCTGAAGCCCTGCAACAGTCTATTCAGAACTCGATCCTGCGCAACCTGCCGCTCTACGGCTCCCCCAACCAGTTCAGTTCTTCCACAGACTTACTGGATGATGTTTCCGCATTACGAAAATTAAAAGATTTATTTGAATAACTAGGCAGGCAGCTCTCTTTAAACCGCAAATTTCCTTCGCCCAGGCTAATGTGCGAACACTTGATAATATCCCTGACTATCACTTTTTTCTGGCAAATCAGGATAGACAATACCGATAACACCCGGGAGAAATTTATTCCTATGCAATTATCATCCTGAAATTTGTATACTAAATGGTGGAGGTGTGTGATGAAACAAAAATCTTCTCTTCTCACCTGGGTGCCCCGCATTATCATGCTCATATCAATAGCCCTGTTTATTCTGCTATCCGTGGATGTGTTTGACTCAAGTGCTTCCTTCTGGAAAGTTTTGGGAGGGTTTCTGGTTCATAATATACCAACATTTTTTATGGCAGCGGCATTATTCATAGCCTGGCATAAACCACTGCCAGGTGGTACTGCCAGCCTGATGCTTGCTTTTGGCTTTTTAATTTTTTTCCGGCATTATCAGTATCCGGGAATCGCTTTAATAATTGAGGGTCCATTATTGATCAGCGGCATCATTTTCATTCTGACTGGAATAAATCAAAGATCCGGTTCATCAAAAACCATAGTCTGAATAATGTAATAGGTGGTTGTAGAACTTAAGACTCTTTCAACCAGGCAATTTTGAGAATTAATGCAATTTAAATGTCACAATCCAGGCACCATTCGTGCCATTTGCACCCACGGCAAATTCGACAAGTGTGGGTCCGGGCTTGTTACTCCATAGCGGATACGGGTTGGCACCAACCCTGGCATCCATTAATGCCTAATTTTTAACCAGTGGCAAAAATAAGGTAAATTGAAAATCACCTGGTTGAACTATAAGCGTAACCGTTACATGGTTGCTTTGATTGAACCCGTCACTGGCGGTATAAGTGAACTGATCCTCACCGTTATAATTTAAAAACGGTGAATATGTAAAAGATCCATTGCTGGATAGGTTAAGTACGCCGTGTTGGGTTGTGCTGATGAGTATCGCCTGCAAATTGAGTGTTTCAAGATCGTGATCGTTCGTCAAAACACCGGGAGCGGGCTCACTCAAAACACTGTTCTGGGAAACTTGGTAAGTATCATTCACGCCTACAGGGATATCATTCACCGCATGAATAGTGATAGTGACTGTTGCTGGAGCACTGGATACGAGACCATCAAAAACAGTGTAGGTAAACGTATCCACACCGAAATAATTCGCATGGGGAGTATAAGTTCTGTTATCACCAGTGCCGCTGAGTTGACCATGCTGCGGTTCTTGCCCTACCACATAGCTGAGCACATCAGCAACGTCCACATCGCTGCCATCCAGAATAATATTTACCGGAGTATCTTCATTGGTTACCCCAATTATATTATTTGCTACAGGTGCATCATTAATCGGGTTAACCATAATGGTGACCGCAGACTCAATGCTCGTTGTTATGCCATCATTCACCTGGAAATAAAAACTATCCACCCCGGAAAAATTCAGGTCTGGCGTATAAGTAAGATTGGGAGGAGTTCCACTTACAACACCATTTGAAGGGTCTTCGATTATAGTAAAAAACAATTCCGCGCCAGTCGGGCTGGAACCGGTTAATCCTATCATCACGGCCTGGTCCTCATCAGTCATAACAATTTGGTCATCGGCAACGGCATTATCAAAGGCCGTCGAAGGATTCACCCATAGAGGATAGGATATATTTTCCGGATCAATGAGAATATTATTCATCAAATCACCATGCCAACCATTTCCGCTATCGTCGGTCAGAATCAATCCACTGCCGTCTGACATCTTATAATAAGCTCCTAAACCGGTTACTGGAATTGACAATTCGTTACGCAAATTGTCAACAATATCCTGCTGGCTAACCTCAATGGAATATAACCGTAATTCATCCAGTTCACCTTGAAATGCACCTACACTACCCTCTTCTAAAAATGCACCCAATTGTAATTTCGAGTTGACCACAGGTATGCTGCCATTGGTTTGGCCACTGGCAATATTCCCCACCAGGTTAGCATTGCGATATGCTTTAAGTCTGCCATTGGCATGCACCATTGTTATATGGATCCATTGGTCCTGTGTGTATTCAATACCAATCTTGTCGGTGCTATTATCATAATTCCAAATCCATATACGATCCTGACCGGCAATTATCCCGCGCATGATGCCAAAATAACGCGGACGATTAATAATAATCGCATCGCAATAAGCTACATCATTAAAATTGCAACTTTCGGCATTGCCCATTGGTTTGATCCATATACTAATAGATTTAGAATTTTTCCAATCAACTCCAAAAATATTTTCAGTCACATCCAGAGCAACATAATCATTGATTCCATCAAACATCAAAGAATAACCCGCTTCACCGCTCGCTGAAACCGGCTGAACCGAAAAAAATGTTCCGAGTAGTACTAAACCCATTCCCGCCAGAATAACCTTTTTGATAATAGCAACTGAAATTTTTGTATTCATCCCTCACCTCTCGAATAATCCGCTAGCATTACGAATTATGTAAGTATTATTCCATATTTGATATTTATTACCAAATATGTTGTATACAAAATCAATCAAAATGGCCAAAAGTCAGATGTCACTATCTATGAAATTAAACAACTGCTAACAGATTGCTAGTTGTTCCTGAAGATACCCCTTTAATTATAAGCTAACGCACTACCAAAGGCAAAAATACTTTGGATGCACCGACGAACAATTTCACCGTCACGGTGTTGCTAACTTCTACCCCAGCAATGGCATGGTATGTAAAACTGTCCTCCCCACTAAATCCGCTAAGGGGAGTATAGGTAAAGGATCCGTTACTATTGATTTCTAGGGTACCATGAGAAACATCCTCTTCCAATACTGCCTGTAAAGGGACACCTTGTGGGGACGTATCATTGCTCAAAACGCCATTAACCACCGACACATTCAAAATACTATCCCGGTCAACAAAATAAGTATCTGCTTGTGCCAGTGGTGTATCACTCTCTCCTGATACTGTAATTATCACGTTGGCAGTCTGGCTGTAAGCCTGTCCATCATACGCACGGAAGGAGAATATATCTGTACCTGAAAAGTTGGTATTGGGTGTGTAGACGAGGTTAGGGGTAGCGCCGCCTAAAGCGCCATTTTGAGGATTGTTGGTAATCTCAAAAGTCAATGAGTCGCCATCAATATCATTGGCCGTCAAAGTAATCGGTAATGAAACATTGATACCCGTTGTCAGGCTCTGATTGATACGCGTGGGTGCATCATTCATCGGATTGATCGTTATGGTCACAGTTACTGTTGTACTTCGATTGGATTGTGCATCCCGTGCAAAATAACTGAATCGATCAATGCCGTTATAGTTAGGATTGGGTGTGTAAGTCATGTTTGGAGCGGTGCCCAGTAAAGTTCCCTCTGTGGGTGGGCTGGTAAACGTATAGGTAACAGCCGAACCTTCCGGATCGCTGGCATTCAAAACAATACCCTTCGCAGTATCTTCATTTGTTTCTTCATTTTGTGGGTTAACCACCGGCGGCAAATTACTGCTCGCGATGTTAATGGATACCGTTGCAGTGTTGCTGTCCGCCAACCCATCATTTGCTAAAAAGGTAAAGCTATCCGATCCTGTATAATTAATGTTTGGAGTATAAGTGAGGTTTGGTGGAGTACCGCTCAGACTACCGTGGGTAGGGTTGGAAACTACGCTAAACGTAAGTGGATCATTATTTGCATCTGAACCGGTCAAGGTAACACTAACGGCTGTATTAACATTCGTAGAGATATTCAGTGTATTCGCTACCGGCGGGGTATTATTTGCAGAATAAACTGTAATGGAAACCGTGGCATCGGCACTTGAGTTACTTCCATTCCATACCTGGTAGGTAAAACTATCAGCACCGGTGTAACCTGAGTCAGGTGTATAGGTAAGTGCCGGCGCCGTACCGGAAAGTGAACCGTGTGGAGGGTCATTATAAGTATAGGTCAGGCTGGCGCCAGGGGTACTGATGCCACTCAACTGCACATCGGTGGTTGTATTTTGAATAGCCGAAACCGTTAAATTATCGGCCAGTGGGGTATCAAACGCCCCTGAAGTTACCCATTGTGCCAATTGCCCATTTCCGGGAACACCCGGACCGCCTTCAATGATCGTTCCATTGCTATCATGGATCGAATCATCGGTAACGGTGGTACCGGATCCATTGCTCATTTTATAATAAGCTACCAAACCGGTTTCATTTCCTGCCAGTTCAGTCATAAGACCGTTACGAATCTCGCTCTGAGTCAATGCGATAGTATAGACTCGCACTTCATCAATCAGACCCTCATAGGTCCAAATACTAGTGCTGTCCTTAATAGTTCCACCAAAATACAGCATGGGTATTGCGCCTGTGGAAGGTTGTACTGTAGCGCCTGAAGCAACCGATCCAACCAACAATCCATTTTTATAGGCCTTCAAAACACCCGCTTCATGAACCATACTAACATGCATCCATTCACCAAGCGTATAAGGAACAGCAATAATATTATACCCTCCGGAATAATTCCAAACCCAAATGCGGTCCAACCCATTACGAATTCCCCGGGATATGCCCCACCAGCGTGGTTTATCTCCGAAAACATTATCACACAAAGCAGCATCATTTCTTTCACAGGTAGTGGCTGTGCCCTCTGGTTTAAGCCATAAACTGACCGTCTTCGTTTCTTTCCAACTTGTTCCGTCCATCACATCATTAGTATATGTCAGTAGCACACCATCATCCACCCCATCAAATGAAAGCGCATATCCGGCAGCGCCATCCGCTAATACGTTGCCAACCGGAACAAACAAACCGCTTAGAAAACAAGCCGCCAGGGCAAGCCTAGCAACGATCAAAAAAAGTTTAGTTTTCGGAAAATAATTGGTCATTCCCGCGCCTCCTGGGAATAAAGAATTCTGCCTGTTTTTAAGTACTCCTGATAAAAAAGAATAATTGCCGAACAAAAATACAGGCTGTTGAATCAATTTTGCCTATTATACAAATTTTGGATAAATTTTTTATTCTTCGTATATAACCTTTGAAAAAATACGCTCAACCGACCAAGATGCTACGGTTCAGTCAAACAAGCTTCATTGGGCTGTAATCCCTATTTCCGGCCCAATAAAATATCCAAATGAAGCGATTAAAATTTTATGAAAAAACGACAATATTGCCGATCAAACTTATTCTGGCAGGATAAAATATTACACGGAGCAGATCTGCGATATCTATCCCCAACCAACCATATATGTACCATAAATAAAAAATCCCCCATCCAATGGATGGGGGACCGAGGTTCGTATCGTCTAAAAAATTAGAGCACTACGACTTCAGCGGCTTGCGGGCCTTTCTGGCCTTGCTCAATGGTGAACTCTACGTTCTGACCTTCTTCGAGGCTACGGAAACCGTTACCCTGAATGGCGGAGAAATGAACAAACACATCGGCGCCATCTTCACGAGCCAAAAAGCCATAACCTTTTGTGCCGTTAAACCACTTTACTGTACCTTTTACACGTTCTGACATTATTCTTTACTTCCTTACTAGATTTTCTTTAAATTTTTTGTGAAAACAGCCTACGTTTAGTAGCGCTGTGTACCACCACGAGAGTTGCGACCACCGCGATCACCACCGCGATCACCAGCGCCGCCGCCACGGTTACCGCCGCCGAAGCCGCCGCCACCACCACCGCCGCCACCAGGACGACGACCGTAGCCGCTATCATTACGACGCTGACCACCACCGAAACTGTCTCTTTGGCCTTCTTCGCGCGGACGAGCAATGGAAACACGCAAATCACGGTCACCAAGGGTGTACCCATTTAATTGGGCGATTGCTTTCTCAGCTTCTTCCTGAGTGCTCATTTCTACAAAGGCAAAGCCTTTTGAACGCCCTGTTTCGCGATCTTTGATCACTGCAACAGAAGCTACCGTACCCGCATTTGCAAACAGAGTTTTTAAATCATCTTCTGTTGTCGCGTATGACAAATTACCAACATACAATTTGCTTTCCATTTTTCTCGTATCCTGACACTTCCGGCTTTCTTTCCGGTATAAACTAAATTTGCCACCGACCTGTTTAATCCGGCGGCAATTGTACGCAAGCCCTTAATTAAGGCAAAGTAATTCTACCACAAATCTTACTTTTCTTGTCAATGAATTTAAACCTTTTCACTCCATATTAATGGTTAATCAAAGGTAAATAGACGGAAAACACCTCCACTACTACCAAAATAGTACGTTTTGCCGATAGAGTCCCACCCGGAACTGGCTCCGGATCGAAAACCGTTACATCAAATGCACCTATATACTCTGTGTCCATCCCAGGGATCAATGCCTGAATGTGTCTTTCACTCACAAAAGTTGTTGTCCGGTTATTGTCTTCCCAGCGCACCACACTTTCTTCTGTAAAACCATATCCATATACATTCAGCAGCATATCGCCCTGCCCTGCAGCGATCATTGCGGGTGTAATCCCGGTTAATGTCAAAGGCGCAAAACCATCATTGATGAGAATCAGCGAAGTAAACGGTGCCAGGGAAACAGTACCCAGTTGCACATTTTGATCCAGATCCAGATACTGGTAATCCTCCAGGTCAAAGACCACATATTCATCTTGGTCATTAACCAGAATACGAGAACGTGGTTCTTCACCACTGGGTTGGGTGTACCAGGTTTCAGTGGAATGCACATCCTTACCGCTCAGGCTGCGCCACTCAGCCAGTGTACGGCCGGACCCATTCGCAAAAATGTGTTTGGTCACATAAGGATGGAAGAAACGGTTGTAATCACCATTTATGTATAATGCTTTATCATTTACCGCCAAAGTTCGCGCATTAGGAGCCAACCCAAAAAGAATGTTATTCGAAAAGTTGGACCATTGTGCAGGAGCTTCTCCCAGTATGGCTTGCCCACCGATATATGGATAAGTACGCGCGTTATTATATAAAGTATTTCCCGTAACGCTGCCAGTTGAGTTTTGATAAAGAATACCATGCACAGTTACATCGGTTACTGTGTTGTCGGTTATGCTGACATTTCTCGAATAGTTATCAATATAAAAACCAAACCCAAACAGGGCATCATATTCGGTTTTGCAGCCATCCGTATTGCCGGAAATATCCTGGATTATGTTCTGATCAAAGACCAGATCATAAACCTGTGAAGAAGCCAGACTATCACGCCCAAAGGTACGCACACCGCCGCAATCTCCTTTACTGTAGCAAGCCTGTATGATCACATTTTGGGTAAAGGTATTGCTGTGACCGAACACGTCCATGCCGTTATAACCGGTGCGCTCAATTCGGTTGCGGTATAGCGTATTATGATTGCCGGTGTCATTCACTACTTCGCCCACCTTAATTCGGATGCCGTCCCCATCCTCGGTACAGGATCCGCCAGACGCGCTGAAACTGCAACCCATCCCTGCTGCGCCCAGGTTTTCAATCAGGGCAATATCACTGATCTGATTATATTCAAACAAAGACTCGCGGCTGAATGCATTGATGCCCATGCTATTGGCCCGCAGAATAGTATTCCCGGAAATTGTCAGGGCATAACCGCCGCGCCAGCCATCCGGACGGCCATCCTGCGCACCCCATACCCAGGCCGCCAGGTTAATACCAATCCCATCTACATCTTCAATCTGATTGTTACGGATCGTCAAATGATGATTTTCATAATGAGCATGGTTGGTCGGCGAAGCAATCCCATGCCGGAACCAGCGCCGTACAGCCAGTTTCTCCACAACCACGTAAGCAATTCCAGGATCATTTAAATCTCTTCCAAGGTTAACCCCACCCCAGGAACGGCCAGCATCATCTGTATTCTTTAAAATAACAGAAGCTTCAATCACACCATTAGCGGGAATTCCCTGCGTGGTATACAAATAGAGCTGTTTGGAATTGTTGTCAAAAAACCATTCACCTTCCTGATCCAGGGTGCTGAGATGGTTATTCAGAAAATACCCCCAGCCGCTGCAATTTCCTCCCCAGCAATCCAGGTTGGAACCTACGGTCAAAGTGCTTCCCGAATCTGCTGTAATTAATCGGTTGAGAATATACCAGCGCATGCCCCGGACATGCGCCGCAGCCCCGGTCCAATTGACTGCCGGTAAAGCGGCATCACTGAATTGTGTTCCGGATGGCTGCGAATCGATACTGGCATAACCACCATCCGAGGCATCCAAATTTGGCCAGCGTCCTAATAATAAACGCTGATCGCCACGGAACAACTGGTTCACGCCATAGGCAAACTTTCCGGCATTCGCGCCATTGTTCAAATTGGCCACAACAATATTGGCAGCATAAATTGTCCAGCCGCTCACCGGTTGGGTACCATTCAATTCCGGCAAATCCGTGCAATTCTCGGGGTACACACCAAATGTGATCGGCGCCGCGCTTGTACCGGAATTACGAATGGTTAATGGGTCAGCTCGCCAGGTTTCACCACAATGAAACAAAACCGAATCCCCTGGCTGCAAATATAAGCCATTAACTTTGGTAACCGTTTTTAAAGGTTGTTGGGAGCTCAGGCCAGTATTGGCGTCATTGCCTGTATCATAGGAAACATAATAGATATTTCCCGCACCCTGAACAGTAAGCGTCCCCGGCAAGAATCCCAAAAAAATCAAAAGAAACAACAGGGTTCGCACCCCAAAATCTTTGTATGTTTTTATCATCGTCAATCTCCTCACCTACCATTCTACAAAAAAACGAAACAAAGAAAAGTTGGTTTGCAGAATTCTTAATTGTATAATGAGCTACTATCCATCATTTCACATGAAAAAGGAACTTTTCATGACCCAACGCATGTTTCACGGTAATATCCGCGCTGCCGCGCTGGCAGATCAACTGACCGCCCGTTTTCATGAACGTCACACGCGCGTTAACATTAGCAGCAGTGGAGTAACCGCGTTGGTGCAAATTGGCAGTCAGCATGGCACACCGGTAACTGTGCACATCACCGATACCGATGGCGGCGTTCTGGTCACCATGGGACGCGACCGGGATTGGATCGACCGCGCCTCCGATGTAGGTGGCATGATCGAAAGAGCTGCTTCAGCAAAACCAATCTCAATTCTGGCAATGATTCCTGAAATGATCGGTGAAATGAATAAAGGAAATATCGTCCCGCAAATCTGGGATGCGATTAATGAACTTTGTGCACTCACTCAAGCGCTTGCCGGAGAAAAAGAGGCGCCCCAGAATCCGCGTATCTGTAGCTTCTGTCAGACACCTAACCAAACTGATCAGGAAAACTGTATCAGCTGCGGTGCTGCTCTTCCGGTGGACCTGCCGCGTGTGTGTCCAAAATGCAGCCGGGCACATACTTCCGATGCATTATTCTGTCAGGCCTGCGGTTCCCGTCTGATCATCGGCTAAATTTATAAAACCGTTTTCAATTGTTGCTGAACATTCACCAGGCGGTAATACAGGCCTTGTTCATTCATTAATTCGGTATGCGTACCAAACTCTGAAATTCGCTTTCCTTCCAGAACAACAATCTGGTCAGCATTGCGAATCGTGGAAAGGCGGTGCGCAATCAATATTGTGGTGCGCCCAACCATCAGTCGTTCTAGTGCCTGCTGGATGAGCAGTTCAGTTTCAGTATCCACCGCCGAGGTGGCTTCATCCAATATCAGAACCGGAGCATCTTTTAATACAGCGCGGGCAATTGAAATACGCTGCTTCTGCCCTCCGGAAAGTTTTATGCCGCGTTCGCCGATCATAGTATCGTATCCCTCCGGCAGACTTTCAATAAACTCATGTGCATTGGCTGCTTTGGCAGCGGCTATCATTTCGATTTCACTAGCTTCCGGCTTACCGAAGAGGATGTTTTCACGCACCGTGCCATGAAAAAGAAAAACGTCCTGCAAGACAATACTGATCTGCTTGCGTAAGCTTTCCATGCTTAAGGTACGCACATCCACTCCATCCAGGCTGATCTGCCCCTCGCACACATCGTAAAACCGTGGGATCAAACTTACCAGGGTCGATTTACCTACTCCGGTAGGGCCTACCAGTGCCACCACGCTGTGTGCCGGAATATCCAGATCTATATTTTCCAATACCTGTTCACCAGTTGCATAGTGAAAACCAACATTCTCAAAACGCACATGACCGTCTATTTTTTGTTCAAAAGAGATTGCTCCGGAAGGATTTTGCGGTTCGGGTTCTTCGGACAATAATTCTGTCACCCTGTCGGCGGCCGCCAAAGCGGTTTGTACCGATTCCCAGGCTGTGCTGAGGTTCCGCACGGGTTGGTAAAACAAATCAAGATATAAGAAAAAAGCCACCAGATCGGCCACTGGCAAACCGCCCTGCACTACCAGACGACCGCCAAAATAAACCACCACCAGGGTGCCCAATGAAGAAGTAAACTCAACAAAAGGGTGAAATGTAGCCATCAAACGCAAAGCGGAGAGCAGTGATACGCGGTAATGCTCTACCCGGCTGCCTACCCTTTCCAGGGATTTTTCTTCCTGAGTAAAGGCTTTAATCTCACGAATACCGGAGATATTGTCGTTTAGAATCGCGTTTAGTTCTCCCAATTCTTTCTGACGGAAAACAAAAGCCGGGCGCACCCGTTTGGCGTACAGCCGCAAAGAGAAAATCACCAGCGGAATGGGCAGCATCGAGAAAAGAGTCAATTTCCAATTCAAACTGATCAAAACAATAGCCACCCCAACAAAAGTGAGCACATTCACAACCACGTCCGGAATGGCGTGGGCAATTAGCGCCTCAAACAAATCGGTATCATTGACTACCCGGGACATCATCTGCCCGGTTTGTTTATCTTCATAGAATCGTAACGTGAGACGCTGCAAATGGTTGTAAACCTGTTTCCGTAAATCGGCTACCACACCCCACCCGGCGATATGTGCCATATAAGAACGGACAAACTGCAAGACGGAACGGACCAGGTACACAAGCAGAACAATCAACGTTAAGCGACCAATGGTGTCGAAACTTTCTGCGGTCAGACCCTCACCGGTAACAGTATTGATTAACGCCCGGATAATCCAGGGAATTGCCAATTGCGCCCCAACCAACAATAACATACTGATAATAGTGAGCAGCAATGGGGTGGTATATTTTTTGGCAGCTTTAAATACAAATAATAACGGTTTCATTTCTTATCCTTCTGCCATCCTGTGCCGACCTCAGATTATACTACCCAACCTTAATCAACAGTACAAAAAATCCAGATTCACCTTTCAATTGGATAACAAAAATTTGATTTTGTTCATTTTTTTGTTACAGTCTTATTTGTACAAGTTTTCACAAAATTTTTTTAGAAATTCCTTCAAAAACCATAAAAAAGGAAAAACCATGACTTCAAAAAGAAACCTGATTCTATTTATTTTGCTCACGGTTCTGATGGCCGTTTTAGTGCAGCCTTCACGGACCCCGGCCAGCGCAAATACGGATCATAAAGTTTATTTGCCGCTCATCCTCAGAATTTATCCATTGGAGCAAGCCATTATAGTTAATCACCTCACCACCGATATTCACCAGATTCCCGACGAATGGATTGTAGCTGCAAAACAATTCGTGGTGCACTATGCGCATACCTCTCACGGTAGCCAGATCCTCTCCGGTTTAGAATGGCTGGAGGACAGAGATCCCAAATACAAGGTTGACATTGAAGCCAGTGGAACGGTAACAGTGCCGGCCGATACAAGCGCATTACGCATCTACGATGGCAATAACTATTCCGGAAATACTTATATTACCCCTGATATGTATTGGGAAACTCTAGCCGGCATGAATAAAACCCGTAGTGTCGTCGATACCGGCAGTTTTGACTTCTCCACCTGGACCTGGTGCGGACAAATGTCCTCTTACTCAGAGGACCAAATTCAAACCTATATCGACAACCTGGATCTTTTGGAATCCGAATATCCGGATATGCGTTTCATCTATTACACTGGTCACACAGACGGCTCAACGCCATCAAGCGGTAGTGAATTATGGCGCAACAACAATTTGGTGCGTGATTATGTAACGGCAAACGACAAAGTCTTATTCGACTTTGCCGATATCGAATCATACGACCCGGATGGCAATTTCTATGCAAATGCCAGCGATGGTTGCGCGTGGTGTTCCACTTGGTGTGCCAATCACCCCGGCGACTTCAATTGCCAGAATTTGCCATCCTGTGCACACACGCATGGCTTGCAATGCACATTAAAAGGTCAGGCTTTCTGGTATCTGATGGCCAGGCTGGCTGGCTGGGATGGTACCCCAGCCAACCCTTAACAATCAGCGGAGCTGCCTGGATAAGCAGCTCGGTTTTTTTATATCTTTTTCTTCAATTCGTTAATCCGTCTACTGATAAGAAGTATCATCGTTGAAAAGAAAACCAATACCGTGGCCATAAAAATTCGAAAAAAGATCATGATCCAATGATTCGGCAAATTATAGACAGTTAGAAACATAACATAAACAGGTATGAAGATCACATAAGTCAAAATTAATCGTTGATATTTCTGAATTTTCGAGCTCTGATCTGTAAAGATTTCCTGTTCCATCCCATCTTTTCGCACAGTGCGGAAATACTGCCAGCCGCCCAAAATGCCCACGTGTTCCCAGCCGCTATCCTTAAATAATTGATAATAGCTTTCCAGTTCCTCTTTTTTGGAAATGGTCACATAATCCAACCGGTAACAAACTGCTTGCGATTCCCCTTTTTCAAAAGCGTATTTACCAAAGTAATCCGCTTTTTTTAGATGCCAACCCTGCAATGCCATTTCCTCCAGCCATTTTTCTTCAACCTCATCCTGCCAGGGCCAGAACCATTTTTTTATCATTAATTCCTGTGTACTCATTTTTCTCCTCAATTTCCATTCATCTGCTGGAGCGCTTTTTCACCATTTTCCAGCATGATTTTCAATCGTTCCACCTGCATCTGAAACAGATTTCTTCCTTTTTCAGTCAACTCATAAATCTTGCGGCGGCTTTCCTCGCCCACCATATTAATAATCTTTTCCTGTTCCAGGGTGGAAAATGCACCGTATAATGTGCCGGCTCCCAATTTCATGGTCCCTTGGCTCATGATCTCAACTTTTTGCATAATTGCATAACCATGTAAAGGCCCATCTAATGCTGCCAGAATATAAAAAGTTGATTCTGTCAGCGGTAAGTATTTGCTTAAGTCTTTGTTTTCATTTATCATCAGAATCCTTTTTTTGCATCGCTGCACGCTATAACGATACATGATATATCGTGTAGCGCTATATTATCACACGATATAGCGTCTGTCAATATACTTACCAAAATTCTTATGCACTGAATCAGTTTTCTCTGATATCATTCCACGCACTTATTGAAGATTGAAAGTGAAGGTATTCTAATGAAAAAAGGCGTTATATCGGTTTTCTTCGCCTATGTGATATGGGGATTTTTTCCGATTTACTTTAAACTCTTGCATGACGCACCCGCGATACAGATTATGACCCATCGGGTAACCTGGTCATTTATATTTCTTTTCATTTTGGTAAGCCTGCGCAAAGAAGTTGGCCTTATTATAGGCAGACTGAATAAGAAAATAATCCTGATTTACCTGGCTGCTGGTTTATTGCTTTCAATCAATTGGCTAACGTATGTATGGGGCGTCAACGCCGGCTTTGTGGTGGAAACCAGCCTGGGCTATTTTATTAATCCGCTGGTCAGTGTCTCTCTGGGAATGATTTTCCTGCGCGAACGCCTGCGCCCATTACAATGGGTACCGGTCGCGTTGGCTGCAATCGGAGTCATTTATCTCACGATTCTGCACGGATCCCTGCCATGGATCGCTCTGGTATTGGCATTTTCCTTTGGTTTTTACGGACTTTTTAAAAAAATCGCTCCTTTACCTTCCATTCAGGGTGTCACTCTGGAAACGGCAGCCATCTTCATTCCGGCACTGGCATTCTTACTGTTTTCAGAATTTAGTGGCATCGGCATATTTGGACACTCCTCTGCACTCACCAGTATTCTTTTAGCCTTATCTGGTATTGTTACAGCGATACCACTAATTTTATTTGCCACAGGCGCACCGTTGGTGACCCTTTCGACCATCGGTCTGTTGCAGTATGTAGCGCCAACAATACAATTCCTGATCGGCGTTTTTTTATTCGGAGAACCGTTCTCCCAGCATCAGTTACTGGGTTTCAGTATCATCTGGCTGGCACTGCTTATTTTTAGTGTGGAAGGCTATATGGCACGGCGTAAAACGATTCACAACCCAACTGTAACACCAGTTTCCACAGACTAGAAATTCATTTACTGGCCTTTTTGCAAAACTCAGAGACGGTTGTATATCAACCGCTAGTTGAATACAAATGGATGGTTTTTAAATGTCCGATTTTTTGGTTGCAATAATTTCTTATTTGGGTGTAATTGCAGGTGCAGTGTCCGGAGTCATCACAGCGCGTCGCAAGGATATGGACCTGGTAGGCGCATGTTCTGTAGCGTTTATTACTGCATTGGGTGGAGGCACCCTCCGCGATATGCTGCTGGGACGTACGCCAGTGTTCTGGGTCAAGGAAAGTGGATACGCGCTGGTTGCTTTGATGCTGGCCTTAATGACCTTTTATTCCACCCGTCTACTGCGGTTGACCTCCAAATCCATATTGATTCCGGATGCACTTGGGCTTGGGATGTTTTCTATTTTGGGAGCGGAATATGCCCTGCAGTCAGGTACATCAATGTTTGTAGCTTCTTTAATGGGTGTCATCACCGGCGTTTTTGGTGGGGTAATGCGGGACGTTATCTGCAATGAAATTCCGGTAGTCTTTGGCCGTACTGCCAACTTATACGCTACTTGCTCTTTCGCCGGGGCTTGGGTTTACCTTCTTCTAATTCATTCTAACTTTACGCTCGGGTTTGCTTCCTTTGTAGGAATCCTGGTTGCAGTAGCCATGCGCATCCTTGCGGTTATCTATAATTTACGTCTACCCGACCCAATAAACGCTTGAGATAAGGCTATTTCATCTCCATAATTATTATCGAACAGCCATGCGCAATGCACCGAAAGTAGTTGTGCCAATATAAGCCACAAATGCATTATTGGGATCAAACCCAATGGAAGAAATCTGCTTTCCAAAAAGTTCAGTTGGGCCAACCATCCAAGAGTTCCCACCATTGAGCGAATAATACACGCCATTCATGGTACCGGTAATCAATACATCACTGCGGGTAGGATGCGCAGCAATTTTGGATATGTATATTCCGTCCAATCCCAGGTATTCCCACGCACCATTTCCCAACCGGGTATACACCCCATTACTGGTTCCGGCAAAAATTCGCTCCGGTTCCAAAACAGAAATGCTAAGTGCTTGGGTAGAAAGGTTATTCGGCATACTTGTATCACGCCAACTGGAACCGCCATTTTCACTATACTTCACAACTCCACTCTCACCGGTTGTAGCGTAAAGAATATTTTCATTTAGAGGATGGACCGCCACACTACCAATCGACTTATCAGACAAGCCTGCTGAAGCCCAACTCAATCCATTATTATTGCTGATGTATACTCCCGATCCGCCAGTGGCCAGATAAACCCGGTTGGGATTGGAAGGTGCAAAAACAATCTGGCGCAGTGATTGAAAAGCCGTCAATTGGTCATTACTGGATTCTTCAGTATCCGCAACACCACTCAAAGTTAATTCATAGCCCAGATCCGGCTGCAATGCACTGATTTGTTCGATTTGGCTCTTGGCCGCGGACATCGGAAGCCCGCTGTTCTGTGTGGACCAACCGCAAGAATCGATTGCACAACGTACCACACCTCCCGAACTTGTAAGCCCAATCAATTGATTGTCATTCGCCGGATTTATCACCAGGTATGTCATATTGAGATCTACTAAATTGTTCTGTTGTACCACCCAGGTTTTGCCGCCATCATAAGAAAAAGAAGCTCCACCGCCGCTGGTACTCGCAAATAAAACTTGTGGATCACCTTTTTTTGCGATTACGGCGGTTACATTCGTATTGTGCAAACCCTGTTGGGAAAATGTCCAATTGGAGCCGCCGTCATCCGAACGAAAGATTCCATCCCCTATCGTTCCAACAAAAACCTGATTATGCCGCGCCTGGTTAACCGCCACGGTATACATCAGGTGATCAGCTAACGCCTTAAGCGACCAGGATTCGCCGCCATTCGTGCTTTTGTATACTCCACCCGGATAATTCGCCAGGTAAAGAGTGGAAGGTGAAACATTATCCAGGTCCATATTGTAAACTTTGAGAACCATTGCCGTCCGCGACCAGGAATTTCCGTTATCGGTGCTTTTATAGGTTCCACTATTGTGCCATGTGCCCATATATAACGCATCCGAACCGGTTCCAACCGGATTTATCGATAATGCCCGCGTTGAGAGATCGTTTAGTCCTGAATTAACAGCCTGAAAACTATCTCCGGTATTGGTGCTGCGATAAATCCCATATTCATGCATGGCAGCAAAAACAATATTATGAGATTTAGGGTTGACAATCAGGTCGTAGGCCCAATCCTGCTGGTTACTGCCACCCACATTCTCAATCACAGGCGACCAATTGATGCCTTCATTTTCGCTGCGGTATACAATCCCCTTCCAGGGGGGTGCGCTGGTGTTATTTTCTCCACGGGTAGCAGCATAGATAATATCCGGGTTGTGTGGGTCAATCGCAATCGCATACACAATCGCCAGGTATTGGATTCCGGCACTGGATTGATACCAGGTTTCACCGCTGTCGGTAGATTTATAGATCTTATCTTTATAGGTTCCCGCATACATTATTCTTGGATTTTGCGGGTCAATGGCAAACGAGTTTATAAACAAATTTCCCAGTCCAACATTTTTCTTTCTCCATGTCAAACCACCATCAATGCTTTTTAAAACACCGGCGCCCCAGGAGCCAGCATAAATAATATCGGCATTGGTGGGATGCGCAACAATGCAAACAACAAAGCCGCCTTCCGGTCCAATCCAACTTTCTTCGACAGTAGGACTGTTACTGATCACTGGAAAATAGGTTTGGTATCCATCCACAATTCCTTGAGCCTGAACAGGAATACCACTCCAAACGCACGTGATCATGAACAACAAACACAGGCTGATTTTTAATTTTAACAAGGCTACCTCTTTTTCGGCAGTGATTTGATCCTGTCGGGAGTTTTGCGATACGTAACCACAAAAGTATATACGAAAGTAAAGTATCTATCACTTGCAATATTCATGCCCTTATCGATATTTATTAGTATTTGACCTATTGAAATTTTTTCAATATACTGGATTAAATGGTTTTTCAGATATGCTTTTCAAAAGATGATCGGTTTTCAAAATTTAACCCTTTAGGAAAAACAAGTGAGGGAAAATGCAATTTCATATTCGCCTGGCAACCATGCAAGATGCTCCGGAGCTGCTTAAGATATTGAAACAAACAGAATGGTTTGATTTTCTAAATCAGGATGATGAAAACTTTGTACGTGATAACGTGGCGGCGCTTTTAAACGACTGCCTGGAAAATCCATTTTCCCATACAATTTTCGTCGCGGTCAATTCCGGGAATCTTGCTATTGGGTATGTTTCCGTCCATTGGCTGCCTTACTTATTCATGTCTGGGCCGGAGGGATTCGTTTCCGAATTATTCGTAAGTCCGGAAAATCGTGGGTATGGGATCGGCAGTGCTTTATTAAACGAAGTCAAGCAAGAAGGAGCGTTAAGGGGATGTAACCGGCTCTCGTTATTAAATGGAAAACACCGCGAATCCTACAACCGTAGTTTTTATACCACCCAGGGTTGGGAAGAACGGCCGCTTATGGTTAATTTTATTTATCCAATACAGCAAACAGGAAATGAAAAATAACGAAAAATAAAGCTGAATTGCAATCAATAAAAAGGTTCTTAGAAAAACAAAAATGGGTATTGAACAGCTCAAAGAAGTAACAGATGAGTTTTTAATCGCCTTGGAACGGCTGATGCCGCAATTAACCACCTTCAGTCCAATTCCGTCCCGCCAACTCATCGAACACGCACTGGCAAATCCGGGAACCAGCCTTTGGATTTCCCGGGACGATCACCATAGTATCTGTGGTATGTTGACCCTGGTCATTTACTCCTCGCCAACCGGTAAACATGCCTGGATTGAAGATGTTGTCGTAGATGAAAACAATCGCGGGCAGGGACATGGCAAAAAAATGACCCAGGCCGCCTTGGACCATGCTCATACACAAGGCGTTAAAGCAGTTAGTCTTACTTCCCGGCCAAACCGAATAGCAGCCAATCATCTCTATCAAAAAATGGGCTTTGAGCTCCTGGAAACCAATACCTACCGTTATCACTTTCCAGCATCATCAGCAAAAGACAAACCTGACGATCAGGACTTCAAAAAGCTTTGAATTCTTTTTGGTAATGGTTGCGCATACCAGGCATGGTCCAAACCTATAATTACAGTTTTGGGTACTATTTTTAATGAAATATCCCGCCTAACGGCTTAAAAGTTGCCCGGATGAAGTAATCCCGCTTACCGGAAAATCCACCCGGAACAATTATTTTTCCGATTTCGATATCCTCCAACAAAAAACCTGCCTGCCCGTTCGAAAGCCCATCAATAGAATTGTCATCCTGATTCAAAGGTATAGGTCCACCCGCTTGCCCATCAGGCTGCCAGTGTGCAAAAACATCACCTGCCTGAACAACCACAGGCTTGGGAAACCTTATTTTTGTGGTCCCGTCCCACTGCGGAACCTGGTCATCCGGCATAAGCTCAATCCGGTTGATAATATGGTACTGATTATTTTCGGGCCGGAGAATAAGAATATAAATCCTCTCTGATTGCTCAAACCCCGCAGCTTCGCTGTCATTCAAATACTCAATTCCCGTCATCCAACCATCTTCCGGAAAAGGGTATTGATGAATGAATACATGGGTTGCTGCGCTGATATCTCCACTTGGAACCTTGGGAACTTGCCCGGAGGTATCAAACCCAACATAAGATTCCGAATTCAATAAATTGAATGCGGTTAGTATGGATGTTCCAAAAACGGCAGTGATACATCCGCCCAGGCAAAACATAACAAAAATTGTCACCAGTATGATGGAAATGGTTGAATTATTTCGTCGAATTTGCATAATTCCTCAATAATTTATTTTGATTAATATCGAAAAAAGACGGGAAACTCAAAAATCAGGTATGATCGGTTCATTGTTTTAAAAATTATAGCATCTTCCAATTTCTGGATAAAAAGATGGAACAAATCACTCGTAGAAAATTCCTCAAACTTGGTTTAGCCGGCAGTGTTTTACTGGTCAGTTATCCTTTTATGGTCGAACGCTACCTGATTCAACTCAATCATTACCGTGTTTATTTAAAAAATCTTCCCGCTGGTTTTCAGGGGTTTCGTATCGCTCATTTGACTGATATCCATTATGGCTCATTAACACCCCTTTGGCTGGTTGAGCATGTAGTCGCTATGGCTAACCGGCAAGCAGCGAACATCATCGTTTGCACTGGCGACTATGTTCATGAACGCGACTCGATCCAACAAATCGATGAAGTCTGGCCTGT
The DNA here is from genome assembly GCA_002840755.1 of Chloroflexi bacterium HGW-Chloroflexi-10. Taxonomy (GTDB): domain Bacteria; phylum Chloroflexota; class Anaerolineae; order Anaerolineales; family Anaerolineaceae; genus UBA6170. The sequence continues at coordinate 12,776 of PHBZ01000050.1, read as the reverse complement.
ATTAAGCAAACTGACTGCGCCACAAGGAGTATTTTCAGTATTGGGGAACCACGACCATTGGGCAAGCACATCTCAATCGCTGAAATGGCTGGAGCACAGCAATCAAAACCTGCGCCATCGAGCAGTACGCATAGATCAGGGAAATGACCATATCTGGTTGGGCGGTTGTGGCGACCTATGGGAAGATGAATTAGGAGTAGATCTGGCCTTTTCATCCGCACCGCCTCAAGACTTCAAAATAATGCTTGCGCACAACCCGGATACGACTGATCGATCTTTTAACACCCGTCTGGATTTAATCCTGAGCGGACATACCCATGGAGGACAGGTTGCGATTCCGTTTGTTGGCGCGCCAATCGTGCCCGTTCAAAATAAAAATTACACCAGTGGTTTCTTTCAAACCAATAATGGCACTTTGTTTATTTCCCGTGGGATCGGCTGGACAATTTTGCCGGTGCGATTCAATTGCCCGCCCGAAATCGCGGTTTTAGAATTGGTAAACACGGCATAGTCTGGTCATAATCAAGTCGCGGCACTCGCCAGGCGTCTATCTTTACGATTGACCCTCAGAATAGCGATCTTGGTTGAATGGTTAAACGGCGCAGGATCAGTTGGAGGCAGGCTGACCACCGTTTCCACATAACCACTGACGTCCGCCGGGATTGGAATGATATTTTCTATCTGTAAATATCCATCTGTACATTGGTTTTGCAATATTTGCCAGAAATCAGCCCCACTTAAAAATAAAGCATTATTCACCACCACTAACCAACCCTGGTGTGCCACAAGTGGGCGCACTTTTTGGATCAGGCGGTAACTTTCCTGTACTTGGTTCACTCTACCTGCCTCTGTAGAAGAAAAAAACGGTGGATCCAAAATGAGGCAATCAAATAACATGTCTGCTTTTTTTAGAAGCGCAGTTATCTTAAAGAAATCGCCAGTCATAAAATCCTGTTTTGCAATCGGTAATCCATTAAATGTGTAGCTGGTTTTGGCCAGGTTCAAAAAACGACGGTTCAGATCTGTTTGCACAACTCGGGTTGCTCCTCCCGCCTTTGCCGCCACACCCAGGCTGCCGGTATAAGCAAACGTGTTCAAAACGATCTTTCCTCGCATGGTTTCTTTCAACCAGATACGCAGATTGCGGGTGTCCACATAAAAACTGGCATCCTGGTTCATTCGCAGGTCCAGCGCGTAGCGCACACCTGCTTCAACCACATATTGAACCATTTGGTCGCCATACAACAGTATCCCTGCCCGTTCTTCATCCAGGGGGGAATACCTGCGTTTCCATAATACAGCACGTAACCAGGGCAGTTGCGCCAGATACCAATCCCGTAAAGTCTCAAAATATTGCCGGTCCATCATCTGTGAATAATCGTAAAGAACCAGGGTCTCCCCAAAAACTTCCACTACCAGATCGGAACACCCTTCCAAAAACCCGTTAAATAGTCGGAATGCTCCAGTGTGTGTTTCAGACAATAAATCCGATCGCTGTTGCAATGCCGACATTAAACGAACTTGAAGGGTTGAAATTTCCTGCATAGAATCCTCACCAGTGAATGCAAATGATTATACTCTTTTCGATTGGTTGTTTAGAAAAACACTCTGGAAAAAGAGGTGAATTCGGCATTCAAATAGTAGAAAGTATGTTAATATCTTAACATCCCGGTCGTTCCGCTAAAACTGTGTTTCGAAATAATTCTGAAGACAGGAATGAGTATTGTAAGATTTCTTATCAATATTCACATGGAGGTATTTTTAAATTTGGTATGGCAACACCTGTTTGGTTCGTAAATTTAATAAAAATATTTTTTCCTTTCCGGAAGAAAATAGCTTCCCTGTCTCAAAACCTCTGGGTCAAAAAGATCATGGATGATTTTTTGTTCAAAGGGGATGCCATGGTGATTTTACACAAAGATCGATTGGTCATCCATGAAAATATTGAACCACCTCAAAGCACCGTATTGCCTTCTTCGATAGTGCATCACTTTATTGATCAGGCCAATCATTTATGGATCATGAACCACTGTCTTTGCCGCGAGGGCGATGACTGCCAGGATTACCCGCATGACCTCGGATGCCTGTTCATGGGAGAAGCAGTGTTGGGAATCAATACCCGGCTTGGACATCTGGCAACCCGTGCTGAGGCGCACGCCCATATTCAACGTGCACAGGATCTGGGTCTGGTGCATTTAATCGGCCGCAACAAACTCGACACACTCTGGATGGGTGTCGGTCCGGGTGATCAGTTGATGACAGTTTGCAATTGCTGTCCTTGTTGCTGTTTATTTAAGATTTTGCCGGATTTACATCCCGAATTGAGCGCTTCCGTCTCCGGTATGCCTGGTGTAAAAGTATACGTAAACGGAAACTGCATAAGCTGTGGTCGCTGTATCCGCGAGCAAATCTGCTTCGTGAATGCCATCAGGATGGAAGGTGACCGCGTTATCATTGGAGATGATTGTCGTAGTTGCGGACGCTGCGTGGAATTTTGCCGCCAAAAAGCCATCTTGGTAGAATTTTCTGAACAAAACTATATTCATCAAACCATTAAGACAATCGAAGATAATGTTAAAGTTAACTAACCATTCTTATGGATAGGTACGCCTCCATACTAATGTTGAAGAGATTTTACTAATCTCCTGTTAGAATAAAGAAAAGAAGCATATTTCAAGGAGAGCATGATGGCTTACCCTGTTCTACAAAGAGAATTAACAGTCCACCTCAACAACGGACATTCATATATCCGCCCAGTGGATGATCCTAATATTCTTGGCCCGGTCGATTATGGCTGGTACCGCTTTAACGCCTACCCGGATAGTTTTACTTTTGGAGAAGGTCTGTTGGCAGGTAGTTCCATACCCGGTTCAAGGAGACTGGTATTCAGTGCGTTAAGCCCTCAGTGGGACGGATTTTATGTCTCCAGCATCGGTGGCGCTGCTTATACATTCCATGGTGTCGGTGTTAATTATGTTGCTTTACGTGGGCGTTGTGAAGAACCCAGTGTTGTCATCATGAATCATAAAAATGGTGAGGTTGATGTACGCATTGAGCCAATGAATGTCCAATCCATTTGGAGCCGTTATGCTCATAATGGAGATGCCCTGTATGGTTTTTACGCATTGCAACAGGCCATCTTTGACCGCTATGCCGGTGAATACCAACCTAACAAAGCGCGTATACTGGCTGTAGGCCCGGCTGCTCTGAATACCCGCGAAGGCGCCATTGGATCCAGTCCTATCCGCAAAGGCGAAATCAGTGCCGTGGTAGATTGGGCCGGACGCGGTGGATTAGGTTCCCGGCTTTTACAATATCACAACGTAGCAGGGATTATTTTTGGTGGGGAATGGGAAGACCCCGACCTGCGCGATTCCTCCGAGATTGACTCCTATTTCATGAAACATTTTGGTAAAAAGACCATTCAAACTGATCTGGCAGTTACCCAAAAGTATCGTTACTTTCCGGAATTTGAAACCGGCGGAACCTTTGGTGTCAATATGCGCACCATGGATGACCGCATTATGAGCTTTAATTATCAGAGTATATATAAAACCAGCGATGAACGCTTGGCACAACATGAAAACTTCATTCTGAAACATTATTTAAAACAATTTAATGAAGAAACCATTGTTACCAAAAGTTTCCAACATTGTGGCGAACCCTGTGCTGTTGTTTGCAAGAAAATGAAAGACAATTTCAAAAAAGATTTCGAACCCTATCATGCACTGGGTCCCCAGGTGGGCGTCTTCGACCAACGCGCTGCTGAAATTTTGAATGACCATGCCGATGCTATGGGGTTTGATGCCATTCAATTAGGCTGTACCTTGGCCTGGATCATGGAACTCATCCATAGTGGATTAATTCCACCGGAAGATTTTGGTTTCCCACCCGCCTCTGAAATGCGCTTTGAGTTTGCAGCTTCTGCTGACACCTTCAATATTGTTGGGGATAGCAAGCGCAATGCCGATTATGCCATCGCGCTGATTGATGCAATTCTTTTTGATTCACGTTGTGCAATTTTCCGCCAGGGCATGCGCTCAGTTGCGCGTGATCTGGATAAACTATACGATATCAAAAGCGGTGACCGGACGATCTTTATCCGTCACGGCGAAAGCGGCTATATGGCGCCTAACCAATACTGGGTACCTGGTATGCTCAGCCCCATGCCCATCATGGGCAAGTACTACGTCCAATATGAGAATAAGTTTAATTCCCCTTACGAATTAGGCCGAAAAAATGTAGAGCGTATGGTCTACGAACTATTTAATGACAACAGTGGCATCTGTCGATTTCACCGCAAATGGGCAGAATCCATTACGGATGAAATCCTCTGCACTCACTATGATTTAAAGGTCAACTATAAAGAACATCAATTCGAGTTAGCAAAAACCATTTTCGAACGTGAAGGTGGTAAAAGCATGCCTTGGATTTCCAACCGTCTGATTGATCTGGTTATCGGGTTCCTGGAATACTGGGAAGCTGAAAACTTACAGGACGCAGAACTGCGATCCTGGCTGCAACGCTTTCGCGAAGATAAACGAAAAGCTGCTTTGGATTTCTGGCAGGAAATCCGCCGGGGACAGAGCGATGCCTTTTCAGATGGTGCAGAAAAAATCCCTGAACAGCTTTCCCCAGGTCAGTTAAATCAACTTTAAAAGACTCTTCGCCCAAATTAATTGCTATGAATGAAAATGGGATTCTTGTGTATAATTCCCATATTACTTTCTTAGCGGTATTTAGGGGTTTATCTGGATTATGTTTTTCATATCTTGAGCATCAGAAGAGTTTATGTCAACCAAACCGCTTTTCCCACCGGTAAAAATCAACGTACCTGAATCTATTCTTCCCAAAGCAAACACCGATAATCAGAACCTGGTGCCTGTTTCATTTCAATCCATGTACGAAGCGGGATTGCTGGCCTGTCAGAATGGGGCGTATGAAACAGCAATTGGATACACCACTGAAAGCCTTAACCTTGCAGAGAAAAACCATAATGAAATCGGTTACCTGGAAGCAGCCATATTGCTCAACATTATCTTTGAGCATACCGGTCAATATCCAAAAAATATTTCTCATTTGCATAGAGTTTTTGAATTGATAAAAAAAACACCTGCCTGTCCGCAGCTCGCGGCCGCGTACGCCTCTATTGGTAGGCTCTATTATCTGCTCGAAGATCACCCCCAGGCATTGGTCTATTTATTTAAAAGTCTCGAAATCAACAGTTATTTAGACAATGGTACTGGTCTGGCTAAAGATTACACCTATCTGGCCGATCTTTACCTGACCGCACAGGATGTGGAGCAGGCGTTGTTTTATGCTCGTCAGAGTTTATTTCTATGTATACCACCAGTTTCCGACGAACAAAAGATCAGTACCCTCAACACCCTGGCAGCCATCCATTTTCAAAATAACCAGCCCGGCAGTGCCAACCGGCGCTTACAGCAAGCCAGGCAATTACTCGCTAAAATCAGTTTCCCTTACGAAAAAACCAGGGCTTATTTAATTAGTGGAGAACTCTTTATTAATCAAAAACAGTTTGAAAAATCGATTAATGCTTTGAATAGCGGGTATGAAATAGCCAAACAACATCAGATGCAGACACTCATTACCCAATTTCACTACGCTCTGGCTCGGGCACACAAACAAAACAGCCAGTATCAGGAAGCACTGGAACATTACGAAGCCTATCACCTGAATAATCAAAAACAAGCGAATGCAACCACGGCACGCCAATTACGCAGCCTGGAAACGGCTCATAAAATTGAAGCCTATTCCTTTCGCAATCACCAGTTAAAACGTGAAATTCAGGAGAGAGCCAAAAATCAGGCTGAATTGATAATCCTGGCAACCACAGACCCGCTTACCGGTCTCTTTAATCGCCGCCATTTTGTAACTCTGGCTGAACATTGGAATGATAGAGTCCAACAAGAGCATACCAACCTCTCTATACTGATGATCGATATTGACCATTTTAAAAAAATCAACGACACCCACGGCCATCCAATCGGCGATCAGGCTCTGATACATATCGCACACATGATCCAGCAATCCTTACGTGCTCAGGACATTCTTTGCCGCTACGGTGGTGAAGAATTTTGTGTACTACTGCCGGATGCGGATATTAAAGCCGCACAACAGGTGGCCGAGAGGGTACTGCAAAACACATCTAAAATTCTGGTCCTATCCGAAAACCATTCCTTCCAGATAACAGTCAGTATTGGCATAGCCGATTCCGGCACCAATCCCAACCAATCTATCATGAGTTTATTGGGACATGCGGATCAGGCATTGTATAAGGCAAAGCAAAGTGGCAGGAATCGCTCTTTCTCTTTTTTTCCATCCAAAAACCCCGATGTTTTTTACACAAATTAAAAGTGTGATTTTCAATAAACTGAATAAGTTTCGTATAATAAGAATCATAAATGGTTTTTTGAAAATATGGCAATTTTTTATGGAGGTGTTGGTTTGGACAACGCTCGCAAATATCAGTTCTCCTGGGATTTATTAGGTGATCTGCAATTGGGTCGCCCCAACTTGGGTGTAAATACTCGTTTGGAAATCTATCGCCTGTTACAGTTCAGCTTCCGTGATATATTGGAACAGGAAGTTGGCGCAGAAAAAACCGATCATATTTTTTATGAATCCGGCAAACTAGCCGGCAAACATTTTTATGAACATTATATCGGGCAGATTGACAACTACAATGAATTCGTCAAATCCTTACAAATTCTATTAAAGGAAATGGGGATTGGTATTATGCGGGTGGAACAGGCTGACCTGGAAACGGGTAAATTTATTATTACTATATCAGAAGATCTGGATTGTTCCGGATTACCCGAACTGGATTACGAAATTTGTACCTATGATGAAGGCTTTATTGCTGCATTGATGGAAAGCTTTACGGGGAAACCCTTTGTGGTCAAAGAAATTGACTGTTGGTGTACGGGTGACCGTACCTGTCGGTTCACAGCGAATGCAATTTAGATTATTGTCCGGGATATAAACCTGCTTTGGAAACACCAACGGGTTTAAGCATTGAAGAAATAAGAAACCTCATTAAAACCATTGAGGAATTATTCCTTATGCCTGGTACCAAACCACCAATACCAGAAGTTTTTAATGATTTACCAGAATTTAAAAAAATTGTTACAACCATCGAATCCTTGCAACAATTCATATACGCTTTGTCTAATGGAGATCTTTCTCACTCATTGCAAATCCGTGGGAAACTGGCTGGAAGTCTTAAAGGTTTGCAGGCTAGTTTGCGTCATTTAACCTGGCAAACCCAAATGATTGCCGATGGAGATTTTTCCCAGCGAGTTGATTTTATGGGAGAATTTTCTGTTGCATTTAACCAAATGGTAATTTCCTTGGAAGAAGCGCGTTCAGCATTGGAACAGTCCCAGAACCAACTAAGAGAGGAAATTTTAATTCGGAAACTTGCCGAAACAGCAGAGCGTGAAGCCCGATTAATTTCTGATCACCTTCGGATTGTCTCCAGTGAATTAAACAGGTTTCAGGATAAAGACCAACTTCTCAATCAACTTCTCTCTATTGTAAAGGAAGTGATTGCCTATGATACTGCTGCACTCGGGAAAATAAACAATGAATGTTTTGAGATAATCCATAATATTGGTTTTGCCGAACGAAATATAGATATGGAAAGGGTTATGGCAGGCAAGGACTGTATAGTTGAAAATTTTCCGGTTATTCAAGATCTTGTAAGTTTCAAACAACCACTCATCATCTCAGACACACATTCCGATATACGCTGGCGGATTTTGCCAGACATGGAAGATGTCAGCTCTTGGGTTGGAATCCCGATATTGATACGTGACAAAGTTTTTGGTTTTATGACTTTTAATAAAACTGAGGTAAATTTTTACCAACCATATTTATTCAAAGCCCTGCAAATCCTAACCAACCAGGTTTCCATGGCTTTGGAAAATGCTACATTATTCAACGAAATTCAGCGTCTGGCCACCATTGATCCACTTACTCAGGTGCATAATAGGCGTTTCTTCTTTGATCAGGCAATCATCGAATTGGAACGCTGCTGTCGTTATAAACGACCAGCCTGCATCATTCTGATAGATATTGATTTCTTTAAATCCGTTAATGATCACTATGGTCATCTTGCGGGTGATCTGGTTTTAAAAAATGTAGCTGCGTTAATCCGTAATCAATTGCGTACAGTGGATTTTCTTGGACGTTATGGAGGTGAAGAGTTCGTGGTTTTTCTTCCAGAAACCAGCGAGACATCTGCATTTCAGGTTGCTGAAAGACTGCGCAAGGAAATTGAAGCCCTGGTTGTACATTATTCAAATAATAATATTCAATGCACCGTCAGCCTTGGATTAGCCAGCTTCGATATAAAATTTTGCAATAAGTTAGAAGATTTTCTGGAACAAGCCGACCAGGCACTCTACCGTGCTAAACATAATGGCCGAAACCAGGTTTCATTGTAAAATAAAGCTGTAAGTATCTTTTCATTAATTTGGGTCTGGGGTGTTGTGGACGGTCAAATGACCGCCCACAACACCCGCAAACCCCGTTTTATTGAGATGAACCAGCTGGTATCATTTTTGGTAAAGGATGAAACCTTGCCCTATTTTGAAATTGGGATTTTTGCACCTGTTCACAGTGAGAATATCGGTACCCTGTGGCGCTCTGCCTACCAATTGGGTGCCGCCGGAATATTTATTATTGGTCGCAACGTCCGTGGTCAATCCAGCGATACGGCAAAAACTCGGCAGCAAATCCCGTTACGCCAATACGAAACCTGGGAAAATTTTTTAGCGCATCGTCCGTTAGGCGCGCGCATTGTGGCTGTCGAATTTGGCGGTGAACCGTTGGCTGGATTCAATCACCCCCAAGAAGCTGTTTACCTGCTTGGCTCCGAGGCTAACGGGCTGCCAGCGTATATAATTGAACAATGTGATCACCTGGTCTCCATCGAGGCTGTACGTTACCTTTCCTACAATGTGGCTGTTTCTGGCAGTCTGGTGTTATACCACCGCCAATTCATCCAGGCACAACCCAACACCAAGTCCCGTTGACCGCTATGATCAACCTCTCTGCCCCACACGATTAAGCAATTTTTTTGTAGGAGGAAACCCGATGAGATGGATTGCGAAGACCACTACCCTTTCTATTCGCCCTTATCAAAAACAGGACCGCGCTGGATTAATGAAAATCGCTGCCGATACAGCTTTTTTTGGCGAACCAATCGAAAAATATATGGAAGATCGGCGTATTTTTCTGGATTCGTTTTACGCTTACTATACCGATTACGAACCCGAGCATTGTTGGGTTGCCTTGGATAATCAACTCGTTGTTGGGTTTCTTACTGGTTGTGCCAACACTACCCGTCAGCAGCAAATTAACCGCCGGAATATCATGCCGCGTGTATATTGGCGATTCCTGACCATGCAATACAAACCCGGACCAAAAGCCTGGAGCTATTTTCGACGCATGGCTCGCGCCCAACGGGCACACCAATTCGCGGAGGCAGATCTCAATTTATATCCGGCCCATTTGCACATCAATGTCGATGCTGCTTACCGGGGTCATGGAATTGGACTGCGATTGATGCAATCCTTTCTCGATCAATTGATTTATGAACGGATTCCTGGTGTACACCTTGGAACCAGCAGTGAAAATGAAGGGGCCTGTCGTTTGTACACCCAGCTTGGTTTTCAATTATTGGATGCACGCATTACCTCATTATGGGAAGACATCATTGATCACCCTGTGGAAAACCGCACTTATGGGCTTTTATTACCTGATCCGCCAGAGCAAATTTTCTAAAACACAAAAGTGCTTAAAAGGATAACAACGACGGTCAAAAGCAAAACCGTACCAAGGGTTGCGGCAGCCACCACCCAGTTAAAGGGTTCTTCTTCCTCTGATGCTACATCTTTCTGTTTTTCTTTACGGTAACGGGCACCAGTATACATTTGATGCCCAGGGGCTAGCATTCCCAACATCACCAAAGCTTCAGAATGATCGGCTTTAATACGTAATGCTTCTTCAAGACACCAGATTTTCTGACGGGTAGTATCCATACAATACATCATCAAATACCAGGAATCAGCACTCGGATAACGCTCATGTACCAATTCCATCAAAATAGATTTGGCGTTAGCAATATCCTCAGATTGGACAAAATCTTTTGCTTGCTGCAGTCGATCATCCATAGATTCCTCGTAGTTTCATTTTATAAAAAAAACCAACCGGTTTGCAATAAAGACTAGGTAAAAAACGGAAAAAAAGAGCATTAATAAACGTTCATTCTTCTAACATGACTTCATCAACGCAGGAGAACCCATGAATCAACACCAAATTGATACAGACTCATTGTTGTTCTATTTTCCCCAATTCATTCCGTCAAGTCTCTGGCATCATTTTCATGTTTAAAACCAACCCCCGCCATATTTACTTCGAAAAGGATATCCCATATAATTACAAATACATTCTAATCTGATTTTAATCTTTCCGAGAGGAGAACCCCATGGAAGGTATTGAAAAGCAATCCAAACCATTGATTGGGCGTATTTTTGTGATCTCGTTGATGGCATTGGTGTTGATTCTTAGCGTGATTATTGCAATTCTGACGGTAAACCGTGCAACCATAGAAGCGGGTCCTGCACAGGTCAATGTACTGGCAAATAGCACGAATCAATGCGTGGATTGCCATCGCAACGCTACCCCCGGCATTGTAGAACAATATGGTGTCAGCAGCATGGCTCGCGCCAACGTAAAATGTGAAAGTTGTCATGAGGTAGAAGCCGGTTATCCTGGTTCTGTTGAACACGAAGGAACCCATGTGCTCCAATCACCGAGCACCGAAATGTGCAACGATTGTCACTCGGCAGAAGTAGCTCAATTCAACCAGAGTCGCCATGGCATTCCGGCTTATGTGGCCTATAACGGTACAACCGGGTTAACTGAGGATCAAATGGCACTCTTTATGGCCATCCCGGAAGGACAATATGCACCAGACAAAGCCCGTAATCAGCTATTTGAACTGGAAGGGGAAGCGATAACAGAGTTTGCCTGTAAAACATGTCATAATATAGGTAAACCACATGAGGATGGTTCGGTTGGTCAGTGCCAGAAATGTCACATGCGCCACGAATTTAGCCTTGAACAGGCACGCAAACCTGAAACCTGTAATGCCTGTCACATCGGGCCGGATCATCCGCAGTGGGAAATCTACCAGGAATCACCGCACGGTATTGCCTACGCCACCAGCGGTGACACCTGGAATTGGGACGCAGAACCCGGCACTCTGACTGTAAAGGATTTCCCTGCACCAACCTGCCAGATATGCCACATGAGTGGTTTTGGCGGATCATCTACAAGTCATGATGTTGGTGACCGGCTTACTTGGTTCCTGTTTTCCTCAATTAGCGAAAGACGCCCCGCCTGGCAGGATAATAAGGTTCGTATGCAAAGTGTTTGTCAGGAGTGTCATAACCAGAAATTTATAGATGATCTATATACCAAAGCGGATGCAGCCACCGAATCGGTTAATGACTTTGTGAAAGATAGTAATGTCATCCTCAACGATCTGCAATCCGCTGGTTTATTAACCGCAGAACCCTTTGACGAACCCTTTGATTTCGCCCATTTCAATTTATGGCACCATTGGGGACGCACGGCGAAGTTTGGCTCTTGGATGCAGGGCCCCGACTACGTGCAGTGGCATGGCGCTTATGAGATTTTACATGAAATGAGCGAGTTGAAATGGATTGCCAAAGAGAAAATGGAAGGCGCAAAATAGATCATGTATTATCTGGCTGAAGTATTCCCATTTCTAAAACGGTTCTCGAAACTGCCGCTTACCCGAGATCAATTGATTTTGATTATTGCAGCCATCAATGAATTGTTTATGGGATTGGATACCTACCTGGCGCATGGTCTTAACGGTACGATCCGTTGGAATGAATGGATTCCCATCCTATTTGGAACCATTGCAGGCATATTATTGATCCTCGCAGGTTTACTCGCTTCTAAACAACGTTTTACTGCTAACTTGATCGCCAGTATTGTATTCATTGCCAGTATCATTGTGGGATTTTTAGGTGCATATTTCCACATTTCCCGTGGGGCAATATTGCCTTATGGTCCATTGGATGAGCGTCTCAATATTGCTTTTCTGATCTGGGCGCCGCCTGCCATTGCCCCCCTGGCATTTGTATTGGTAGGAGTATTGGGTATCAGTGCAGCCTGGATCGAGACACCCACAGGAAGTGGTCGGTTGCAGCTAACCCCAAAACGTAGTCTGCAAATGCCTTTCAGTAAAACCAGGGCTTATTTTATGATGGTTTCCTTTGGCATCGTGGTCACATTGGTCAGCAGCACTTTAGACCACGCCCGCACCGGTTTCTTAAATGCCTGGCTGTGGCTTCCCCTGGTTGTTCCTTTGGTGGCTGCCCTGGTAGCTTTCTTGATTGGGCTGAAAAACAAACCGGACTTGAGCGATTTATCCACTTATACCTTCCTCATGGTTCTTATGGCGTTGGTGGGAGGAATCGGCTTTATACTACATGTTCTGGCTGATCTTACTCCTGGAGGACAATTTATTTTTGAGCGGTTTCTGCGCGGCGCTCCTTTCCTTGCTCCTCTGCTCTATGCCAATATGGCAGCGATGGGATTGATCGTCTTGTTGGATCCACAAGAGAAATTATGAGCCTTACCTAAAAAAATGGACACCAAGTTAAGGAGAATCTATAATGGAACTTGGAGACCAAAATGAAAACAGAACG
>PHBZ01000049.1 GCA_002840755.1 Chloroflexi bacterium HGW-Chloroflexi-10 | reverse complement strand
TGGCAGTACGCTGATGAATTCAGAATTCTCCTGAGCATCAGAATGGCTGCCACCGCCGCAACATTGTTGCCAGCTTTACCAATCCTTCAACCAGGGATTTACTGTGGGAATCAAAAACAGCTAAAGACTTGACGGATTTTTCGGCAACATGGTATATCATTGCTATTCTAAAGATATGAATTCTCAACCACTACTTCCCTTTCCAGAAATAATCCAACAACTCGGGAAAATAAGCACGGCGATAACCAGGCACGAGTATGAAGGCGCCTCCAGTCTGGAGGGTCTTTTACGTATGGTTGTAGAAAGTGTCACCGGACTATTTCCTCAATCGGCTGCATTAATCTATACAATTGACAATATCACCTGCACTTTCGATCCCCGTTCCCGATTCGCTTCCGGTGAAATCCCCAACAGTACCATCGATCTCCCCCGCTCCACCGGATTAGGAGCAACAGCCCTGGAAACCCGTCAAACAATCGTTTCGGTAGACTATCCGCAAATCGGAATCCACCCAGCCATCACCGCCCTGGGGTATCAAAGCGCTGTATGCTTCCCGTTATGGGTGCCCGAAGAAACACTGGGGGTATTTTATATATTTTTTAAGCAGCCAGAATACCGGCATCCAACCAGCCTGTCTATACTGGAAAGTTTTGCTAACCTGGTAGCCCTGACCCTCTCAGCATCTCACCGGTATCAGCTAGCCGAACAGGAGAAAACCCGCAAAGAACGCGAATTACGCCGGTTGCGCCGGGCGGGCATGCTACTTACATCGCGCATGAATCTTAAAGAAACTTTGGAAGTCATACTCCATATGGCCATGGAAGTAACCGATGCTCAGTACGGTATTTTTCGCCTGGTGGATAAAAGCGGTAATAACCTGATCACCCAGGCGTTTTTTGGAGAAAACCTCAAACAGCCGGCAACAGAATCATTGCCCATAAACGAAGGTACGATAACCGGATTGGTTGCGATTCGGCGTGAACCAGTTATGATCCCGGATCTGACGGTGGAACCCTGGAACAGTATTTATTACCCACTGGATCATGGAATGGTAATGCGCTCCGAATTATTGGTGCCGCTAATTGGCGCAAGCGGCCGCCTGGAAGGAATTCTGAATCTGGAAAGCCCTCAAATTAACGGCTTCGACAAACAGGATCGCTATATCTTGCAAATTTTCGCTACGCTGGCGGTCACTGTCATTCAGGAAATGCGCTTGTTAGATATGCTCCAGGATTTTACCCAGGCATTACTCTCTCAACCCCTGGCAGTAACCCACCAAAGGTTGATTGACCAGGCTTGCAATTTGCTAAATGCACCCTTCAGTGTACTCTGGCTTAGAGAAGGTGATCAATTGGTGATTAAAGCAGCCTCCATGCCTGAATTAAGTGGGTATCGGTTGAGCCTGTTTCATTCCCAAATTGGCAGGGCTATTTCCAATGATGAAACTACCGTATCCTTACCTGCGGATGCCGAATTACCCACCATATCCATGCCTCTTCCGGAATTTGGCAGAGCCATTATCACGCCTCTATATGAGCATGGAGCTCCACAGCAGAGCCCACAAATACCCGCCGGTGCTTTTTGTGTATATCTGGACCGGCAGGATACGCGCGAATTGAACCAGGCAGAGTGGGATACAAAAATACTCAGCCTTATTGGACAATACGCCATTCTCGCCATCCAGGATGCAGCACGGCAGGAAGCCATGCGGACAGCTCAGGAACAACACACGGTAACTGAAGCCTTTGCTGCGATAGGTGATATTGCCTCCAATTTGCTTCACCAGCTAAACAATAAAATTGGCGCTATCCCAGTGCGAGTGGAAGGCATCCAGGATAAGTGCCAGGCTGTTCTGGCAGAAGATGCTTACCTTAGCCATAATATCAATCTGATCGGAAAAAGTGCCACCGAAGCTATAGAAGTAGTGCGGGACAGCATGTTTCACCTCCGCCCCATTCAATTCAGTGCTGTCAGCGTTGCGGCATCTGTGCAGGAAGCGCTTAATATCCTTCAAATTTCCGCGAACATTCAAATAAACCTGGTTGGGTTGGATGATTTACCCCAGGTACATGCCTGCCCTATTCGCCTACCGCTGGTTTTTCAGAACCTGTTGGATAATGCCATCCGTGCATTCCAGGGGGAGGGCATGATCACTGTCAAAGGCAGCCGGGTTGGCCAACTGGTGCGCATCCAGGTCAACGATAACGGCTCGGGGATACCTCCCGAACTACATGACCGGATCTTTGAATTTAATTACAGCACACGCGCAGTCGGAAACCAGGGTCATCTGGGATTTGGTCTCTGGTGGGTTAAAACGCTGATGACCCGTTTCGGTGGTTCGATCATTGTGGAAAGTGACGGACACTCCGGGACATCCTTCATTCTGGAACTGCCCATAGAGGGATCGCCATCATGAAAACGGAACTAACCCCGGCATTAATCATCGAAGATGATCCCTCATGGCAAGGTATACTGACAGAAATTCTGGTGGATTCTGGATTCTCGGTGGATGTGGTTGATCACCTAAGCGCAGCACTGGAAAAAATTCATACAACTCCCTATCAGTTAGCCCTGGTGGATTTATCGTTGGCCGGCCAGAACCATCATAATCAGGATGGCCTGATCATCCTGAAAACCATCCAACAGCGCGCTCCGGCTTGCATCACGATTTTATTAACCGGTTATGCCAACGTGGAATTGGCTGTGAGTGTAATACAGGAATACGGCGCATATACCTGTTTACGCAAAGAAACATTTCGCCGCGCTGAATTCCGCCAGATACTTGCCCAGGCATTACTCAAAGGTAAAGCTGCCGACCTTAAAACAAATCCGTCAAAACCACAAGACGATATGGCCCAGCAGCAATTAGCCGATTTCCCGCAGCATTCCGCTACACAAGGTTCGGCCCTGGTCGTCGAAGATGATGCGGGTTGGCGCAGCCTGTTAGCCGATTTGCTCATAGAAGCCGGCTATAAGGTATATGTAAGCTCCAGTTACGGGGAAGGACTGGGATTAATCAAACGCGAACGTTTTAAATTAGCCGTAGCTGATATTTCGTTGGCCAGTTCGGTATCTCCAATAAAGAACCAGGACGGTATGCTGCTGTTAAGCGCAACCCGCCAGGCCAATATTCCCACAATCATTGTTAGCGGTTCAGCCGACACCACGCTGATTAACCAGGCGTTTCTTGAGCAGAGCGTATTTGCCTTCTTGGAAAAACAGTCTTTTGATCGCCAAACCTTCATTCAAACTGCCCTACAACCGCAGGTAAACGCCCCTAAAATTGACAATCTGACGGAAAGAGAAACAGAAGTGTTGGCTCATATTGCCCGGGGTATGAGCAATAAAGAAATCGCGACAGCGATGTATATAACAATAAACACGGTAAAACGCCACTTGAAATCCATTTTTGAAAAAATCAATGTCAATTCCCGCGCCGGTGCATCAGCATATGCTATCCGTGAAGGTTTGGAAACACGCGATTAAACGAAAAAGCTAATCTCATTTTCTGTTTTTATCGCCCGTAAATTCTCATCCTCGAAAAGACCAGGATAGTCTATAATTAATCTGAAAATCAGCCCCATTCAATTGTGAGGAGATTAATTATGAGCAACAACCCATTAGCCGGAAAGCCTGCCCCGCGTGAAATTCTGGTGGATATTCCACGTTTGGTTTCAACTTATTACACCCACCAACCGGACACGGAAGACCCAAACCAACGCGTCGCCTTTGGCACCTCCGGTCATCGTGGCACGTCGCTGGATGGCAGCTTCAATGAAGCCCATATCCTCGCAGTAACCCAGGCACTCTGCGAATACCGCCAGCAAAATGGGATCACTGGTCCGCTCTTCCTCGGTAAAGATACACATGCACTGTCAGATCCAGCACTTATGACCGCCATTGAAGTGCTTAGCGCTAATGCTGTGGAAGTTCGCTATCAGAATGGCCTCACCTATACCCCCACGCCGGTCATTTCGCATGCCATTCTCACCACAAATACCGGCAAAAAAAGTGGCCTGGCAGATGGCGTTGTAATCACACCATCGCACAACCCCCCGCAGGATGGTGGTTTTAAATACAACCCACCCTCAGGTGGGCCGGCCGGCACTGAGATTACCAATGTTATTCAAGCTCGAGCCAACGAAATTATGCGCAGCGGTCTCAAAGATGTTCTACGCATTCCCTTGCAAAAGGCCCTCAAAACTGCAACAACCCAGCCCTACGATTTTATAACCCCATATGTTAATGACCTGAAAAACGTGATTGATCTGCAAGCCATTGCCAACGCCGGGCTGCACATCGGTGTAGACCCTATGGGCGGCGCTTCAGTTTACTTCTGGGATGTGATTGCCGAAGTTTACGGTCTGGATATCACGGTCGTGAACCCTACCGTCGACCCGACCTTCGCCTTCATGACCGTCGACCATGACGGTAAAATTCGCATGGATTGTTCCTCTCCCTTTGCCATGGCCAGCCTGATCAACCTGAAAGATCGCTTCGATATCGCATTTGGGAATGATCCGGATGTAGACCGGCACGGCATCGTCACCCCTACCTCCGGATTATTGAACCCCAATCACTACCTGGCAGTCGCCATCTGGTACCTCTTCCAAAATCGTCCTGGTTGGCCGGCAGACGCCCGAATCGGTAAGACATTGGTATCCAGTTCAATGATCGACCGGGTCGCTGCTGCGCTTAACCGCACACTTGCAGAAGTCCCGGTGGGTTTCAAGTGGTTCGTGGATGGCCTGGTGGATGGCTCCTTTGGTTTTGGCGGAGAAGAAAGCGCAGGTGCTTCCTTCCTACGCTTTGATGGCAGCGTCTGGACTACCGATAAGGATGGATTTATTATGGATCTGTTGGCAGCCGAAATGCTAGCCAAAACCGGGGAAAATCCCGGTCAGATCTACCAGCATCTCACTGAAAAATTTGGCAGCCCGGTGTACCAGCGCATGGATGCTCCGGCTGACACAACCCAGAAAAAGATACTAAGCAATTTGAACCCGGACAATGTTCGCGCGGCTACCCTGGCTGGGGAAGCGATTAAGCAAAAAATGACCCGAGCGCCCTTCAACAATGCCCCCATCGGTGGGTTAAAAGTGGTCACCGAAAATGGTTGGTTTGCTGCGCGCCCTTCCGGGACCGAAGACATCTACAAAATCTATGCTGAAAGTTTTATCGGTGAAGAACACCTGCGCATGATCCAAACCGAAGCTCAAAAAATTGTCAGCGATGCTTTCAGCATCAATGTTGCATAAAGGAGAGTAATATGTTAGAGATTCCCGAAACGGCTGTACTAGCCCAACAAATCAACCAAACCATCGCTGGAAAACAAATATCTACTGTAGTGGCCCAGCATAGCCCACACAAATTTGCCTGGTTCTCAGGTGACCCACAAAATTACCATCACTTACTGTCTGGTAAAACCATCCAGGGCGCAGTCGCTTATGCCGGGCAATTGGAAATTGAAGTCGAAGATATGACACTCGTTTTTTGCGATGGGGTCAATTTGCGCTTCTATCCACCCACTGACGAAAAACCTGCCAAACATCAACTGTTGATTACTTTTAATGATGAGTCTGCCCTGTGTGCTACTATCGCTATGTATGGTGGGTTGTGGTGCCTGCCAAAAGGAACCAATGATAATCCCTACTACCTGGCCGCCAGAGATAAACCATCACCTCTCACTGATGCCTTTGACCGTGAATACTTTGAACAATTGGTCGTCAATTCTTCCGGAAAACTTTCACTGAAAGCCTTCCTGGCCACCGACCAGCGCATCCCTGGGTTGGGAAATGGAGTTCTCCAGGACATTCTCTACAACGCTGCTCTACATCCCAAGAAAAAACTCGGCTCGTTGAATCAGGAACAAAAAGACAGGTTATTTCAGTCCATTAAAACAACCCTACGAGATATGCTGGCAGGCGGCAGAGATGTTGAAAATGATCTTCTGGGTAACCCGGGCAGTTATGTTACCCGTATGAGTAGAAATACCTCGGGTAAACCTTGCCCACAATGCGGCAATCTCATCCAAAAAGAGGCCTATTTGGGCGGAAGTGTTTATATATGCAGTACCTGTCAGGTGCTGTAAAACATTACTCCCCAACCATAGTGATAAACCCGAACCCATCTAAAAATTCGGGTTTTTTATGGTCAGCGATAATGGATGGAAATCATACAGTAAATATAATAGGCCACTCCACCTGCCAGATGCGCAGCATATACAACGAAACCGCTGATTTTCTCCCACAATACAGTGCGGTCGGGCAAAATTTTCTCCCTTAAAAGCCAACGCAAAAGTATAGCAAACAAAAGAAATAAGGCAATCTGGCCACTCCAGCGGAAATTACCATGCAAAAGCCGTTCGCCACCCTCTGCCAGTACATAATTTTGAACTACCCCCACTACAAAAATCGTCCAACCAGCCAGTAAAGCACTGTTATTGAGCAGGTATTTCCGTGCGATCCACAATCCTAACAAAGGAAAAAGTGCAGAAAGCAGAAATTTCAGCAGAAGTAAATCTGAAAAACTGGACTCTACCTGGAAGGGAGCCAGAATAATACCCTCTTCCGGATCGCCATAATAATAAGCAATCAACCATTGGAAAAACAAATTGACCACCCCGGGCAGAACGAAACCGAGCAGAATCATTTTCCAATCCATTTGCCGTTTTTGCAGGAGGCGAATCAAACAGGCCAATCCCAGTGCCGGTAAAACGGCAATAACATAATTCGGTTTTATCCACGCGGAAAAAGACAGGAGCAGAGCAGAAAACAAAATTACCCACCACGCTGATTTCTTCCCATCCAATGCCCGAATGGCAAACATCATACTGACCAACCCAATCGGCTTTAGCAAATGAATGGTCGGGTTATGATAATTTGCCATACCAATATAGCCGTAATACAATTGTTGATCCCAAATCGCCGGGATTACAATTGGGCCAACAAAGGTCAGACTGACCGCCGCCAACGCCCGTACCCAATCCCAGTTTTTTTTATCACCTCTGCCAATCCAAAAATATACAATCAGTGCTGTTAACACCTGCACAACAACCTGAACAACGATCATGCTGGCGTATAAACCAAGCCGGCTGCGTGATGCCCAGTACATAAATACCAAAATAAACTGCATCACCGGATGGGATAAGGTTGCCGGCTCCAATTGGCGAGTTTGCAGAAACTCCTGAGCAAAACGAATATGCGAACCATAATCGCTATCTACCGGCTGTGTGATCCGCTGATAGTAAATGGGAAAACTGAGAATGGCGGTCAGGATGATTAATAGACCGATTACCTTCCAATTTTGAGAAAGGATCGTCCCCTGCCAAAATTTCTGAAGGGAATTACCAAGCTTCTTGCTGTGAAAATGTTGCATGAAATAAATTCACTTCCTGAACCATAGGATCGCTAAAATTATACTATGTTACAATGATGTCGACTTTTATTTTCGGGAAATGGTATGCAAACAAATAGAAAACTATTAATCTTCAGTATTTTTCTTTTTCTCCCAATCGCCGGTACCATCCTGCTCAGTACTTACACGCGCTACCACGCGGATGACTATTGTATTGCAGCCAGTGCTGCCCAATCAGCTCCTTTGACTTTTTTCAAGATATGGTATACCGGTTGGACTGGCCGCTTCGCGTATATTCCCCTGGCTGGTTTTTTTAGTCTGGGTGGTCCGCAATGGATGACCTGGCTGCCGACTGCTTCCCTATTCGTCTGGATGGCGGCCATGTATTGGAGCATCCTCCCGCTCATGCAAAAATTTTTATCAAGCCATAGCAGGATCTCCAGTCTGATCACCGCTCAGCTTATCCTGTTACTAATCACCCACACCTCCCCTAACTACTACCAATCCATGTTTTGGAAAGACGGGCTGATCAATTACACGTTTCCTCTGATCCTGTTAACCTGGACCGCCGGATTCCTCCTGCGCGTGTGGTTTAAAAAATCATCGCAGAATTCCACCTGGATTCTTATCTTTTTCCTTAGCCTGGCTAGTGGCGGCTTTTCTGAAGCTTTCTCGGTAATGCAGGTTACCCTGTACGCCTTTCTGGTTATTCTGGTTGCATTCAGTCCAAAACTACGTTCCGAACCAATTTTCCGGGCTTTGATTGCTGCCTTTGTGGGTGCAGCCATTGCACTTTCCATAGAGTATTTTGCGCCCGGCAACCAAGTCCGTCAGGACACCATGCCGGATCATCCCGGATTCATCCGCCTGATCACCTTTACACTGCGCAGCACGCTCAGCATCATTGCCAAGTTTTTTATCCAACATCCTGGTTGGGCTTTGCTCAACCTTATCCCCGCCTTCCTGTTTGGCTGGCATATTACTCAGGATAAGCAAACACAAAAAATGTGGCAATGGAGATCCGCCTGGCAAAAAACCTGGCTCCGCAGTCTGGTGCTTTTGCCGGCCATCGCTTTCCTGCTAACAACAGCCATCTGCGCACCAGTTGTATACATCCTCAACGCTTACCCGGATGAGCGCATTATCTACATTCCTACCTTTATCATCATCATTGCATCTGCTGTTTCCGCCACCTCACTGGGATACGGATTGCGCCATGAAGGCTTATTACCCCATCTCCCCCATAAAAACATTCTGTGGCCTAGTCTTATGATTGGCGTTGTGATCGCAGTATTTGCCTCCCTATGGAATACCGCTTCTCTACTGCCATATTATCAGGACTATACCAGCCGGTGGGAAACCCGTCATGACGAAATCACGACAATGGTCCAATCCGGCAATACAGATATGATCATTTTTGGCCTTGAAAGCCGCTATGCATTATCAGACATTAAAGTTGAACCGGATTATTGGGTTAACAGCTGTATGGCAGATTATTATGGCGCAAACTCTATAACCGGAAAATAATTTTCAAAAGGGCCGTCCAAAAAAACTTTGGAATTTTTGGACGGCTCCTTTAGTATCACGTTAGTCTACATTTCTTCGCGGAAAATCAATCCATATTTCTTACGAGCAGCCAGCCAGGCTTTACGCAACAATTCATACACTTCATGAGGTTTGTGAATGTTTCGTAAAACAATTGTGGGGTTGGACGCATCTGCCCCGGTAATGGTAATATCACCAATACCCAGCATACGTTCACTTAGATTCTGATTGACATCGATATCCTGAACGCGAATCATCTCAAAATTCTCAATATCTTTCCCCAAAAATCCCTTTATCGTTTTGATCCGTTCATTGGTAATGGTGTAATACTCAACAATAGAAAGAAACGGGCGTCCCTCCCAAAGAATTTGTTCTTCACCTTCCAAGCTATCCGCTACTGAATTTGCTTTAGCCGGTTGTACCGTTTCATCCAAAATTTCATTAACGGTTACTAAAAGATTATCACTTAAAATATCCACAAATTTATTTTGTTCATCCAGTGGAACATCTTTCAACATTACTCCGCTTTGGGCAATGGCTTTCCAGACGCTGCTTTTTACCTGTGCTTGATATTTCTCAATCGACATAACAACTCTCCTTCTACGAGAATCTGAAATATTATCCATCCATGAGTGTAACAGAGTACCGTTTTCATTTCAATTGATTTATGAAATGAATTTTCCAATTTGAACCATTTAAAAAATTCAGAAATTGAAAATTTCTGGTAAGATTGATCTTTATGTTTTTTTTTGTAATTATTCTGCTCACATAGCAGGTATTAACCTTGGGTTTTCATTAACCGGTTTATACAAGAACATACCGATGAAATTTTATGGAAAACCATTGGGTAGAAGATCAACTATGAGCTGAATAGTTACATGCGATGATTTGTTGATATCATCCCGAAAGGTATCCATTTATGCCCACAATCATCATAGAAGTGAAAAATACCCGGGACTTAAAGCGTTTCATTCGCTTTCCCAACCAACTCTATCGTCAAAGCCCTTATTGGGTACCCAACCTTTTTTTTGATGAACTCAATACACTACACTGGGATAAAAACCCAGCTTTTGAGCATTGCGAAGTACGCTATTGGATGGCAATCCAAAATAACAAAATAGTTGGCAGAGTAGCTGCCATTCTGAACAATAAACATCTTGAAAAATGGGGACAGCAATATCTTCGTTTTGGATGGTTAGACTTCATCGATGACCCGCAAGTTTCTGAGGCTCTGCTAAAAATGGTGGAAAACTGGGCTAAAGAAAAAGGAATGTTGGCTGTTCATGGGCCACTCGGCTTTACCGACCTTGATCGGGAGGGGATGCTGGTGGAAGGATTTGATGAACTGGGCACCATGGCAACTTTTTACAATTACGCATACTATCCCAAACACATGCAGCGATTAGGATACCTTAAAGATACTGATTGGGTGGAATACGAGATTACGGTACCATTGGAACCGGATGAAAAGATTGCCAGAGCAGCAGACATTGCGCTAAAACGCAATAATTTAAAATTATTGAAAGTTAAAACCAAAAACCAATTACGTCCCTATGCGATGGATTTATTCCGGCTGTTGGACACCGAATATGCAAAACTCTATGGCACCGTTCCCCTCACCGATAAACAAATGCAAGCCTATATTAAAACCTACCTGGGTTTCATCAACCCGGAATTTGTACCGATTGTATTAGATGAAAACGATCAAATGGTTGCATTTGGGATAACGATGCCCTCTCTTTCCAAAGCATTGAAAGCTTCCAGAGGGAATCTTTTTCCATTCGGTTTCATTCATTTGCTGTGGGCACTTAAACAAAATGATCGTGGTGATCTATACCTGGTTGCCGTGAAATCAGATTACCAGGGAAAAGGTATCAACGCCGTGCTTATGGACCAGATCATCCGTGTATTTAACAAACTCGGTATCACCAAAGTGGAATCCAACCCGGAGTTGGAAACCAATCTGGAAGTTCAGGCTCAGTGGAAGTTATTCAAAAAACGTCAACATAAGCGCAGACGCTGCTGGATAAAAAGTTTGCCGGCTTAATTGAAAAAAGAATCCGTCTGCTACGCTGCTAAGGATGTTTTTTGTAGGATTTCTTCAATTGTTCTGGAAAGAACACTATCTACGGTGATATCTCCAGTACTTTTTCCGCGGATCGGGTGTTTTGATAATTCCCGTGCAGCACTTACAATCCAATCCACAGCGTTTTCCATTGGTACGATCCCTGTATCAATCACAAGATTGAAATTACTGGCTACATCCCAGTTTTTGCTGTAATAAGTCTGAATGAATGCCTGGCGAACATGATCGTGCTCCCGAACGTAGTCTTCGGCTTCGCTTTTGTTTTTGAATAGGATCTTCTTCATCGTTCTTTCCACACGAACATCAAAGGGTGCTTGAACACGGACATTCAAAACATCACTAAAATCTTTGAATACCGCAAAACCGCCCCGCCCCAAAACAACTGCATTACTACGCCGGGCAAATGCTAGCATAGTCTTGTTCAACATCTGAATCATTTGTATATTCATCAAATCCAAACGTGACCACATACCCGGAGCGGTTTGGTAGAGCTTATCAAATTCGATCAAACCATATTGCTGAAGGATTGCCTCGACAATGTCTTTATCCACATATTGATAACCCAATACGTTTGCCACCTGCCGGCTGATTTCGGTACCCAGGCTGCTCAACTCTCTTGAAATCGTTATAACGGCCATCCGAATCTCCTTTCTTTTGGTTAATACCAGTATACCGAAAAATGACTCAATAATCATCTATCAATTTTATAGAGATTATTGAGAGTCTTGTCTTTTTTGATTAAGAGGTGTTTGTTGAGCTTAAACGGCTTAAAAATCAGGATAAATACTACAACAGGCAACGGTTTATCACAGATTCAGGCTGAAGACTTCCGACGATGTCTGGGGATTTCCTTTACGACCTTCCAGCGGTAAACGCTTAATGCCCATAGCACCACATTTGCCCCATAAAACACCCACACCAGGCCAAAGGTAATATTGGAAATATTTCCCATCCCCAGGTTATAAATCTCTCCCAAAATTTCGGTCACATACCAGCAGGTCGCTGCTATCGCGGCCATCCAGGCATTCGGTCTGGGTAGCAGTTTTCTCCGTACTGTTTCCCAAGATAACCATACCGTTGTGCAAAAAAATGCCGTATAGACCGGGCCAATGACTGCATGACCTACCCGCACAAGATCCTGCCACAAAACCAACAGAATCACCACCGCCGAGCCATAGATAATGAGCGGCAGCCAAATCTCTGACAGGCGGAATTTTCTTAAGTAACCCAGTCCCCTGCCCACCCGGATGATCAGAAAAATATGGGCAATAATGGATAATACGCCGCCCACCATGAACACCCATGAGCCCACAGATAGCGCCGGGCTAACCACTACCAGGCTCATCAGAATATCCGTTGGCAACATACAACAAAACGCCAGTAAGACCAATATCCAATCTCTCTGTTCAAACTTATGCCTGCCAGCGATTAAGACCAGGAAAAAGGATAATAATGTAATCACCGGTTTTGCATACACCGGGTAGACGCTGCCCGTATTGAAAAAATAGTTCATCCAATCCACGCCGTAGATGGAACCGGCTAAGACCAGGATAAAACCTAAAATCACAACCACAATCGTCAATTTTTTCCCCGACACAATTGTTTCCTCTGACGTGTTCATAATCCTCCTCCTCCCGTACTATCAAACATAGGTTAATTATAGAGGGGATTATTATTTTTATCGATCCGGTACACCATTAATATCGGATCTACTGCATTGAAAATATCAAACGTATCGCTTCAACAATTTCATCCGGTGCCTTACTTAACCTAAATTATTCATAAAACCCTCAAAGTTTTTGAGACTTTGAGGGTTTATTTATTTAATCCAATTCCTGCCTGCCAGCCAACGCCCGCAGCAATGTATTCTGGTCGGCATATTCCAGATCGCCGCCCACCGGTAGTCCGCGCGCCAGCCGCGTCAGCCGCACCGAAAAAGGCTTTAATTGCTGTTTGATATACAGAGCTGTGGCATCCCCTTCCATAGAAGGATTGGTGGCAACAATTAATTCCTTAATCGCGCCGCCACGCACTCTCTCCACCAGGGGTTTGATCTTTAAATCATCCGGGCCGATCCCCTCAATTGGTGAAAGTGCCCCATGCAGTACATGATAATGCCCATTGAAGCCGCCGGTACGTTCCAGCGCCAAAACGTCCAAAGGCTCTTCCACCACACATACCTGGCTTTCATCGCGTTCTTCACTGGAACATATCTCGCAAAATTGATTACCTGCCATGGTGATATTGAAACAACGTTCACAAAACGCGATTGAACTCTGCAGCGCATTTAGAGCATCCGCCAGATTTTTGCTGGCATCTTCCGGAGCGCGTAGCAGAAAAAAGGTCAACCGCGAAGCGGATTTTGGTCCCACGCCTGGCAGGCGTTCAAAGGCATTGATTAAATTCTGAACTGGTTCGGGTAAGATCGGCATCTATACAGTAGCTTTCCGGTTTAGAAACCAGGTAACCCACCGGTTAACGGCCCTAAACGCGTAGACTGAAGCTCCCGGGATTGATCCAGTGCCATGTTAACCGCACTCAAAACCAGGTCCTGCAGCATTTCCGCATCGGCTTCTTTCAGCATGTCAGCATCAATTTCCACACTTTTGCAGTGCTGGTCACCGGTCATGACTACTTTAATAGCGCCGCCGCCCACTGTAACCGACACGGTTTCATCCGCCAGTGCAGCCTGTGCTTTTTCCATTTCTTCCTGCAAACGCTGTAATTGGCGCATCATATTGGCCTGGTTTCCGCCGCCGCCACCGCCGCCGCCAAAACCGCCCATTTTTCCACCTCGTCCTTTAGACATATTTCTCACTCCTTATCAACAATTTTTCCACCTAAATCAATCGCTGCACCAACCAGACTATTGGGATCAAAATCCTGATCCTGGTCGGCTGAATTACTTTTACTATTAATTACCACAGCCCGCACCCTGGCCGGCTGCTTCAACACATAAGTGAAGGCACGCTGGATTATATCCTGGTGATCGCCTTTTTCAACCTGCTCCTTCAAAACCTGGCTCTGAAACCCAATGACAATTACACCCTTCTTCAAGTTATAACTGCGCGCCGAAGCCAACAGAGCCTCCGTATTCTTGCGATGCTTGCGGATCAAGGTACGTACTTCCGTGACCGCTTCGCGCACATCCTGGATGGTAAACGTGATCGAATCATCTCCGTTATCAAGTTCAGTGGCTGTTTCGTTGTCGCTGTTATCCGTCTGAGCTGGCTTTTCTATTGTTTTTTGCGGCTTCGCTTGCTTATCGCCAAAAACTTCCATGATTTCTGAGTCTTTTTCAACTGGAGGAATTGCAACACTCACCGCCGAATTTTGAGCCGGCACACTGGGATTAACTGCTGGAAGTGGTTCTTCCATCGATTGCGCCAGTGCCAATTCCAAAGCCAAACTGGGCTGCCAGGCTAAGCGGCTCTCATTGGCGGCATTATTAAATAAACGGATGGCTTCCACCAGGTTTCCCGCACCAAATTGATTGGCTTGTTTACCCATTGTGGCTTTAACTTCTTGTGTGGCATCAATAAGCTCCACATTGCCCATTCGGATCAATAGCAGACCCCGCAAATATTCCACTACCTGACGGGCAAACTGGCGCGGGTCCGTTCCGGTATCTAAAGCTATATGAATACAATCCAGACCCACTGCGGCTCTTTTCTTGAGAATTGCATCCACCAGGTCTATCACAGCCTGGTTGGTAGCCGTACCCAGCACTTCCTGAGCACGCTCCAACGTAATTGCCTCTCCAGTGGAAGAAAGCTGATCAAGCAGAGATATCGCATCCCGCATGGCACCGGTTGATTGACGAGCGATCAGGTAAAGCGCTTCCTCTTCCAATTGAATTTTCTCACCGGCAGCCAGGTCTGCCAAATAGGAAACAATTGTAACCACCGGAATACGGCGAAACTCATGCCTTTGGCATCGCGACAAAACGGTCGGAGGAATTTTGTGAACTTCTGTGGTTGCCAAAATGAAGATGGCATGGGCAGGTGGTTCTTCCAGGGTTTTCAGCAGGGCATTAAAGGCTGCCGTAGATAGCATATGTACTTCATCAATGATATAGACTTTGAACTTTCCCTGGGTAGGAGAAAAACCAATTTTCTCGCGCAGGCTGCGCACATCATCCACACTGGTATTCGAGGCCGCATCGATCTCTATCAGGTCCATAAAACGGCTGTCATTTACCGCGGTACAATGCGCACATTCATTACAGGGGCGCCTGGAAAGATCAGGTTCCAGGCAGTTCACCGCTTTGGCCAGTAATCGGGCTGTGGTCGTCTTTCCCGTTCCGCGTGGCCCGGAGAACAGATAAGCGTGCCCCACCCGATTGCTGCGAATGGCATTCTTGATCGTTTGAACAATATGATCCTGGCCGACGACTTCATCCCATAAACGGGGTCGCCACTTGCGGTAGAGCGCTTCTGACATCTGCTATCCTATCATGTAGATTCAGGGTTGTTTTAATAAATCAAACTCTGCCTGGGCTTTCAATAACTTGCGTTGGAAACTGGCAGCAGGAACACTTAAATTGTAATCGAAAATCTTGCGGTTAATGGCTTCAACTTGCTTAAAAAATTCATCTTTTGCCAACTCGGGGTGATAACGCAGATTCCGGGTGCATTGTTCATTTACCCGGATAATCTCTGCTTCAATTTCGCGACGAGTATCCATCCAGGGTAATAACAATCCATTCTTCTGTAATAGATCAAAGGCCATCTGCCATCCAGCAGGAGCAAAGGGGTTATCCTTCCAATCAATCGGTTTGCCATAACCAGCCAAATGATCAAAATCACCGGCTTCCATTGCCTGGCGAATTTTTTCCTCGGCCGCACGTTCCAATCCTGATCCCACTACAGTCCCTTATGGTATAGTAAATTCTGCTCGCATCTGTGAGGCTGTATCGTATAATGTCACTTTTTCTCCTGAGGACCATACGGGGTCTGTCATACCCCAAAAAAGCCGGTTAACCGTATTGGTGCCAATCCGGGTATAAATTTCCAACTGCC
This sequence comes from Chloroflexi bacterium HGW-Chloroflexi-10, assembly GCA_002840755.1. Taxonomy (GTDB): domain Bacteria; phylum Chloroflexota; class Anaerolineae; order Anaerolineales; family Anaerolineaceae; genus UBA6170. Next base: position 22,855 of record PHBZ01000049.1, on the reverse strand, counting down.
CCTTATAAATTACCAGTTCAGGAAATACAAAAACAAGGTTTTGTTCGTCCATAACCTGCCAGCCGGTTAGGTTTAATTCACCTTCACCAACCCGTTCCAAAATTACCACTTCATTGGCTACATCACCGGCTGCGATTACATTTATAATGTTCAAGGTTTCCACATCCATTGCCGGTAACGCCAACTCACCAACCGGCTGTTGTGTAGCTGTCTGCAGACCAGGGTTGGAAACTTCCAGGGTTAATGTCGTGGCTGGGTTTAGCCGGCTCCATACGATCAGAACCAGCAGTGTTGTCACAGCCGAGACCAAAATATTAACCAATAAGAAAGGCAGCCAGCGTTTCCATGTTTTCATGGGATTATCCTTCAATGAAGTAGTTTTCGATAACAGCGCATTGCCTGTTATGCTTGAATGATAGCATAGTTTCAGCGTAAAATAAAATGACCAGACAAAGTGAGACATAAATGATCACCATTATAGATGGACATAATCTCATCCCAAAAATCAAAGGGTTATCCCTGCGCATGCTCAATGATGAAGAAGCATTACTTCAAATATTGCAGAATTTTACGCGCCTCAAACGGAAGACCATTGTCGTTTATTTTGATAATGCTCCATTGGATCATGCCGGCACCCGTAAATTTGGTTCGATCATCGCCCATTTTGTTCAACAAGGCAGCTCAGCAGATACCGCTATCATCTCCCGGGTTCGCAACATGGGAGCTAAAGCCAGACAAGTGCTGGTGGTTACTTCCGATCGACGCATCCAGGCTGAAGTAAAAGCCTGTCATGCCCTGGTAATGAGTTCCGAAGACTTTGTTAAAGAAATGGAAAAAGCGTTTTCAGCCGGTCCAACCGGTGTAAAACCGGATCCAGTTACGATGAGCACAGAGGAACTCAATCAATGGCTGCATCTCTTCCAAAAAGGGAACAAGAAATCCTAATCTGTTTCTTATTCTTTTTTAATGTAATATAGATAATAAAGGTATAAAATATCCACAAGACACCAATTTAATTTTAATGGTAAGTCAGGTGTCTGACCCCCAGAAATACTGGTTCGCACATCCCCCCTGTGCCAACCGCAAAATATTTCTGGAGGCATTCCCTCCCTGGAGACCGTCAAGCATGTCCCCCCCATGTTTGACGGTCGTTTCTTTTCCTTTAATGAAACCTTTTTAAATGATACTCCTTTAAAAATTTGATATATAATTAATTGAATATTCTACCTTTTTCATAGTTGAGGAGAGGAGCTAAATTGATGAAAAAGCACATTTTTTTGTATATCATGTTCTTACTTATTCTCAGCACAGCTTGCAGTCTGGGCGGGGCAAAAGCAACAGCTACACAACCACCCCCAGCGCCCACACAAGAACCGATTGTGATTCCCACAAGTACAGTAGATGTACAACCAACCGTGGAACAAGCAGCCCCCACTATAGAAGCAGCTGCAACAGAAGAACCAACCGAAGAACCCACAGAAGAACCCACTCCCCCTCCTTGCCCGGCTTTTGGCAGAGAAGAATTTGACGAAGAGTCACCCTGTTGGCCATCCAGTTTGGAAACAATTTTTATTGGTTCAAATGTTTCCAATGATCTTAAAATCGGTGTTACCATCGATGACAGCCAGTTACAATTCCAAACATCATTGCCCGAAGATATTTACCTTTACTCATTCAACACCCAAAATGACTACGATGAAGTTATATTGGAAACCAGTATCATCAAAATCGAACCAAGCGCCAACCAGAATGGTTTTGCTTTGGTCTGTCATGTTAATGAAGATGGTTGGTATGAAACCCGGATCAGCAGCGGCGGCAGTTACGAAATTTTCCAATATGATGCTTTTAAGAAACAAAACGATGAAAATCCCTATGTCTTCATTGCCAGTGGTGGTACACCCACCATTCGGATTGGTGCCGGGCGGGATAACCTGATCCGCTTTGAATGCATGGAAGATGAACTCACCTTGATTATTAACAACAAGGAAGTTTTCTACAAACAAATCAAAGGAATGAACAGCGGTGGTACGATTGGGTTGGGTTTAACATCTTACTCACACAAATTCCCTCAAAAAATTGGTTTCGATTATATTGAAATCATTCAACCTTAAAATCTTTTTTAGCATATCTTAACCCGGTTTATGCAGGGATATTTTTCTCTTGCCCAACACCACAGGCAATGCTATAATCCCTTTAGATTGCCTCAGTGGCTCAATAGGATAGAGCGAAGCACTCCTAACGCTTAGGTTGTGGGTTCGAGTCCCGCCTGGGGCACAAAAAAGGAAGCCTGTAGGCTTCCTTTTTTTACTGGCAGTTATCCTGGACTGATTATCTTTTAAGGCATTTAAATCCTTCAACATTCTTGAAATTCTTATAAATCTCTTATATTAAATCGGCTGAAACCTATTGCAAAACACTTTAAATTCTGCTAATATATATGAAGATAAACGTCTGGGTGCCCCCCTCACCTAGGCGTTTATCAATTAAATCGGATTACATAAAAAAAGAGCTGCAAATTTGATGCAGCTCTTTTTACACGTTCTAGTTAATTGTCGTAGTTCGGACCTTCATCGTCTTCATCATCGAGGTCAAAATCAAAATCGTATTCAATTTCACCCGATTTCCGACGAATCCATAAATACAGCACCTGTCCATCATGTGTACTCAGGGTGCGGGCTGCCATAATCGGTACCTTTTCTTCCAAACCAAAATCATTCCGGTAATGTAAAAAAATAGTATCCCGGCGACGCCAGGCACGGTGGCAGCGTTCCACCAGCGCGGGGCCATTAAATGTGCGCAGGCGGGTTAGTGCCAGGTCATATAATGCCGGGCCTTCATTTAATCCCAACGCCCAACCATCATCAATATACTCGAAAGTCGGCGGAGGTCCTTCTATAATTGTTATTCGATCATCCATACCTTTAACTCCAACCCGGCAATAATACCATATTTATACCGGGATTATGCATTCATTTTACTCTGAATTTATAAAAATACCATAAACACTACGTTAATACATTTTACGAATCCATTACAACCTGCAAAAATCACATTCTTTTATCCAATTCCTCATATACTATATTAATTTTTCTCTTGTAAAAATCAAATATTCAACCTGTATGATTATGTCATCGAACAAAACATTTGGGAACGCAAGTTTCTCTAAAAACAATTTATCTTTGGAGGTAAATACAATGTCACTTTTTATTACTAGTACACCTTATCAACGTTCATTAGCCCGCCGCCGGATGTGGGAACAACTGCTCACTGACGAATCAAAACGGGAACAGTTTCAAGTTGTCTTCCCGGTGGATGTACGTGCCAACGAAGAAGGCTATATTCTGAATGCATTCCTGCCCGGGGTAACGGTCGAAGATCTGGATATTCAGGTTGTCAACGATACTATCACCATTCAGGGTGAAATCAAAGTGGAACGCAAAGAAGATGAACACTATTTGCTAAGTGAACGCCCCAGTGGCAAATTCAAACGCACTATTGAACTGCCGGATGAACTCGATTCGGACAAAGCCGAGGCAGAATTAAAGAATGGTGTGCTCACCCTTTCTGTTCCTAAATCTGAATTAGCCAAACCACGTAAGATTAAAATTTCAAACAACTAAGCAAAAATCTCTCTCCTTGGATTGGGTAAAGCAGAGCGGAGCTAATAGCTCCGCTCTGTGATTCTAAGGTTGATCGTATTACCATCATTTACTTTCAATAAATCACCTCGTGCACAACCTACCCGCAGAATGTTGGCCATGGAATAATTTTTGTTACAAAAGGTTTTCTGGCTTCTTTTTTGCAGTTTCAATTAATCAGGGTTACAATTCATCCATGCCACCCCAGGAATTTTTAGAAACCATCAATAACTGCCGTATTCCTGCTTTTCGCTATTTTGAGAGCACCGAGTCCACCAACCAGATTGCCAACGAATGGCTGCTGGATGGCGCCCCGGATGGTGCTGTCGTTTTTGCCGATCATCAAAGCGCAGGACGTGGGCGGATGGATCGCCGCTGGGTCACCCAACCCGGAAGTGCTATTGCCGTCAGCCTTATTGTCCACCCCACAGCAGCAGAAACAGAAAAACTTTCCCTGTTTTCGCCGTTAGCTGGCCTGGCTCTGGCTGAAATGCTCAACAGTCAATTTCGATTAAACGCTCAGATCAAATGGCCCAATGACGTGCTGATAGATCGCAAAAAAACCGCCGGGATCCTTACCGAAGCCAGTTGGTCCGGTGTGGAAGTAAAGGGCCTGGTTGTTGGTGTGGGGATCAATGTTCTACCCGGAGCCATTCCCTCCGCGGAAACCCTTCAATTTCCAGCTACCTGCGTTCAAAACCATGTAACAACACCCCTCAACCGCTTCCAGCTTCTGCAAGAGTTCCTGCTTTCTTTTCAAATGTGGCGTGGACGTCTGTTGACTCCGGATTTTAAAAATAGGTGGGAAAAAACACTGGCATTCTACGGCGAAACAGTATATATTAAGGAAAATAATGGTACCATTCAACTCAGCGGTACACTCATCGGAATCACCGATCAGGGTGATTTGATACTGCAAACACAAAATCAGTCCATTCAGACCATCACCGTCGGGGATGTCCATCTTCGCCCCGCCGAATCGCAATAAACGGGAGGTTTTCCATGTTAGATGATTTACGCAACTCAGCCGAGTCTTCCTTTAAGGAGGAGCCCCAATCCAAAAGTATGGGCAGAAAACGCAAGCAGACCAAACGCTTTATGGGGATGACAGCCCCACAACGTTTTTTGATCGCCTTTATGCTGTTGATTCTGGTGGTAGTCCTGGGAACCATGTGTTTGCTGATCACTGGTAAAGTTATCCTGCCCTAGTCAAACAATCCAACACCCAATGGCAAACGCCTGAGAAATTCTCAGGCGTTTTTTTTGATTTTTTCAGAACTTATTTAATCCTCAGATTCTTCGTTTTCTTCGGGATCATCTTCCTCGTCGTCTTCAGTATCATCGAATTCTTCAAAGTCCTCTTCCAGTACATCCAACAGTGGTTCAACTTCCACAGTCAGCGGTGCTTCGCTCAGTACAGTCGGAGGCGGTTCGGGCTCTTCACCTTCACTGCTGGCGAGAATATCGGCGCTGATACGAGCCATTGAGGCAACCGAATCCCCATCCTGCATATCCATCACACGCACACCGCGCGTGGCCCGCCCCATTACACTGATATCTTTCACTTTCATCCGGATAATCACACCATTAGTAGAGATCATCGAAATCTCATCTTCAGGTTTAACCACCCGGGCTGCAGAGACCAGCCCAATTTTATCCAGGTTGTGTTTATCAATGGTGGAAACGCCTTTGGAACCGCGGCTCTTGGGGACGTATTGCCCGAGAGGAGTGCGCTTGCCATAGCCAAGATCGGTAATCACCAACAGTTCGGCATCAGGTTCGACCACATCCATACCGGTAACACGATCTTTGCTAACCATGCGGATACCCGTAACACCACCGGCGGGACGCCCCATACAACGGATTTCATTCTCATCCATGCGCAGCGCACGTCCCATTGCGGTGACCAGGATCACTTCATCCTGGCCGCTGGTCAGGCGCACCCAACCTAACATATCGTCATCGTGCAGGCTCATCGCAATCAGGCCCGAAGGACGCACAGCGGAGAACTCTGAAAGCTGGACACGTTTAATACGGCCCCTCTGAGTAGCCATTGTGCAGTATTTTGCCTGCTCAAAATTAGGCACCGGTAAGGCAGCTGTAATTTTCTCACCCGCGTTAAGTGCCAGAACGTTCATGATCGAGGCGCCTTTATCCGCACGTCCGGCATCCGGTAAATTGTAGACCTTTTCGGAATACACTTTGCCGCGATCCGAGAAAAACAGAACAGTATTCAACGTGCGCGCCGGCACCAGCAGCATGACTTCATCCTCAACGCGCATAGCCTGACCAATCACTCCACGCCCACCACGGGCCTGGGTGCGGTACAAACTGGCGCGCGTGCGTTTGATGTAACCTTTGGCAGTGACTGTAATCAGCACGGCTTCGTCCTTCACCAGTTCGGCTTCGGAGAACTCTTCTCTGGCATCCAGGCTGACCACCGTTCGACGGTCGTCGCCATACTTGGCAGCCACTTCCTTTAAATCAGTCTTGATCAGCAGCAGGATTTTATGAGGATTGGCCAATAAATCTTCAAGATGGCCGATGGTTGCCATAATTTCTTTGTATTCGTCTTCAATCTTCTGACGTTCCAGCGCAGCCAGGCGGCGTAATTGCATATCCAGAATAGCCTGGGCTTGAAGGCTGCTCAGGCTGAACTTGCTGATCAGGCGTTCTTTGGCGATTTCGGCATCCGGCGCCTGACGAATGGTCTGGATTACCGCATCCAGATTGTTAAGGGCAATCAACAACCCATCCAAAATATGCGCACGGGCTTTGGCCTTGTCCAGATCAAACTGCGTGCGGCGGGTAATGACTTGCTGGCGATGTTCAATATAGATTTGCAGCATACGGCGCAGCGGTAAGCTGCGCGGCTGTCCATCCACTAAAGCCAGCATGTTCACCCCAAAAGTGGATTGTAACTGGGTATACTTGAAAAGCTGATTCAACACCCGCTGCGGATGCGCGCCACGCTTCAGCTCAATGACTATGCGCATTCCTTTTCGGTCAGATTCATCACGCAGGTCAGAGATCATATCCAGGCGGTCCTCGCGTACCAGGGCGGCAATGCGCTCGATCATGCTGGTTTTGTTCACCTGGTAAGGAATCTCGGTGATGATAATGGCATGCCGGCCGGACTTAAATTCTTCAATTTCGGCTTTACCGCGCACCACCAGGCGTCCACGCCCTGTGGAATATGCCTGGCGGATGGGGTCTTGCCCGACGATCATACCAGCCGTCGGAAAATCCGGACCCGGCAGAAATTTCATCAGATCATCGGTGGTAACTTCTTCAATGGCGTCGAAATGGTCGATCACATATTCAATGGCTGCAACCAACTCACGCAGGTTGTGCGGCGGAATATTTGTCGCCATCCCAACGGCAATACCGGATGAGCCATTCAAAAGCAGGTTGGGCAGACGCGCCGGTAAAACAAGCGGCTCCTGGAGTGAACCGTCAAAATTATCAGTAAAATCGATGGTGTTTTTGTTAATATCCGCCAGCATCTCTTCGGCCATCGATGAAAGGCGCGCCTCGGTATAACGCATGGCAGCCGGAGAATCACCGTCAATCGAACCAAAGTTACCCTGGCCATCGACGAGCATGTAGCGCATCGAGAAATCCTGGGCCATACGCGCCATCGCTTCATACACCGCGAGATCGCCGTGGGGATGGTACTTACCCAAGACTTCACCGACAATACGCGCCGATTTCTTAAAAGACGTGTTGGCGCGGATACCCATATCATGCATGGCAAAAAGGATGCGGCGGTGAACCGGTTTCAACCCATCGCGGGCATCCGGCAGCGCACGTGCTACGATTACGCTCATTGCGTAATCCAGGTACGCCGTGCGCATCTCTTTATCAATGTCAACTACTTGGATTTTGCCAATGTCCATATTCGCGCTTCCTCCGAAAAAAATAAATTTATAAAAAACTTTACCAGGCGAAAAGGTAAAGGGAAATTGCCCGATCGTAAGCCCTAATTATACCGCATCATGGAGAAGAAATGCGTTTTCCTTCTTTAAAAGACCCTTTTAATCAAAGAATTTAAGGCGCGTACGATTTATTTCGCACCTTGCAAGGAACGGGATGTTTTGCTATAATCACGGTCACAAAGGGCGCGTGGCTCAGCTGGTTAGAGCGCACGGTTCACATCCGTGAGGTCGTGGGTTCGAGTCCCTCCGTGCCCACCACGACGACAAAAAAGTATCTGTATAGCAGATACTTTTTTGTTTAAATACTTCATTTTCTGTACCCTAACGGGTACTAAATACCCTAAAGGCCACCCTGCCAGATTGCGGGGTGGCCTATTATCTTATTGATTCGATTTTTCCAATACATCATCCGTAATTCCGGCAATCCGGTCAACATTGTTCAGGTAAATAAAGTGAGTGCCGTCGAGTATTTCATATTTTGCCTGCTGACCAATACGTTCAAGATGTTTGTGTTGATATTCCTGAGGGGTCAGGTTAAATTGCTTCAGCTGCGGATTGGGCGCTTCATAGGTCTGCCTGGAAATAATTTTAAAATATGGGATGGATACGGGATAGGGCAGTTCCATGGTTTGTTTTATAAATTCAGCCGAATTTATCATCTGCGCCAAAACTGTATCGTTCATGGTGAAGCCTGCAAAAGTTACCATGTCATTGATCTCTTGTTCCGTGTATCCTTTTGAGAGCAAGTCGGTTTTATTGGTGGCTAAAGGACCCAAAAGCGAAGTGAGACCGGCGGCCTGCTGGAATTTTGCGATGGGCAGGATGGATTTTACAAAGGCGGGCATGTCGCCATAAAGCGCTGTGGATGTACCATCCAACGAGATAAGCGCTTCCACTTCTTGAGGATATTTTGCGGCATAATATTCGCTGTAAACTGTAGATATGGAGTGCGGCATCAAGACATAGGGTGGTTGGAAACCTGCCAGGTTGAGCGCGGCTCTTGTCTCTTCGACATAATTCTCACTGGTACGCGGTTTTGCCGTTTGACTGCTGAAGCCGACGCCGAAATATTCGACGCAAACGACCGTGTATTTTTGACTGAGTTTGCGCATAAGCGGCCCAAATTCAGCTGAGGGGAGCGATACGCCCATCCCAGGCAGCAGTACAATGGTTTTCTCGCCAGCGCCCAGTGAATAGACGTGCATCTGACCATCGTCCACGTTGACCAACTGGCCGTAAGGCTGGATGTTTTGCAGTTTTTTTGTAAAAAGTGTTGCGTGTAAAATCGCGCCAACCAGCATGAAGCCTGCGATCACGGCTGCGATTATTCCAAAAATCATCATTATCTTTTTTCCTCTTTTCACAGCAGGTTTATTGTGTTTGGTTTGTTTTTTAGTGTTCATGGTATTTTCCTATTCAATCTTCTTCGACAGGGGCAGAGATGATTGAAATATCGCGTGCCTTTCTGCCGTTTTTAAATTCAAAATTATATTTTATGAGAATGTCGCGCAGCTCTGCCAGGAACTGATCAAACTCTGTATCATCCGCCATCAGTACGGTATTGTTCAAAAAAAATTTACCCTGCGCCGGGTCCGGATTCTCTCCGTTGAAATAATTGTGAAAGCGCGCATAGCGGTTCATCAAAAAAGCGAATGCATTCTGAGAAGCATTTTCAAGGGTATTATGCTTTACGATTTCGCCGATGTTCAGGGCAAGGGTTCTTTCCAGGCTGCCGCGGATCTTTTGTTCGGATACAACAGTGACGATGTTGTTTTCCAGTAAAAGATTGATATGGCGGTACATGGTGGTGCGCGGAACATCACCGATTTTTTCGCAAAGCTCCGCAGCGGTCATACTCTGTTTTACGGCAAGCTCCTGTATGATTCTCATGCGGACAGGATTTAGCAAAACGTTATTTATATCTTTCATCATCACCTCATTAGTTCCATTTGTAGTTATAATACCAATAATGGAATTAGTCAAGAGGGAAGAGGAAGAGATGGGAATGTTATTAATAGGAGAAACGCACTTCGCTGCCCGAGGAGGTTTTTCACGGGCGAATGGTTCAGGCTAATCAGCCGGTTGACAGGTGGTGGAAGTGCATCTCTCCAAGGGTGTAAATTAAAAAATCCTGCCGATATTCACGGCAGGATTTTTTATGTGTGAGAATAATCAATACACCGTACTTTTGGTGTCGGCTTTAATACGTTTCCTGAATACCCAGTATGTCCAGATCTGATAAACGAGGACGATGGGAACAAAGATTGCGGCAACAACCGTCATAATGGTTAAGGTATAGGATGTAGACGCCGAGTTCCATATATCCAGGGTGTAGGTGGGATCCATGGTGGATATCAAAATCCGGGGATATAAGCCGGCAAAGACCATGAGCGTGGCAAACATAATGGTTAATGAACTCATGATGAATGCCCAACCATGTTTTCTAACCCACATGAAGTAGTCCGAGGCAAGCAGAGCGACGGCTGCCAATATTGCCGGAATTAAGCCATTGATTCCCGATTTGGTGAGGATATCGGTCGCAAAGAAGGTCCAGACCACATAGATAACGGTGAGTACCGTTGCGGCGAGCATAACAGGCAGACCTATTTTCTTTGCCCGTTCGGCAACAATGCCTTCGACCTTGAGGTTGAGAAAATTGACAGCATGCATGGTGAACAGAGCTACAAAGACCAAACCGCCCAAAATTGAGTAAGGATTTAACAAAGGCAAGAGACCGCCCCAATAATTCATCTGCGCATCGATGGCAATGCCGCGCATGAGATTGCCTACAGCGACACCCCATAACAATGCCGGCAGCAAACTTCCGATGAAAATAGCCCAATCCCAACGATTACGCCATTTGGGGTCCTGTTTTTTTGAGCGAAATTCAAAGGCCACCCCACGCAAAATGAGGGCAACCAGCATTAAAATCAACGCCAGATAAAAACCACTGAATAATGTAGCATAGACCTGAGGGAAGGAAGCAAATAAGGCACCGCCAGCGGTTATCATCCAGACTTCATTGCCATCCCAAACCGGGCCAATGGTATTTATGATCGTTCTGCGCTCTTCGTCTTTTTTGCCAAGGAAGGGCAAAAGAATACCTACGCCGTAATCGAATCCTTCCAGAAAGAAGAAGCCAATAAACAGCACCGTTACCAGGATAAACCAAACAGAATTGAGATCCATTTTTCCCTCCGCAATTTATTCGAATGCCGTAGATGCTGCAGATGCTTTGATCGCGATATCGCCTTTTCCCTGACTTAGCGCAAGGCGAAAGGCGATGACTGTGAGAACGGAATAGAGCACACCAAACAGAGCCAATGAAAGCGCAACATTCCAGGCGGGCACATTTGGCGAGACGGCATCTTCTATCTTTTGTAATCCATATACGATCCAGGGCCAGCGACCGGTTTCGGCCATGATCCAACCAAAAGTGGAAGCCAGGTAAGGCAAAAGCGGCGCGAGCAACAGCACTTTCAGGAAACCTGTTTTGGAATCAATCAAATTTTTCCCACCACTCCAGATGACTGCCAAAAGCGCCAGTAGGAGCATGAGCAAGCCTGAGCCAACCATGATACGGAAAGACCAGAAAACAAGGGTGACAGGCGGTATATAATTTCCCGGTCCATAGGCCGCTACATCTTCCACCTGTAGATTGGAAACGCCTTTCACCTCGGTTGAAAAGCTGTTGGTTGCCAGGAAGGATAACATCGCCGGTATTTTCAATTCAAATGTATTGGTCTGATTCTTCTCATCAATCAACGCAATCACGGCAACCCCGGCAGGCTGCTCGGTTGTCCACAGCGCTTCCGAGGCAGCCATTTTTGCCGGTTGGCTGCGGTAGACATGCTGCCCCTGAATATGCCCGACAAGGATGACAAACACAATGCCGATCAACGCATACACAGATGCGTAGCGGAAAGATGGTCTATGGATGGTTACATCATGGTTTCTCAATAAATGCCAGGCGCTGAAGGCCATCACTACAAAACCTGCCAGGGAAATTCCGGCTGAAAGCACATGGGGAAACTGATACCAAACGCCAGGATTTGTAAGCAAGGCAAAGAAATCGGTCATCACGGCGCGGCCATTCTGAACCGCGTATCCAACAGGATGCTGCATGAATGAATTGGCAATTAATATCCATAAGGCCGAAATATTTGAACCGATTGCCACCAACCAGGCTGCCATAAGGTGTACTTTTTTGGAAACTTTATCCCAACCAAAAATCCAGACACCGATGAAGGTTGACTCCAGGTAAAAAGCCAACAGCGCTTCAATCGCCAAGGGCGCGCCGAAGATATCTCCCATAAACCGGGAATATTCAGACCAGTTCAAACCAAATTGAAACTCCTGAACAATACCGGTTACCACACCCATTGCAAAGTTAATCAGGAATATCTTTCCCCAAAACTTTGCCATCTTCTTGTAGTTTTCGTCCCCCGAACGCACGTACTTCGTTTCCAGAATTGCAACAAAAATGGAAAGCCCCAAAGTTAAAGGAACAAAGAAAAAGTGAAAAATTGTTGTGACCGCAAACTGCCAACGCGCAAGCGAAATTACATCCATTGCATCTCCTCCTCAATGACATGAATTTACCTAATCAGAAACGATTAAACCAAGAGAACTCAGTTCTTCTGTTTCCTGAGCCAATTCCAGAAAATTGGTCTTTTCAAGTTCTTCGACAATAACCCGCTGCAATCTATTCCAGCGCTTCCTTACCGGGCACCTCCCTTCAAACGGACATTCCTGCTGATCGAGCATACACTCGGATAAGAGGAAGGGCCCTTCGATTAATTCAAGCACTTCGCGCAGGTTTATCTTTTCCGCAGGTCTGGCCAATTGCACCCCGCCATCTCTGCCCGGAAAAGTGTGGATCAATTTGGCCTGGGCCAATTGGGCAACGATCCGGGTTAGAAATGCAGATGGAATAAGCATCTCCTTTCCAATGGCGGATGTTGAAATTCGCGTGTCTTGCGGCTGCTTTGCCAATGCAAGTAAAACCCGGATAGCGTAATCTGTTTGTCGATTGATGCGAAACATATTTAACCCTTACATTATAAGTAAACGTTTACTAATATTGTAAGGTTTAAAGAATAAGACACAAGCAACATTTGTCATACCAATGTACGACAAATGTCATACAAGGATTTGTTTTCGAAGCCTACCTGATTTGCATTGGCAAAATGCTGATGATGCTTTGATTAGCGGAAACCAAAAACAGATGCGGGAAAAAATGTGCCTCAAAAAATGGTTTGTATTTAAAAATTGAGTTTTATAAGAATTAATTCCGGTTTAGAAGTTGTATAATGATTTTAAGAAATAATACATTTTATTTTTCATTGCGCAAAATCAGCAACCAACTTCCTGCCCATAAATGGTTTTGTAAGGACCTTGCAGCATGAAAGTTGAAAATAAACCCACCTTATTAACTTTGCTAAGTTTTGCCTTGAATCATGTCCATGAAGCAGTATTTTTAATTGATAAAAATGCACGGTTTCAGTATGTAAATGATGAGGCCTGCCGGATTCTTGGGTATACTTTTGATGAATTGCTTGGTTTGGGTGTACCGGATATTGATCCTAACTATCCATTGGATCGTTGGTTCAAGCATTGGGAGGAACTCAAAACTTCACATTCAATCATTTTTGAAGGGCTTCACAAGACAAAGGACGGGCGTTGTTTCCCTGTTGAAATTCATGCCAATTACTTTGAGTACGGGGGTCAAAGCTACAACCTGGCATTGGTGCGTGATAATACAGAACGTAAAAAAGTAGAAGAAAAACTCGTGTCAGCGGGTCTTTATAACCGCAGCCTGATCGAAGCGAGTTTGGATGCATTGGTCACCATCGGACAGGATGGCAAGATCACTGATGTGAACAAGGCAACAGAGATTGTAACCGGCTATTCAAGAGAAGAACTTATCGGTACAGATTTTTCCGAATATTTCACTGAACCTGAAAAAGCCAGGATGGTTTATGAACAGGTTTTCAAGGAAGGATTTGTGCGGGATTATTTTCTTGAAATCAAAAATAAAGACGAAAATGTTACCGCGGTTCTTTATAACGCTTCTGTCTATAAAGACATATCCGGTAGCGTGATTGGTATGTTCGCCGCTGCACGCGATGTAACCGAACGGAATCTGATAGAGCATAAGCTACGGGTTAATGAAGAACGATACCGCATGGCACAATCCATCGGCCATGTTGGTAATTGGGAATACAATCTTCAAACAACCCACTTCTGGGGATCTGACGAAGCCAAACGCATATATGGATTCAATCCCGAATAGGATACTTTTTCAACAGATGATGTTGAAAATTGCATTCCGGAAAGAGAACGAGTCCATCAAGCATTGATGGACCTGATTGAAACAGGTAAGCCATACGACATTGAATTTGAAATTCTTCCTAAAAACAGCACCATACCCAAAATCATCGCTTCCATTGCCGAAATCCAACAAGACGAACATGGCGATCCGCTGATGGTGACTGGTGTTATACAAGACATCACTGCGCGAAAAAAAACTGAGGAAAAGTCTAACCAACTGGCAGCCATTGTCAAATATTCTGAAGATGCCATTATTGGCAAGTCGCTGGAAGGAATTGTTACGAGTTGGAATAAAGGCGCGAAAAAAATCTATGGTTATTCCGAAAGTGAGATGGTTGGCAAGCCAATTTCTATTCTAATCCCGACAGGATACGAAGATGAATCGCCTTCCATTCTCGCCAGAATTAAGGCAGGAGAGTATATCAAACATTATGAAACGGTACGGCGCAGGCAAGACGGAAAAATCATCAACGTATTCCTGACTGTATCACCCATTAAAGACTCTGCCGGCAGAATTACCGGCGTATCGACGATTACCAGCGATATTACAGAACACAAATTGGCTGAGGCGATCAATGCGTCCAGAATGCATTTAGTGCAATTCTCACTGACCCACTCGTTGGATGAATTGCTAGAGGAAGTATTGAATGAAACCGAAAAACTTACGAACAGCCTGATCGGTTTTTATCATTTTGTCGAAGAAGATCAAATAAACCTGACACTTCAGAATTGGTCAACCCGAACCAAGGCGGAATTCTGCAAAGCTGAAGGTAAGGGGCTGCATTACGCTATCGACCAGGCCGGCGTTTGGGCAGATTGTGTACATCAACGAAAAGCCGTTATCCACAATGATTATGCAGCGCTTGTGAACCGCAAAGGCTTGCCTGAAGGTCATGCTGCCATCATTCGTGAACTCGTCGTGCCGGTTTTTCGCGGTCCCAAAATTGCTGCCATTCTGGGGGTTGGAAATAAGGCCAGTGATTATACCCAAACGGATATTGAAACTGTTTCCAGAATAGCTGACCTGGCATGGGAAATAACCGAACGTAAACGAGCCGAGGAGGAAGTTCTAAGACTCAACCAGGAACTTGAACAGCGGGTTTATGAGCGTACCGCTCAACTTGAAGCTGCAAACAATGAACTCGAGGCTTTTGCTTACTCTGTTTCGCATGATCTGCGAGCACCACTGAGGCACATCGATGATTTTATGAGACTGCTTGAAAAGCGGGCAGGAACCGCTTTGGACCCACAGAGCCAGCATTATCTGGATATGGTCTGCGACTCTTCCAAACGCATGGGCAAGCTGATCGATGATCTGCTTTCTTTCTCTCGCATGAGGCGGTTTGACCTGGCAAGTTTTCAGATCAATCTCCACGAATTGGTACAAGAAATAATCCGGGAATTTGAACCTGATACCAAAGACAGGGCTATCGAGTGGAATATTGCCAACCTGCCTAGCGTGACTGGAGATCTTGCGATGCTGCGGATAGTCCTGGTCAATTTGATCTCCAATGCTTTGAAATTCACACGATCCTGTAAACTCACAAAGATTGAAATTGGCTACAGTTCAGAATCTAATACTGAGACGATCCTATATGTGCGTGACAATGGCGTTGGCTTCGATATGGCTTACGTTGATAAACTTTTCGGTGTGTTTCAACGATTGCACAGTGCAGATGAATTTGAAGGAACAGGGATTGGCCTGGCAAATGTACGCCAGATCATCAGCCGGCATGGTGGCAGAACATGGGCAGTAGGAGAAATTGATCGTGGTGCAACATTTTACTTTTCCCTTCCCAAAACTAAATGAGGCGTGTTTTTAAGGAATAGCCGATAATAACATGAGCAAATCCATTCGTATCCTCCATCTTGAAGACGACGCAAAAGACGCTGAAATTATTCAGGCAATACTTGAGTCGGCCGGAATTATTTTTCAGATCATCCGCGTCCAAAATGGTATTGAATTTGATCAGGCAATCCGGATGGAAAAATTCGATGTTATCCTGGCGGACTATAGACTGCCAGGATATGATGGAATAAAAGCGCTTAAGTTGGCATTGGAACTTTGTCCGGATACACCATTTATCTTTGTTTCAGGCACCATGGGGGAAGATGTAGCCATCGAGTGCCTTACCCAAGGCGCCACGGATTACGTATTAAAACTAAAATTATCGCGGCTCGTTCCAGCTATCAAACGCGCATTAAGTGAAGCAGAAAATCTGGGGGAACGTAAGCAGGCGGAGAATAATCTGCGTCTCCAAAGCGCCGCGCTGGAAGCAGCTGCCAATGGTATCGTTATTACCAATCATAAAGGAATTATTACCTGGGTCAATCCGGCTTTTACGCAATTGACCGGATATACAGCAGAAGATGCCATTGGCCAGAATCCACGGATCCTTAACTCGGGGAAACATACCCCTGAGTTCTACAGGGAAATTTGGAAGACCATTCTTTCCGGGCAAGTATGGCACGGTGAACTGATCAATCGTCGCGCTGACGGCACTTTTTATACAGAAGAAATGACCGTTGCTCCAGTTTGCCAGGAGCAGGGTGAAATCAGCCATTTTGTAGCCATCAAACAGGACATCAGTAATCGTAAGCAATATGAAATGGAACGTGAAGCAATCATTTCGGTTGCAAACGCAATGCGTACAGCCACTACACGATTCGATCTGGTTGACATATTTCTCAACCGGATCACCGAGTTATTCAATGCCGATGGAAGTATGCTACTAAAACAAAATAAGATTATTGGAGGGGTAGTCGTAGAAATGGGCTGCGGCCCGGTAGGGGAGCGATTTACAGGATTGCACATTCCTCCAGGAAAAGGAGTCTGCTGCGAGATATTTGCTGATGGAAAATTGTATCTGAATAATCACGCACATACTGACCCACTTTTCTTCCGTTCTGACCTACTTGGTGATTCGCATGCTGTGGCCTGTGTTCCCCTTATCGCACAGGATGAAATGATTGGCGCACTTTGGGTTATCCGAAAAGAAGTGATTACCGAGAAAGATGTAAATTTACTTGTAGCCATTGCGAATCTCGCCGCAAACGCCATACAGCGCGTCACGCTCCACGAGCAGACGGTACAACAACTTCATCAAATGGCTTCTTTGCATCAAATTGATTTAGCGATCAGTTCCATCTTTGATTTACGGGTTATTCTGGATATATTGCTCAAAAATGCGGTGACGCAGCTTGGTGTTGACGCTGCCAATGTATTACTGCTTACACCGGATACCCGGATACTTGAATACGTGGCTGGATTTGGGTTCAAAACAACAAATATTGAAACATTAAAGGTGCTTTTAGGAGAAGGACGAGCTGGTACCGCGGCTTCCGAACGAAGGATTTTATCTTTAACAGACCTTAGCCAGGCTCAGGATGCTTTTAGCCGGACTGTTCTGATCAGCGAAGAGGAATTCGTTTCTCACCATGTCGCTCCTTTGACCGCAAAAGGACAGGTGAAGGGCGTTCTGGAAGTGTTTTGCCGGAAACAACTTGATCCGACACCGGAATGGTTCGAATTTTTTGAATCATTGGCAACGCAGGCAGCCATTGCTGTCGATAATACCACTCTGTTTAATCAATTGCATCAATCAAATATCGAACTTACCCTGGCATATGATGCCACCATTGAAGGTTGGTCCCGCGCGATGGATATGCGTGACAAGGAAACAGAGGGTCATACGCAGCGTGTAACGGATATGGTATTGCACCTGGCAGCAAGAATGGGAATGGATATGACGGATTTACTGGAGGTTCGGCGCGGCGCACTATTGCACGATATCGGGAAAATGGGCGTTCCAGACTCAATCCTGTTGAAACCCGACAAGTTAACCAAAAGCGAATGGGAAATCATGCGCCGGCATCCTGTCTTTGCTTATGAGATGCTTGCACCTATTGCTTATCTAAAAGAAGCATTGGATATCCCGTATTGCCATCACGAAAAATGGGATGGCAGCGGATATCCACGCGGACTTAAAGAGAACCAGATTCCTTTAGCAGCACGGCTTTTTGCTATTGTAGATGTATGGGATGCCATCACTTCTGACCGACCATACCGTGCAGCCTTGTCCAGAGAAAAAGCACTTGCTTATATTCAGGAGCAATCCGGAAAACATTTCGATCCAAGAGTGGTTACTATCTTCCTCGATGAAATGAATTTGACCCCCAGGTAAACCAAATCCTTCGTGGACCACTATTGATCAATGACTGAAAGCCAACAGCTGCCTCCGGCTTCAGGCTAAATCTACTCCGGTTTTTCTTGCGTCAAATAATCCAGAAAGATGGGGACAAGTTTGGGGTCGAATAAAACTCCACCGTTTTCTAAAAGATAAGCACGGGTTGCTTTATCCGTCCACGCTCCACGATAAGGGCGGTCGCTGGTCAGCGCATCATACACATCAATAATAGCAAAAATGCGCGCAGCCAAGGGAATTTGCTCGCCTTTTAAACCAAGCGGGTAACCCGAGCCGTCCCAGCGTTCATGATGCAAATGTGGTATATCCATTGCCGGACGCAAATATTCGATCGGGTAGAGCATATCGTAGGCGTGCAGGGGATGTTTGCGCATTGCGACCCATTCTTCATCGGTCAGCTTGCCGGGTTTCAGCAGAATTTTATCCGGGACGCCCATTTTGCCGATATCGTGCAAAATGGCACCTCGGGTGATATGCACCAGCTCTTCCTCCGAAAAACCCAGTTTCTGACACAATTTCACCGTCAATTCCACCACTCTTTTGGTGTGATTTTCGGTTTCTTCATCACGCAAGTCCAATGCTTTCGACCAACCCACAATCGTGGCATCATAAGCCTGCATCAATTCTTTATTGGAAACCTGAAGATTTTCAAACAATTGTATGTTTTCAATGGCAATACCTGCCTGCCCGGCCAGTGTCTGGTAAAAATCCAGCCATTCCTGATCCGGGTTTAAATGGCTGCGATGAAACAATTCCAGGACACCGATCAATTTACCTTTCGCGTATAACGGCTGACCAAAATAGGTCTTGATGTTTTCCTCGTGCATCAATGCCCTGAAATGCGCATCAATATCCTCTTCATCAATATCCGCGATATGCAGCATTTTATGGTCTACGGCCGCCCTACCAGCCTGGCTTTCTCCTAACTTGATCCTGGAATTTTTTATGCGTTGAGTGATGAAACCCTGGCCACCAGCAAAGTAAAATTCCTGTTCGGCGGGGCTAAAGAGCAGAATTGCACAGGCATCTACCATCAAATGGCTAACCACCTGGTTAATAATAATGTTAAAGGTCCTTCCCAGTTCTGGGTAAGCGCTGATAGCGGTATCTATGTTTCTTAATGCGGAGATCCTGGCCAAACGCCGCTCGGATGCCTCCAGGAGACTGGCGATTTCGAGTGCATTGTTTTTCGTTTCCGTAATATCCGTATGTGTACCCAACATACGCAGCGGTTGGTTATGCTGATCATTCTCTATAATGCGGCCAACCGATAACAGCCATTTCCATTCGCCGTCTGCCATCTTCAGGCGGAATTCCAACCGATATTCCGGAACTTCACCATTGATAAATGCTGTGTATGCCTTGTTTGCCAGATCAACATCATCCGGATGCAGACGGCCCAACCAACTATCTATGGTTTCTACAAAGGCAGAAGGATCATAGCCCAGCATGGCGGCATAATTATCATTCACAATAATGGCACCTGTCTGCACGTTCAAATCGTACAGGCCCTGGTTTGCGGCAGCCAATGCCAAGCGCAAGCGTTCTTCACTTTCATAGAGTTTTTTCTCGGATTGTTTACGTTCGGTAATATCCTGGCGGATGGACACAAAGTGGGTAATTTGGCCGGAAGGATCCACTACGGGGGTGATGGACTGCTCTTCTATATAAATACTGCCATCTTTTTTGCGATTAACAATCTCTCCCCGCCACACCCTCTGATTTATGATGGTGGTCCACAAATTTTCATAAAAAGCCTGATTCTGAAAACCGGAATTTAGCAAATCGCCCGGCCTTTTTCCGGTCACTTCGGAAAGAATGTAACCGGTTAATTGCTCAAATGCCGGGTTACCCCAGACTATTTTTCCTTTTTCATCGGTAATCAAAATAGCGTTAGCTGCTGAATTCAGGGCCGCACTTTGCAAACGCAGCTCTTTCTCGGCA
This sequence comes from Chloroflexi bacterium HGW-Chloroflexi-10, assembly GCA_002840755.1. Classification (GTDB taxonomy): domain Bacteria; phylum Chloroflexota; class Anaerolineae; order Anaerolineales; family Anaerolineaceae; genus UBA6170. The sequence goes on along the minus strand of PHBZ01000049.1, from coordinate 2,797 downwards.
TTCAAGCGTTCTGTAATATCCTGTGCCATCACAAAACGCGCATCGCGGCCCTGATAAACAAAGCCATGCGAAGTTATATCCACTAGAATAATCTCCCCATTCTTTTTTTTGTGGCGCCAAGGCCCGGATTGCTGGTACTCCTCGTTTTGGTCTTTCAGATTCTGAAGCAGCGGTTCGACATCTTCGTCGGGCCGAATATCCTTTAATGTCATTTCCTTATATTCACCCCATTTATACCCATAATGATGGATCGCAGCATCATTCACCATCAGGAATTGCAGGGTTTCGGTATCATATACCCACATAGGCTGCGGGTTATTCATAAACAATTCGCGATAATTGGATTCCTTCTTTTCGAGATCACGGTAGGCATCCTCTAAATGTAGTTTGGATTCCAACAATTGGCGGCTGGTTGCCAGAATTTCAACCTCAGCATATTTACGTTTGCTGATATCGATTGACAATATAAAAATCCCTTCCGGTACGGGAACAATACGGAGATCAAACCACCCGCTATGGCCATCCGGGAAAACAAATTCATTTTCCAATTGCTGGGGGATACGCAGCTCCATACAGGCTTTTTCCGCCGGAAAAACCGGATTATTTTCAATTCCGGGCCACATATCCATTACCCGATTACCCAATAATTCTGCATTCGGGCGGCGATTATGGATTTCGGCTACATCGTTTAAATACAGATAACGCCAGTCAAAGCCAATTAACTGACCGCCTTCCAATAGATTATCCACTATGGAATTGAAGCGTTCCTGATTTTGTTTTAATACCTGATGGATCTGACCCAGCCGGATAATTTCATGCCTGACCAACAAGAAGATCAAACCGGCACTTAATAAAACAAAAAACCAACCCTTATAGCTTTGCATACGCGTGATCATTATTGGATCATCAGAGAATCCCAGTACTATCCTATCCGAAAATAAAATCCAAAGCACGCTAAAAAGCAGGTAAAGCAGGGCGATCCGGACTGCAAAATATTTATTTGGAAATTTCAAATTGAATCCTCCAATTCTAAAAACTGTCATTATCCCTATCATGATACAGTAATTCGATAAAATATGTCGATATTGTATTGTTTATAAGGTTCTTAGAAATAGGCAAAAGATCAACCTGACCATTAATCTCTGTGTTTGTGGGCAATCCCCAAATCACCCGGTATAATTAATCTCATGACCAAACATAAAACCCGCTGGATACTCCTCAGCTTACCCCTCTTTATTCTGCTGTGTATCGGCCTTTACAATTTTCCGCCGGTGTACGAGCGCCTCTCCTGGCGGCTGGCTGGTTTACAAACCCGAATCCATTATTACTTCAACCCACCGGACCAGGTCTCCCTATCACCTAACCAGCAAATTGACCAGATCGTTCAGGCCACAATGAACGCCTACGCCACGCAGAACGCACAATTAGCCACGCAAAACAGTTTGCCAGCTGCTGCCACCAACACGCCGGAAGGACCTGTTGCTACGCCAGCCCACAGCCCAACCCCTACCCTCACTCCCGCACCCATACCCGCCCAGGCCACGATCAGCGGCATCCGCCATGAATACCAGAGCTTCAACAACTGTGGACCCGCCAACCTCTCGATGATACTCAACTATTGGGGTTGGAGCGGCGACCAACGCAACACCAAGGAATGGCTGCGACCCAACGAGGATGACTCTAATGTTATGCCGGAAGAAATGGCCGCTTTTATCAACCAGACCACTAACCTCAACGTGATCCTGCGCACCGGTGGCAGTCCGGACCTGCTTAAACGTTTCATCGCTGCCGGTTTCCCGGTCATCATCGAAAGCGGTCACCAGCCGCCCAAAGACTGGTGGATGGGACATTATGTCCTTGTGAGTGCCTATAACGACCCACAATCCTTCTTTACCACCCAGGACTCACTAATTATGCCGGATCTGCCGATGCCGTACGAAGAAATTGAATCGCGTTGGTGGCGCGACTTCAACCGCGTTTACCTGGTGGCCTATCCACCAGAACGTGAAAGCGAGATTTTCAGCATCCTGGGTGCTGATGCTGACCCGCAAACCAACCTCTATAATACACTCTCCCAAACCGAAGCTGAAATCCCAACACTAACCGGCCGTGACCTGTTCTTTGCCCTCTTCAACAAAGGCGCCACCCTCTACCATCTGGACCAAAAGGATGCCAGCGCGCTCACTTTTGACCAGGCTTTTACCCTGTACGACACCCTCACTGAGGATGAGCGTCCCTGGCGTGTGCTGTGGTACCGGGTGGAAGCCTACCAGGCCTACTACGACACCGGTCGTTACCAGGATGTGATTAACCTGGCAAATGCTACCCTATCGATGCTCAGCAAACGCGGCCTCGAAGAAACACATTACTGGCGCGGTATGGCCTATGAAACCCTGGGTGACAAGGAAAAAGCCGCCTTTGATTACGACATCGCGGTGACCCTGCGCCCGACATACGTGGAGGCTCAGCAGGCGCTGGCGCGAGTGAAGGAATAAATAAATCTTTTCAAGAGGTGGAATTCATTCTCGTTTACCATTTCACCAAATTTCGTAACTGCTCAGGCAAAAAAACGTGACTGAACTTTATCATTGTCAAAAACATAAAAGCCAGCCAAAATGTATGATTTTAAAGTGCCTTTCAATAACAACCAGACGGAAAGAGAAATCCGTATGGTTAAACTGAAACAAAAAGTGTCTGGTTGTTTTCGTTCTGAGGGTAGTGCCGAGGTTTTCTGCCAAATCCGCAGTTACATTTCAACTTCCCGTAAAAATGGACAACGAGTGTTGAATGTTCTACA